>NZ_CAJQUA010000001.1:1360000-2705000 GCF_907163135.1 Brachymonas denitrificans | reverse complement strand
GTATGAAGGAAGCGTGGAGGATTGGCTGACGCAGTCGCAGCGGGCGACAGCGATGGAGAAGGCGGCGGCTGGCCGGGCTGGCGCTGCGCCGAAGGCCGGAGCCGCTACTACGGCTGGAGGCAGCGCGGGCGCAACTGGGACTGCGGGCGCAACTGGGACTGATAAGGCCGGTGCAGCAGGATCGGGCGTAGCCGGTTCCGGGACTGCGGGCCCACCCGGGTCGGGTTCGGGCGCTGATGCGCAGGGTCGCGGAGGCAAACGCAAGCTGAGCTACAAGGAGCAGCGGGAACTGGATGCGCTTCCCGGGCAGATCGAGGCGCTGGAGGCGGAGCAGGCGGGAATTCGCGCGGAGCTGGCCGATGGTTCGCTATATGCCTCGAACCTGCAGCGGGCAATTGCCCTGCAGCAGCGGGATGGCGAGATCGAAGAGGCGCTGATGGTGGCGCTGGAGCGATGGGAGCAGTTGGGGACGGCGCATGGCTGAGCCTTCCGGAGGTTGAGGTCAGCCGGCATTTTTGCCGGTAGGTGGCGGCAGTCTGCTGCCGGATGCCGGATGCCGGATGCCGGATGCCGGATGCCGGATGCCGGATGCTAGGCGATGATGCTTGGTGCCTTGGCTATACAGGGAAGCAAGCATCGGCAACACAGGATGCAGCCGGCACCTTGTCCAAGCTGGACCTTGCCTGCTGCGGGAATGCCTGCCCCAAGAAGCATCACACTCGCGCTAATATCCGGCATCGCCTGATTGTTTCTGCCATGCCGCCTGCTGCTCCTGTATTGACTGCTACCCGCCCTCTTCCGTTGTGGCGCGTGCTGCTGTGGGTCTGGGTGCTGCTGGCAGCGCTGGTATTGGCTGGATGCGGCACCCTGCCCCCGCCGGGGCCGCGCACCGAATCACAGGCTCTCCCGGCAGGAACCGTGACTCCGCTGAGCAAGCTGGCTGGTGCCTTGCGCAAGCAGTCCCGATCCCGGCACGATACGGGGTTTCTGCTGCTGGATTCTGCTGACAGTGCTTTTTCGAGCCGGCTCGCCCTGACCCGGCAGGCGACGCGCACGCTGGATCTGCAGTATTACGCCATTCACAACGATCCGGGGACCGGCGTACTGCTGGCGGCAATTCGCGAGGCGGCGGCGCGCGGGGTGCGGGTGCGCATCCTGCTGGATGATCTGCATACCAAGGGCGAGGATGCGGAGGTGTTGCAACTGGCGTTTGTGCCGAATGTGGAGATGCGGCTGTTCAATCCGCTGCCGGCGGGGCGCAGCATGGGCAAGTTGCGTGCGCTGTCGGCGCTGCAGGATTTTTCGCGGCTGCAGCATCGCATGCACAACAAGCTGTTTCTGGCAGATAACGTCGCGGGGATTGTGGGCGGACGCAATCTGGGCGATGCGTATTTCGGCCAGGCCGATGACAGCAATTACATCGATCTGGATGTGCTGGCGATCGGAGCGCTGGTGCCTGCGATGTCGCGCAGCTTCGACCGGTACTGGAATCATCCGCTGGCGTATCCCGTGGAGCAGCTGATGAGCCGCCGGGATTTGAAGGCCATGGTGGCGATGCGACGAAGCAATCCGTCGGCGCGGGCGGGTGGGGGCGACGAAGCAGAGGGCGAATCAGTGGCCGCTTCTGCTCCGGCGGATCTGCCAGGTGCGATGGCACTGGAGGAAGTGGCATGGACCTGGGCGCCAAGCGCCCTGCTGGCCGATGCGCCGGCCAAGTTGTCGTCCGAGGAGCGCGATGTGGATGGCGGCGATCAGGTGGTGAGCGGCCTGTTGGGGCTGATGCGGCTTTCACGCCGATCCGTGCTGATCGTGACGCCCTATTTCGTGCCCGGCGCGCAGATGATGCAGGTGTTTGCCGGCTTGCGCCGGCGTGGCATCGCGGTGGTGGTGCTGACCAATTCGCTGGCGTCGTCGGATGCACCGCTGGCGCATATCGGCTATGAGCGTTACCGCAGGGAGTTGCTGAAGCTGGGCGTGGAGGTGCATGAGATGCGGGCCTTGCAGCCGCAATCGGTGCGCAGTGCGCTTGGTTCTTCCGGGAAGGCCAGGCATGCGAGCCTGCATGCCAAACTGGTGCTGATGGATGACACTTGGCTGGGCATTGGTTCGATGAATCTGGATTTGCGTTCGCAGTTGCAGAACAGCGAGGTGGCGGTGCTGATACGAAGCCGCCTGCTGGGCCGGCTGATCCGGGAACGGGTGACGCCGATCGTGCGCGAAGGGGCGTGGCGGCTGGAACTGGCACCCGACGGGCGCCTGCAATGGCACGCGCCTGCGGGCGTGGAGCCGGCCGTGCAGCATGGCGAGCCCGATGCGAGCGCGACCCTGCAGTTTCTGCTGAAGCTGGCCGCTCCTTTTACGCCGGATGAGATGCTGTGAATCAGAAAAAACGTGCGGTATGCCACACGAGGGCTGGCATTCTGGGGGAACATCGCACTATAATTTTGGTTTATCGCACAAGCGAATGCCGGCGTAGCTCAGTTGGTAGAGCAACGCACTCGTAACGCGTAGGTCACCAGTTCGATTCCGGTCGCCGGCACCATCTGCCCGAAACCCCTGCCTGCTTCATGCACGCAGGGGTTTTTCTTTGGCTGACGTGCTGCGCAGCCAAAATCTTTTCATGCGTCAAGCCCTCCATTTGTTGCAGGCTGAAGCGTATCGCGCGGGCAACTTGGTCCACAATGGACGCACACTAGAACAACCCCCGCATAGCTGGAAACGGCAGGCCGCTTTTTCGTGCACTGGCGCCTGCTGTCGTACAAGGAGTCCACCATGAAAAGCTGGCAGTTTGCCAACCGGGCAGCAGCCATGAGTCCGTCGATCATCCGCGAGATCCTGAAGGTGACGGAGCAGCCTGACATCATCAGTTTTGCCGGTGGCCTGCCGTCGCCGGATTCGTTTCCGATCGAGGCGTTCAGCCAGGCCTACGAGAAGGTGATGCGCGAGCATCCGCGCTCCGCGCTGCAGTATGCGGCGAGCGAGGGCTATGCCCCGCTGCGTGAGTGGGTGGCGCAGTCGCTGCCGTGGGAGGTTTCGCCGGACCAGGTGCTGATCACGACCGGTTCGCAGCAGGGCCTGGACCTTGTCGGCAAGGTGCTGATCGACGAGGGCAGCCGTGTGGTGGTGCAGACGCCGTCGTATCTGGGTGCGCTGCAGGCGTTTTCTGCCTATGAGCCGGAGATTTTCAGTGTTCCGAATGACGACCAGGGCTTGCAGCTCGAGTCGCTGGAGCGCGAGCAGTTGCGCTACCGCGCACGCTTTCTGTATCTGCTGAGCAATTTCCAGAACCCGACCGGGCTGACGCTGTCGGCGCACCGCCGCCAGGAGATTGCGAAGACCTGCCATGCGCTGGGTCTGCCGATCGTGGAGGACAACCCCTATGGCGAGCTGTGGTTCGATGCGCCGCCGCCGCCGCCCGTGTCGAGCTTCTATCCGGAGCAGTCGATTTATCTGGGCTCGTTCTCGAAGGTGCTGGCACCGGGCATGCGCCTGGGTTTTGCCGTGGTGCCGGCCGAGGTGTATCCCAAGATGCTGCAGGCCAAGCAGGCGGCGGATTTGCACAGCCCGAGCCTGAACCAGCGTCTGGCGTATGAGGTGCTGACGCAGCCGGGTTTCCTTGATGGGCATCTGGAGCGCATCCGTGCGCTGTACAAGGGGCAATGCCAGGCGATGCTGGCCGCGCTGCAGCGCCACATGCCGGATGGCGTGAGCTGGAATACGCCCAAGGGCGGCATGTTCCTGTGGCTGCGCCTGCCGGACGGGCTGGATAGTGCCGCCATGCTGCCGCTGGCAGTGCAGCAGGGGGTGGCCTATGTGCCGGGGGCTGCTTTCTATGACACGCAGCCCGACATGAGCACGATGCGCCTGAGCTTCGTGACGGCGACGCCGGAGGAGATCGATCGCGGCATTGCGCTGCTGGCGCAGACGATCGAGCAGCAGCTGGCGGCCTGAGAGAGGCCTCGGCGGAGGCGCGGTTACCGGACGGCGCTTGCTCCGTTGCGCAAAGTGTCGGCAGGAAGCGCGTCGATTTCCCGCAGCAATGTAGCCAGGGCCTGGCCGCTGGCCTGCAGCAGGGCTGCACCGCGTTCGGCATCGGCCGCGGCGGCGTTGCCGACTGCGCCGCAGGGGTGGTAATCCTGCATCTGCCAGGCCAGCTTGGCGCTGCGGCCATTGCCCAGTGTGGGGAATTGGGCGGCGCGCTGTTCGGAGGTGCTGGAGAAATTTCCTGCCTTGTCCATGCGTACCAGGTCCGGACGGATGGCCAGCATCAGGCTGGTTTCGATGACGCCGGCGTGGATGCCGAAACGGTGCTCGTGGGCATCGAAGGCTTCGGCGGCTTGGCCCAGTGGCAGGTTGAACCAGCTGGTGGTGTAGACCAGCATGTCGAGGCGCGCGCGCAGGTCGCGCGCAACCACGTCCAGCAGGCCCACGTTGCCACCGTGGGTGTTGAACAGCACCAGCTTGCGCACGCCGCTTGCTGCCACGCACTCCGCCATTTCGGTCCACAGGCGGATCACGGTTTCTGCGCGCAGCGTGAGCGTGCCCTGGAAAGCCGTGTGTTCCGGGCTGTATCCCACGGCCTGCGTGGGCAGGAACAAGGCGGGCAAGTCTGCCGGCAGATGCGGCAGGCAGGCCTGCACCATGGCATCGGCCAGTGCGGTATCGACCTGCAGCGGCAAGTGCGGCCCGTGCTGCTCGATGGCGGCAACTGGCAGGATGGCGATGGCGCGATCGCGGTCCAGCGTGGCGAAGTCCGGACTGGTCAGGTCGGCCCAATAGCGCGACGGGGGGATAGGCGTGCTTGGCATGGTGCCCTCCATCATACTGACTGGCACCTTGCTGTGGGGTCTTGGCGCAAGGGGGATAATGGTTCGCTGAAAAAACTGCTGCCCCCTGCCGAAGTTCCGTGGGGCGTTTGATGATTGCATGATGACCCTACGACTTTCCGGAACGACCTTCGCTTTGCGCCAAGCGCCCTTGCTGCGCCGCAGTAGCGCTATCGCACTGGCCCTGGTGGCCAGCCTGGCTGGCGGCCATGCACTGGCACAGGGCGGATCCAGTTTTTCGGCGCTGACTGCGGCGGCGCATGAAGTCCGTACGGAACAGGTGCAAGCCCGCCTGCTGGCCCATGCGCCACAGGGGGTGCAGGCCGGCAAGCCGCTGTGGCTGGGCCTGCAGCTGATGCACGCGCCGCATTGGCATACCTACTGGAAGAATCCCGGAGACAGCGGACAGGCCACCAGCCTGCGCTGGACACTGCCTGCCGGCATGCAGGCGGGCGAGATTGCCTGGCCGGTGCCGTCGAAGCTGCCCGTGGGCCCCCTCGCCAACTATGGCTATGACGGCAGTGTGCTGCTGCCTGTAGCGGTGACGGTGCCTGCAACGGCGGATGCCGGCGGCACGATCAAGGTGGCGCTGGAGGCCAACTGGCTGGTCTGCAAACAGGAATGCATCCCGCAGCAGGGCAAGTTTGTGCTGGACTTGCCGACGGGACAGCCGCTGGTGGCTGATGCGGCAGCGTTCGAGGCGGCGCAGAGCGCGGTGCCGCAGGCGCTGCCGGGTGGGGATGGCGTTGTGCATGCGCAGGTCGATGCGCAGCGCAAGAGCATTGTGTTCAGCAGCGAGGCGCTTCCTGAGGCCTGGCAGGGGAAGGTGCTGAATCTGTATCCGGAAACACCGGAAATCATCACGCCTGCTGCCGCGGGTGAGCAGCGCTGGGAAGGCAAGCGCTGGCAGATGGAGCTGCCTTTGCATGAGATGCGGCTGGAGAGTCCGGAGCGTCTGCCGGTGGTGCTGGCGGTGCGGGGCGTGGTCGATGCCGATGGCGTGGTGCGCAATGCCGCGGGGCCGGCTTATCGCTCCGAGGTGGCGGTGGCAGGCACTTGGCCGGCGGCACAGAGCCCGGCTGAGATGTCGCCCGAGCTGGCGGCGGCCTTGCGAGCCAATGCGCAGGCGGCCCCTGCCAAGCCTGTTTCCGGCTCCGCGGCCGGCATTACGTTCTGGCTGGCCCTGGGCGGCGCGCTGCTTGGGGGTTTGCTGCTGAACCTGATGCCTTGCGTGTTTCCGGTGCTTGCCATCAAGGTTATGAGTTTTGCGCGCCATGCCCATAGCCCGCGGGAGCAGCGTGTGAGTGGCCTGGCCTATACGGCGGGCGTGGTTCTGAGCTTTGCGGCGCTGGCCGGATTGCTGCTGGTGCTGCGGGCTGCTGGAGAACAGCTGGGCTGGGGCTTCCAGTTGCAGAATCCCTGGCTGGTGGCGGCGCTGGCCGGGCTGTTTACCGTGCTGGGACTGAATCTCGCGGGAGTGTTTCATGTGGGGCAGGTGCTGCCCGGCGCGCTGGCGCAGGCCACGGCGCGGCATCCGGTGAGTGACGCCCTGCTTTCCGGGGTGCTGGCGGTGCTGGTGGCTTCGCCATGCACGGCGCCGTTCATGGGGGCATCGCTGGGCTATGCGATCCAGTTGCCGGCGCTGCAGGCCCTGCTGCTGTTCATGGCGATGGGGGTGGGTCTGGCCTTGCCGATTTTGCTGGGCAGCTTCTTCCCGCGCGTGCTGCGCTGGCTGCCGCGGCCGGGGGCGTGGATGGACACCTTCAAGCAGCTGATGGCGTTCCCGATGTTTGCCACGGTGGTGTGGCTGCTGTGGGTGCTGGGGCACCAGAGCGGCATCGACGGTGCGATTGCGCTGCTGGCGCTGCTGCTGACGGGCAGTGCGCTGCTGTGGGCGCTGGGGCGAAGCGGCAAGCTGCGTGTGGTGCTGGGGGGGGTGTTTGCCGCGATGCTGCTGTGGCTGGGCGCGGGGTATGGGGGGCTAATTGCTGCTGCGCCTGCTTCTGCCAACTCTACTGCTGATGGCTCTCAGGCCGGAGCGCTGTGGCAGCCCTGGAGCGAACAGCGCGTGCAGCAGGCCCTCACGGCCGGACAGCCGGTGTTTGTGGACTACACCGCCGCCTGGTGCGTGACCTGCCAGTTCAATAAGAAGACAGTCATGTCGACCGAGGCGTTTCTGGCCGCGATGCGCGAACACAAGGTGCTGCTGCTGCGCGCCGACTGGACGCGCAGCGATCCGGCCATTACCGCCTCGCTGAATGCCTTGGGCCGCAACGGCGTGCCGGTGTATGCGCTGCACGACCCCGGAAAGCCCGGCCAGCCCCAGGTGCTGACCGAAGTGCTGACCTTGAACGCCGTGCAAGAGGCGCTATCTACCCTGAAATAACGGTTTTTTCACTGCCAGGAGACTTGTTCCATGGACGATATCACCCACATCCTCGAAACGACCCGCACGGTGGCGATTGTCGGCATGTCCGACAACCCGGAGCGTGCCAGCCACGAAGTGGCCCACTACCTGCAGGCCGGCGGCTATCGCATCATTCCGGTCAACCCGGTGCTGGCCCAGAAAGGCGAGAAGGTGCTGGGTGAAACGCCCTATGCCGATCTGGAAGCGGCGGCCAAAGCGCTGAAGGATGCGGGCGAGCATCCGATCGACATGGTGGACGTATTCCGCAAGAGCGAGGATGTGCCGCCGGTGGCCGATCAGGCGATTGCGATCGGCGCGAAAACGCTGTGGCTGCAACTCTCCATCCACCATCCGGAAGCCGAACAAAAGGCGGCGGCTGCGGGCCTGAACGTGGTGTCGAACAAGTGCACCAAGATCGAGCATGCGCGCCGCGGCATTGTGCGTGACGTGTAACGATTGGCGGGGCTGAACGGCGATGCCCGGCACCGCTGAAACTGCAGTGGCCCGTGGTGCCTGGCTGCTGCCGGTTGCGACTGCATTGCTGGCGGCCGCTGCCAGCGCGGGGCTGACGTGGTGGGTCATGGGCGGGCGGCTGCAGGTGGCTGAACAACAGGCGCACACGCTGCAGCAGGCCGTTACCCGGACGCAGGAAGAATTGCTGGGCTATTCGCGCTATACCAGCTATCTGACATTGGGCAAGCAGGCGCTGGCCGAGCACACCAAGTTGCTGACTGCGACGGTGGTGCGTGACGAAGGCGTGACGGAAGTCATCGAGCGCTTTCTGCTCGGATTTTCTTCCAGCGGCACTGTGGCAGTCTGGTACACGGCGGAATACCCGTTTGGCTATGACCTGGGGCCGGGGCAGTTTGATTTGCGGACGACGGCAGACGGGCTGGAGATACGGCTGAAGAAGCCGCGCATGGTCGCCAGCCCCGCCGTGCGCAATTTGCGCTACAAAGTCTTGTCCGGCGGAGTGCTGACGGATGAAAAGGCTGCCGTGATTCAGCTGTATGCCAAGGCCGCGGATGAATCCGCCAGCAAGGGCCGGCTACTGGCCTCTGATCCGGCCGTGATCGCCTTGTGCGAAAAAAAGCTGGTGGAGTTCTTGCGTGAATTTCTCCGTCAGCAACCCGGGGTGCGCAGCGTGCCGCATATCCGGGTGGTGTATACCGATTGAATGACCGACCGAGGAGCAGCACATGGGAACGTCGCCGCAAACCATGGATTTTCTGCTGGACCAGCTGGACCGCTCTCTCCCCATTACCACACGCAAGATGTTCGGGGAATATTGCGTGTACTGGGATGGCAAGCCGGTGGCGTTTGTGTGTGATGACCAGCTGTTTGTAAAGCCGACCGTGGCGGGGCGCGCCATGCAGGATCCCGTGGTGGAAGGAGCGCCTTATCCGGGGGCGAAGATGTATTTGCTGGTTGAGGCGGATTTGTGGGAGAGGCGGGAGTGGTTGGGGGAGTTGGTGAGGGTGACGGCGGAGGCTATGCCAGCACCCCGCAGGAAGATGCGGGGGCGCTTGGGTGGATAGTTTTATTTGAATTATTTGGTGGAATAGATGCCGTAGTCGTAACCGACGCAGAAGGCGGTGTGCTTTGCATTTTTCTCGCGCCCTAAATAATGACACCGCCCCTTTCCGAACTTCTTCTCACAACTCCCATACGCCTTATCAATTGCAATTTCCGGATTCTGGTCCATTCCGACAAAAATATCGTCGATTCCTTTACTGCCATCCGGCAATGCCACCATTGCACATGTATTAGAAAACGAAGCCACAATGCGGCAATTTGATTTAGGACAAGCACCCAATGCTTTTTCACGTGTTGCAGACTCACTCAGCTCCCCACCCCCCCAAGTCAGTGCAGATGGATTGTCAGGAGTCATTGCTATCGCTCCATAAAATTTCGTATCACGCAGTTTTTTTATCTTCTGCGTTTCCCAATCTCTCGTTTCATACCTTGGATATCCGTTAACCTGTCGACCCTCTTGAATTCCCCTATTTATCCCGTCAGCCAACCACGGATTAATAGGCTGAGCCTCAACAAAACAAGCAAGAAGAATAATAAATAAAAATGTATAAATTTTTTTCATAATCACATTGTACGAATATTACCTTTTCAACTCCGGCATCGCTTTATGCTTATGAACAGCACTCTCTTCATTCTCATGGGAGTTTCTAGATCTCAAAAAATCCTGTGACCCGGCCGCCGGCTTGTTGCCAGCAGCAACACTACCCACCTGGTTATACCCACTAAAGATTGCACCAACCTGACCACTGAAGAAGTTAGTCATCAGCGGCGGGGTCCCCAGGATCAGCGTGGTCAGGAGCATCCCCAGTCCGCCCGAGATGGTTGCGATGTCGCGCAGGTAGAGCGTGCCTGTGGTGACGCTCGCAAAGGCCAGTCCTGAGGAAACCCCATCCATGGCCAGCAGCGCGGTTCCCAGCATGATGGTGGCCTTGAGCGCGATCACGGTGACGACCGTGATGACAACCATGCTGAACAGGGTGTTGACGGTGAACTTGGCCCAGGTGACGAACATGAAGCGGGTTTGCTCGAAGACATAGGCGAGCAGGCATAGCGGTGCCATCACCAGGCACAGGTGCATGGCGATTTCGTTCAGGAGCATGAGGCCCCCGGCGATCAAGGCCGGTAACGCCTGGCCGGCTCCCGTGATGAACGACAAAGTGTTCGCCATATTGAGGTTGTTGCCCGACGATGGGCCCAACACCGGCGCCAGGTCCATGGCTACTTGCAAGGTGAGCATGCCTGTCAGCACCTTGCCGACCATTTTGGAGGGGTCTTCGTATTCCCCTCCGGTGATGGCCAGGGCAATGCTGTTGCGCAAGTCCAGAACAAGGCTGGCTAGGTCTTGACCGAAAATGGCCAGCCCCTGCGCCACCGCCACAATCGCCGTCACGGTGATCGCACGCACGATGAAGACGTGCAGGCTTTCGCGACTTTGCCCGGTCGCGATTCGATAGCCCTGCACCATGAACCAGATGGTCAGCCACACGGTGCCTACTGCGCCTGCAAACGCCATCATGCGACCGAGGCCGGCATAGCCGAACTGTCCGATCAGGTCGACGATGTAGCTGCGGATTTCTTCAAATAGCGCAGCAGATATGTATCCGTCAAGCATGCTTGCGTGCTCCGAAATCGTGCGAGATCAGCGACCGAAGATTCGGTTGGAGCCAACTTGCTGCGCAGCCGCCCTTCCTGCCGTAACGCCTGCAGCAGCAATCGCCCCACGACTGACCGATTCGAGCAGCGTCCCGGACCCGCCATTGGTACGCGCCTGAACGGCTTCGTTGTATTTCTCCTGGTAGAGTGCGCGCATGTTCTGGTAGGCGGCCATGGCCGTTTGCATGCGCATGTTGTCGTTGGCAATGATGGTCTGCAGGGTCAGCATGACATACTGCTTTTGCTGAAGCTCTGCCAGGGAGCTGTAGTTCTTGTCGACGAGCATGTCGCGCAAAGCGTTGTTGCGGGATTCCAGCGAATCGGAGAGAGTCCGGATTTCCTGCAGCTGCGCGGCCAGGGCACTACGCGCCTTGACGCAGTTGTCGGTCAACTCGCCCGAAACCTTCGGACAGGCGGGGGGCGTCTCCCCCTTGAAGAACGCCGTGACGGCATCTTCCATCTTGTGCTTTCCATCCAGCACGGCCTCGGTCGTGGTTTTCAGTTCGCCAAAGTTGCGGTCGGTCGCCGTCATCTGCCCGGGGACCACCTTTTCCACCATGCCCTGAAAGGCCTTGGCGCCCGGAATGACCGAGAGTTGATTCACCATGGGCTGAAGCAATTTTTCGCCGATCTGCTTCTTGATCACCTCGTCTGCCAGGTATTTCTTGATCGTTTCCTCGCTCAGCATTTTCTGCATGTACTGCTTGCCCATCACTTCTTCCGAAAACTTCTGCATGGCGTTCTGCAGCAGGTTGTCGTTGGCGATCTGAGCGCCGTCAGTGACGGGGATTTGGGCTGAACCCGACACGGGGGCCAGCAGCAACGTTGCCGCCAGTACCAGCGGGGCGGATGCCAGGAATCGAAGCGTTTTGCCCATGCATGAATCAGCGCGCAAGCCGGGGCGGCTCGCCACGGGTTCACTATCGCGGTGCGTGTTTTCGGTATTGCGGAGTGCTGCAATACAGGGTTTTCGGGAGTCCATGGTTTGCCGGCAGAAGTGGGTCAATGGGAAGAACGTGTCGCAACCTGCTGGGTGGGCTGGATCGTCGGATTGAGGGAGAGTGCGGGTTCCAGGGCGGACTGCAGCGCCTTGTTGATGTCAGCGCTGGCAACATGACTGCGGTTCTGGTGGATCGCGTGCAGCAGGTCGCGCCCTCCGTGGGCTTCGCGCAGCACCTCGCCGATTGCCTGCAGCGGCAGCTGCGCTTTTTCGGCACGATCGGCGAGATAGTGGGTCACGCGAGCGGTTTGAAGTGCGTCGAATGCGGAGCACGCCTGCTGCACTTTTCTGCTCAGGCTTTGAATGGCATCGGGTACTGCATCGGCTCCCATGTGCTTGTAGCGCAGGTTCCAGAGCAGTTCAATGGCATCGGGTTGCTTGCCCTTAGGTGCAGCTTTTGCCGGCGTCGAATGCACAGACGATTCAATGATGGTGCCTGACTGACTTTCAGGGGTCACATCGATCGCCTTGCTCCGCTTGCCGGCAGACGTTGTCAGTGCAGGCTCGGCAACCGTCTTCCCCGTTGAAAGCGCGGCGCCCTCCTGCGTCTGGGTTTTGAAAAACTCTGCTCTTGGGCGCAGGGCTCCCAGCAAATGCATGCTCTTGCCATCCCAGGTGCCGCCTGGTCGAATGGTTGCCGTAGCAGGACCGGTGCTGACCTGAGAGCCGAAAAACTGCATGCGCCCTTGCTCATCGTAGCCCTGGAATATGCCAACGTGCTGACCCGCCTTCTTCCCGTTCCCCCTGAACATCAGAATGTCGCCCGGCTCATAGCCCTTGTTGCGCCCCTTGTCCGCTGATAGCACTTGAAAATACTTTTCTGCGTCTGCAGTCGTACCATTCTTGTCGAACAACTGACTCGTCGTCATATAGCTGTACCGCCACTTGAATCCCGCCCCTTTCAGGGCCTGATATACGAGCGACGAACAGTCGATACCCCGACGGCCATCGCCATCCAGATCCTGCCCATTGCGACTGGTATCGGTGCGTCCATCCGGGCTGCTGTTATTGCGGCGCTGCGTAGCCCAGTTGCCGTCTCCCCTGCCGTACTCGTAGCCTGTGCGGAAGCGTTCGAGCGCGTAGTCAAGCACCATATGGGCCCGACTGGCTTCAGGCGCCTTGTACCGCATGTCCGCGTTGGGCTGCGCCTCATGACCGTCACGTCGCACTACCGGATCGATCTCGCCGATTTGGGATGACTGAGTTCTCGTCTGTCGTGCTCGCGCCATGGGGACGTCGTAATCCGCCATCTCCTGCATATAGCGTGTAATCGGCACCTTGTTGCCATCGCGCGGTACGACTTTTCCGCCGGATTCCAGGTACTTTTCCAGGTTGCCGACCCCGACCAGATGCGCTCCGGCGAGCAGGCCGCTTGCTGTGAGGACCGGGCCATCGCCGAATTTCTGCCCGATGAACTGGTCGAGTTTTTCCTTGCGGATCGTGCGCCACTGCGCGCGGTTATAGGCATGCACCGCTGCCTCCTGCGCTTCAGGACTGTTGAGAAAATCCTCCCGGCTGTGCACGCCATGCTTGCCGGTCCACTTGTGGTCGTGGAAGTCATTGTTGCTGCTGCCATCCTTCCGGTAGAAGCCAGCATCGATCAGCGCCAGCTTGCCCATCTGGTATTTGCCCAGATAGCCGTGCTTGTTGACGGCCTGGTAGGGGTCTGCCTGTCCGCCGCTTTCGCGCTTGGCCAGGGCGGCCAGATAGTCCTGGTAGTTTCGGTTTGCCATGGGCTGATGCTCCAATGTGAGAAATCAAGGAAATCGGGGGAGTCGGGTCATGCCGCCTGCTGTTCCGAAGCACGCGTATCGGAAGACGGTGCGGAATTGCGCGCACCCTTGCGCTGTGCCTGGAAACGGGGCAGCCAGTGCTCGGGCCGCATCGTCTGGTCTTGCGCAAGGTCGCGCTGCACCTGCTGCAGTGCGTCATGCAGCACGGCGATGTTGTCGGTGGAGGCAGAAATCACGGCCAGTTCGTCGTGCATGCCGCGCAAATCCAGTTGGCACACGGCACTGGCGTGTCCCTGCTTGACGAGGAAGCAGCGGCTGCGTTCGTCCAGCGCAGTGACGACCTTGAATTCGCTTTCCGTGAGCTTGAGACCGTCGATGTAGTCCTTGCGGTCGGCATTCGGGTTGGGCAGCAGCACGAGCGTGGCGGTCTGCTCGATCAGGGCGGCGGCGATATCGCTGCGCAGTGCGTCTTCGGGTGACTGGGTGGCGAAGATGCCAAGGCCGTTCTGCTTGCGGATGGTCTTTTGCTTGTTGCGGGCGAACTCCTTCAGTCCACCCTCCCCGTCCAGGATTTTCCAGAACTCGTCCATCACGTACATCAGCGGTCGGCCGTCGATCAGGCTCTCCAGGCGATGCAGCAGGTAATGGATGACCGGGGTGCGGACTTCGGGGTTGTCGATGATGTCGGTGTAGTCAAAGCCAATGATGTTTGCAGCCGAAAGATCGACGGTGTCCTGCGGGTTGTCGAACACCCAGCCCAGCGCGCCGGCGCGCGTCCACTTGCGCAATCGGGCGTAGATGGAGTCGTCACCGTGGTTGGGCAGCGATTTCTGCAGGTTGGAAATGCTGCGCAGATGCAACGGGGTGTCCAGCATGGCGCGCACGGCCTGCAGCATGTCTTCTTCTTCGCCGGCGCTGTAGTGGGGTTTGCCGGCCAGCAGGCGCAGCAAGTCGACCAAGTACTGCGTGTTGGCTTCGGTCGCCTCGCATTGCAGGGGGTTGAAGCCGGTGGGTTGACCGTTTTCCAGCGCCAGATAGTTGCCGCCGCAGGCACGCACAAAGATCTCGGCGCCACGGTCCTTGTCGAAGAAGAAGATGGTGGGCTTGGGGTTGAACTTCTGCGCCTGCGACAGCAGGAAGTTGATCAGCGCTGTCTTGCCGGTGCCCGATTTGCCGATCACCAGCGTGTTGCCGATGGCTTTTTCTCCGAAGCTGTCTTCGCCTGGATGGGTGGCGTGGAAGTTGAAGTAGTACGGCTGGCGGTTGGTGGTCTGCAGCACGGTCACGCAATCGCCCCAGGGGTTCTGGCTGCGCTTGCCGCTGGCGAAGTTGTGCAGTGGGCTCAGGCCCAGGAAGTTGAGCGATGACACATTGGCCAAACGTGGCCGGTAACGCCAGTTGCCCGGCAGCTGCGCATAAAAGCCGCCGGCAATCGCGAGATCCTCCTTCACCGAGACGAAGCCGGCATGCGCCAGTTCGGCACGTGTTTCGGCGATCTGGCGTTGCAGGCTTTCCTGGCTATCGCCATAGAGGGCCATGGTGAAGTGGTACTCGCCCAGCACGAAGTTGCCGCTGGCGAGCTGGTCCATGGCGTCGTCGAGCTCGATGATCTGAGTCACGCCCCGGTCGCCGGAGGACACCATCATGCCCTTGGTACGTTCCAGCGCGCGCAGTCCGGCGTGGCGCGAATGCGGGGTGAAGGACTGGGTGATGACGTACTCGAAATCGAGGTACTTCAGGCCGTTGAGCACGCCCGGGAAGGTGGTTTCCGGATATTCCTTGATATTGAGCACAGCCCCATAGTGGCTGCGCCCCTCCGGCGTGCGTACGACGAAATCGCCGCCGCGCGCACTGAACAGATGGCGAGACAAGGGCAGATACTCGTACACCGGTGCCGCAAGCACCGGAACCGGTTCCTCACTGCGGTTCAGCAGGTAGCTGAAGAACTCCAGCGCTTCCGAAAAAACGGTGCCGTTGTCGGCTTCGTACATACCGAGACGGACGGGTGCATAGTCGTGCAGCACCGCCTCCACATGCCCGGCCAGTTCGATCACCTTGGCGATGGCCTGATCCTGCTCGGCCTGCAACTGCGTGATGCTGGTGGACTTTTCCACCAGATGGCGTCCTTCCACCACCGGCCGGTACAGCAAGGTGAAATACAGCATGTTCTGCAGCACCTTCTGCTCCGACAGGGCAGCATAGTAGGCATCCGACAGCTGCTGGTTGAAGGCTTCGTCGAACTGGTCGGCGTTTTGCACTGCGCTGCGGCGGCGGACGTCGTGCGTCCAGAACGCGACGTTGACGTAGTCGGGCGCACGCAGGCTTTGCAACAGGCGGTTGAAGGTGGCGTGGCGATGGCCCAGCTCCCATTCCTCCCGCCCGACGAAGGGCAGGCCTTCCAGGCGCCAGCAGATCAGGTAGTCACCCGCGGTGGTCTTGAGCACCTCGGGAGCCACATGGCTGGACAGGGGAATGAAGCTGCTGATGGCGGTATCGGGCGTGAACATGGAATGGCAGGAAAAGTCAGGGGAGGCGACGGTGCTGGTTAGGGGTGAACACCCACATGCCGGCATGCACGCGACGGTTGCGTGCCTTGAGCCAGAACTGCAGGCGAATGCCAAGCAGGCGGAAGATCATTTCGTCCTGCTTGGCCAGCAGGCGCATGGCGCCAATCACGGGCGGCAATGCGAACAACCAGAACAGGTTGAACCAGGCGGCCATCAGCACGCAGACGCCCGCCCCCAGAAAGAAGGGTACGTAGGGCACGCCCAGGAACATGGCCGGGCGCGTGCAGCCGCGAAACAGGGTATGCCGTTGCATGCCGGGGCGTCAGCTGATGAACCAGCCGGCCAGCTGGGCAGCGGCACCGATCACGATGGCCCCGACCAGTACCGGCGCCACATCGGTGATGCGCTTGTGGTTGAAGGCGATCTGGTAGCCGGCAAAGATGAAGGCGATGGTCACCACCGTTACGGAAATGGGCACCAGAGCCGCCTTCACCTTGCCCAGAAATTCACCCACCTTGCCGCCATCGGACAGGTCTTCAGCAGCATGGGCCATCTCAGGCAATAGCAGAAACACGGCACAGACCGCCAGGCACAGCAGCCGGGGCAGCATGCGGCCGGCACGTGCTCCAGAGGCGAACGGCGAGGGGGTGGCGAGAGAGGTGGAAGTCACGGAAAAGTCCTTTCAAACAGGTTGGGAAAAAATCAGAAAACAAAGCTGCCGTCGCGCGGCTCGTGGGCAACTGGAGTTGCCTGCAAAGCTGCCGCCGGGAGAACGACAGGCTCTACTGGCTGGACAACACTCACCGGCATCGGCGCTCCGGGCGAGGCTGTTCCGGAGAGCATGGGCATGGGCACTGCCGCGCGTGGTGGCGATGTACGCACAGGAGCCGCCACTCCCGCAGCGGGCGGGGTCCGTGTACCCCGACGGAAAACCGGAATCGGCTGCACTCCCGCGGGCACCCCCGCGGCGGGCGGCAGCGCTCTGGCCATGCTGGCCATCACCTTCTGCACGTAGCCATGGCGGAAGCCGGTGACGAAATTGCCGGAGTAATAGCAGCTCAACGCCTTGCCCCAATCATTGGCGCGCTGGTAGCACTCCTGCAGGATGCGGCTGCCGGCGCGCACGTTGTCGCAGGCGGAAAACGCCTTTTCGTAGCTGTTCAGGCCATGGCGCGCCAGGTTGTAGCGGTTGACCTGAGCCAGCCCCAGCGAGAAGTTGAAGCCGTTTTTTTCCAGCATCCTGGCCGTGGCCACCGCCTCGGGCAGGTTGCGCGGCTGGCGCTCGAGGCGGCCGCCGACCACGCCGATGGCATAAGGGTTGAAGCTCGACTCCACGCGCATCACGTGCTGCATCACGTGCATGGGCAGGGCCATATCAGGGCAATCCAGCATCATGGGCTTGCGACAGAAAAATTTATGACGACCACTCGATAACGAGAACTTAAGATGCAATAATAACACCTATTAATTACTTTTTGCATCTGGAGACAACACTTGTCCACGATTGATTTCGTTTTCCCCGGGCGCCATGCGATCGCGGCGCTGGTGTGCATGGCCGTGGCGGGGTGCGGCACCGGGCACGCACCGCCCGAGTTCGGCGGCAACTGGAAACCGCTTCCCGCGCAAGATGCGGGGATGGAAACGGGTACGGCGCGCGCTCCCGTTGCGCTGACAGCCACCCGTTCGCACGCGCAGAGCGCCGCGCAGGCATCCCTCGTGCCGCAGTCAGATACCGTGACGGAGCGGGAGTAAATGCCATGCTGCGCAAAAAGAAACCGACGGGCGACGCTGTCCAGCCCTTGCTGACCGCAGCGCGCGACTTCGAAACCAGCCTGATCGAACAGGTGCGCCGCAGCGAGCGGCGTGCCTGGCGCGTGGCCATGGGAGCGGGCGCCATGTCCATCCTGCTTGCGGGCGGTTATGCACTGGTGATGCCGCTGAAGGAGCAAGTACCCTATCTGGTGCTGGCCGACCCCTATCGCGGCACCAGCAGCGTCGCACGGCTGGAGGCGGGCGACACACCACTGAGCGCCAGCGAGGCCATCAACAAGAGCAATGTGGCCCACTTCGTCATCGCGCGCGAATCGTATGACTGGGAGCTGCTGAACCGGCGTGATCGCAAGGTGGTGCACGCCATGGCCACCGGCAGCGCCCTGAAGGAATACCAGGCGCTATACACGCCCAGCCACCCCGACAACCCCGACACGCTCTACGGCAAGAACGCCTCCTTGCGCGTGAAGATCCTCAGCACCGTGCTGACCTGGGGCGATGCGGCCAAGGACGGCGGGAACATCCGCACTCCGATTGCTGCCAGCGTGCGTTTCGAACGCTGGGTTTTCGACAAATCCAGCGGCCAGGCACGCCTGCTCGATACTCGTCTGGCCACCATGAAGGTGAGCTACGACCCGCATCTGCAGATGAACGAGGAAGGCCGCATCGAGAACCCGCTGGGCTTCCGCGTGCACAGCTATCGCGTCGATCCGGAAGCAATCGGAACGATGCCCGTCACCGCCCCCTCTCCCGCACTGGCGACACCGGCGCCTGCCACCACGACCCCAGAGCCGGCAACCCCCTGGCCCACTGCCGGACAATCCTTTCCCAGTACAACAGGAGGTGCACATGCTGGCACCATGTAAGCGCCGCGCTGCTTCCAGGCCCGCCACTCTTCGCTGGCTGGCAACTATTGCCCTGGCACTTCCAGCGTGCGCCGCGCAGGCACAGGCCGTCAAAAGCTACGCCTACGCACCGGACACCATCTACTCCGTGCATACGGCCCCCGGTCTGGCTACCCAGATCGAGATCAGCCCGTCCGAGCAGGTCAAGGATTTCGGCACCGGCTTCAGCTCCAACTGGGATCTGGTGCGGCGCGACAACGTTTTCTACATCAAGCCCAAGAGCCCGCAGGCGGACACGAATATGTACATCCGCACCAGCCAGCGCTCCTACCTGTTCGATCTGAAAGTGATCGGCAAGCGCTGGCGCACGTTGCAGGAAGCGCGCGCTGCGGGCGTGCATTACCGCGTACGTTTCAGCTACCCCGGCGCAAGCACGGCTGCAAACGTGTCGGCCGATAACGCGCATGCCGATGCGGGAGCAACACAAGCACCGGAACCGTCATCCCGCTACGACTATGCAGCCAGCGCCGGTTCCGAATGGCTACGCCCCGCACGGGTGCATGACGATGGCCGCCTGACCTATATCCAGTTGCCGCCAGGCCTGCAGATCCACGGCGGCGTTCCCGCCGTATTCGGGCGCAAGACGGCCGATGGCGAGGATTTCATCGTCAACAGCAGCTACCGCAAACAACAGATCACCGTGCATGGTGTGTACCGCTATCTGGTCCTGCGCCACGGCGACAGCGTACTGGCCCTGCGCAGGAGCGAGCCATGAATCCGACTTTTCCCATGACCCATGCTCCTGCGTCCCTGCCAGAGGACCCCGCACTGCAGGACGACCCCGTGCTGCACAGCGCCCCCCGGCGCAAGCTCAACCGCAAGGGCTTGCTGTTTCTTGCGGCCATTGGCGGTGTCGGCGCCGTGACGCTGGCCTGGGGCATGAACAGCCTCTCGCTGTTCGGGCCGGGCAAGCCAGCGCGCCCCCGCTCGGAGGTAGTGGAATTGCCGGCAGACACCCTGATGGCCAGCGCCAACACGCTGATGCCGGTTGCCGCCGCACCGCAACCGCTCCCCGAACTGCCGCCGCTGCCGCCAGCCCCCACAGCCATGCCTGTGCCGCTGAGTACACCGACTCCTGCCGAGTTTTCCCGTGCCACATCCGCATCCACGGCCTCCCCCTCTCCCCGCGAGAGCCTGACCGACCAGCGCAGCAATGGCGGTCCGGTGCTGCAGGGGGGCGGAGACCCCGCACCCGCCAGCGTCGTCGCGCAAGGCAGTGTGAGCCGCAACGCATCGCCCGACACGCTGATGCCGCGGGGCACCTATATCCGCTGCGTGCTCGAAACACGCATCATCAGCGACCTGCCCGGCTTCACCTCCTGCGTGGTGACCGAGCCGGTCTATTCGCTCAATGGACGCACCTTGCTGATCGACCGTGGCGCCAAGATCACCGGGCAGTACAAGTACGAAAGCAATGATGTCGCCCGCATTGCCGTTCTGTGGGAACGCGTGCTCACGCCCGACGGCATGGACGTGCAATTGAGCAGCCCGGGCGTGGACGGACTGGGCGCTGCCGGACATCCCGGCCATATCGACCGCCACTGGGGCAGCCGGATCGGTTCTGCCCTGCTGGTGAGCCTGCTCGGCGATGCCGTGCAGATTGCCAGCGCCGTGCATGCGCCTGCAGCGGCAAGCAACAGCACGACCGCCCTGTCACCCGAAACCGGTGTCATCACACGCCAGATCAACCCGTACCAGTCGCGCACGGCCGACACCCTGCAGAGCGCGGCGCGCCATGCTCTGCAGGGCGCAGCCAACCGTCCCGCCACGGTCACCATCAACCAGGGCGAACTGGTCACGATCTACGCCTCGCGCGACATCGACTTTGCCGGAGTCCTGCAGCCATGAGCCCGCCTTTCGACGGCGCACCGGGGATAGGCCCAGACGGACTTTCGGACAGTTTTCTGCAGCACCAGTATCAGGTGCTGGGGATTGCCGAGCTGCTGTCCCGGCCTGACGTGACGGAAATCTGCATCAACCGCCCCGGCGGGGTGTATCTGGAAACACGCGGCGGCTGGCAGTGGCTGCCCGTGGACGGCCTGAGCTACGAGCGTGCACGGCACTTCTGCACCACGGTAGTGAACGAAAGCAATACCGGGCAGCGCATCACGGCGGCCGAGCCGATGGTATCGCTGACCTTTCCATCCGGGCAACGCGCGCAGTTCGTGGTGCCGCCCGCGGTCGAGGCCGGCACGGTGTCCATCACCATCCGCCTGCCATCGCGCGACACGCGCAGTCTTGAGCAATATGCGTGCGAGGGCTTCTTCGGCGGCATTGCCGCCGGCCAGCACGCCCTGAGCGCACACGATGCAGAGCTGCTGCAACTGCGCGACTCCGGCGATTACGCCTCCTTTTTTCGCCAGGCCGTGTTGTACCGCAAGAACATCGTGGTGTCCGGCGCCACCGGCAGTGGCAAGACGACCTTCATGAAATCACTGGTGCATCACATTCCGCCCGAAGAGCGGCTGATCACCATCGAGGATGCGCGTGAACTCTTCATCCGGCAGCCCAACGTGGTGCACCTGCTCTACTCCAAGGGCGGCCAGGGCATTGGCAATCTCACCGCAAAGATGTGCCTGGAAGCCTGCCTGCGCATGAAACCGGACCGCATCCTGCTGGCCGAGCTGCGTGGGGATGAGTCCTTCTACTTCATCCGCAACTGCGCGTCCGGCCACCCCGGCTCCATCACCAGCTGCCATGCCGGCAGCGTGGCCCAGACCTGGGACCAGCTGGCGCTGATGGTCAAGGCCTCGCCCGAAGGTGCCGGGCTGGAGTTTGACGTCATCCAGCGGCTGCTGCGCCAAACCATCGACATCGTGGTGCATATGCAGGCCCATGCGGGACAGCGGCGCATTACGGGGATCAGCTTCGAGCCTGAAGGCAGTGCAAAAGCGGGGGAGCCGGCGCCATGAGCATGATTCGACACACGATGCTCGGAAGAGCCCAAGCGCTCTGTCTGGCCTGCCTGATCATCCCCCTTGCCGAAGCATCAGCGGCCGCGCCCCAGTCCGCACACAGGTCGGCGCAAGCCCCGCTGGCCGGCCACTGGATGTGCGCCAGCAGCCCGGTGCCGCTGCGCAACCTGCCCGGCCTGCCGGATGGCACGCTTACCCAGCGCATTGCCTATAGCGCCGACGACCAGGGCCGTTGGACCAGCAATGCCTCGCTCGTCTTCCAGGCACAGTCCTACGCGCGAGGCGCAGGCAGTTACCGCCTGCGCACGCACGCCAGCGGTCGGCACTCTATTCGGAAAGGCCAGATGACGGAACAGGTGCAGTCATTTGCACTGCTGCCCCCGTTTGACCAGGGCACCGCCTTTGCCCGCCAGATGCAACGCAACTTCAATGCCTGGCTGCTGCTGGTGCAGAAGGAGTTGCCGCAACGACGTTACCGCCTGCACGTGCAGGGACCGGATGCCTACCTGCTCGAGCCGCTGCTGCAAAAACGCCGCTCCACGGTCCGCGTCGCCTGTCGGCGCATTGCCTCACCCTCACCCGCACGCACATGAAGCCGGCCGCCCGCCTCTCCCTCGCACTGCTCAGCCTGCCCCTGCTGTTTGCCGCAGGCAGCTGGGCGGCGGGCCAGATGCTGTACTGGTGGTTCGACTTCCAGCACCGGCAGGCAGGCTGGGGCACCTGGTGGGCCTATGCCTGGCTGCTGGAACACCCCAGCTACCAGCCCCATGCCAAGGCCATCCGACTGTCCGGCGCCAGCGGGCTGGGCCTGGCCTCCCTGCTCTGGCTGGGCCTGCTTGCCGCATTGTGGCGCACACCTGCCCGCAGCACCCACGGCGATGCCCGTTTTGCCAGTGGCTCGCATCTGGCACGCGCCGGCGTCTTCCGTCGCTCCGACACCGGCGTGCTGATCGGACGTCATGGCCGACGCTACCTGCGCGACCACGGACAACGCGCCATCCTGCTGGCTGCACCAACTCGCTCGGGCAAGGGCGTGGGCATTGTGGTTCCAGTGCTGCTCGATTACCCCGGCAGCGTGGTGGTGCTCGACATCAAGCACGAAAACCACGCGCTCACCAGCGGCTACCGCCGGCAGATCGGCCAGGAAGTCTTCGTCTTCAACCCCTTTGCCACGGACGGCCGCACGCATCGCTGGAATCCGCTGCGCTACATCCCGGCCGAGCCTTCCCTGCGCGTGGGCGAATTGCGCCAGATCGCACATATGCTCTATCCGGATGGCGACGGCAGCGGCAACCAGCAGTTTTTCATCGACCATGCGCGCAACGTGTTTCTGGCACTGGCGCTGTACCTGTTCGAACAGCACGACCGCGCCATGCGGCTGGGTTTGGCCACGCCCTACCCCACGCTCGGCGGATTGCATCGCCTTGCATCCGGCTCACCGGGCATCTCGCCCCGGGAACATTTCCGGTCGATGGCCGAGGAGGACTTCCTGTCAGATGCCAGCCACCACGCCTTTTCCGGCTTTGCCGGCCAGGCGGAAGAAACGCTGTCGAGCATCCTGGGCACCTTCCACGCCCCGCTGCTGCCCTGGTCCGATCCGCTGCTCGATGCGGCCACCAGTGCCGACGATTTCCTGCTCACCGACGTGCGCCGCAAGCGCATGTCCATCTACCTGTGCGTGTCACCCGACCGGCTGGCCCAGGCCGGCCTGATTTTCAACCTTTTCTTCTCCCAGCTGATCAGCCTGAACACGCGCACGCTGCCACAGCAGGACCCCACGCTAAGGCACCAGTGCCTGCTGATGCTGGACGAATTCACCAGCATCGGCAAGATTGACATCATCGCCCGCGCCGTAGGCTACATGGCCGGCTACAACCTGCGCCTGCTCACCATCGTGCAGAGCATGGCCCAGCTCGACGCGACCTATGGGCGCGAGCAGGCGCGCACGCTGGCCACCAACCACGCCACGCAAATCCTGTTCGCCCCGCGCGAGCAGCAGGATGCCAACGACTACGCCGACATGCTCGGCACCACCACGCTGCGTCGCCGCCAGCGCAGCAGCGGGCGTGAAACCAGCTTTACCGAAGTGGAAGAGCGCCGCGCCCTGCTGCTGCCCCAGGAGATCAAGGCCCTGGGTCCGGAGCGCCAGATCCTGCTGATCGAAGGCATGGAGCAACCGGTGCTGGCGCGCAAGATCCGCTACTACCGCGAACGCAGATTCAGGCGGCGCCTGTTGCCGCCTGTGCAGCCACCCTGCGCATCCAGTGCGCACCCGCGGTCGCCCGGCCCGGCATAAGCGCCAGCTTCCCTGCCCTGCCCCGTCCGATTTTTCCTGTCCCTCACCCTGGAGTTTCCATGCCGCCACCCCTTCTCCGCCACACCCTCGCTGTCGCAAGTGCCACGCTGGTGTTCTCCCAGCCTGCCCCTGCCTCCACCCTGTTCGAAGGCGACACCAAGCTGGCCTGCGAGGCCATCCTGTGCCTGTCCAGCGGATCGCGCCCGAGCGAATGCACGCCTTCGCTGCAGCGCTTTTTCAGCATCCGCCACAAGAAGCCTTGGGAGACCATCCAGGCGCGGCATGATTTTCTGCGCCTGTGTCCCTCCGCCAACCAGGACGAACGCATGCGCTCTCTGGTCGCTGCCATGGCCAATGCCGCAGAGTCCTGCCAGGCAGGACCGCTCAATGCCCGTCTGCGCGAAAGGAAGGAAGTCACCGTATGCGAACCGCAGACCAACACCCGCCTGCCGGGTTCCCTGCGCCGGGACGATCAGGAGCTCAGCTGCACCACACAGACCATCTCGGTAATCCGCAACACCCTGCCGCAATACTGCAAAGCCTACTTCCGGCATGCTTATATCGAACCGGGCGATCTGCGGCCGCCCCGTTACGTGGGCGTGCCAGAAAAAGGCGGCCGCTGGATGGATTAAGCCTGCAGACGCGCCAGCTGGCCATGGCAGCATGCGGCTCGCGCCACACCCATTGCGGCAAACCCCATTGCCGCAGAAGCGGAACTCACGCCGTCACAGGCTCGTCAGTTCCTGCTTTCCCGTCACGCCGCCGCCCTCTGCCTTGCCCTCACGCAACAGCGAGGCATTGAACAGCAGCGTCACGCGCAGGCCGTGCCCGCCACCGCCTTCATGCGGCATGCCATCGCTCAGCACCAGATCGCTCTGGTGCCGGTGCGCGATTTCGCGCGCAATGGCCAGGCCGAGGCCGGTGCCCTCGCCCTTGGTGCCCGGCATGCGGTAGAAACGCTCGAACACATGCTCGCGCTCCTCGCGCGGAATGCCCGGGCCGTTGTCCTCCACCTCGACAAAGGGGCGGCGCTGCGGCCTGTCGGGCGTCATGCTCCAGCGCTGCTGACGCGCCACCGTGGACTGCACGCCGCAGCGCAGCGTCACCACGCCCCCTTCGGGCGTGTAATGCAGCGCATTGACGATCAGGTTGCTCAGCAGCTCGCGCAGCCACAGCGCATGCGCCATCACGCGGACCGACGTCACGTCCAGGCCCAGATCGATGTTCTTGAGCGCAGCCGCATCCAGATGCTGCTCCAGCAGGGTTTCGCACAGGTCTTTCAGGTCGACCGCCTGCATGTGCTGCACTTCCAGTACATCGGCATCGGCCCGCGACAGCGACAGCAGCTGGTGCACCAGCTGCGACGTGCGTCGCGTGGCGGCGCGCAGGCGGTTGAGCTCTTCCAGCGGCACCTGCACCACGTCCTTCTGCAAGGCCTCGCTCCACACCAGACGCGCATCGTTGCCCAGCGCAGCGCCCACACCCGAAGCGGCCGATGGCGCCGTGGCCTGCCCTGCTCCTGGTGCGGCGGCTGCCTGCTCACTGCGGGACCCAACGCCCGGCCGCTCCGCCCGCGCAAGCTCCTGCTGCCGCTTCACCGACTCGCTCCAGGCCTCGATCTGCGCCTGCAGGCCCGCCAGCGGCGTGCGCAACTGGTGCGCAGCATCGGCCACAAAGCGGCGCTGGCTCTCGGCCTGCGCGTTCACCATGCCGAACAGCCGGTTCAGCGACGTCACCAGCGGGCGGATTTCCTCGGGCGAACTGCGCTCGTCGATGCTGTTCAAATCGCGCGGAGAGCGCCGCTCCACCGCCAGGATCAGGTCGCGCAAGGGCCGCATGGCGCGCTGCACGGCCCAGCTGATGCCCAATGCCACCACGGCAATCAGGAACAGGTTGGGCAGCAGCACCTTCACCAGCACCTGCTGCAGCCAGCGCTTGCGCGGATCGGAGGCATCGGCCACCTCCACGATCACGTCGCCCGCCACGCTGGGCACGCGCTGCACCACCATGCGGTAGTTGACGCCCCTGACCTCCTGGCTGAAAAATTCCGGCTCCTGCGTGAGCGGCACCACCGAGGGCAGCTTGTCATCGCCATGCAGCAGCTTGCGCTTGGGCGTATACACCTTGTACGACACCAGTCCTTCGCGCTCCTTGAGGAATTCTTCCACCGGCGGCGCCAGCAGCAACACCGGCGGATCGCCGGAATGTGCGCCCACCGCGATGATGGAATCGGCCAGCAGCGGCACCAGGCGCAGCAGCTGCTGGTCCTGCTCGCTGGCCGAATTGTCGGCGGAACGGTAGTCCATATAGCCGTTGAGCAGGGCCAGCAACACCAGCGGCACGATCAGCATCAGCAGCAGGCGGCGCTGGATGCGGACGGGGTTGACGCGGTCGACCAGGGTAGAGGCCGAGCCGGACGCACCGCTCATGGAAACGGCAGGCTCTTTCTCCCCCTGCGCCGGGAACGCACCCTGCCCTGCGGCCGGCGCCGCATGCGCGCTTGCATCCCCGTCCTGACGCATCAAACCGCCTTCTGTTCAATCCGGTAACCAAACCCACGAATCGAGCGCAATGCAATGCCGTGCGGCTCGAGCTTGGCGCGCAGGCGCGAGATGTAGACCTCGACCGCGTTGAGGGTAATTTCCTTGTCCCAGCCGGTGAGGGCCTGCAGCAGCTTTTCCTTGCTGACGGGCTTGGGCGCATGCAGCATCAGGTATTGCAGCACCGTCCATTCGCGCGGGCCCACGTCGAGCGGCTGGCCATCGGCGGTGACCTGGTGGGCGGCGGTATCGAGCGCGATCGGGCCGAGCGTGAGCACCGAGGTGGTGGCGGCCTGCGAACGGCGCAGCAGAGCGCGCAGGCGCGCCAGCAACTCGGGCAGCTCGAAGGGCTTGACCATGTAGTCATCGGCGCCGGCATCCAGGCCCTGCACGCGGTCCTGCAGGGCATCGCGCGCGGTGAGCATCAGCACCGGCATGGTCTGGCCGCGTTCGCGCATGCGCTCGGTCAGCTCCATGCCGTTCATGCCGGGCAGGCCCACGTCGATGATGGCTGCGTCGAAGGTGTCGGACGTCATGGCATCGAGCGCCGACTCGGCACTGCCCACGGCATCCACCACATAGCCGCCGGCGGACGACAGGCCCTGCTTGATGCCATCGGCCAGCATCTGGTCATCTTCTACCAGCAACAGTCGCATAGGTGCCCTCCTTGCAATTCAATCATGCATGCCATTATGAAGCAGCCGATGGATCAACGCAGCGCCATAACACCTTTATACGCGGAAACGAGCACCGACCAAACTTTCTTCCAAACCTTTGATTTTCATGTATTTTTACAAAATGAGGCAAGGTTCACAGAGGGTATCAAAAACTTGCATGGGCGTCACACTCCCCCCAGATTTCGGGGTCATACTGCGCGGTGATGCACACATTGACACCCATGAACCAGCGCCCGTCCACTCCATCACCAGACGATGAAATCAATCTCCTTGAACTGATCCACCAATTCTTGCTGCAGTGGCGTTGGTGGCTGGGCGGCGCATTGGCGGGGGGCGTTCTGGGCACCGCGGCAGCATTTGTCATTCCGCCAAAATTCGAAGCCAATGGGGTTGTACAAGTAGCTCAGGTAACCAGCCCGGTTGAAACGGTACCCGAAACCATTGTGCGCATGCAAACCCTGGCGTTCCGCGAAGAAGTGGCAAACCGTCTTGTCCAGCGGGGTCAACTGGCGCCAACACAGAAAGAGACCTGGGTCAAGGCGTTGGCCGCCAAATCCGTTTTGAAACCACTGAAGGATGCTGGCAACTATCTTGCCATCTCCATTCAGGCCGGCAGCCCTGCGCTGGGCCACGCCGTGATTACCACCGTGCTCGAAGTGCTGAAGGAGCGGCAGCAACCCCTCATGCAGGAGCGCCTGGCCCAAGTCTCTCGCAGAATTGACCTTGCCCGAAAGAACCTGGCGGCCCTGGAAGCCCAACAGGGCTCGGTACAAAACAGCCTGAAGCCGCAATCCTCCAAAGACGGAGCCTATCTGGAACTTGCGCGCATGAGCGAAGCAGGAACGCTTGCAGACTTGCGCCAGAAACTGCTGGATTTGGAAAACTCCAGACTCTCTCCCACCACGCGGAGCACCAAACTGGTGGAGCCTGTGGGAGTTTCGGAACGCCCTGTCTCTCCCAAGAAGCAGTTGCTGGTGTTGGCGGGCTTGGTACTGGGTGGCGCCATCGGCACCTTGCTTGGGTTCGGACTGCCGGCATGGCGGAGTTTTCTGCATGAGCGCAAGGAAATGGCAGCAACCGCAGACTGACTTGCCTACGGAAAAGGCCTGCACTTGTGACGCTCTTGAACGCGGTATTGCCCGGCCGAATACAGTGGCAAAATACCGGGCTACATCGATAGCCAAATTTTCCATGACACAAGTGCCCAACAACTTCCAGCCCCCACAAGCTCCTGGCTTCAGCGACGAGATCGATCTAATGCACTTGCTGGACCAATTCCTGCGCCGCTGGCGCTGGTGGACTGTAGGCGCTGTATTGGGAGGTGGTATAGGACTGGCGTTGTGCCAACTGATTACTCCCCAGTATGAGGCAAGCGGCATTATGCGACTTGCGCCTGTTGATGTTACCGTGGGCCTCAAGCCGGGCACGACTTCCGCAATGCCGGGCACCCCTGTCGGCGTGACGATATTGGCCGAAACAGTCCCCGAAGCTATCGCGCGCATGCAGAGCAAGGGTTTCCAACAGGACGTAGCCAGGCAACTGCAGAAAACTCACCCCGGCGTTTTCGACACAGTGAACACGACGGCCGATCTGTTATCCGAGCGCCACAAGCCCCTGATCGAGAAAGCCGTGGAACGTGTAACGAAAGAGGGGCACAGGCAGGCTGTGAGCCAGAACGCCACGGGCCTTATCGAGCCCGCGGCCCTTGGTGGTCCGGTATCGCCCAACAAACCGCTTCTCTTGACTGGCGGGATCGCACTGGGAGCTACGCTGGGTGCGTTGCTTGGCTTTGTGCTACCTGCTTGGCGGACGTACAGAGATAGGACAGCTCTAAAGGTGAATAATGCCGGCACGGTTGCCTGACCATTTCTGGAGCAGCGCGGCTCTTTTTCTGCTGCCGGCATTATCCTTGGTGCTTCCGAGCGGGTATAGCTATGCGCCAGCGCTCTTGATCATTGTCAGCTTGGTCAACATCCGCTTGTGGTGGGGCAAGGTATCGCTGCCCAAGGAAGTCTGGTGGATGTATGGCAGCTTTGCGCTGCTGGCCCTTAGCTGGCTTGTTGATGGCTGGCTGAGTGGGGAGCGGGGATCGGCACTCGAAAAACCGCTCAAGATTCTGCTGACGCTTCCCTGTCTGTTCTATTTGGCCAAACGACCGCCGCAAGCGCGCTGGCTCTGGCATGGGCTGGTTGTGGGCGCCATCGGAGCGGCATCGGTAGCTGTCTATCAGGCATTCAACTCCCTCGAGGCTTTTCGGGCCGGCTGGTTTCGGGCCCAGGGCTTCACTAACGCCATCCAGTTTGGAAACCTGGCGCTTCTGCTGGGGATGATGGCGTTATGCGGATGGCTGGTGCCTTCCCGTCAAAAAACTCTATGGCGTGGATGGCTGCTTGTTGGGTTCCTCAGTGGGCTATTTGCGAGCTTTTTGTCAGGCTCCCGTGGTGGGTGGCTGGCGCTCATCCTGTTAGCAGGCCTGTTTCTGGCCTACCTTGCGTTTGCAGGCTATTGGCGCAGTGTACTGGTTGTTGCCATTGTAAGTATCGCAGGCAGCGTTGCAGTGCTTCAAATTCCTCAATTGCATATCAAAGAACGAGTATTGCTTGCCAAGCAAGAGGTGGCAGGCTACTCGAGCGCGAACATTGCAAACACCTCAGTAGGGGCACGCTTTCAGATGTGGCAATTTGGTTGGAACCTGTATCGCGAAAAACCGCTATTTGGATGGACGCAACTGGGATACATGATGGAGAAAAAAAAGGAAATTGACGCTAAACGCCTTGATCCGATGCAGGCAGAGTTCAACCATCCGCATAATGAACTTCTAGATGCTGCATCAAAGCGGGGCACAGTTGGCCTAGCCATCTTGTTGCTGGCTTATGCGGCACCTTTTATTGCATTCGCATACAGATTCAATAGCAGTACAGATATGAGAGTACGAGCGATCTGTGTTGCAGGCATGTCGATACCCATAGCGTATGCAGCGTTTGGCTTAACCCAATCATTTCTTCCCCACAATAGCGGAACAACAATGTACGTTTACGCACTTGTTTTCCTGTGGAGCGCATCAAATTTGAAGAGCCAAGATACGTAGTCCGCCCTGAACAATTCGCTTTTCATGCAGCAAGGAGGTTCTCGCCCCTGTTTGAATGACGCAGCAGGGCCAGCAATTCACTACATCAATGCAGAAATAAGCAAGAAATAAAATCTACGAAGCGTATTTTACAATAAATTCTATACCCATAAGCCGGAAAAAACGGTAGACACGCCCATAGGCGGGAAGATTCTCAAGACACTCTAATGACCATTAGGCGTTGCACTCAACGGCGACAAATCTCCCTAAGGAAGGTCTGCAAAACCCAACTCTTGCGTGCCCGTAGCGGCGGTTGACTGGTCTCGCAGCATGTCGTGCTGCTTTTGGACGGCAGTTTGCCCGAATCAAAGCCCTTTCAACGGGCATTTGCCCTTCGGCGCGGAAGATTTGCCACACGCAGGCGCACTCATCCTCGTGCCTGCTGCAACTCCCTCCTTGCCATCCACAGGTTTCCAAGCGCAAACAGCATCGTCAACCGCGCTGTGTTCTTGGTCAGGCCCCTGTATCGCACCTTGGCATAACCAAACTGCTGCTTGATGATCCGGAACGGGTGCTCGACCTTCGCACGGATGCCGGCATTGAGCCTTTGCACCTGCTCCTGCAGCTGCTGCACTGGATCACTCCTGTCAAGCAGCCTGCGCTTGCCCGGCCGCATCGCTACGCTCCAGCGCACTTGCCGGCCTAGATGTTCTTCGCGCTTGTCCACGCCCTGGTAGCCCGCGTCACCCCATGCATGCTGTTCCTGACCGTGCAGCAGGCCACAGGCCTGTGTCACATCGCTGACGTTTGCCGCTGTGCCAATGACCGTATGCACCAGGCCCGAGTCCGCATCCACGCCAATGTGCGCCTTCATCCCGAAGTGCCACTGATTGCCCTTCTTGGTCTGATGCATCTCCGGATCTCGTTCGCCCTTGCTGTTCTTGGTCGAGCTCGGCGCCGCAATGATGCTGGCGTCCACGATCGTGCCGGTCCTGAGCATCAGGCCCTGACGCGCCAGTTCGGCATTGACCACTTCGAAGATACGCTGGGCCAGTTGATGCTTCTCCAGCAGGTGGCGAAAGCGCAGGATGGTGCTCTCATCGGGCATGCGGGCTGCCCCTTCCAGTCCGACGAAGCGGCGGTACAGCGGGCGCTCGTGCAGTTCTTCTTCCATCGCCGGATCGCTCAGGTTCCACCACAGTTGCAGGCAATGGATGCGCAGCATGGTCTGCACGGCAAATGGCGGGCGACCTCCCAGAGCCTGGTGTGCGCCGCGGGCATGCGGCTGAATCAGCGCAACCAGTTCTGCCCAGGGAACGACGCGTTCCATCTCTTGGAGAAACACTTCCTTGCGCGTCTTCTTGTGCAGTGGCTCAAAGCCCAGAGTCGTTTGGTTCATACCGCTATGATCGCTCATAAGAACTCGCTTATCGGGGTGACGTCGAGGTTTTGCAGACCTTCCCTAAACTCCCATAAATTCACCTAGCCATCAAAAGGAAGTGTATGGAATATAGCTACTTCCGGATAAACCAGCCTCATAGTAAATGCTTCTTAACACAAAGAAAGTCGAGACAACAACAAAAATCAAAATCATTAGATCCGCCACAAGCAGCTGACCATCTCTTTTGGTTTTAACATCAATCACAGCGATAAGCGTCGATGACAGCAAGATAATATCAATGAACCGAATGAGGGCGTAAAAATATTGAACACCAAAAAATAGGAAAATTGAAGTGACAAACAGAAAAGCCTGCCCATTTTTCCAAATGTCTTGTCGCAAAAAAATGCAATAAGCCAATATACAAAAATGCAATATTATCAAAGATGCACCCGAGGCATCCGCAAAATCACCAGAGTTAAGGTAAAGATAGACCTTTTCTGAAATATGACCGTAGAAAATAAAAATAATAGAGATGAAAACCAACAAAGCAAAGGCAAACTTCTTGAAACTTAACCTATTCATGAATAAATATAAAATCACCGGAAAAAGTGCAACTGAAACATGCACACTAACCGCCAAGACGAACAAGAGAACAGCAGCAATGCGTTTTGACTGCAAATAGTAAGTTACTCCAAGGAAAGCAACACCAAGCGCCAATCCTACGCGAACTACGTTGAAGGAGTACGGCACAAAATAATGTGAAAATAATACTGCAGCAAGAAGATATCTTGCCCGCCCGTGAAATCTCATTACGCCAATAAAAAAAATCAAGACAACTATGCTGGCCAAAGCATTTAATATCAATAAATTGTCTTCGACTACGATGGTCATGACTTTGACTAGAAGCGTGAACCCCGGCTCAACGGGTGACACCCCAAGTGAACTAGCAACCGTTTCGGCTTCTCGGATTCTTTGGATAATTTCTAGATAAGCAAAAGTATCCGTGCCCACTACGCCTTTAAAGAGTAAGGCAGGGAAAATGAATGATACCCCGAATGCCAATAATTCAAAACTAACCTTTGCTTTAGAAAAACCCAGAAAAAAAGGAAGAAGCAGAAAGAAGCAAAGAACTGTATAAAACAACATTTGCTAGCTCCGCAACGGACGCATCAACGCTTTTCCGACTGCAGCAATTACTGCAAGAAAATTTGCGAAAGTCTTATCCAAGATGAACTCTCTCAAAGCAAGGCCAGCCACCTCTGCGTAGCCAAGAATTCTTCTCTGAGTTGACGCACCGTGCATGCGATAATTCAGCAAAAACTCCGACATATTATCCCACTTGACGTTTAGTCTCCGCATTCTTAGCCATAGATCATAATCCTCTGAGTTAAATCCAGCATTATATCCCCGACATTTAAAAAAAAGATCTCTTTTATATATCACGGTAGGATGCACGAAAGGATTGCCAAACAATAACGACGTATCTATTTCCCCACCTTGCGGGACATTTCTAGAGCCGATGGTGTTGCCGCATTCATCAATTAGCCGCACCGAGCAGCCCACCATATCCAACTCATTAGATCTCATATAAGCGATTTGCCTCTCGATCCTCAAAGGATCACAAACATCGTCCGCATCCATTCGAGCAATATAAGCGCCACCTGAAAGAGAAACCCCTAAATTCAAGGCAAAAGCGAGTTGAGGTATATTTGTGCATATAACCCTAACCCGCGAATCATTACCATATTTTTCTTTAAGACCGGACGCAATCTCCAAACAATTTTCACCGTTGGCAATCAAAATGATTTCGATATCACGGTATGTTTGGCCAAGCAGGCTGTCAATGGCAATGCATGCATAATCATCCAATCTATTTGTGGCGCAAATTATGGAAACCAGATCATTATTAATATCAGTCGTCATAAATGTGAAACCCGATAAGTTAAGGAAGGTCTGCAAAACCCAACTCTTGCGTGCCCGTAGCGGCGGTTGACTGGTCTCGCAGCATGTCGTGCTGCTTTTGGACGGCAGTTTGCCCGAATCAAAGCCCTTTCAACGGGCATTTGCCCTTCGGCGCGGAAGATTTGCCACACGCAGGCGCACTCATCCTCGTGCCTGCTGCAACTCCCTCCTTGCCATCCACAGGTTTCCAAGCGCAAACAGCATCGTCAACCGCGCTGTGTTCTTGGTCAGGCCCCTGTATCGCACCTTGGCATAACCAAACTGCTGCTTGATGATCCGGAACGGGTGCTCGACCTTCGCACGGATGCCGGCATTGAGCCTTTGCACCTGCTCCTGCAGCTGCTGCACTGGATCACTCCTGTCAAGCAGCCTGCGCTTGCCCGGCCGCATCGCTACGCTCCAGCGCACTTGCCGGCCTAGATGTTCTTCGCGCTTGTCCACGCCCTGGTAGCCCGCGTCACCCCATGCATGCTGTTCCTGACCGTGCAGCAGGCCACAGGCCTGTGTCACATCGCTGACGTTTGCCGCTGTGCCAATGACCGTATGCACCAGGCCCGAGTCCGCATCCACGCCAATGTGCGCCTTCATCCCGAAGTGCCACTGATTGCCCTTCTTGGTCTGATGCATCTCCGGATCTCGTTCGCCCTTGCTGTTCTTGGTCGAGCTCGGCGCCGCAATGATGCTGGCGTCCACGATCGTGCCGGTCCTGAGCATCAGGCCCTGACGCGCCAGTTCGGCATTGACCACTTCGAAGATACGCTGGGCCAGTTGATGCTTCTCCAGCAGGTGGCGAAAGCGCAGGATGGTGCTCTCATCGGGCATGCGGGCTGCCCCTTCCAGTCCGACGAAGCGGCGGTACAGCGGGCGCTCGTGCAGTTCTTCTTCCATCGCCGGATCGCTCAGGTTCCACCACAGTTGCAGGCAATGGATGCGCAGCATGGTCTGCACGGCAAATGGCGGGCGACCTCCCAGAGCCTGGTGTGCGCCGCGGGCATGCGGCTGAATCAGCGCAACCAGTTCTGCCCAGGGAACGACGCGTTCCATCTCTTGGAGAAACACTTCCTTGCGCGTCTTCTTGTGCAGTGGCTCAAAGCCCAGAGTCGTTTGGTTCATACCGCTATGATCGCTCATAAGAACTCGCTTATCGGGGTGACGTCGAGGTTTTGCAGACCTTCCTTAATTGAGTATATTAAACATTATTGAACTGCAATAAAGTTGAATATTGACAATTATTTCATGCCGCTACTTTTCTTCATTGAACATCAACGTACACAGTTTTTCATTAACTATGTCTATATCAAATTTTTGCTCTGCCATTCGCCGACTAATCTCACCCATTGACCGTACTAGATTTGGATTTTTAATAAGGAAAATCATCTTCTCAGCCAATGCTTCGGCAGAAAAGGGCGGCACCAAAAATCCGTTGACGCCATCTTGAACAGTCTCACGACATCCCGGTACGTCTGTTGTAATAACGGCTCGCCCTATTGCCATTGCCTCTTGAGTGCTCCGCGGCACACCCTCACGATATGAGGGCAGGACAAAAACTGAGCAGCCTTTCAACCAATCAGTAATATTTATCACTTCTCCTACGTATCTTACTATATCGCTTTTAAAATATTCTTTCAGATCATCACTCTTAGGCGCAAAAGGATTTTTATCATCGAATCCACCTACAACAATAAACTCCGCATTCGCATGACTCTGTTTAACAATTTTTGCAGCCTCTAAAAATTCAAATATCCCTTTTTCTCTAAGTAGTCGCCCAACAAACAAGAAAACTTGTTTATCGCTATTGGTTACAGGCGTGTGCTTAAACGTATTGAGATCAACACCAATGCCACCAATTACACAAGAAAATTTTACTTTAATTTTCTGTTTTTCAAGCAACTCTCTTTTGTCGTCTGGATTGAGAAAAACGATGGCATCGAGCAGAGGCAAAGAAAGTCGATATAGCCAAATTTGAATTTTCTGAATTACGATGGCTTTTCGCGAAATCCCATTAGGCAAATTTGCGAACGAATTACCCAAACCCTCAATCATTCCAACTATTCTTGAAATCCCAGCTAGTTTTGCCGCAACCGAGCCAAAAATAACAGGCTTAACAAAAAATGACATGACTACATCTGGGTTGATTTGACGAAAGATTTTCGCCAAATCAAAGGTGGCTTTCAAGTCTTTAATCGGATTTAGGCCCTTAGCGTCTAGTGCGTGACGGATTGGCTTAGCGCCCCAACTCTCAATTTTAGCTATACCTTGCTGGTCAAAATCTGCGACCAAACAGTAGACCCTGTGGCCATTTGCAACCAGTTCAATTATCAATTCTTTGCGAAAATTTATCATTGTCGAAGAAAAGTTTCCCACCAGACATATGGTCTTCACTATATTTGCATTCATTGTGGACGAAAGTGTTAAACTAGAGGATTATGCGATATTCGACCAATATCCAATATTGTAAATTTTAATATCATTTATTATGGTGAAAACGTTATCTTGCTAGGCTTTCAATATATATTCCGATGCGCAAATAAAAACTACTGCTGATTTATTTCTTGTCACACACAAGGAGGCAGAGTCCCAAGATTGTTGCGGCGCCATAGCCGATAGTATATCCCGCGACTGCTCCAAACGCCGAGTATTCTGAAATCAGTCTCCAATAAGCTAGAGCTGAAATCACAATGACAAAAATCCATTTGAATGCTATCCATTTACCGCGTCGCATTTTAATTAAATATACATTTAATGCGGCATCCAAAAAAAGAAAGATTGAGCCCCACAAAAGTCGCTCAAGGATAGGGATGGCTTCAGCGTATTTTTCACCAAAAAGCAGTGGTATAAGCCATGGCGCACTATAAGATGCGATTGCTGCAGATGAGATGGAAAATACTAGCATTACTCCGCATAGCACCAATACATTTCTTTTGATGATTTTTATTTCAGTATGCTTGTAAACCATTATTGGCGCCATTGCCATAACCAATATTCCAGAGAAAGCGGACATTGCTTGGGCCAATTGAAGTGCCGATGTGTATAATCCGAGCTCATGCTGCGTACCAATATGTCTCATGAAAAATACATCCATCCTTACAAATATATAGGCAGCAAGCAACCCTGCAAAAAATGGCAACCCCTCTTTTAACAGAATGAGTATTTCGGCTTTACTGTGATTTACAAAAAATTCCCTATTGTATTTAAAATATATGTATGACAAGCCAATTGCGATGAGTACGGACTCCCCAACCCAAAGGGCCGCATACGACTCGGAATCTCTAACCCCAAGCTTAAATAAACAATATACTAATACGATTTTTACTGCTGTGACGATGTTTATCAATATGCTTTTCGGCCTATTGTTTGCTTGAGATTGCAGCCAAGCTGTTACAACGGAAAACCCTTCCGTCAATAATATTGAGATTCCAAATATTGCTATTAGGATTGAATTTGCTCTATTTTCTGTCAAGCTGGCAAATAGCACTAACGCTATATAGGCGAATATAGAGAATATTAGACGAAGAGCAAATGCATTTCCCATCAATCGTTTTCTCTCCTTTGCATCAGCATGCATCAAACGGGGCACCAAAATCTCGGCGCTGAAGATAAAACTAAATGCGGTAAAGATGAGCGCTAAGCTGATGGCGTATTGAAATACTCCATATTTCTCTACGCCTAATTGTCGTGCCACAAGAGCACTGATGACTATACCTCCAATTAATCTGGATGCATATTCGGTCAGTAGCCAGAGGAAATTATCTGCAATTCTTTTCTTTTCGTTCATTTCGTCAAAGTTTCGGAGCTTCACACATCTCCCATGTCGCAGTATTCCGACGCCATGTCGATTGGTGAGATGTTTTGGCCAACCCAATCTACACAAGTTAAAGCGATTAAGCATAAGACTAAGCTAGGCCTTCTTTGTAAGCGCCTGTTTGGGGCGCCGGTGGTTGTAAGAGCCGTTCCAGTCTGCCATAGGACGACTGGCGTGCTGAAGCGCCTAGAACCGGAGGCGGTGCACGCATCAATCGTTCAGCGTGCGGATCACGCGTTCGAGGATGTTATTTTACGCCGGGCTATAAGGCGTGTTGAACTCGTGCTGCGAGCCTTTCGAATAGCTAAGCTGTTCTACTCGACTCTACAGTACGGCGAGAATTCTTTTTCGAAAACCGCCGATTGCCGGCTGCAATCAACAGCATTAAAAAGAACGCGCCGCTCACCTCTAAAGATAGGTAATACTTAAACTGAGAAGCTGGCGCAGCCAGAAATACTACTGGAACTCGTACAAGTACGACGATCGAGGCCAACCTTAGGCCCGGAACCGAAATGCGGATACTTGGGTCAGTACGGCGTAAGCCGCCATATCGAGCAGCCATCCCACGCCAGAAATGAAAACAAAATTTAAAAATAAATTCATGCGCAAATACTGTCACTTAATTTTTCAGCTCGACTTCCGCAGATTCATTCGGGTCAATACAAATTTATTCCTCAGCTCACCTGGCATCTGATCATGAGGCTTCTATACGTCTTGCATTTAAAATCTCACGAGAATCAAGGCTCTCGCGAATTGTGAACCGCACAACGAAAGCACACAAAGGCCATGCATTCCTCATAAGCTCTATTCATAAAATCTATATTATCCGACTCAAATCCATGCCAGCATTCAGCTAGCGCGCCCCAAAACCTGTAACCATCGTATAAATAGTTTTCATAACAATCAGCACATCCAGTCCAAACGAAAAGTTCTTAATGTAATAGAAGTCGTGCTCAATCTTAACCTGCGTCTCGTCAACATCTGCAGCATATCCGTGTATCACCTGCGCCCACCCTGTGATGCCAGGCTTGACCACATGCCGATAGCTGTAGAAGGGGATAACATCTTCAAATTTGTCAACGAACGCCTTCTGCTCCGGCCTCGGGCCGATCAGGGCCATATCGCCCTTCAGAACATTGAAAAACTGGGGTAGCTCGTCAATGCGGGTCTTCCGAATGAATTTTCCGATACGTGTCACGCGCATATCACCAGCCGAAGCAAATTTGGCGCCGTCCTTTTCCGAATCCTTGCACATGCTGCGAAATTTATAGATGGTAAATTCCTTGCCGAATTGCCCCACGCGGCGTTGCAGAAACATGGCACCACCTGGGCTTTCCAGCATGATCGCAATCGTAGTAATGGCCATGATCGGCAGGACGACAGGCATCACTGCCAAAACCAGTGCTGATTCCAAAATGCGCTTGATAAAGGAGTACGTTTCTGAAGGCAGTAGCGAGCCAAGTTCGTTCTCGTGCATGTGCATGATACGCACGCGCCCCGTAAGGGATTCTTCGACTTGCCGAATGTTGTATACTGGAATGTGCTGGAGCGTGCATTCAGCGAGAAACTTTTGCCATTCCGTGGTCATGTCCCTTGCGTGCAAATCTGTCACTACCCCGTCAATGCTTTCCGCAGGCAAACACAGCGTGTCCATGCGAATCCACTCCGCATGCGGAATGCGATGCGCTCCCTGCGCGCGGCCGAACGGCGCATAAGCCAATACCAGCTTCTTGCGCTTGTCAAAATACCAGTCATCGAACTGAATATACAGCGCAGTCAGCATGAAGCTGGCCAACAGATAGGCTACTGAGTGCGGGATGCGGAACAGCATCACCACCAGCACCGCGAGGCCGAACCACAACACCACCACGGGCTGCAGCGAAAACCAACTGCGCTCGCCTGGAAAACGAGCCAGGTTGCGCACCGAGATGTACGCGCTAAACGCGACAAGGAATGCAATCACTATGCTGTTGCGCAGCGGGATGTCATCGATAATACTCGTCCCGAACTGGAAGCAAAAAGCCAGCACCACGGTGGACACCAGCACCAGCAGGGCTAGTCGAAGAACCTGTGTCATGATTGTTGTATTCTATTTGCCAACGTTCGATTGCCAGGCCCAGGCGCTGTCGCACATGTCCTGCAGGCTGCGTGTGGCGCGCCAGCCCAGCTTGTTTAAGGCCAGTTGCGGATTCGCGTAGCAACTAGCCACGTCCCCCTGCCGTCTTGGCTTGATACTGTACGGCACTGCGCGCTGGCTGGCCTGCTCAAAGGCCTTGACCATATCCAGCACACTGTACCCCGTCCCAGTACCCAGATTGATGGCACTCCAGCCCGCGTTGTCCTGCAGAAAGTTCAAGGCTGCGAGATGGCCCTCCACCAAGTCCATTACGTGGATGTAGTCGCGCACACCGGTTCCGTCCGGCGTGTCATAATCGTCGCCCCACACGTTCAGGTGCGCACGAGTTCCGACTGCTACCTGCGCCACATACGGCATCAGATTGTTGGGAGTCCCGCGCGGCGCTTCACCCAACAGGCCCGATGAGTGCGCACCCACGGGGTTGAAGTAGCGCAGGCACACGAAACGCCATTGAGCAGAGGAGGCTGCCACATCGCGCAGCATTTCCTCTATGTGTAACTTGGTCCGTCCATAGGGGTTGGTAGCCGACGTCGGATGAGCTTCATCCAGCGGCAGGTACTGCGGCTGCCCATAAACGGTCGCACTGCTGCTGAAAACCAATTGGCGCACGTCGCACTGGTCCATGGCCTGCAACAGGCTGATAGTGCCTTGCACGTTGTTGGAGTAGTAATCGAGAGGCTTTTCATTGGACTCGCCCACGGCTTTCAGGCCGGCAAAGTGCATCACGCTTTGCACGCCGTGCTGCTTCATGGTGCTGCGCATCAGCGCGGAGTCGCGAATATCGCCTTCCACGAAGGGAAGCGGGTGGCCGCACACACGCTCCAGCCGCCGTAGCACCGAAGCATCGCTGTTCGACAAATTGTCGACGATGACCACATAGTGGCCAGCCTCAGCCAACATCGCAGCCGCGTGACTGCCGATAAAACCTGCGCCTCCTGTCAGCAGTACGTTCAATTTTCCACTCCCTGAGCATCAAACGCAGGAGTTGCTTCTTCGCGCATGGCCAGCCACTGCGTGAAATCCTGACCCACACCCGAATGTGTCTTGGCCAGATCGACAGTTGCCTGCAGGAAGCCCAGCTTGCTACCACAGTCGTAGCGCTTTCCTTCATATCGAAACGCAAAAATCTTTTCTCGGCGCAGCATGGAGGCTATGGCGTCGGTCAGCTGGATTTCCCCTCCCACGCCCTGCTGCTGGTTGGCCAGCTCATCAAAAATGCCAGGGGTAAGGATATAGCGCCCTGCCACAGCCAGCGTGCTGGGGGCATCTTCGGGGCTGGGCTTTTCCACAATGCCGCTCACGTCCACCAGCCTGTCGTTCAGGGCAGTGCCAGACACAATGCCGTAGCGGCGAGTTTCCTCCCGCGGCACATCCTGCACAGCCAAGATACTTGCCCGCCACTCTTCGTACTGGCGCACCATTTGCGAGGTGATGGATGGCTCGCCCACCATCAAATCGTCTGCCAGCAGCACCGCAAATGCTTCGTTGCCCACCAGTTCACGTGCGCACAGCACCGCGTGGCCCAGCCCCAAAGCCCGGTGCTGGCGCACATACACCACCTGCATGTCATCCGGTTTGATGCTGCGCACCACCTGCAGCAGTTCATGCTTGCCCGCGGCCTCCAGCTCCGACTCCAGCTCGTAAGCCGTGTCGAAATGGTCTTCAATCGAACGCTTGGTGCGGCCCGTCACGAAGATCATCTGACGGATGCCTGCCGCGTAGGCCTCTTCTACCGCATACTGAATCAGCGGCTTGTCTACCACCGTCAGCATCTCCTTGGGGCTGGCCTTGGTGGCCGGCAGAAAGCGGGTGCCGAGGCCGGCGATCGGGAAAACGGCTTTGCGAATGCTCTGAACCATGGGTTTTCTTGTTCCTTGCGTATGCGTGCTGCAGGGGCATGAGCCGGCCGCCACACGCTCTTTATAATTGGACCACTCTATCTGTGGCGCCCCAGTGTCTCGGTTTTATTACTAAAACGTGACAATGTCGTGACTCCGCGTTGCGAGATGCGCATGTCGTTGCGGCAGATCAACTTATCTTTTCCCTATGGAAACTTCTAGCACCCTGCCCCTGGCCGTTGTCGGCCTGGGCTACGTCGGCCTGCCCCTGGCCGTGGAATTTGGCCGCCACCGTCCGGTGCTCGGTTTTGACATCAACGCCCATCGCATCGTCGAACTGCAAGGCGGGCACGATAGCACACTCGAGACCACAGCCGAGCAACTGGCTGCAGCCGGCCAGTTGCGCTACAGCAGCGATGCGGCCGATCTGGCTGCCTGCCGCATCTTTATCGTGACCGTTCCCACTCCGGTGGACGATGCCATGCAGCCCGACCTGACGCCGCTGATCAAGGCCAGCGCCAGCATCGGTCGCGTGCTCAAGCCGGGTGATCTGGTGATCTACGAATCCACCGTGTATCCCGGCGCTACCGAAGAGGTCTGCGTGCCAGAACTGGAGCGCGCTTCCGGGCTGCGCTATATCCACAGCGGCAACGAAGGCGAGGCACCACCCGAACAGGGCTTTTACTGCGGCTACAGCCCCGAGCGCATCAACCCCGGCGACAAGGTCAACACCCTCACCAAGATCAAGAAGATCACCAGCGGCAGCACGCCCGCCATCGCCAAGGTAGTGGATGAACTCTACGCCAGCATCATCACCGCCGGCACCTACCCAGCCAGCAGCATCAAGGTGGCCGAGGCCGCCAAGGTGATCGAAAATACCCAGCGCGATCTGAACATTGCCTTCGTCAACGAACTCTCCGTGCTGTTCGCCCGCCTCGGCATCGACACCGTCGAAGTGCTGGAAGCGGCCGGCAGCAAGTGGAACTTCCTGCCCTTCCGCCCCGGCCTGGTAGGCGGACACTGCATCGGCGTGGATCCGTACTATCTCACCCACAAGGCCCAGGCCGTGGGCTACAACCCGCAGGTCATTCTGGCCGGCCGCCGCATCAACGACAACATGGCGCGCTATGTGGCGCGCAACACCATCAAGCTGATGCTGCAGCAGGGCATGGATGCGCCGCGCTGCAAGGTCGGCATTCTCGGCATCACCTTCAAGGAAAACTGCCCCGACATCCGCAACAGCAAGGTGGTGGACATGGTGCGCGAGTTCCAGGGCTGGGGCATGCAGGTGGTGGTGAGCGATCCGGTGGCGGATGCGGATGAAGTGCTGCACGAGTATGGCATCGAACTGCAGACCATCGATGCAGCGCACCCGGTGGATGTGCTGGTGGTGGCTGTGGGGCACAGCGCCTACCGCGCCATGACGCCTGCCGAATTGCGCCCCCTGTGCCGGGGAGACAAGCCCATTCTGGCTGATGTGAAAAGCCTGTATGACCGCCATGATGCGGCGGCACAGGGGTTTGCGGTTTTTCGGCTTTAAACCTCGTGCAAGGCCTTGCCCACCTGGTCCTTGGCCGACAGCATGGGCTGAGCAATGCCATGCTGCTGCAGCGGCCACACAATGCCTACAGCGGGGTCGTTCCAGGCGAGGCAGGCTTCGTGCTGGGGGGCATAGTAGTCGGTCATCTTGTACAAGAGCTCCGCGCCATCACTCAGCGTCAGGAAACCATGCGCCAGCCCCGGCGGGATCCAGAGCTGGGTGCAACTTGATTCGCTCAGCGTCAGGCCGTACCACTGCCCGAAAGCCGGTGAATCGCGCCGGATGTCGACCACCACGTCATACACAGCCCCCCGCACGACACGCACCAGCTTGCCCTGGGGTTGTTGCGTCTGGTAGTGCATGCCGCGCAGCACGCCCTTGGCCGAGTGCGTATGGTTGTCCTGCACAAACTGGTAGTGGGTGCCGGTGGCCTCGTTGAAGGTGCGCTGGTTGAAGCTTTCGTAAAGAAAACCACGCTCGTCATGATGCACCGTCGGCTCCAGCAGCATGAGGCCGGGGATAGGCAGATGCACGGCTTTCATATGCGCCCTTCCTGAAGCAGGCGCATGAGATAGCGGCCGTAGCCGCTCTTGCAGAGGGGCTCGGCCAGCGCTTGCAGTTGCGCGGCGTCGATCCAGCCGTTGCGCCAGGCTACTTCTTCGGGGCAGGCAATCTTCAGGCCCTGGCGCTGCTCCAGCGTGGCGATAAAGCCGCTGGCATCGAGCAGGCTTTCGTGCGTGCCCGTGTCCAGCCAGGCGTAGCCGCGTTGCATGATGCGCACAGTGAGCGCGCCTTGCTCCAGATAGTGCCGGTTGACGTCGCTGATCTCCAGTTCGCCGCGTGCGCTGGGCCGCAGGCTCTTGGCAATGGCGCTGGCGCTGGAGTCGTAAAAGTAGAGGCCGGTGATGGCGTAGCTTGAAGCAGGCTGCGTCGGCTTTTCTTCGATGCGCACGGCCTGGCCCTGGGGGTTGAAGCTGATGACGCCGTAACGCTCCGGATCGCTGACGTGGTAGGCGAAGACGGTGGCGCCCTGCTCCTGTTTGCCGGCGTCTTGCAGCATGGGGGCCAGATCATGGCCATAGAAGAGGTTGTCGCCAAGGATCAGGGCACACGGTGCTCCGTCCAGAAAGGGCTCGGCAATCAGCAAGGCCTGGGCAATGCCTTCGGGCTGCGCCTGTTCGGCATAGTGCAGGCGGATGCCCCACTGCGCGCCATCGCCCAGCAGTTGCCGAAAGCGCGGCGCGTCTTCCGTCGTGGTGATGACAAGAATGTCCCGCAGGCCCGCCAGCATCAGCGTGGTGAGCGGGTAGTAGATCATCGGCTTGTCGTACACGGGCAGCAGTTGCTTGCTGATGGCCAGTGTGGCCGGATGCAGGCGCGTGCCGGCGCCGCCGGCCAGGATGATGCCTTTGCGTTGGGTGGTCATGGGCTGTATTGTCAGGCCTGGCTGGTGAGGACTTCCGACAGCATGCGCTCCAGTCCGATGCGCCAGTCGGGCAGGTGGATGCCGAAGGTGTGCTGCAGCCGGGTGGTGTCCAGGCGCGAATTGGCGGGGCGTGCTGCTTTGGAGGGGTACGCTGAAGCCGGGACGGGGTGCACGGATTGTGGCGCCACTTTGATGGCAGCGCCTGCTGCGCGGGCCGCATCGAGTACATGGCAGGCGTAGCCGTGCCAAGTGGTTTCGCCCGCTGCGGCCAGATGGTAAAGGCCTGCACAGGCCGGATCGCGCAGCAGTTGGCGGATGGCGTGCGCCGTGACGTCGGCAATCAGATCGGCACCTGTGGGGGCGCCGTGCTGGTCGTCGATGACGTTCAGTTCCGAGCGCTCCTTGCCGAGTTGCAGCATGGTTTTGGCAAAGTTGCTGCCGCGCGCGCCGTAGACCCAGCTGGTGCGGAAAATCAGATGCCTGGGGCCATGTTGCCGGATTGCCTGCTCGCCTTCCAGCTTGGTCTGGCCATAGACGTTGAGTGGCGCTGGGGCGTCGGTTTCGCGCCAGGGGCGCTTGCCGCTGCCGTCGAAGACGTAATCGGTGGAGTAATGCACCAGCGCGGCGCCAAGGCGCGCGGCTTCCTGTGCCAGGACTGCCACGGCCGTGGCGTTAACGGTGCGGGCTGCGGCAGTGTCGCTTTCCGCCTGGTCGACTGCGGTAAAGGCTGCGGCATTGACGATCACATCCGGGCGCAGCTGCCGGATGGTTTCTGCCAAAGCGGCGGGGTGCAGGAAGTTGCCTTGCAGGGGCGCACCCTCACAGATCGGATTGCTTTCTGGCTGCCGGCCCAGGGCCACCAGCTCGCCTAGCGGGGCAAGGCTGCGCTGCAGTTCCCAGCCGAGCTGGCCATTCTTGCCAAAGAGCAGGATTTTCATGGCACTGCCTTCGCAGCGGTGTTGGCGGTTGCGCCCGCCTGCGCTCGGTACGCCCCGCTCTGGATATTGGCCACCCAGTCAGGATGCTGCAGATACCATTGCACGGTCCTGGCGATGCCGGTTGCGAAGGTTTCGGCCGGCTGCCAGCCGAGTTCGCGCTCGATCTTGCGGGCATCGATGGCATAGCGGCGGTCGTGGCCGGGGCGGTCCGGCACGAAGGTGATCTGCGTGTCGTAGCTCTTGCCATCTGCGCGGGGGTGCAGCCTATCGAGCTGGTGGCACAGGGTTTGCACGATTTCGAGGTTGGGCTTTTCGTTCCAGCCGCCGATGTTGTAGCTTTCGCCCGGCTGGCCGGCCTCCAGCACGCGGCGCAGGGCGCGGCAGTGGTCCTGCACATACAGCCAGTCGCGGATGTGCATGCCGTCGCCATAGATCGGCAGCGGCTTGCCGACCAGCGCGTTGACGATCATCAGCGGGATGAGTTTTTCGGGAAACTGCCAGGGGCCGTAGTTGTTGCTGCAGTGGGTGGTGATTACCGGCAAGCCGTAGGTGCGATGCCACGCACGCGCCAGATGATCACTGGCTGCCTTGCTGGCGCTGTAGGGGCTATTGGGGGCGTAGCTGTGCGTTTCGGCGAAGGCCGGTGCGTCGGGTGGGAGGCTGCCGTAGACCTCGTCGGTGGAGATGTGCAGGAAGCGGAAGGCGGCGCGCTCTGCCTGGGGCAGGCTGTTGCAATAGCTGCGAGCGGCTTCGAGCAGGTGGAAGGTGCCGACTATATTGGTCTGGACGAATGCATCCGGGCCCTGGATGGACTGGTCTACATGGCTTTCTGCGGCGAAGTGCAGCACGGCACGGGGGCGGCAGGTGTGCAGCAGCTGTTCGACCAGGGCGCGGTCACCGATGTCGCCCTGGACGAAGGTGTGGCGTGGATCGCCCTGCAGGGGCGCAAGCGTTTCGAGATTGCCGGCGTAGGTAAGCTTGTCGAGGTTGATGACCGGCTCGTCGCACTGCGCCAGCCAGTCGAGAACGAAATTGCCGCCGATGAAGCCGGCTCCGCCTGTGATGAGGATCATGCGTCAATTCTGGTTGCGGAACGGCATCCGCAACCGGCCAATAGCTCACTCCGCCCGAATCATCGTCCCGAACGCCTGATCCGTCAGCACTTCCAGCAGCATGCTGTGCGGCACACGCCCGTCGATGATGTGCACAGCCTTCACGCCGCGCTTGGCTGCATCCAGCGCGCCGGCGATCTTGGGAATCATGCCGCCGGAGATGGTGCCGTCGGCGCATAGCGCGTCGATCTGCGCGGCAGACAGCTCGGTCAGCAACTGGCCCTGCTTGTCCAGCACGCCGGCGATGTTGGTCAGCATCAGCAGTTTTTCAGCCTGCAGGTTGGTGGCCAGCGCGGCAGCGACCACGTCGGCGTTGATGTTGTAGCTCTCGTTCTGCGCGCCAAAGCCGATCGGGCTGACCACGGGGATGAACTGGTCATCCTGCAGGGCCTTGACCACGCTGGGGTCGATCACCTCGATGTCGCCCACCTGGCCGACGTCGTGTTCCTTGCTCGGGTCGTCCTGGTCTTTCAGGCGCAGCTTGTGTGCGCGGATCATGGCGCCGTCGCGGCCGGTGAGGCCCACGGCCTTGCCGCCGGCCTGGTTGATCAGGCCGACGATGTCCTGCTGCACTTCGCCGGCCAGCACCCATTCCACCACTTCCATGGTTTCGTCGTCGGTCACGCGCATGCCCTGGATGAAGTGGCCCTGCTTGCCCAGGCGCTTGAGCGCCGACTCGATCTGCGGGCCGCCGCCGTGCACCACCACCGGGTTGATGCCGACCAGCTTGAGCAGCACGATGTCTTCGGCAAAGGCCTTTTGCAGCGCCGGGTCGGTCATGGCATTGCCGCCGTACTTGATGACCATGGTCTTGCCGTGGAACTGGCGGATGTAGGGCATGGCCTGGGAGAGGATTTCGGCCTTGGCGCGGGGGTCGAGCTGGGTGAGGTCTGTCATGGCGACGGATGAAAGAAGGTAGTGAGCGCTACCGCAAAGGCAGCGGCGGAAGTCATCGTCAACTATACCGCGACGGCGCGGGCCGGGAAGGCGCACAATAGCGGTTTGCACGTTTTGCCATCATCCCGATTCACACCATGACGAAGAACTTCGCCCTCATCGGCGCCGCCGGCTACATCGCCCCGCGCCACATGCGCGCCATCAAGGACCTCGGCCACAACCTGGCCGTGGGCTATGACATCAACGACTCGGTCGGCATCATCGACAGCATCTCGCCGCAGAGCGAGTTCTTTACCGAGTTCGAGCGCTTCTACGATTACGCGCACCGCCTCAAGCGTGATCCGGCCACCGCGCTGGACTATGTGAGCATCTGCACGCCCAACTACCTGCACCATCCGCAGATCACCGCAGGCCTGCGCCTGGGCTGCGACGTGATCTGCGAAAAGCCGCTGGTGCCCACGCCCGAACTGCTGGACGATCTGGCGCTGGTGGAGCGCGAAACCGGCAAGCGCGTGTTCAACATCCTGCAGCTGCGGCATCACGATGCCATTCTGGCGCTGCGCGAGAAGGTCGCCGCTGCCCCGCGGGATACCAAGTTCGATGTGGAGCTGACCTACATCACCAGCCGCGGCAAGTGGTACATGGAGAGCTGGAAAGGCGATCCGCGCAAGTCCTTTGGCGTGGCGACGAATATCGGCGTGCACTTTTACGACATGCTGCACTTCGTGTTCGGCAAGCTGCAGGACAACGTGGTGCACTACAGCGGCGAGCAGAAGGCGGCCGGCTATCTGGAATACGAGCGTGCGCGCGTGCGCTGGTTTCTGTCGATTGACGCCAACGATCTGCCGGATGAGGTCAAGGGCAAGAAGACGACGTATCGCAGCATCGACATCAGCGGCGAGGAGCTGGAGTTTTCCGAAGGGTTTACCGAGCTGCACAAGGTGAGCTACGAAGAGATTCTGGCCGGACGTGGCTACGGGCTGGACGATGCGCGGCACTGCATCGAGACGGTGAATGTGATCCGCTCGGCGCGGGTGGTGGCGCCGAGGGATGGGCAGGGGCATCCGGTGCTGGGGCGGCTGTCGCACAAGTAAGACGGGCCCGCGCGGCAGATGCCCACGGTGTTGGTAACGCCGCCGCCCATTACCCTCCAGCGTTGCACTCCACTGCTCAAGCGTTTACAATCTTTGGACTATATTGATTTTTTGTAAACTTCGGGAGGCTTGGCATGCTTGGTACACGACTCCAGCGCGCACGCAAGGCCGCCGGACTTTCCTTGCGCGCTTTGGGCGAGCGCATCGGCTTGTCGCACACTGCCATCCAGAAATACGAGGATGGCAACAATGTGCCGGATTCGGCAACGCTGCTGCGTCTGGCTCGCGCGCTGAATGTACGCACGGAATATTTCTTCCTGCAGGAAGAGGTGACACTAGAAACCGTAGAGTACCGCAAGCGAAGCACACTGCCGAAAAAGCGCTTGCAGGCCATCACGCACGAGTTGCTTGACCTGATCGAACGTCGTCTGGAGCTGGAGTCACTGTTCGCGCCCGCCTGCACCCGCGCATTTGAGCCCATCGAGGGTTTGCCTGATCGGATCACGCGATGGGACGAAATTGAGACTGCTGCAGAATCAGTGCGCGGCGCCTGGCAGCTTGGGCTGGATGCCATTCCCTCGCTGGTAGACGTGCTCGAAGCCTGGGGTATTCGCGTTTTCATGGTCGATGGCGATGCCGATCAGAAGTTTGATGGACTGGCTGCGCATGTTCAAGGCAAGCCGGTTGTGGTTGTCGGACGGCACTGGCCAGGCGATCGGCAACGCTTCACGCTGGCCCATGAGCTGGGGCATTTGATGTTGGGTGGCCGGCTCGCCGAAGAACTGGACGAAGAGCGTGCCTGTAACCGTTTTGCCGGCGCTTTTCTGTTTCCGCGGCCCGCAGTTTTCTTCACCTTGGGCACGCATCGCACATCCATTGAAATGAAGGAACTGTCACTTCTTAAAAGTGAATTTGGCCTGTCAATGGCAGGCATTCTGTACCGTGCGCTGGATCTGGGCATCATCTCGGAGGCATACCGTACCCGGTATGCCCGATTGTTCAGCATGAAAGGATGGCGGCGGGTGGAACCCGGCCCTGCCTACCCTTCTGAAGAAGCGCAGCTGTTCCAGCACTGGGTTTTGCGTGCATTGGCCGAAGATTGCATTGGCGAATCCAAGGCAGCAGAGCTGCTGAGCATGTCCCTGCTTCAGCTGAAGGAGTTCCGCATCGTCAAGGATGAGCATGCTGCTCTTGATTAGTGACGCGAACATCCTGATTGACATGGAGGCTGGTGGACTGTTGCTCCCCATCTTCAGCCTGGACTGCACATTCGCAGTTCCGGATATTCTCTACCATGAAGAGCTGGAGGCAATGCAAAGCGATTTGCCTCACTTGGGTCTGCTGATACATACCATGGACGCTGAAGACATCAGCAAGGTGCTATCGCTTGGCAAGGCATATCGTGTCCCTAGTCGCAACGATCTGTTTGCTCTGATTCTGGCACGCAAGCATGGCTGCCCCCTTCTGACCGGCGACAGGGCGTTACGGAAAGCCGCGGAGACAGAGTCAGTCGAGGTAAAGGGAAGTGTTTGGTTGCTGATGGAAATGGTGCATCAACAACGCATTACGGCGCAGGTGGCCCGCGCCGCGCTGCAGAAAATGCGCGACCAGGGCAGACGCTTGCCCTGGGCTGAGTCCGAAAGACAACTGGCAGCTTACGAATCACAATCTTGAGGATCCATGGTGTCCCTATCCTTCTCCATCCATCCCACCGCCATCGTCGACGAAGGCGCCCGCATCGGCGCTGGCACCCGCATCTGGCACTGGGTGCATGTCTGCGCCGGCGCGCGGATTGGCGAGCGCTGCTCGTTGGGGCAGAACGTGTTTGTCGGCAACGATGTGGTGATCGGCAACAACGTCAAGATTCAGAACAACGTGAGCGTGTATGACGCCGTGACGCTGGAGGATGACGTGTTCTGCGGGCCGAGCATGGTGTTTACCAATGTGTACAACCCGCGCTCGGCCGTGACGCGCAAGGACGAATACCGGCGTACGCTGGTGAAACAGGGCGCCACGATTGGCGCCAATGCCACCATCGTGTGTGGCAGCACGGTGGGGCGCTACGCCTTTGTCGGTGCCGGGGCCGTGGTGCAGAAGGACGTGCCGGATTTTGCGCTGGTGGTGGGCGTGCCGGCGCGGCAGATCGGCTGGATGAGCCGGTTTGGGGAGCGGCTGGAGTTGCCGCTGGAAGGCGAAAAAGAGGCGGTTTGCCCGCATACAGGCGAGCGGTATCTGCTGGCCGGGCGCACTGTGACACTACAGGAAAGACCGTAAGCTGGCGGGATGCACCCCTGAGCTTTACAATGCCTTGGCAATTGCAAGAGTCACACGAGTCCATGAAAGCCCATCCAACTTCACCGCAGCATCTGGCTTTGCAAGCTGTTGCACGCGCGCTGCAAACAGCTCAGCGATCAGAGGCGTATTTTGCGGAGTATCGCAAGCATCACTCCATCGTGGAGCCGGATGCGAATGGGCAAATCGTGCGTCACTATCCTGATGGCCGGAGTGTCGTCCTGCGCAAAATGCGCACGCAATGAAACAGCCTCCCCTCGCGGTGTTCTACTCCGGTGCTAACGGCGCCGGCAAATCTACCATGCGGGAGCGGCAGCAGGATACGTATCCAGACATGCTGCATCTCGATCCCGATGCCGTTGCGCGCGAAATTGAGCCCCGGAATCCCCGCTCCGTTGATATCCAGGCTGCAAAAGAGACACTAAGGCGCTTTCGCAAGGTCGTTGCAAGCCGCAAAAGCTTTTCGCTTGAAACCACGCTTTCCGGAATTACCATCCTGCACCGGATCAAGGAAGCCAGGGATGCCGGCTACTGGATCGAATTGCACTACGTTGGGTTGCCTGACCCCCAGTGCAATATTGAACGGGTTCGCGAGCGCGCCGAACGCGGATTGCACTTCATTGATCCAGACGTGGTTCGTCGACGCTACACGGAAAGCCTCAAAAACTTGCCAAAGGTTCTGCCGCTCGTCGACATTGCATTCATCTACGACAACTGGAGCAAGCCCATGCACCCGTATGTCGTGTACGCAGACAGTGCTTTTTCTGAGTTGGATAAGCCGGTGCCTGAATGGATCAGGTCCGCCTTGGATCTCCATGCTTCCGAGGCATGAATGCACCACCCACAATTGATCAAAATGGATTTCATCGACCTCAAGACCCAATACGCCGCGCTGAAAGACCGCGTCGCCGAACGCATGCAGCGCGTGCTGGACCATGGCCAGTACATCATGGGGCCCGAAGTGGCAGAACTGGAAGCCGCGCTGGCCGAGCGCACGGGCGCCAGGCATTGCATTACGGTATCCAGCGGCACCGAAGCGCTGCTGATCAGCCTGATGGCGCTCGGCCTGAAGCCGGGCGACGAGGTGATCACCACGCCGTTCACCTTTGCCGCCACGGCCGAGGTGATTCTGCTGTTGGGAGGGATCCCGGTGTGGGTGGATGTGGAGGAAGACACCGGCCTGATCGACGCCACGCAGATCGAGGCCGCCATCACGCCGCGCACGCGCGCCATCATGCCGGTGAGCTTGTACGGGCAGGTGCCTGACATGGACGCCATCAACGCCATCGCGGCGCGCCATGGCAAGCTGCCGGTGATCGAGGATGCAGCGCAGAGTTTCGGCGCCATCTACCGCGATCGCCAGAGCTGCAACCTGAGCACCTTCGGCTGCACCAGCTTTTTCCCGAGCAAGCCGCTGGGCTGCTATGGCGACGGCGGCGCGATTTTTACCAATGATGACGCGCTGGCGCAGGCCTGCCGCGAGATTCGCATCCACGGCCAAAGCAAGCGCTACACGCACACCCGCGTGGGCGTGGGCGGGCGCATGGACACGCTGCAGTGCGCCATCGTGCTGGCCAAGCTGGAGCGCTTTGACTGGGAGCTGCAGGAGCGCCTGGTGCGCGGACAGCTGTACAACGCCGCGTGCGACGCGGCCGGCATTGCGCGCGTGCACCAGCGCGCGGACCGCAACAGCGTGTTCGGGCAGTACACGGTGCGTGTGCCCAACCGCGATCAGATTCAAGAGCGCCTGAAGGCTGCCGGCGTTCCGACGGCCGTGCACTACCCCGTACCGATGAACCGCCAGCCGGCCTACGCCGGCCTGTGCGAGCGCCCCACTCCGGTGGCGGACCGCCTTGCCGCGGAAGTGATGAGCCTGCCGATGAGCGCAGACCTGACGCTGGCGCAGCAGGAGGCGGTGATGCAGGCGCTGAGGCAGGCGGCTGCCAAGTGACGGTGGATTGCCCTGTCATGGACCTGAACGACGTCTCGAACGCAAGCAGGCCGTTCGCCGCGGCGCCACCACGCAAAGCCCCATGAGCCTGCTGCGCTCTACCCTCACGCTGCTCGCCGGCGGTGCGCTGGCACAGCTGATCCCCCTGCTGCTGGGGCCCGTCATCACGCGCCTGTTTACGCCGGAAGCGTTCGGCGTGTTTACCAGTTTCAGCACCATCGCCGCGACCGTGGCGGTGGTGGCCTGCGCGCGGTACGAGTTCGCCCTGCCGATGGCGCGGGAGGCGCGTGAGGCGGACAGTCTGCTGGCGCTGAGCCTGCGCATTTTGCTGGCCGTGCTGCTGCTGAGCCTGCCGCTGGCGTGGGCGCTGCATCGCTGGGGGTATCTGCCGCTGCCCGGGCTGCTGCCGCTGGCGGTGGTGGCAGCGGGATTGCTGCAGTTGCTGACGATGTGGAGCAACCGGGCGCAGCGCTTCCGGGCGCTGGCGATCAGCCGGGTGCTGCAGTATGGCGGCACGGCGGTGCTGCAGGTGCTGCTGGGGGCCGCGCTGTGGTGGCAGGCGCGTTCGCCTGCGGGCAGCGCATCGGCCTGGGCGCTGGTGGCCGCTCCGATCGCTGCGGCGATGATCGCCAGCCTGGTGCTGCTGCGCCCTGCTCCTGCGGCTGGGTGGCGTGGCGTGCTGCCGTTGCTGCCCAAAGACAAGCCGGATCTTCCGTTGACGAACGATGCCATACAAGCGGATGACCTCCGCCGTGTTGCGTCCAAATACCGCGATTTCCCTCTGCTGAATACCCCGCACGCCTTTCTCGGTACGCTGCAGGATGCGCTGGCCGTGGCCTTGCTGATTGCCTGGTCCGGAGAGGCTGCCGCCGGTTTCTGGGGGCTGGCCTTGCGCTACCTGAAGGCGCCGGCCACGCTGGTGGGCAGTGCCGTGTCGCAGGCGCTGTATCCGCGTCTGGCCAACGCCCGGCCGGCCGATGCGCAGCGCGCCGTGCGGCAGATCATGCTGCTGCTGGGGGCGGTGGCCTTGAGTCTGATGGCCGTGCTGATGATTGCCGGGCCGTGGCTGTTCCACCTGGTGTTTGGCGAGCAGTGGCGCGACGCCGGCGAACTGGCACGCGCGCTGGCACCATATATCGCGGCCCATTTCGTGGCTGCGCCGCTGGCGGTGGTGACCATGGCCTGGAAAGCGCAGCGCTGGGCCTTCCGCTGGGCGCTGGTGGGACAGCTGGCGTTTGTGCTGGCGCTGGCGCTGGGGCTGCGCCTTGGCGGGCTGATCGCCGGAGCCTGGGCCGTGTCTGCGGCGATGGTGCTGTATTTCGGCATCTATTTCTGGCGGCTGGCGTTCTGGCCGGCGATTCCGGAGCCGGAGCCGCAGGATCCGGCCGAGCCCGGGGTGAAGGAACTGGTGGAGGAGATGCCATGAAACGGCACAGCGTTGTCGGCCAATACAACAGGCACGCCTTGACATGCTGCAGAGCAGCGCCGCCGAATCACTGAAAACGACGTGCATCGAGATGCTTCAGTCCAGATGAGCGCTCCAGATCACCGACAATAGCCCCTTATGTCCAGCCCCAGCCCTTCGCTCCGCCTGCGCGCTGCCTTCAACCGGCTGCGCCGCCGTGCGTGGCATGCGCTGTTTTTCCGCATGCTGTTCGGTGAAATGCAGCAGAGCCGTGCGCTGCCGCTGACGCGCATTTCGCCCAGCACCTGCATCGAGCACGAAGACCGGCTGGAACTGGACGATGACGTGTTCATCGGCCATTTCAATTTCATTGAGGCCAGCAACGGCGTGCGCATCGGGCGCGGCACGCAGGTGACAAATTTCATTAGCATCGTCAGCCACAGCACGCATCGCAGCGTGCGGGTGGCGGCGCGGCTGTCCGGCGCACCAGAAGCGGCAGCCGATGGCAGCCAGCCGAGTGATATCCGGGCACCGATTGCGATTGGGGCGCATTGCTTTATCGGTCCGCACAGCGTGATCGAGGCAGGGACGACGCTGGGCAAGGGCTGCCTGGTGGCGGCTGGCAGTCGCGTACGCGGCACGTTCGGGGACTTTGCGGTGCTGGCGGGCAACCCCGCTCAGGTGGTAGGCGACACGCGCTCGCAGGATGCGCGCTGGCTGGCATCACATCCCGAATACCGGGCGGCTTACGAGAGCTGGGCCGGCGCCCTGCCTCGCGACTAAGGCCTCGCATGCCCTACCCCATACGCGCCGTGGCCACTGTTTGGATCTTCCAGGCCTATTGGCCCAATGCCTGCCAGACGCAAACCCCGCAAGCCCCGCAAGCCCCGCAAGCCCCGCAAGCCCCGCAAGCCCCGCAAGCCATGCTATCCGCTCTGCGCGGTACACTCGCCTCGCCATGACTGAAGGCTCTCTCTCTTCCCTGCCAGCTCCTCCCACTGAACAAGCGCCCCTGCGCTACGCGCTGGTGGGCGACGGCAACAGCCCGCACCTGCTCAAGTGGGCACGTGCACTGGCGCCTCTGGTGGAGCTGTGGGTCTGCTCCAGCCGCGGCTTCGCGCCCGAACTGGAAGCCCTGGTGCCCGCCGGACGCCGCCTGGCCCTGAACACCGATCCGGCGCACGGCGGCGGCAATATCGCGCTGCTGCGCAAGCTGCCCGTCGTGGCGCGCTGGCTGAGCCGCATCGACGCCGACTGGATCAACCCGCACTACCTCACCTCGCACGGCACGCTGGTGCTGCTGGCGCATCGCCTCTGGCATCTGCGCGGGCGCGTGCTGGCCTCGGCTTGGGGCAGCGACATTCTGGTGACGCCGCAGCGCAGCAAGCTGTATCGCCGGCTGACGCAGGCCATTCTGCGCCATGCCACGCTGTGCACCAGCGATTCGCAGCACATGACGGCGGTGATGCAGCAGTTGGGCGCGCGCGAGGTGTTGACTTTTCCGTTCGGGCTGGATGCATTGCCGCCCGCGCCGGGCAGTCTCAAACAGCCTTGGCTGTTTTATGCCAACCGCGGCCTGGAGCCGATCTACCGGCCCTTCCGCGTGCTGGAGCTGTTCCGCAGCATCGCCGCCTGGCAGCCCGAGGCACAACTGATGGTCGCCAATGACGGCAGCGAGCGCGCCGGCATGGAGCGCTGGGTGCAGCAGGAAGGGCTGCAGCAGCGCATCCGCTTCGTCGGCCGACTGAGCGCTGCCGAGCAGGCGCTGCAATACGATCAGGCGCAGTGGTACATCAGCCAGCCGCAGAGCGACTCGGTGGCCGTGTCGGTATTGGAGGCCATGGCGCACGGCTGCGTTCCGCTTCTGAGTGATCTGCCGGCCAACCACGAGCTGGTGCGCGATGGCGACAATGGCTGGATCGTGCCCGAACGCGTCGGCAGTGCCGAGCTGGGCACCCGTAGCGCGGCCATGCTGCCCCTTCTGCTGGAGCGGGCCGACGTCATCGCCGAAAACAACCGCCAGTGGGTGCACGACCACGGCCTGTTTCCCCCTGCAGTGGAGCGTCTGGTGCTGACACTGCAACGCTTGTCATGAACATTCTCTATCTCAACCACTACGCCGGCAGCCCGCTGCACGGCATGGAATACCGCCCCTACTACCTGGCCCGCGAATGGGTGCAAGCGGGGCATCAGGTGCGCATGGTGGCGGCGGATTACAGCCATGTGCGGGCGAAGCAGCCTGTGCGGCCGGGTGCTGCCGGCCCTTGGTCCGAGATCATCGATGGCATCGATTACCACTGGTACCCCTCCCCGCCCTACGCAGGCAACGGCTTGGGCCGCGTCAAGAACATCTGGGCATTTCTGCGCCAGGTCTGGACGGACGCGCCACAGATCGCGCGTACCTTCCAGCCCGACGTGGTCATCGCCAGCAGCACCTACCCGATGGACATCTGGGTGGCCGAACGCATCGCCCGCCTCACGCGCAAGACGGGCAAGCCCTGCAAGCTGGTATTCGAGGTGCACGATCTGTGGCCGCTGTCGCCGATCGAGCTGGGCGGCATGTCGCCGCGCCATCCCTTCATCATGCTGTGCCAGGCTGCCGAAAACCATGCCTACAAACATGCCGATGTAGTGGTCAGCATGCTGCCCAAGGTGGCCGATCACATGCAGAGCCACGGCCTGGACCTGCGCAAGCTGCACATCGTGCCCAATGGCATCACGCTCGATGAATGGCAGGGCGATGCGCCCGCGCTGCGCGAGGATATCGTTGCGCACATAGTGGCGCAGAAAGCGGCTGGCCGCACGGTAGTCGGCTACGCCGGCTCGCATGGCACCCCGAACGCACTCGATGTGATGCTGCAGGCGGCCGAACTGCTGCGCAATGAACCGTTCAGCTTCGTGCTGGTAGGCGACGGCCACGAAAAGGCCGCGCTGCAACGGCAGGCCACTGCCCTGGGGCTGGACCAGGTTGCGTTCTTCGATCCGATTCCGAAGGCGCAGATCCCATCCTTTCTGGCCCAAGTGGACATCGCCTACATCGGCTGGCAGCGCGTGCCGATCTACCGCTTCGGTATCGCGCCGAACAAGCTGATGGATTACATGATGGCGCGCTGCGTGGTGCTGCACTCGGTGGAAGCCGGCAACGATCCGGTGGCTGAAGCGGGCTGCGGTATTACCGTACCACCGGCCGATCCGCCGGCCATTGCCGCCGGACTGCGCGAACTGGCCCGGCTGGATGCCGCGACCCGCGAGCGCATGGGCGAAGCGGGACGGCAGTTCGTGCTGGCCAATCACACCTATCCGGTGCTGGCGCAGCGCTTTATCGAGAGTTGCTCCTGATATCGTTCCACATGCTGTTGCGCCCTGCCCACCTCCTGACGCTTGAGCGTCCTGCCACGGTTGCGTGACTGCTCCACCTGCGACAATACCCCCTGTCATGAATACTCCCGCCTTCATCCCCTTCGCCCGCCCCGACATCGGCGAGGAAGAAATCGCCGCCGTTGCCCATGCCATGCGTTCCGGCTGGGTCACCACCGGCCCGGAAACGCGCGCCTTCGAACAGGAGTTTGGTGACTACCTGGGCGGCGGCGTGCAGAGCATTGCCGTCAACTCCGCCACGGCCGGCCTGCATCTGGCGCTGGAAGCCATGGGCATCGGCCCCGGCGACGAGGTGATCGCGCCCACGCTGACCTTCACCGCCACTACCGAGGTGATCCGCTATCTGGGGGCCGATCCGGTGCTGGTCGATTGCGATCCGGTCACGCTCAACATCGACCCGTGCAAGATCGAGGCCGCCATCACGCCGCGCACCAGGGCCATCATGCCGGTGCACTATGGCGGTCTGGCCTGTGACATGGACCGGATTTTTGCAATCGCGCAAAAATACCAGCTGCGTGTGCTGGAAGATGCCGCCCACGCCCTGCCCACCACCTGGAAGGGCACGCTGGTGGGCCAACTGCCCAGCGATGCTGCCGTGTTCAGCTTCTACGCCAACAAGACCATGACCACCGGCGAAGGCGGCATGGTGATCACCAAGGACGAGGCGCTGGCCGCGCGCATGAAGGTGATGCGCCTGCACGGCATCAACCGCGATGCCTTCGACCGCTTCACCAGCAAGACACCGGCCTGGTATTACGAGATCGTGGCGCCCGGCTTCAAGTACAACATGACCGACATGGCTGGCGCGCTGGGCCGCGTGCAGCTCAAGCGCCTGCCCTCCTTCCTGCAGCGCCGCCAGCAACTGGCGCAGCGCTATCTGGATGCGCTGAAGGAACTGCCGCTGATCCTGCCCGCCGACGCCCCGGCCGGCGATGTGCACTCCTGGCACCTGTTCGTGCTGCGCCTGGCCGAGAACGCCAGACTCACGCGCGACGAAGTGATCCAGCAGCTCAGCGATGCCGGCATCGGCACCAGCGTGCACTATGTGCCGCTGCACCGCCAGCCCTACTGGCGCGACCGCTACCAGCTCACGCCTGAAATGTTCCCGGAAGCGGACAAGGCCTACCAGAGCATGTTCAGCATCCCGCTGTTCACGGCCATGAGCGATGGCGAGCAGGAGCGCATCATCGCGGCGCTGCATGCCATTCTGGGCTGAGCGATCCTCTGCCCGTCGGCACTGACCCCATGCGCTCCCTTCTGCTCAAGCGCCTGTTCGACATCGCCGCCTCCGCGATCGGCCTGCTGCTGCTCGCGCCGGTGCTGCTGGGCATTGCCGTCTGGATCAAGCGCGATTCGCCCGGCCCAGTGTTCTTCCGCCAGGAGCGCATCGGCCGCCACGGCCAGCCCTTTCGCATCTACAAGTTCCGCAGCATGCGCCAGAACAATGCCGGCCTGCAGATCACCGTGGGCGAGGATGCGCGTATTACCCGCAGCGGTCGTTTCATCCGCGCCTACAAGCTCGACGAGCTGCCGCAGCTCATCAACGTGCTGCTGGGCGACATGAGCATCGTGGGCCCGCGCCCCGAAGTGCCGCGCTACGTGGCGCTCTACCCGGCCGAGGTGCGCGCCGAAGTGCTAAGCGTGCGACCCGGCATCACCGACCTGGCCTCCGTACAATACCGCAGCGAAAGCACGCTGCTGGCGCAAAGCAGCAACCCCGAGCAGACCTATGTCGACACCATCCTGCCGGCCAAGCTGGCGCTGTGCCGCCAGTACGTGCGCGAACGCAGCTTCTGGCTGGACCTGCGCATCATCGGCATGACGCTGGGCATCCTGCTCAAGCCCTGAATTCCTCTTCCCATGCAATCCCGCATCTTCAACCGCCACACCCTGCCGCGCCAGTTTCTGGCCATGGGGGTGGACGTGCTCTGCGCCTGGCTGGCGCTGTTTCTGGCCATCAGCCTGCGCGAGGACCGCTGGATCCTGCCGCACCTCGACCAGACCGTCACCTACCTGCTGGCGCCGCTGCTGGCGATCCCGATCATGGTCAAGTTCGGGCTGTACCGCGCCATCTTCCGCTACACCGGCTTCTCGGCCATGGTCACCACCATGCAGGCGATTGCGGTGTATGGCGTGATCTTCTGCTGCTATGTGGTGTTCGTGGGCAACCCCACGCATGTGCCGCGCAGCGTAGGGGCCCTGCAGCCCATCCTGTTCCTGCTGCTGATCGGCGGCAACCGTGCCTTCATCCGCGGCCTGTTCATGTACACCGGCAGCCAGGACATGCGCCAGCGCGGCCGGCTGCTGATCTACGGCGCCGGAGAAACCGGCATCCAGACGGCGGCAGCCATCCACAGCACGCGCAACTACACGCTGATCGGCTTCGTCGACAACGACCCGGTCAAGATCGGCCGCAGCATCAATGGTGTGGAAGTGTGGGCGCCGCAGGATCTGCCGCAGGTAGTGCGCGACAGCGACGTGAGTGACGTACTGCTGGCCATTCCACGCCTGACGCGGCCGGAACGCAATGCCATCATCCAGAGCCTGCAGGGGCTGGCCGTGCACGTGCGCAGCGTGCCCAGCATGGTCGAACTGGCCAGCGGCCAGGCGGCGGTGCAGCAGTTTCAGGAACTGGACGTGGAAGACTTGCTGGGCCGCGACCCGGTGCCGCCGCGGGCCGAACTGATTGCACGCGACATCCAGCAGCGCGTGGTGCTGGTGACCGGCGCAGGCGGCAGCATCGGCAGCGAGCTGTGCCGCCAGATCGTGCAACAGGGCCCGACTACGCTGTTGCTGGTGGAGCACAGCGAGTTTGCCCTCTACCGCATCTACCACGAACTGCATGCGCTGGTGGCGACCCTGCCCGGCAACCCGGCGCTGGTACCGCTGCTGGGCGATGTGCGCGACCTGCACCGCATGCGCCAGATCATCACCACCTGGCGCCCGGCCACCGTGTACCACGCGGCGGCCTACAAGCATGTGCCCATGGTGGAGCACAACCCGGTGCAGGGCCTGGCCAACAATGTGTTCGGCACCCTCACGGTGGCGCGAGCGGCACTAGAGGCCGGCGTGCCCCAGTTCGTGCTGATCTCGACCGACAAGGCAGTGCGCCCGACCAATGTGATGGGCGCCAGCAAGCGCCTGGCCGAGCTGTGCCTGCAGGCGCTGGCGGACAGCCGGACAGTAGATTTCGCGGCACTCGATCAGGCGGGCGTCTGGGCCGGTGCCTCCGCTGGCGCCGTCAATGGCCAGCCTGGAACGAATGGCGCACCGACGCCCGCCCCGAACACCACCTGCTTCACCATGGTGCGCTTCGGCAACGTGCTGGGCTCCTCTGGGTCGGTCGTGCCCCTGTTCCGCCAGCAGATCGCCAACGGCGGCCCGATCACGCTGACGCATGCAGACGTCACGCGCTACTTCATGACCATTCCCGAAGCCGCGCAACTGGTGCTGCAGGCCGGTGCCATGGGCCTGGGCGGCGATGTGTTCGTGCTGGACATGGGCGAGCCGGTGCAGATCGCGCAGCTGGCGCGGCAGATGGTGGCCCTCTCCGGCCTGACCGTGCGCGACGCGCAGAACCCGGCCGGCGACATCGCCATCCAGGTCACCGGCCTGCGCCCCGGCGAGAAGCTCTACGAGGAACTGCTGATCGGCGACAACCCGCAGCCGACCGAGCATCCGCGCATCATGAAGGCGCACGAACAGCACCTGCCCTGGCCGCAGCTGCAGCAGCGGCTGGTCGAGTTGCAGGGCCTGATGCAGGCCAACGACGTGGACGGCATCACGCGCGTGCTGTTGCAGCTGGTCAGCGGCTTCCGCGCCGGCCCCGTCGTCGATCACATCCTGTTGCAACAAAAAAGCACGATCGTTCAATAATCGCTACAATGGGCGCACGCCCCTTCTGCCCAGGCGGGAGGGATGGCTGTTGAACAATTCCCCAGGAGACAAAGCATGACCGACCTGAACGCCACTTTCGAAGCCGCCGTGGCCAACTCCACCAAGCTGAGCGAAAAGCCCGACAACCAGACCCTGCTGAAAATCTACAGCCTGTACAAGCAGGCCACCGAAGGCGACAACAGCGCCGCCAAGCCGGGTTTTGCCGACATCGTGGCACGCGCCAAGTGGGATGCCTGGAACGCCCTCAAGGGCACCAGCACCGACGCCGCCAAGCAGCAGTACATCGACCTGATCAACAGCCTGTCCTGATGCGCTGATGCTGCAGAGGCCTGGCGAGCGACAAGCCGCCAGAGTCCCTGCACGCTGACGCAGCCTGTCAGCCTTCCATGCCGCCTGCGGGCGGCATTTTGCTGTCCGCGCCCTGCTGCAACCGGGCCAGCACGCCCGCGCAGGCGTCCTCCACCAGATCAAGCACATGCTCGAAGCCGTCGGCACCGCCGAAGTAGGGATCGGGCACTTCCAGTACCTGGGGCTGGCTGCCGAATACCGCCAGCCGCCTCACCTTGTCGCGATGTTGCCGCGGGCAGCGCGCCAGCACGTCGCGCTCGTTGGCCTCGTCCATCACCAGGATCAGGTCGAATTCCTCGAAATCCGCATCCGCCAGCTGGCGTGCCCGCTGGCCGGAAATGTCGTAGCCGCGCTTGAGCGCATGCTCCTGCGAACGATGATCGGGCGCGTGGCCGATGTGATAGTCGCCGGTGCCGGCCGAATCCACCTGGATCTGCCCGCGCAGGCCCGCCTCGGCCACCTGCTGCTCCATCACGCCCTGCGCCGTGGGGCTGCGGCAGATATTGCCCAGGCACACCATCAGGATGCGGAATGGCCGCGCACCGTCCGTCGCCGGTTTCTCTGCGCCACTCGGCGGCATGGCACGCGTTTCGGCGTCCGCCTGCGTGGGTATGGATTCAGGATCAAGGGGAATTGGCTGCGACATGGGCTCTCCGGACAAAGGGTTGGCGCCCATTCTGGCATGGAGGCCATACCGGCACGACGCAGTGCAACACGCAAGATCGGATCCCGTCCTGACAAGCGCGTGCCAAGGCGCTAAACTTTGTGCATGACTGTTGCCATTGCTTCCCGTCAGTTGCAGGTGTTGCCCGAAGTGGCCGCCGAACTGGACCACCTGATCGCGCTGCGGCGCGATATCCATGCGCATCCCGAGCTGTGCTACGAGGAGGTGCGCACCTCCGACCTGGTGGCACGCAAGCTGCAGGAATGGGGCATCGAAGTGGTACGCGGGTTGGGCGGCACCGGGCTGGTCGGCATCCTGCGCAGCGGCAACTCGCCGCGCGCCATCGGCTTGCGCGCCGACATGGACGCTCTGCCCATGCAGGAGGACAACACCTTCGCGCATGCCAGCCAGCATCCCGGCAAGATGCACGCCTGCGGCCACGACGGCCACACTGCCACGCTGCTGGGCGCCGCGCAGTATCTGGCGAAACACCGCATCTTCAACGGCACCGTGTACTTCATCTTCCAGCCCGCCGAGGAAGGCGGAGCGGGCGCGCGCGCCATGATCGGGGATGGCCTGTTCACGCGCTTTCCGATGGACGCGGTGTTCGGCTTTCACAACTGGCCGGGCCTGCCGGCGGGCGACGTGGCAGCATCTCCCGGGCCGGTGATGGCCTCAAGCAACGAATTTCACATCACCCTGCGCGGCAAGGGCGGCCATGCGGCGCTGCCGCACACGGCCAACGATCCGGTGCCGGTCGCCTGCCAGCTGGTGCAGGCCTTCCAGACCATTGTCTCGCGCAGCATCTCGCCCATCGACTCGGCCGTGATCTCGGTGACCATGCTGGAGGCCGGGGATGCCACCAACGTGATTCCGGAATCCTGCACGCTGCAGGGCACGGTGCGCACCTTCACGCTGGAAGTGCTGGACCACGTCGAGCAGCGCATGCGCGTGCTGTCGGAGAATCTGGCGCGCGGCTTCGGCATGGAATGCGAATTCGACTTCAAACGCAACTACCCGCCCACCATCAACAGCCGCGACGAGGCGCATTTCATCCATGAAGTAGCCAGCAGCGTGCTGGGCGCGCACCATGTGCACAAGCAGACGCCGACCATGGCGGCGGAGGATTTCTCCTTCATGCTGCAGCACAAGCCGGGTTGCTACTTCTTCATCGGCAATGGCGATGGCTCGCACCGCATGGCGGACCATGGCGGCGGCCCATGCACCCTGCACAACGGCAGCTATGATTTCAACGACGCGCTGCTGCCCGCCGGCGCCACGTTGTGGGTGAAAGTGGTGGAGCGCTGGCTGGCGCCCGTGCTGTAAGCCTTCAGTGCCCGAACACATCCGAATCCAGCATCGCCGGATCCACGCGATCCAGCGCGCTGATGGCCGCCATCTCCTCGTCTGACAGGGTAAAGCCGAAACTGTCCAGGTTCTGCTGCAGGCGCAGCGGATCGGCGGACTTGGGAATCGGCACATAGCCCTGCTGCGTATGCCAGCGCAGCACCACCTGTGCGGCGGTGCGGCCATGGCGCTCTGCCGCCGCAAGAATGGCCGGCTCCTGCAACAGGGCTCCGGCACGGCCCAGCGGGCTCCAGGATTCGGTGACAATGCCGCGCTCACGGTGCACCTGCACCACGTCGCTGCGTCCGTGATAGGGGTCCAGATGGATCTGGTTCACATGCGGCACCAGCCCCAGATCGAAGAGACGCTGCAGGTGTGCGTGCTTGAAGTTGGACGTGCCGATGGCGCGCACCTTGCCCGCCTCCAGCAAACGCACCATGCCCTGGAAGGCCTCCACGTAGCGATCCTGGTCGGGATTGGGCCAGTGCACCAGCAGCAGATCCACATAGTCCAGCCCCAGCCGCTGCAGACTGGCGTCGCAGGCCTGCTGCACGCCCTCCACGCTGTGCCACTGCTTGTTGAACTTGGTGGTGACGAACACCTGCTCGCGCGGTACGCCCGAGGCACGCAGGCCTTCACCCACGCCACGCTCGTTGCGGTAGTTTTCCGCGGTATCGATCAGACGGTAGCCCATGTCAAGTGCGCGGGCGACCACGCGGGCCGCCTGGGCATCGTCCATCGGCCAGGTACCCAGGCCAAGCCGGGGCATGGCCACGCCATTGCCCAGGGTCACGGTCGGTGCCAGGGAAGAAGGGGTGCTCATCATGGTGTCTCCATCGAAAATACAGGCTGCAGCCGGGCCACGATTTCGTGCAGACGCAGCAAATGCGCACCGCCCAACTCGCCGAGGCGCAGTTGCTCCAGCGTGTGCATGGATTCAGGCTTGCGGCGTGCGGATGGCGCCGTCCTGCATCTGGCAGGGCAAGCCGGCCGAGGACTCTGGCATGGCAGCCGATTGCGGCGGCGATGCTTCGGTGCCGCCGCCCTGCTGCTGTGCCCCCGCCTCGGCCTGGGCCGCCAGCCGGGCCGCCTGGTCGGCACGCTGGCGCGCATGCGCATCGGCCGCCATGGCCAGCAGGCCGTCGAAAATCAGGCTTTCCACCAGCTCGAACGGCGTTTCCATGTAGGGTGCCATTTTCCAGCCGGCGCCGCCGGTCATGATGCACATGGGCTGCATGCCGCAGTGGGCGCGCACATGGCGCACCATGCGCTGCACCGCCCCGGCAATGGCGAAGGTGCCGCCGCTGGTGAGTGCATCGCTGGTGTTGGTGGGAAACTCGGTGACATTGCCCGTGGGCACGTGCAGGCCGGCCGTGCCCGATTCGAGTGCGCGCAGCATGATGCCGTGGCCCGGCAGGATGATGCCGCCGAGGAACCTGCCTTCGGTGTCGATGGCCTCGACCGTCACGGCCGTGCCCACCATCACCACCACCAGCGGGCGCGGTGCCTGGCCCTCGCAGGCGCGCAGCATGCGGTGACGGGCACCGATGATGGCCACCCAGCGGTCCGCCCCCAGGCGGTTGGGCAATTCGTAACCATTGACGACTCCGGCCTGCTCGGAGCGCGACACCACCCAGCGTGGCTCCAGATCGGGCCAGATCTCCATCTGTTCCTCGACGCGGCGCTTGAGCGCATCGCCGGCCACCACGCAGCCCAGCATGCGCGAGGGCGCTGAAGGAAAGGCCTTCCACGGCCCTTCGGCCAGCTTCTCGATGTTCTCGAGAAACTCGGCACCATGGGCCAGCAAGCGGGCATTCGGAGCGGGCTGGGCATAGAGCGCCCATTTCAGACGCGTGTTGCCGATATCTACTGCAAGGAATGTCATGGGCGCATTATGGGCGCGCATGTGGAATTGTTGACGCTTACTTACCATAATTGCATGGGGCTGTTGCGTACCTGTCATGTTTTGCGGATACGCTGCAACTCTCATCACTCACAACCAAGGAGAGAAAACATGGGACTGTTCAGCTTTATCAAGGAAGCCGGCGAAAAACTGTTCGGCCACAAGAAGGTGGAAGAAGCCGCAGCGGCCAATGACACCGCTTCCCTGGCCCAGCTCAACGCCGAAGCCGGCGCTGCCATCAAGAGCTACATTGAGGCACAGAACCTTGGCCTCTCCAACCTGAACGTGATGTTCGACGGCGCCAGCGGCAAGGTCACCTTGACCGGCGACGCTCCCAACAAGGAAGCCGCCGAAAAAGCCACCCTGGCTGCCGGCAACGTGGCTGCCGTGAAGGACGTGGACAACAACATGAACGTGGCCGACGGCGGCGGCTCCGATGCCCAGTACCACGACGTGGTGAGCGGCGACACCCTGTCCGCCATTGCCAAGAAATACTATGGCGATGCCAACAAGTACATGGTGATCTTCGAGGCCAACAAGCCCATGCTGTCCCACCCGGACAAGATCTACCCCGGCCAGAAACTGCGCATCCCCGCGCTGTAATCCGGCCCGGGAACGGCAGGCTGCGCCCCTTTCGCGGGCCGCCTGCATCCCGCACAAGAACGCGCCGCAGTTCGCCTGCCGGCGCGTTTTTTCTTGCCGGCCCCTGATGGGGCACAACAGGCAAGCCGTGTTTCCGGGCAGGCGCCCGTCAGGTTGCGCAACCGAGGGGCGTGCTCGCGCGCCATGCGCCGACACGGCATCGTCGCCCGCGCTGCGTACAATGGTTCGCACCTTGCGCCGTGCACGCTGCACGGCGTGCCCCGCGACAGCCAGGACGTTCATGAAAGCTCCCAGCCCACTGACTCCGCCCTACGTGGCGCCCCAGCCGTTTACCGATGCCGATGCCGCGCTGCAGCAGGTACAGGCGATCTACCGGCAATCCATCGAGCATCTGCGCGAGCAGTTCCGCCGCTTCATCGCCGAAGGCAGCCTGCCGCAGCCGGTGCGTGCCTACTATCCGCTGGTGCGCATCCACACGCACGAGGCCACGCAGCATCCGCGCGGCGAGCAGCGCCACACCTTCGGCTTCGTGGCCCACGCCGGCGTGTTCGAGACCACGCTGACCGATCCCTTCCTGTTCGCCGACTACTACCGCACCCAGTTCGAACTGCTGCTGCGCAACCATCCGTCCGCCCCGCTCGAGGTCGCCACCAGCCACCAGCCGATCGCGCTGCATTTCGCGCTCGATCCGCATGAGGTGGTGGAGGGCACGCTCGGTGTGGAACAGCGCCAGCGCATGCACGCCACCTTCGACTGGCCCGGCCTGGCCAGCATGGACGACGGCATTGCCAACGGCACTTCGCAGCACGTACGCGGCGGCGCCCTGCCGCTGGCCCTGTTCACCGCCCCGCGCGTGGACTATTCGCTGCAGCGCCTGCGCCACTACAGCGGCACCGAGGCCCGCCACTTCCAGAACTTCGTGCTGTTCACCAACTACCAGTTCTACATCGACGAGTTCATCCGTCTGGGCCAGGCCGCCATGCAGGACCCGGACAGCGGCTACACCGCCTTTGTCGAGCCCGGCAACGTGGTGATGCACCATGTGTCGCACGGCAGCCCGGACGGCTTCGTGCAGGGCGCGCACCCGCAGCGCCTGCCGCAGATGCCAGCCTACCACCTGGTGCGCCCCGGCCATGCCGGCATCACCATGGTCAACATCGGCGTCGGCCCGGCCAACGCCAAGACCATGACCGACCACGTGGCCGTGCTGCGTCCGCACGCCTGGCTGATGCTGGGCCACTGCGCCGGCCTGCGCAACAGCCAGCTGCTGGGCGACTACGTGCTGGCGCACGGCTATGTGCGCGAGGACCATGTGCTGGACGAGGACCTGCCGCTGTGGGTGCCGGTACCGGCGCTGGCCGAGATCCAGCAGGCGCTGCAGCAGGCCGTGGCCGACGTCACGCAGCTGCAGGGCGACGATCTGAAGGCGGTGCTGCGCACCGGCACTGTGGCCACCACCGACAACCGCAACTGGGAGCTGGACGCGCAGAACATTCCGGCGCAGCGCTTCACCCAGAGCCGGGCCATCGCCATCGACATGGAAAGCGCTACCGTCGCCGCCAATGGCTTCCGTTTCCGCGTGCCCTACGGCACCCTGCTGTGCGTGAGCGACAAGCCCATGCACGGCGAGATCAAGCTGCCGGGCATGGCCAACCACTTCTACCGCGAGCGGGTGGACCAGCATCTGCGCATCGGCATCCGCGCACTGGAACTGCTGCGCACCGGCGCCACCGGACAACTGCACAGCCGCAAGCTGCGCAGCTTCCAGGAAGTGGCTTTCCAATGAGCACGCTACCCGCCCCGCCGCTGTTTGCCGTCGAGCACCTGCACAAGCGCTTCGGCGAATTCACGGCCGTAGACGACGTCTCCTTCCGCATCGCGCCCGGCGAATGCCTGGGCGTCATCGGCCCCAATGGTGCGGGCAAGACCACCACCTTGCGCATGTGCCTGGGCCTGACCGCGCCCGATGACGGCGTGATCCGCGCCTTCGACGGCCTGAGCATGCCGCGCGATGCACTGGCCATCAAGCAGCATCTGGGCGTGGTGACGCAATTCGATTCGCTCGACCCGGATTTCACCTGTGCGGAGAACCTGCTGGTGTTCGGGCGCTATTTCGGCCTGCCCGATGAGCAGATCCGCGAACGCATTCCGCAACTGCTGGAGTTTGCCGCGCTCACGCACAAGGCCGATGCCAAGCCGGGCGAGCTCTCGGGCGGCATGAAGCGGCGCCTGAGCCTGGCACGCGCGCTGATCAACGCGCCCAAATTGCTGTTGCTCGACGAGCCCACCACCGGGCTGGACCCGCAGGCGCGCCATCTGATGTGGGAACGCCTGCAATGGCTGCTGCAGCAGGGCACCGCCATCCTGCTGACCACGCACTTCATGGATGAGGCCGAGCGCCTGTGCCACCGCCTGGTGGTGCTGGATCATGGCCGCATCATGGCCGAAGGTGCGCCGCGCGCGCTGATCGAGGAGCATCTGGAGCCGGATGTGGTGGAGGTATATGGCACCGATGCTCGCGCACTGGCCACGTCCGATCTGGCCCGCCTGGCCGATCGCACCGAGGTGAGCGGCGAAACGGTGTTCTTCTACACGCGCCAGGCCGGCCCGCTGCTGGCCGCGCTGCAGCGCGAGGCGCATGTGCGCACGCTGCACCGCCCCGCCAATCTGGAGGACCTGTTCCTCAAGCTCACCGGCCGCCAGATCCGCGAAGGAGCCTGACCCATGCCCGCCATCCAGCCCCCTGCCACCACCGCGCTGAGCGAGCAGCTCTCGCACTGGGCGCCACCGCAGCTGAGCAAGCGCTGGTGGCCGGTCTTTCTGCGCAACTTCCTGGTCTGGCGCAAGCTCGCCGTACCCAGCCTGATCGGCAACATCGCCGAACCGCTGATGTGGCTGCTGGCCTTCGGCTACGGCCTGGGGGCACTGATCGGCAATGTGACAGTCGATGGCCATACGATGCCTTACCTGCTGTTCATTGCCAGCGGCAGCATCTGCATGAGCACCATGAACGCCGCCAGCTTCGAGGCGCTGTATTCGGCCTTCTCGCGCATGCATGTTCAGAAAACCTGGGACGGCATCCTGAACGCGCCGGTGCAGCTCGACGACATTGTGCTGGCCGAGATGCTGTGGGCCAGCTTCAAGGCGATTTTTTCGGCAACCGCCATCCTGATGGTGATGCTGGCGCTGGGCATCAGCCACGCCACTACGCTGATCGCCGTGCTGCCCGTGCTGCTGCTGGCGGGCATCTGCTTTGCCAGCATGGCGCTGATTTTCAATGCACTGGCCAGCGGCTACGACTTCTTCACCTATTACTTCACGCTGTTCCTGACGCCGACCATGTTCCTGTCGGGCGTGTTCTTTCCGCAATCGCAGCTGCCGCCGCTGGTGCGGCACGTGGCCGAATGGCTGCCGCTGTCGCAGGCGGTGCTGCTGGTGCGACCGCTGTTCCTGGGCGAATGGCCGCAGCAGGCGTGGCTGCATCTGGGGGTTCTGGCAGGGACGGCGGCGCTGTCCTTCTGGGTGGCGCTGGCGCTGACGCGGCGCCGCTTTGCCCGCTGATCCCCGGCAGTGCCTCTCGCCGCCGCACTCCATCCCCCATCCCCCATCCCCCATCCCTCCATCCGCCTCATCCGCCTCATCCGCCTCATCCGCCTCATCCGCCTCATCCGCAATCCCCACCTTCCTCCGCTGCTCCCTTGTCACAGCCATGGCGCAGGCAGCCAGCAACCGGTTCTTTTTCGCTGAAACCGCGTTTGCCGGACAGTTTTGCTGCAAAGCAGCAAAAAGTTCCACCGAGTTGCGCCAGCGCAAGGTCGCTGTCAGGAAATTGCCATCACAATGGACAGCAAGGGCCGGCCTGGCCCGACGCTTTGCGCAGCTGCTGCGGATGGTCCGTGCAGGTGATGCGCAAGCGCCATGACGTAGGAAGTGACCATGACTGACAGCAAAGCCACCGCAGGCAAGGGCAATGCCGCCTTCGCATTCCTGGACCAGACCCACCGAGAGATCGAGGCCAAGCTGCTGCGCCTGAAGGCATTGGCCGATGCCATGCGCGACGATGGCCTGACCGCCGAAGTGCGCGCCGAAACCGCCGAAGTACGCGCCTGGCTCGACACCAACGCCCGCCAGCACCATCTGGACGAAGAGCGCCACATTTTCCCGCCGCTGCTGGCCTCGCACGAAGCGGAACTGGCCCATACCGCGCGCCAGCTGGTGCAGGACCACGGCTGGATCGAGCAGAACTGGCTCGAGATCGAACCCTCGCTGTCGGCCGCCGAATCCGGCAACAGCTGGTTCGACATGGACATGCTGTACCAGCAGATCCAGCTGTTCCTGGAGCTTTACAACGACCACATGGTGCTGGAGGAAAGCATTGCCTATCCGGCCGCCAGCCCCCTCATCAGCGGCCTGGACGGACAGCAGATGCGTGCGGAAATGGAGCAGCGCCGCCAGAAGCGCGAAGCCGCTGCCGCCGAATAAGCTGCAGTGCAGCATTTCTGCCACCCGCTCCCGTGCAATAGGCACGGGGGCGCGTCCCAAATGACGCATACGTCAAGCTCTCTGCACGAATCTGTCACCCCGCGGCGTTAAGATAGCGGGGTTAATTTTGTCCACTCACGGAGCATTCGCATGAGCAACAGCATTCAAACCGTCGGCATCGTTGGCGCCGGCACCATGGGCAACGGTATCGCCCAGGCATGTGCCACCAAGGGCATCAACGTGGTGATGGTCGACATCGCCGAGGCCGCCGTACAGAAGGGCCTGGCCACCATCGCCGGCAGCCTGGACCGTCTGATCAAGAAAGAGAAGATCAGCGAAGCCGACAAGGCAGCCGCTCTGGCCCTGGTCAAGGGCAGCACCAGCTATGACGACCTGAAGGGCTGCCAGCTGGTGATCGAAGCCGCTACCGAGAACCCCGACATCAAGAACAAGATCCTCAAGCAGCTGGACGAGCTGCTGCCGGCCGAGACCATCATCGCCAGCAACACCTCCTCCATCTCCATCACCGAGCTGGCCGCACAGACCAAGCGCGCCGACAAGTTCATCGGCATGCACTTCTTCAACCCGGTGCCGATGATGGCCCTGGTCGAACTGATCCGCGGCCTGCAGACCAGCGACGCCACGCACGACACCGTCAAGGCCCTGGCCGAGCACCTGGGCAAATCGCCCATCACCGTGAAGAACGCTCCGGGCTTCGTCGTCAACCGCATCCTGGTGCCCATGATCAACGAAGCCTTCTTCGTGCTGGCCGAAGGCCTGGCCACGCCGGAAGACATCGACGCCGGCATGAAGCTGGGCTGCAACCACCCGATCGGCCCGCTGGCCCTGGCCGACATGATCGGTCTGGACGTGTGCCTGGCCGTGATGGAGGTGTATCTGGAGCAGTTCGGCGACAGCAAGTACCGCCCCTGCTACCTGCTGAAGGAACTGGTTGCTGCCGGCCACCTGGGCCGCAAGACCGGCCGCGGCGTGTACGACTACAGCGCCAAGTAAGCCATCACCGGGGGATCAACCCCCTGGATGCGCAGAGCAAAGCCCGCGGGCCGCAGTCAGTGCGGCTGCGCGGGCTTTTTGCTGCCCGTGGAGCGAAGCACGCTCGCCCCGAGGGGCATCACGCGCGGGGTGCGCCAACGCCCGGCACGATGACGCTGCACTCCCCGTCAACATGCGCTGCGAAGGCCCGCTGCCTGGTCGCCGGCTCAGGGAGAAACGCGCTGCACACCCCAGGGCCAGTCGCGGAAGGCGGAACCGGCGGGTGCCTGGTTGACGGTCTGGCTGGTGACAGCCTTGCCGCTCACCGGGGCCCAGTCGGCCGGGGCAGCGCCATCCGTGCGTGCGGGGAGCCGGGCCGGCGGCGGACTGTCGACCGCAGGCTGGTTCAGCACCGTGCTGCCGCCCATGCCGATGCCAATGCCGACACCACCGCCGCCGCTGCCGGCGCCAATGCCGATATTGCCCACCACCGGCCCGCCGGGATTGCCGATGGGTGTGCTGATGGACACGCCGCCACCCACGCGCCCGCCACTGCCGATGCCCAGCCCCACCGAGAGGCCGGGGTGGAAGCTGCCATTGGCGCAGCCGGCCAGCAGCGTGGCGCCCGCCAGTGCGGTGGTGAGGAGGATGCGGTGTGCGGTCGTTTTCATACGGTGTCCTTTAGCGGCGCCGGCATGCAGTCGGCTCGGCGCCCTGATGCTGAAAATACTAGCGCCTGCCCGGCCGTTTGGGTAGCGGTGTTGCACCTGCGTGGCCATACCCGTGAGATAGTGCCGGAACCGGACAAGTTCCCGGCCACGGCGGCAATTTCGCACGGCCTGGCCGGCGGCATCGGTGCCGTGAGGCAAGAGCGGCGGCTCAGGCCGTCTTGCGCTTGCGCAGCTGCAGGCGCAGATCGTCGCCCACCGCTTCCATGCGGTGCAGGCCCCAGCGCGAGGCGTCCGACAGACGCTGCAGCTGCGGCAGTTCGGCCAGTGGCCGCCCCGGACCGAGCAGCATGGGCGCCACATAGGCCAGCAACTCATCCACCAGGCCGGCCTCGAGCAGGGCGCCGTTGAGGATGGCGCCCGCTTCCACATGCACTTCGTTGACCTCGCGCCGGCCCAGTTCGCGCATCAGTTCGCGCAGGTCGCTGCGGCCGTCCATGCCGGCATCCAGCGTGATGATTTCGGCGCCCGCGGCCTCGAGGGCGGCACGGCGCTCGTCGCGGCCGGGGGTGTTGCGGTCGACGGTGACGATCCAGACCTTGCGATCCGGCACGCCGAACAGGCGCGCCGTGGGCGGCGTGCGCAGGCGGCTGTCCACGATCACCAGGTGCGGCTGGCGCGTGGCACCGGGCAGGCGCACATTGAGCAGGGGATCATCGGCCACCACCGTGCCGCTGCCGGTCAGCACGGCGCAGGCACGGGCGCGCCAGTGCTGCACGTCGTCGCGGGCGGTGTCCCCGGTGATCCACTGGCTCTCGCCATTGGCCAGTGCACTCATGCCGTCGAGCGAGGACGCGGTCTTGAGGCGCACCCAGGGCACACCCTGCTCCATGCGCTGCATGAAGCCGATGTTGATTTCGCGCGCCTCGGCCTCCACCTCGGCGGGCGCCATTTCCACGGCAATGCCGGCTGCCTGCAGGCGGGCAATGCCCTGCCCGGCCACCAGCGGGTTGGGATCGCGCAGGGCGATGCACACCTTGCTGACACGGGCGGCGATCAGGGCATCACAGCACGGCGGCGTACGGCCGTGGTGGGCACAGGGTTCAAGCGTGACGTAGACGGTGCTGCCGATCACGTCCTCACCTCGGCTGGCGGCATCGCGCAAGGCCATGATTTCGGCATGCGGGCCACCACGTTGCTGGGTAAAGCCCTCCCCCAGGGTGCGGCCATCCGCGTCCACGACGACGCATCCGACGCGGGGGTTCGGATTGCTCAGGGTCAGCGAATGGGCGGCCAGGGCAAGGGCCTGCTGGAAGTTCGACATGCCGGCATTATGGGCCAGATTGCGTAACTTCATGTTGCAGTGCCGCATCGCCCCTTTTTTGTGCCACCCAGGTCAGGCCGTTTTCCAGGCCGGGCAGGCGCTGCCAGCGCGCGGAATCGCTGAGTTCGGCCTTGGCGCGGCGGGCGCCTTGCGGGCCGTTGAGCTCCAGGTTGGCGCAGACCAGCAAGCCGCCGGGGGCGAGCAGCGTATGGAAATGCTGCACCAGCACGAAGGCGGGCATGTTGCCGTCGAAGAACACCAGATCGAGGCTGCCTGGGGCCAGCTCCAGCGCCGGCAGCGTGACCGAGAACGAACCTTCGTGCAGTTGCACGCGTTGCTGCAGGCCCAGTTGCGCAATGTGCTCGCGCGCCAGGCCGGCATGTTGCGCATCGCCTTCCAGTGTCTGCACGATGGCTTCCGGGCTGGCCAGTGCCATCAGGCAGGCGCTGTAGCCCAGCCCCGTGCCCAGCTCCAGCACGCGGCGCGGCTGATGGGCGGCCACCAGTTGCCACAGCCCGGCGCCGTCCTCGAAAGTGTGGGCGTTGCAGCCATGCGCACGCTGGTGGGCGCGCGTGGCCTGCTGCACGGCCAGCAGGGAAGGTGGCAGAAGATCGGCAGACATGAGCAACAGGGAGCAATGGGCGGGCAGCAGCCAGACGACAATCAGAGGCAGATTCCGGGCCGGCGGTGACGGCGGTGACGGCGGTGACGGCGTCGCAGAGCGCCATTATCCGCAGAAAAAAGGGATGGCCCCGCCATCCCTCTCAGTGCATGTGCCGCAGCGCGTTACGCCAGCAGCGCATTCACCCGGCGCACATAGGCCGCCGGATCGGCCGGCATGCCGCCTTCGGCCAGCAGCGCCTGGTCGAACAGCACCTGCGCCAGGTCGGCAAAGCGCGTGACATCGTCCTGCACCTCGGCCAGCTTGCGGATCAGCGCGTGATCGACATTGACCTCCAGCACCGGCTTGATGTCCGGCACCGGCTGGCCGGCCTGCTTGAGCATGCGCGCCAGTTGCACGCTCATGCCGTGTTCCTGCGACACCAGGCAGGCCGGGGAATCGACCAGGCGCGTGGTGGCCCGCACGTCCTGCGCTTCATCCTTGAGCACCTCCTTGATCTTTTCCAGCAACGGCTTGGCGGTTTCCTGCGCAGCCTCGGCAGCCTTCTTCTCCTCCTCGTCCTGCAGCTTGCCAAGGTCGACCGCGCCCTTGGCCACGCTTTGCAGCGGCGTGCCGTCAAACTCGTGCAGGAAGCTCAGTGCCCACTCGTCCACGCGATCCGCCATCAGCAGCACTTCGATGCCCTTCTTGCGGAACAGCTCCAGCTGCGGGCTGTTCTTCGCGGCAGACAGGCTGTCGGCGGTGATGTAGTAGATCGCCTCCTGGCCTTCCTTCATGCGCGCCTTGTAGTCGGCAAAGCTGACGCTGACCGTGTCGGTCGTGGTGCTGGCAAAGCGCAGCAGCTTGGCGATGCGCTCGCGGTTACCGGTGTCTTCACCCAGGCCTTCCTTGAGCACGGCGCCGAATTCGGCGTAGAAGGTGGCGTACTTGCTGGCGCCGGTCTTCTGCTCGGCAAAGGCGGCGGCAGTTTCGGCGGCGGGTGCGGCTTCGCTCTTGTCCACCACGTCGGTCACGCCTTCCTCGGTCTCGACCGGTTCCGGGGCCGGCACGGATTCGCCCGAGCCGACGTCGGTCTTGCCTTCGGCACTTTCCGGCGGCGTGGCCTGCTGCTTGGCCATATCTTCCAGCATGGACAGCACGCGGCGCGTGTTGCCTTCGCGGATGGTCTTGATGTCGCGACTTTCCTGCAGCAGTTCGCGGCTGACGTTCAGCGGCAGGTCGGAGGCATCGACCACACCCTTGACGAAGCGCAGGTACTGCGGCAGCAGGGATTCGGCCTCGTCCATGATGAAGACGCGGCGCACGTAGAGCTTGAGGCCGTGCTTGTGGTCGCGCTGGTACAGGTCGAACGGGGCGCGCGCCGGGATGTACAGCAGTTGCGTGTATTCGGTGTTGCCCTCGACCTTGTTGTGGCTCCAGGCCAGCGGGTCTTCGAAGTCGTGCGCCAGCGTCTGGTAGAAGTTGTTGTACTGCTCGGGCGTGATGTCCTTCTTGGGACGCGTCCACAGGGCGCTGGCCTCGTTGACCTGTTCCCATTCGCCGGTCTGCACCATGTCGCCGGGCTGGCCTTCCTCGCCCTCTTTCCACTCTTCCTTGGGCATCAGGATGGGCAGGCCGATGTGGTCGGAATACTGGCTGATGATGCTCTTGAGCTTGTAGCTGTTGAGGTAGTCCAGCTTGTCTTCGCGCAGGTGCAGCGTGATGCTGGTGCCGCGGCCGGGTTTGGTGATGGTTTCGGTGCTGAAATCGCCGGCACCGCCGCTGACCCAGCGCACGCCTTCTTCGGGCTTGAGGCCGGCACGGCGCGTTTCCACCGTGATTTTGTCTGCCACGATGAAGCCGGAGTAGAAACCGACGCCGAACTGGCCGATCAGCTGCGAATCGGCCTTCTGGTCGCCGGTGAGCTTGCTGACGAAATCCTTGGTGCCGCTCTTGGCGATGGTGCCCAGGTTGTCGATGGCCTCCTGCTCGCTCATGCCGATGCCGTTATCGGCAATGGTGATGGTCTTGGCGGCCTTGTCGATGGAGACGCGCACCTCGAGGTTGGGCTGGTCTTCGTACAGCGCGGGGTTGTTGAGCGCCTCGAATCGCAGCTTGTCGCAGGCGTCGGATGCGTTGCTGATCAGCTCGCGCGCGAAGATGTCGGGGTTGGAATAGAGCGAATGGGTGACCAGGTGCAGCAGTTGTGCGACCTCGGCCTGGAATGCATGGGTATGGGTACTCATGGTGGTTGCCTTGGGTTCGTTCTGTGGTTGGGCCCTCCGGACGAGGGCGAACCCGGCAGATGGGGACGGGGCGAAGTGTTTCAAGCCGGCGTGAACTAGTTCCGCCGATGGGGCATCAAACCGGCTTCAGGTTACAACCCCTTGCCTGCGTCGCGCGGTTTTCGCATACCATGCGCCGAAGGGAGGGGCTGTGGCCCCGGACAAGAAACCTGTTGTGAAAGGATGCCTCCATGACTTCTCTGCGCCCGATGTTCCGCCACGGCCTGCTGGCCGTGACCGCCACCGCCTTGCTGGCGGGCTGTGCCAGTACCACCACCGGCTCCGTGGCCGGCGGCCAGCGTTCGCAACTGATGGTGGTGTCCGAGGCTGAAGTCGTGCAGGCCTCGCAGCAGGCTTTCAACCAGCAGAACGCCAAGGCGCGGGCGCAGGGTGAGCTGGTGACCAGCGGCCCCGAATACAACCGCGTCAGCACGGTAATGCGCCGCCTGATTCCGCATGTGGCGCAGTTCCGTCCCGATGCAGCCCGCTGGCCGTGGGAACTGGTGCTGATCAATACCAATGAACTCAACGCCCACGTGATGCCGGGCGGCAAGGTGACGGTGTACACCGGCCTGCTGCGCCGCATGGGCATGACCGACGATGAACTGGCCGTGGTGATCGGCCACGAGATGGCACACGCCTTCCGCGAGCATTCGCGCGAGCAGATCTCGCAGCAGGCGGTGGGTGATCTGGCGATTTCGCTGGGCGGTGCGCTGATCGGCCTCGGATCGGGCGGCACGCAATTGGCCGGCATCGCCAAGCAGGTGGCGCTGGACATGCCCTACTCGCGCCAGATGGAGAACGAGGCCGACATCTACGGCCTGGAACTGGCCGCGCGCGCCGGCTACAACCCCGCTGCGGCGCTGACGCTGTGGGACAAGATGGCGGCAGCGGGCGCGGGACAGGGGCCGTCCTTCCTGTCGAGCCATCCGTCGGCATCGGACCGCACGGCGCGCATCCGGGCGGCGTTGCCGAAGCTGATGCCGATTTATGAGGCGGCACGCCGGCGCTGATGCTGCTGATTCAAGCTGCCCGGACCTCGGCGAGCAGGTCTGGGTGGCGATCGAGCAGTTTGAGCAGTTTGACCAAGGCCAGTGGCGGCTTGGTTTTGCCTGTTTCGTAACGGGAAAACGCATTCACTCCACCGCCAAAGATCTCGGCGGCCTCGCGCTGATCCAGCTCCAGCTTCTTGCGCACTGCCGCAATGAAATCGGGATCAACCAAAGCCGCATTGATCTCGCGCGAAAAAGCCTGCATGGCATGCATGACGCGATCGGACTCTGCTGCATCCAGGATCGATTCGCCGCAAGCCGGACAAAAGTCCCCCGTCACCGCAGCGATGATGGTTGTTTCACCCTTGTAGGTGTATGGCAGGCCGCGCGTATCCCGGATCAAATCCGCTCCGCCGCAAACAGGACATTTCATGGTCAGAGCTCCTTGAAGGAGACGATCAGGACGTCTTCCATCACTGTCAGTTTCAGATAGATGTCTCCGGCCGACGTGCGTGGGCGGTAGACATCCTGCCATATCGTATGATCGACATGGGTGGTCATGCTCTTGTAAAAATCGCCGGAATCCAGTTCCATCACGACCTGCAGCATGTCGGAAAAACGCAGGCCGAGTTCGTTGGCGCCGATTCGGGCTGCATGTGTCGTACGCACCTTTCCAGCCTGAACCAAGGCCTTCACCACAGCCAATCTGCGGTGCGGCGTCTGCTTTTCCATGATGAACTTTAACCTAGTTGGTTGATTTCGGCAAACCGCTTGGTGCCGGAGGACTGCAGAGCGTGCAAGAAGGCGGACCATTCGCAGGCAATACAACGACACGTTGAAGTCTCTTGTTGCGATGTACAGGGGCACTTCTTTCGAACCGTTGCGCATGCTGCCCTCAGTCTTGAAATTCCACCCGCTCATCTGCAAGAATATAATACAAATATACTAATTTTTGACACAGCGTTATGTCTGAAAGCTCCCCTCTCACCATCTTGCAGCAAGTCTTCGGCTATCCCGCCTTCCGCGGCCAACAGCAGGCCATCATTGATACGGTGGTGGCAGGTGGCGATGCGCTGGTGCTGATGCCAACGGGCGGCGGCAAGTCGCTGTGCTACCAGGTTCCGGCCATTGCGCGGCAGCGGCTGGGGCATGGCTGCACCATTGTGGTGTCGCCATTGGTGGCGCTGATGCACGACCAGGTGGGCGCGCTGCATGAGGCGGGCGTTGCAGCGGCGTTTCTCAATTCCACGCTGTCTTCCAGCGAAGCGCAGCAGGTGGAGCAGGATCTGCTCGGCGGGCGGCTGACGCTGCTGTACGTGGCGCCGGAACGGCTGGTCACGCCGCGCTTTCTGGGCCTGATGCAACGCCTGTACGAGCGCGGGCAACTGGCCCTGTTCGCCATCGACGAGGCGCATTGCGTGAGCCAGTGGGGCCATGATTTCCGGCCGGAATACCGTCAGCTCACTCTCCTGCACGAGCAGTTTGCCGGCGTGCCGCGTATTGCCCTGACCGCCACCGCCGACGCCATCACGCGCGAGGACATTGCCGAGCGGCTGGAGCTGCAGCAGGCGCAGCAGTTCGTCAGCAGCTTCGACCGGCCCAACATCCGCTACACCATCGTCGAAAAGCGCGATCCGCTGGCGCAGCTCAAGCGCTTCATCGAAAACGAGCATGAAGGCGATGCCGGCGTGGTGTATTGCCAGAGCCGCCGCCGCGTGGAGGAAGTGGCCGAGGCGCTGGTGCGCGAGGGCATCGACGCCATGCCCTACCATGCAGGGCTCGATGCCGCCACGCGGCAGGCGAATCAGGACCGCTTTCTGCGCGAGGAAGGCGTGGTGATGGTGGCGACGATCGCCTTCGGCATGGGCATCGACAAGCCGGATGTGCGCTTTGTCGCGCATCTGGATCTGCCGCGCAATATCGAGAGCTACTACCAGGAAACAGGCCGGGCCGGGCGCGATGGCCTGCCTTCGCAGGCCTGGATGGCTTACGGCCTGCAGGATGTGGTGAACCAGCGCCGCATGATCGACGACAGCCCGGCCGACGATGCCTTCAAGCGCGTGCAGACCGGCAAGCTCGATGCGCTGCTGGCGCTGGCCGAGGCGACCGATTGCCGGCGTGTGCGCTTGCTGGGCTATTTCGGCGAGGCCTCGCACCCCTGCGGCAACTGCGACAACTGCCTGCACCCGCCCGAGGTGTGGGATGCCACCGAACTGGCGCGCAAGCTGCTCTCCACCGTGTACCGCCTGCACGAAAAAACCGGCATCGGCTTCGGTGCCGGCCATGTGATGGACGTGCTGCGCGGCAAGGATACCGACAAGGTGCGGCAGTTCGGGCACGAGAGTCTCAGCACCTACGGCTTGGCACCCGACAGCAGCGAGACCGAATTGCGCGGCGTGCTGCGGCAACTGGTGGCGCTGGGGGCGCTGCAGGTGGACAGCGCGCACTTCAACACACTGCGGCTGACGGCGGCGGCGCGACCTATCCTGCGCGGCGAACAGACGCTGCAGTTGCGCCATGTGGTGGCCACGCCGCGCAAGCGCGGGCAGCGCGACGGCAGCGGGCGCAAGCGTGCCAGTGCTGCCGCACATCTGGACCAGGCCGGCCAGGCGCGTTTCGAGGCGCTCAAGGCCTGGCGCAGCGAGGTGGCGCGGGCGCACAGCGTGCCGGCCTACGTGATCTTCCATGACAGCGTGCTGGCCGCGATCGCCGAAGAAGATCCGGGCACGCTCAGCGCGCTGCGCGGCACCAGCGGCGTGGGGGATGCCAAACTGGAGCGCTATGGCGAGGAACTGCTGCGCGTGCTGGAGGCGAGTGCCTGAGTTCTCGCCAGCATGGAGCGCCGGTTCTCGAAGGCTGCGCTTGCCTGTTCAGGAGCACTGGCTGTTGAACTGACTTCACAAGCCGTATCTTTTTTCAAGCCGGCTGCGCATCGGCACTTCATTGCTTCACGTCAAGGCCCTGGTGGCACTTTGGGTGAACACTCCCCATTCCACTTCTTCGAAGCTGAGGAGAGACCCATGCCTACCATTCCGCTGCAGCCCGTCGGCATGCCGCACGACCATTCGCGTGCCGACGCCATCTATGGTTTCGATGCCCGCGGCATCGCCAAGCGTTTCCGCCACGCCGCCATTTTCGGCGCACTCGATGCGCTGCAGGCCGGCGAAACCATGCGTTTCGTGAACGACCACGACCCGATCCCCCTGCTGCACCAGATGGTCGCCCGCTACGGCGAAGGCGTGCAGATCACCTACCGCCAGCGCGACGCGGAGGGGGTGGTAATCGATTTCGTGCGCCAGTAAGCCCTGCCATTCCCGATGACAGCAATGAATCCCGGGCTGGCCACGGACGTGGTACAGCCCCCGATGGAACTGGTCTGCCCCGCCGGCAGCCTGCCCGCACTGAAGCAGGCTGTCGACCATGGCGCAGACTGCGTCTACCTGGGTTTCAGGGACGCGACCAATGCCCGCAACTTCGCGGGCCTGAATTTCGACAACAAGGCCATCGCCGCCGGCATCGCGTATGCCCATGCGCGCGGGCGCAAGGTGCTGCTGGCACTCAATACCTATGCGCGCAGCGATTCGGTGGATGTGTGGCGCAGCGCGGTGGATCGCGCGGCCGACATGGGGATAGACGCCATCATCATGGCCGACCCCGGCCTGATGCAGTACACGGCGCGCCGCCATCCCGGTGTGCGCCTGCATCTGTCGGTGCAGGGCTCGGCCACGCATGCCGCAGCCATCAATTTCTACCATGAGCAGTTCGGCATTTCGCGCGCCGTGCTGCCTCGCGTGCTCTCGCTGACGCAGGTGGAGCAGCTGATCGACAAGACGCCGGTGGAGATCGAGGTGTTCGGTTTCGGCAGCCTGTGCGTGATGGTGGAGGGACGCTGCCAGCTGTCGTCCTATGCCACCGGCGAGGCGCCCAACACGCACGGCGTGTGCTCGCCCGCCAAGGCGGTGCGCTGGCAGGAAACGCCCAAGGGGCTGGAGGCGCGCCTGAACGGCGTGCTGATCGACCGCTACGGCGAAGGCGAAAGCGCCGGCTATCCCACGCTGTGCAAGGGCCGCTTCGACGTGGGCGATGTGCGCAGCGAGGACGGCTACTACGCCATCGAGGAGCCGACCAGCCTGAACACGCTGTCCATCCTGCCGCAGCTCTACCGCATGGGCGTGCGCGCCATCAAGGTGGAAGGGCGCCAGCGCAGCCCGGCCTATGTGGCGCAAGTGACGCGCGTGCTGCGCGAAGCGCTGGACCACTGCCACGAGAACCCGCACCGCTACACGCCGCGCTCGGGCTGGATGACGGCGCTGGCTGACGTGTCCGAAGGCCAGCAGCAGACCCTGGGCGCCTACCACCGGCCCTGGAAATAAGCCATGGACTTCCCTGTCACTCTTTTTCTGGAAATCCGCCATGCCCAGTGATCCGGCACAAGCTTCCCCCTCCATGCAGCTGGCCCTCGGGCCGCTGCTGTATTACTGGCCGCGCGAGACGGTGTTCGAGTTCTACCAGCAGATAGCCGAAACGCCGGTGGATCTGGTCTACCTGGGCGAAGCGGTCTGCTCGCGCCGGCACGAGCTGCGCCTGGCCGACTGGATCGACGTGGCGCGCATGCTGCGCGATGCGGGCAAGCAGGCCATTCTGTCGACCCAGGTGCTGATCGAATCCGGCAGCGACGCCGCCGTGGCGCGCCGCATCGTCGAAAACGGCGATTTTCTGGTCGAGGCCAACGACATGGGCGCGGTGCAGATGGTGGCCGGCAAGTTGCCGTTCGTCGCCGGTCCGCATCTGAACCTGTACAACCAGCCTGCCCTGCAGTGGATGGCCGATCTCGGCGCTGTACGCTGGGTGCCGCCTTTGGAGATGGCGCAGACCGAGCTGCAGGTGCTGCAACAGCAGCGCCCCCACGGCCTGCAGACCGAGGTGTTTGCGCTGGGCCGCATGCCGCTGGCATTCTCCGCGCGCTGCTTTACCGCCCGCCACCGCAACCTGCCCAAGGACGACTGCCAGTTCAGCTGCATCGACTACCCCGACGGCCTGTTGCTGCAGACGCGCGAGGGCGAAGGCTTTCTCACGCTCAACGGCATCCAGACGCAGTCCGCCCATGTCTGCAACCTCGTGCAGGAACTGCCCACATTGCAGGCTATGGGGGTGGAGGTGCTGCGCCTGAGCCCGCAATCGCTGCATATGCGCGAACTGGTGCAGCTGTGGCGCGACGCGCTCGACCAGCGCCTGACACCGGCCGACGCCCATGCACAGATGCTGCCGCTGCTGCCGGACCAGCCCTGCAACGGCTACTGGCACGGCCGCTCGGGCATGGAGCAGATCGCTGTACCGGCGTGAAGCCCGGACACTTTGGAAGGAAACCCGCATGTCTTCCCGTTTGATCCCCGATGACTTCGTTTTGCCCGGCCCGGTGTCTGGCGTGCTGCAGCACCTGCCCCGCTGGCCCGGGGCCTTGCTGTTTGTGGGCGCGCTGAACCTGACACTGGCGCGCCAGCTGCCGGAGGATGTGGCCCAGGCGCTGGCAGGCCGGCCGCTGCGGCTGGAAATCCGCGATGCCGGCATCCACTGCGATTTCCAGTGGCAGGGCACGCGCTTTGCGCCACTGCACAGCGTGCAGGGGCCGCCGGACCTGACCATTCGCGCCCACGCCAGCGATTTCATCGCGCTGGCACGCCGCTCGCAGGACCCCGACACGCTGTTCTTCAACCGCCGCCTGAGCATGGAAGGCGATACCGAACTCGGCCTGATGGTGAAGAACACACTCGACGCCATGGAGCTGCCGGTGTTCGATCCGCGCCAGTTCCGCCTGCCCGACCTGGGCAAGCTGCCGCGCCCGCCCCACCCGCGCGACGTTCTGCAGCGCCTGCGGGAGCATCTGCCGCACCACTGATTGATTGTTTCGCTCCGTTAGTTCGAAGGAGTCCCCATGTCCAAACCCCGTGACCAGCATCCGCTGGTGTATTCCTGCTCCGGCTGCTCCAGCGCCGCCCAGTTGGCCAACCATGTTGCCCTGCAACTCGATCGCCGCGGCGTGGCCGAGATGTCCTGCATTGCCGGCGTCGGCGGCGATGTGCCCTCGCTGGTCAAGCTGGCGCGCTCTGGCCGGCCCATCATTGCGCTGGATGGCTGCCAGCTGCAATGCGTGAACAACACGCTGGCGCGACATACGATCACGCCGGATCGCCACTTTCAGCTGCAGGAACAGGGCGTGCGCAAGAAGCTGCACCAGGATTTCGATCCGGAACAGGCAGAGGAAGTGATCGGGCATGTGCTGGCAGATCTGCAGGCAGAGCCGCTGCCGCAGCGCAATGCTTCGCTGGTGGGGGCGCATGGCGAGCCGGGGCAAGACGTATCCTCCTCGCCGACTGAAGACGCTTCTGGCTGCTCAAGCATTCCGGCCAGCGCGGGTGGCGACGGGAGCGAGGGCCGGCCGGCATGACACCCCGCGCCCACGCACAGGCGCGGCACGCTTCATGAGCACGCGCCGCATCGTGATCGGTATCTCCGGCGCCAGCGGCGCCGTGCTGGCCGTGCGCCTGCTGCAGGCCCTGCGGGCGCAGCCGGATATCGAAACGCATGTGACGGTCAGCGATGCCGCGTGGCTCACGCTGCGGCACGAACTGGATATGGGGCCGGATGAACTGGCCGCGCTGGCGTATCAGGTGCATGACATCAACGCCGTCGGCGCCACCATTGCCAGCGGCTCGTTCCGCTGCAGCGCCATGGTGGTGGCGCCCTGTTCCATGCGCACGCTGGCGGCCATCGCGCACGGGCTGGGCGACAACCTGCTCACGCGCGCCGCCGATGTGATGCTCAAGGAACGCCGCCGTCTGGTGCTGGTGGCACGCGAGGCGCCGCTGAATCTGGCGCACCTGCGCAATATGACCTCCGTGACCGAGATGGGCGCCATCGTTTATCCGCCTGTGCCGGCGTTCTACCAGCATCCGCAGACGGTGGACGATGTGGTGCGCCATTGCGTGGCGCGGGTACTGGACCTGATCGACGTGCCGCAGGCGCTGTCGGAAGGATGGAGCGGCTTGCCGAATGCCTCTGCTGTGCGCACCAGCACAGTGTGCGCCAACAGGGAATCAGGCGTTCTGGACACAAGCCACCCTCCTGCCACCTCGGCGGCTGACCCGATGGAGCCGCCCGCCCACGCAGGAGATTCCGCCAGCCCGCACTATCGCGAAAACGCCATCCTGCCCCATAGCCATTCCCATTAGACGCCATCCATGTACCGCGACCTGCGCGACTTTATCCAGCAACTGGAAAGCTCCGGCCAGCTGCGCCGCATTGCAGAGCCCGTCTCGCCCCATCTCGAGATGACGGCCGTGTGCGACCACACGCTGCGCCGCGGCGGTCCGGCACTGTTGTTCACCCGGCCGACCGGACACCAGCTTCCGGTACTGGGCAACCTGTTCGGCACGCCACAACGCGTGATGCAGGCCATGGGCGTACAGGAACTGGCGCAGGTGCGCGAGTTGGGCAGCGTACTGGCCGACATGAAGGAGCCCTCCGCCCCGCAGGGCCTGCGCGAGATGATCGGCATGAGCGGGCTGCTGAAATCGCTCTGGCACATGGCGCCACGCACGGTGTCGCATCCGCCCTGCCAGCAGATCGTGCAGGAAGGCGACGAGGTGGACCTGACGGCGCTGCCGATCCAGCACTGCTGGCCCGGCGACGTGGCGCCGCTGCTCACCTGGGGCCTGACCATCACGCGCGGGCCGCACAAGCCGCGCCAGAATCTGGGCATCTACCGCCAGCAGCTATTGTCTCGCAAGCAACTGATCATGCGCTGGCTGCCGCACCGCGGTGGCGCGCTGGATTTCCGGGAGCATGCGCTGGCGCATCCAGGCACACCGTTTCCGGTGGCGGTGGCGCTGGGCGCCGATCCCGCCACGTTGCTGGGCGCAGTGGTGCCCGTGCCCGATGCCTTGTCCGAATACCAGTTTGCCGGCCTGCTGCGCGGCAGCAAGACCGAAGTGGCCGCGGCACTGGGCAGCAAGCTGCAGGTGCCGGCACATGCGGAAATCGTGCTCGAAGGCCATATCCAGTCCGACGCCAGCCACCCCAGCGGCTATGCGCATGCACTGGAAGGCCCCTACGGCGACCACACTGGCTACTACAACGAGCGGGCCGAGTTTCCCGTTTTCACCGTCGATCGCATCACCCAACGCCACGACGCCATCTACCACTCCACCTACACCGGCCGCCCGCCGGACGAACCGGCCGTTCTCGGCCAGGTGCTGAACGAACTGTTCGTGCCGCTGCTGCAACGCCATCTGCCGGAAGTGACCGACTTCTACCTGCCCCCGGAAGGCTGCAGCTACCGCATGGCGGTAGTGCAGATCCGCAAGGCCTATCCCGGCCATGCGCGCCGCGTGATGATGGGCATCTGGGGCCATCTGCGCCAGTTCATGTACACCAAGTTCATCATCGTGGTAGACGAGGATGTGGACGTGCGCAACTGGAACGACGTGGTCTGGGCCATGACCACGCGCTGCGACCCCGCGCGCGACACCATGCTGGTGGAGAACACCCCGATCGACTACCTGGACTTTGCCTCGCCCGTGAGCGGACTGGGCAGCAAGATGGGGCTGGATGCCACCAACAAGTGGCCCGGAGAGACGACGCGCGAGTGGGGCAGGCCCATCACCATGCCGCCGGAAGTCCTCCAGCGCGTGCAGGGGGTGCTGGATGCGCTGGATCGTGCATGACACGCCGCATTACCCTGCGCCGCCTGTGAGGCATCTTGCAGTTTTTCAGAATCCTTCTGTCGCTCCCAGATAGCGCCACTCCCCCACCGGCAGATTACCCAGCATCACCCGCCCGATGCGGATGCGCTTGAGGCCGACGACCTTCAGGCCCACGGCTTCGCACATGCGGCGGATCTGGCGCTTCTTGCCTTCGACCAGCACAAAGCGCAGCTGCTCGGGGTTCTGCCAGTCGACCTGGGCCGGCAGCAGCGGCTGGCCGTCCAGGCTCAGGCCATGGCGCAGCAGGGCGAGTTGATCCGGCGGGAACACCGCCTCGACGTTCTCGCTCACCACTCGACCGCCGTCGTCGTATTCCACGCGCACCAGGTATTCCTTGTCCACCGTGCTGGCCTCTCCGATCAGCTGGCGCGCCACGCGGCCGTCCTGCGTCAGCACCAGCAGGCCGGTAGAGTCGATATCCAGCCGGCCGGCCGGCGCCAGCCCGCGCAACTGTTGCGGGCTGAAACGCTGGGGATGCCTGTCTTCACGCCAGCGGCTGCGCGCATTGATCAGGCTGGCTGCACTCTGGTAGCCGTCCTCGGGCTGGCCACTGACGTAGCCGACAGGCTTGTGGATCAGGATGGTGACGCGTTGCGCCTGCTCGCCATGCGCGGCCTGTTCCACGTCGATGTGGTCCTCGGGTCCGACACGCTGGCCGGTTTCGGCCCGCTGGCCGTTCACCAGCACCCAGCCCCGGGCAATCCATTCGTCGGCTTCGCGGCGTGAGCACAGCCCCAGCTCGGCCAGACGCTTGTTCAGGCGCATGCCTTCGGCGTGTGCCGCGACGGGTTGCGGCTGCGCTTTGGCGGGCGACATCTGTCCGGGTTGCGTGCGGGTTGCCGGCGGCAAAGGGGCCCGCCGCGGGCGATCATCCTCCCCGAACCGCGATGGACGCTCTGCATCACGGCGTACATCGCCTTGGAACCGCGGTCGGCGCTCTGCATCGGGAGCTCCCCGATCCGCAAAACGAGGCTTGCGCTCTGCGTCCGGAGGCGCCGCATCCCGGAATCGCGGCCGGCGCTCCGCAGCTTCGCCTCGCTCGCTCCGCATGGGCCGCTCGAAACGGCCTTGTCGCTCCGGCGCTCCATCGTCATCACGCGTGCGCGGTGGCCGCGCCGGACGATCCGGCCAGTCGCCGCGCTGCGGACGATCCCCTTCCGGCCGGCCCGCCCGGGGCCGCTCGGTACGTTGGCCATAAGGGGCACGGGCAGCACGCTCTCCGCGTTCTCCGCGTTCTCCGCGCTCGCCCCGTCCGCCACTGTCCTCGCGCCCGAAACGATCGCCCGGCTGGGCAGCAGGCCTGGGCGGCGCATCGGCACGCCACACATTGCTGCGAACCGAGCGCATCGGCGCACCCGGCTTGCCCGCAGGCGACTGCGACTGGCTGCCCTTGCTGCGCAGCGGTGCGTTGCGGGAGGAGGATGAAGCGGCGCCGGAATCAGGCTGTACCGGCTTGGCCGGACGCGAGAGCGTGCGGCGCGGTTTGGGGGTATCGGAACTCATGGCGCATTATCCCGCGCCCGGCCTGCGGCAGCCAGCGTTAATTGCTGCTGCAGACCACGCCGCACCAGTCGCACCCGCACCAGCCGTGCAACTGTGCAACCGGATGGCCTCGCCCTACCCCTCCACGCTCATTGCCGCTCGAAGGTGCCAGTACGCAGCAACTGCAGGTCGGACACGATCAACCCGCCATAGGCCACGCGGATGGCCCCGTACGACTCCAGCACCGTCAGCGCCTCGTTCACGCGCTGGCGCGAGAGACCGACCAGATACGCCAGTTCCTGCTGCGTGATGCGCAGCACTTCCTCCACCGCCGGAAACAGCACCGGATTGAACAAGGCCGCCAGGCTGCGCGCCACCCGCATGTTCGGGCTGTTCAGCCGCTCGGTCTCACGCGCCGCCACGAACTGGCCCAGGCGCTCGTTGAGCTGGTTCATGATGAAGCGGTTGAAGCCGATCGAATGGTCCAGCACCTCATGGAAGGTGTCGATCGGCAAGGCCGCCACCATGCTGGTGCGCAAGGCCTGGATGTTGTAGCGGTAGGGTTCGCGCTTGAGCAGCGTACCCTCGCCGAACCAGCCGCCCGGTGCCACGCCCGAAAACGTGATGCTCTGGCCGTTGACGTTGTCGTTGCTCATCTTGAGCAGGCCCTCGAGCAGGCCGAACCAGTAGGTAGGGGCCCGTCCCGTGCGGCAGACCAGCTCTCCCGCATGCACCTGGCCGACGACCATGTCATCGCGCACGCGCCGCTGGCATTCTGGGGTAAGGACGTGCCACCAGGCAATAGTTTCCAGTTCGTCCTGGCTTGCGGCGCGGCGGCGCTCCAGCAGGGTAAGGCTAGGGGTCGGGATCATGTTCGGAAGGGAATAGCGGTTTGCGCGACCGGAATTGTCGGTGAAACAACCTCTTGACGGCAATGTCCATCCACTATGCCAGCCAAAACCCCTCTTCATCCATCAGGGTTAAACCTAAAGAGGGAATGCCCTAGATTGTCGCCATAAAGACACCCAAACAACAAAGTCGCCGCTACCATTCATCGCAGACATTTGGTGCGTTGCGGCATGTAACACGCGCAACGGGCTTTTACAAACATCACGGAGACAACGAGGCAAGCGCATGAACATGACCTTCCCCCGATTGCTGCTGGAGCATGCAAGCCAGCGCCCCAACGAGCACGCCATGCGTGAGAAAGAGTACGGGATCTGGCAGACCTGGACCTGGCAGCGCGCGGCTGACGAAGTGCGCTGGATGGCCTGCGGCCTGGCCAGCCTCGGCTTCAAGGCCGGCAACAACCTGGCCATTGCCGGCAACAACCGCCCGCACCTGTACCTGACCTTCCTGGCAGTGCAGAGCCTGCGCGGCATTCCGGTGCCCATGTACCAGGATGCGGTGGCTTCCGAGATGGCCTTCGTGCTGCAGGATGCCGACATCCACTTCGTGTTCGCCGAAGACCAGGAACAGGTCGACAAGATGCTGGAACTGCGCGAGACCCTGCCCGGCCTCACGCACATCATCTACGACGATCCGCGCGGCATGCGCAACTACGACGAGCCCGGCCTGATCAGCGTGGAGCAGCTGTTCGAGCTGGGCCGCAAGTTCGAGCAGCAGAACAGCGGCTTCTACGCCCAGGCGCTGGAGCAGGTGCAGCCCGACGATGTGGCCGTGATCCTGTACACCTCCGGCACCACCGGAAAGCCCAAGGGCGTGTGCCAGACGCACCGCGCCTTCATCGGCGCAGCCCAGGGCAGCAAGGAAGTCGACGGCCTGCTGACCAGCGACAACATGATCTGCTACCTGCCGCCGGCCTGGGTGGGCGACTTCCTGTTCTCCATCGCCCAGTGGCTGGTGGTGGGCTTCACCATCAACTGCCCCGAATCGGCCGAAACGCTATCCATCGACATGCGCGAGATCGGCCCCACCTACTACTTCGCGCCGCCCCGCGTGTTCGAGGGCATGCTGACTTCCGTCTCCATCCGCATGGAAGATGCCGGCAAGCTCAAGCAGTGGATGTACAAGTCGGCCATGAACGTCGCCACGCGCGTCGGCTCCGACATTCTCGACGGCCAGAGCGTGGGCTTCGGCGACCGCATCAAATACAAGCTGGGTGACTGGTTCGTGTACGGCCCGCTCAAGAACGTGATGGGCCTGAGCCGCATCCGCGTGGCCTACACCGCCGGCGCCGCCATCGGCCCGGACCTGTTCCGCTTCTTCCGCTCCATTGGCGTCAACCTCAAGCAGCTCTACGGCCAGACCGAGACCTGCGCCTACGTCTGCCTGCAGAAGAACGGCCGCGTCAAACTCAACACCGTGGGCGAAGCCGCTCCCGGCATCGAACTGAAAATTGCGGAGAACGGCGAAGTGCTGGTCAAGGGCGTGTCGGTGCTCAAGGAATACTACAAGCGTCCCGACGCAACCGCCGAAGTAATCGACGAGAACGGTTACTTCAAGACGGGTGACGCCGGCGTGATCGACCACGACGGCCAGCTGCGCATCATCGACCGCGCCAAGGACGTGGGCAAGCTCGCCGGCGGCGCCATGTTCGCGCCCAACTACATCGAGAACAAGCTCAAGTTCTTCCCGCAGATCAAGGAAGCCGTGTGCTTCGGCCACGACCGCAACGAGGTGATGGCCTTCATCAACATCGACTACGAGGCGGTGGGCAACTGGGCCGAGCGCCAGGGTCTGCCCTATGGCGGCTACGTGGATCTGGCTGCCAAGCCGCAGGTGCTGGAAATGGTGCGCGACTGCGTGGAGAAGGTCAACGCCGACCTGGCCCGCGAGGAAGGCATGGAAGACACCCAGGTCACGCGCTTCCTGGTGCTGCACAAGGAACTCGATCCGGACGACGACGAGCTGACCCGCACGCGCAAGGTGCGCCGCGGCTTCATCTCCGACAAGTACAAGGTTCTGGTGGATGCGCTGTACGAGGGCAAGCCCGAGCAGTTCATCGAGACCCAGGTCAAGTTCGAGGACGGCCGCACCGGCAAGGTGAGCGCCACCCTCAAGCTGGCCGATGCCAAGACCTTCCCCGCCACCCGGGCCGCTGCCTGACCCCCTGACGGAAAGACCGCATCATGACTACCAAGAAAATCGGCGACGTCATTCTCGACATCAAGAACATCAGCCTGCGCTTCGGCGGCGTAAAGGCATTGACCGACATCAGCTTCAACGTGATGGAGCACGAGATCCGCTCCATCATCGGCCCCAACGGCGCCGGCAAGAGCTCGATGCTGAACTGCATCAACGGCGTCTACACGCCGACCGAAGGCTCCATCACCTTCCGCGGCAAGACCTTCGACCACATGAACAGCCGCCAGGTGGCAGAGATGGGCGTGGCCCGTACCTTCCAGAACCTGGCGCTGTTCAAGGGCATGAGCGTGCTGGACAACATCATGTCCGGCCGCAACCTGAAGATCAAGAGCAACATCTTCATGCAGGCGCTGCGCATCGGCCCGGCCGAGCGCGAGGAAATCGCGCACCGCGAGAAGGTGGAGCGCATCATCGACTTCCTGGAAATCCAGGCCTACCGCAAGACGCCCGTGGGCACCCTGCCCTACGGTCTGCAAAAGCGCGTCGACCTGGGCCGCGCGCTGGCCATGGAGCCGCAGGTGCTGCTGCTCGATGAGCCGATGGCCGGCATGAACGTCGAGGAAAAGCAGGACATGAGCCGCTTCATCCTGGACGTGAACAACGAGTTCGGCACCACCATCGTGCTGATCGAGCACGACATGGGCGTGGTGATGGACATTTCCGACCGCGTGGTGGTGCTGGACTACGGCAAGAAGATCGGCGACGGCAGCCCCGACGAAGTGCGCAACAACGAAGACGTGATCCGGGCCTACCTGGGCGCCAGTCACTAAACCCGCCATCAAGGAGATTTCAAAATGGGATTTTTTCTGGAAACCCTGCTCGGCGGCCTGATGACGGGCATGCTGTACGCGCTGGTCGCGCTGGGCTTTGTGCTGATTTTCAAGGCATCCGGCGTATTCAACTTCGCCCAGGGCGCCATGGTGCTGTTCGCGGCGCTGGCCATGGCCCGCCTGGCTGAATGGATTCCCAAATACCTGGGGATCAACAACATGATCGTCGCCAACATCGTCGCCTTCATCGGTGCGGCGCTGGTGATGTTCGTGGTGGCCTGGGCCATCGAACGCTTCGTGCTGCGTCATCTGGTCAACCAGGAAGGCGCCACGCTGCTGATGGCCACGCTGGGCATCACCTACCTGCTCGAAGGCATCGGCCAGACCCTGTTCGGCAGCGAGATCTACTCCATCAACATCGGCATGCCCAAGGATCCGATGATCATCCTGGAAAGCGTGATCGAGGGTGGCGTGCTGGTGAACAAGGAAGACCTGATTGCCGCTGCAATTGCCGCAGTGCTGGTGGCAGGCCTGTCCGTGTTCTTCCAGAAGACCACCACCGGTCGTGCCCTGCGCGCCGTGGCCGATGACCACCAGGCCGCCCAGTCCATCGGCATCCCGCTCAACCGCATCTGGGTGATCGTGTGGTGCGTGGCCGGCGTGGTGGCCCTGGTGGCCGGCATGATCTGGGGCTCCAAGCTCGGCGTGCAGTTCTCCCTGGCAACCGTGGCCCTGCGTGCCCTGCCGGTGGTGATCCTGGGCGGCCTCACCTCCGTGCCCGGCGCCATCATCGGCGGCCTGATCATCGGCGTGGGCGAGAAGCTGTCCGAGGTCTACATCGGCCCCATGGTCGGCGGCGGCATCGAGATCTGGTTCGCCTACGTGCTGGCCCTGGTGTTCCTGCTGTTCCGTCCGCAAGGCCTGTTCGGTGAAAAGATCATCGATCGCGTGTAACCCATAACGATAAAACCTGGAGACTTTCCCATGCTTTACCGCGAAAACGGTCAGTTCAAGACCACCTACCGCGCCGACCAGGCCATGCTGCCGATCAAGCAGGACCGCCTGTTCATGATCCTGCTGCTGGCTGCCGTGTTCCTGGTGATTCCGGCGATTGCCACACCCTACTGGTTCACCGCCATCCTGATCCCGCTGGTCATCATGTGTCTGGCTGCGCTTGGCGTGAACGTGCTGGTGGGCTACTGCGGCCAGATCTCGCTGGGTTCCGGCGCCTTCATGGCCGTCGGTGCCTATGGCGCCTACAACCTGTTCGTACGCCTGCCGGGCGTGCCGCTGGTTGCGGCGCTGATCTTCGGCGGCGTCTGCGCCCTGCTGTTCGGCATCCTGTTCGGCCTGCCCTCGCTGCGCGTGAAGGGCCTGTACCTGGCCGTGGCCACGCTGGCGGCCCAGTTCTTCAGCGACTGGATGTTCCTGCGCATCAAGTGGCTGACCAACAACTCCGCTTCCGGCTCCGTGTCCGTCAGCAACCTGAGCTTCTTCGGCATCCCGCTGGATACGCCCATGGCCCGCTACGTGTTCTGCCTGGCCGTGCTGGTCGTCACCGCCGTGCTGGTGAAGAACCTGGTGCGCGGCGCCATCGGCCGCGAGTGGATGGCCATCCGCGACATGGACGTGGCTGCCGCCGTGATCGGCATCCGCCCGATGTTCGCCAAGCTGTCCGCCTTTGCCGTCAGTTCCTTCATCGTGGGCATGGCCGGCGCGCTGTGGGGCTTCATCCACCTGAGCTCCTGGGAGCCGGGCGCCTTCAACGTGGACGTGTCCTTCAAGCTGCTGTTCATGGTGATCATCGGCGGCATGGGCTCGATCATGGGCAGCTTCTTCGGCGCCGCCTTCATCGTGCTGCTGCCGATCTTCCTGACCAACTTCCTGCCCTTCGTCGCCGGCCTGTTCGGCGCCCAGGTGTCCACCGCCACCATCTCGCACATCGAATACATCATCTTCGGTGCGCTGATCGTGTGGTTCCTGATCGTAGAGCCGCACGGCCTGGCCAAGCTCTGGGCCATGGCCAAGCAGAAACTGCGCATCTGGCCGTTCCCGCACTGATCTCCGGGAAATTACCAAACCAAATTCTGTCAAATTTCTGACAACCTGAGCACCCTGTTCATCCGAGTTCATAACCAAGGAGACAACCCCATGAACGCACTGACCCTCCGCACCGGCCTGACCGGCATCGCCATTGCCGCAGCCCTGGCCCTGTCGGCCTGCGGCAAGCAGGAAACCGCCTCTGCCCCGGCCGCTTCCGGCGGTGCCTCCGGCGCCACCACCACTGCTGCTGCAGGCGGCGGCAACACTGGCGGCTCTCCCGCTGCCACCGGTGATACGCAGTTCTTCCCGCTGCTGTCCTACCGTACCGGCCCCTACGCTCCCAACGGCATCCCGTGGGCCGATGGCAAGCAGGATTACCTGAAGATGATCAACGAGCGTGATGGCGGCATCAACGGCGTGAAGATCTCCTTCGAGGAGTGCGAGACCGGCTACGCCACCGACCGCGGCGTGGAGTGCTACGAGCGCCTGAAGACCAAGCCCGGCGTGACCCTGTTCGATCCCCAGTCCACCGGCATTACCTTCGCCCTGACGGAGAAGGCTCCCGTCGACAAGATCCCGCTGATGACCTTCGGCTACGGCCTGTCCGTGTCGCAGAACGGCGACTTCTTCAAGTGGAACTTCCCGCTGATGGGCAGCTACTGGACCGCCGCTGACGCGCTGATCCAGCACATCGGCACCAAGGAAGGCGGTCTGGACAAGCTCAAGGGCAAGAAGATCGCCCTGGTCTACCACGACAGCCCGTTCGGCAAGGAGCCGATCCCCCTGCTGCAGAAGCGCGCCGAAATGCATGGCTTCGAGCTGCAGATGCTGCCTGTGACCGCCCCTGGCGTGGAACAGAAGGCCACCTGGCTGCAGGTGCGCCAGAGCAAGCCCGACTACGTGCTGCTGTGGGGCTGGGGCGTGATGAACTCCACCGCCATCAAGGAGGCACAGGCCACCGGCTATCCGCGCGACAAGATGTACGGCGTGTGGTGGGCGGGTGCCGAGCCTGACGTCAAGGACGTGGCTGCCGGCGCCAAGGGCTACAACGCCCTGACGCTGAACGCCTCCGGCCAGGAGCCCAAGGTGATCCAGGACATCCTGAAGCACGTGTACGAGAAGGGCAACGGCACCGCCAACAGCAAGGACGAAGTGGGTACCGTGCTGTACAACCGCGGCGTCGTGATCCAGATGCTGGGTGTGGAAGCCGTGCGCGCCGCCCAGGAGAAGTTCGGCAAGGGCAAGGTCATGACCGCAGAGCAGGTGCGCTGGGGCATGGAAAACCTGAAGCTGACGAAAGAGAAGCTGGCCGAGCTGGGCTTCGGCGACATGGTGCACCCGATCAGCACCAGCTGCAAGGACCACATGGGCTCCACCGCTTCCCGCGTGCAGACCTGGGATGGCAGCAAGTGGGCGCCGGTGTCCGACTGGATCCAGGCCGACCCCGCCGTGGTTGATCCGCTGATCAAGGCAGGTGCCGAGAAGTACGCCGGCGAAAAGGGCATCAAGGCCCGCGAAGAAGCCGACTGCAACAGCTGATGCGCTGTCTGGCAACCCTGCCCATGCAGGGTTGCCGGCTCCCCCGGGAGCCCCGCTGTTCCGGCAGCGGCAAGCTGATGCCCCGCGTCGTCTTGCCAGTGCCGCGCCAGATGCAAGGCCGCAACCCATACTGATAACGGAGACAAGCCCATGGAAGCCACCGCTACCGCCACCGACACCCGCTCGCCACTGACTGCACCGGCGCTGGTGACCGTCAACGGCATCGAGGTCATCTACAACCACGTGATCCTGGTGCTCAAGGGGGTATCCCTGGCCGTGCCGCAAGGCAGCGTGGTCGCCATTCTGGGCGGCAACGGCGCCGGCAAGACCACCACGCTGCGTGCCATTTCCAACCTGCTGGCCGGCGAGCGCGGCGAGGTGACCAAGGGCACCATCGAGTACCGCGGCGAGCAGATCCAGAACCTGAACCCGGCCGAACTGGTCAAGCGCGGCGTGGTGCAGGTGATGGAAGGCCGCCACTGCTTCGCCCACCTCACCATCGAGGAGAACCTGCTCACCGGCGCCTACACGCGCAAGGACAAGGGCGAGATCTCCGCCAACCTGGAAAAGGTCTACAACTACTTCCCGCGCTTGAAGACGCGCCGCACCAGCCAGGCCGCCTATACCTCCGGCGGCGAGCAGCAGATGTGCGCCATCGGCCGCGCGCTGATGAGCAACCCCAACATGGTGCTGCTGGACGAGCCCTCCATGGGCCTGGCGCCGCAAATCGTGGAAGAAGTGTTCGAGATCGTGAAGGATCTCAACACCAAGGAAAAGACCACCTTCCTGCTGGCCGAGCAGAACACCAACATGGCGCTGCGCTACGCCGACTATGGCTACATCATGGAAAGCGGCCGCATCGTGATGGACGGCACCGCCAAGGATCTGGCCAGCAACGAGGACGTGAAGGAGTTCTACCTCGGCGTTGGCGGCGGCGAGCGCAAGAGCTTCAAGGAAGTCAAGAGCTACAAGCGCCGCAAGCGCTGGCTGGCCTGATGTTTCCACTCCGGGCGGCCTGAGCGCTGTCCGGACTCCGGCCTGCGCCCCCGCAGTTCCTGCAGGCTTCGTCGAACGAATACCCCTTCCATGCTTCCTGCGCGGATGCGCGGGAAGGCCTTCTGCAGCCTGAAAACGCACAAGCCATGCATACCTTCTACGATTCCCTCGAAAACCGCAGCCCCGCCGACCGCGAAGCCGCCCTGCTCGCCGCCCTGCCCAGGCAGATCGCCTACGCGCAACAGAACGCACCGGCCATGGCCGAACAGCTGGCCGGCATCGACGCCGCCGGCATCACCAGCCGCGAAGCGCTCGCCACGCTGCCGGTGATCCGCAAGTACGAGCTGCTGGAGCGCCAGCAGGCGCAGCGTGCCGAGAACCCGTTCGGGGGTTTTGCCGCCATCGGCATGGGCCCGAAAATGGCGCGTGTGTTCGCCAGCCCCGGCCCGATCTACGAACCCGAGGGCAAGGGCAGGGATTACTGGCGCATGGCGCGCACGCTGCATGCCGCCGGCTTTCGCAGCGGCGAGCTGGTGCACAACTGCTTCAGCTACCACTTCACCCCCGCCGGTTCGATGATGGAAACCGGCGCACATGCGCTGGGCTGCACGGTGTTTCCGGGCGGCATCGGCCAGACCGAGCAGCAGGTGGAGGCCATGCGCGACCTGAAGCCGGCCGGCTACATCGGCACGCCCAGTTTCCTGAAGATCATCCTGGAAAAGGCCGCCGACATGGGCGTGGCACTGCCTTCGCTGAAGAAGGCGCTGGTCAGCGGCGAAGCGTTCCCGCCCAGCCTGCGCGACTGGTTCGCCGAGCGCGGGGTGCAGGGCTACCAGTGCTATGCCACGGCCGACCTGGGCCTGATCGCCTACGAGACCAGCGCACGCGAAGGCCTGGTGCTCGATGAAGGCGTGATCGTCGAGATCGTGCGCCCCGGCACGGGCGACCCGGTGCCCGAAGGCGAAGTGGGCGAACTGGTGGTGACCACGCTCAACCCGGACTATCCGCTGATCCGCTTCGGCACCGGCGACCTGTCTGCCGTGCTGCCGGGCCAGTGCCCGACCGGCCGCACCAACACCCGCATCAAGGGCTGGATGGGGCGCGCCGACCAGACCACCAAGGTGCGCGGCATGTTCGTGCATCCGGGCCAGGTGGCCACGGTGGCCAAGCGCTTCCCCGCGGTGCAGAAGGCGCGGCTGGTGGTCAGCGGCGAGATGGCGAACGACAAAATGGCGCTGCACGTGGAATGCGCCGAGCAGAGCGCCGAACTGCAGCAGGCCATCGCCGACGCCGTGCGCGAAGTGACCAAGCTGCGTGCCGATGTGGTGTTCTGCGCGCCAGGCAGCCTGGCCAACGATGGCAAGGTGATCGAGGACGCGCGCAGCTACGCATAAGGCCCTCGCTGCGAAACAGGCGCGCTGGCGGGAAAACGGCAAAGGCCGGCATTTTCGTGCCGGCCTTTGTGCTTTGGCACCGGCGCATACCGATCAGATTGGGCCGGACCGCATCACGCCAGTGACACAAGGAGCTTGGTTTCAGGCAAACACACGGAAACGCGCAGCGTCGTCCATGAAAGCCTTGTCACCGAACGGTGCCTCGTGCGAGCCGAAGGGCATCTGCGCGCGCAGCTTCCAGGAAGCAGGGATATTCCACTCCTTCTGCGCCGCCTCGTCCACCACCGGGTTGTAATGCTGCAGGCTGGCGCCGATGCCGGCTTCGGCCAACGCCGTCCACACCGCGAACTGTGCGATGCCGGTGGAGTGCTCGGACCAGATCGGGAAGTTGTCGGCATAGGCGGCAAACTGCTGCTGCAGGCCTTTCACCACGTCCTGGTCTTCGTAGAACAGCACGGTGCCGGCGCCGGCAGCAAAGCTGTCCAGCTTCTTCTCGGTGGCGCCGAAGCTCTCGGCGGGCACCATGGGGCGCAGCGCTTCCTTCACCAGATCCCAGAATTTCACGCTTTGTGCGCCGAACAGGATCACGGCACGCGAGCTCTGCGAGTTGAAGGCGGAAGGCGCCTGGCGGATGGCTTCCTGGATGAGGTTGGCGGCAGCCTCCTGGCTGAACGGCAGCTGCTTGCCGAGGGCATACTGGGTGCGGCGCTTGGTGAAACTGTGGATGGCGGTGTTGCTCATGAAAACTCCTGGAATTGGGGGATGAACCGATCAGCTGGAGCCCATGACGGACGCCATCCGAACGCGATGAATCCAGTGTAGGAAAATCGCCGAATGATTAGAATAGAAAATATCGAATATCACTCTTTCCATTTTTCAACCAATCACATGCAGGCACTGCCATGAAGAAGCTGCCGGATCTGGAAGCCTGGGCCATCTTCGCCAAGGTGGCCGAAACCGGCTCGTTTGCCAGAGCTGCGGAGGAACTGGGCCTGTCCCAGGCCACCGTCTCCAAGGCAATCACGCGCCTGGAGGCGCGCATGCAGACCATGCTGTTCCACCGCACCACGCGCCGCATGTCGCTCACCGAAAGCGGGCAGACCGCGCTGGAGTACGCCACCCGCATTCTGGAAGAAGGCGAAGCAGTCGAGGCCGAGCTGGCCGAACAATCCGTCAGCCTGCGCGGGCTCATCCGGATGACGGCGCCCATGTCCTTCGGGCTGAACTACGTGGCGCCGCTGCTGCCCGCCTTTCTCGAGGCGCACCCCGAGGTGCGGCTGGACATCGAATTCAGCGATGACCACATCGATCTGGTGGGGCAGCGCTTCGATCTGGCGCTGCGCATCTCCAATCTGGTCGACTCCAGTCTGCTGGCGCGCCAGTTGTGCACCATCCGCCTGCTGCTGGTCGGCACGCCCGCGTATTTCGCTTGCCATGGCAAGCCGCGCCATCCGCGTGACCTGGCCCGGCACAAGGCGCTGCAGTATGCCTACGCGCGCGGCGGGACCAACTGGAGCTTCCGCCATGCCCGCCACGGCGAGCTCACGCAGGAAACACACGGCGCCCTGCGCGTGAACAACGCCGAAGGCCTGATGCCCGCCCTGCTCGCGGGGCTGGGGCTGGCGCTGCAACCCGAGTTCATGGTCTGGCGCGAACTGCGCTCCGGGCAGCTGCTCTCGGTCATGGAAGAATGGCAGGTGGCGCCAGTCGCGCTGCACACCGTCACCCCGCCCGGGCGACGCCGGCCCGCCAGGGTGCAGGCGCTGCTGGACTACCTCGCCAGCAGCCTGGCCAACGCGCCCTGGGCCCGGCACGAAGAAACCGTGGCACCATGAATCCTGACATGCTCACCCTCACCTTTCTCGGCACCTCCTCCGGCGTGCCCACACGCCGCCGCAACATGAGCGCGCTGGCGCTGCAAACCGGCCCTGGCGCCTCCTGGGTGCTCGTCGATTGCGGCGAAGCCACGCAGCACCAGCTGCTGCGCGTGAAGCTCTCGGTGCGCGATCTCGAGGCGATCCTGATCACGCACGCCCATGGCGACCATTGCTACGGGCTGCCGGGCATGCTGGCCAGCGCCGCCATGCATGGCCGCACCAACCCCCTGCAACTGATCGCCCCGCAGGTGGTGCTCGACTGGGTGGAGGCTACGCGCCGCTGCGGCGACCTCTACCTGCCCTACCCGCTCGAAACGCTGGCGCTGGAAGACGCTCCCGCCGTGGTGCTGGAACGCCCCGGCTTGCGCATCGACCGCCACGCCCTGCTGCACCGCGTGCCCAGCGTGGCCTACCGGCTGGAAATATCACGCTCGCACACGCATCTGGATGGCGACGCGCTGCGCCAGCTCGGCCTGCCGCGCGGCCCGCTCTGGCGCCAGCTGCAGGATGGCCAGGACGTGCAATGGCAGGGCCGCACCATCCGCAGCACGGAGGTGCTGTGCCGGCATGTGGAACAGGTCCGCGCCGTGATTGCCGGCGACAATGCCGACCCCGGTCTGCTGGCCGAAGCCTGCGCCGATGCCCAGCTACTGGTGCACGAAGCCACCTACACCCGCCCGGTGCTGGACAAGGTCGGCCCCGAACGCATGCACAGCTGTGCCGAACAGGTCGCAGCCTTTGCCGAGCGCATCGGCCTGCCCAACCTGATTCTCACGCATTTCAGCCCGCGCTACGATCATGGCGACGGCATGGCGCAGCTGCGCCGCGAAGCCGTTTTGCAGTATGGCGGCACGCTGCATCTGGCGCGGGATTTCGACCAGTACACGCTGTCGCCGGATGGAGCGTTGCAATACCAGGGTTCCGTGCGCCGCTGACATGGGCCGCATGGTGCGGAGCGGGGTCGGCTGATGGCTGATGGCTGATGGCTGATGGCTGATGGCTGATGGCTGATGGCTGACCCCAGCCTGCACCCTTTACCGCGCCAGCACCGCCTCCACGCGCTGCCCCATGGCCTGTGCCGAGTCATAGCCCTGCGCCAGCAGATAGAGCTGCTGGCCCACGCGCAGCAGCACCGTGGGGAAGGCATTCACGCCCCATTGCCGGGCCAGCGCAAAATCCTGGCGTGTCGCCTCGATGGCCTGCGGCGCAGGAAAGCGGCGGGCAAATTCATCGGCATCCAGCCCCAGTTGCTCGCACGGCAGCCGGTAGAACTCCCCCTCGGACGGATCCGCATTGTCGGCATAGAACCGGTGCTGCACCGCCTTGAAGAAGCCATACAGGTCCAGTCCCGGGGCGCTGCCGTCGTCGCGCATGCCGCGGGCCACTACCACGGCACGGCAGGCCGGTTCGGTGTCGTAGTTGAACTGGTCGCGCTGCAGCAAGTCGTAGCTCACCGGCTGGCCGGTGCGGGCATGCACCTGCTGCCACTCATGACGCAGAAAGTCGCGGAACCTGGGTGTCCAGGCATCGCCGCCACCGGGTCGCAGGCCACCCAGAATCACTTCCAGCCCCATGCCCTGCGTTGCGGCATGCTGGCGCAGCCGGTCCAGCTCGGGCGCGATGCCCCAGCACCAGGAGCACATCGGGTCGCCGACGTAGATCAGTTCGGCATCCCGGGCGGGCGCCGCCGTTGCCCCGGAGGCGGTGGCATCACGATCCGCATGGGCAGTTTCCGGTTTGGCACCAGCGTTGGCCAGGTCTGCGGGCCGGCAAACACCCTCCGTACAGGATTCTTCAGCGGCATGGGCCTGCTTGGTCGCATCAACATCCAACGTCTGCGGTGCGGCTCCGGAATCGGGCGGCCGCCCGGGTTCAATCTGCTCGTTCATGACGCTCTCCTTGCGCTGCGCAAACGCGACGCTGATGCCGGCCCAGCCGGACGGTAGCAAGCGACTCAGTCCTGCGCCTTGGGCGGCGGCGGAATCAACAGGCCGCGCTGCACGGCGGGCCGCGCCACAAAGGCTTTGAGCACGCGGTCCACCTCGGCAAAGTCGCTGTAACCCACCAGCTCGCCCGCTTCGTAGAAACCGATCAGATTGCGCACCCAGGGAAATACGGCGATATCGGCGATCGAATAGTCGCTGCCCATGATCCAGTCCTTGCCGGCGAGGTGCCTGTCGAGCACGCCCAGCAGGCGGCGCGTTTCGGCGGCATAGCGGTCACGCGGGCGCTTGTCCTCGTACTCCTTGCCGGCAAACTTGTGGAAGAAGCCCAGTTGCCCCATCATCGGCCCGACGCCGCCCATCTGCCACATCAGCCACTGGATGATCTGATAGCGCGTCGCGGCGTCCTGCGACAGGAACTTGCCGGTTTTTTCGGCCAGGTAGATCAGGATGGCGCCGCTTTCCCACAGCGGCAGCGGCTGGCCGCCCGGGCCATCCGGGTCTATCAGCGCGGGGATCTTGTTGTTGGGGTTGAGCGAGATGAACTCGGGCGTCAGCTGGTCATTGGTGGCAAAGTCGACGCGATGCACCTCGTAGGGCAGGCCGCATTCCTCCAGCATGATCGAGGCCTTCACGCCATTGGGCGTAGGCAGCGAATACAGCTGGATGCGGTCGGGATGCTGCGCCGGCCACTTGCCGGTAATGGGGAATGCGGACAGATCGCTCATCAGGGCCTCCAATCGGTACAAGGGATGCCCCAGTATGCCGCGAAAGCGCTCTGCCCTGCGGGGTGCAGGGGCTTGCGTCAAGCACGCCCCCACAGCCATGACGGCTGCCTACCGCCGTCCGCCTTGCTGGCATACGACCTGATTGCGCTGGTGACTCACCAGTGGGGACAACACGCATCCCCGCCAGCATGATGCACCATCCGGCCTTGCCTGCTGCCTGCTGTTTCAGTCTGCCCACGGCGGCGTGCTGGTCGCCATCTCCATGGCAGGAGCATCCGTAGCCTCGGGAATTGCAGGCGCTGCAGCCGATGCCTGAGCGCTCTCCTGCGCAGCCGAAGGCGTCACGGGCGCAGCCGTCGCCCCGAGCACCTGCTCCCCGCCCAGCGCCTCGATCAAATCCGGCAACAGCTGCAGCAACTCGCCCGTCGTGATCGCCATATCCGAATCGAACACCGCATCCTTGTCGCGCTTGTCGATCTCCGGCATGTCCTCGAACACATCCTCCAGAAAATCGATCTTCTTGAGCTGCAGGGAGTCGGTGAGCACAAAGGACACGCGCCCGTTCCAGGTCATGGCCACGCGCGTCGGCACCTTGCCGCTGGTGATGTGCTGCTTCACCTCGTCGGTGTCCAGCGCATGGCGGGCGTAGCGCACCACGGATTTCATCTCGTCGGTGGACTTCAGCTCGCACTCGCGGTCGATGGTAAAGGCGTAGGGCTCCTCGCCCGTGCCCAGCCAGTGCGTCATCGCCACGGCGGGCGACATGGCCGTCTGCACCAGCGTGAGGGAGAGCCCGTCCAGCGCCTTGATCAGCAGCGTGGTGATCTCGTCTGCCTTCGAGTGGCTGCCTGCATCGATCACCAGCAGCCGCTCCTGCGGCGCCAGCCACACGCGCGTGGCGGACTGGCGCGTGAAGGCACGCGGCAGCAGTTCGTGCAGCGCCTGTTCCTTCAGCTCCCTGGTTTCCTTCTTGCCCGGCTTGCGGCCCGTGGTCTGCTCAATGTGCGCCACGATCTCTTCCACGCGCTGGCGCACGGCCGAGCCCGGCACCACGCGCTGCTCGGTCATCAGCTTGAGCAGCAGGTGCCCGCCCACCACTTCCACCAACGCCCCACCGGGCTCGCCACGCGGCTCCACCCATCCCAGCGATTTCTGCTGCGTCGGCCCGCAAGGCACAAAACGGCTCCCGTCCAGCGCCGACTCGATGTCGGCCGCGCCGGCATTCCACTCCGCAGCGATGCGGTACACGATCAGATTCTTGAACACTGCTTTCCTTTGGGTTGCAGCCAGAAAGCAATCGCCCCGGATTCGACCGGGGCGATCAGGTCTGGCAAGGGCCATGCACACGGGGGCAATGCCGCGATGCGCCCAGCGCATCTACGGGCTGCGCCGCCGTGGCGCCAATACCGATATCCTAGCCGGTCTGGCGAAGCATCCGTGTGCAGGAAGTCACGCGTAGCGCTTGAACACGCGGCTGCTGCCGTCGCGCTGCACCAGCAGCACGGCATAGGGGTCGCGGCGGCCGCCGTAGACCGGGCCATCCATGCCCGGAGAGCCAATCGGCATGCCCGGCACCGCCAGACCCAGCGCCCTGGGACGCTCGCCCAACAGGCGCTTGACGTCCGATGCCGGCACATGCCCCTCGATCACATAACCGCCCACCAGCGCCGTATGGCAGGACGCATACTGCTGCGCCAGCCCCAAGCGCGCGCGGATGGCGTTGTTGCCGCTCTCGTGCGCACGCACGCGGAAGCCGTTTTTTTGCATGTGCGCGATCCAGTCCTTGCAACAGCCGCAACTGGCGTCTTTCCATACCTCTACCTGCGGCAGGGCAGATTGCGCGCGCGCCATGCCCATCAGGGGCAGCAGCGTGGCGACGGCGGAAATCTGGAGAAGCTGGCGGCGGGAGGAATGGGGCTTGCGGGACATGGCAGTCATGAAGTAAAAACAGTGGAGCCATGATAGCGCAGCAAAATTCCCTATCGCACACATGGACATGTGATGCGTTGCCTTCCACGTGACAGGAACTGGCATGGATATCCTGATTCGCCATCGACCTGCTGGCCATCTACCCTCTGCTGCTGGGCGTGACGCTCTACGGCCTGATTCACGCGCTTCAACGTCGGAAGTCGTGACCAAAGGTGACGGCTTCGCGGCCACCGTCACATGCAGGCACAAAAGTGACCGTTCGGTCGGTTTCATTTGCGACAGTGACGTATAAACGCGGCTTTACAAGAACCACCTCATATCCATGCGCACTCGTACCCTCACCCTGTTCGCCGCCACCACCCTGACCCTGACCTTGGCCGCCTGCTCCGGCGACGTGCAGGAAGCCAAGTATTCCAGCCAGATCGAAGCCGCCAAGGCCGGCGCTATGGACCAGGGCTGGATCCCGCGCTGGCTGCCGGAAGAGGCTAGCAACATCCGCGAAGTCCACAACCTGGACAGCAATGAAAGCCTGGTGACCTTCACGCTGCCCGCCCAGCACCAGTGGGCACCTCCGGCCGCCTGCCAGCCGGCCGAGGCAGCCCAGTTGCCCGCCCCCGCTTTCGAGCGCAAATGGGTCCCGAAAAAACTCGACGGCTACACCACTTATGCCTGTGCTGAACCCGATGGCGGTTCTGGCGTGCAGCATGCACTCGCCATTGCGCCCGATCGCAGCAGCGTGCTGTACTGGGGCAGCAGCCGCTGAGGCCGCCTTGGAACAGTAGCGGCCAGGTGGAACGCAGCCAATCGTTCGACGTCCCAATAGCCCCGCTACCCATGTCTGAATAGGCGCCGTGTTTGCCCTGCACTGCCGATCCGTTTATAAAACGAACATCGGCAGATGTTTTTCTTTGTTGTATCAGCTGCGCGATCCATACCGCCCACTTTTCAACAAGGAGAACCCCATGAGTCTGGCTATCGACGACCTCATGCATGAACACGACGCCATCCTGTCCTCTTTCCGGCTCCTGGATGGCATGAGCCGGGCCCTGGCTGCAGGCCAGCCCATCGCCGCCAGCGATGCCGTGGAATTGCTCGGCTTTCTGCGCGAATTCGGTGACAGCTGTCACCACGGCAAGGAAGAAGGATTCCTGTTCCCCGCCATGGTCCATGCCGGCCTGCCGTCCGAAAGCGGCCCCATCGCCGTCATGCTGCACGACCACACGCAGGGACGCGCCTGGCTGCAGGCCATGGAACAGGCGCTGGGCCCGGAGTTTCGCCCCGACGCCTTCCTCACTGCCCTGCGCGGCTACGTCACGCTCATGCGCAGCCATATCGCCAAGGAAAACAACGTGCTCTTTCCCATGGCCGAAAACCTGCTCGACGCAGAAGCGCTGCAGACCCTGTTCGACCAGTTCGAAGAGCACGAGGCCCGCGTCATCGGCCCGGGGCGGCATCAGCAACTGCATGCCCTGCTCGAATCCCTGATCGCCCGCTACCCAGCCGCCGCGCACAGCCAGCACTCCCATGGCGTACACTGAGCCTCACAAGGAGGCAAGCCATGGACGCCAAAGACAGCGCACCGGAAGTGCGCAACCTCAAGCAGCTGCTGCAATACCAGGACAAGGCCGTCGTAAGCCGCATGCTGGTGAAGAACTCCGCCGGCAGCGTCACCCTGTTCGCCTTCGACGGCAACGAGGGGCTGAGCGAACATACCGCTCCCTATGATGCCCTCGTCGTCGGCGTCGAGGGCCGCGCGGAAGTGCCCATCGGCGGCGTGACGCACCTCGTGGGCGAAGGCGACTCGCTGCTGATGCCGGCCAACATCACGCATGCCATCAAGCCGCTGGGCGGGTTCAAGATGCTGCTGGTGATGATCAAGGGCGAAGTGAAATAGGCCATCGTCTCGGGGAGGAGGTTTGCATCGCGCCTGGCGTGATGGCGGTTGCGCAGTTGCGCGCCTGCGTGCTATTCCCCGGCGCTATAGCCCCAGCCATACCCCGGCCGCCATGATCAGCAACACCAGTGCGGCAATGCCCGCATAAACGCGATCCCGCTCGCGCAGGAACATCAGCAACATCGCCAGCACCCGCGCCACCGACAGCAGGATGAACAGGCCGACGCCTGCGGTCACCAGCGTCAGCCCACTGATGCCGATCGCGGGCATGCCGGCATAACGCTGCAGCAGATCCAGCCCGATTCCCAGCGCAATCACGCCCGACGCCAGCCAGGTGCCGAACCACAGCAGGGCTGCCAGCCACAGATCGCGGCGCTCCATGCCTTTCGGAGCCTGCGGCTTCATGCACCGCCTCCCGGCAGACTGACACCCAGCGCGCTCAGCCCCATCTGCACTGCCAGCAGCACCAGCACCACGGCAAAGAACAGCCGCAACCGGTCCGCCGGCAGGCCCATCAGCAACCGCGCGCCGAGCAAGGCCCCCCACCACCGAACCCAGCGCCACCGGCCCGGCAACGCCGATGTCGATGTCCCCACGCACGAAATACGCCCCCGCACTGGCCGCCGCCGTCACACCGATCATGAAGTTGGAGGTAGCCGACGAGACCTTGATCGGCAGCCGCAAGGCCGTGTCCATGGCGGGAATTTTCAGCACGCCGGAGCCCCAGCAGCGCGGAAATAACGCCGGCCCCGTACATCAGGCCCAGCCCTAGCGGCAGATTACCCACCTGATAGCTCACTTCGCGCCCCAGCACCCGGTCAGAAAACGTGCCATGCAGAAGCAGAGCGGTCGACCAGCTGCGTGCATCAGCCGTCTCGGCCGCCACCCGCTCCTTGCGCAGCGCCAGCATCTGCCGCGCCGATACCAGCAGGATCAGCGCAAACAGCCCGTACAAAAAGGCGGTGGACACCATCCCGATCAGGAACACTCCCGTCAGCGCGCCAATCGTCGTCGCCGTCTCCAGCACGATGGCCAGCCGCACATTCGTCAGCCGCTCCTTCAGGAAGGCCGCCGCACTGCCACAGGAACACGCAATCACCGAAATCAGGCTGGCGCCAATCGCGCCGTGGATATCCACCCCGAACAGCAGCGTCAGCATCGGCACGATGAAAATGCCGCTGGCCATGCCCAGCACGCCGCCCAGGGCGCTGGCGGCGAAGGCGGCGGTGAAGAGCCAGAGGGTGGTGGACAGGTCAGGCAATGCCGGGTAACTCCGCGCTCAGGAAGCAGGCTGGACTTTCGGCAAGGCCGCAGCCACATCGCGAAAGGCCGACAAGGCAGCCTCCAGGTGCTCGATGATTTCCTGCTGCAGCACATCCGGAGGCGGCAAGTCATCCAGATTGTCCAGACTCTCATCCTTGAGCCAGAAAATATCCAGACTGGCCTTGTCCCGGGCCATCAGTTCCTCGTAACTGAAATACCTGAACCGCTCCGACTCTTGCCGTTCGTGGCGATTCTCCGGGTGGTAGCACTGGATGAAGTCCTGCAGGTCCGCCAGCTTGAGCGTGCGCGTCTTCAGCGTAAAGTGCTTGTTTGTGCGCAGGTCATAAAACCAGATACCCTGGGTATGGACGCGCCCGTCCTTGGGCGCATTGTCGAAGAACACCACGTTGGCCTTGACGCCCTGTGCATAGAAAATCCCGGTCGGCAGGCGGAGGATGGTATGCACGTCGCAGTTTTCCAGCAGCTTGCGCCGGATCTTTTCGCCCGCGCCCCCTTCAAACAGCACGTTGTCCGGCAATACCACGGCAGCCTTGCCGTCCACCTTGAGCATGCTGACGATGTGCTGCAGAAAATTGAGCTGCTTGTTCGAGGTGGTTTCCCAGAAGTCCTGGCGCTCATAAGTCAGCGCATCCCGGTCTTCTTCTCCATCCTCGTTGGTGATGGTCATGCTGCTTTTCTTGCCGAAAGGAGGGTTGGCCAGCACGTAGTCCACCTTGCGCCCGGGTTCGCTGATCAGCGCATCGGAGCGGTCGATGGAAGGTTCCCCCACAAGCTCTCCGATGTTGTGCAAGAACAGGTTCATCAGGCACATGCGGCGCGTGTTGGGAACGATCTCGTTGCCAAAGAAGGTCTGGTCTTTCAGGAAGGCCTTCTGGCGCTTGTCCAGCCTGGCCTCGGGTCGGTTCAGCCAGTTGTACGCACCCAGGAAAAAACCTCCGGTGCCGCAGGCCGGGTCGGCAATGGTCTTCATCGGCTCGGGACGCACGCAAGCCACCATCGCCTCGATCAGGGCACGCGGCGTGAAGTATTGCCCCGCTCCGCTCTTGGTGTCTTCCGCGTTTTTCTGCAGCAGGCCTTCGTACAGGTCACCCTTGGTGTCGGTATCCAGACTGATCCAGTCCTCGGCATCAATCATCTGCACCAGACGACTGAGCTTGGCCGGATCCTGGATCTTGTTCTGCGCCTTGAAGAAAATCGCGCCGAGCATGCCCGGCTCCTGCCCGAGCTTGTGCAGGATAGCCAGATACTGCGCCTCCAGCGGTTCGCCGGTCTTTACGCGCAGGCTGGACCAGCCATAGCCCATCGGAATGCGCGTATCGCGGTTGTAGGGTTCCCGTGCATATTCGTGTGCCAGCTTGAGGAACAGCAGATACGTCAACTGCTCCAGGTAGTCACCATAGCCCACGCCGTCATCGCGCAGGGTGTGGCAGAAGTTCCAGACTTTCTGGACGAGGGTGGAAGTATTCATGGCATGTCATCATGCATAAAGCACATGGCCAAAGACAAAAATCCCTGGAATGTCTTTATCAAGTTATTGAATTTATTAAGATTTCTTGTTTTTTTAAAGGACACTGGCGTGAGTTTTTCCGCCATTTCAGTCGATTTGTCCGTTAGGCTCGTACCAGTAGCGGCGCCAACGGCGCTCACCTTGGTACCTCACCACACCGGTTGCATGGAGCTCCTCCAATGCCCGCCGGATGGTGCGCTGGTCCAGCTCGGGAGCCACGCGCTGCTGCACCTCGACAGACGATGAGCCTGGGTAACGGGACAGATCTTCCACGACCAGCGCACGCAGGCGATGTGGCTCCATGCGTTTCAGGGTGGTTCTTCCATCCAGCCCTGCCCCCTTGAGCCAATCCGGCTGAACAAAATAACGGGTGGCCTGCGTTTTTCCGGATGACTGTACCAGCCCCAGAGCCATCAGCCGTCCCAGCCAACTCCCCCGCAACACCTCGGTGTTGGGCAGCTCCAGATGAGCCGCCAGCTCACGGGCTGTCAGGCTCTCGTGTGCGGCCAGCAGGCCCAGCGTAATGCGCTCGCGCGGACGCAACTGAAAGCGCTCGTCCGCCTCCGTCATGAGCCGGATGACCGCAGGCTTTTGCACACGACGCCCGATGGTGACGGATACCGAGTCTGCCCCTTCCTTCACCACCGGCACCGAGCGCCCCTGCGAGAGTTGTACCTCGTACATCAGGTCAAAGCCGGTGCCTTCCTTTTCCATCAGGTGCAGGTCATGAAACAGGCGTGCCAACTGATCATTGCGGCGACGATTGGCATGCAGCATGTTCTGCGGCGTCACGCCCAGGGGCAGGCGCCCCGGATTCACGATCTCGAACCGGTCGGGATGCAGATTCAGGAAGATGTCGCCCCGCTGCGTATAAGGGCGGTGCACCAGCGCATTGACCAGCAGTTCGCGCACCACCCGCTTGTCATACGCCGGCAGATGCTGGCGGTACAGGCCATCCGGCAGCTCATAACTTTCATGAAAATCCGGAATGGTGTTCCAGATGGCATCCACCAGTTCAACGGGAGACAGCGCGTAATCGTCCCACAGCCACTTGTTGATCTTCTGATCCAGTTCATCGAACTTGATCGCCTGCACAATCGGGGCCGTCCCCAGGCGCGCCCGATCCCGCGCGGTGCCCAGAATCAGCACGCCCAGGTTGGTCAATACGCCAGCATCCGCCAGGCCGTAGTGGGCCAGCAATTCATCGTCGTCCATGCCCTTGACGCCAACCTTGACCCGGTCCGAGGCGCGCAGGGCTGCAAGAACATCACGCACCTTGTGGGCGTCTGCCTGGCCCGATGCAATATGCATGCCGGTCATCGCCTCCCAGGGCACGGCAGGCCGGTCGTTGATGAGTTGCAGCACGTCATCGCCCAGCACCCGGCGGCAGCTGTCGCCTACACGCAGGAAATAACGACCATCGCTGGTAGAAGCCACCCCAGTAGCGCGCGCGACCCTCAAGGCGATGTATTCGCCGCCATTGGCAGCGGTCACCACTTCAGGCACCACCTGGACATTGACCGTGAGTTCGGCCACACGCTTGCGCACCAGTTCCGGCAAGGCGGGATCAATGCGTTGTTCGGAAGGCGGCAATTCCTGCTCGTCTTCAATGCCGATCAGAATGCTGCCACCCGAAGCATTGGCAAAGCAGACGCAGTCACCTGCCAGGGCGGCAAAGTCGGCCCTTTTGCCGGTGACCAGGCGCAGGGATTTCTGGTCCATGGTTTGCGACTCGCGGTTCATGCGGCGGCCTTTCTGGTCTTCGGGCCGCGCGGCTTGCGTGCAGGCGCTTGTGCGGCGCGCTCGGCGCGGATGCGTTCCAGCAGGACGCTGGCGGGTTCATCGTTGGGGTCTTGCGGCACCAGCTGGCCGGCGAAGGCGGCGCGGAGGATGTTTTGGCGTTGGGCAGCGGATTGGTTGAGAGAATGCTCGATGGGTTGCTCAAGCTCTTTGACTGCTTCCAACCGTTCATTCAACACCGTCAGTGTCATATCCTGCTCGGCAGCAGGCGCCAGCGGGATAGGTGTTTTCTTTAAATCGCTTCCAGAAATTCCAGTTTGGCCTGCGGTAGTTTTTACGCGTGACACCAGATGCTTCCGAGAGAAGCCTACATTGCCACATACCTCCATCCACGCTCCCAGCTTCCCTCCGGTAACCGGCTTCATCCGGACGAGTTTGTCTGGATGAAGTGTGCGTTCATGCACTCCTCTAACCATCCCAAAAACGCCCAACAGATCAACGCTGCCGTTGTAGCGAGTGGCCAAAACATCGCCCTCCTCGACCCAGTAGTCCTCGGCTTCGCTCTCTCTGATTTCAATATGTTTAATTGCGCCGAAGTTCACCGACATTGGCCGTACAGCGTTGATTCTTAATATTTGAAATCCCTTTTGGTCATTGTTGGGTGTCTTTGAAAGACCGTTTCGAACAAAATCCGACAGCTGATCCACGCTCGCCCACACCCACCCCTCCGGCAATTCCGGCAGCGCCGTGGTGTCCGCCTGCACCGGCTCAGGATATTTCCTCTGCCAGTCCTTGGGCGGCTTCTTGCCTTGCGCTTCGAACTTCGCCAACTGTTGGGCTTCCCAGCGGGCGCGGCGCTCCGCGAGGATGCGTTCCAGCAATTGCGCGCCCGTCTCGGCAGGCGCGTTCTGCTTGCGCCACTCTGCCGTCAGCGAGCCCTCGACAGCCGCTTTCAGCAGCGACTGGCGGTACTGCGCCAGCTTGCGCTGCGCGGCCTTGAGTTCGACCACGCCGGCATCTAGGTCGAACAACAGTTCTTCGAGTTTGGCGACAATGCGGGATTGCTCTGCAGCGGGTGGCAACTTCAATGGCAAGCCATTCAGAGCATCCAAGCGAATACCACTTACTGTTGTCCCCGAGCCCAAATCTTTAATGATCCGTTCACTTGCTCCAACCCAATACAAAAGAAAATCAGCGCTAACCCCGCTCCCAAAGAACAAGGCCTTTAAGTCTTGATTGATTGCACAGGCGACTGTAGGCCGCATCGCTCGCCCTAATGCAATTCGCGTAGCAACGATCAAAGTATTTGCCGGGATCAGGTTGGTGGCACTGTTAGCAAGCGCAAGCTCGCTAATGTGCTCTTCCGCATCCAATGGCCTCAAGGACTTCATGTCCTTGACAGTGAACCAAGGAATACTCCCTTTAAAGAAGGCAGGGACATTGCGAGATGGTGTGCCACCACCTACAACCGAAATCAGGACATCGCTGAGCGTGACATCAGCCCAGCCACTTGGCAACTCACTCACGCCACCAACTCCACATTCATCTCCTCCATCAACCCATCCAGCTCCTTGCCAAACAGCCCCCAAGCCTTCTGCAAGCCGCCCTTGTCCGCCAGCTCCGCATAGTCAAAATCATCGCGGTTGATGCTGCAACTGCTGGCAATATGCTCCTTGATCAGGCGCAGCCATTCCATTTGTTCGGGGCTGAAGGCAGTGGCGCGCTGGGCGTTATGGCGAAAGACCCAGGTCTGAAAACGGCGGTCCACTTCATCGGCAAAGGGCTTCAGTTCCTTGTCCAGCCCGATGGCAAAACGCACCAGACTCACCAGATCGGTCAACTGGCGCTTGCGGTCCGCACCCTGCACCTGGCTTTCCTGCACCCGCGCATAGGCGCTCCACAGCTTTTCGGTGGTCAGCAGCAGCGGCGGCTTGCTCAACTGTTCGTGCAGTTCCTCGATCATCTCGAACGCCAGTGCGCGCCGCTGGTAGGGCTGCTGGTAGAAAAAGCCCAGCGCCGCAATCTCGTCCTTGTGCTGCCGGATGTAATCGGCAAACCCCTGCACCACCGCCCGGGCCTGCGCTTCGGCCTGCTCCGAAAAGCCTGCAAACGTCACCTGGTCGGTGTTGATATGGTCGATGATCTGCTCGCGCTCGCGGCGGGCGCTCTCGATTTCATCGCGCAGTTCCGGCCGATCGAAAGGAGCGCAGGCAGCGGCCACGCGCTGCTGGCGGGCAGCCTCCAACTCCTGCGACAGCAGGGTGTCTTCGCTGCGTGTGATGCCCTGGGCTTTGGCCGTTTCCAGTGCGGTTTGCACGATCGCATCCGGATCCAGCGCCGTAATCAGCGCCTTGCCCAGTTCGCGCACCGGAATGCCGCCGCTGGCCTTTTCAATACGGGCCAGCGCCTTGTCGTCCAGCTGCTTGGCCAGGCGCACCAACCGGTTCGCGAGCGACAGCACGGTGTCATCGTCACGGCTGCCCATGGCCACGCCCTGCAGCAAGTCCTTGAGGGCCACCGTGGGCTTCTTTTCCAGCGGACGGCTTTCGGTCTTGAGCGACTTTTCCACGCCCACCGCATCAATCAGCACGAAGCGGTCCTTGGCACCGCTGGCACTGTTGCTGACGCGCTTGAGGCCATCGGCATCCAGGCTGCGCACGCCACGGCCCTTCATCTGCTCGTAATAGCCCTTGCTGCGCACGTCGCGCATGAACAGCAGCACTTCCAGCGGCTTCACGTCGGTGCCGGTGGCGATCATGTCCACCGTCACGGCGATGCGGGGGTGGTAGTCGTTGCGGAAGCTGCTCAGCACGCTGTCCGGGTCTTCTTCGGCACGGTAGGTGACCTTCTTGCAAAAGGCGTTGCCCTGCCCGTACACCTCGCGCACGATGTTGATGATGTCATCGGCATGGCTGTCGGTCTTGGCAAAGATCAGGGTCTTGGGCGTTTCCTGGCGGTTCGGGAAAATCTGTGTTTCTACCGCCGTCTTCATGGCCTGAATCACCTGGCGGATCTGGCTCGGGTTGACCACCGAACGATCCAGTTCCTTGCCGGTGTAGGCAGTGTCTTCCTCTGTCTCGCCCCAGCGCTTCTTGCGGGTCTGGCGGTCGCGGTGGTCCACCCATTCGCGCGCCTTCAGTTCCGCCCCCTTGCGCGTGATCTCGGTTTCGATCTCGTAAACGTCATAACCCACGTTCACACCATCCGCCACCGACTGCTCGTAGGTGTACTCGGCCACGATGTTCTCGTTGAAGAAACCGTAGGTGCGCTTGTCGGGCGTGGCAGTGAGGCCGATCAGGAAGGCATCAAAATAATCCAGCACCTGCTTCCACAGGTTGTAGATGCTGCGGTGGCACTCGTCGATGATGATGAAATCAAAGGTTTCCACCGGCACGGCCGCGTTGTAGCGCACCCACTTTTCCTGCTTTTGGGTTTGCTGCACTTCGTTGAGTGACAGGTCTTCGGCCGATTCGTCGATGGGCTCCCCGCTCAGGATGGAGTACATGCGCTGGATGGTGCTGATGCACACTTGGGCATGCGGATCAATGTGGCTGGACGCCAGCCGCTGCACGTTGTAGAGCTCGGTGAACTTGCGGCCATCGTCGGGCGGCGTGTAGGCCATGAATTCCTGGTGCGCCTGCTTGCCCAGGTTGCGCGTGTCCACCAGAAACAGGATGCGCTTGGCTCCACCGAACTTGAGCAGGCGATAGACCGAGGTAATGGCGGTAAAGGTCTTGCCGGCACCGGTCGCCATGTGCACGAGGGCGCGCGGCTTGTTGTGGGCCAGGGATTTCTCCAGACCTGTCACCGCGCTGATCTGGCAATCCCGCAGGTTGCGCTCCGGCAGGGCCGGCATTTGCTCTGCAAGCCGGCGACGCAGGGTGTGCGCCTGCGCCAGCCATTCCGCCAGTTGCTCCGGCTGGAAAAAGTGGAAGATCTCGCGCGACCGGGGCATGGGATCATGCCCGTCGGTGAACCGGATAATCTGTCCCGTCGCCTCGAACAGAAAGCGCAGCGGGGCATTGTCCTTGCGCCATTTCAGCGTTGCGGTGGCATAGCGCTCGGTCTGCTTCTCGGTAACCGTCAGGTTTTCGCCTGCGCTATCGCGCTTGGCCTCGATCACGCCACAGGCCACACGATTGACGAACAGCACGTAATCCGCCGGACCCGTATCCGTCGGGTATTCGCGTACCGCGACGCCCAGGCCGGCAGAGAGATTGAGTTGCCGCATGTCCTGCACGATCCAGCCGGCCGATTCCAGTTTCTGGTCGATCAGCAGACGTGCTTTCGTTTCAGGCGTCATGCGTGCTCCCCTTCCTGCCGCTCTAACTGGCGGTTATCGCATGGCTTTGGGTGTGCGTCAAACGTTGAACAAAAAGTTCATCACATCCCCATCCCTGACGACATACTCCTTGCCCTCGGCGCGCATCTTGCCCGCTTCCTTGGCGCCCTGCTCGCCCTTGTACTGGATGAAGTCGTCAAACGCAATCGTCTGCGCGCGGATGAAGCCGCGCTCGAAGTCGCCATGGATCACGCCTGCCGCCTGCGGCGCGGTATCGCCGATGTGGATGGTCCAGGCTCGCACCTCCTTCACACCGGCGGTGAAGTAGGTCTGCAGCCCCAGCAGGCTGAAACCGGCACGGATCAGGCGGTTCAGGCCCGGCTCGTGCAGGCCCATTTCCTCCAGCATCATGTCGCGGTCTTCGTCGCTCATCTCGGACAGTTCCGATTCGATCTTGGCGCAGATGGCCACCACCGGCGCATCGCCGTGCAACTTGGCAAATTCCTTCAGGCGGTCCAGCAGCGGGTTGTTCTCGAAGCCGTCCTCGGCCACGTTGCCCACGAACATGGCCGGCTTGCCGGTGATCAGGCACAGCGGCTTGAGCAGTGCCTTTTCCTGGTCGTTCAGGTCCAGGATGCGCGCGGGCTTGCCTTCGAGCAGACCGGCCTGCACTTTTTCCAGCACCTTGACCATCGCTGCGGCTTCCTTGTCGTTGCCACTGCGAGCAGCCTTGCCATAGCGCACCTGCGCCTTCTCCACCGTGCCCAGATCGGCCAGGCACAGCTCGGTCTGGATTACCTCGATGTCGGAGATGGGATCGACCTTGCCCGCCACGTGGATCACGTTCGGATCCTCGAAGCAGCGCACCACGTTGACGATGGCATCGGTCTCGCGGATGTGCGCCAGGAACTGGTTGCCCAGGCCTTCGCCCTTGCTCGCGCCTGCCACCAGGCCGGCAATATCCACGAACTCGACGATGGCCGGCACGATGCGCTCGGGGTTGATGATCTCGGCCAGCTGCTTGAGGCGCGGATCGGGCACTTCCACCACGCCGGTGTTGGGCTCGATGGTGCAGAAGGGGTAGTTTTCGGCAGCGATGCCGGCCTTGGTCAGGGCGTTGAACAGGGTGGACTTGCCCACGTTGGGCAGGCCCACGATGCCGCATTTGAGGCTCATGGAAGTTCCTTGGAAAGCGCTAGCCGCTTGAATTAAAACAACCTTCTATTCTACCTGTGGCCGCCATTGCTGCGGCAGCGCATCCACCACCAGCACCCCGCTGGCCGGGAAGGCCTCCAGCATCACCGGCGTGCCGGCCGGATGCGCCCGTTCCTGCCCCTCGCGCGCCAGCGCCGCCTGCAGCGCCCGCTCGCCCTGGCACAGCACCACGCGCCAGTTGCGGCCGTCGCGGCGCAGCGTGACGCTGGTTTCCTGCCAGTGCGGCGGCAGGCAGGGGTCGATGTGCAGCACGTCGTGTTTCAACACCACGCCGCACAGCGATTCCAGCCCCGCTCGCATCAGCCAGCCCGCGCTGCCGGTGTACCAGCTCCAGCCGCCGCGCCCGGCATAGGGCTGCACGGTATAGACATCGGCCGCCACCACATAGGGCTCGAGCCCGTAGGTTTCGCCCAACAGGCTGCTCTGCCAGCGGTGCGCCGGGCTGATGCCCTGGAACACGCGCCAGGCCGCGCCCGCCTGCCCCAAGCGTGCAAAGGCCATCAGTCCCCACACGGCGCCGTGGTTGTACTGCCCGGCGTTTTCGCGTACGCCCGGCGGATAGGCCTGGATGTAGCCGGCGCTCGGCTGCGCATGCTGCAACGGCGGGGTCAGCAGGCGCAGTACCTGGTGCTGGTGGTCGAACAGTTCGCGATCGGCCTGCTGCATCGCCGTACGCGCCCGCACCGGGTTGGCCGCCGCCGAAAGCACCGCCCAGGCCTGGGCAATCAGGTCGATGCGCCCTTCGGTGTTGCGTGCGCTGCCCAGCACCGAGCCGTCATCGAAGAAGGCGCGGCGATACCAGCTGCCATCCCAGCCCTCCGATTCGAGCGCGTCGATCCAGCCGTTGCGCGCCTGTTCCCAGGCCGCCACACGGGCGCCATCGCGGCGCGCTCGCGCCAGCGGCAGGTACATGCGCACCACCTCGCACAGGAACCAGGCCAGCCAGACCGATTCGCCGCGCCCTTCGTGACCAACGCGGTTCATGCCGTCGTTCCAGTCGCCGGTGCCCATCAGCGGCAGGCCATGCGCGCCGGTGCGCAGACTGCGGTCGATGGCCAGCGCGCCGTGCTCGTACAGGCTGTCCACATGTTCGCTGACGCGCGGCGATTCGTACACATCCTCGCGCCCGGGCGGCACCTGCGCGCCCTGCAGGAAGGGCACCCGCTCGTCCAGCAGGCCATGGTCGCCGGTACGTTCCACATACAGGCCCAGCGCCAGCGGCAGCCAGAGCAGATCGTCGGTGAAGTGCGTGCGCACCCCGGCGCCGCCCGGCTCGTGCCACCAGTGCTGCACGTCACCCTCGGAGAACTGGCGCCCGGCGTTGCGGCGGATCTGCTGTGCCAGCAGATCGGGCGCATGACCGACCATGCTCATCGCATCCTGCAGCTGGTCGCGGAAGCCGAAGGCCCCGCCCGCCTGGTAGAAGCCGGCACGTGCCCACAGGCGGCATACCACGGTCTGGTACGGCAGCCAGCGGTTGATCAGCGCATCGAACGCCGGATCGGGCGAATGCACCTCGCGCGCGCCGCACAGCGCGTTCCAGAAGGCACGCACCTGCTCGAAGCGCTCGCTCACCGGGCTCTTGCGCACCTGCTCGGCCAGATGGCGCGCCTGCTGCGGATTCCAGGCATGACCAAGAATGGACACGGCCGATACCGTCGCGCCCGGCTGCGCCGTCAGCAGACAGCTCACCGCCGCGCAGGGATCCAGCCCCAGGCCGCTGCGCTGGCCAAAACGCGTGGGCAACACCGGGCAGCCCTCGGCATTGAACAGCTCGCGCCGGTCACAGGTCCAGTCCGGCTGCTGCGGCTGGCCCGCAGGGGCCTGCAGCATGAGGAAGGCGGTGCTGTCGCCAAAACCGCCCGCATGATCGAGCTGGGTGGCGTACAGCACCGGCGCCGTCTGCGGCGGCGGCAGGCCCACGCCCTGCGGGCCGACGGCATGCTGCTCGACCTGGGTGGCCACGCTCATGCGCTCGCGCCGCGAGGCGCCCAGCACCCATTCGGCCACCGTCACCAGGCGCAGACGGCGTGCCTTGGCACCTATGTTGCGCAGCATCACCACGCACTGCTTCACCGGCAGTTCACGGTCCACACACCAGGTCAGCGTCACGTCCAGCCCCGGCAATTGCTGCTGCATGCGAGTGAAGCCGATGCCATGCGTCACCTGCACGGCGTGCCCTTCGCACACCTGGCCCAGCGTCCAGACCAGGCCTTCGTCGATGTCTTCCAGCAGCAGGCGCTCGCCGGCCGGATCGGCCAGCGGATCATTCGACCAGGGCGTGAGCTGGTGCATGCGGCTGTTGCCGGCCCAGCTCATGCCCGCGCCCACTTCCGACACATGGCAGCCGAAACCCGGGTTGGCCAGCACGTTGATCCATGGGCGCGAGGGCCGGTGCGCATCGTCCAGCGTGAAGCTGAAACTGCCATCGGCCGGATCGAAGCGGCCCTGCGGCGGTGCCAGTCGGCCACCTGCCGCCGTGCCCAGGCGCGGCACCTGCAGGCGACAGGGCACGGAAGCCACAGCGGGCACATCGGCGGTCTCCTGTCCATGCCCGTTGCGCAGCATCAGCTGCGCCAGCGGGCGGCCGTCGGCCGCCAGCCGCAGCGAGGCCAGCAGATGAAGGGTCGTGCGCTCGTCGTCCGACAGGTCGTCATCCTTGAGGATGAACATGGCCGCGCGCAGATGCTCGGGCCAGCGGTCGTCCTTGCGCGCCACCAGACGCTCGCGCATCAGTTGCAACTGGCGCTGCACCGGCGTGAGGTAGGACGCCGGTTCGCCGTTGATCACCACCATGTCCACGCCCAGCCCGCCAGCCGACCACAGCCGCAGCGAGCGGCGCAGCTGCTGCACCAGCGGCAGGCCGGCTTCTTCCTGGATCGTCACCACCAGCAGCGGCCGGTCGCCCGAGATGCCATGGCGCCACAGCGCGCGACGGTCACAGGCCGGGCGCCCTCCCTGCAGTGCCAGATGCTGCTCACGGTGGTGCTGCGCCGACAGCTGCGTCTGCACACGCAGCAACGCACGCCAGGCATCGGGATCGAGCTGGATTTCGTGCAGCCGCACGCCGCTCATGGTGTTGGCCATGCTGCTGGAACGCTTCACGTGGCCTTCCTGCCGGTAGCGGTCCACCAGCTGTTCCAGCACCGCCGGATCGCGCGCAGCGGCCATGGCGAACACCAGCCGCGCCTGCACGCCCGCCGGGATACGCACGCGCACGCGCAGCACCGCGACCGGATCAAGCCCGGTATCGACGGCAATGCCCGGCAGTTCGGGCACGCTGTGGTCGTCGTGCAGCAGCGTGTAGCCGCCATCACCAAGCACGTGGGCCGAACAGCCGTAGCGCCCGATCCAGCGGTTGCGATCGGCACAGGGTTCCACCGCCACGATGTCCGCTTCGCAGTGCGCCAGGAAGGCCGCCGCGTACATCGGCTGCAGGTCGGCCAGGCGCGGCTTGCGGCACAGGTAGAGCGCGCGGTCGCCCTTGTCCCAGTGGGTGCGCACGAACAGGTTGGAAAAGGCCGGATGCGCCTCGTCATCGGCCTGTGCGGCCAGCGTGATTTCGGAGGCGTAGCTGATGGTGAGCTCGAGCGGATGCTCGCCCAGGTTTTCCAGCCGCACCTGGCGCAACTCGCAATCGTCCTCGGCGCTGACCCAGATATCGGTCAGGGCTTCCAGGTCGTCCCAATGGGCCTTGAGCAGGGCGCGGTCGGGCAGCAATTCGGCGTGGTAGTGCGCCTGCGGATCGCGCGCGGGCAGCAGCGTGAGCGAATGGCGCAGCGGCGTGGCCACCCCGTCTTCATGCCGTTCCACATACAGGAAGCTGCCATAGGCATCGCGCAGCGGATCATCGCGCCAGCGCGTCAGCGCCACGCCCTGCCAGCGGCTCACGCCGGCACCGCGGCTGTTGATCCAGACCGCGTGGCTGCCGTTGCTGAGCAGTTGCAGCGTGGACGGTTCGGCCAGCAGCGGCTCTTCCAGCTGCGCCATGTAGGTCGGTCCGGCGCGGCTCGGCGTCGGCCGCGTGGACGGCGGCTGCAGCGGCTGCACCACGCGCGGCGTGGCCTCGTGCAGCAGCGCCGCCACGGCGCGCAGATAGGGATCGCTCATGGCCCACTGGCGCGGCGCGTTGTCGCACAGCACGTCGGTGAAGGCGACCAGACTCATGGCCTGGTGGTGCGCCATGTAGGTATGCACCGGCGTCGAGACGCGCCCTGCCAGCTGGCGCTGCGGCGAGTAGTCGAGCGACTCGATGAAGCCCATGTCGCCGCGCATGCCCAGTTCCTGCAGCCGGTGCAGGTTGGCAATGGCCTCGCCCGGATACAGCATGGTCGCCATGGCGGTGGCATACGGCGCCACCACGCGCACGTCGGACGGCGTGCGGCGCAGCGCCAGCGCCGCCACGCCCTGCGGGCCATACTGGTAGGCCAGCGTCTGGTCCTGCCCGGCGATGGCCGATTCGGAAATGCCCCAGGGCGTTCCCCGCTCCTCGCCGTCGGCGCGCTGCTCCAGGATCGCCTGGCGCGTCACATGGCCCAGCGCGCTCGCCGGCGGCTCGTCCAGCACCAGCGTCGGCATCAGGTATTCGAACATCGAGCCCGACCAGGACTTGATGCCCAGCCCGCGCTCGTTGAAGAAATACGGCCTGCCCAGCGCCGCCCAGTGCTCGGGCGGCACATCGCCCTTGGCAATTGCCACCAGGCTGGTCAGGCGCGATTCGCTCGCCAGCAGGTCGTAGTGGTTGGCGTCGAGCTCGCCGGTTTCGGTGCGCAGGCCGATGTGCAACAGGCGGCGGTCGCTGTCGTACAGGATGCGGTAGTCCGGCTCCAGCGCCAGCATGCGGCAGCGCGTGCCCAGCGCCTGCAGTTGCGCCTGCAGCACGGCCGGCTCGGCCAGGCGGTCGCGCAGCAGCGAAGCGAGAATGGTCAGATGATCGGCCAGTTGCGCCAGCGCCGGCTCCAGCGCGGTACTGGCCGTCTGCCGCGTCAGTTCGGCACGTTCGCGCGATGCCTCCACCCGCGCCAGCAGCGCCGCCATCGGAGCACTGCCGGGGCTGGGTGGCGTGGCATGCACCAGATCCGCCACCGAGGGGAACCATTCCAGCGGCTGCAGTTGCGACAGCACCGGTTGCAGCCGCATGGCCGACCATTCCAGCGTGCATTCCAGCGCCGTGTGCTGCTCGGCCAGCGCCTGCGGGTCGAGCGCAGCGGCCTCCTCGCAGGCGCGCGCCACCACCAGCAGATGGCCGGAGCAGTTGCCGCTGTCCACCGTCGAGACATAACCCGGCGGCAACACCGCCAGCGTGCGCGTGTCATACCAGTTGTAGAAGTGGCCGGCGTGGCGTGGCAGACGGTCCAGCGTAGCCAGCGTGGCCTGCAGCCGTGCCACCAGATCGGCACGGCCAATGAAGCCGAGCTGCCGTGCACAGGCCAGCACCAGCAGGTACATGCCGATATTGGTCGGCGAGGTACGGTGCGCCACCATCTGGAACGGCTGCAGCTGCACGTTGTCGGGCGGCAGGAAGTTGTCCTCCTCGCCCACGTGGCGGTCGTAGAAGCGCCAGGTGTCGTGCGCCAGTTCGAACAGGTAGCTGCGCTGCTGCTGCGTGATGCGCTCGCGGCGCGGGCGCGGGCGCAGACGGCTGATCAGCGCGACCCACACCGGCACCAGCGCCCACAGCACCAGCAAGGGCAGCAGCGCCACCCAGTTCACCGGCCAGCCGGCCAGGCTCCCCCCCAGCGCCAGCAGCAACAGCACGCCGGCCGTCACCACCGTGGCCCGGTGCTTGCGCAGCAGCGAAGGCAGATCGGTGCGCACCGAGGCCTGGGCCGCCGCCGCCGTCATCCATTCCAGCAACAGCCGGTGCGACACCAGCTGCCGGTACACGGCCCGGATCACGGCATCGCCATACAGCACGGCCTGATCCAGCAGCGTGGCCAGATGCCACAGCGGCGTCACCAGCGCGCGGCCCAGGTCCTTGAAGCCCTCGGCAAAGAAGTGGCGCAACGCAATGTCGTCGCGGTGCGGCGCCAGGCCGGCCAGCGCCCCCAGCAGCGGCCCGCCGCCATAGGCCGCCAGCACGGCCAGCAGCGCCCAGTGGAACGGCAGCGTCTGCGTCAGCGCCACCCACACCAGCAGCAGCGCAGAAAATGGCGCCACCACCGAGCGGCGCAGGTTGTCGAACACCTTCCAGTAGTTGATCACCGGCACGCGCGAGCGCAGCAGCAGCCCGACCAGCGGCAGCAGCTGCCAGTCGCCGCGCGTCCAGCGGTGCAGGCGCGAGGCGGCCACGTCGGCGTGCATGGGTGCGTCCTCGACAAAGGTCACGTCGCTCACGCCGGCGCAGCGCAGCAATGCGCCTTCCAGCAGGTCGTGGCTCAGCACATGTTCGGGCGGCAGCTGGCCGGCCAGCACCTGGTGCGTGGCCTGCACGTTGAGCAGGCCCTTGCCGGTGAAGGTGCCTTGGCCGAACACGTCCTGGTAGATCTCGGAACTGGCCGCGCTGTACGGGTCCACCCCGAGCCGGCCCGCAAACAGGCTGTGGAACCAGGTGCCCGCCTCGGCAATCGGCATCGGCGTGGCAATGCGCGGCTGCAGGATGCCGTAGCCACGGCTGACATAGCGCGTGCCCGGCTCCACATGCGGCTGGTTCAGCGGATGCGCGGCAATCGCCACCAGTTCGCGCAGGCGGCCCGGCGGCATGTCGGTATCGCTGTCCAGCGTGACCAGGTGGCGCACGCCCGGCGCCACGCGCGACAGCTCACCGAGGTCGATGAACGGCGCCGGCGGCGTCTCGCGGCCCTCGGCCAGCGCTTGCACCAGTTGCTCCAGCTTGCCGCGCTTGCGTTCCCAGCCGATGAAGCACTGCTGCGTGTCGCTCCACTCGCGCGTGCGGTGCAACACCAGAAAGCGCAGCGGCCGCCCGGATTCCACCGGGTAGCGCCGGTTAAGTTCCGCCACGCCCGCGCGGGCAAACTCCAGCGCCGCACTGTCGCCCTCCTCCGTGGCCGTGGGCGCATCGGCAAAGTCCGACAACAGGGCAAACTGCGCATGGGTTTCCGGGTTGGCCAGATGGTGCTGCTCGAGCTGGATCAGCAGCTCGCGCGTGCTTTTCTCGCTGGTCAGCATGCTGGGAATCACCACCAGTGTCTGGTGCGCCAGCGGAATGCCCTGGCGCAGCCCCATGCGGTGCAGCGCCGCGGGCGGCACCGATTCGCTGATCAGGCGGTTGACCAGAGCCACCACCGTCTCGGCCAGCGGCGCCAGCAGCAGATAGGCGGTCACGCCCCACATCCAGCCAGGCAGGCCCTCGCCCTGGTAGCCCAGATCCATCAGGCGCAGCGTCAGCCACCCGGTGAGCAGCACCACCACCAGCAGATAGGCCCAGGCATTCCAGCGCCGCCGCGTCCGGCTGCTGCGTGCGGGCAGCCGGCGCGCCGGCAGGCCGAGCGCCTGGCGCAGGCGCGGTTCGCCCTCGCCGCCCCACCAATAGGCCGGCGCCACCAGCGGATCGTCCGGTCCCTGCCCTTGGCGCGTCAGTTCCACCAGCGCCTGCGCCACTTCCGGCTCGGCACGACGGGACTTGCGCGCGAGCCGCTCGACGGCATGCAGCGTGCGATCCTGCGTCGACAGGTTCTCGGCCACATACTGCGGACAGCCGGCCATGATGCGCATCACCGCATTGTTGCGCGCGAACAGTTCGCGCCAGTTCACCTGATCGATCTTGCGCAGCGTGGTAATGGCGTTGCGGATGCTCTGCTCGTCCTCCGTCAGCGCCGCCTGGTGGCGTGCCTCGGTGCCCACCGGATCCTGCAGGCGCACCTTGAGCCAGGCATGCAGCTGCCGGCTGTGTTCGTACGACAGGTCTTCCTGGCGCTGGTCGACCTGCAGCAGGAAGGCATCTTCCACCCCGAGCCGGCGAAAGCGCTGCTCGAGCACATCCAGCTGCCGGATGGTGCGCTGCGGCTCCGGGCCGTCAAACCAGCCGTGGGCGGCATCGCGCGCAGCCTGCAGCGCGGCGGTGCGCATGGCCAGCCGGGCCAGGTTTTCCAGCAGCACCACCCGCAGCGTGGTGGGGAAGGACCACAGTTCGGCCAGCGACAGGTAGCGCTCGTCCAGATAGCCCACGAGAAAGGCTTCCAGCAACGCCGGATCCAGATGGCTGTCGGCATGGGCGACATAGGCCCAGACCACGCCATAAATCCGCGGCAGGCCGGCCAGCGGCTCGCTGCGCAGGCGCGGCAGCTTGCGGAAGAAGCTGTGCGGCAGGCCCTCGCGGATGGCCAGCGCCTGCGCATCGAGCACCGAGGCATTGTCGAGCAGCCATTGCGCTGCCGGCCCCGGATGCCGGCCATCGGCCGTCAGCTGCTCCAGCACCTCACGCGACTTGTGCAGGTCGGCGATGTTCTGGCGCAAGCGCGGAAAGAACGGCTTGCTGCGCAGCCAGTGCGGGCTGTAGGCCTCGTGGATGGCGGCCAGATGCTCGCCATGCTGGCGGAAACGGGCCGGACCGAACAGTTCGGCCCGGATCGGGGCCTCAATCGGGGAGCGGAATCCCCTCAGTCCATCCAGGGCGGCGCGTAATGAAAATCCCTTGAGTGCCGGCAAGTCGCATCACCCGCCGGTCAGAACCAGGACAGGCTGGCCTCGAAGGCGACAACCGCCAGCAGCAGCGTGGTGACGAAATGCGTGCCCGGATAGGCCAGGCCGCGCTGAAGCAGTTCCCGCGCCTGCGACCAGCGGCTGGCCGATGCGCGGCATTGTGCAAACTGACGCCCCAGGGCAGCCATGTCGGCAGACAGTTCGGCGGCCGCACGCGTACGTGCGGCGGGTAGACGGGGGGAAGCAAATACGTGTTTCATGCCGGACTCTTCTTGATCTGTGTTGTCTCTCGGAACGCAGCATGGCAAACCCGCTGCCAGCGAAGCATTCCTCCTTGTTCTTTCTGCATGACCGCCTCGGCGACGGCCACAGCGCACCTGACGCAGGCGCAACTGCCCTGCCACGACACGACTCCGACGGTTCCACGCGAGGCAGACTGAAAACGCTAACGCCGGAACATGTCAGAAATATGAAGATACCGTATCAGTCTGAACGATACCATCGGTGCATGTTGGCACCGCAGGTAGGATCAGTCCTACGCCAAACAGAGTAGCACAACCGTCCGCAAAGGTCTACCAGACGACATTTGCCCTCTGTCACGGCTGACCGCCCGGCACAGCCGCCTACAATGCGGTTTTCGGCTCCCTGTTTGCATTGCCATGGCCTACAGTTCTCACGACGTCTGCATTCGCGGCAGCGGCATCGTCGGCCGCACCCTCGCCCTGCTGCTGGCACGCCACCGCCTGCGCGTGGGGCTGGTCGAATCGCCCGCGCCCGCCGGCAACCAGCCGGACATCCGTGCCTACGCCATCAACCACCGCTCCCAGCGCCTGCTCGCCGGCCTCAAGTGCTGGCCCGGCGCCGAGCGTGCCACCCCTGTGCTGCAGATGCGCGTGCTCGGCGATGGCCATGCCAAAACCGTGTTCGATGCCTCGCGCATGGAACAGGAAGCCATGACCTGGATCGCCGACGTGCCCACGCTGGAGCACATGCTGCAGCAGGCCTGCCAGTACCAGAGCGGCATCGACGTGATCACGGCCGAGCAGGCCGATGCCGCTCCGGCGCCGCTTACCGTGGTCTGCGAGGGCAAGCACAGCAGCACGCGCCAGCAACTCGGCGTGGACTACGACGTCACCCCCTATGGCCAGACCGCCATCGCCACCCGCGCCACGCTGGATGCCCCCCACCTGCAGATTGCCTGGCAGTGGTTCAACCAGAGCGGCAGCGAAAGCGACATCCTGGCCTTCCTGCCGCTGGACGGACCGGAAGGCCGCGAAGTAGCCATCGTCTGGTCGGTGGACCGCAACCGCGTCGGCGACCTGCTGGCGCTGGACGACGCCGCCTTCGCCGCCCACCTGCAGAACGCCGCCCATCTGCAGCCCAGCGATGCCCCCAACGTGGTTGCCGTGCAGCGCCGCGTGGCCTGGCCGCTGCAGCTCGGGCTGGCGCGCCGCTGGGTCGGCAGCCGCATCGGCGCCGACGGCGTCACGCGCCACAACTGGGCGCTGGCCGGCGATGCCGCCCACAGCGTGCACCCGCTGGCCGGCCAGGGCCTGAACCTGGGCCTGGCCGACGTCGCCCTGCTGGACCAGATCATCGGCGGCCGCCCCTACTGGCGCAGCCCCGGCGACATGCGCCTGCTGCGCCAGTACGAACGCGCGCGCAAGGCCGAAACCGCCCCGCTGATCGCCGGCATGGACGGCATCCAGCGCCTGTTCTCCCACAACGCCGCCGGCGTGCGCCAGCTGCGCAACCTCGGCATGAGCCTGTTCGAGCGCAGCGGCCCGGTGAAGGACTGGGTGGCCCGCCGCGCCATGGACTGACGCACTTCCGCAACCTGCCCGCAACACCTCGAATCTCTCCCCGCATGAACAAGCCCCTGTTTGCCCGTCCGCTCATCCTGTCCCTCGCCGCCCTGGCCCTGTTCGGCTGCAAGGAATCCGACGCGCAGGAAAGCACCATCCGCAAGAACCTCGCCGCACGCCTGCCGCAGCTCGCCAAGATCGACGAAGTGAGCAAGACACCCATGCCCGGCCTGTACGAAGTGCGCGTGGACGGCACCGAGATCTTCTACACCGATGCCAAGGGCGACTTCCTGCTCAACGGCTCGCTGCTCGACACCAAGACGCGCCGCGACCTGACGCATGAACGCACGCAGAAGCTCACCGCGATCGACTTCAAGGCGCTGCCGCTGCAGGATGCCTTCGTCACCACGCGCGGCAACGGCGCGCGCAAGGTCGCCGTGTTTGCCGATCCCAACTGCCCCTATTGCCACCGCTTCGAGGCCGATCTGGCCAAGGTCAACAACGTCACCGTCTACACCTTCCTGCTGCCCATCCTGGGCGAGGATTCGATGACCAAGTCGCGCAACATCTGGTGCGCGAAAGACCGCAGCAAGACCTGGGCGAGCTGGATGCTGAACCGCGCCACGCCACCCGCTGCCAGCTGCGACACCGCCGCGTTGCGCCGCAACGTGGCCTTCGCCGAAAAATACCGCATCACCGGAACGCCGGCCATGGTGTTCAGCAACGGCAAGCGCGTGCCCGGCGCCATCCCCACCGCACAGATCGAGAAACTGTTGGCAGAAAGCAAATAACGCTGCGCCTGCAGGCGCCAAAGTGTGCTTTTTGCCACGTGGACACCGGAGCGGCTCCCCCGGAGCCGCTTTTTGTTTCACAATGGAGCACAGCAGCCCGATTCAGCTTTCTGTCAGTTGGCAGACGTAATCTTGGTGTTGCTTGTCGGCGTTTCCGCACGCTGCATTCCGTTCGTGCCCTTGCGGGCGTTCCGGGTCCTGACCGCATGCTTCCTGAACACAGCCGTACCTTCATCCGCGCCATCGCCTATCTGGGAACCATCCCGATGGTGATCATGGCCCTGCTGATGTGGCTGGTGCATGACGAACTGCACGGCTTCGTCGCTGCGGCGCTGGCGAGCTACGGCGGCATCGTGGTGGCGTTTCTCGGCGGCATCCACTGGGGCATCGGCCTGCGTGCCGGCGTCAACGCGCCCAAGCTGCACTTCATCTGGGGCGCCTTCGCCGCCTTTGCCGGCTGGTTCGGCGTGCTCATGCACCCCGCTGCCGGCATGCCCTTCCTGGCCCTGATGTTCGTCATCTGCTACGTGGTGGATGACCGCACCTGGGAGCGCGCCGGCCTGAGCGAATGGCTCACCGTGCGCTTCCACGCCACCGTGCTGGCGGTGATGAGCTGCCTGGCCGGAGCCGCCGGCTCCATGTAATCGGCGCGCGGCTGCGCTATGCTTGCCGCATGCCCAAGAACAAGCCCTCTTCTGCGGCCGGTGCGCCGCTGCACTACCTCGTTAGTGCGCCCGAGCCCCATACCCACCTGTTCCACGTCACACTGCGGGTGGCCGAACCGCAGATCCGGCAGGAAGTCAGCCTGCCGGTGTGGATTCCCGGCAGCTATCTGGTGCGCGAGTTCAGCAGGCACCTGCAGTGCCTCAGCGCCACGCAGGACGGCAAGCCCTGCCCCGTGCGCCAGCTCGACAAGCAGCGCTGGCAAATCGGATGCCTGCCGGGTGCTCCGCTGGAACTGCGCTACCAGGTCTACGCGCATGACGATTCGGTACGCACCGCCTGGCTGGATGCCGCCCGCGGCTTCTTCAACCCCACCAGTTTGTGCCTGCAGGTCAGCGGCCAGACCCATGTGCCGCACCTGATCGAAGTGCTCTCCCCCGACAAGTCCTGGCGCCTCGCCACCGGCCTGACGCCGCGCAACACCGGCAAACGCGGCTTCGGCAGCTATCTGGCGCCCGATTACGACACCCTGGCCGACAGCCCGTTCGAGATGGGCAACTTCTGGAGCGCGGATTTCGACGTGTGCGGCATCCCGCACCGCTTCGTCATCGCCAGCCCGCCGCCGGCCTTCGACGGCGAGCGCCTGCTGGCCGACACCCGCCGCATCTGCGAAGCCGCCATGCGTTTCTGGCATGGCGACAAGCCGGGCAAGTCCGTGCCCTTCGAGCGCTACGTATTCCTGCTGCGCACCGTCGACGAAGGCTACGGCGGCCTGGAACACCTGAACAGCACCGCCCTGATCGCCGGCCGCAAGCATCTGCCGCGCCCCGGCGAAACGCCGGGCGACGACTACACCACGCTGCTCGGCCTGATCAGCCACGAATATTTCCACGCCTGGAACGTCAAGCGCCTGCGCCCGGCCGAACTCGTGCCCTACAACTACAGCCGCGAGAACTACACCGACCTGCTCTGGTTCTTCGAGGGTTTCACCAGCTACTACGACGACCTGCTGCTGCTGCGCGCCGGCTGCATCGACGCGGCCGGCTACCTCAGGCTGCTCAACAAGGCGGTGGACAGCGTGCAGGCCTCGCCCGGCCGTTTCATCCACAGCCTGGCGCAATCCAGCTTCGAGGCCTGGACCAAGTACTACCGCCAGGACGCAAACACCCCCAACATCACCGTCAGCTACTACACCAAGGGCGCGCTGCTCGGCCTGTGCCTGGACCTCACGCTGCGCCAGGAAGGCCGCACCACGCTCGATGCCGTGATGCGCACGCTCTACCAGCGTTGCTACGCCCGGCAGAAGCCACTGCGCGGCCTGAGCGAGGCCGACGTGGCCGCCGTGCTGCAGGAACTGGGTGGCCGCAGCTTTGCGCGCGAACTGCGCGACTGGGTTCATGGCACGGCCGAACTGCCGCTGGAGAAGCTGCTGCGCCGCGCCGGCGTGCGCATCGTGCAGACGCCGGCACCGCTGGCACGCCAGTGGGGACTGCGCTGCAAGGAAGGCGCCAGCATCAGCGTGCTGGGCGTGGCTCGTGGCGGCGTGGCCGAGGCGGCCGGCATGGCTGCAGGGGATGAATGGCTGGGCATCGAACTGGAGGAGGCGGACGTGGCCAAGGGCAGCCATGCGGCCTGGCGCGTCGGCAACCTGGCCGACGTGCAGGCGTATCTGCCGCCCGGCCGCAAGCCGCAGGAGCGCAGCTGCACTGCCCTCGTCGCGCGCGACCGTATGCTGCTGCGCCTGCCGCTGACGCTGCCGGCCGCGCCCGAACAGCAATGGAAACTCGAACCCGGTGCCGGCGCGCGCAAGAAATCCGCCGAGCGCCAGAAAGTCTGGCCATGGGCATGAGCACAGCTGTCGCACCCGTCAGCCATGTGCTCTACCTGCACGGCTTCCGCTCTTCGCCGCGCTCGGCCAAGGCGCTGCATGTGGGGGCCTGGATGGCGCAGCACCGACCCGACGTGCAGTGGTGCAGCCCGCAACTGCCACCCTCTCCTGCTGCCGCCATGGCCCTGCTGCAAGCGCTGACGGACGGTTGGCCACAGGCAGGCAGCCTGGTCATCGGCTCCTCGCTGGGCGGCTTCTACGCGGCGGCCATGGCGGCACGCAAGGGCTGGCGCAGCCTGCTGCTCAATCCCGCCGTGCACCCCGCGCGCGACCTGGCCCGTTACATCGGTGACAACACGGCCTGGCATGCGCCCGAGGAACACTTCTACTTCAGCCCGGCCTACATCGGCGAACTGGAAGCGATTGAGGCGGAAACGCTGGCACTGGAACAGCAGCGCGCGGACGCCGGCACCCGGGCTCCGGCCTGGGCCCTGATCTGCGAGGGGGACGAGGTGCTCGACTGGCGCGAAATGACGGCGCGCTACGCCCATGCACGCCAGACCGTGCTGGCGGGCAATGACCATGCCATCAGTGATTTTGATTTGCATTGGCCGGAGCTGGCGCGGCAGACCGGCCTGCAGCTTTTCTGACCCGAAAACGCGGGCATCTGCACGCAACACCTACCCATGTAACATGAATTTCAGGCAACCCCCAATGTTCGGGGCTCCAAATTCTATTTACATTTTCGTGCAAAGTGTTAATCATATAAACAAAGCGCTTCTTGATCGCGCTTTGAACCTTAAAAACACTTGAAGAAAAAAAGTAGGTATGGAAGCATCGATTCTCGCCTTGGCGAATCTTGTGCGCTTCGATGCTGTATTTGCCGGTCGCGGACATCGTGACAATGGTCAAGTCATCATTGAACAGGTCATTTGGCTACAAGGCCTGCCGCAGGAGTTCGTGACGGAATATGCAGCCGTGGCGCAGCACGACCGCGTGGCGCAGCCATTCATGGATTTCCCGTGGGAGCCGCAAGCCATCACGGTGGCCGATTACTTCGGCGAGCCCGGCAGCGCGCCGCGCCGTCGCACGGCCATGCAGCGCTCCAACGAAATCGTGGGCGAGTTCTTCCAGCGCTTCGGCATCCGGCACGCCGCGCTCTCTGGCGTGGAAAACTCCTATGGGCTGGCCTGGATGGGTTTTCACCGCATCCAGATCGACGAGCCTTTCTCCTTTGACGATACCGAAAATATCAAGTTCGAACTGCCCGCCCATCTCTACCGCTGGCAGAAAAAACACTTGCAGCGCCTGCCGAAGCAGACCAGCCGCGTCTCCCTGACGCCGCTGACCCGGCGCGAGATGGAGGTGTGCGTGCGCAATGTGCGCGGCGAGGCGCCCAAGGCCATTGCACGCGACCTGGAACTGAGCGTGCATTACGTGCGCGAGTTGATCCAGCGTGCCCGCGGCAAGCTGGGCGTGGCCGGGCGCAAGCTGACCGAAAGCGACCTGATGCAGCTGCCGCCCGGCAATTGAGACGGCTGCGCGCACGACGGCCAGCCTGCGTCGCCGAAAACTTTACGCGCACACCGGCAGGCATGGGAAAATAGCGCCCCATGTTTGCAATGTTCGAAGATTCCGGCAAGTTCCTCGCCGGCCGCATCCTGTCCCAGGCGGACAGTTCCTCCCAGATCGAGCTGGATTCCGGCAAGCGCGTCAAGGTCAAGCACGCGCATATCGTGCTCAGCTTCGACAAGCCCGCTCCCGCCGAACTGCTGGCCCAGGCACAGGCGCTGAGCCAGGAGGTGGATGTGCAGCTGCTGTGGGAATTTGCCCCCGAAGAAGAATTCACCTTCATCGACGTGGCCCGCGACTACTTCCAGGATCCGCCGTCGCTGGTGGAGCAGGCCGCCACGCTGCTGGCCTTGTTCCACGCGCCGCACTATTTCCGCCGTGCCGGCGGCGTGAAGGGCCGCTTCCGGAAGGCGCCGGCCGAGATCGTGCAGCAGGCGCTCGCCGCCATCGAGAAGAAGGCCCGCATCCAGGCACAGATCGACGCCTGGGCCGCCGAACTGGTGCAGGGCCAGTGCCCCGAGCCGATCCGCGAGCAGCTCTACCGGATCCTGTTCAAGCCGGACAAGAACGCGCCCGAGTACAAGGCCGTGGTGCATGCCTCGAAAGAGGCACAGATGGCCCCGCTCGACCTGCTGCAGCGCGCCGGCGCCATCCACTCGCCCTACGAGTTCCACTGGCAGCGCTTCCTGTTCGAGCATTTTCCCAAGGGCACCGGCTTTCCGGCGCTGCAGCCCGCGCTCATCGACGATTCGGAGCTGCCGCTGGCCGGGGTGCAGGCCTTCTCGATCGACGATTCCAGCACCACCGAGATCGACGATGCGCTGTCGGTGAGCGGACTGGGCAGTGGCCGCGTCACGCTCGGCATTCATATCGCAGCGCCAGGCCTGGCCGTGCAGCCGGGCGACGCCATCGACGCAGTGGCGCGCCAGCGCATGTCCACCGTCTACATGCCGGGCTACAAGATCACCATGCTGCCGCACGATGTGGTGCAGCACTACACCCTGGGCGCCGGCCAGCCGCGCCCGGCGCTGTCGTTCTACGCGACCTTCGACGAAGCCACGCTGGAACTGCAGGGCACCGAGAGCCGCATCGAACGGGTGCCGGTGGTCGACAACCTGCGGCTGGACCAGCTGGAAAAGGTCGTCACCGCCGAATGGCTGTCGGCTCCGGCCGACAGCCCCGAGCCGCAGGCGCAACTGCAGACGCATCGCCCGGCACTGGCCTTCCTCTGGCGCCTGGCACAGCAATTGAAGGCACGGCGCGAGATCGTGCGCGGCAAACCCGAAACCTTCACCCGCCCCGATTTCAACTTCCGCCTGCTGCGCGACGAATCGCTCAAGGAAACGCCGCCGGACGGCAGCGAAACCGTGGTGATCGAAATGCGCCAGCGCGGCGCACCGCTGGACCTGATGGTGTCGGAAGCGATGATTCTGGTGAACCACCACTGGGGCCAGATGCTGGCCAACGGCGGCATTCCGGGCATTTACCGCAGCCAGGCGGCACTCGCGCCCGGCGTGAAGGTGCGCATGGGCACCAAGGCACTGCCGCACGCCGGCCTGGGCGTGCCGTGCTACGCCTGGAGCACCTCGCCACTGCGCCGCTATGTCGACCTGCTGAACCAGTGGCAGCTGATCGCCGCCATCCGCCACGGCGCCACTGCAGCCCTGGCCGCACCGTTCAAGCCCAAGGATGCTGCCCTGTTCGGCATCATCTCCGGCTTCGACGCCTGCTATACCGGCTACAACGCCTACCAGGCCAGCATGGAACGCTTCTGGACGCTGCTGCACGTGCAGCGCCACGGCATCACCGAGCTGGACTGCAGCGTGATCAAGGACGGCCTGGTGCGCGCCAACACGCTGCCGCTGGTGATCAACGTGATCGGTGCCGACGGGCTGCCGCGCAATGCGCAGGTGCGCGTGCGCCTGGGTGGCGTCAACCTGATGGCGCTGGATGTGAATGGCAGCGTCATCGCCCGGCTGGACGATGACGGCCAGGCCACCCTGCCCTCCGACGAGTCCGAGGACGATACCATGGAGCTTGACGCCGGTCCGCTGCATATTGCCGTGGACGTGAACGAGCCCGAAGCCGACGGCACTCCGGGCCAGACCGTCTGATTGCTGCCATGCCTGATACTTCCTCCCCCCTGCCGGCACGCTATGGCGTGATCGGCCATCCGGTCAGCCACAGCCGCTCGCCCTGGATCCATGCGCGCTTTGCCGGGCAGACCGGGCAGCAGCTCAGCTACATCGCCATCGACAGCCCGGTAGACGGCTTTGCCGCCACGCTGGAACGCCTGCGCGGTGAAGGCTACGGCGGTGCCAACGTGACGGTGCCGTTCAAGCTGGAAGCCTTTGCCGCCGCCGACGTACGCAGCGCGCGGGCCGAACTGGCGCAGGCTGCCAATACCCTGATCTGGCGCGAGCAAGCCGGACAGTGGCGTCTGCATGCCGACAACACCGACGGCGCCGGCCTGATGCGCGACATCCGCCACAACGCCGGCGTGCCGCTGGCGGGGCGCCATGTGCTGCTGCTGGGTGCGGGCGGCGCTTCCGCCGGCGTGCTGGGCGCGCTGCTCGCGGAAGCCCCCGCCAGCGTGACGGTGGCCAACCGCAGCGTGGACAAGGCCGGGCATCTGGTGCAACTGCATGCATCGGTCGCTGCGGAGCATGGCGTCGCCCTGCGCGCCTGCAGTCTGGCGGCCGTTCTGGACGACGCACCGCCGCACGACCCAAGCCTTTCGGACGCCTTCGACATCATCCTCAACGGCACCGCCAGCAGCCTGGGCGGGGCACCGCTGCTGCTGCCCCGGCGCCGCTTCGCCCCGGGTGCGCTTGCCTGCGACATGATGTACGGTGCCGCCGCCCTGCCCTTCCTGCAGCACGCGCAGGCCTGCGGCGCCACGCCGCGCGACGGCCTCGGCATGCTGGTGGAGCAGGCGGCGCTGGCCTTCGCCCTGTGGCGTGGCGTGACGCCGGACACGGCACCGGTGCTGGCCGAACTGCGCGCCCTGGTCGATGCCCCGGCCGCCGGAAAGCCCGCGTGATGCAAGCCGTGTTCGCCGCTCGTCCTTCATGCACTGCTCCCCGTGCCGCAAGGGCAGGAGGCAGCGCGCAATGAAACGCCTGTTGCGCCTGCTGGGATGGATGCTGCTGGCCGGCATTCTGCTGCAGCTGTTTTTCTTTGCACGCATCGCGCTGATGCGCGTGGTCGATCCGCAGTCCACCAGCTTCCAGCGCTCCGAAATGGCGCGCGTGGTGGCCAGCGGCAAGTTGGCCTGGGGCCAGCAATGGGTGCCCTACGACGAGATCTCGGACAACCTCAAACGCGCCGTGATCGCCTCGGAAGACAGCGATTTCGTCAACCACCAGGGTGTGGAGTGGGAAGCGATCGAGCAGGCCCGTGCCCGCAACGCGGCCGCCGAAGCACGCAATCAGCAACGTCTGCAACAGGCGCAGGCGCGCATCGAGCAGGCCCGCGAACGCGCACGCAAAAAGGTGGAGCGCCTGGAAAAGCGCGGCAAGCCGGTCGATCCGCAACTGCGCGGCATTGCCGACGGCAGCATCATGCCACCCGGCATCACAGTGCCGGCGCCCAAGGTCTACGGCGGCTCCACCATCACCCAGCAACTGGCCAAGAACCTGCTGCTCTCGCCCGAGCGCAACCTGCTGCGCAAGGGACAGGAGCTGGTGTTCACCCAGTATCTGGAGTTGCTGCTGGACAAGGAGCGCATCCTCGAGATCTACCTGAACAACGTGGAATGGGGCGAGGGCATCTTCGGGGCCGAGGCAGCTGCGCAGTATTACTTCCGCAAGCCCGCCGCGCAGCTCAGCGCCTACGAGGCGGCCAAGCTCGCCGTGATGCTGCCGCGCCCGCGCTTCTACGAGCAGAACTTCAATTCCGGCTATCTCAACAGCCGTGCCAGTACCATCGCCGCGCGCATGCGCGACGTGGAGCTGCCCTGAGGCCGCCATGCGCATCCTTGGCATCGACCCCGGCCTGCGCACCACCGGTTTCGGCGTGATCGAAGCCGACGGCCCGCGCCTGCGCTACGTGGCCAGCGGCACCATCCGCACCGTTAACGAAAAACGCCCGGACGACCCCGCCCTGCCACACCAGGGCAATCTGCCGGCACGCATCAAGCTGCTGTTCGAGGGCGTGTGCGAAGTCGCACAGACCTACCAGCCGGATGTCGCCTCGCTGGAAATCGTGTTCGTCAACGTCGATCCGCAGGCCACGCTGATGCTGGGCCAGGCGCGCGGCGCCTGCCTGGCGGCGCTGGTCTCGAGCGGCCTGCCGGTGGCCGAATACACCGCGCTGCAGATGAAGAAGGCAGTGGCCGGTCACGGCCGTGCCAACAAGGCGCAGATCCAGGAAATGACGCGCCGCCTGCTCAACCTGAGCGGCCTGCCTGGCACCGATGCGGCGGATGCGCTGGGGCTGGCGATCATGCACGCCCATGCGGGGCAGGCGATGGCGCGGCTGGCCGAAGCCACGCCGCTGCAGCGGCGTACGCATGCATTGTTCAAGGGGGGACGCAGCTACTGAGGCTGCTCTTGGGCTGTTCAACAAGCTGGCGCCGAACCGTCCTGGGTTTCGAACAGGCTGGTTGGTTTAAGTCGACGCCTCTGCCACGGTGTTGCTGGCACCACACGGTTCATCTGCTGCCCGCCATGGGCTAGATGCGCTCGATCACCAGCACCGCAAAGAACACGCACAGCACGATGATGGTCCACTTGAACAGGCGCAGCGCCTGCCGCTTGTAGCGCTCGTTGCCGGTGAACAGGTACAGGCCCATGGTGCCGGCACTCACCAGCAGCATGAGGATGAAGAGGACGCGAACAATGGCCATGGCCGCTAGCGTAACAGGTTCAGGCGAGCCACCCGCGACTTACCACTGCACGGCCAGTTCGCCAAAACCCTTGGGCGCGTTGCGCTCGTTGTCGAAACTGACGATTTCGTAGGCGTCCGGCTGAGCCAGCAACGCCCGCAGCAGCTGGTTGTTCATGGCATGGCCGGAACGGTAGGCGCTGTAGGCCGCCAGCAGGGGATGGCCGATCAGAAACAGGTCGCCCATCGCATCCAGGATCTTGTGCTTGGCGAATTCGTCGTCGTAGCGCAGACCGTCGGCATTGAGCACGCGGTAGTCGTCCAGCACGATGGCGTTTTCCAAGCTGCCGCCCATGGCCAGGCCGTGCGAGCGCATGTATTCCACATCCTTGGTGAAGCCGAAGGTGCGGGCGCGCGCAATGTCACGCGTGTAGACGCCGGTGGACATGTCGAATTCCACGCTCTGCCCGGTGGAATCCACCGCCGGGTGGGCAAAGTCGATCTGGAAGCGCAGCTTGTAGCCGTGGTAGGGCTCCAGCCGCGCCCACTTGCCTTGGGCGCCCTCGCCCTCGCGCACTTCCACCGGCTTGAGCACGCGCACGAACTTCTTCGGTGCACGCTGCTTGACCACGCCGGCGCTTTGCAGCAGATAGACGAAAGACGAGGCAGATCCGTCCAGGATCGGCACTTCCTCCGCCGTGATGTCGATATACAGATTGTCGATGCCCAGGCCGGCGCAGGCCGACATCAGGTGCTCGACGGTGTTGACCTTGACGCCACCATTGGAGATGGTCGAGGCCAGACGGGTATCGGTGACGGACTCCGCGGTCACCGGGATTTCGACCGGAACCGGGAGGTCGACGCGGCGGAACATGATACCGGTGTCCGCCGGTGCCGGACGCAAGGTGAGCTCGACCCGCTGACCGCCATGCAGGCCCACGCCCACGGCCTTGGTCTGTGTCTTGATGGTTCTCTGTTCTAGCATGCGTCCATTGTAGAAGTTGCCCGCCTGCAGAGTGTTTGGTTTTGTCGATGCCCGCGATAGGCCGAGGCCATCATCGGCACCGATGCCTGCCGCCATGCGCTCGGGTGCTGCGACAGTTTGTTTCTCTCAAGTGGCCTTTATGCCGGCCGGCGCTTGGGCCGCGTGCGCACGGACAGGCAACCGTGCGCACGCCAGCAAGCAAGCAAGAAGAGTCATGCGTCCTTGCGCGTGCCCTGCCCCTGCAGGTGCGCGTACGACGCTCCGGCTACGCCAGGGCGCAACCGGTGTTCACGAGTCTCAGTCCGCCTGCTTGCGCAGGAAGGCCGGGATTTCGAAATCGTCCATGCCGCTGGAAGACAGCTGGCTGACGCGCTCGGAAGCGTGCGTGCGGTCACGGCCGGTGCCCCAGACGCTGGCGCCCACGGTGCCGGCGGGAGAGACGCCGCTCATGCTCGGCAGGCTGCTGGTCTGCGGCATGGCTGCAGAGTAAGGCATGTCGTCGGTACCGGTACGGCTGATGACCTGCATGGGAGGCGCCATGCGGCGGGCGTTCTGGCGGCTCAGGCCGGTGGCGACCACGGTCACGCGCAGCTCGTCGCCCATCTGGGAGTCGTAGGCGGTACCGTAGATCACGTGCGCATCGGGCGAAGCGTAGGCGCGGATGGTGTTCATGGCCAGCTGCGATTCCTTCAGCTTCAGGCTGCCCTGGGCCGCGGTGATCAGCACCAGCACGCCCTTGGCGCCGGACAGGTCGATGCCTTCCAGCAGCGGGCAGGCCACGGCCTGCTCGGCAGCGATGCGGGCGCGGTCCGGGCCGCTGGCGGTAGCCGTACCCATCATGGCCTTGCCGGGCTCGCCCATCACGGTCTTCACGTCTTCGAAGTCGACGTTCACGTGGCCGGGCACATTGATGATCTCGGCAATGCCACCGACGGCGTTCTTCAGCACGTCGTTGGCGTGGGCGAAGGCTTCGTCCTGGGTCACGTCGTCACCCAGCACTTCCTGCAGCTTCTCGTTCAGCACCACGATCAGGGAATCGACGTTGGCTTCCAGTTCGGCCACGCCGGAATCGGCGTTGGTCATGCGGCGGCCACCTTCCCACTCGAAGGGCTTGGTCACCACACCCACCGTCAGGATGCCCATTTCGCGGGCGATGCGCGCGATCACGGGAGCTGCGCCGGTGCCGGTGCCACCGCCCATGCCGGCGGTCAGGAACAGCATGTGCGCGCCTTCGATGGCGGAGCGGATCTCGTGCTCGGCCACTTCGGCGCAGTCACGGCCCTTCTCGGGCTTGCTGCCGGCGCCCAGGCCGGTGGTGCCGAGCTGGATCACGCGGTCCGCCGTGCTGCGCGTCAGCGCCTGCGCGTCGGTGTTGGCGCAGATGAACTCCACGCCCTGGACCTTGCGGTCGATCATGTGTTGCACGGCGTTGCCGCCGCCGCCACCCACGCCCATGACCTTGATCTGGGTGCCTGCGTGGAATTCTTCGGTGTCAATCATTTCGATGGGCATCTTGCTCTCCTTGCTGTTTAACCTTGCTGTCTCTGAAAAAAATCACTTGCCTGTCTGGCGTTTAGGGCCTGCCGGGGCCATGGACGAGCTTGCAATCCCGTCCAATCCGGTTCATGCGGCGGGGAAGCGTTCCTTCCCGTGCCGGCTGTCATGCCAGCGTGCCTGCGCGAGGGGTTTCTGCTGGATGGCCATCAGAAGTTCCCCACGATGAAATCCTTGATGCGGCCGAACACCCCGCGCACGGCGGAGTCGCTCTTGCTGCGCGAAGCCACGTAGCCGCGCTGCTGCGCCTGGCGGGCGTCTTCCAGCATGCCCATGACGACGGCGGCACGCGGCTGCGTCACCATGTCGGCCAGGGCGCCGTTGTAGATCGGGGTGCCGATGCGCACCGGTTTGAGGAAAATGTCCTCGCCCAGTTCGACCATGCCGGGCATCACGGCGCTGCCGCCGGTCAGCACCACGCCGGACGACACCAGGTGCTCGAAGCCCGAGCTCTGCACTTCCTTCTGCACCAGCGAGAAAATTTCCTCGATGCGCGGCTCGATCACGCCGGCCAGCACCTGCTTGCTCAGCAGGCGCGGCGGACGGCCGCTCAGGCCGGCCACTTCGATATGCGTATCCGGATCGGCCAGCAGCTGCTTGGCGCAGCCGTTCTGCATCTTGATGTCCTCGGCATCCTCGGTCGGGGTGCGCAGCGCCATGGCGATGTCGCTGGTGATCAGTTCGCCCGCCACCGGCAGCACCGCCGTGTGGCGGATGGCGCCGCCAGCGAACACTGCAATATCGGTAGTGCCGGCGCCGATGTCCACCAGCACCACGCCCAGCTCGCGCTCGTCCTCGGTCAGGCAGGACATGCTGCTGGCCAGCGGGTTCAGCATCAGGTGGTCCACCTCCAGGCCGCAGCGGCGCACGCACTTGAGGATGTTCTCGGCCGCGCTCTGGGCACAGGTGACGATGTGCACCTTGGCTTCCAGACGGATGCCGCTCATGCCGATCGGCTCCTTCACTTCCTGGCCGTCGATCACGAATTCCTGCGGCTCGATCAGCAGCGGACGCTGGTCGGTGCTGATGTTGATGGCGCGCGCCGTCTCCAGCACCTTGGCCACGTCGGTGGGCGACACGTCGCGGTCGCGCACCGCCACCATGCCCACCGAGTTGCGACCGCGGATGTGGCTGCCGGTGATGCCGGTGATGACACGCGTGATCTTGCATGCGGCCATCATCTCGGCCTCGCGCACGGCCTGCTGGATGCTCTGCACGCAGGCCTCGATGTTGACCACCACGCCGCGCTTCATGCCGTTGCTGGGCGCCACGCCCAGGCCCAGCACCTTGAGCGCGCCGTCCGCCTGCACCTCGGCCACCACCACCATGATCTTGCTGGTGCCGATGTCGAGGCCTACGACCAGATCCTTGTATTCTTTTGCCATGGCTGTTTATGTCTTTGGTTTCGTTGGCTGGCGCTTGCCAGCGTTGCCATCCGGAGACTCCATCGTCCCCACCCCCTTCAGGCGCAGCGCGTAGCCGGTCTTGTAGCGCAGATCCGCATACTGCAGATCGGCAAAGCTGCGGCCATAGCGCGCAGTCACTGCGCCGATCGTCTGCACGAACTGCCGGATACGCGCCGCCAGTTCCTGTTCATTGCCGCTGCCCAGGTTGAGCACGGTGTCATTGTTCAGCGTCAGGCTCCAGTAGCCGCGCGGATCCAGTTCCAGCGCGGTGATGCGCGCCTCCAGCGGGTTGAACAGCGGGCCCAGGCGGCGGTACATCAGCAGCACCGCGGCCGACTGCTCGTCCGGGCCGGACAGGCGTGGCAGCTCGATGTTGGCCACTTCCTCCGGATTGCCCTCGAACACCTCGCCCTGGCGATTGAGCAGGCGCATGCCCTCCTCGTCATTGCCCCAATAGGCGACTTCCTCATGCTCTTCCAGGCGCACGGCAAGCTGGTTCGGGAACACGCGGCTGACCACCGCCTGGCGCACCCAGGGCTGCTGCTCGAACACGTCGCGCGCTTCTTCCAGCCTGATGGAGAAGAAGTTGCCCGTCAGGCGCGGCAGCACCTGGCTGCGCAGCGCGTATGGCGTGGTGTGCGTGGTGTGGCCCATCACCTGGATGCCCTTGAGCGAGAACTGCGGCAGGCGCGTGAACCACCAGGCCGCGCTGATCAGCGCGCCCAGCAACACCAGGCCGAACAGCAACGAGGCGGTTGCATTCATCAGCCGGATGTCGGTGGTGGTGGTTACGGGCTGCGGGGCTTGCATGGCGCGTGTTCCTTGTCCCTTCAGACCGTGGCGGCCTTGCTGCCGTCCAGGCTGGCGCTGGCCAGGATCTGCAGGCAGAGGTCGGGATAGCTGATGCCGCTCGCCTTGGCGGACATGGGCACCAGCGAATGGCTGGTCATGCCGGGCGAGGTATTGATCTCGAGCAGGAAGGGCTGGCTGTCACTGCCACGCACCATTACGTCGACACGGCTCCAGCCGCGGCAGCCCAGCACCAGGTAGGCCTCGAGTGCCATCTGCTGGATGGCACGCTCCTGCTCGGCCGGCAGATCGCTCGGGCACAGGTAGCGCACGTTGTCCTTGAAGTATTTTTCCTCGTAGTTGTAGTCGCCACCCGGCGCCACGATGCGAACCACGGGCAGCGCACGGGCCTGCTCGCCGGTGCCGATGACGGGGCAGGTCAGCTCCTCGCCCACGATCAGGTTCTCGCACAGCACGGCGCTGTCTATGGCGATCACCTCGCGCACGGCGTTGGCGGCTTCTTCCGCGGTCTTGACCTTGTACACGCCGATGGACGATCCCTCGTGCGGCGCCTTGACGATCATCGGCAGGCCGAGCTGCTGCACGGCATCGACCACGAAGGCCACCAGCGCGCCCTCGTCCTGCAGCTTGCGCGAGGCCATCTGCAGGTAGCGCGGCGTGGAAATACCCTCCGACAGCCAGATGCGCTTGGTCATGATCTTGTCCATGCCGACGCTGGAGGCCATCACGCCCGGACCGGTGTAGGGAATGCCCAGCAGTTCCAGCGCACCCTGCACTGTGCCGTCCTCGCCGTAGCGGCCATGCAGCGCAATGAAGCAGCGCGCGAAACCCTCGCGCTTGAGCTCGGACAGGTCGCGCTCGGCCGGATCGAACGGGTGGGCGTCGACGCCGCGGCCGCGCAGCGCCTCAAGCACGCCCTGGCCGGACATCAGCGAAATCTTGCGCTCGGCCGAGCGGCCGCCCATCAGCACGGCGACCTTGCCCAGCGCCTTGACGTCAATGGTGTTCATGGTATTGCTCATGACGGTTCAGGCCTTTTCCTGCAGGGCGGCCAGCTTGCCGGGAACGGCGCCGATGGAGCCGGCACCCATGCTCAGCACCACGTCGCCATCGCGGGCAGCGTGGAGGATTGCTTCGGGCATGTCCTCGATCTTCTCGACGAACACGGGCTCGACCTTGCCTGCCACGCGCAGCGCGCGCATCAGGGCACGGCCGTCGGCGGCCACGATGGGCTCTTCACCAGCGGCATAGACTTCGGCCAGCAGCGCCAGATCGGCCTTGCCGATGACCTTGACGAAGTCCTCGAAACAGTCGCGCGTGCGGCTGTAGCGGTGCGGCTGGAAGGCCAGCACCAGACGGCGGTCGGGGTAGGCCCCGCGGGCGGCAGCGATGGTGGCGGCCATTTCGACCGGATGGTGGCCATAGTCGTCAACCACCAGAAACTCGCCGCCCTCGCGGCAGGGGAAGGGGCCGTAGTGCTGGAAGCGGCGACCCACGCCCTTGAATTCGGACAGGCCCTTGAGCAAGGCCTCATCCGGGATGTTCAGCGCCATCGCCACGCCGATGACCGACAGGGCGTTGAGCACGTTGTGCACGCCGGCCAGATTCAGCTGCACTTGCAGTTCGGGGCCATACAGCTGGCCGTTGTCGTCCTTGCGCTGCACGCGGAAGTGCATCTGGTTGCCGACGGCGCGCACATCCAGCGCACGGATCTGCGCGTCTTCGGACATGCCGTAGGTCGTGACCGGGCAGCCCACCTCGGGCAGGATCTCGCGTGCGGCCGGGCTGTCGATGCACAGCATGGCACGGCCGTAGAAGGGCATGCGGTGCAGGAAATCGACGAAGGCCTTTTTCAGGTTGGCGAAGCTGTGGCCATACGTTTCCATGTGATCGGCGTCGATGTTGGTGACGACCGCCATGATGGGCGACAGGTTCAGGAAGGAAGCATCGGACTCGTCGGCCTCGGCCACGATGTATTCGCCGGTGCCCAGACGGGCGTTGGCGCCGGCGCTGTTCAGGCGGCCGCCAATGACGAAGGTCGGATCCAGACCCGCCTCGGCCAGCACGCTGGCGACCAGGCTGGTGGTGGTGGTCTTGCCATGGGTGCCGGCGATGGCGATACCCTTGCGCAGGCGCATCAGCTCGGCCAGCATCATGGCGCGCGGCACCACGGGGATGCGCTTCTCGCGGGCAGCGACCACTTCCGGGTTGTCGGCCTTGACGGCGGTGGAGGTGACAACCACGTCCGCGCCCTGGATGTTATCGGCCGCGTGGCCCACATGCGTCTGGATACCGAGCGCGCCCAGGCGGCGCGTGGTGGCGTTGTCGGCCAGGTCGGAACCGGACACGGTGTAGCCCAGGTTGAGCAGCACCTCGGCAATGCCGCTCATGCCCGAGCCGCCGACGCCGACGAAATGAATGTGCTTGACGACGTGTTTCATGCGACGAGCTCCTCGCACACCGCCACGATCGCTCCCGTGGCTTGCAGTTTTTCCATCTTCTTGGCCTTTTGCGCGCGGTCCAGCAGTTCGGCGCGCGTCACGTTCTTCAGAAATTCGGCCAGCCACTCGGGAGTGAGCTGGGTTTGCGGAGCCAGCCAGCCGCCCCCCGCTTCGACCAGGAAGCGGGCGTTGGTGGTCTGGTGGTCATCCACGGCAAAGGGAAAGGGCACGAACACGGCCGGAGCGCCGACGGCGGCAATCTCGGTCACGGTGCTGGCGCCGGCGCGGCAGACGATCACGTCGGCCTCGGCAAAGGCCTGCGCCGTGTCCTCGATGAAAGGCAGCAGCGCGGCATCGACGCCGGCGGCATCATAGGCCTGGCGCAGTGCCTCGATCTGTTTCTCGCCACTCTGGTGCGCCACCCACGGGCGGTGCGTGGCGTCCAGCAGAGCCAGTGCCTTGGGCACGGTCTCGTTCAGCGCCTTGGCGCCCAAGCTGCCGCCCACCACCAGCAGCTTGAGCGGGCCGGTACGCTCGGCAAAGCGCTCGGCCGGCGGTGGCTGGCGCAGGAAGGGTTCGCGCAGCGGGTTGCCCACCCAGCTCACCTTGCCGTCGACGAACGGCGGCCTGGCGGTATGGCCCAGCACGTTCGGGAAGGCTGTGAACACGCGTTTGGCCATCTTCGAGACCAGCTTGTTCGCCATGCCCGGCACCGAGTTCTGCTCGTGCAGCAACACCGGCTTGCCCAGCAGCGCGGCAGCAATGCCGGCCGGCGCCGTCAGATAGCCGCCGAAGCCGATCACCACATCGGGGTTGACGCGGCGGATCACGTCCTTGGCCTGGCCCACGGCACGGCTCAGGCGCAGCGGCAGCTTGAGCAGCGTGGACAGGCCCTTGCCGCGCACGCCGCCGAACTCGACCGGTTCGAAGGCAAAGCCGCGCGCCGGCACCTTTTCGCTTTCCATGCTGTTGGGCGCGCCCAGCCAGTGCACGTTCCAGCCGCGCGCGCGCAGCGCCTCGGCCACGGCCAGGCCGGGGAAAATGTGGCCGCCGGTGCCACCGGCCATGATCAGGGCCGTCTTGCTCGGATGGCTCACAGGCTGCCTCCCTTCATCAGGGTGCGGTTTTCATGGTCGATGCGCAGCACGATGGCCAGCGCGACCAGATTCATCAGGATGGCGGAACCGCCGTAGCTCATCAGCGGCAGCGTCAGACCCTTGGTGGGCAGCGCGCCCAGGTTCACGCCGATGTTGATCAATGCCTGGAAGCCGATCCACAGGCCCACGCCCTGCGCGGCCAGTCCGGCAAAGGTGCGGTCCAGCGCGATTGCCTGGCGGCCGATCTCGATGATGCGGCGCGTTAGCCAGAAGAACAGCACGATCAGGATGGCAATACCGATGAAGCCGAATTCCTCGCCGATGACCGACAACAGGAAGTCGGTATGCGCCTCGGGCAGCCAGTGCAGCTTCTCGACGCTGCCGCCCAGGCCAACGCCGAACAGCTCGCCACGGCCGATCGCGATCAGCGCGTGCGAGAGCTGGTAGCCCTTGCCCAGCGCGTGCTCCATGCTCCACGGATCCAGATAGGCGAACACGCGCTCGCGGCGCCAGGGCGAGGTGGCGATCATCAGCGCGAACACGCCCACCAGGATGATGGCGATCAGGAAGAACATGCGCGCGTTCACGCCGCCCAGGAACAGGATGCCCATGGCGATCACGGCGATCACCATGAAGGCGCCCATGTCGGGCTCGAGCAGCAGCAACACGCCGACCAGGCCCACGGCCACGGCCATCGGCGCCACGGCGCGGATGAAACGCTCCATGTCGCCCATATTGCGCTCGCGCTCCTGCACTTCCATCTTGCGGCGGATGTAGTCGGCGGCGTAGAGCAGCACGGCCAGCTTGGCCAGTTCGGATGGCTGGAAGTTCATGATGCCGAGCGAAATCCAGCGGCGTGCACCGTTCACGCCCTTGCCGATGCCCGGGATCAGCACCGCGATCAGCAGCAGCACGGCCCCGATAAACAGCACCGGCGCCCATTTTTCCCAGACGTTGATCGGCACCTGGAACACGATCAACGCCGCCACGCCGCCCATCAGCAGCGAGAACAGGTGGCGCGTGAGGAAGTGCGATTGCGCGTAATTGGCAAAGCGCGGATTGTCCGGCATGGCGATGGAGGCGGAGAACACCATCACCAAGCCCCACAGCAGCAGCGCCGCGATCACCCAGACCAGCGCCTGGTCCACGCTAACGTTGGCCATGGTCAGCTGCGGCGTGCGGGCGCGTGCATAGGCGGACGCTGGCATGCGCACGGGGATGGCGTTCTCGTCCTTCTCGCGTTGCCACGGCAGCGCCGCGCCGGGACGGGCGAACCGGTCGCGCAGACGTTGCCAGCGGTTGCCGGCGGGATTGCCGGGCAGTACAGCACTCATGCCGCTCCCTCCAGAGAAGCGCCGCGGTCCTCGGCCAGTTGCGCCACGGCGGCGCAGAACTGGTGGGCCCGGTCGGCATAGTCCTTGAACATGTCGAAACTGGCGCAGGCCGGCGACAGCAGCACGGCATCGCCTGCCTGCGCCTGCGCAGCCGCGGTGTTGACGGCGGCCTGCATGCTGTCGGCGTGCAGCAGCGCCACGCCGGTGTCCTTGAGCGCGGTTTCGATCAGCGGCGCGTCGCGGCCGATCAGCACCACGGCGCGGCAGCAGCGCTGCACCGCGGACGCCAGCGGGGCAAAGTCCTGCCCCTTGCCTTCACCGCCCAGGATCACCACCAGGCGGCGGTCGGCGCCCAGACCATTCAGGGCAGCCAGCGTGGCGCCCACATTGGTACCCTTGCTGTCGTCGAAATACTCCACCTGCTCCACGATGCCGACCGGCTCCACGCGGTGCGGCTCGCCGCGGTATTCGCGCAGGCCGTACAACATGGGCGCCAGCGGCGCACCGGTCTGCAGCGCCAGTGCCAGCGCGGCCAGCGCATTGCTGGCGTTGTGGCGGCCGCGGATGCGCAGCGCATCGGCCGGCATCAGGCGCTGGATGAACAGCTCCTCTTCGGCAGCGGCGCGGGCACGCTTGCCCTTGAGCGTTTCGTCCTGCTCGCCGGCACGCACCAGCCAGACCATGCCGTTGACTTCTTCCAGACCGAAATCGCCCGGGCGCGTCGGCATGCCGAAACCGAAGCTGATCAAGTTGCGCTGGAATTCGCCCTTGGCCGCCTTGGTGCCCGGCTGGCTCTGCGGCACCAGCTGCGGCAGCAGCGCCATCACGACCGGATCGTCGCGGTTCAGCACCGCCACGCCCTGCTGGCCGAAGATGTGCGCCTTGGCCTGCACATAGGCCTCCATGCCGCCGTGCCAGTCCAGATGGTCCTGCGATACGTTGAGGATGGTGGCGGCGGTCGGCTCGAAGCTGGTGCAGTCGTTGAGCTGGAAGCTGGACAGTTCCAGCACCCAGGCCTGCGGCAGCGCCTGCGCGTCGATCGCGGCAGACAGGGTATCGAGCAGCGTAGGACCGATGTTGCCGGCCATGGCCACGCTCAGGCCAGCGCGCTCCACCAGCTGCGTGGTGAGCGAGGTGACAGTGGTCTTGCCGTTGGTGCCGGTAATGCCCAGCACCTTGGGGGCATAGCTCTGCTCTTGCTGCAGCGTGCGCAGCGCCTGGGCAAACAGGTCGAGCTCGCCGCCCACCCACAGGCCTTGCGCGCGCGCCGGCTCCAGTACGGCGGCGGTATCCTGCGGCGCCAGACCAGGGCTGACGAAGACGGCACGCACGGAGTTGCCGGCCAGAAGGTCGGCACTGAACGCTCCGGCTACAAAGCGCGCCTGCGGCACCTCCGCCTGCAGCACCGCCAGATTGGGCGGTGCCTCGCGGCTGTCGGCCACGGTCACGCTGGCGCCCTGGCGGGCACACCAGCGCGCCATCGCCAGACCGGAAATGCCCAAGCCCAGAATCAGCACGTTTTTTTGATCAAGAATGCCGCCCATGGTCTTACCTCAGCTTCAGGGTGGACAGGCCGGCCAGGCACAGCAGCATGGTGATGATCCAGAAACGGACCACGACCTGCGTCTCGCGCCAGCCGTTCTTCTCGAAGTGGTGGTGCAGCGGCGCCATCTTGAACAGACGTTGCCCGGTGCCGGTACGCTTCTTGGTGTACTTGAAGTAGGTCACCTGCAGCATCACCGACAGCGCTTCCACCACGAAGATGCCGCCCATGATGGCCAGCACGATTTCCTGGCGCACGATCACGGCGATGGTGCCCAGCGCGCCGCCCAGTGCCAGCGCGCCCACGTCGCCCATGAATACCTGCGCCGGATGGGTGTTGAACCAGAGAAAGGCCAGGCCGGCGCCCATCATCGCGCTGCAGAACACCAGCAATTCGCCCGCCCCCGGGATGTGCGGCAGGAACAGGTAGCCCGAGAACACCTTGCTGCCCGTGACATAGGCGAAAATGCCCAGCGCCGAGCCGACCATCACCACCGGCATGATGGCCAGGCCATCCAGTCCGTCGGTCAGGTTGACGGCGTTGCTGCTGCCAACGATCACCACGAAGGTCAGCGCCACGAAACCGAACACGCCCAGCGGGTAGCTGATCTGCTTGAAGAAGGGCACCATCAGGCCGGCCTTGGGAGGCAGGTTGATGTCGAAGCCGGAGCGGATCCACTCGTACACCAGCTGGATCACGCGGTAGTTGTCGCTCTCGGAGATGCTGAACATCAGGTACAGCGCGGCACCCAGGCCGATCAGCGTCTGCCACAGGAACTTCTCGCGCGAGGGCATGCCCTCGGGATCCTTGCGCACTACCTTGCGCCAGTCATCGGCCCAGCCGATGGCACCAAAGCCCAGCGTCACGATCAACACGATCCAGACGAAGCGGTTGGTCAGGTCGGCCCAGAGGAAGGTCGAAATCGCGATCGACAGCAGGATCAGGATGCCGCCCATGGTGGGCGTGCCGCTCTTGCTCAGGTGGGTTTCCATGCCGTAGCCGCGCACCGGCTGGCCGATCTTCAGCTCGCGCAGGCGGCGGATCACCCAGGGGCCGGCCAGCAGCCCCAGGATCAGCGCAGTCATGGCCGTCATCACCGCACGGAAGGTGAGGTACTGGAAGACGCGCAGGAAACCGTACTGCGGGTACAGCTCCATCAGCCATTGGGTCAGTGCGGGCAGCATGTATTTTCCTTCTTGTCTTGTTGTGCCTGCTGCAGCAGTTCCACCACGCGCTCCATCTGCATGAAGCGCGATCCCTTGACCAGCACGCTGCTCACCTGCGGCAGCAACGCCTGCATTCTGTCGAGCAGCACAGGCATGTCGGCCGGGGCATCACCACAGTGCTGCGCAGCCGGCAATTGCGTCGCCACATGGCGCGCCAGGCTGCCCAGCGTCAGCACCTGCTCGATGCCCTGCTCGCGGGCGTATTGGCCGATTTCCTGATGGAAGGCCTCGCCCTGGTCGCCGACTTCGCCCATGTCGCCCAGCACCAGCAGGCGCGGGGCCGGCAGTTCGCGCAACACCTCGATGGCGGCGCGCACCGAATCCGGATTGGCGTTGTAGCTGTCATCCACCACGGTGAGGGCACGGCCCTGCCACTGCGCCTCGAAGGCACGCGAACGGCCCTTGACCGGCTCGAAGCCGGACAGGCCCTGCGCGATGGCGGGCAGTGCCACGCCGGCGGCCAGCGCGCAGGCGGCAGCAGCGAGGGCATTCTTGACGTTGTGGCGACCGGCCACCTGCAGCGTGAAGGACAGCGGGCCGTGCGGCGTGACCGCCTGCACCTCCCAGTGCGCGCCGACCCAGCTGATCTGCGTGGCGTGCACTTCGGCGCCGCTGGCTGCGTCCAGCGCAAAACGCAAGCTGGGACGCGTGCCGGAGACGGTCTGCCACACGGAGGTGTAGGCGTCGTCTGCGGGGTAGACCGCAATGCCGTCGGCCGGCAGCGCGGTAATCACGCTGCCGTTCTCGTGCGCCACGGCCTCGACCGTGCCCATGAATTCCTGGTGTTCGCGCTGGGCGTTGTTGACCAGCGCCACCGTCGGCGCCGCCATCTGCGCCAGACCGGCGATCTCACCCGGATGGTTCATGCCGAGTTCGACTACGGCCAGACGGTGCGCGTCGCGCAGGCGCAGCAGCGTCAGCGGCACGCCGATGTCGTTGTTGAGGTTGCCCTGGGTCGAGAACGCGGCCTCGCCCACGGCCGCGCGCAGGATGGAGGCAATCATCTGCGTGACGGTGGTCTTGCCGTTGCTGCCGGTCACGGCAATCAGCGGCAGCCTGAACTGCGCTCGCCAGCCGGCGGCCAGTTGGCCCAGCGCCTGCTTGCTGTCGGCCACTTCCAGACCATTCCAGCCCATGGCGGCCAGTTGGCCGGGCTGACACACGGCTGCCACGGCGCCGGCTTCACGCGCCTGCGCCAAGAAGCTGTTGGCATCGAAGCGCTCGCCCTTGAGCGCCACGAACAGGTCGCCCGGCTGCAGCGTGCGCGTATCGGTATGCACGCGCTGCACGGCAGTGGCGCCATCGCCCACCAGAACGGCGTGCGGCAGCCAACGGGCTGCCTGCTCCAGAGTCATCATCGGGGCGTTCATGCGGTGGCCCCTTCCCGGGCCTGTTGCGCCCGCTTGTCCAGTGCCATCTGCACGTGTTCCTGATCCGAGAAATGGGTGCGTTGCCCGTTGATTTCCTGATAATCCTCATGCCCCTTGCCGGCCACCAGCACCACGTCCTGCGGCGCTGCCTGCTGCACCGCCGCCGCAATCGCCAGCGCGCGGTCGACCTGCACCAGCACGCCGTTGGTCTGCTCCAGCCCGCACAGCACCTGCGCGATGATGGCCTTGGGGTCTTCGGTACGCGGGTTGTCGCTGGTCACCACCACGCGGTCGGCGCCGCGCTCGGCAGCCTGTGCCATCAGCGGGCGCTTGGCCGGATCGCGGTCGCCACCGCAGCCGAACACGCACCAGAGCTGGCCGCCACGCTGCTGCGCCAGCGGACGCAGCGCCTCCAGCGCCTTTTCGATCGCATCGGAGGTGTGGGCATAGTCCACCGCCACCAGCGGCTGGCCTGCGGCGGTGAGGCATTCCATGCGGCCGGGCACCGGCAGCAGGCCGCTGCAGGCCGGCACCGCCTGGGCCAGCGGCACCTGCAGCGCGCGCAGCGAGGCCAGCACGCCCAGCATGTTGGCAACGTTGTACTGGCCGATCAGCGCGGTGCGCAGCAGCTGGCTCTCGCCGCCCTCTTCCACCAGCGTGAACACCAGGCCCTGCGCGTCATAGTGGATGTCGCGCGCCTCCAGACGTGCCGGCTTGCCTTCGCAGGAGACGGTCCAGACATCGAGCGCACCGCCCGCCAGTTCCTGGGCCAGATGCTCGCCTTGGGCGTCGTCGACATTGATGACGGCGGCCTGCAGGCCTTCCCAGTCGAACAGTGCGCGCTTGGCCTGCCAGTAGGCTTGCATGCTGCCGTGATAGTCGAGATGGTCCTGCGTGAAGTTGGTGAACAGCGCCACGCGGATACGGGTGCCGTCCAGACGGTGCTCGGCAATGCCGATGGAAGACGCTTCCATCACGCAGGCCTGCACGCCCTGCTGCACGAACTGGCGCAGCTGGCCCTGCAGCAGTACCGGATCGGGCGTGGTCAGGCCGGTGTAGCTCAGCTCGGCCTGGCCATTGACGAAGCGGCCCACGCCCAGCGTGCCGACCAGGCCGCAGCCATGCGAGCGGCCGTCCAGTGCGGCGACCTGCGACAGCGCCTGCGCCAGCCACCAGGCGGTGCTGGTCTTGCCGTTGGTGCCGGTGGCGGCAATCACAGCCAGGGCGTCGGACGGATGGCCGTAGAACTCGGCGCCCACCAGCGCTGTGGCACGCTTGAGGCCGACATAGGCCGCCACGCGGCCCGCCACCTGCGCTTGCGCCTGCGGCTGTGCAAAGTCGAAGGCATCCACGCCCTCGGCTTCCACCAGGCAGGCGGCAGCGCCACGCTCCAGCGCAGCCAGCACATGGGCACGCGCATCATGCGCCGCGCCCGGCCAGGCCACGAAGGCATCGCCGAGCTGGATCTTGCGGCTGTCGGTGCGCAGCACGGACGCGTGCTGGCGCAACCATTGCGCCGCTTGCTGCGGCGTCGTCAACAGGGGCAGGAGGTTCTTGTCTGTCATAGCGACTCCTGCGGAGCATCGGTAATCACACCCGGCTGCACCGACATGTCGGGCTGTACGCCGAGAATGCGCAGCGTCTGCTGCACCACCTCGCTGAACACCGGAGCGGCCACGACACCTCCGTAGATGCTGCCGCGAGGCTCGTCGATCATCACGCCCACCACGATGCGGGGCGACTCAATCGGCGACACGCCCACGAACGAGGCACGGTATTTCTGCGAGGAATAGCCACGGCCTTCCTGCTTGCGCGCGGTGCCGGTCTTGCCGCCCACCGAGTAGCCGACGGTCTGGGCCTGCTGCGCGGTGCCGCCGGGCAGCGTCACGAGGTGCAGCATGTGCATCACCTGCTTGGCCACCTTCGGGCTGTAGACGCGCTTGCCCTCGCTCTTCTCGAGCGGCTTGAACTTGCCGGTGCTGTCCACCACGCCGTCACGCACCAGGGTGACCGGCATCATCACGCCATCGCGCGCGAACACCGAGTAGGCACGCGTCAGCTGGAACAGGCTGGCGGACAGGCCGTAGCCGTAGCTCATGGTGGCCTTTTCCACTTCGCGCCAGCTCTTGTACGGGCGCAGGCGGCCGGCAGCCATGCCGGGGAACGGCAGGTCGGGCTTCTGGCCCAGGCCGATGTTGCTGAAGTTCTCCCACATGTCCTCGCCGGTGAGGCGCTGGGAGATCTTGACGGTGCCGACGTTGCTCGACTTCTGCACCACGCCATCGACCGTGAGCGTGCCATAGCCATGGGTATCGCCGATGCTGGCGGTGCCGATGGTCATGCGGCCGTTGCCGGTGGCAATCAGCGTGTTCGGGGTCACCTTGCCCTGCTGCAGTGCCAGTGCCACGGTCACCGGCTTCATGGTGGAGCCGGGCTCGTAGATGTCGGTGAGCGCGCGGTTGCGCAGCTGCTCGCCGGACAGGTTCTTGCGGTTGTTCGGGTCGTAGCTCGGGTAGTTGGCCAGCGCCAGCACCTCGCCGGTCTGCACGTCGAGCACCACCACGCTGCCACCCTTTGCGTTGTAGGCCTGCACGGCGTCGCGCAACTTCTGCCAGGCAAAGTACTGCACCTTGCTGTCGATGGTCAGGTGGATGTCCTGGCCGTCGGTGGGCGGCACCTGTTCGCCCACGCCCTCGATCACGCGGCCGAGGCGGTCCTTGATCACGCGACGCGAGCCGGGCTTGCCGGCCAGCTGGGTGTTGAAGGTGCGCTCCATGCCCTCCTGCCCCTTGTCCTCCACGTCGGTAAAGCCGACGATGTGGGCCACGGCCTCGCCCTCGGGGTACTGGCGGCGGTATTCCTTGCGCTGGTAGATGCCCTTGATGTGCAGGTCGGCAATCTGCTTGGCGATGGATTCATCGACCTGGCGCTTGATATAGACGAAGTTCTTGTTCTCGATATCGAGGCGCTTCTCGATGTCCTTCATCGGCATGCCGAGCAGCTTGGCCATCTTCTGCAGCTTGGCAGCGTCTTCCTCCTGGTCCACCTCCTCGGGGAAAGCCCAGATGCTTTCGGCCGGCACGCTGGAAGCCAGGATCAGGCCGTTGCGATCCAGGATGCGGCCGCGGTTGGCAGGCATCTCGAGCGTGCGCGCAAAGCGCACCTCGCCCTGGCGCAGGAAGAAGTCGTTGCCGAAGATCTGCACGTAGGCGGCGCGGCCCGCCATGATGGCAAAGCCCAGTGCCAGCCCGCCCACCAGCAGGCGGCTGCGCCAGACCGGCGTGCGGCTGGTCAGCAGCGGGTTGGCACCCAGCGAGACGTTCTTCACGCCCTTGACGCTGGTGACCCCCTTGAGGCTGCGCTGCAGAGCGCGGTCCTGACGGTCCTGGCGATCCTGGCGGCCGAAACGGATCATGGCTTCCTCCCGGCCGCGCTGGTCTGCCCCGCGGCAGCCACGGGCGTGCTCACCGTCACCTGCCCGTTGCGGATGGTGACGTACTGGGTGATGGAAGGCGTGGCCTCGCGCATGGCCAGCTGTTCGCGGGCAATGCCCTGCACGCGCAGGGCGGCGGTCTGGGCGCGCTTCTGCACCTCGAGCGTCTCGCGCTCGGTGGTGAGCTTGCGCGCCGCGGCCTGGGTCTTGTCCATGGCGGTATACACGGTGCGCGACTCGTACTGCAGCTGCACCAGATAGAAGGCGCTGCCGAGCACGGCCGCGAGCAGAATCATGTTGAGGCGCATCATGCCGGCACCTCGGTACGGGTGGCGTAGCGCAGCACGGCGCTGCGCGAACGCGGGTTATCCTGCACTTCCTGGGCAGTGGGACGCAGACGCGTCACATCGGTCAGACGCATGGGCGCGGGCGCACGCGCAAAGGCCGCCGGCATGCGGCGGTCGAATACTTCACGCGAGTGCTGCACCATGAACTGCTTGACGATGCGGTCTTCCAGCGAATGGAAGCTGATCACCACCAGGCGCCCGCCCGGCTTGAGCAGGCGCAGCGTGGCCTTCAGCGTCTGCTGCAGCTCTTCAAGCTCTGCGTTGATGAAAATCCTAAGAGCCTGAAATGTCCGCGTTGCAGGGTCCTGACCCGGCTCGCGGGTTTTGACCGCACCAGCCACGAGCTGGGCCAGTTCTGCGGTGCCTGCAACAGGGCCCCGCTCCTGTCTGCGAGCAACAATCGCCTTTGCAATCTGTTGAGCAAACCGTTCTTCGCCGTAATCACGTATCACCTCCGCAATCTGGTCCGTCTCGGCATGGGCGAGCCATTCGGCCACACTCTCGCCGCGCGTCGGATCCATGCGCATGTCCAGCGGGCCCTCGAAACGGAACGAGAAGCCGCGCGCCGGGTTGTCAATCTGTGGGGAACTCACGCCCAGGTCGAGCAGCACGCCATCCACGCTGTGCGCCGGCAGCTCTTCCATGCCGGTGAAGCTGTCGTGGCGGATGGAGAAGCGGCTGTCGTCGATGGCGTTGGCATGGGCCACGGCCTCGGGATCCTTGTCGAAGGCGATGACGCGGCCCTGCTCGTTGAGCTGCCCGAGGATGGCACGGGTATGGCCGCCGCGACCGAAGGTGCCGTCGACGTAGCAGCCGGCAGGGTCGTGCACCAAGGCTTCGACCGCCTCACCCAGCATGACTGTGGTGTGTTTCCAGTTGGCGTCCATGCCGACCCCTCAGAAGACGAGATCCTGCAGCGCTGCAGGCAGGGGCTGCTGACGTGCCAGGGCTTCCTTGGCGGTGTAAACGCCCTTGTCCCACAGCTCGAAATGGCTGCCGTTGCCGAGCAGCAGGGCTTCCTTGCCCATCATGGCGGCCTCGCGCAGTTCGGGCGAGAGCAACACGCGGCCGGTGTTCTCGTCCATGTCGAGGCCCAGCGCATTGCTCAGCACGATGCGCTTTTGCCAGGCGGCCGACATCGGCCAGGCCGCCACACGTTCACGGAACTGCACCCACTCGTTCTCGGGGAACAGCAGCAGGCAGTCTTCCTGGAAGTGGCGCGTGATGTGCAGCTTGCCCTGGGCGGCCTCCAACAGGGCGGCACGATACTTGGTCGGTATCGCAATCCGTCCTTTGGCATCCACCGAGAGGGAAGAAGCACCTTCAAACACGCCAGAATTCCTGAAACAGCTCCAAAAACAGGTGGCCAGCGGCAATATTCACCACTTAAATCCACTTTTCGACACTGTATCAGGAAACAAGACCCGGAACAATCGTCCGGGTCGTGATTTTTTTAATGAAATCAACCACTTACGCCGCGTTTTGCAGCCATCCGAGCGAAAAATGGCTGCAAAAATAACGACTTGGGTCAGGCTCTCAAAGTTTTGCTTGAGACAGAAAAACTGATTACAGAATGTATCTGCTCAGATCCTCGTCACGGGACAGTTCGCCCAGCTTGCCATCGACGTAGGCAGCGTCGATCTGCAGGGTCTGCCCGGCCAGCTTGACGGCGTCGAAACTGACTTCTTCGAGCAGGCGCTCCATCACGGTGGAGAGGCGGCGCGCGCCAATGTTCTCGGTGCGCTCGTTCACGTCGGCGGCGATCTGCGCCAGACGCGTGATGCCCTCGGGAGCGAACTCCAGTGTAACGCCTTCCGTGGCCAACAGGGCCTGGTACTGCTTGATCAGCGAAGCCTGTGTCTGCGTCAGGATGGCCTCGAAATCGGCCACCGACAGGCTCTGCAGTTCGACGCGGATCGGGAAGCGGCCCTGCAGTTCGGGGATCAGGTCGCTCGGCTTGCTCAGGTGGAAGGCGCCCGAAGCCACGAACAGGATGTGGTCGGTCTTGATCATGCCGTACTTGGTGCTGACGGTAGTACCCTCTACCAGCGGCAACAGATCGCGCTGCACGCCCTGGCGCGACACGTCGGCGCCGCTGCGCTCGGCACTGCCGGCCACCTTGTCGATCTCGTCGATGAAGACGATGCCGTTCTGCTCGGCGTTCTCCATGGCCTGGGTGCGGATCTCGTCCTCGTTCACCAGCTTGCCGGCCTCCTCGTCGATCAGCTGGCGCATGGCTTCGGCCACCTTGACGCGGCGCGTCTTGCGCTTGTCCTGCCCCATGGCGCTGAACATGCCCTTGAGCTGCTCGGCCATTTCTTCCATGCCGGCCGGGCCCATGATCTGCATGGCGGGCGCAGGATCGAGCAGGTCGATCTCGATTTCCTTGTCGTCGAGCTGGCCCTCGCGCAGCTTCTTGCGGAAGGCCTGGCGCGTGGCGTTGTCAGTGGAGCTGGACGCGACCGGATACTCGCCCACCGGGCGCGCGGGCGGCAGCAGTGCATCGAGAATGCGCTCCTCGGCGGCGTCCTCGGCCTTGGCGCGCATGCGGCGCATGGCCTGCTCGCGCGTCTGCTTGACCGACACTTCGACCAGATCGCGCACGATGGAGTCCACATCCTTGCCGACATAGCCGACTTCGGTGAACTTGGTGGCCTCGACCTTGATGAAGGGTGCATCGGCCAGACGTGCCAGGCGGCGGGCGATCTCGGTCTTGCCGACGCCGGTCGGGCCGATCATCAGGATGTTCTTGGGCGTGATTTCGGGGCGCAGCTTCTCGTCGACCTGCTGGCGGCGCCAGCGGTTGCGCATGGCGATGGCGACGGCGCGCTTGGCCTGGTTCTGGCCAACGATGTGGCGGTCGAGTTCGGAGACGATTTCCTGGGGGGTCATGGAGGACATGGTGCTAGCTCAGGCCGGGAAGTCCAGCGTTTCGATCGTGTGGTTCAGGTTGGTGTAGATGCAGATGTCGCCGGCAATCCGGAGCGACTCGCGCACCACCTGTTCGGCGGACATGTCGGTGTGCTCGATCAACGCGCGGGCAGCCGACTGCGCATAGGCGCCGCCGGAGCCGATGGCCACGATGCCCAGTTCGGGTTCGAGCACGTCGCCATTGCCGGTGATGATGAGGGAGGCTTCGCGGTTGGCCACGGCCAGCATGGCCTCGAGCCGGCGCAGCACGCGGTCGGTGCGCCAGTCCTTGGTCAGCTCGACGGCGGCTCGCGTGAGATTGCCCTGGTATTTCTCGAGCTTGGCCTCGAAACGCTCGAACAGGGTAAAGGCGTCGGCGGTGGCGCCGGCAAAGCCGGCCAGCACCTGGCCGTTGTAGAGCTTGCGCACCTTGCGGGCCGAGCCCTTGACGACAATATGGCCTAGCGTGACCTGGCCGTCGCCGCCAATGGCGACCTGCAGGCCCTGGGGCGTCTGGCGACGCACGCTGAGAATGGTGGTTCCGTGATACTGTTCCATGGCGACTCAGATGGGGATGACCGCCCGGCTTTGCAAGCGCGCAGGCGGTGATCTTTCATTCTGGACGCGCAGTGTGACAGTGGACGGACACAGGCGCAGTCAACGTACAGGGCCGCACCAGCTCGACGCCCGTACCGTCTTTAAAAACCGGGAAAGCCCCTCTGGCAGCGCCATCCAGGGCCGGGGCAGCCGTCTGGCTCAGTCCCCGAACAGCTTCTGCTTCATCTCGCGGCGCTGTTGCGCCTCGAGCGACAGCGTGGCCGTGGGGCGCGCCAGCAAGCGGCCGATGCCGATCGGCTCGCCGGTTTCGTCGCAGTAGCCGTAGTCGCCGGCGTCGATCAGCGCGATGGACTGCTCGATCTTCTTGAGCAGCTTGCGCTCGCGGTCGCGCGTGCGCAGTTCGAGCGCGTGCTCTTCCTCGATGGTGGCGCGGTCGGCCGGATCGGGCGTGACCACGGCGTCTTCACGCAGGTGCTCGGCGGTCTGGCCGGCATTGCTCAGGATATCGTCCTTCAGCAGCGTCAGCTTGTGGCGGAAGAAGGCCATCTGCGCGTTGTTCATGTATTCGGACTCGGGCATGGCCAGCACTTCGGCATCGGAGAGCTCTTCCGGAGCCTTTTTCTTCCAGTTGTTGGCGAGTTTGGCGTCTTTTTTCAGGGACGTGTCAGTCATGTCAGTCGATCGGGAACGGGAAACTGCCGCAGCGGGCTGCGGCTCTGGGTTGCCGGCGGTAAGGACGGCCTCATCAGGGGTGATACCGGCCGCCACTGCCTTCTTGCGCGGCGCTGCCTTGCCAGTGGCGGCGCGCGCAGCCGGCTTGGACTGCGAATGGGTGGCCATGGTGTCTCCCCCTTGTCTTGTTGTTGCCTCGCCTGATCGGCCGGGATGCCTGTCAGGTGGCAAATAAGCGATTTTCGCTAATTATGGGCGCTAAAAAAGCAGGGATTGTATGGGTTTTACGTGACATGTCGATGGCGCACCGCAATCCGCACGGATGCGGTGCGGTATGTCACACCTCGCACTGCTTCAGACCCTGCTCGAGAATCTCGCGCGGCAGCTCGACGCCGATGAACACCATCTTGCTCTCGCGCTGTTCGTCCTTGCCCCATTCCGGGCCCAGGTCGCTGCCCATGAGCTGGTGCACGCCCTGGAAGATCACCTTGCGGTTGGTGCCCTTCATGTCGAGCACGCCCTTGTAGCGGTACATCTTGGGGCCGTAGATCTGCACGATGGCGCCGAGGAAATCCTCCAGCTTGGCCGGATCGAAGGGGCGACGCGCGCGGTAGACGAAACTCTTCACGTCGTCATCGTGGTGATGATGGTGGGCGTGGTGGTGGCCCTTGTGGTTGCAGGGCTCGTCCTTGGCGTGGTGGTGATCGCAATCGTCGGCGTGCTTGTGGCCGTGGTGGTTGCAGGCTTCGCCTTCGGCATGCTGGTGATCGCAGTCCTCGGCGTGCTTGTGGCCGTGATGGTTGCAAGCCTCTCCTTCCGCGTGGTGGTGATCGCAATCCTCCGCGTGCTGGTGGCCATGGTGGTTGCAGGCCTCGCCTTCGGCGTGGTGATGATCGCAGTCGTGCGCATGGCCGTGGTGGTGATGGTCGTCGGCCTCCATGAACTCGGGATAGATCTCGAGCGCGGCATTGAGGTTGAAGCCGCGCAGGTCCAGCACCTCGTTCAGCGGCACTTCGCCGAAGTGCACCACCTTCTGCGGCGCACGCGGGTTCATGGCGCGCAGGCGGTTCTGCAGGTCGAGCAGTTCCTGCTTGCTGACCAGATCGGCCTTGCTGATGAACAGCTGGTCGGCAAAACCGACCTGGCGCTGCGCTTCCAGGCGCTCGTCGAGCTGGTGTTGCGCGTGCTTGGCATCGACCAGCGTGACGATGGAATCGAGCAGGTAGCTCTCGGCGACTTCGTCGTCCATGAAGAAGGTCTGTGCCACTGGGCCGGGATCGGCCATGCCGGTGGTTTCGATGATGACGCGCTCGAAATCGAGCAGGCCCTTGCGCTTCTTGGCGGCCAGCAGCTGCAGCGTGGCGCGCAGGTCGTCGCGGATGGTGCAGCAGACGCAGCCATTGCTCATCTGGATGATCTGCTCCTGCGTGTCGGACACCAGGATCTCGTTGTCGATGTTCTCTTCGCCGAACTCGTTTTCGATGACGGCGATTTTCTGGCCGTGCGCCTCGGTCAGCACGCGCTTGAGCAGCGTGGTCTTGCCGGAGCCGAGGAAGCCGGTGAGGATGGTGGCGGGGATGAGGGCCATACTTGTTCAACCATACGCACAGCCTTAGGCTGCACAAGAATTAGATAGATGTCGGGTGCACTGCCCTGACAAGAAAAAGCCATTGTATTGACAACATGGCAACCTTTTGCAGCCATGGACATGCCGGAGATGCGTCAAGCTTGATTCCACCCTGCATCGAAATAGTCGCTATCCACATGCTGGATGGCAATGGTTTTGACCGTGGCAACGCCGACACCATGCTCCACCATTAGTCGGGCCAGTTGTGGTCCATCGATCAGAACCACTTTCTGATTCTGGAGACGCGTCGCGAACTCGCGCGCATCCCGGGAAAATCCAGCGCTGGTAATGAATACCCCCTTGACGGCGCCAGCTCCTGTCAATGCGCCCAGGAACTGCTGCACTTCCGGTCGTCCCACGTTCTGCTCGGTATAGCGTTTGGCCTGGACATAAATCGAACTCAAACCCAGCTTGTCCTCGTGCACCAGCCCGTCAATACCTCCATCGCCCGTATATCGGGTGACATGACCTGATGATTCATCAAACCCATAGCCCATGGCCAGCAGCAAATCGACCACCAGACGTTCGAACTGCTGGGGTGTAACCTGCTTGACGCGCTCCAATACATCGGCGCGCAACTCCGTAGCCAGGGACTCGACTGCTGCATCCAGCGCTTCTTCTGGCGGCACGGGTGGAATACCCTGCTGCACCTCGGAGGAGAACGCTAGAGATGGTTGAGGCAGCTCAATGAAATCTCCCCCAGCGTTTACGAGTCGCCTTCCAACGTCTGTTATCTGGACCATGCCCCGATCTGGAATCGAGATAGCGCCATCATCTTTCAGGTGCTGCCGCGCCCAGCGCACCAGATTCTCGAACTTCAAAGCACCCGAAGCATGTCGTACCGCCAGGTCTTCAGGGCTCAACTGGAATCGATTCGCCAGTTCCGGCACGGTCTCACGCAACAATCGCGGACGACCGTCCTGCAACACCTCAAGCAAGCCCTGCTTAATGACACTGACTTTCGGAATTGTCATGAATCAGAATCCTTTTTTACTTTCGCTCTGGGATGCGCCGCATCGTAGACCTTCGCCAGATGCTGGAAGTCCAGCCGCGTGTAGATCTGCGTGGTGCTGATGTTGGCATGGCCGAGCAGTTCCTGCACCGCGCGCAGGTCGCCGCTGGATTGCAGCACGTGGCTGGCATAGGAATGACGCAGCATGTGCGGGTGCACGGGGGTGGCCAGGCCGGCCTGCTGGCTGCGCTGGCGCAGCTTCTGCCAGATGGACTGGGCGGTGAGGCGGGTGCCGTTGCGGCCGATCAGCAGGGCCGGCGTGCGCTGCGCCACCGGCAGCGCCGAGCGGGCCTCCAGCCAGGCGCGCGCCGCGGCGATAGCCTGGCTGCCGAGTGGCACGCTGCGGCGCTTGCTGCCCTTGCCCAGCACGTGGGCCTGGGCGTCGTCCAGATCCAGCCAGCCGCGGGCGTCAGGCCCGGCGGCGGCATCCAGGCCGACCAGTTCGCCGACACGCAGGCCGGCGCCGTAGAGCAGCTCCACTATCAGGGTATCGCGCAGCTCCTGCCAGCCGCTGTCAGCATCCGGCCTGGCTGCCACCGGCTTGTGGAAATCCGCCAGCTGCATCGCGGCATCGACCGGCAATGCCTTGGGCAGCGGCTTGGGCGCCTTGGGCGCACGCACACCCTCGATCGGGTTGTGCGCGATCAGGCGCTCCTGCGCCAGCCAGTGGTAGAAGCCGCGCCAGCCGGACAGGATCAGCGCGATGCCGCGCGGACTGCGGCCCTGGCTGTGCATGGTGGCGATCCAGCGGCGTACGTGGGCAGATTGCACCTGCACCAGCCTCTGGCCGGCGGCGGCGGCAAAGTCCTGCAGCTTGTGCAGGTCTTCCTGGTACAGGGTGACGGTGCGCGCGGCCAGGCGCTTCTCGAAGCGGACGAAATCCAGGTAGCGCAGCACCAGCGGATCGGCGACGAGGTTTGCGTCGGGACTGGCAGGGGCTTGCGCGGGGGACATGACGTGCTTGAGCGACGATGAGCCCGGTTACCGGCTCTCGCTCGTAACGCTCTCTACCGGTTCCATGGTGGGCGCTGTCCCTGCGCCGTCCGCGGCTCCGGAGGAGGCGTCCCCAACAGCGGGTGCGACAGCCGCCATCCGGGCCGCACCGGCCGCGACGGTGGCATCGGCTGCCGGCGCGGCTTCTGCCACGGATGGCGCCGTGCCCGTGCCGGATGGCCCCGGCGTCGTCAGCCGCGACAGCGCTGCACTGGCGATCTCGGCAATGCGCTCCAGGAAATCCGTCGCCATGTCTTCCTGATAGCGCTGGGTATCGGGCGACGCCAGCACCAGCATGCCGAAGGCCGGCGCGCGCGGCTGTCCGGCCGGGCGCAGCGGCAGCAAGGCCAGCGAGGCCGCCTGCGTGGGCTCTTCCAGCCACTTCACGGCTTCCACGCCCACATGCATGCCGCAGTACGGTGCGCTCAGGGACGAGGCGAAGTTGCGCGCATCGGCGCTCACGCCCTGGGCGAAGGGCTGATCGGCAAATTCGGGCGTGACGCCCCAGACGCGCAGCGCCGCCTGCGGCACCATGAACACGTCGCGCATGTCGTTGCAGATCTTGCCGGGCAGCGCGTTCAGGTCGTGCTCCAGATACAGGCCGGTGGCCCATTTAAGCAGGCGGTTGGTTGTCACACTGTTGTTGCTGCCGTGGCGGATCATTTCCACCAGGCGATGCTCCAGCACCTTGATCTTGTCGCGCAGCATCTCGGCCTGGCGCTCATGCAGGCTGACCACGCGCTGGCCGTGCGCGCTGCCCAACTGCACGGCAGACAGCAGCTCGGCATTGCGCTCGAAGAAGCCAGGGTTCTGGATCAGGAATTCGGCGATATCGCGCTCGGTAATGGGGGCAAATTCGTTGGCGTTCATGCAGGAACCTTGGAAACATCCGGAAGCCAGGGGTGGTCTGGCAGATCAATTTCACCGTGGTACACGGTGGTGGCGGGGCCGCTCATCAGCACGGGCGCATCCCCGCCCTGCCAGGCAATGCGCAGGGTGCCGCCCAGTGCATCCACCTGCACCGGCGAATCGAGCAGGCCCAGGCGAATGCCCGCGACCACGGCGGCGCAGGCGCCGGTGCCGCAAGCCAGCGTTTCGCCAGCCCCGCGCTCGTACACGCGCAGCCGGACGTGGCCGCGATCGAGCACCTGCAGGAAGCCGACGTTGACACTGTTCGGGAAGGCCGGCAAGGCCTGCACGGCGGGGCCGACAGCCTGCACCGCCGCCGCCATCACGTCGTCCACCAGCAGCACGGCATGGGGATTGCCCATGGAAACCAGCGCCACCTCCACAGGGGCGCCAATGCCGGCAGCGGACAGGTCCAGACGCCAGAGTTCGGCCTCGCCCTGCAAGCGCTGCGTCAGGCCATCGGCAACGAAGGGCAACGCGGCCGGGTCCAGACGGGGCGCGCCCATGTCCACAGTCACCAGGCCATCGGGCAGCGCTTCGAGTTCGATGATGCCGTGTTGCACCTGCACGCGGATGCGCGCCTTGTCGGTCATGCCTTGCTCCTGCACGAAGCGCACGAAGCAGCGCGCGCCATTGCCGCACTGCTCCACCTCGCCGCCATCGGCGTTATGGATGACATAGGCGAAGTCGACGCCGGGCTGCGTGGCCGGGCGCACGGTCAGGATCTGGTCGGCACCCACGCCGTAGCGGCGGTCGCCCAGAAAGCGGTAGTGCTCGGGACGCAGGTGGTAGCGGGTGCGCGTTTCGTCCAGCACGACGAAATCATTGCCCGCCCCCTGCATCTTGCTAAAGGGAATTCGCATCACGGCATTATCAATCAAGGCATGGCGCTGCGCCGGGGCACCACAGTTTGTGGCATAGTTTTCAGCTGTCTTTACCAGAAGTATTCATGCCATGCCCCGCCCCAGCCAGCAACTCCATCCCGCAGTCCCGACCCTGAACCCGCGCCTGGCCGCCACCGTGCTGCTGCTGCGCGATGGCCCGCAAGGCATGGAAGTGCTGATGACGCGGCGATCGGCCAAGGCCAGCTTTGCCGCCAGCCTGTATGTGTTTCCTGGCGGTGCCGTGGATGCCGCCGATGCCGAAGCGCCGAAACAGCCGGGCCTGGTGCACCAGCGCAGCGGCCAGGGCGGCGAGCAGCTGACCTGGGCCCTGGCCGCGCTGCGCGAGAGTTTCGAGGAAGTGGGTGTGCTGCTCGCCCGTCGTGCCGATGGTTCGCCCGCCACACAGGTGGAGGTGGACCAGCTCGATGCCAGCATCGGCCGCCGCAACACGGCCGAGGCCTTCTACCAGGCCTGCGCGCAGATGGGCCTGCAGCTGATGGTGGACCAGGTCTTCGTGCTGGCACGCTGGATCGGTCCGCTGGACATTCCCAAACGCTTCGACACGCCTTTCCTGGTCGCGCGCATGCCGGCCGGCCAGACCGTGCAGACGGACGAGCACGAGCAGTTCCAGGCCCGCTGGGTCCGTCCTGCCGAAGCGCTGGAACTGCATGAGAAGAAGCAGTTCGCCATCATGTTCCCGACCGAGCGTACGCTGCGCCGCATTGCACACTTTGAAACGGTCGATGCCCTGCTCGACGCCTGCAGCGAGGAGCCCCTCTGGACCTACTGCCCGCGCGGTGCCCTGGACAACGGCAAGGAGGCCCGCATCGTCAACGATGAACTGGCCTTTGGCGAAATCGGCCTGGTCACGCCGCACGGTCAGGTGGCGCACACGCTGGAATGGCAGCACGAGCGCCCCGTGCCGCTGCTGCGCAACGTCCGGCGCCTGACCGCACCCAACGCCAACCGCATGACGGGCCCCGGCACCAACAGCTACATCGTCGGCACCGAGGCCAGCGGCTACGCGGTGATCGATCCCGGCCCGGCACTGGATACGCACCAGCAGAAGCTGCTGGAGGCCACCGGCGGCGATGTGCGCTTAATCATCTGCACGCACTCCCACCCCGACCACAGCCCCGGCGCCGTGCTGCTGCAGCAGCTGTGCGCCATGATGGCCGAGAAGCCCACGCCGCCGATCTATGGCGTGCCGCACGGCCCGGATGCGCGTGCCGACAGCCAGTTCCTGCCGGATGAAGTGCTGGCGGACGGCCAGACCCTGCTGCTGGAAGAGCCGGACGGCACCCGGCACACGCTGCAGGCCATCCTCACGCCCGGCCATACCGCCAACCATGTGTGCCTGGCGCTGCTGGAGGACGAGCTGCTATTCAGCGGGGACCACATCCTCAATGGCAGCACCACCATCATCGATCCGCCGGACGGCAACATGGGCGACTACCTGGCCTCGCTGGACAAGCTGGAGCGCGCCTGCGAGGAGCAGGAGCTGGAGTTCATCCTGCCGGCGCACGGCTATGCGATGCAGCATGCCACCACCGTGATCGAAGGCCTGCGCGCGCACCGGCTGGCGCGCGAGGCGCGGGTGGCGGCAGCCATGGAACAGCTGCCGGATGGCGCGCCGGAGGATTGGGTGCCGCTGGCCTACTCCGACACGCCCGAGGCACTGTGGCCGCTGGCGCGGCGCTCGCTGATCGCGCATGTGGAGCATATCCGCGCCAAGCGGGGCGAGGCGTAAGGCTACTTCGGTGTGCGCGGCTTTCTGCCGCATCTGACGCGCGGGTGGGCCCAGCTTAGGCCGTGCCCCCGTGGCGGGCCTGCTGCGCCTCGCGCAGCCAGCGTGCCAGCGGCCCGATACGCAGGGGCAGCTGCTCCAGCAAGCCGCCAAACCATTCGGAGGCCAGCACCTGGTATTCGTTGCAGCGTGCGGCCGCAATCGCATCGCCCTGCACCATGGCCGTGGCGGGGTGGCACATCAGCACATCGCCGTGCCGGGCGTGCAGCAGCCAGGCGCCGAGTAGCTGCTGGTAGCGCACGCCGTCGCCCTGGAAATCGTACACACCCGACAGCGCCCGGTTGGTGGCAAAGCCGTAGGTGGTGGCCATGCGCCGCAGGGCCGGGCGTCCCAGTGCGGCAATCACCGCCGCCTTGAACGCGTTGGCGACCCCGGCGCTCAGGCCCAGCGCCGGCCGGGTGTCGCGCAGCCAGGGGCGTTGTGCGGGATCGGGGTAACGTTGGAGCAGTTCGTCCAGCAGGGCCTCGCGCACCATGGGCAGCTGGTGCACATGCTGGTGGCCGTCGACAAAGGCCGGGGGCTGCTGCCAGGCCCGTTCGAAGGCATCGAGCTGGCGCCTCACCTCGCTGGCCAGCCAGGACGGATCGAGCCGGCGTGTATAGCTCGCCACGATCAACTGGCGCAGCGGCAGCTTGGCGCGGCTTTCGCTGGCCAGCGCCGCTTCGGTCAGGTCAAGATGCAGGCCGACGTCGATGTGGCCGGCAGGCTGGGCATGCAGGGCAGCCGCACCTGCCGTCCATGCGGGGCCGTCGACCATGGCGCCTGTGGCGCCGATGCGCCCAAGTTCCAGCAGATGCAGCACGGCATCGTTGATGGCGGCGTGCAGCCCGAAGTCGTCCACGCACAGGCAGACGCAGGGCAACGGATGCGCCATGTCGCTGCGCGGTGCGGCCGCGGCGTCGCTCGGCAAGGAAGGATCAGCACTCATTGGGCGATTGTGGCATGGGCGCCGAATTACAGCATGGAGCAGCCGGGAGCGAAGCCAGCGCAGGCATAGAATGGCCGCTTCGATCATTTTGCCCTGCTTGCTGCACCATGCTTCACCTCCTGCCCCCGCCACTGCGCTTCATTGTCGTGGGCTGCTGCGCGGCAGCCGTACACTGGGGCGTGGTGCGCCTGCTGGTGGAGGCAGGCTGGCTGCGCCCGCTGCCGGCCAATGTGCTGGGCTGGATGGTTGCCTTCGGCGTCTCGTTTGCCGGCCATGCCCTCTGGACCTTTGCCGAACACGGCGCGCCCTGGCGGCAGGCGCTGCCGCGCTTTCTTGCGGTGTCTGCCGCCGGCTTCGCGGTCAATCAGGGCGCCTATGCGCTGGCGCTGCAATGGCTGCCCTGGCGCTACGACTTGCTGCTGGCGATCGTGCTGCTGGCGGTGGCTGCGGGCACCTATGTGCTCGGCAAGCTGTGGGCGTTCCGCTCGGCGACGCATCGGCATTGAGGCCTCTCCCTGGTGGCGGGCACGTGCGGCCTACTGCAGTGTCACATCATCCGGCAGCGGATCGGGCAGATCGGGATGGACCGTGTTGGCCCCACCCGAGAGCGGATACAGCGTGTTGCGGCGCTTGCGCGGCAGGCCGCTGCCGTGCTCTTCCGACACGATGTAGACCGGCCGGCGCTTGACCTCCTCGAAGATGCGCGCAATGTATTCGCCCATCACGCCGAGCGACATCATCTGCAAGCTCGAGAACAGCAGGATGCAGACGATCAGCGTGCTCCAGCCCGACACGTGGTTGCCCCAGATGAAATAGGACAGCACGACCCAGGAGCCGTAGAGGAACGCCACCACGGCGGCGAGCAGGCCGATCAGCGTGACCACGCGCAGCGGCCAGGTGGTGAAGGCCGTCATGCCATCGATGGCGAAATGCAGCAGCTTGATGGCGTTGAAGTGCGACAGCCCGCTTTCGCGGGTGAGTGGTTGATAGGGAATGGCCACGGTACGGAAGCCCGCCCAGGCATACAGCCCTTTCATGAAACGGTTGCGCTCGGGCAGGCGGCGCAGCGCCAGCACGACCTTGCGATCCATCAGGCGGAAATCGCCGGCGTCGGGGGGTATGCCGAAACGGGCACCGCGGTTGACGGCACGGTAGAACAGGCGGGTGCCGATCTGCTTGAGCGGCTTTTCGTCCTCGCGGTGGCTGCGGATGGCATATACCACCTCGGCGCCCTCGCGCCAGTGCTGCAGCATCACCGGAATCAGGGAAGGCGAATGCTGAAGGTCGGCGTCCATGATGATGACGGCATCGCCGTGCGCCATGTCGATGCCAGCCGTGATCGCCGCTTCCTTGCCGAAGTTGCGCGAGAAATGCACGGCGCGCACCCCCCTGATCTGCTCGCTCAGGCTCGCCAGCGTGTCGAAGGTATGGTCACGGCTGCCGTCGTTGACGACGATGATTTCCCACGCCATCCCGGTGCGATCCAGTTCATCGTGCAGCATGGGCAGCAGCCGTGCGAGATTGTCCGCCTCGTTATAGGCCGGAACCACGCAGGACAGGGTGCCGGCAGACTTCGAGGAATCAGCAGAAGTGGAGGCCTTGTTGGGCATGGACAGCAATCACTGTGGGACAGGGATGTTTCATCATAGCGCAGGGCATGGCGGCTGGCCTGGCTGGGGCATTTGAACCGTCCACTGCACGGCGGTGATGCCGCCTCCGAGATTCTCGACTCGGCCGCCAACGGCCGAAGGCGGCACTGGCGGCAGCGGAACTGCGTTGCGGTATTCCACCTCGATCTTCACAGCGCCGCAGCGGGCCACCAGGTCTTGCGGCACCCACGGGCTCCAGCGGTAGTTGTTGCTGAGCAGCACCAGTGGGCGCTCTGGCAGATTCAGCGAAATCGCGCCCGTTTCCTTGCTGGGTCCGATCAGCACGCGCACCGTTCCGTCCAGCGCCTTATGCACCTGCGGCGCCATGGCGGCCGCCACGCGCGCGGCATCGAAATTGCGCCAGGCGCGGTTGCGGAATCCGGACAGGCCGTAGGACGAGGTCAGCACCACCTGCAGCATGAGTAGCGCCTGCAGCACGATGAAGATGCACAGCACCGGGCGAGCCAGCACTGCCGGCCAGTCAATACGACGGGCCAGCAGCATGGCGCCTGCCATGCAGGCCGGCAGGTATGCCACACCCCAATGGCGCTGCAGCACAGAGCCGAACAGCAGACCCATCAGCAACATCAGCAACAGAGGCAGGCCGCCCCAGGCCAGCAGAAAGAAGGCCGGACTGACAGGCGTTTTGGCCTGGGTGGAAACCACGCCGACGGCTGAGGGGCTTGCGCCGGAGGGGCGGCGCCGGCGCCAGAGCCAAACGCCCAGTCCCAGCAGCAAGCCGGAGAGTATGCCGCGCGTCAGCAGTTGCTCGACCAGCCACAGCAGACTGCCGCCGACACCGTCCAGCCCCGCCTCGCCGGCGGCCACCGACGTGCTCATGGCATAGTCGATCGTATCGGTACCATGCTGCCACTGCCACCAGGCATGCGGCGCAAACACCAGCATGGAAATCACCCCGGCCAGGAACAGGCCGCCCAATTGCACCGGATCCTTCCAGCCGCGCGCGCGCCACCACACCAGCAGCAGCGCCGCCACCGACAGGCCGATCTGGTACTTGGCCAGCGCCCCGGCGCCGAGTGACAGTCCCAGGAGCGCCCACCAGGTCCAGCGGCGCTGTTCCAGCGCCAGCCAGGCAGCCACTGCGCTCAGTACCGTGAACAGCAGCAGCGTGGTGTTGTGGTTGTAGAAATGCAGCCGCCCGCCGATATTGGTGATACACAGCATGGCCAGCAGCGCGATGGTGGCGAACCGGCTGTCGTGCATGCGGCGCAGCAACCACCAGAGCAGGCCCAATGCACCGAGCGTGAGCGTCGCGCCCAGCACGTAGGTGACCCAGCCATGCAGGCCGAAGAGTTGCACCAGTGGCCAGAGCAGCACGGTTGTCAGCGGCGGATGCTTGTAGTAGCCCCACTCCAGCTTGCGCACCCAGATCAGCTGTTCGATGTTGTCCATCGGCGGCACCAGCACCGTGCCGCCATGCACCAGCAGCCAGAGCGCACCGTAGACCAGCAGGAACAAGCCGATCCAGCGCGCACGGATGGGCGCGCGCGCGTCGGCAATTGCACGGAGAAAGGGGAACATCATGGGCGGAGGGTCTGCCGCAAAAAATGCGCGAACCGGAAAAGAAAGTGTGAAGTCTGCCGATAAGCCGGATTCTGTGCACAGCGGTTGCCCGCTGCGTGACCGCCATTCATCTGGGCCGGGGGTCGCCCACCCGGCTCGGTGCTACCTACCCGCCAGCTCTGCGGAACCACATCAACGCTGGCCTACTTGGTATTGCTGCGCGCAGAGATTGCCCGTTTCACCCGCACTCAAGCGGCTCGTCTCTGTTGCTCTGATCCTCACCTCGCGGTGGAGAGGTGTTACCTCCTGCGCTGTCCTGTGCAGTCCGGACGTTCCTCCAGTGCCGTGTTTCCACGTTGGCACCAGCGGCGGTCTGGCAGGCTTCACGCTGCGCATTATCCCAGAGGGATGACAGCAGCGCCAGCGTATCCGATAATTGATGTTTTGCTTGATTGCCACAAGCCCATCATGATCCGACTCTCCGAAATCCGGCTGCCGCTCGACAGCAGCGATGCCGATCTGCGCCAGGCCGTGGCCGATGTCCTGGGCCTGCCCCCCGCCGACCTGGACGACGTGCATGTGCACAAGCGCAGCTTTGATGCCCGCAAGAAGCAGCTGCAGCAGGTGTTCATCGTCGATGTGACGCTGGCCGACGCCTGCAGCAGCGTGGAGGCACTGCTGCAGCGCCACGCCGGCAACGCCCACATCCAGCCCACGCCCGACATGCGCTGGTACGCCCCCGCGCACGCCCCGGCGCACCTGACGGAGCGCCCGGTGGTGATCGGCTTCGGCCCCTGCGGCATGCTGGCGGCGCTGGCGCTGGCGCAGATGGGTTTCAAGCCCATCGTGCTGGAGCGCGGCAAGACCGTGCGCGAGCGCACCAAGGACACCTGGGGCCTGTGGCGCAAGCAGGTGCTCACGCCCGAGAGCAACGTGCAGTTCGGCGAGGGCGGCGCCGGCACCTTCAGCGACGGCAAGCTCTACAGCCAGATCAAGGATCCGCGCCACCTGGGCCGCAAGGTGATGGAGGAATTCGTCAAGGCCGGCGCGCCGGAAGACATCCTCTATGTGGCCAGGCAGCACATCGGTACCTTCCGCCTGGTGAAGGTGGTGGAGAATATCCGCGCGCAGATCGAGGCGCTGGGCGGCGAAGTGCGCTTCCAGCAGCGCGTGGACGATATCGTGCGCGATGCGGGCGGCGCCTTGCAGGCGCTGCAGGTGCACGACCTTGCCCGCGGGAGCGACTACGAACTGCCGGCACGCCATGCCATCTTCGCGCTGGGCCACAGCGCGCGCGACAGCTTCACCATGCTGTTCGAGCACGGCGTGCCCATGCAAGCCAAACCCTTCTCCGTCGGTTTCCGCATCGAGCATCCGCAAAGCCTGATCGACCAGGCGCGCTGGGGCGTGCACGCCGGCCATCCGCTCCTGGGCGCGGCGGATTACAAGCTGGTGCATCACGCGAGCAATGGCCGCGCCGTGTACAGCTTCTGCATGTGCCCGGGCGGCACCGTGGTGGCCGCCACCAGCGAGCCGGGCCGCGTGGTCACCAATGGCATGAGCCAGTATTCGCGCGCCGAACGCAATGCCAACGCCGGCATGGTGGTCGGCATCACGCCGGCGGATTTTCCGCAACTGGATCCCGACCGGCCCGCCGCCGAGGCGCTAGCCAGGGCCGAGCAGCTGTCGCCGGCCGTGCTGGAGCGTGACGGCGTGGGCTCGGGCCGCAGTCCGGCGCATCCGCTGGCCGGCATCGCCCTGCAGCGCATTCTGGAGAGCCAGGCCTTCCGCATGGGTGGCGGCGACTACCGCGCACCCGGCCAGACCGTGGGCGATTTCCTGGAGCAGCGCCCGTCTACGCAACTGGGTGCGGTCGAGCCCTCCTACAAGCCGGGCGTGACGCTGACCGACCTGTCGCGCGCCCTGCCCCACTACGCCATCTACGCCATGCGCGAGGCCCTGCCCGCCTTCGGCCGCAAGATCCGCGGCTACGACTGGAGCGACGCCATGCTCACCGGCGTGGAAACGCGCACCTCCTCCCCCATCCATATCGACCGCGACCGCGAAACGCTGCAGAGTCCGGGCGTGCCCGGCCTGTACCCGGCCGGCGAAGGCGCGGGCTATGCCGGCGGCATCCTGTCCGCGGCCGTGGATGGCATCAAGGTGGCGGAAGCTTTAGCTGTCGCAATGACGAAACAGTAAACCGAATTTTTACCCCGCGTTGCGGCGCCACTCTATACAATCGCGCTTCTTTCGCATTTCTTTCCTGACCAAGGACCGTCAATGCCCCGTCATACCCTGCTGAATGGCAAGATCCATCGCGCCACCGTTACCCACTGCGAACTGCACTACGAAGGCTCCTGCGCCATCGACGAAAACCTGCTGGAAGCTTCCGGCATCCGCGAATTCGAGCAGATCGACATCTGGAACATCAACAACGGCGAACGCTTCACCACCTACGCCATCAAGGGCGAGCGTGGCAGCGGCATGATTTCCGTGAACGGCTCGGCCGCACGCCGTGCCGCCAAGGGCGACCTGGTGATCATCGCTGCCTTCGTGCAGCTGGAAGCCAGCGAAATCGCCGCGCACAAGCCGCAACTGGTGTTCGTGGACGAGAACAACCGCCAGATCGAGCTGCGCTCGCATATCCCGACGCAGGAGATGGAAGCGGCCTGAGCCTGCTTTTTTTTCCAACAGGAAGGGCTGCATCCTTGCGGGTGCAGCCCTTCCTGCTTGTGGCGTCTTCGGTGATCAGTCACCGCGTGCCGGCTAGAGCTTCTTCGCGCCCATCACGCCGAGCACCAGCATGATCAGGAACAGCACCACGAAGACGATGAACAGAATCTTCGCAATGCCGGCAGCGCCGGCCGAGATGCCGGTAAAGCCGAAAATGCCCGCAACAAAGGCGATGATGGCAAAGATGATGGCCCACTTGAGCATGATGACCTCCTGGTTGAGTGGATCGCCCGGCGCCGCTTGACGCCTGACATGCTTTCACTCTAGTTTGTCCCGTGCACAGCCTCCATCAGCGCAGGGCGCTGCCCCCGGTAGGATCACGCCGACAGGGCCGGCTCGCACCAGTGCGCGGGCAAGGCACGCGCCACCGTCACGCCCTGCCTGGCGAGGCGCTTGCGCAGGCGCAGCACGTAGCCGTCCTTGCTCAGCAGCAGGGCCTGATGCAGCAGCGCCAGGTCGATGAAGCACTGGTCATCGGCATCCTTGCAGATCACCTCGCAGCGCGGCGCCGGCTCCATCCATTGCACCCGGGCATCCATGGCGGCCAGCACGGCCTCGTTCTCGCGGCCGTGGTAGGCGGCGCGCCTGGCGATCTGCGGGTAGTGCAGCACGCGCGCCAGTTCCTCGCGCATGCGCGGCGTGGCCAGCCATTGCAGCCGGCCCTGCTGCAGCGCCTCGCGCAGCGGCACAACGGCAGGTTCCTCGAACACCAGCAGGTCGAGCACGATGTTGGTGTCGATGACGACAGGCTGCATCAGAACTCCGGCACCGGGTTCGGCCCGCCGTCCACCTGCTCGTACAGGCCGTCGTTCAGACGGAACAGCTGGGTTTCCTGCACCGTCTGGCGCTCGCCGCGCACGGTGGATACCAGGCCCTTGAAGCGGATGGAGACATCGGCGCTGGCAGCCTCGCGCGAGATCGGATGCACTTCGCCGCGCACGTCGAAGCAGCTGTGGCTGTCGATCGCGGCGCTGGCGGCGGCAGAAGCGGGTGTGGCCGGGTCCGCAGCCGCCGGGCGGCGGCGCTGGCGCGGCCCGCTGCGCTGCGGCGACAGCCGCGCATCGCAATCGGCATAGGCGGCACGGTTATTGCCGGCCAGACGCGACTGCAAGGCCAGCGCCATGCCTTCGGGTTGCAGCAGATAGCCATGCAGCCAGCTGCCGCAGGTGCCCTGCCAGCAGCTTTCGGATTCGAAGGTGAGCAGGTAGCGCTCGGGAGCCAGTTTGTAGACCTGGCTGTCGCCGGCGCTGCCTTCGTAGCCGACTGCGTCGACGTAGGGCAGGAAGCGGCTGACCTGCCATTGCTCTTCGCCGGCAGCACGCGGCTTTTCAGGGCTGTTCTTCCCGGCCGCCGCACGCGAATAGAATACGGCGCCCAGCACAGCCTGGCTGGTCTGCCTGCGCGCCGGGCGGCCCTCCCCGTCAGCCGGCACCGACTCGAACACCAGCACGGCCCGGGTGTCATTGAGGCGCACCACTTCGCGCGGGATCGTCACGACGGCAGTACGCTGCAGCGCCACCGGCAGGGGGTGGCTGGCTGCCGTCAGGGGAGGCAGCGGCGCCAGCGGCTCGCTGGCCGGCAACATGACGCTGGGAAGACGTGCCTCCTGCGCCGGCGGCAGCATCAGGTTGGCACGCCAGCGCACCTGCTGGGTGTCTATCACCTGTTGCTGGCTGCCGAAGGCGGCGTCCATCAGCGCGTTGAGATGCAGGGAACTGGCCACGCCATTGTTGGGCGGCGTCAACGCATCGCCGCTGCCGCGCTCGCAGCCTGCTAGCGACAGGGCCAATGCCAGCGCCGCAGCGGCCTGAAGCAGTCGCGCGCCCAGCCGTGTTGCCCTGCCCTGTGCGCTCACTGGCCGGCACCTCCCGGGCCGGTCACCGTGGCGTCGCCCGCGCTTGCGTCACGCGGCGCGCGCGTCTGCATGGAGCCTGCCACCAGGTCGAAGCGGAACAGGCGGCACTCGATCGGGCCGTTCCACATCGGGATCTTGCGCGTTTCCTTCAGGCGCATGCGGCGCGGCAGGTCGCGATCGGGGGTCAGCATCCATGCGGTCCAGCCGGTGTAGTGCTTCTTCCAGTGGCTGGCCAGGCGGGCGAAGAAATCGTCATCTTCGCTGCCGGCGGCCATGATGGCGCTTTCGCGGCCGCCCCGGCTGGCGGCAGCCTCGCGCAGCGTGCCGGTGCCCAGGGTGCCGCCGACGCGGTGCACGCGCGGCGCGCTGCGGGCACGCTCCTCGGCGCGCTGGCCGGCCACACCGGCCGCGGCAATGCGCTCGCCGTAGGGCGGGTTGACCAGCAGGATGCCGGGCGCATCAGTAGGCGGCATGCGCTGCAGGGCATCGCCGCCGCGCAGCTGCACGGCATGTGCCACGCCGGCGCGCTGGGCATTGCGCTGGGCAAAGTCGACCATGCGGTGCGCCACGTCGCTGCCGAACACCAGCAGCGGGCCATCGCGCAGTTCGGCGGCGCGCGCCTCCTGGCGCAACTGCTGCCAGACATGGGCCTGGAACGGCAGCAGACGCTCGAAACCGAATCGGCGCTGCGCGCCCGGCGCCATGCGGCATGCCATCTGCGCCGCCTCCACGACGATGGTGCCGCTGCCGCAGCAGGGGTCATACAGCGGCTGGCCGGTTTCGGGCCTCCAGCCGCTGGCGGCGATCATGGCGGCGGCCAGCGTTTCCTTGAGTGGCGCATCGCCCTTGTCCTCGCGCCAGCCGCGCTTGAACAGCGGCTCGCCCGAGGTGTCGATGTACAGCGCCATGCGGTCATTGGTGAGGTGGGCAAAGATGCGCACGTGCGGCCACTGGGTATCCACGCTGGGGCGGCTGCCGGCGCGGGCGCGGAAGCGGTCGGCCACGGCATCCTTGATCCTGAGCGCGGCAAAGTTCAGGCTCTTGAGCGGGCTGCGCTGCGCCGTGATGTCGATGCGGAAAGTCTGCTGTGGCGTGAACCACATTTCCCAAGCGATGGCCGAGGCGGCTTCGTACAGGTCGGCCTCGTTCTGGTAGGGCGTGCGCGAGAGCTGCACCAGCACGCGCTGGGCCAGCCGGCTGTGCAGGTTGAGCTGCAGCGCGTTACGCCAGCTGCCGTGCACCAGCACTCCGGCGCGCAGGGCCTGGATCTGGCCCGGCGGCAGTGCCGTGATGGCCGCGACTTCGTCGGCCAGATAGCCCTCGACGCCAGCGGCGCAGGGCAGGAACAGGTGCAAGGCATTCATGGGCGATACCTTACCAGACTCTGACGTTTTTCTGCTGCCAAATCACGCACTTGGCATCGAAAAATCGCACTCCGCATCCGCTGCGGCACTGGCCGGCACCGCCCGCTTTGCCCGACAATGGCAACATGCCTGCATCTCCTGCCCACGAACTGACTCCCCTGGACCAGACTTGCCCCCGCTGCGGCCAGCCCAATCGCTGCGCCATCGCCATCGGCGCACCCGCTGACAGTTGCTGGTGCATGCAGGAACCGCCCGACTCGTTCCACGCGCCGGAATCGAAAGCTGCCGGCAGCCAAGCCGCCCCGACAGTCTGCTACTGCCAGGCCTGCCTGCGCGCCCTGCGCGCCCAATCCACCTCCTGACGCCCGGAAAGACCGCCATGTGCCAGCTGCTCGGCATGAACTGCAATACCCCGACCGACATCACCTTCAGCTTCAGCGGCTTTGCCCAGCGCGCCGGCGTGACGGACCACCACAGCGACGGCTGGGGCATTGCCTTTTTCGAAGGCACGCCCGGCAGCACGCCGCAGGCCGGGCCGGACAAGGGCCTGCGCCTGTACGTGGACAACCAGGCCGCCAGCACCTCGCCGGTAGCGCAGCTGATCCGGCACTATCCGATCCAGAGCCGCAACGTGATCGCACACATCCGCAAGGCGACGCAGGGACCGGTGGCGCTGGAAAACTGCCACCCCTTCGTGCGCGAACTGTGGGGCCGTTACTGGGTGTTTGCGCACAACGGCAATCTGGAGAACTTTCAGCCCCATCTGCACAGCCACTTCCGCCCGGTGGGCGATACCGACAGCGAACGCGCCTTCTGCTGGATCATGCAGGAGATCGCCAAGGCGCATGCCTGCATGCCGCCGGTGGAAGAATTGACGCGCACGCTGCGCGAACTGATGCCGCCGCTGGCGCGGCATGGCACCTTCAACATGCTGCTGTCCAACGGCGAAGCACTATGGGCGCATGCCAGCACGCACCTGCACTACGTCGTGCGGCAACACCCGTTCACCACGGCCCAGTTGCGGGATGAAGACCTGGAGATCGATTTCGCCCGGCACACCACACCGCAGGACCGCGTGGCGGTGATCGCCACGCAGCCGCTCACCAGCAACGAGGCATGGACGCCCTTCTGCTGCGGCGAACTGCGCGTGTTCGTGGACGGGCAGCCGCTGGACTAGCCCGGTCGCACCATCAGGAGCGCGGCTTCTCGGCCGGCGCCTTGGCGGCAGCAGGCCGCTTGACCGCCGGCTTGCGCGCTGCAGCCGGCTTGGCGGCTGCCTTGGGGCTTCCCGCGGTACTGGTGCCGGCAGCCGCCGCGGCGCGGGGCGCCGTCCTGGCGGCCGTTGCCGGTTTGGCCGCCTTGCCGGGGGCTGTCTTTGCAGCGCCCGCTGCCGCCTTGGGCTTGGCCGCAGCAGGTTTGCGCGCGGCGGTGGCACGCGCCGCCGGCTTGGCAGGCTTGACCGAAGACGCCGCCGGTTCTGCCGCGGCAACCCCGGCCGCCACTTCCGGCATCGCCGCAGCCACCTGCTGCGCCATTTCCTCCTGGGCCTTCAGGAACTCGGCCTGACGCTGCAGCACGTCTTCCTGGGCCTGCTGGGCAATGCTCTGGAAGGTCTGCATCATGCTGCCCCACCACTGGCCGGCCTGGGCAAAAGCCGCGTTCAGCGGGGACTCGCCTGCTTCGGCTGCCGCCTCGTCCCCGGAGGCTGCCCCCTGTGCCGCCTGCACCGGCACCTCATGCCAGGTCACGGCAGACGCCGGGACGGCTGCGGATTCCTGCGCCGGCGCCTCGGGCACGGCCGCCTTGACGGCCTGCGTCACGCTGGAAACGGTGTCGGCCACGCCTTGCTGGAACACCTGCGCCATGTCGTTCAGGCCGACATTCATGTCCTTGAGCGTGGTCAGCGTCATCTTCTGCACTTCGAGTGCCTGGATGGTGGCCTTGAGCGCAGTGGTGTTCTGTTCCAGCCAGAACTGTACGGTGCGCAACTCCTGGATGCGGCGCTCGACCTCTTCGGGATCCACCGTGGGCGCCACCCACTGCGCAGGCGAGGGCATCATGCTGCGCGGCTGCGTGATCTGCTTGAGAAAGTCGAAGCCGGGAACGAACTTGCTGAAGTCGAAGCCTACTGCGTTGATGTTCATCTGCACTCTCCTGCCTGGCCGCCGTGCGGCGAATGGTGATGGTCGAAAGCATACTGCATGCGCATGACGCGTGCCAAGCCGGACAAGCCCCGGCCGCCCGGTCAGTCCACCGCGTGGTGCTGTCGGATGCGGCGCACGAACCAGGCGACCAGCAGCACCACCGGAATCACGCTGGCGCCCACGGCGGCCTCGACCGGGATATGCAGTGCCTCGATGGCCGGCACCGTCTTGAGCAGCTTGAATACATAGCTCAGCAGGCTGATGGCGTAGTAGCTGATGGCCACCACCGAAAGCCCTTCCACCGTCTGCTGCAGGCGCAGTTGCAGGTGCTGGCGGCGTGCCAGGGCCTGCAGCAATTGCTGATTGTCTTCCTCGCGCCGCGCCTCGACCCGCACCTTGGTGAGCTCGACCACGCGCTGCACGCGTGCGGCCACATCGCTCAGGCGGGCATCGGTGCTGTCGCATAGCTCTATCGCCGGCAGAAAGCGGCGCGACAGGAAGCCGCCCAGCGTCTGCACGCCCTGGATACGCGATTCGCGCAGACCCTGCAGGCGCCGCTCCACGATGCGGTGGTAGGCGCGCGTGGCCGAGAAGCGGTAGCGCGAGCGCGCCACGCCATGCTCCACTTCGGAGGCGATGGCCACCAGTTCGGCGAACACCTGCTGGTCCTGCACCTGCTGCTCGGCCGCAGTCGCCTGCCTTTGTGCCGCAAACTGGTCCACCGCCTGCAGCAGGCGGCGCTCCAGCGTGCGCAGCAGCACCGATTCCTGCTGTGCCAGCGGAAAACCCAGCATGGCCAGCGCCCGGTAGCCCTCGATCTCGACGATGCGCTGCACCTCGCGCGCACGCTGCTGCTCCGACAGCTGCACGTCCAGCAGCAGAAAGCGGGTGAAGCCGGCCTCGTCCAGCAGCAGATGGGTGAACATGGCGGCGCGGTCATCGGCAATCCAGGAGCCGATCAGGTCATGCGTCGCCTCGGTCGCCGTGCGCGTGGCAGCAAGCAGTTGCGCCATCACGCGCCGCGCCTGGCGCAGCATGCCGTCCTCTTCCGCCGGCCAGACCACCACATGCGTGGCAGCCAGCATCGGGGCATCGCCCAGCGCCGAAAAAAAGGCCGGCGACAGCGCGTAGCGGGCATCGGCCCGCAGCATGGCGCCGAGCAGCAGTTCCGGCTCCTGGCTCGGATCGGCCGGCAAGTCCATCCGCAGCTGCCAGCTGACGAATTCGCCATGACGCTCGTACTTGAGCGCCCAGCTGCCCGTCTCGATCAGATGGTGGCGCCGGCCCGACGCCGGCGCCGGCTGGCCCGCATCGGCACAGGCCACGCGCAAGGCAGCGTCGGCGACCTCGGCCGGCAAGCCGGCCTGGGCCCAGTAGCTGACCACGCAGCAAGGTGTGGTACGCAGCGGCGGGCGGGCATGCAGTTCGTCATGCAGCTCGGCATGGCTGCGCGGAGGCGACTGCAAGGGGGCCGCCAGCGGCAGAGTCTGTTCCTGCGGGGTTCCGGCATCGGTCGTCATAGGCGTTCTCCAGGGGAGACGATCTCGTGGTCAATGGCGCCAAACAGGCTCTGGCCGTCGCGTGTGCGTGCCTCGATGCGCAGCGTATCGCCGGGCTGCAGCCAGGGGGTTTCGGCGCTGCCGTGGTCCTGAATTTCCAGCGCCCGCTTGTCGGCCAGGCAGGCCACGCCCTTGCGACGGTCACGGTTGCTGACCGGGCCGGCGGCAAGCACCGTGCCGGCACGCACGGGCCGCGTACGGCACAGGCGCTCCAGCAACTGATCGAAACCGGCCTCCATGTCGGCACCGCTGTCCAGCAGACCCAGCTTGCGGCCGTTGCCCTGCACCTGCAGGCTCAGGTGGGCGCGGCCGTGGTGCCAGGCATCGCCGAGCTCGTCCGGCGTGACTGCCACCGGACCGAAAGCCATGGCCGGACGCGACAGCAGCGCTGTGCCATCGCCGTCCGCGCCCGCCAGGTGGCGCAGGCGCAGGCCGTTGCAGAGCAGCAGCAGACGGATGCCCTCGAGCGCCTGCTCGGCGGTAGCACCAACGGGCAGGTCGGCGCACACAACGCCCAGTCCGGCCTCGAAATCGGCCTCTGCGGCTGGCAGTAACACCGGATCCTGCGGACCGAGATGGCAGTCGGAGCCGGCCTGCCACAGGCGCAGGGCCTGCGCGGCAGTGGCACCGACTGCTGCCGGACCCTGGCCGGCATAAGCCGCCCCGTCCACCCGCTGAAACGCGCGCGGCAGCGGCGCCATGCAGCATGCAGGGTCGAAGGCGAAGGCGTGCGGCACGCGCCCGGCATTGAGCTGGCGGTACAGGTCCTCCAGTTGCGGGCTGATGAAGTTCCAGTCATCCAGCACCTGTTGCAGGCGCGCGGCCGTGTGCGTGGCAAAGCAGGCATGGCGCAGATCACGCGAGACGACCACCAGCAATCCGTCGCGCGAGCCATCCCTGTATGTTGCAAGTTTCATTGGTATCCTTCTGTCACCCGATGGGTCTGGCGTCGCGCGGGCGCGCCAGCCATTGATCGGTCCATTCTAGAATAGGCCAAGCCGGTTCCGTCACCTCGCTGCGCACGTCATGGCGTGCTGTCGGGGAGGCGGCAACAGTCCACTTTTCACCTTCTGCCGCCTTGTCAGCCACCCGCCCTTCCGCTCCCGCTGCCCGCCAGATTCGTCCGCTGCCCCTGCTGCTGGCGGCGCTGGCCGTGGCCGCCGTGCATGCCCTGCTGCTGTTCGGCCTGCCGGGCCGGGCGCGTCCGGCAGAAAAATCGCCCGCCAGCGAAGCGGTGGTGGTCAGCCTGGATACGCGCACGATCACCCCCGAGCCTGCGCCCGAGCCCGAGCCCGAGCCCGAGCCCGAGCCCGAGCCCGAGCCCGAGCTGGCGCCTCCGGTGCGCGTGCGCCGTCCACCCCCCCCGCTGCCGCCCCGGCGCGAACCGGAAACGCAAGGCCCGGCACGCCCGGCAGCTCCGGTTCCGGCCGCTTCTGCCCCGCCGGACGCGGCATCCGCCCCTCCTGCTGCCGATGCAGCCGCATCCGGCGCGGCAAGCGCGTCGCTGCCCGGCCCCCCTGAGCGCGACATCGCGCTGGCCGGCACGGCCGCCAGCGCCCCCGCAGCGGCAGCCTCGGCCCCGGCTCCCATCCCGGCGGAACTGATCGCCCTGTCGCGTGCCCCTGCCAAGGCCCCGCCCTCCTTCCTGCTCGAATACGACATGACCGGCGAGGCCAAGAAGCTGCAGTACCACGCCAGCGGTACGCTGCAATGGACCAACCAGGGCGACCAGTCCTACCAGATGGCCTACACCATCAGCGCCTTCCTGGTGGGCAAGCGCACCCAGGTCAGCCAGGGCCGCATCGGCCCCAACGGCCTGCGCCCGGACCGCTTTGCCGACCAGTGGCGCGGCGAGAAGGCAGCCAGCTTCACGCGCAACCCGGAGGCCGACCCGAAAGCCGCACAGGGCACGATCCAGTTCAGCGCCGGCAATCCCGAAGTGCCGCTGCTGCCCGGCGCGCAGGACCAGGTCAGCATGTTCGTGCAGCTGCTGGCGCTGTTCAATGCCGATGCCGGCCGCTATCCGCCAGGCAGCACGCTGCTGTTGCAGTCCGCCGGGCCGCGCAACGCACCACTGTTCCGCTTCCGCGTCGACCCGGAGGAAACGGTGCACGCCGGCGGCCAGGAGCACCGCGCCATCAAGCTCACCCAGGTGCGCAGCGCCGGCCAGAACAAGCGCATCGAGATGTGGCTGGCCCCCTGGCAAAGCGGCGGCCAGACCCACTACCTGCCGGTGCGCATGCGCATCAGCGAGGACAATGGCAACTACGTGGAGCAGACGCTCAAGCGCATGCCGCCGGGCTGAAACCGTGATCTTGTGCCGTCCTGATACAGAAGTTGTTCTCCGCGCTCACCTTTGACGCCGCGACACACCTTGATTTGCGGTTTGTCGCTACCATGTAGGTGACATGCACAAAGACCTTTTTGACCAAACCGTAGCCGGCATGCACACGCTGTACGACTCCGACAGTTTCGTGGTCGTGCACATGCAGTCGAATCCCGAACTGGATGCCGATGACGTGATCCAGATGCGCGGTCGCGGCCATCTGGCCCTGGCGCGCCACGGCTTCGAGATCGTCGACAAGCGTTCCGGACGCCACGTCTATCTCGACGGCAGTTGGGCCGAGCTGTTCCAGCAGCAGATCACGGCTTGGCAGGACAACACCCCCACGCAGGAAGAGGTGGAGGATGCGCTGGAGCACTACAGCGGACTGGCCAGCAGCCCGGTAATGCTGCACTGAGCCTCTGCACCCCCGCCGCGCAAAGCCCTCTTCGGAGGGCTTTTTGCTGCAACGGAGGCAGCCGCGCGTTTTCCCGCCGGCCCCTCTCAAGGTTGACCGCCCGGATCAGAGCATCACCGCCAGACTACCGTCGTGCGCTTTTCGGGCAGCCTCGCCCGGGCCATGACTTGGCCCAGCAGCCCTTACGCCAGCGCCCGGATCGCCTCGGCCAGGGTCTCGACCATCTGCGCGATATGCGCCTCCTCGGCCACGAAGGCCGGCGCCAGCACCACCACATCGCCGGCATTGCGCACCAGCACGCCGTTCTCGTAGCAACGCAGGAAGATCTCGTAGGCCCGCCGGCCCGGGTTGCCGGCCATGCCCTGCAGTTCCACCGCCCCGGCCATGCCCAGCGTGCGGATGCCGGTCACGTTCGGCAGTTCGCGCAGCTGGCTGTGCATGGCATCGCCCAGCACCGGCGCCATGCGCGCGGCCCGTGCGAACAGATCCGCTTCCACATAATGCTGCAGCGTCGCCACCGCGGCCGCCGCCGCCACAGGGTGGCCGGAGTAGGTATAGCCATGGAAGAACTCGATGGCATGCGCCGGCTGGTCCACCCCCATCAGCGTGTCGTAGATGCGGTCGGAGCAGACCACGCCCCCCATCGGGATGCTGCCGTTGGTTACGCCCTTGGCGAAGTTCAGCATGTCCGGCTTCACGCCGAAATACTGCGCCGCGAATGCCGTGCCTAGGCGGCCGAATCCGGTGATCACCTCGTCGAAGATCAGCAGGATGCCGTGACGGTCGCAGATCTCGCGCAGGCGCTGCAGGTAGCCCTGGGGCGGCACGTACCAGCCGGCGCTGCCGGCCACCGGCTCGACGATGATGGCCGCCACGTTGGACGGATCGTGCAGCGGCAGGATGCGTTGCTCCAGTTCCAGCAGCGGGTCGTCGTCCCACTGCGGCAGTTCGCCCTGGATGAAGGCATGCGCCGGGTCGTGGATGAAGCGCATGTGGTCCACCCGCGGCAGCATGGCAGCGCCATAGGCCTTGCGGTTGCCCGGAATGCCGCCCACGCTCATGCCGCCGAAGTTCACACCGTGGTAGCCACGCTCGCGGCCGATGAACACGCAACGCTGCCCTTCGCCGCGCGCCCGGTGGTAGGCCAGCGCCAGCTTGAGCGAGGTGTCGGCCGCCTCGCTGCCCGAGTTGCAGAACAGCACCTTGTTCAGGTCGTCCGGCGCCAGCGCGGCGATCATGCCGGCGGCCTGTACCGCACGGTCATTGGTCATGGAAAACGCGGTCGAGTAGTCGAGCGTGTCGAGCTGCTCGCGGATGGCGGCGTTGATGGGAGCGCAGCGGTGACCGGCATTCACGCACCACAGGCTCGAGACGCCATCGAGGATGCTGCGGCCATTGCTGGTGGTGAAATGCATGCCGCCGGCCTCGACCACCACGCGCGGCTGGCGCTGGAAATCACGGTTGGGCGTGAACGGCAGCCACTGGTGCACGGTGCCGGCACGGGCATAGGGGTGGATGCGGGAATCTGCTGGCAAGGGGGCGTCCATCTCGTCTCCTTCGTCGGCAATGGCGTGGTGCCGCATGCACAGGCTGTATTACATTTCTTACAATAGAGCCCGCCTGTACGGACACGCTACTACAATAAGCGGCTTTGAAGCCTGTCTGCCGGCTCAGCCGGACAGTGCACCCATTGTGGCATCGAATGCCCGGTCCGGCGACACTTGCAGCACCGCAGATTTCTACTCTGATTCCCGCCGCGCCTCCTGCAGCACAACTGCGGAAGGCTGTGGCGAGCCCCTCACGATGAGCCATCCTTACATCCTGACGCTTTCCTGCCCCGACCGCATGGGGCTCGTGCATGCCGTGTCCGGCTTCCTGATGGAGCACGGCGGCAACATCAACGAGGCCGCCCAGTACAACGATACGGATACCGGCCTGTTCTTCATGCGCGTGGGCTTTACCTGCCCCGAACCGGATTTTGCGCAGCTGCGCGCGGCGCTGGCCGAATTTGCCAAGCCCTACCAGATGCAGACGCGCCTGTACCCGCGCGCCCTGCCCATGCCCACGGTGATCATGGTGAGCAAGGAAGGCCACTGCCTGAACGACCTGCTGTTCCGCTGGCGCAGCGGCCTGCTGGCGATCGACGTGCGCGCCATCATCAGCAACCACCGCGACTTCTACCAGCTCGCTGCCAGCTACAACGTGCCCTTCCACCACATCCCGGTGAACACGGACAACAAGGCCCAGGCCGAGGCGCGCCAGCTCGAGATCATCGAATCCGAGGGGGCCGAACTGGTGGTGCTGGCCCGCTACATGCAGATCCTCTCCAACGACCTGTGCGGCAAGCTCGCCGGCCGTGCCATCAACATCCACCACAGCTTCCTGCCCAGCTTCAAGGGAGCCAAGCCCTACTACCAGGCCCACGACCGCGGCGTGAAGCTGATCGGCGCCACCGCACATTACGTTACAGCCGACCTGGACGAAGGTCCTATCATCGAGCAGGATGTCGCGCGCGTGGACCACAGCAAGACAGTCGAAGACCTTACGGCTATCGGGAAAGACACCGAGAGCCAGGTACTCGCGCGTGCCGTAAAGTGGCACAGCGAACATCGCGTCCTTCTCGACGGCCACCGTACCGTCATCTTCCGATAAAAACAAGCAGGCGCAGGCCGCTCCACAAGAGCCGGCGCGCCGCAGATTGCAGACAGGGATACCCTCCATGGCCATGCGCATTCCCCCCATCCAGTGCCTACTCACCTTCGAAGCACTGGCCCGGCTCCGTAGCGTCACCCACACCGCCGAAGAACTCTGCGTCACGCCCAGTGCCGTCAGCCACCGCATCAAGCAGCTGGAACAGCTGGTCGGCATGCGCCTGTTCGGCCGCTCCGATTTCTCGCTCACGACCGAGGGCAGCGAATACCTCTCGCACGTACGCGAGGCGCTGGCCATGCTGGAGCGTTTTCCCGGCTGCAACCCGGCCCTGTCGCGCCGCAAGCTGCGCGTGGCCGTCACGCCCACCTTCGCGCGCAGCATCCTGATGCCGCGCCTGCGCCAATTCACCTCGGCCTATCCCGAGATCGACCTGTCGCTGCACGTGAACATCCCGCTGCTCGACGTGGTGGCCGAGGATGCCGACCTGACCATCCGCTACGGCGCCGGCCGCTATGCGGACCTGGAATCGGTCTGCATCATGAAGGACATCATCTCCCCGCTGGCCTCGCCCGCGTATATCGAGGAGTTCGGCCCGTTCCGCTCGGTGCAGGACCTGCAGAATGCCAAGCTGCTGCGCAGCCCGCTGGAACCCTGGCGCACCTGGTTTGCCGCCCACGACCTGGACTGGCCCGAGCCCATGGATGGCTCTTCGTTCAACGACGTGGGTCTTGCCTGCGATGCCGCCGCACAGGGTCTGGGCGTGGCACTGGTGCGCCTGCAACTGGCGCAACCCTGGCTGGCCAACGGCTCGCTGGTGCGCCTGTTCGAACGCAGCATCCCGAGTCCGCATGCCCACTATCTGTGCTGGCGCACCGGCAACATGGATCGCTGGGAATGCAGCACCTTTGCACGCTGGCTGCAGGAGAGCCTGCAGCAGGACGCGTCGGCGGCCGAAGCTGCAACGCCGCAGCGCGTGCTGACCACGGCCTGAGGCGCCGCGGCAAATCCTCACGGCAGCGCTGAAGCGATTTCATGCTGCCCGAACGCCCCTTTGCGGGGCGTTTTCTTTTACATTGGCAGCATGTCTGCCGCTGCCTTTCCCCCCATTCAGGATGATGCGCCTCCGGTTGCCAAGGCCGAGCTGATCGCGGCCCTGCAGCAGGGCATGCCCGCGCATGCGCTGCTCTGGCACGAGGAGGACACCACCCCCTACGAGTGCGACGGCCTGACGGCCTACCGCCAGCGCCCCCTGTGCGTCGCCCTGCCCGAAACCGAAGAGCAGGTGCAGCACGTGCTGCGCACCTGCCACCGCCTGCGCGTGCCGGTGGTGGCGCGCGGGGCCGGCACCGGCCTGTCCGGCGGCGCGCTGCCGCACCGCCATGGCGTCACGCTGTCACTGGCGCGCTTCAACCGCATTCTCGATGTCGACCCGCGCAGCCGCACCGCGCGCGTGCAGGCCGGCGTGCGCAATCTGGCCATCAGCGAGGCAGCGGCGGCGCACGGCCTGTACTACGCGCCTGATCCCAGCAGCCAGATCGCCTGCACCATCGGCGGCAACGTGGCGGAAAACGCCGGCGGCGTGCACTGCCTGAAATACGGGCTCACCGTACACAACGTGCTGCGCGTGCGCGGCTACACCATCGAGGGCAAGCCCCTCACCCTGGGCAGCGAGGCGCTGGACGCGCCAGGCTACGACCTGCTCAGCCTGGCCATCGGCAGCGAAGGCATGCTGGCGGTGGTGCTGGAAGTCACCGTCAGGCTCATCCCCAAGCCGCAGTTGGCGCGCTGCATCATGGCCAGCTTTGCCGATGTGCGCCAGGCCGGCGATGCCGTGGCCAACGTGATCGCCGCCGGCATCATTCCGGCCGGACTGGAGATGATGGACAAGCCCATGACCGCCGCCGTGGAGGACTTCGTCCACGCCGGCTACGATCTGGACGCTGCAGCCATCCTGCTGTGCGAAAGCGACGGCACGCCACAGGAAGTGGAAGAGGAGATCGCCCGCATGAGCACCGTGCTGCGCGCAGCCGGCGCCACCGCCATCACCGTGAGCCAGGACGAGGCCGAACGCCTGCGCTTCTGGAGCGGGCGCAAGAACGCCTTCCCGGCCAGCGGCCGCATCAGCCCGGACTACATGTGCATGGACAGCACCATCCCGCGCAAGCGCCTGGCCGACATCCTGCTGGCCATCGGCGAGATGGAGCACAAGTACGGCCTGCGCTGCTGCAATGTGTTCCACGCCGGCGACGGCAACCTGCACCCGCTGATCCTGTTCGACGCGAACGATCCGGACCAGCTGCACCGCGCCGAGCTGTTCGGTGCCGACATCATGGAAACCAGTGTCGCCATGGGCGGCACCGTGACGGGCGAACATGGTGTGGGTGTGGAAAAGCTCAACAGCATGTGCGTGCAATTCTCGCCAGAAGAGAACGCGCAGATGTTTGCCGTCAAGCACGCCTTCGATCCGCAGGGCCTGCTCAATCCGGGCAAGGTCATTCCCACGCTGCAGCGCTGTGCCGAGTATGGCCGCATGCTGGTGCGCGGCGGGCGTCTGCCGTTTCCGGAGCTGGAGCGCTTCTGAGCCTCGGTGCAGGACGGCCTGTTGTCTGACAAAAAACGGCCGAGCCCCAGCGCCACAATGAAACCCCCGGCGGCATGCTTGCCGCCTCCTTCGCGTTTCCGGAGCTTCGAGCCACCATGCAGAGCCTGACCGTTGAAACCTTCATCCATGCGCCGGGCGCACCGACAACTTCGACGCCCTGCTGACCCCCGCCGGCCTGAAGGAAGTGGCCACCTATGCCGACGGCGTGGGCCCCTGGAAGCCGTACATCGTGCCCATGGTCGGACAATTCGACGCCCAGGGCAGGATGCTGGACGTGAACAAGGACGGCAAGGTCAACGGCATGGACGCCAGCAGCGGCACCCCCACCACGCTGATCGCCGATGCGCACAAGGCCGGCCTCGCCATCCATACCTGGACCTTCCGCAACGAAGCCCGCCGCCTCGCCTATGACTACCAAGGCAATCCGGTGAACGAATACCTGCAGTTCTATCGCCTCGGCATCGATGGCGTGTTCTCGGATTTTCCGGACACCGCAGTGGCTGCACGCCAGGCTTACCTGAAGGAGCTGGGCCGCTGATCAGCGCCCCGCTCGGCCGCGCCTGAATGCCCCGGGCGCGGCAATACCCGAGTTACTTGCATGGTTATGTAATACCAATTTATTGAAGTTGTGGTATCATTGGATTCGCCAGTTATTGGCGCAACCCAATTGAATCCATCAGGAGTATTCAATGCCCTCCGACAACGCCAGTTGTCATTCTCATCAACCTCGCGTTCCGCGCCGGTGATTGAAGGTTCTTCTCGCCGAAGCTGGCACGCACCAGTTCATCAGGAGGTGAGACATGAACTACGCTTACGCATCCCTTCCCTACGCCGATCTGCACGTGGCTGACGCCCACGAGCGTGAGGCCTATCTGCATGGCCGTCCGCATCGTCTGCGTTCCATGCGCGCCGTGTGGGCCCTCAACCCCGAACGCGGCGTCATGGAGTGCAGCTGGGTTTCCAACGGCCTGCATGCCTGACGAAGCCGGCACAAGTCAGATGCCATGAAAAAGCCCCTGTAGAGGGGCCTTCACAGGGGCAGCCCTGTTGCAAGACCGGCTGCCCTTTTTGCCGCGCTTTTATACGCCCATGCGGTCGAGCGCATCCTCCATCAGCTGCACCGTACGCTCCACGTTGCGCCATTTCTCCAGCCCGAACAGGCCCAGGCGGAAGGTGCTGAAGCCCTGCGGCTCGCCGCACATCAGCGGCACGCCGCTGGCCGCCTGCACGCCGGCGGCGACGAACTTGCTGCCGTTCTGCAGACCCGGATCGCTGGTGTAGCTCACCACCACGCCCGGCGCCTTGAAACCTTCGGCCGCCACGCTGGGGAAGCCGCGCGCTTCCAGCATGGCACGCATCTGCGTGCCCAGCGCGATCTGGCGCTCGCGCGTGGTGTCGAAACCATCGGCCCGCGTCTGCTGCATGGCATCGCGCAGGCGCAGCAAGCCGTCGGTAGGCATGGTGGCATGGTAGGCGTGCTGACCCTTGACGTAGCCTTCTGCCAGCATCACCCACTTCTTCAGGTCGCAGGCAAAGCTGTTGCTGGCGGTGTTTTCGAGAGCCGTGCGCGCGCGCTCGCTCAGGCAGACCATGGCGCAGCACGGCGTGCCGCTCCAGCCCTTCTGCGGCGCGCTGATCAGCACGTCCACGCCCACAGCCGGCATGTTCACCCACATGGCGCCGGAAGCGATGCAGTCCAGCACGAACAGGCCACCCACCTCGTGCGCGGCATCGGCCAGCTGGCGCAGGTAGTCGTCGGGCAGGATGATGCCGCTGGCGGTTTCCACGTGCGGCGCGAACACCAGCGCAGGCTTCTGCTCGCGGATGGTGGCAACCACATCCTCGATCGGCGCCGGCGCCCACGGGGCCTGCACGTCGTCGCTGGCAGGGCGTGCTTCGCACACCGTCACGGTCTGGGTGATCTGGCAGACTTCGAAGATCTGGCTCCAGCGGTAGCTGAAGAAGCCGTTGCGCACCACCAGCACTTTCTGGCCCTGCGCGAACTGGCGCGCCACGGCCTCCATGCCGTAGGTGCCGCTGCCCGGCACGATGGCCGAGGTGTGCGCGCCATAGACTTCCTGCAGCGTGGCGAGAATGTCCTGCATGGCGCCGACGAATTGCCTGGACATGTGGTTGACGGCGTGGTCGGTATAGACCACCGAGTATTCGAGCAGTCCTTCGGGATCGATGTGGGGCAGCAGTCCGGGCATGGGTTTGTCTCTTTCGTTGGTGTCGGTTTTGGCAGGCATCCATGGTAATGGGTTTGCCAGCCCCTGACTGAAAACCCGTACACTGCCCGCCATGTTGCAAGGAATTGTGCTCTCCGCCACGGCCTCGGTGCTGTTTGCGGTGCTGTATTACTACGCGGTGCTGCTGCAGCCGCTGGACGGGCTGCCGATTTTCGGCTGGCGCGTCGCGCTGGGGCTGCCGGTTCTGACTGTCTGGGTGCTGCTGCTCGGCAGCGGGGCCGCGCTGCTGGCGCTGTGGCAACGCGTGCGCCGCGAGCCGCTGCTGGGGCTCGGGCTGTTGGTGAGCGCGCATCTGATCGGCGCGCAGATGGCCTTGTTCACATGGGCGCCGCTGCATGGCCGGGCGCTGGAGGTGTCGCTGGGCTATTTCCTGCTGCCGCTGGTGATGGTGCTGACCGGAGGCGTGGTGTATGGCGAACGGCTGAACCGCTGGCAGCAGCTGGCGGTGCTGCTGGCTGCCTTCGGCGTCGGGCATGCGGTCTGGCAGGGTGTCAGCCTGTCGTGGGCGGCAGCGCTGGTGGCACTGGGCTATCCGCCCTACTTCATGCTGCGCCGGCGCCTGCAGGTGGAGGCGCTGCCCGGGCTGTGGGCCGAAACATTGCTGCTGGTGCCGGCAGCGCTGTGGCTGCTGGCGGGTGAGCCGGTCGGTGCGCAGCTGGCGCAACAGCCACGCCTGGGGGTGCTGCTGCCGCTGCTGGGCGTGCTGAGCGCCACGGCGCTGGCCTGCTATCTGGCCGCGAGCCGACGCCTGCCGCTGGGACTGTTCGGGTTGCTGGGCTATCTGGAGCCTGCGCTGCTGTTCGGCGTGTCGCTGCTGCTGGGCGAGCGCATGGCGCCGGGCGCGGCATGGACCTATGTGCCGATCTGGCTGGCGCTGGCGGTGCTGGCGCTGGACGGGGTGCAGCAGTGGCGCAGGCGCCGGCCGCAGCCCTGAGCACAACTAGTCAGACCGGAGCCGGATAGCTGCGCTGCCCGAAAATCGCCGTGCCGACGCGCACCATGGTGCTGCCGGCGGCGATGGCCAGTTCCAGATCGCCGCTCATGCCCATCGACAGCGTATCCCACTGCGGCAGGTCCAGTCGGGCACCCACTTCGTCGAACAGCGCGCGGGTGCGCTGGTGCACCTGCAACATCTGCTGCGGATCGTCATAGGGCTCGGGGATGCTCATCAGGCCGCGCAGCTGCAAGCCGGGCAGCTCGCGCACGGCCCGGGCAAAGTCACCCACCTGCTCCGGCGCCAGCCCGGACTTGGTGGCGCCGCCATCCATGTTGACCTGCAGGCAGACCTGCAGCGGCGCGCGCTCAGGCGGGCGCTGGCGGCTCAGGCGCTGGGCAATGTCGAGCCGGTCCAGCGACTGCAGCCAGTCGAAGTGCGTGGCCACCTGGCCGGACTTGCGGCTCTGCAGCGGGCCGATGCAGTGCCATTCCAGCCCGAGAGCCTGCAAGGCGTCGATCTTGGCGACTGCCTCCTGCACATAGTTTTCGCCGAAAGCGAGCTGGCCGGCAGCGGCCGCCTCGCGCACGGCCTCGGCCGGAAAGGTCTTGGACACCGCCAGCAGGCGCACGGAGCCGGGGGCGCGGCCGGCCGCCTGAGTGGCAGCCGCAATGCGCTGCTGCACTTGGGCGAGGCTGGTGGCGATGGGGGAAAGAGATTCGGATTCGGGCATGAACGTGCGGGCCTTTCAACGCACCGCGTGCGCCTTCGCAACAGCGAAGCCGCATGGAAATGTGACTGTCGTGAACGTTTGCAGGGAATAGGCCGGGACGGACCACCCCTTTGCATGGGAATGTTACCGAAGTTCCGGGCGCTGCGTTACCATGTGCCGTCCCAGTTTTTGCACCCGCCAAGGAGTTTTCCATGTCCCAGATCGCCGACAAGACCTATGCCCCGAGCCAGCCGCACAGCGTGGCTTTTCTTGGCCTGGGGGTCATGGGCTATCCGATGGCCGGCCATCTGGCACGCGCCGGCCATGATGTGACGGTGTACAACCGCACCTCCGCCAAGGCCGCCGAATGGGTGCAGGAGTGCGGCGGCAAGGCGGCCGCCACCCCGCGCGAAGCCGCTGCGGGGGCCGACATCGTGTTCTGCTGCGTCGGCAACGACGACGACCTGCGCAGCGTGGTGCTGGGGCCGGACGGCGCCTTTGCCGGCATGCAGCCCGGCAGCCTGTTTGTGGATCACACCACCGCTTCGGCCGAAGTGGCGCGCGAGCTGCACGCCGCTGCGGCCGAAAAAGGCCTGCATTTCATGGACGCCCCCGTCTCCGGCGGCCAGGCCGGCGCCCAGAACGGCATGCTCACCGTGATGTGCGGTGCCGACGCTGCCACTTTCGACCGCGCCCAGCCGGTGATCGCCGCCTTTGCCAAGGCCTGCAGCCGCATGGGCGAGGTGGGTGCCGGCCAGCTGGCCAAGATGGTGAACCAGATCTGCATTGCCGGCCTGGTGCAGGGTCTGAGCGAAGCGATTGCCTTTGGCCAGAAGGCCGGTCTCGACATGCCGGTGGTGCTGGACGCCATCAGCAAGGGTGCGGCCCAGAGCTGGCAGATGGAAAACCGCGGCAAGACCATGGTGGAAGGCAAGTTCGACTTCGGCTTTGCCGTGGACTGGATGCGCAAGGACCTCGGCCTGGTGCTGGACGAGGCGCGCCGCAACGGCGCTCGCCTGCCGGTGACCGCGCTGGTGGACCAGTTCTATGCCGATGTGCAGCAATCCGGCGGCAACCGCTGGGATACCTCCAGCCTGATCACCCGCCTGAAGTAACGCGCGGATATGCTCCAGCAAACGGTCCGTGCGCTGCTCTGGGTCATTGGTGCCATTTCGCTGGCGCTGGGAGTCATCGGCATCTTCCTGCCGGTGATGCCGACGGCCCCGTTCGTGCTGCTGGCCGCCGCCTGCTGGGCCAAGGCCTCGCCGCGCCTGCACCGCATGCTGCTGGAGCACAGGCATACCGGGCCGATCCTCCGCGCCTGGGAAGAACGCGGCGCCATTCCGCGACTTGGCAAGTGGTTCGGCACCCTGGGCATGGCGGTGTCCTGCATTGGCGTGTCGATCACGCTGGCAAGCACGCCCCACTGGTATCTCGCGGCGATCATGACCGTGGTGTGCATCGTGATTGCGGTGTGGATGTGGAGCCGGCCGGACGCCTGAGGCGGCATGCAGCGGCTACGCACATCGGCCAGCCAGTCAGGCTTCGCCGATAATAGAACGCTTGTCGCCCCTGCGCGACCCCATCTGCTGCAATCCACCATGAGCTCCACCCCCATCACCCGCTTCCTCACCGGCATCACTACTACCGGCACGCCACACTTGGGCAACTACGTCGGCGCGATTCGCCCGGCCGTGCAGTCCAGCCTGCGTGCCGATGTGAAAAGCTACTATTTCCTGGCCGACTACCATTCGCTCATCAAGTGCGACGACCCGGCCCGCATCCAGCGCTCCACGCTGGAAATCGCCGCCACCTGGCTGGCCGCCGGCCTCGATCCGGAGCGCGTCACCTTCTACCGCCAGAGCGACATCCCCGAGATTCCCGAGCTGACCTGGCTGCTCACCTGCGTGACCGGCAAGGGCCTGCTGAACCGCGCCCATGCGTACAAGGCCTCGGTCGACAAGAACCTGGAAGCGGGTCAGGAGCCGGACGATGGCGTGACCGCCGGCCTGTTCATGTATCCGGTGCTGATGGCGGCGGACATTCTGATGTTCAAGGCGCAGAAGGTGCCGGTGGGGCGCGACCAGATCCAGCACATCGAGATGGCGCGCGACATGGCCAGCAGCTTCAACCACCTGTACGGCAAGGATTTGCTGGTGCTGCCCGAAGCGCAGGTGGACGAGCAGGTGGCGCTGCTGCCCGGCCTGGACGGCCGCAAGATGAGCAAAAGCTACGACAACACCATCCCGCTGTTCGTGCCCCAGGCCGAGATGAAAAAGCGCATCCTGTCCATCGTGACCGACTCGCGCGCGCCGGGCGAGCCCAAGGACACGGAAGGCTCTGCCCTGTTCCAGATCTACCAGGCCTTTGCCACGCCGGAAGAAACCGCCAGCTTTGCCCGGGCCTTTGCCGAGGGTATCGCCTGGGGCGAAGCCAAGCAGCAGCTGTTCGAGCGCATCGACCGCGAGATTGCGCCCATGCGCGCGCGCTATGCCGAGCTGATGGCGAATCCGGCCGAGGTGGAGCGCATCCTGCTGGCCGGTGCCGAGAAGGCGCGTGCCGAGGCGGCGCCATATACGCGCGAATTGCGTGCGGCGGTGGGCCTGCGCAGCCTGGCTGGCTCCGAGCATCAAACGAGCGCAGCCGGCACTGGCTCCTCAAGTGGCGAGGCCACTGCCTCTGCCACCGCCAAGCCCCCCGTTTTCAAGCAATACCGCGAAAAGGACGGCCGCTTCTACTTCAAGATGACTGCCGCCAACGGCGAGCTCTTGCTGCAGAGCAAGGGTTACGACAACCCGCGCGACGCCGCCGCCGCCATCGCCGCGCTCAAGGCGCAGGGCCCCGCGGCGCTGGACGCCATGCGCCCGCAACTGGAAGACCACCCTTCCAGCATGCTGGACGCCATCCGCAATGCGCTGGATGTGCTGCTGACGCTGCAGGAATAAACCGCGTCGGTACACAATGCAGAAGGGCATGTCCGCGCAGGCGGTACATGCCCTTTTTGTTCATGCGGCTGCCTCGGCAAGCCTGGCTGCCCGGCGCAGGCCGGGCCATGCACTCAGTACAGCTGCCCGCTACGCCGCTTCTCCGCAAAGTCGCGCGTCTCGGCCACGACCACGCCCGTCAGCATCAGCAGCGCAATCAGGTTCGGAATCGCCATCAGGCCGTTGAACACGTCCGAAGCGGCCCAGACCAGATCCAGACTGACCACCGTACCCAGGAACACCGACGCCACGTAGATCAGGCGGTAGATCAGCACGAAACCATCGCCCAGCAGGTAGGCTGCGCACTTTTCGCCGTAGTAGCACCAGCCCAGGATGGTGGAGTAGGCAAAGAACACCAGGCCGAAGGTCACGATCCAGCCGCCCGCGCCCGGCAGCAGTTGCGCAAAGGTGTGGGTAGTCAGTGCGGCGCCGGTTTCACCGTTGGTGTACAAACCGCCCATCACCAGCACGATGCCGGTGATGCTGCAGACCACGATGGTGTCGAGGAAGGTGCCGGTCATGGAAACCAGGCCCTGGCGCACCGGGTGGTCGGTCTTGGCAGCAGCCGCGGCAATCGGGGCCGAGCCCATGCCTGCCTCGTTGGAGAACACACCGCGTGCCACACCGTAGCGGATTACCGTGCCGAGCGCACCGCCGGCAACCGCCTGACCGGTGAAGGCGTCGGTGAAGATCAGCTCCAGCACCGGGCCGAGCAGCTCCAGGTTGCTGAAGATCACCACCAGACCGCCCAGCACATAGCCGATGGCCATGACCGGCACGATGGCGGAAGAGACGCGCGAGATGCTCTTGATGCCGCCCAGGATCACCAGGGCCGTGAATACCGTCAGCACCACGCCGGTGATCCAGGAGTCGATCTGGAAGCTGGCCTGGATGGATTGCGCCACCGAGTTGGACTGCACCGAGCTGCCGATGCCGAAGGAGGCCAGCGTGCCGAACAGCGCGAACAGCAGCGCCATCCACTTCATGTTCAGGCCGCGCTCGATGTAGTACATGGGGCCGCCGGATTTCTCGCCGCGGCTGTTGGTGGTGCGGTACTTGACCGCCAGCACGCCTTCGGCGTACTTGGTGGCCATGCCGAAGATGGCGGTGATCCACATCCAGAACACGGCACCGGGGCCGCCCGCCACCACGGCAGTGGCCACGCCGGCGATGTTGCCGGTACCGATGGTGGCCGAGAGCGCCGTCATCAGGGCGCCGAAATGGGATACGTCGCCGTCGTGGTCGCTGCCGTCGGCCTTCTTGCCATGCGGCGTGAAGGCCTGCTTGAGCGCAAACACCAGCATCGAGAATTGCAGGAAGCGCAGGCGCAGCGTAAGGTAAACGCCGGTACCGACCAGAAGGGCCAGCATGGGAACACCCCACACCCATCCTCCCACCATGTCAAAGAACTGCTTGAGTGTCTCCATCCGTTTTGTCTCCGAACTTGCAAAAGGAAAAAATCATAGCAGTCGGAGGTGATTCAAACGGTCGTGCAAAAAATCTCAAAAAAGGGGCAGCCTAGGCTGCCCCAAATCGCGCTCTCGCTGTGGTCAATCGCTGGCCTTGCCTCTCATACAAAGCCCATGCCGCGGTTTTCGCGCACTTCGGGCTTGATGCGATGCTCGGCCTCCAGTTGTTCGATGAACTCTTCCGGAAAAAGTTCCTCGCCCAGGATGTCGATCTGCCGGCGCACCGCGGCGAAGTCGCCGGGGCAGAGCTGGTCCAGCCGCGCCAGGCGCTGGCGCAGCTCGGGAGTGAGCCGTTCGGCATCGCCTTGCAGCGCCTCGGTCACGAACATGCGCTCGCGCTGCTCGCCGGTGAGCGGCTTGAAGCGAATCTTGAAACTGAAGCGGCGCAGCGCAGCCTGGTCCAGCCGGTCCATCAGGTTGGTGGTGCAGATGAAGATGCCCTGGAAGCGCTCCATGCCCTGCAGCATCTCATTCACCTCGGTGATTTCGTAGTTGCGCTGCGCACCGCGCCGGTCCATCAGGAAGCTGTCGGCCTCGTCCAGCAGCAGCACGGCCTCGTCGCGTTCGGCATCGGCAAACATGCGCGCCATGTTCTGCTCGGTGTCGCCCACGTACTTGCTGACCAGATCGCTGGCCTGCTTCACCATGAGCGGCTTGCCAAGCTGGCCGGCGATGTACTCGGCCAAGGCGGTCTTGCCGGTGCCCGGGGTGCCGTAAAAGCACAGCGTACCGTGGCCGCGCGCGTGCAGCGCCTCGACCACGCGGGCAATGGGATAACGCGTTTCCACGTTGAGCATGTCCAGGTCGTACTGCGTTACGCTGCGGCGCTGGCGCGTGCCCTGCGGGCGGTGGCCCAGCGCCAGATCGGCATGCTGCAATTGGCGTTCCATCCATCCTTCGACTTCGCCGGCTTCTTCGGCCTGCACCAGATGGGCAAAGCGCAGCGCGTTGGCAATCTGAGCCGGTGTGAGATTCTCGCGCGCGGTCAGGCGGCTGACGAAGGCATCGCTCACCGGCACCTCGGCCAGCAGCTTGCGCACCAGCCGCTCGCGCGCGCCGGGCGGTGGGCTGGACAACTCCAGATGGTAGGTAAAGCGGCGCCGGAAAGCCGGATCGATCTGCTCGATGCGGTTCGTCACCCACAGCACCGGCACCGGGTTGTTCTCGAGGATCTGGTTCACCCAAGCCTTGCCGTTGACCGAGCCGCCACCATGCGCCAGTTGCTCCTGGCGCGCCAGCAGATCGGCAGTCTGGCCCTTCACCGGCGGAAACACATCTTCCACTTCATCAAACAGCAGCGCGGCGCGTGGCGACTCCTTGAGGAAGGCCTGGGCGATCTGCAGCGAACGGTAGCGATCACGCCCGCTCAGGGCGTTGCCGTCGCGGTCGGCATATTCCACCTCGAAGCAGTCCAGCCCGGCGGACTGCACCGCCACCTTGGCCAGCTCGGTCTTGCCGGTGCCGGGCGGGCCGTAGAGCAGGATGTTGATGCCGGCCTCACGCCGCTCGCGCGCGGCCTGCAGCAGCCGCGTCACGGCCTGCAGGTCCTGCGCGACGTGGGCGAAGTCCTCGGCCTGCAGCGTGGTCGGTACCGCCAGCCGCGTGAATTCGGCCATCAGTTCCTGCTCGCTGCGGTATTCGCGCATCAGCATCGAGGGCAACTGGTCGCTCACCTTCATCAGGTCGGACAGGTCGGTGATGGCGTGCTCGCCCACCAGGTTGTCGACCATGCCGATACGCTCCAGCCGCGAGCCGCGGCCCAGGGCATCGGCCACCTCACGGGCGCTGACACCAGCCACGTCGGCCATCATGGCGTAGGCCTCGGCCGCGCTGTTGACCTTGAATTCGACCAGCAGCCCGCGCAGTTCACGCTGATAACGCGCCAGGGCGCCGTAGAGCAGCAGTGCGCGCTCGGCCGGATTGAGCTGCAGCAGCGTGCCCAGGCTGTCGATGTTCTTCTGCATCTCCACCGGACTCTTGCGCAGGCGCTGCTGCACCCAGTCGCCGGTGGTGGCCAGCAGGGTGAGCATGTCCTTGGCAGAATCCTTGACGAATTCGTCCAGGTAATAGAACAGAGAGCCTTCCTCGTAGGCACCGCGCCAGACGCCATGCCGCTCCAGAAATTCGGAAGGGCTCAGCTGCTCGTGGCCGGTCCAGAAGCCGTTGTCACGGCAGCGCAGCGCCAGAAAGCCGCGCAGCTTGAGCAGCACATGCTCGGGCCAGACCAGATGCCGGCCGGCCAGCGCCATCAGCGCATTGACATCACGGCGCCAGTTGAAGCGGCTGCCATGGCGCCCCGTGAGCGTGAGCACGAACTGCGTGCACAGCAAATCCATGGCGGGCGCCTGTTCCAGCCCCGGAGACAGGTGGACCCGCAATTGCCCGGAAATGTCTGCCATGTGGCCCCTCCCACACGTCGTGCCAGAGCGAGGCGGCCCCATGCCGCCTCAACGCCGATTGGACCACTTCTGCATGAAAACGTTGCGAGCTGTGCGCTTGTCGCAGTGAAATAATCCCGCTTTCCGTCCATCCGGTGGCTTTGACCCTGGCATGCACGCCACGGGCAAGACGCCTTGCATCAACGCTTGCTGCTGCGCCCCAGCCGCTTGGCGTTGCTCACGGCACGGCTGTGCACCGGAAACAGGCCCTTGCCCATCACATCCAGCATGCTGCGCTGCATCTGGCTATTGAGCGCCTTGTTGTTCCAGGGCTGCCACCACATCATGGGGTTCATGAACATCTTCATCCACATTTGCTGCTGCGCCTGCATGGCCTGCAGCCCCATGGCCTGCCAAGATTCATAGAAGGCGGCGACCTTTTCGGCGCCCATCATGGTGAACTCCTTGCGGTCGGCCCTGGAAGGATTCAGGCCCGCCGTGGCCATGCGCGAGACGCGATGGGCGATAACCTGCGGGGCAGCAAAGGAAAGTTCGGCGGTCTTGCGTGCGAGCTGGCTCGCCTTGTGGTTGTTGGAGGTCATCGGGGGAGTCGGTGAAAAAGCGCGTCAAGGCACGAAACTGCATAAAAAACATGCAACCTTGCGATGCATCCTACACGGAAGTGCCGAAAACAGTGTGAACAGCTGTTATTACATCTATAAAAGTCATGAATCCTGCACGGATAAGCCATTTAATCCGGAGCAAAGGATGTAATACAGTATGTGTCATGCCACACAGTGGCTTTTTGTCTGCACAACGCACAAGGAAACGACCCATGCAAACTGTCCGCACCCAGGTTCACCAGCTGCAGGTGGCCACCCCCCTGTTCGACTTCATCAACAGCCAGGTTCTGCCCGACGTCGGCGTGAACCAGGAGGCTTTCTGGCAGGGCTTCAGCCAGATCGTCACCGACCTGGCCCCGAAGAACGCCGCCCTGCTGGCCGAGCGCGACCGCCTGCAGGCCGAGTTGGACACCTGGCACAAGGCCAACCCCGGCCCGGTGACGGACATGGCGGCCTACCGCAAGTTCCTGGAGCAGATCGGCTATCTGGTGCCGGTGCCCGCCGGCGCCAAGGCCACCACCACCAATGTCGATGACGAACTGGCCACGCAGGCCGGCCCGCAGCTGGTGGTGCCGATCCTCAATGCCCGCTACGCCCTCAACGCCGCCAACGCGCGCTGGGGCAGCCTGTACGACGCCCTGTACGGCACCGACGCCATCCCCGAAACCGATGGTGCCGAAAAAGGCAAGGGCTACAACCCCAAGCGCGGCGAAAAGGTCATCGCCTTCGCACGCGATTTCCTCGACCAGGCCGCGCCGCTGGAAGGCTATTCGCACAAGGATGCCGTCGTCTATTACGTGAAGGACGGCGAACTGCTGGTGAACGTGGTGGGCGGCCAGATCGCCAAACTGAAGAACCCGGCCCAGTTCGTTGGCTACCAGGGCGACGTGCGCGGCCCGTCCAGCATCCTGCTGGAAAACAACGGCCTGCACATCGACATCCAGATCGACCGCAGCAAGCCGATCGGCCAGGCTGACGTGGCCGGCGTGGCCGACGTGGTGGTGGAAGCCGCACTGTCCACCATCCTGGACCTGGAAGACTCCGTGGCCGCCGTCGATGCCGAGGACAAGATCCTGGGCTACAGCAACTGGCTGGGCATTCTGCGCGGCACGCTGACCGAGAGCTTCGAAAAAGGCGGCAAGATGATGACGCGCGGCCTGAACCCGGACCGCATCTACACCGCCCCCAATGGCAACGGCGAAGTGCGCCTGCACGGCCGCTCGCTGATGTTCGTGCGCAACGTGGGCCACCTGATGACCAACCCGGCCATCCTGTGGGGCGCCGAAGGCAAGGAAATCCCCGAAGGGATCATGGATGCGGTCATCACCACCGCCATTTCCATGCACGACCTGCAGGGCAAGGGCCAGAACGGTGTGCGCAACTCGCGCAAGGGCAGCGTCTACATCGTCAAGCCCAAGATGCACGGCCCGGCCGAAGTGGCTTTTGCCAACGAGCTGTTCGGCCGCGTGGAGCAACTGCTCGGTTTGCCCGACAGCACCGTCAAGCTCGGCATCATGGATGAGGAGCGCCGTACCAGCGTCAACCTGCAGGCCTGCATCGATGCGGCCAAGAGCCGCATCGCCTTCATCAACACCGGCTTCCTGGACCGCACCGGCGACGAGATGCACACCGCCATGCAGGCCGGCCCGATGATCCGCAAGGGCGACATGAAATCGAGCGCCTGGATTCAGGCCTACGAGAAGAACAACGTGCTGGTCGGCCTGGCCTGCGGCCTGCGCGGCAAGGCACAGATCGGCAAGGGCATGTGGGCCATGCCCGACCTGATGGCCGAGATGCTCAAGCAGAAGATCGCCCATCCCAAGGCCGGCGCCAACACCGCCTGGGTGCCCAGCCCCACTGGCGCCACGCTGCATGCGCTGCACTACCACCAGGTCAAGGTGTCCGACATCCAGCAGGAACTGGAAAAGACCGACGTGGCCGCCGAGCGCGACAACCTGCTCACCGGCCTGCTGACGGTGCCGGTGTCCAGCAACCCGAACTGGAGCGATGAAGAGATCCAGCAGGAACTGGACAACAACTGCCAGGGCATTCTGGGCTATGTGGTGCGCTGGGTGGACCAGGGCGTGGGCTGCTCCAAGGTGCCGGACATCAACCACATCGGCCTGATGGAAGACCGCGCCACGCTGCGCATCTCCAGCCAGCACATGGCCAACTGGCTGCTGCACGGCATCGTCGCCGAAGGCCGCGTGCGTGCCACCTTCGAACGCATGGCCGCGCTGGTGGATCAGCAAAACAGCGGCGATCCGCTGTACCAGCCGATGCACGGCAATGCGGCTACCAGCTATGGCTACCGGGCTGCGCTGGATCTGGTGTTCAAGGGGGTGGAGCAGCCGAGTGGCTACACCGAGCCGCTGCTGCACGCCTGGCGCCAGAAGGCCAAGGCCGGCGCCTGATCGCCGGGTGATGCGTGCCTGACAGGGGCCGGCGCTTGCCGGCCCTTTTTCGTGGGCACATCGGCGTAAGATAGGCGCACTTTCCCTGCCCTTCTGCGCGACTCCCATGCCAAATTCCTTCGCCCCTCCCCGCTACAGCACCCCCGTCATCGCCATGCACTGGCTCACCGTCCTGCTGGTGATCGCCGTCTACTGCCTGATGGAGTTCAAGGGCATCTACCCCAAGGACAGCCCGGAGCGCGAGGCGATGAAAATGTGGCATTTCACGCTGGGCATGACGGTATTCGCCCTGACCTGGCTGCGCCTGCTGCTGCGCGCCCGCAGCAAGACGCCGCCCATCACGCCGCCGATTCCGCAATGGCAACGCACCCTGAGCATGCTCACGCACGGCCTGCTGCTGGCCATGCTGATGTTCCTGCCGCTCACCGGCTGGATGATGGTGAACGCTTTCGGCAACAACGTGCCCTTCTGGGGCATGGAACTGCCCCCGCTGGCCGTGGCCGACCGCGCGGCCGGTCTGCGCATGAAGGAGCTGCACGAAACCATTGCCTCACTGGGTTACCTGCTTATCGGCCTGCATGCCATCGCAGCGTTGTACCATCACCATGTGATGAAGGATGACACGCTGCAACGCATGCGGCCACGCTGAGCCGGCGGGTGTGGCCGCTTGCAGTGGCCGCATCGCCACGGTGCTGTATCCGCTTGTATGCAGCCGAGGCATCCCGAAACACCTGCTTGCGGTCTTCATGGACACTTAAGGTAGCAGGAATATAAAGGAGATGTGCAAGCAATCCGCTTTTTCCTTTCCCTCACAAGGAGTGCATCATGAAAAAATCCGTGCGTATCCTGTCTGCCCTCGGTGCTGCTGCCCTGCTCGCCGGCATGAGCCTGCCCGCTTCGGCCCAGACGCGCGCCTCGTTCGCCACCTTCGACCGTGACGGCAACGGCGTGATCACGCAGCAGGAACTCGACCGCGTACGCGCGCAGCGCCCCGGCATGGGCCGCAATGCGCTGAGCTTCGCGCAGATGGATGCCAACAAGGACGGCGTCATCAGCCGCAATGAGTTTGCCAATGCCCATCAGAACCGTATGCGCCCGGGCCAGCGCAAGGGTGCCATGCAGGGCCAGGGGCAAGGCCGTGGCATGGGCCGCGGCATGAACCGTCCGGACTTTGCCGATTTCGACACCAACCGCGATGGCGCCATCAGCCAGGAAGAGCTGAACCAGTACCGTTCCGACAAGTTGCAGCAGCGCTCCCAGGAAGGCCGCCTGATGCGCAACGCGGCGCAGGCCCAGTCCTTTGCCGACATGGACACCAACAAGGACGGCAAGATCGACGCCACCGAGTTCTCCAACCACCAGATGCAGCAGCCGCGTGGCCGCAACCGTTGATCGCTGATCAGCAGGCATGAACAAGGCGCCCGAGGGCGCCTTGTTGTCTTGCAGGGGGAGATTTCAGTGCGCAGGCCGCAGCGGCTGCAGGCGCACCAGCAGGCCCTGCAGGGCGTGCCGCACCGTCGCGGCACGAATGGCCGCCCGGTCACCCGGAAACACGCGCATCTCGGCCACCCCCAGATTGCCCAGCTGCCAGCCGAACCAGACCAGGCCCACCGGCTTCTCGACCGAACCGCCTCCCGGCCCGGCCACGCCCGTCACCGCCAGCGCAACCTGCGCCCCGGAGCGCGCACAGGCCCCCAGCGCCATGGCCCGCGCTACCGGCTCGCTCACCGCGCCGTGCTGCGCTATCAGTTCCGCCGGCACGTCCAGCAGCTCGGTCTTGGCCAAATTGGAATAGCTCACCATGCCGCGCTCGAACCACTGGCTCGATCCTGCCAGCGAGGTGCAGGCAGCGGCGATCAGGCCGCCGGTGCAACTCTCGGCCGTGGCCATCATCCAGCCCCGGCTGCCCAGGCAATCCGCCAGGCGGCGGCAGATGGCAAAGGTATCCTCCTCCAGAAACAGCAGGCCGGCGTCACTCCCGCCCTGCGGAACCGGGTGCAGGGGATTGCGCTCCATGGACATGAAGGAGAAGCCGCTTACATGCGCGCGTTGGGCACCGCGGCAGTCTCGCGCTCCCAGCGCGACTTGCAGGTGACACAGTGCTGCGTCTGCGGCTCGATCTGCAGGCGCGCAAACGGGATGTCGCAGCCGCACTCGTCGCACTCGCCGTAGGTGCCGTTATCGATGCGCTCCAGCGCCGCATTCACACGCGCCAGATCAACCGCTCCCATGTCGCTCAGGGCCAGATCCACTTCGCGATCGGAACTGTGCTGGCGCTCGACGCTGCCGCGCGTTTCGATGATGTCACGGGCATGGTCCACACGGCTCTGACCGTCGCGCACCTCGTGAATACGACCTTCGATCTCGGCCTTGCGCTGTTCGAGCAGGGATTTGAGTTCAGCCAGTTGTGCGGCAGAGAGGTGCTTGCCCATGTTGTTCTCCTGATACGGGATACTCCTGACCCAAGTGTACGGCGAAACATCCCTGTCACAAAGGGCGCGCCGCAGAGCCCGCTCAGGCGGTGATGATGCCCCCGCCCAGGCAGACTTCGCCGTCATACAGCACGGCACTCTGCCCCGGCGTGACCGCCCATTGCGGCTCGGGGAAATCCAGCTGCAGCGAACCATCCGCCAGCAGCGCAGGCGTGCACGGCGCATCTGCCTGGCGGTAGCGCGTCTTGGCCGCGAATCCGCTGGCGGACTGTGCCGCCGCCGGCGGCTTGCCGGCACACCAGCTCAGATCCACCGCCTTGAGCGTCTGCGACAGCAGCCAGGGATGGTCATGCCCCTGCACCGCATACAGCGTGTTGGTTGCCATGTCCTTCTTCGCCACGAACCATGGCGCATGGTCGCCGCCGCCGCGCGGAGCGCCCTTGGCCTTGACGCCACCGATGCCCAGCCCCTGCCGCTGCCCCAGCGTGTAGAAGCTCAGCCCCATGTGCTCGCCGATGGTGCGACCCTTCTCGTCCTTGATCGGACCCGGCTGGCTTTGCAGGTAGCGGTTGAGAAACTCGCGGAACGGCCGCTCGCCAATGAAACAGATGCCGGTCGAGTCCTTCTTCTTCGCGTTCGGCAGGCCGATTTCCTCGGCAATGCGGCGCACCTCGGTCTTGTGCAGTTCACCGACCGGGAACAACGTCTTCTGCAACTGGGTCTGATTCAGCCGGTGCAGGAAATAGCTCTGGTCCTTGGAGGGATCAAGCCCCTTGAGCAGCTGCACCTCGTCCGTGTCGAGCCGCCGCACGCGCGCATAGTGGCCGGTGGCGATCTTCTCGGCGCCCAGACGCATGGCGTGGTCGAGAAAGGCCTTGAACTTGATCTCGGCATTGCACAGCACATCCGGATTGGGCGTGCGGCCGGCCTGATACTCGCGCAGGAACTCGGCAAACACGCGGTCCTTGTATTCGGCCGCGAAGTTGACGTGTTCGATCTCGATGCCGATCACGTCGGCCACGCTGGCGGCATCGACGAAATCGATGTTGGACGAGCAGTACTCCGAGTCGTCGTCATCCTCCCAGTTCTTCATGAAGATGCCGACCACCTCGTGCCCCTGTTTTTTCAGCAGGTAGGCGCTGACGGCAGAATCCACGCCGCCGCTCAGGCCCACCACGATGCGGTGTTTGGTCATCCTGCAATTATCGCCGGCCGCCGCCCGGCGGGGATGACCTGGCCTGTATTCCCCCGCCGTCGCCGGTGCGGCTTGGGCATGCACTGTGGCGTTTGCCGCAACAGCCGGCGCCAACTTCTACGCCCATGTTGCATGAGTCCGCCCGATCACGCCAATGCTTGACCCACAACAAGCGAAGGAAAAGCCTTCTTTGCTAGCCTCGACGGGTTACCACTTTGTCCAGCCGGATCGCTTCATGTCTCCCACTGCAGTTCCTCTTCCCACCTTCCCCTCCCTCGCCGAGGCCAGCGCGCTGGTCGAGCAGTTGCGCGAGAAGGCCACCGCTTCCGGCCTGAAACTGTGGTCGCTGGCCGGCAAGACGCTGATTCCGGTCGTGCAGGGCGGCATGGGCGTGGGCATCTCTGCCGGCGGTCTGGCCGGCACCGTGGCACGCATGGGCGCCGTCGGCACCATCTCGTCCGTGGACCTGCGCCGCCTGCACCCCGACCTGATGGAAAAGACCCGTCCGCTGGAAAAATCGCGTGACGTGGCCCATGCCAAGGGCGTGATCGACGCCGCCAACAACGAGGCGCTGCGCCGCGAGATCGCCCGCGCGCGCGACATCTCGCAGGGCCTGGGCCTGATCGCGGTGAACGTGATGAAGGCCATCAGCGCCTATGCGCAGAACGTGCGCACCGCGCTCGAGGCCGGCATCGATGCCGTGGTGGTGGGCGCCGGCCTGCCGCTGGACCTGCCCGAACTGGCCAAGGACCATCCCAAGGCGGCGCTGATCCCGATCCTGAGCGACGCGCGCGGCGTGCAGCTGATCGTGAAGAAATGGGAGAAGAAGGGCCGTCTGCCCGATGCCATCGTGATCGAGCATCCGCGCCTGGCCGGCGGCCACCTGGGCGCTGCCAAGATCATGGATCTGAACGACCCGCGTTTCGAGTTCGAGAACGTGCTGCCGGCCGTGCGCGAGTTCCTGCGCAGTGCGGGCTACGAGCGCCACATTCCGCTGATTGCCGCCGGCGGCGTCAGCCGCCATGAGGACATCCTGCGCCTGCAAGGGCTGGGGGCCGACGCGGTGCAGATGGGCACGGCTTTCGCCGTGACGCAGGAGAGCGATGCCGCGCCCGCCTTCAAGCAGGTATTGGCCAATGCCAAACCCGAGGATATCGTCGAGTTCACCAGCGTGGCCGGGCTGCCGGCACGCGGTGTGCGCACGCCCTGGCTCGACAAATACCTGCGCATCGAGCCCAAGCTACAGGCCGTGGCACACGAGAAGCGCTGCAATATGGCCTTCGACTGCCTGCAGCATTGCGGCCTGCGCGACGGCAAGAGCGATATCGGCCAGTTCTGCATCGACAAGCATCTGGCCCACGCGCAGGAAGGCGACACGCAGAAGGGCCTGTTCTTCCGCGGCGCCGGCAAGCTGCCCTTCGGCTCGGAAATCCGTCCCGTTCAGGATCTGCTGCAATGGCTGCTTGGCGGCCGTGGTGCCGCCGCCCATCCGTAAAAATACCAATCCCGGCCGCAAGCCCGGTGCAGACTGGGTTTGCGGCTTTTTGTCAGTTTGTTGAAAGCTTCCCGCAAGAATTCCGGCTGGCAAAACCGCTAAACTGGCTGCCGGACGACCTGCCCACTTTGCCGCAAGGGACTCGCACAAAAGCCCGCCAGAGGCCCCATAATCCCCTCCCTTGCGCGCTGGCGCCTGTCGCGTCGCTCCCCCGATTTTTTCTGCACTCCCACCCTGAATACCGTCCATGGACATCGCTGAACGCACTCCTTCCGCCACCACCATGCAACTGCCCGAACAACTCATCTCCCTCGACGTCCTGATCGAAAAGTACTGCAAGGAAGGCGAAAACAGCGCCGATGCGATCTACGCCCGCGTGGCGCGCGCCCTGGCCGGTGCCGAAAAACCCGAGCTGCGCGCGGAATGGGAGCAGAAGTTCCTGACCAACCTCAAGGCCGGCGCCATCGGCGCAGGCCGCATCATGAGCGCCGCCGGCACCGAGATCCAGGCCACGCTGATCAACTGCTTCGTGCAGCCGGTGGGCGACTGCATCCAGGGCGTGGATGACGAGGGCTTCCCCGGCATCTACGAGGCGCTGCGCGAAGCCGCCGAGACCATGCGCCGTGGTGGCGGCGTGGGCTACGACTTCTCCCGCATCCGTCCCAAGGGCGCCGAGGTGAAGGGCACGCACTCCATCGCCAGCGGCCCGTGCAGCTACATCAACGTGTTCGACCAGAGCTGCTCCACGGTCGAATCCGCCGGCGCCCGCCGTGGCGCGCAGATGGGCGTGCTGCGCATCGACCATCCGGACGTGCTCGAGTTCATCACCGCCAAGCGCACGCCCGGCCGCTGGAACAACTTCAACGTGTCCGTGGGCGTGAGCGATGCCTTCATGCAGGCCGTGCAGAACGACGCAGACTGGGAACTGGTGCACAAGGCCCGCCCCGGCAAGAAGGTGCTGGACAAGGGCGGCTACCAGCGCGACGACGGCAAGTGGGTCTACCGCAAGGTGCCGGCGCGCCAGCTGTGGGACACCATCATGCAGTCGGCCTACGATTTTGCCGAGCCGGGCATCCTGTTCCTCGACCAGATCGGCCGCGACAACAACCTGAACTACTGCGAGACCATCGCCGCCACCAACCCCTGCGGCGAGCAACCCCTGCCCAGCTACGGCTGCTGCGACCTGGGCCCGATCATCCTGACGCGCTTCGTGCGCAACCCGTTCGGCGTCGATGGCAAGCCCGAGTTCGACTTCGCGGCCTTCGAACAATCCGTGGCGGTGCAGGTGCGCGCGCTCGACAACGTGCTGGACGTGACCTGGTGGCCGCTGCCGCAGCAGCATGCCGAATCGCAATCCAAGCGCCGCATCGGCGTGGGCTTTACCGGCCTGGGCAACACCCTGTCCATGCTGTGCCTGCGCTATGACCGCGACGAAGGCCGCCAGATGGCCGCGCAGATCGGCGAGCGCATGCGCAATGCCGCCTACCGCGCCTCGGTCGAACTGGCCAAGGAAAAGGGCGCCTTCCCCAAATTCGACGCCAAGGCCTACCTGGGCAACGGCACTTTCGCCAGCCGCCTGCCGGCCGACATCAAGGCCGAGATCAAGAAATACGGCATCCGCAACAGCCACCTGCTCTCCATCGCCCCCACCGGCACCGTGAGCCTGGCCTTTGCCGACAACGCCTCCAACGGCATCGAACCGGCCTTCTCCTGGAGCTACAAGCGCAAGAAGCGCGAGGCCGACGGCACCACCAGCGAATACACGGTGGAAGACCACGCCGCCCGCGTCTACCACACGCTCAAGGGCGCCGATGCGCCGCTGCCCGAGTACTTCGTCTCGGCGCTGGAAATGAGCGCGGCCGACCACGTCGGCATGATGCAGGCCGTGCAGCCCTACATCGATACCTCCATCTCCAAGACGGTCAACATCCCCGAAGACTATCCCTACGATGACTTCAAGGACCTGTACCGCCAGGCCTGGACCGCCGGCCTGAAGGGCCTGGCCACCTACCGCCCCAACAACATCCTGGGTGCCGTGCTGGAAGCCACGCCCAAAGCGGAAGAGAAGAAGCCCGAGCCGGTGGCCGAAGCTGCCCCGGTGCCGTTCGATCCGATGCGCACTGTGATCGAGAGCCGTCCCAAAGGCAGCCTCAACGCCGTCGCCGAGAAGATCGAATACTGGACGCAGGAAGGCAAGAAGCGTCTGTACCTGATCGTCTCCTTCATGCCGGTGGCCACGCCGGACGGCCGCACCATCGAGCGCGCCATCGAATTCTTCATGCCGGTGGGCCAGAGCAGCGAATCGCAGCAGTGGATCACTGCCACCATGCGCTCGCTGTCACTTGCTGCACGCGGCGGTTTCCTGGACCGTGCGCTGGACGACCTGCGCAAGGTGAGCTGGGACCGCGGCCCGGTGCGCCTGGGCACGTACGAAAAGGCCGACGGCACGCTGGTGCCGATGTGGCACGACAGCGAAGTGGCCGCCATCGCCTACGCGCTACAGAACCTGATCGGCGAACGCAGCCAGATGGAACTGCCGCTGAAGGATCTGGACGCACCCTCGCCCAACCACACACCGGTGGGCGTGCAGCAGTCGCTGCCCGTGATGGCCGGCAAGAAGTGCCCCGAGTGCGGCGCGCATGCCATGATCCGCAAGGATGGTTGCGACTATTGCACGCAGTGCGGTTACGTGGGGAGCTGCGGCTAAGCAATTATTGAGAAGCAACAACCCATGTCGCCATCCAATACCTTCCCAGGGGGATCGAAAAAGCGGGTCACTCGTGCAGGAGAAGCGATCCGCACAGGCACCGCAACCCCAGAGGATATCGAAACAATTGAAAAATGGCGCGCTGCCCACCGGGGGGTATTAAATACTTTTCAGGCCATTCTTCGATTTCGAACCAAAGGCAAGAAAATAACAGTAGCGCAACGCCATAAGCGCCGAAACACTATTTTCAACAAACTTCAGCGTCATCCAGGGATGCAATTAGCACGCATGGATGATGTTGCCGGGTGCCGCCTAATTTTCAAGAATATCAAAGATCTAAATACATTTCGGGAAAAGTTCCATAAAGCCCGCTTTAATCACAAACTACGAAACAACCCCGAAAAATACAACTACATAAATAACCCAAAATCTACAGGATATCGTGGCATTCATGATGTTTACGAATATGATGTTCGCTCCGAAACAGGCAAGAGTCTTGCAGGCCTATATATTGAAATTCAGTACAGAACGCTCGTTCAACATGCTTGGGCAACGGCAGTTGAAGTAATTGGCTTCATTACAGAAAGCCAGCCAAAATTCCAACAAGGCGACTCTAGATACGCGATAGCCATGGCTTTAGCGAGTGAAATACTCGCCCGGGCACATGAAAATACTACGGGCCCACATCCTACCCTAAGCAACTCCGAATTAATAGATCATTTTTTATCGTTGGATGAGGATCTGGCATTGATTCAAACCTTACGAGGACTCTCCAAAGCAAAAACTGAAATCTCAGATAAACGCAACACCATTCTCAATTTCTCTGAAAACGGCGATCTAGACATAAAGAGCTATAGAGACGCAACGGACGCCCTTAGGGCACTCTTCGAACTTGAGAAAAAGTATCCAAAAAATGATATCGTCTTGGTTCGAGCCGATTCAAAAGACGAGGTTCGCCTCGCATTTCGAAATTATTTCAGCGATGCAACCGAGTTCATTCGACTAATAGAAGCTGGCTGCACAAAACTCAGCGCTCAGGAGCGCAAGAATAGCAATAAGAACTCAATAAGATTGACTTGAACTCTTGAAACACGACGTCAAAATAGTCTAAAACGGTTGCTCGGTCATGATCATCCACAGCCTCCTCGACACCGACCTCTACAAGTTCACCATGATGCAAGCGGTGCTGCACCAGTTTCCAGGCGCCCAGGTCGAGTACAAGTTCAAGTGCCGGACCCCGGGCGTGCAACTGGCGCCCTACATGGAGGAGATCCGCGAAGAAATCCGCCACCTGTGCTCGCTGCGCTTCACCGAGGACGAGCTGGCCTATATGGCGAGCCTGCGCTTCATCAAGAGCGATTTCGTCGACTTCCTCGGCCTGTTCCAGCTCAACGAGAAGGCCGTCACCCTCACTCCGCTGGACAACGGCGAGCTCGACATCCGCATCCGCGGCCCCTGGCTGCATACCATTCTGTTCGAGATCCCGATCCTCTCCATCGTGGCCGAGGTCTACTTCCGCAACACCGCGCCCCAGGTGGACTATGACGAAGGCCGGCGCCGCCTCGACGCCAAGATCGCACTGATGCAGCAGCCCGGCCTGGAAGACCTGCGCATTGCCGACTACGGCTCGCGCCGCCGCTTTTCGCGCGACTGGCACGGCGAAGTGCTCACCCTGCTCAAGCAGCGCCTGGGCTCGGAGCCGGGCAGCCAGTTCACCGGCACCAGCAACGTCATGTATGCGCACCAGCTCGGCCTCAAGCCCATGGGCACCATGGCGCACGAATACCTGCAGGCCTGCCAGGCCCTCGGCCCGCGCCTGCGCGACACGCAGGTGTTCGCCTTCGAGAAATGGGCGCAGGAATACCGTGGCGATCTCGGCATCGCGCTGTCTGACGTGTACGGCATGAACGCCTTCCTGCGCGATTTCGACATGTACTTCTGCAAGCTGTTCGACGGCGCCCGCCACGACAGCGGCGATCCGTTCAGCTGGGGCGAGCGCATGATCGCGCATTACACCGCCAACCGCTGCGACCCGCGCACCAAGCTGCTGATCTTCAGCGACGGCCTGACCGTGCCGCGCAGCATCGAGATCTTCCAGCGCTTCCACGGCCGCATCCAGACCGCCTTCTGCATCGGCACCAACCTGACCAACGACCTCGGCCCCGAGCCGCTGTCCATCGTGCTGAAGATGATCGAGTGCAACGGCCAGCCGGTGGCCAAGATTTCCGACTCGCCAGGCAAGACCATGGTCGAGGATGAAGGCTATCTGAAGTATCTGCGCAAGGTGTTCGAGATTCCGGAACCGGAACAGGCACCATAAACCAGATATTTGCCCCCTAAAATCCAGGCTGGGTTAACCCCAACTCAACCATTTTGCAGGAGGCATGAGGTGTCCGGTTTTCAGAAAGTCAGTCAATTCATCCAGAAGACGTTTGCACTCTGGGTGCTGCTCGCAGCGGCTGCTGCATTCATGTGGCCGGCAGGCTTCAAGTGGATCGTGCCATGGATCACCTGGCTGCTCGGCATCGTCATGTTCGGCATGGGGATCACGCTGTCCACAGCGGATTTCCGGGAGGTGGCCCGCCATCCCAAGGCCGTGCTGATCGGCGTGGTCGCGCAGTTCGTGGTGATGCCTGGGCTGGCCTACCTGCTGTCCAAGGGCCTCAACCTGCCGCCGGAAATCGCCATCGGCGTGATTCTGGTGGGCTGCTGCCCTGGCGGTACTGCGTCCAACGTGATGACCTACCTGGCCCGCGGCAACACGGCGCTGTCCGTAGCATGCACGGCCGCATCCACGCTGCTGGCTCCCCTGCTTACCCCGGCGATCTTCTATCTGCTGGCGCGTGAGTGGATCGACATCGACGCAGGCAGCATGTTCATCTCCGTGCTGAAGGTCGTTCTGTTCCCGATTGCACTTGGCCTGATCGCCCAGGCTCTGCTGGGCGCACGCGTCAAGGCAGTGGCAGAGTTCACGCCGCTGGTATCGGTGTTCGCCATCGTCGCCATCGTGGCAGCCGTGGTCGCTGCCAGTCAGGCCCGCATCGCCGAAACCGGCCTGCTCATCTTCACCGTGGTGATGCTGCACAACGGCCTCGGTTACCTGATCGGCTACTGGGGGGCTCGCCTGCTCGGCCTGAGCCATGCGGACAACAAGGCCATCGCCATCGAAGTCGGCATGCAGAACTCCGGCCTGGGGGCCGCGCTGGCCGCCGTTCATTTCAAGGCCAACCCGGTGGCGGCCGTCCCCAGCGCCATCTTCAGCTTCTGGCACAACATTTCCGGGCCATTGCTGGCGACCTACTGGGCACGCAAGGAAGAACGCCGCGCCCAGGGCTGATCGGGGGCGCGTCCCATGTTCCGGGACAGGTTGCCTATCAGACTGGACCGACAAGCCCCGCAGTCTTTGCCCGACACCCAGGGCAGGCAGGCAGCGGCACACTGACTCCATAGACAAGACCCTCTCCGCGCCGCGCACATCGGGTGTGCGGCAGCGGACCGGTCACAGTACAAGGAGCAGCGCCATGCCCGTCCAGGAACCCCTCAAGGAAACCCCCATCGCCCAACCCTCGCAGGATCCCAATCCCCTGCATCAGGAAGGCATGACCCCCGGTGAGGCCAGCAAGGAGGCCGGCAGCGTTGCCATGGGCGGCGGCATGGTGGCCGGCGCCGCAGGGGGCGCCGTGGTCGGCACCGCGATCGGCGGGCCGGTCGGCACCTTTGTCGGCGCCACCGTCGGTGCCGTGCTGGGCGCACTCGGCGGCTATGCGGCCGTGGAGGCCACCGATCCCGAGAACACCTACTGGGGCGAAAACTACCGCACCCAGCCCGGTTACGTGGCCGACTATACCTATGACGATTACGCCCCCGCCTACCGCCTGGGCTACCAGGGTCGCGAACGCTATGCCGGCCGCACCTGGGATGAGACCCAGACCGAACTGGAACGCGACTGGCAGGAACTCAAGGGCGATTCGCGCCTGAGCTGGGAGCAGGCCAAGAGCGCCGGTCGCGCCGCCTGGGACCGCGTGGAGCGCGCCCTACCGGGTGATGCCGACGGCGACGGCCGCTGAGAGCCGGGAGCAGCCATGCAAAGCGATACCCAGCCCAGTTCGCCGCCACCCTCCGGGGATAGCCTGGAAAAAGACGACCGCGACATCGACATCTCGCGCGAGGCCAAGGATCAGGCCAAGCTGCCGCACGAGCGCGACCAATCGCCGGATGCTCTGGAGCCCAACGAGGATCCGGTGGACCGTGAAAAGGCAGACGACGCGGTTGACGACCGCCGCCAGGGACGCAAGGACACCGGCCTGAAACCGGTGGTCGACCGCATCACCGAACGTCAGGAACGGGATTCGGATCTGAATTGACGCCTCCTCGAGACGCCCCGCACCCTGCTGTGGGGCGTTTGCTTCGGCCTCCGAAAAAAGACCTGCCGCGAGCACATCCGCGGCCATTTCGCTAGCATTTGCCCATGCCAAGTCTTTCCCCGTTCAGCTGGTTCGAACGCCGCCTTCCCCCCTACCCCGCCGCAGAGCCCGTGCTTCCCCCCACGGGCTTTCTGCCCTTTGTCTGGCGCATGACGGCCGGTGCGCGCGGCTATCTGGCCGGCATGGCCATCCTGTCGGCCCTGATCGCCGCCTACGAAGTATTCCTGTTCGCCACCCTGGGCCGCGTGGTGGACCGGCTGAGCGAGGTGCGCCCGGCCGAGCTGCTCGCCACCCACGGCACCGCGCTGGGCTGGCTCGCCGGCATCATGCTGGCCTCCATCGCGCTGGTCGCGCTGCAGACCATCGTCAAGCACCAGGCACTGGCCATCAACTTCCCGATGCGCATGCGCTGGACCTTCCATCGCCTGATGCTGGGCCAGAGCATGGCCTTCTATGCCGAGGAATTCGCCGGCCGCATCACCACCAAGATCATGCAGACCGCGCTCGCCGTGCGCGACGCGCTGTTCACCACCACCGATGTGGTGATCGGCATGGGCACCTACATGCTCACCATCCTGCTGCTCACCGCCGGCTTTGACCTGCGCCTGATGCTGCCCTTCCTGCTGTGGGCCATCGCCTATGCGCTGGCCTGCTGGTATTTCGTGCCGCGCCTGGGCATGGTCAGCAAGGCACAGGCCAACGCCCGCGCCGCCATGACCGGCCGCATCACGGACGCCTACACCAATATCGCCACCGTCAAGCTGTTCTCGCACACGCAGCGCGAGGCCGGCTTTGCACGCGCCGCCATGGACGAGTTCCGCGCCACCGGCTATGCGCAGATGCGCCTGGTAAGCCTGTTCGAGATCGCCAACCAGGTGCTGATGGTGGCCCTGATCCTGGCAGCCGGCGGACTCTCGCTGTGGCTGTGGATGCAGGGCCAGGTCGGCATCGGCGCCGTGGCGGCCGTGAGCGCCATGGCGCTGCGCCTGAACGGCATGAGCCACTGGGTGATGTGGGAAATGACCAGCCTGTTCGAGAGTGTGGGCACCATCCAGGACGGCATCAACACGCTGTCGCGCCCGCGCGCCGTGGTGGATGCGCCGGATGCGCAGCGGCTGGAAGTGACGCAGGGCGAAGTGCGTTTCGAGGATGTGCGCTTTGCCTACCGCAGCGATGCCGCGCCGGTGATCGAACAGCTCAACCTCACCATCCGCCCCGGCGAGAAGGTCGGCCTGATCGGCCGCTCCGGCGCCGGCAAATCCACGCTGGTGAACCTGCTGCTGCGCTTCCAGGATGTGCAGGGCGGCCGCATCCTGATCGACGGCCAGGACGTGCGCAGCGTGACGCAGGACAGCCTGCGCCAGCATATCGGCATGGTCACGCAGGACACCTCGCTGCTGCACCGCGCCATGCGCGACAACATCCTCTACGGCCGCCCCGATGCCAGCGATGCCGAGATGATCGCCGCCGCCGAACGCGCCGAAGCGCACGACTTTATCCTGCAACTGTCCGACCGCGAAGGCCGCACCGGCTACGAGGCGCAGGTGGGCGAGCGCGGCGTGAAACTGTCCGGCGGCCAGCGCCAGCGCGTGGCCATTGCCCGCGTCATGCTCAAGGACGCCCCGATTCTGGTGCTGGACGAAGCCACCAGCGCGCTCGATTCGGAAGTGGAGGCCGCCATCCAGTGCAGCCTGCTCAAGCTGATGGAAGGCAAGACCGTGATCGCGATTGCACACCGCCTGTCCACCATCGCCGCGCTGGACCGGCTGATCGTGCTCGACAAGGGCCGGATCGTGGAACAGGGCACGCACCAGCAGCTGCTGGCGCGCGGCGGCTTGTACGCGCGCCTGTGGCAGCACCAGAGCGGCGGTTTTCTGGGCGAGCAGGACAACGAGATCCCGGAGGAAGAACTGGCGATTCCGGGAACTGCCTGAGCGCCCTCCCGATTCAGGAGGCCGAGGCCGCCGCCGGACGCAGCGGCACGGGCGGCGCCACCGCCCGGCGCGGCGCCAGCGCCTGCTCGAACTGGCGCGTGGCTGCCGGCCAGTTGAACTGCTCGGCATAGCGGCGCACGGCGTCGCGCGGCTTGTCCAGCGCCGCCAGGCAGGCGGCGCGCAGATCGGCGCTGAGCACGCCGCCATCCGACTCCATGCCAACCACGTCGATCGGCCCCGGCACCGGATAGGCCGCCACCGGCGTGCCGCAGGCCATGGATTCGACCATCACCAGCCCGAAGGTATCGGTCACGCTGGGAAACACCATCACGTCGGCCGAGCGGTAGATCGTGGCCAGATCCTCGCCGCTGAGCACGCCGAACCAGCGCGCCTCGGGAAAGCGCGCCTTCAATCTGTCTTCGGCCGGACCGGTGCCGGCCACCCACTTCTCGCCGGGCAGGTCCAGTTCGAGGAACTTGTGCACCTGCTTCTCCACCGCCAGCCGGCCCACATACAGGAATACCGGCACCTCGGGCGTGCGCGGCAGCCTCTCGCCCTCGGGCCTGAACGCCTCCAGATTCACGCCGCGCGACCACAGGCGCGCCTGGTTGAAGCCGCGCGCCTTCAGATCCTCCACAATCGCCGGCGTCGGCGCCAGCGTGGCGCGGCCGGCATTGTGGAAACGGCGCAGCGCCGCATAGCTGATGCGCGTCGGCAGCTTGAAGCGCGCATGCACATACTCCGGAAAACGGCTGTGATAGGCCGTGGTGAACGGCCAGCCATGCCGCAGCGCCACGCCGCGCGCCAGCCAGCCAAGCGGTCCTTCGGTGGCGATGTGCAGGCAGTCCGGATCGATGTCGACGATGCGCCGCTCCACCTTCTGCCGCGTCGTCAGCGCCAGCGAAATCTCCGGATAGGTCGGACACGGCATGGAGCGGAAATCCAGCGGCGAAAGAATGGCCACCTCGTGGCCCATCTCCTGCAGATGGCGTGTGGTCATCTTCAGCGTGCGCACCACGCCGTTCACCTGCGGCTCCCAGGCATCGGTAACGATCAGAATTTTCATGGAGGAGACAGTCCTTGTAGTACGGCAGACAGCGCCCCTGCGCCCGCATCCATGACGATTCAAGTGCATTTTCGTGGCTTGCTGATGACGGATTGTTGTCATTCCTGTCATATGCGGGTTTCGCGCCTTCCTGCCAGCAACACGCTCGGCCTTGCCGCGTCAGCGATTGCCCCTACCTTCCGACATGCAAACAGATGACATAAATATGACATCCGACACAGCCACAATATGAGGCAAGATGGCCTATTTCACGGCCTGTTCCCCGCCTCATCCTGGAGCGCCATGTCATCTCCCGCCTCATCTCCCCGCAGCAGCGCCGCGCAACGCCGCAAGGACATCGAAACCGCCCGCCAGCAGATGCTGGAGCTGCGCGAGGAGATGGTCGCCATTCCCGATGCGCTGCAGTCGCTGCTCGACGCCGCCCATCCCAACTTCCGCGAGAGTGCGCGCAACCTGGTGCACTATCTGCACATGCGCCAGCAGGATCTGCGCCCCTTGCAAATGCGTCTGTCGGCCCTGGGCCTGTCCTCGCTGGGCCGCGCCGAATCGCACGTGCTGGCCACCATCGACGCCGTTCTGGAAGTCCTGCACGAGCTCGGCGGTCAACGCTGGGAACCGGGCGAGCACCTGCCCACGGTCTATGACTTTGCCCACGGCCAGCACCTGCTCGAACAGCACGCCAACGCCCTGCTCGGCCCGGCCGAACCGGGCCGCCACGTGCGCATCATGGTCACCATGCCGAGCGAGGCGGCCGACGATCCGCGCCTGATCCACGACCTGCTGGCGCAGGGCATGGACTGCATGCGCATCAACTGCGCGCACGATGATGCCGCCACCTGGGCGCGCATGATCAAGCACCTGCGCCGTGCCGAACGCGCGCTGGGCAATACCTGCAAGGTGGTGATGGACCTGGGCGGCCCCAAGTTGCGCACCGGCCCGCTGGAGCCGGGCCCGGCCGTGCTGCGCCTGCGCGCCCGCCGCGATGCCCTCGGCCAGCCCTGCCAGCCGGCACGCATCTGGCTACATGCCGAAGACGCTGCGCCGGCAGCGCCGCCCGAAGACGCCGACGGCTGCGTGCCGGTGCCAGCCGTCTGGCTGGGCTCGCTGCGCTCCGGCGACCGCATCCGCCTGACCGATGCGCGCGGCAAGCGCCGCAGCATGGAGGTGGTGCAGACCGGCAAGACCGGCTGCTGGGCCGAGGCGGAACGCACCCTCTACGTGGCGCCTGGCACCCTGCTGCGCCGCATTCCGGCCACCGGCAAGAGCACGCCCGACGGCCCTCCGCACGATGCCGCCGTGGGCGCCCTGCCAGCCACGCCAAGCGCCCTGCTGCTGCGTGCCGGCGACCTGCTGCGCGTCACGCGCGACCAGCAGCCCGGCCAACCCGCCACGCTGGATGCAAATGGCAAGGTGCTCTCCCCGGCCAGCATCGGCTGCACCCTGCCCGAAGTCTTCGACGATGTGCGCGCCGGCGAACCGATCTGGTTCGACGATGGCAAGATCGGCGGCGTGGTCGAGCAGATGGAGAGCGACCACGCCCTGGTACGCATCACGCGCGCCGGCCTGGATGGCGAAAAGCTGCGCGCCGACAAGGGCATCAACCTGCCCGACAGCGACCTGCATATCCCGGCCCTCACAGCGCAGGATTTGATCGATCTGGAGTTCATCGCCGCCAATGCCGACGTGGTGGAGCTCTCGTTTGCCAACACCGCCGACGATGTGGAACAGCTCGAAGCCGAGCTGCGCCGCCTGGGCCGGCCGGACCTGGCCATCGTGCTCAAGATCGAGACGCGGCGCGGTTTCGAGAACCTGCCGCAGATGCTGCTCAGCGCCATGCAGGGCCCCTGCTGCGGCATCATGATCGCACGCGGCGACCTGGCGGTGGAAAGCGGCTTCGAGCGCCTGGCCGAGCTGCAGGAGGAAATCCTGTGGATCTGCGAGGCAGCCCATGTGCCGGTGATCTGGGCCACGCAGGTGCTGGAAAGCCTGGCCAAGGAAGGCCTGCCCTCACGCGCCGAAGTCACCGATGCCGCCATGGGCCACCGCGCCGAATGCGTGATGCTGAACAAGGGCCCGCACGTGCTCGAAGCCGTGCGCGTGCTGGACGACATCCTGTGCCGCATGCGTTCGCACCAGACCAAGAAGCGCACCCTGCTGCGCGAACTGCGACTGGCACATGGCCTCTACGACATTGCGCCATCCGAAGGCAAGCAGGGCAAGCACGGCAAGAAGTCGGGCAAGCACAAGAAGCACTGAGCGGGCAAGGCGGTTCCGGGTCGTCGTGCTCCCGATCCCGCGACAGCTCTCTGCGGCCCTGGAGCACAAGCGGCACGGTACGGCAGCCGCCGCGCCTCAAGCGCCCGCAGGCAGCATCCACTGCACCGCCGCAGCGGCAAGCACCATGCCGACCAGCGCCGTGCTCACGCGCAGGCCATAGCGCGGACCGCCACTGACAAAGCCCAGCACCGACTTGGCCAGTCCGCTGGTCGTCAGGATGCCGATCAGGCCCCACTGAGCGTAGCTGGTCGGCATGCTGCCGGAGGTGTTCATCTGCGCGATACTCACCGCCGCGGCCTGCAACTCGGTCAAGGCGGCCAGCATGGCGGCCGCAATCGCCGCCGTGTCGCCAAAGGTATGGCGCACCCAGGCCGCAACCAGCGACACGCCGCCGATAATGGCGGCAATCAGCACCGCATGCGACAGCTTGAAGGCGTTATGGCCTCCTTCGTCCTCCACCTCGGCCTGGCCGCTGGCACTGCGCAGTCCGAAGGCCGCATTCACCACCAGCACCAGCACCGCTGCCCCCATGGGCCAGGCCAGCGACATCAGCAGTTCGGGAGATGCCGCCCATACCACGGCGAGCAGTAGCAGCAGCGAGGCCAGGTTCGCCAGGATGGCTGCCGAACTGGCCGCCATCAGCACCTTGGAATCGGCCTTGACGCGGGCGCCGAAGCTGGCCGTCGCCGCGGTGGACGAGGCAAAGCCGGCAAAGAAGCCCGCCACGGCCAGCCCCCAGCGCGCTCCCACCATGCGCAGAGCCACGTGGCCCAGCATGCCGGTGCCCATCACCAGCACGACGATTTTCCAGATCGTGCGCGGACGCAGCACGCCCCAGGGATCGAGCGCCTCGGTGGGCAGCAGCGGCATCACCACCAGCGCCGCGGCCAGCAGCAGCAGGCCATCCTTGATTTCCTGCTCGGTGATGATATTGCGGCTCAGGTTCTTGAGCTGGCGCTTGGCCTGCAGCAGCGCTGCCGCCGTCACGCCCAGCGCGGTTGCCAGCACCTGGTCGGTATAGGCCAGGCCGGCCAGCGACACGTTCACCAGCAGGGCCACCTCACCCGTCAGGCCCAGGTCATCCGGATCGTTGCGCATGTAGCCGGCCACGGCCAGCGCCCCCACGGCCAGCACTGCCGCAATATAGGCCCCCATGCCCAGCTGCATGCTCACCACGCCCACGATGGCCACCAGCGCATGGGTGCGCAAGCCCGCCATGGGCTCCGCGCTGTGGCGCTCGCGAATGGCGCCGATGAGCAGGCCGATACCCAGTGCCGTCATGACACCCTTGGTGCTGTCCCAATCCATCGCGCATTCCTTTCTGTTCTTCTGCAACTCCGAGTGTAGACCCGGGCACCTGCCTGCGCACAGGGCCTCGGGCGCACAAGTCTGAGCCAGGGCAGCAAACCGGCCGATTCGTGGCGTGGCGTCGCGCTGTCAGGCCTGCGTGGTGCGCATGAAGAACAGCACGCTCATCACCACACCGGTACCGATCACGATGGCGCGCACCCAGGCCAGCGGCAGGCGCCGCGCCATGCCGGCCCCGGCAAAACCGCCCACGGTAGCCGCCACCATCATCGGCAGCGCATGCTGCCAGACGATCGCGCCAGCCCAGGCAAACGCCGCCACCGACACGATCGACAGCACCAGCGAATCCAGGTTCTTGAGCGCATTGACGGTATGCAGACGCGTTTCGCCCACCAGCAGGTACATGGCCATCAGCAGAATGCCCAGCCCGCCATTGAAATAGCCGCCATAGACGGCCACCAGCAACAGCGCGGGCAGGCGCCAGCGCTGGCCGGCACTGCCCTCGGCATGGTGCGCTCCCACCCAGCGCCCGATGCGCGGGCCAAGAGCAAACAGCGCGGTGGCAAACAGCAGCAGCCAGGGCACGATGCCGGCAAACACCTTCGCCGGTGTCACCAGCAGCAACAGCGCCCCCGCCACACCGCCAATTGCCGACACCAGGGCATCGTTGCGCAGCGTGCGGCGCGGCAGCTCGCCCAGTTCCTGCCGGAAGCCCAGGGTGCTGCCCAGATAGCCGGGCGCCACCACGATGGCGCTGGTGGCGTTGGCCGGGATCGGTGGAATACCGGCCCAGACCAGCGCCGGGAAGGTCAGGAAGCTGCCGCCACCGGCAATGGCATTGAGCACGCCGGCGCCAAAGGCGGCCAGCAGCAGCACGCCCAGGGTAGTCAGATCAATGCCGCCCAGCATGCCGCGTCAGCGCGTCTCGAACGCGGCCGGATCGAACACGCTCTCGTGCGCGTAAATGGTGTCCAGCGGGAAACGGTGGCCATCGAGATAGTCTTCGAGCGAGCGCAGCACCATGGGGCTGCGATGGCGTGACGTGCTGGCCCGGATTTCCTCGGGGGTGAGCCACAGGGTGCGCTCGATCGGGGTGTCCAGCACGCGATCGGGGTGGAAATCGCCCAGTGTGCCGCAGAAGGTGAAGCGCAGAAAGGTCAGGTCGCGGTCGCGGCCACGGACCGGATCATGGCCCTGGTAGCGCGACAGGTAGACGCCGACCAGCGATGTGGGCGTGAAGTCGTGCGCGGTTTCTTCCAGCACCTCGCGCACCACGGCCTGTGTCAGCGATTCACCGCAGTCCAGGTGGCCCGCTGCATTGTTCAGCACCAGGCCGCGCGTCTGGCGCTCTTCCACCAGCAGGAATTTGCCGTCGCGCTCCAGCACGGCGGCCACGGTGACTCGGGGGGTCCAGCGGGTTTCCATGGTCGGGTCATCAAGCTCGGTTGCCGGCAGCAGACGCCATGCCTGCGGCTTCGGATAACCATTCATTATCACTGCAATCGACGCGCTGCGCCTGCAGCAGGCGTGCCAATGGTCACGCTTTCAGGAACTCGGCCCTCCCGCCCAGCCAGCGCTCGAGGTGGCGCTGCGCCAACTGCGGATGCTGGCGCAGCATGCGCGGCGCCCAATGGCGCGCCCAGTCCAGCAGCAGCGCGTCCTGCTCCAGATCGGCAAAACGCAGCAGGGGGGCGCCGCTCTGGCGCGCGCCCAGCAGTTCGCCGGGGCCGCGGATTTCGAGGTCGCGCCGCGCAATCTCGAAGCCGTCGTTGGTCTCTGCCATGGCACGCAGCCGTTCGCGTGCCGTCTCGCTCACGCGGCCGGATTCGTTGGTGGCGTAGAGCAGCACGCATACGCTGGCCGCGGCACCGCGCCCGACGCGCCCGCGCAGCTGGTGCAGCTGGCTCAGGCCGAAGCGCTCGGCATGCTCGATCACCATCAGGCTGGCATTGGGCACATCCACTCCCACTTCGATCACGGTGGTGCTCACCAGTACGCCGGTGGCGCCACTCGAAAAGGCTTCCATGATGGCCTTCTTCTCCGCCGTGGGCAGGCGCGAGTGCAGCAAGGCCACCTGCACGCCAGGCAACGCCTGCTGCAGGTCTTCCCAGGTATGGGTGGCGTTCTGCAGGTCCAGCGCCTCGCTTTCCTCGATCAGCGGACAGACCCAGTACACCTGCCTGCCTTCGGCCAGCTGCTGGCCGATGCGCGCGATCACCTCGTCGCGACGCTGCTGGCTGATCAGCTTGGTCAGCACCGGTGTGCGGCCCGGCGGCAGCTCGTCGATGGTGCTCACATGCAGGTCGGCGTAATAGCTCATCGCCAGCGTGCGCGGAATGGGGGTGGCGCTCATCATCAGCAGATGGGGTTCCTGAACCACGGGATGCCCGGAAGATGCAGCCCCTGAGGAAGCATCGCCCGCGCTTACTGGCACGGCCGCACCCTGCATCTTCTGCCGCAAGGCCAGCCGCTGCTGCACGCCGAAGCGATGCTGCTCGTCGATGATGGCCAGCGCCAGCTTGTGAAACTGCACCTTGTCCTGGATCACCGCATGCGTGCCCACCACCAGCTGCGCCTCGCCGCTGGCGATGCGCGCCAGCATCTCGCGCCGCTCCTTCGTCTTCTGGCTGCCCGTCAGCCAGGCCACGCCAACGTCGAGCGGCGTCAGCCAGTCCAGCAGCTTGCGGAAATGCTGCTCGGCCAGGATTTCGGTCGGCGCCATCAGCACGCATTGCCAGCCGGCATCGATGCAGATCGCCGCCGCCAGCGCTGCCACCACCGTCTTGCCCGAACCGACGTCGCCCTGCAGCAGGCGGTGCATGGGCAGGCCGCGCTGCAGATCGCGCGCGATCTCCTCGCCCACGCGGCGCTGCGCTTCGGTCAGGCTGAACGGCAGGGCCGCCAGCAACTTCTCGTGCAGGCCACCGCGGCGCAGCGGCAGGGCCGGTGCCTGCAGGCGCTCCCGCTCCAGATGCGCCTGGGCCTGCGACAACTGCTGCGCCAGCAACTCCTCCGCCTTCAGCCGCAGCCAGGCCGGATGACTGCGGTCCTCCAGCGCTGCCACGGACACATCGGGCGTCGGATGGTGCAGATAACGCAGCGCCGGCCCCAGCGCCCAGGGCGGCTGGTGCAACTGCCGCCCCAGATCCTGCAGGGCTTCGGCCGGCACGGTCTCGCCGAGCAACCCCGCTGCCTGCGCGCGCTCCAGCCCGCCCTGCACGGCCCGGCGCAGATAGGCCTGCGGCAGATTGCCGGACGAGGGATAGACCGGCGTGAGCACGTCCGGCAGTTCGCCCCCTGCCGCGCGGAACGAGGGGTGCAGCATGGTGCAGCCCATGAAGCCCGGCTTGACCTCGCCACGCAGCAGCACGCGCTGCCCTTCCGCCAGGGCCTTCTGCTGGCTCGGATAGAAATTGAAGAAGCGCGCCGTGCACACGTCCGTGCCATCGTCCACCGTCACGATCAGCTGCCGCCTTGGCCGGAACGTCACTTCGCACGAGGTCACCACGCCTTCGATCTGCACCATCTCGCCCGGCCGCGCGTCGCGCAGCCGCGTGATGCGCGTCTCGTCCTCGTAGCGCAGCGGCACGTGCAAGGCAAAATCCATCGGCCCCACCAGACCCAGCTTGCGCAGGGCCTTCTGCATGGCAGACAGCGGCTTGGCAGCCGAAACGGGCGCAGGGGACTCGGACATGGGACAATTCTGCCTGTTTTTCCCTGTCCGCCCCGCCATGCCCAGCGCTCCTTCCCGCTTCACCCTCAGCGATTTCGATTTTCACCTGCCGCCCGAACTGATCGCCCAGCACCCCGCTGCCGAGCGCACCGGCTCGCGCCTGCTCGACGGCACCGGCCCGGCCCCGCAGGACCGCCAGTTCCGCGAGCTGCCCGCCCTGCTGCGCGCCGGTGACCTGATGGTGTTCAACGACACGCAGGTGGTGAAAGCCCGCCTGTTCGGCCACAAACCCAGCGGCGGCCGGCTGGAACTGCTGGTCGAGCGCGTGCTGCACGAGCCGGACCTGCCCCATACCGTGGCCGCCCACATGAAGGTGAGCAAGAAGCCGCAGCCCGGCACCGTGCTGCAGATGGACGGCGGCTTTACCGCCACCCTGCTCGGCCGCTGGCCCAACGCAGACGGCCCGATCTTCCGCTTCCAGTTCAGCGAAGATCCCTACACCCTGATGGCGCAGCACGGCCACGTGCCGCTGCCACCCTACATCACCCATGCCGACAGTGCCGAGGACGAGCGCCGCTACCAGACCGTGTTCGCCCGCAGTCCCGGCGCCGTGGCCGCCCCCACCGCCGCGCTGCACTTCGACGAAGCCATGCTCGCCACGCTCGACGCAGCCGGCGTGCAGCGCGCCAGCGTCACCCTGCACGTGGGTGCCGGCACCTTCCAGCCGGTCAAGACCGAGAACATCGCCGAGCACGTGATGCACTTCGAGCGCTACGAGGTGCCCCAGGCCACGGCCGATGCCATCGCCGCCTGCCGCGCCCGCGGCGGCCGCGTGCTGGCCGTGGGCACCACCAGCGTGCGCGCCCTGGAAAGCTGGGCCACCTGCGGCCAAGCCCAGGGCGATACCGACATCTTCATCACCCCCGGCTACCAGTTCCGTACCGTGGACATGCTGCTCACCAATTTCCATCTGCCCAAGAGCACCCTGATGATGCTGGTCAGCGCCTTTGCCGGCTACGGGCACATCATGGCGCTCTACCAGCATGCGATTGCACAGCGCTACCGTTTCTTCAGCTATGGTGACGCCATGCTGCTGCAGCGCAAGGCAGACGCTGCCTGAGCCCGCCTTGCCTGACTTAATCCTGACTGTTTTGCACGGGATCTTGTTGCATCGCAGCAACTCGGATCATCCTCACGAAGCACATCCAAGTTACGGTATTTCTTCACAGTTTTACAAGCTCCGGCGAACATTGCCTACACCAGGCGCTTCAGCTTGATGCACAATGGATGCGTTCACAAGAAGGATTCTGCAATGTTCTCTCTGCTTGGCCGCCTCGCCGTGTCGCTGGTATTTCTGATGGGTTTCAGCGTGTTCGCCGCCTGGGCCTGGGACCGTTCCGACAAGGCGCAAACCGGTGCTGACGTGCGTGGCACGCAGCAGGCGGTGCAATCCATCGCCACCGAAGGCACACAGCAGCAGTAAGTCCCGCCAGCGCCGGCACGCTGGCCGCAGTTGCCCCCACGCCACCCCTTCGCGGGTGGCTTTGTCGTTTCTGCGCGTGCGCCGGCAGCGCGCGCCTACAATTCCACGCATGCTGCAATTCGATCTCCTCTCCACCCATGGCCCCGAAGGCAAGGCGCGCCGCGGCCGCATGACCCTCAACCACGGCGTGGTCGAAACCCCCATCTTCATGCCCGTCGGCACCTATGGCACCGTCAAGGGCGTGATGCCGCGCAGCCTGCACGACATGGGCGCGCAGATCATCCTGGGCAACACCTTCCACCTCTGGATGCGCCCCGGCCTGGACATCATGCAGAGCTTCGGCGGCCTGCACCAGTTCGAGAACTGGCACAAGCCCATCCTCACCGACAGCGGCGGCTTCCAGGTCTGGAGCCTGGGCGAGATGCGCAAGATCACCGAGGAAGGCGTGAAATTCGCCAGCCCCGTCAATGGCGACAAGCTGTTCCTCACGCCCGAGATCAGCATGCAGATCCAGACCGTGCTCAACTCCGACATCGTGATGCAGTTCGACGAGTGCACGCCCTACGAAACCAAGGGCCACCTCACCACCGAACGCGAGGCGCGCGCCTCCATGGAGCTGAGCCTGCGCTGGGCGCAGCGCTGCCGCGCCGAATTCGCGCGCCTGCAAAACCCCAACGCCCTGTTCGGCATCGTGCAGGGCGGCATGTACGAGCACCTGCGCCAGGAATCGCTGGAGCAGCTGGTCGAGATGGACTTCCCCGGCTATGCCGTGGGCGGCGTCAGCGTGGGCGAGCCGAAGGAGGACATGCTGCGCCTCACGGCCTACACGCCGCACCGCCTGCCCGCACACAAGCCGCGCTACCTGATGGGCGTGGGCACGCCCGAGGACCTGGTGTACGGCGTGCAGCACGGCGTGGACATGTTCGACTGCGTGATGCCCACGCGCAACGCGCGCAACAGCCACGTGTTCACGCGCTTCGGCGACCTGAAAATCCGCAACGCGCGCCACAAGACCGACCCGCGTCCGCTGGATGAAACCTGCACCTGCTATGCCTGCGCCGGCGAAAGCGGCATCCCCTATGCCGAAGGCGGCCGCGGCGGCTTCTCGCGTGCCTATCTGCACCATCTGGACCGCTGCGGCGAGATGCTCGGCCCGATGCTCACCACCATCCACAACCTGCACTACTACCTGAACCTGATGCAGGAGATGCGTGACGCCATGGATGCCAACCGCTTCGATGCCTTCGTGACGCAGTTCCACGCCGATCGCGCCCGCGGGGTGTAAAACGCTGTTGCACATGCATCGTCCCGCTCACTTGATTGCTGGACGAGTCGCTCTATTTATTTATAAACTATCGGATTGCGCGGACGATCGCTCCGTGTGCCCCCAACTGCAAATGAATGGAGCGCCATGAACTGGCTGGAACAACTGCGTGCCGACATGGCGCGCAACAAGATGGCCGATGTGCCCGCTGACAGCGTGATCGTCGATGTACGCAGCCCCGGAGAATTCCAGATGGGCCATGTGCAGGGCGCGCTGCTGCTGCCATTGAGCGACCTGATGAGTGGCTGCCCCGTGCCCGTGGAGGACAAGGACCAGCCGATCGTGGTGTACTGCGCCAGCGGTGGCCGCTCCAGCATGGCGCAGGCCCTGCTCGCGCAGATGGGCTACAGCCGCGTCACCAACGGCGGCAGCCCGCAGGAAGTGGCTGCCGTGTTCGGCAAGCCGCTGGTCGCAGGCTGATCCTGCCTGATGCCTCTAACGGGCCTGCGCGCCCGGCCACACCGCCCTGCCCGCCTCGCCGGCAGGGCGTCATTTCTCCACCCGTCAAGGTCTAGCGATATTGCGCCAGATAGCGCCGCTCGAAGCCACGCTTGGCCCAGTGGAACACGCGCGTGGAGGGCAGCAGCACGTTGCGCTGCTCGGTGCGGTACACCAGCGAGCCCTTGTCGATCGCATCGATGATGCACACCAGCTCCACCTTGAAACCACGCCGCGCCGGCTTGCCCGCCAACTCGGCCAGCAGGTTGGCGGCCGCGGCTTCGGCTTGCAGATCGGCCATGTGCGCCTGCTTGGGCATCCAGTCCGGGCCGGGGAAGCTGCCGCTGTCACCCACCACATAGACCTTGTCGAAGCCGGCCACCTTGCAGTGTGCATCGGCCTGCACCATGCCACCCGGCGAGCGCGGCAGCGGGCTCTGGTCCAGCCAGGCGGGGCCGGTCAGGCCGGGCATGAACAGGATCAGGTCGGCGGCAAATTCACCGCCTTCGGTCACCACCTTGTCGGCCTCGAAGCGCACCATCTTGTGGCCCAGGTGCGTGCGGATGTTGCGCCGCTGCATTTCGCCGAGCAGATGGTCCACCGCCTTGTCGCCCAGGCGGTTGCCCGGGCGCGGCGAGGGGTTGAAGAACACCAGCTCGAACTTGTCGCGCCGCCCTTCGCGCCGCAGCTGCTCGTCGATGCCGAACAGGAATTCGAACATCGGCCCGCCGCGCACTGCGCTCTGCTCGTTCGGATTGGCGCCGAAGCCGACGGCAATGGTGCCGCCCTGCATGGCGCGCAGGCGGTCGCGGATCTGCTCGGCCGCGGCGATGCCCTCGCAGGGCGTGATCGCATGCTCGATGCCGGGCAGCTTGCGGATGAAGCGCCCGCCCGAGGCCACGATCAGGGCATCGGTCTGCACCATGCCGCTGCTGGTCTGCACAGTGCGCGCATCGTCCGACAGGCCGGTCACCTGCGCGGCCACATGCTCCACCTGCATGCGGCGGAAGAAGTTGTCCAGCGGCACCACCAGCTGCTCGCGCGTGCGCAGGCCGCTGGGAATCCAGATGGTGCCGGGCAGGTAGTGCAGTTCGGCCCGCGGCGCTACCACGGTGATGCGGCCCCTGAAGCCCTGCTTGCGCAGCATGCGCACGCTGGACAGGCCACCGAAGCCGGCGCCGAGGATGGTGATGTGGGTGTTGGGCATGGCAGGTTCCAGGCGATCAGAAAGTGATGGGCGGGCCCAGCATCAGACGGTCGACCACACGGCGCAGGCTGATGTACAGCGTCTTGCAGGCCTTGCGCACCTCGCTGTTGCGGGTCTGGGCGGCCAGCAGCATCGGATCCTGCAGGGCCACATGGGTATGGCCGGGCGCCACGGCGACCACGTAGGCACCCAGCGGCAGCAGCGCGCCCAGTTGCGGCTCGGCATGCATGGCTTCGCCCAGCGGCGCGGCCCAGAGGCCGAGCAACTGCTGCGGGGGCGCCTCCGGCATCGGGCCGGCCTGCAGGTCGAGGGCGTGCAGAATCTGCAGGCCTTCGGCTTCCAGCGCCTGGCGCAGGTCTGCCAACGCCGCCGCAAACGGGCGCTGCAGTTCGACGGTCAGGGCATAGCTGGGAAGCGACATGGCGGCAGTCCGATCCGGGCCAGCCAGTGGCCCTTGGTGAGTCCTACAGTTTACACAAACTTTAATTGTTGTGCAGCACGGGTCGGTCGGGATATGCGCCGCCGGCCCGTGCGCCCATTGTCTGCCAATCCGGCCACCCTGTCACAGCAGTTTCAGCGCCACTGCGCCCAGCAGGGCCAGCAGACAGGCCCAGCCGGACAGCAGCCAGCGCCACAGCCAGAAGCGCGGCACATAGCCAACCCCGTGCACGATGCCCGCCGCCATGGACCAGCACAGCAGCAGCGCCATGCCATGGTCGGCGCTGCCATCGGCATGCGTGATGCCGAGCGGATAGAGCGTGATGCCCAGCATGATGCCGATGCCGGCGAGCAGGCTGGGCCAGCGCAGGCCGCGGCTGCCTGTCGCCTCGCTCATGCGCCGTCCTTGCGCTGCGCGGCCTCGGCGCGGGCCTCCTCGTTCTCGCCCCACATGGCGTTCAGGATGGCCAGCAGCACGGCAAAGCCGACGCCCAGGACCCAGGCAAAATACCACATGCGTTTTCTCCTTGTTGCTTGGCGTTGGCCTCAGTAGGCCGAATGGTCATTGGCGCGGATTTGCTCCACCGTGATCTTGCCGCGCATCACGCGGTAGGCCCAGCCGGTGTAGAAGATGATCAGCGGCATGAAGATCAGCGTGGCCCAGAACATCACTCCCAGGGTCAGGTGGCTGGAGACGCTGTCCCACACTGTCAGACTGGAATCCGGATGGGAGGACGAGGGCATCAGGAACGGGAACATGGCCGCCCCTGCCGTGCCGATCACGCCCACGATGGCGAGCGAGGACAGCACGAAGGCCGTCAGCGTGCGCCCTGCCCTGGTCAGCAGCGCGGCCAACAGGGCCCCGGCGATGCCCAGCAAGGGCAGCAGCCACAGCAGCGGCTGCCGCGCGTAGTTGATCCACCAGCCATCGGCGCTGCGTTCCACCGTCTTGCCCAGCGGGTTGGGCAGCGCGGCCGGATCCACCACGGACGTGATGGCATAGCCCTGGATGCCGCCATAGCGCAGCCACAGGCCGGCGCCCACGAAAGCCAGTACCATCAGCACGGCCGACCACAGCGCTGCCGTTGCGGAACGGCGCTGGATCGCACCCTCGGTGCGGTGCGCCAGATAGACGGCGCCCTGCAGCGTGATCATGGCGCTGGAGACGATGCCGGCCAGCAGTGCAAACGGATTGAGCAGTTGCCAGAAGCTGCCGGTGTAGTTCACCATCAGCAGCTCGTTGAACTGGAACGGCACACCCTGCAGCAGGTTGCCGAAAGCCACGCCGAAGATCACCGGGGGCACGAAGCCGCCGACGAACAGGCCCCAGTCCCAGCTGCGGCGCCACTGCGCGTCCTTGAGCAGGCTGCGGTACTTGAAGCCGACCGGCCGGAAGAACAGCGCCCACAGCGCGGCCATCATGGCCCAGTAGAAGCCGCTGAAGGCCGTGGCGTAGATCAGCGGCCAGGCGGCAAAGATGGCGCCGCCGCCGGTAATGAACCAGACCTGGTTGCCCTCCCAGTGCATGCCCACCGAGTTGATGACCACGCGGCGCTCGTCGTCGGTCTTGCCGACGAAGGGCAGCAGCGTGCCCACGCCCATGTCATGCCCGTCCATGATGGCAAAGCCAATCAGCAGCACGCCCACCAGCAGCCACCAGATGATTTTCAGGGTTGGATAGTCCAGCATGGTGTGTCCTCCTCAGGCCTGCGTGCGCGGCTGCTGTGCCACGTCGTTGTCATAGCGTCCGGTGCCAAGGCTGCCCGGCCCCTTGCGGGCAAACTTGATCATCAGGTACATCTCGATGATCAGCAGCAAGGTGTAGAAGCCGACGAAGCCCGCCAGCGAGCCATACAGGCTCTCCACGCTGAGCGTGGACACCGACAGGTGCGTCGGCAGCACGCCGTAGATAGTCCAGGGCTGGCGGCCGTACTCGGCCACGAACCAGCCCAGTTCGGCGGCGATCCAGGGCGCGGGCAGCATCCACAGCGCCCAGTGCAGCAGCCAGCGCTTCTCGCTGAAGCGGCCCTTGAGCGTTTCCCAGAACGCCAGCGTAAACAGCGCCAGCATCAGAAAGCCCAGCCCGACCATGATGCGGAAGCTCCAGAACATGGGCGTCACGCGCGGCACCGTGCTGTCCACCGCCTTCTGGATCATTTCGGGCGTGGCCTGGCGCACGTCGGTGGTGTATTTCTTCAGCAGCAGACCGAAGCCCAGATCGTTCTGGTGTTCCTTGAATACGCGCAGCGCCTCGGCATCGTTGCGGTCCTTGCGCAGGGCCTCCAGCGCCACCACGGCCGGAATGCCGCGCTCGATGCGCTCGCGGTTCTTCTGCTTGATATCGTGGATGCCGGGAATCTGCCGGTCGAGCGAGCGCGTACCGATGATGCCCATCACCCACGGAATCTCGATCTCCCAGTCGTTCTTCTGCTCGGCCTCGTTGATGCCGGCCACCAGCTTGAGCCCGGCCGGCGCCGGCTCGGTTTCCCACATCGCCTCGAGCGAGGCCATCTTGGTCTGCTGCGCCTCGCCCACGGTATAGCCGGATTCATCTCCCAGCACGATCACCGACAGGATGGACGCCAGGCCAAAGGCAGCCGCCACGCGGAAACTGCGCTTGGCAAACTCCACGTTGCGCCCCTTGAGCAGGTACCAGGCCGAGATGGACAGCACGAACATGGCACCCGTCACGTAGCCGGCCGACACGGTGTGCACGAACTTGGCCTGCGCATCCGGGTTGAACACGATGGCCATGAAGTCGGTCATCTCCATGCGCATGGTTTCGAAGTTGAACTCGGCGCCCACCGGGGCCTGCATCCAGCCGTTGGCAATCAGGATCCACAGCGCCGACAGATTGGTGCCGATGGCCATCAGCGTGGTCACCAGCAAATGCTGCGGCTTGCTCAGACGGTCCCAGCCGAAGAAGAACAGGCCGATCATGGTCGATTCGAGGAAGAAGGCCATCAGCCCCTCGATCGCCAGCGGCGCGCCGAAAATATCGCCCACATAGTGTGAGTAATAGGCCCAGTTGGTGCCGAACTGGAATTCCAGCGTGATGCCGGTGGTCACGCCCAGGGCGAAGTTGATGCCGAACAGCTTGCCCCAGAAGCGCGTCATGTCCTTCCAGATGACCTTGCCGGTCATCACGTAAACGCTTTCCATGATCACCAGCAGCCAGACCATGCCGAGCGTGAGCGGCACGAAGAGGAAGTGGTACATGGCCGTGGCGGCAAACTGCAGCCGCGACAAGTCAACCAGTTGTTCGGATATCACTGCGAAGCTCCTGACGATGAGGGGGAGACGAGAACGTGCGCTGCCGTGCTGCCCGCGTCGGCTTGCACCCGCTCGCTGCGGAAGAACGCCCACCAGATGGCCGTGAGCAGGACCAGCTTGACCAGCACCACCCAGACCAGGTGGCGCACGAGTGCGGAATCAGACCATTGCATGCGCATGCCTCCATCCATACAAGAATCGTGCCAACTTGCAAATACGGCAGAAAACAAGGGCTTGCAAACGGCTGCTGTTCGCCAAAGTCTTGACCCGTGTCAATGCCACTGTCATTCTGACAGCATTTCTGCCAGAATGACAGGCATGTCACCCGTCCCCACCGACACGCTGCCGCATGAAATGCTGTCCTACCTCGACAGCCTGCCCGAGCCGCACATCGTCTGCGACAGCGCCTACCGCATCCGCGCTGCCAATGCCGCCTACCAGCGCATCTATGGCCACAGCGCCGCCATCATCGGCCAGCGCTGCCACGAAGCCTCGCACCGCTCCGATGTACCCTGCGACCAGGCCGGTGAAACCTGCCCGCTGGCGCAGGCGCTGCAATCCGGCCAGCGCGAGCGCGTGCTGCACCTGCACCATACGCCGCAGGGCGAGGAATACGTGCAGATCGAACTGGCGCCCATCCGCAATGCCCGCGGCGAGCTGCGCTACTTCATCGAGAAGATGGAGCCGCTGCGCATGCATGCACCCGAGGGCGGCCCCCGGCTAACCGGCACCTCGCCGGCCTTCCGCCGCATGCTGGAAATGGTGTCGCGCGTGGCGCCCTCCGAGGCCAGCGTGCTGCTGCACGGCGAATCCGGCACCGGCAAGGAACTGGTGGCGCATGCGCTGCACGAAAGCAGCAACCGGCGCAGCCATGCCTTCGTGGTGGTGGAATGCGCCAGCCTGGCCGAGACCCTGTTCGAATCGGAACTGTTCGGCCACGAGAAAGGCGCCTTTACCGGTGCCTCGCAAAGCAAGCCCGGTCTGGTCGAGGCTGCCAGCGGGGGCACCCTGTTCCTGGACGAGGTGGGCGACATACCACTGTCCATGCAGGTCAAGCTGCTGCGCCTGCTCGAAACCGGCACCTACCGCCGCGTCGGCAGCACCGAGCTGCGCCATGTGGATGTGCGGCTGATCTCGGCCTCGCACCGCAGCCTGCCCGACATGGTGGCTGCCGGCAAGTTCCGCCAGGACCTGTACTACCGCCTGTCCACCTTTCCGATCCGGCTGCCGCCGCTGCGCGAGCGGGTGCAGGACATTCCCGCGCTGGCCGCGCACCTGCTGCAACGCCTGGCACCGGGGCGCGACATGCGGCTCAGTGCCGCTGCGCTGCATTGCCTGCAGACCTGGCCCTTCCCCGGCAACGTGCGCGAGCTGCGCAATGTGCTGGAGCGCGCCTGCCTGCTGGCCGATGGCGAGGTGCTGGATGCGGCACTGATGGCGCAGGCACTGCAGCCCGAGGCAACGGCCTGGCAAGCTGCTGCGGCCCTGCCCGGTGCGTACAGTCTGCCCGCCTCCGCGGCCTCCCCTGGCCACGGCACCACCGCCCTTGCGGACGCTGGCAGCGCTTTCCGTGCGGCGCCTGTCGCAACCCTGCAGCAACTCGAGCGTCAGGCCCTGCTGCAGGCACTGCAGCGCCATGCGGGCAATCGCGCAGAGCTGGCGCGCGCGCTCGGCATCAGCGAGCGCACGCTGTACCGCCGCCTGCGCCAGTTGCAGCAGGAAACCGGCCACTCGGCCTGAGCCACAAAAAAGCCGGTGGGGCATATGCCGCTCCGGCTGGCTTCAAGGGGCGCTGCCAGCGCCCCGTCGGAGGAGACTCAGGCCTTGCGTTCGCCGGCGCCAGGAAGCTCTTCCCACCCCGTGATCATGGCCTTGAGCTGCGAACCCACGGTATGGCCGGTGGTGATCAGGTACAGGTGCATGATCAGGAAGACCAGGATCATGAAGGCGCCAGCGGTATGCGCCACGGCCACCCAGTACAGGCTGAGCACGTTTTCCAGGCCCAGCGCCGGCCAGTAGGCGCGGAACATGTAGAGCAGGCCACTGATCCACACCAGGGGCAGCACCACCACCAGCAGGCCGAGGTAGGTCATGCGCTGCAGCGGGTTGTGCTTCTTGGCGGCGGTGATTTCGTAGGGATGCTCTTCGCCACGGAAGATGCCCGAGGCGTAGAACTTCATCATCGCACCGATCTTGGTCGTGGTGGGCGAGTACTGGCGCCATTCGCCGGTCGTCACGTGCCAGAACAGCGTGAACAGCCACAGCACGATCAGGATCCAGGCGGCCAGCGTGTGCAGGCGCACCGCAGCATCGAAGCCCAGCAACTGGTAGGTGCCGTGGATTTCGAAGCCGGTGACCAGCATCAGGCTGATCAGGATGGCCTGCATCCAGTGCCACAGGCGTTCATAGCCCTTGAAGATGTAGATGCGGGTTGCTTGCCCGGCCTGGGCCGGGGCCACGGTATGGAGTTTCGGTTCAGCCATGATCACACTCCCGAAGTTTTCTTGTTACGCGACAGCAGGCGCAGCGTGGCGTGCAGCAGCACTCCGAGCACTGCCAGACCGGCGGCGATCCAGCCGATGCGTTCCAGCCAGGGGAACTGCACCTGACCAGGCACGTACAGTCCGGGCACATCCTTGAGGCGGCCGTTGGGGCTGTGGCATTCGATGCAGGCCACGGCCTTGTCCTTGGGGGCCACCATGTGCGTGATGGGCCAGATCATTTCGGTTTTCACGAAGTCGTACTTGCCGCTGAAGTTGGTATCGGTGGCCTTGGCACCCACGTCGAGGGCCTTGTTCCAGTCGAAGGTGTTCCAGTAGGCGGCATCTGCAGGGGCACCGGTCACGTGGGGCACCAGCAGCACGTTGTTGACGGTGTCGTAGGGCTGGTTGCCGATGAAGCGCTTGACCGGCCAGACGCGGGCATTCGGGTCATCCGGGCTGCCCAGGAAGCTGTTGATCTTCACCAGTTCCTTGGGATTGATCTTCTCGCCCTGCAGGGTGTAGCTGACCTTGCCGTTGAACCAGATGTAGTCGGGCACCACGTTTTCGCCGAAGGTGAAGGAACCCTTCTTGCTGTCATAGACCACGTTGCCTTTTTCGTCCTTCTTCATGAAGGGCTTGCCATCCTTGAGCTGGCCGGCCTTCTGCCAGTCCCAGGTCATCTTGGTGGCGATGCCGCCGCGGGCCATGGCCGGCACGTGGCAGGTCTGGCAGGCGAGCTTGTTGCTGTGGTTGTTCAGGCGCTGTGCGTCGAGCAGGCTTTCCTTGTGCGGCTTGTCGCCGTGGCAGGACTGGCAGGTGGCAGCGTTGCGGCCGCTCATGCCGTCCCCGCGGATGCGGGCGCCGTGCGGGTCGGAGGCCGTCATGTTGATGCGGCTGCCGGCAATCGCGTGCGAGTCGGCCTGGTGGCAGGTGGCGCACTGGAAGCCCTGGCCGCCCTTGGCCTTGCTGGCCATGTGCACATCGAGCGCCTTGTCGGCCTTGTTCAGCGAAGTGTCCAGATCACCGTGCTTGACGCCGTCACCACCGCCGCCCAGGAAGTGGCAGCTGCCGCAGGTGCGGTTGCTGGTCTTGCCCACATGCTGGGCCACCAGGGCCAGGTCCACCGGTTCGATGAACTTGCCGGAGCCGGGCGGGTTTTCGGTGCGCACCACCGGCACTTCACCACCGGTGCCGGGCATCTTCTTGTAGCCGCCCAGGGTGTTGTGACAGACCAGGCAGTCGACCTTGCTCTGGTCCTTGAAGTCGAAATTCTTGTCCTTCCAGCCATAGCCGATGTGGCACCCCTGGCACAGCGGCTCGTTAGAGCGGTTGCCGATGCAGAAACCGTTGAGCATGGTCTTCTTGCCCAGCACCTGGCCGGTATCGGGGTTGGTGTAGTCCCAGGTCCAGTGGCGCGTGCCCATGACCTGCGTGGCGGCCTCGGTGTGGCAGCTCAGGCAGACCTTGGTTACTTCGGTACCGCTGGCGAAGGGGCCCTGCAGCTCCTTGAACTTGGTGTGGTCAGCCGTGCCCTTGGTGGGCATCTTGATGTTGGGGGCAGCCTTCCAGGTGCCTGAAGCGGCAGAGGCCGGCGCAACCGCAGCCGATGCCGGCGTGGCCGCGACGGAGGCCGGCTGGCTGGCAGGTGCGACCTTGGGCGCAGCGCTGGCAGCGGCGCTGGCGGGCTGCTGTGCCTGCAGGCCCGGTGCGGCCACCAGGGCAAACAGCAGTCCCAGCAGCGGCAGGCTGCGCTTGGGCTGCAGGAAGCGGGAAACCGGCTGGCCGGGCCCCTCCTGGCGGAGTGCCCGGCTGCTGCGCGCTGCCGAGGCGCGCCAGGCCGAGAGAGTGGCTGAAAGTCTGGATGGCATATGGCACCTGTTCCTTTACTGAACCGCTTTCCGCATCCACGGAAAGCCGAACCTCATCAGAAGTTGGAACGCCTGCACATGCATCCGGCACCCAGTGATCTGTCGCACACACTACTGCAGGTGTACCGCTTTCACAGGTTCCAGTATGCCAGCCGGAAGCAACCTTTTGGGTGCCACCCACGGTTTACCAAAAAATATTTTTACATTTTATAAACCATTTGCTTACAAAGGGTATTTCCAGCGTTGTGTTTTGTGCGCAAACGGGCAGAAAGCCCGCGCTGTGCCATGCTTTCCCCACTAATTCAGTGCGGAATCAAGCGACCCGAGGCTTGCCATGGGGCAAAGACCGGGCCGTCAAGAGACTTTCATTCCCTTGTCACAAGGATGCATTCTTTTGTATATCAGGTATTAACGGCACGTTCCAGTGCATCGATGAACAGCGCCGCCACGTTGCACTGCATCTGGTCGTTGATTTCCTGGAAGCAGGTGGGGCTGGTCACGTTGATCTCGGTGACTCTGGTGCCGATGATGTCCAACCCGATCAGCAGCAGGCCGCGCGGTGCCAGTTCGCGCCCGATGGCGCGTGCCGTGGCCATGTCGGCCTCGGTCACCGGCTCGGCCACGCCCTTGCCGCCGGCGGCCAGGTTGCCGCGCACTTCGCCCCCTTGCGGAATGCGCGCCAGGCAGAACGGCACCGGCTCGCCATCGATGATCAGCACGCGCTTGTCGCCCTCGGCGATCTCGGGCAGGAATTTCTGCACCATCAGCGTACGCGTGCCGCCCTGATTCAGGGTATCGATGATGCTGCCGAGGTTCAGGCCGTCGGCACCCACGCGGAAGATGCCCATGCCGCCCATGCCGTCCAGCGGCTTGAGGATGATGTCCCTGTGCTCGGCATGGAAGGCGCGCACGTCCGCCTCGCGCCGCGTGACCAGCGTCGGTGCAATGAATTGCTCGAACTCGAGAATGGCCAGCTTCTCGGAGTGTTCGCGCAGTGCCTGCGGCTTGTTGAATACGCGCGCGCCCTCGCGCTCGGCCTGGCTCAGCAGGTGCGTGCAGTAGAAGAATTCGCTGTCGAAGGGCGGATCCTTGCGCATCAGCACCGCGTCGAAGTCGCGCAGCGCCGCCCGGCGCCGCTCGCTGCCCGACTGCACGGAACGGAACCACTGTGGCCGCTCTCCGGTCAGGATGATGTCGCGCACCGCGCCCGTGACCAGGCCGGCCGACCTGGCCGAGTGCGCGCTCCAGTGCAGGTCGCGCGGCTCGCACACGCTGATGCGGTGCCCGCGCGCCTGCGCCTCGCGCATCATGGCAAAAGTGGTGTCCTTGTAGATGACGAAGGACTCGATGGGATCGGCAACGAAAAGCAGGTTCATGCCTGCAGTTTACGCGGAGCTTTGCCCTGCAGGCAGACAAGGGGTTTCCCTTTTTGCTGCAAGCGTTCGGTACCCGGCAATGATTTCCATGTGACAAAGTTTGATTTCGATCAATACCACATCTAGTGTTTGATATCTATCATCCACCACACATATAGTGTTCAGGTGGAAATCATGGAGATCACAACCCCGACCACACTGCCCGCGGCAGTGATTCAGCGCAACGGCCAGAGCGCTGTTTTTGATGCCGCTCGCATCCGCTCGGCGCTGCAGCGCGCCGGCACTGCCAGCGGCGAATACGGCGCTGACGAAGCCGCCCTGCTGGCCGCCCAGGCCGTCAAGGTGCTGGCGCACCGCTTTGCCGGCCAGAGCCCGCAGATCGAGCAGATCCAGGATGTGGTGGAGCAAACCCTGATTGCCGCCAACCACCTCGCCACCGCCCGCGCCTACATGGCCTACCGCCAGCAGCACGCCACCCTGCGCGCCGACCGCGAAACCCTGGTGCATGTGGAAAGCTCCATCAACGAATACCTCACGCGGGCCGACTGGCGCGTCAACGCCAATGCCAACCAGGGCTACTCGCTCGGCGGGCTGATCCTGAACGTGTCGGGCAAGGTCACGGCCAACTACTGGCTGTCGCACGTCTATCCGCCCGAGATCGGCCAGGCGCACCGCGATGGCGACTTCCACATCCACGATCTGGACATGCTCAGCGGCTACTGCGCCGGCTGGTCGCTGCGCACGCTGCTGCACGAAGGCCTGAACGGCGTGCCGGGCAAGGTGGAGTCGGCGCCGCCGCGACACATGTCTTCGGCGGTGGGGCAGATCGTCAACTTCCTCGGCACGTTGCAGAACGAATGGGCGGGCGCGCAGGCGTTTTCCTCCTTCGACACGTACATGGCACCCTTCATCCGCAAGGACGCCATGTCGTACGCCGAGGTACGGCAGTGCCTGCAGGAGCTGATCTACAACCTCAACGTGCCCTCGCGCTGGGGCACGCAGACGCCATTCACCAACCTCACCTTCGACTGGACCTGCCCGGAAGACCTGCGCGAGCAGATCCCCGTGATCGGCGGCGAAGAGATGCCCTTCAGCTATGGCGAGCTGCAGGTCGAGATGGACATGATCAACCGGGCCTACATGGACGTGATGATGACCGGCGACGCCAAGGGCCGCGCCTTCACCTTCCCGATCCCGACCTACAACATCACGCCGGACTTCCCCTGGGAGAGCGAGAACGCCGGGCGCCTGTTCGAGATGACGGCCAAGTACGGCCTGCCCTACTTCCAGAACTTCATCAACTCCGAACTTTCGCCCAACATGGTGCGCTCCATGTGCTGCCGCCTGCAGCTGGACCTGCGCGAGCTGCTCAAGCGCGGCAACGGCCTGTTCGGCAGCGCGGAGCAGACCGGCAGCATCGGCGTGGTCACCGTCAACTGTGCACGCCTGGGCCTGCTGCACGCGGGCGACGAGCCGACCTTGCTGGCCGCGCTGGACCGTTTGCTGGAGCTGGGCTGCCAGAGCCTGGAAATCAAGCGCAAGCTGATCCAGCGCCTGATGGACCAGGGTTTGTTCCCCTACAGCAAGCGCTACCTGGGCACGCTGCGCAACCACTTCTCCACGCTGGGCGTGAACGGCATCAACGAGATGGTGCGCAACTTCACGCAGGATGCGCACGACATCACCAGCCCCTGGGGCCACGACTTCGCCCTGCGCCTGCTCGACCATGTGCGTGCGCGCATCGTCAGCTTCCAGGAACGGACCGGCCATCTGTACAACCTCGAAGCCACGCCAGCCGAAGGCACCACCTACCGCTTTGCGCGCGAGGACCGCAAACGCTGGCCCCAGATCCTGCAGGCCGGCACGCCCGAGCAGCCCTACTACACCAACTCCTCGCAACTGCCGGTCGGCTTTACCGACGATCCGTTCGAGGCGCTGTCCCGGCAGGAGGCGCTGCAGTCGCGCTACACCGGCGGCACCGTGCTGCATCTGTACATGGGCGAGCGCCTGTCCAGCGGCGAGGCCTGCCGCGAACTGGTGCGCCGCGCCCTCACGCGCTTTCGCCTGCCCTACATCACCGTCACGCCTACCTTCTCTATCTGCCCGGTGCATGGCTATCTGGCCGGCGAACATGCATTCTGTCCGAAGTGCGATGCCGAGCGGCTGGCGGAGAAACGCAAGCGTCTGCAGGAAACGGAAGCACTGCCTGATGCCTGATGCCTGATGCCTGATGCCTGATGCCTGATGCCTGATGCCTGATGCCTGATGCCTGATGCCTCAGGCCGACTACCGGCTGCGGGTTTCAGCTGTAGACCCGTTGCCTTGCATACCGCCCTCTTTTATCCACCCCCAAAGAAAGGACCTCCCATGTCTCACACCTCCACCTTGTCCGCCGCAACCGTCCAGCTGGAAGACCACGAGCGCCAGCCCTGCGAGGTCTGGACCCGCGTGATGGGCTACCACCGTCCCGTGGCCAGCTTCAACATCGGCAAGCAGGGGGAGCATGGCGAGCGCCGCTTCTTTGCCGAAGCCACTGCCCGTAGCTCCACGCATGCGGATTGAGCTGCACATACCGGCTTGCCCGGGCACGGTTCCGGCAACGGCGCTGCGTCTGGGCGGCCTCACGCCGCTGACCACGATCGACTTTCCGGGCCGGCTGGCCGCGGTGCTGTACTGCCAGGGCTGCCCCTGGCGCTGCAGCTATTGCCACAACCCGGAACTGCTCCCTGCCGACACGCCGGCGCAGCTATCCTGGAGCGATGCCCTCGGCTTTCTGCAGCAACGCCTGGGCCTGCTCGACGGTGTCGTGTTTTCGGGCGGCGAGCCGACGCTGCAGGCAGCCCTGCCCGCGGCGCTGCAAGCCTGCCGAGAGCTCGGCCTGCAGACCGGGCTGCATACTGGCGGCATGTATCTGCCGCGGCTGGTCACTGCCTTGCCCCTGCTGGACTGGGTGGGCCTGGACATCAAGGCGCTGCCCGCGCGCTACCCTTTCCTCACCGCCACGCCCGCCAGCGGCAGCAAACCCTGGGAAGCGCTGGACTGGCTGCTGGCCAGCGGCATCGACCATGAGGTGCGCACCACCTGGCATGCCGGCCTGTTTGATGTGGAAGAGCTGCTGCAACTGGCCCGCGCCCTCTCGGACCGTGGCGTGCAGCAATGGGCGCTGCAGGAGTGCCGCAGTGCCGACGCACCCCTCTGGACCTTGCAGGACGAGCAGCTGGCCGAGCTCAACACCCTGTTCGCGCGTTTTACGCTACGGCGTTAAGTGCGCATGGGAGACAGTCTGGCCAGCAAGCAAGGTCAGACCCGGCGCCGCGGCGCGTAATCCTGGATCAGCAGCGCCACCACCCCGGCCACCACACCCCAGAAGGCCGAACCCACACCCAGCAGCTCCACGCCGCTCAGCGTGACCAGAAAGGTGATCACAGCCACCTCGCGATGGCTCTGCTGGTCCAGCGCCAGCATCAGGCTGGTGCCAATGGTCGAGAGCAGCGCCAGGCCGGCAATCGCCTGCACCAGTTGCTCCGGAAACGCCACCAGCAGCCCCGTCACCGCCACGCCGAAAATCCCGATCACCAGCATCCACAGCCCCCACACGACAGCGGCCATGTAGCGCTTGGCCGGATCCGGATGCGCCTCCGGCCCCATGCAGATCGAGGCGGTGATGGCGCTCAGGTTGAGCGCATAGCCGCCCAGCGGCGCCAGAATCAGCGAAGCGAAGCCGGTCATGGTGATCAGTGGCGACACCGGCATGTCGTAGCCGGCCGCACGGATCGCCGCCACGCCCGGCAGGTTCTGCGAGGCCATGGTGACAATGAACAGCGGCAGCGCCAGGCTGACGATGGCCTGCAGGCCGAACTGCGGATAGGTGAATACCGGCTGCGCCAGTCCGATGTGCACCGAGGACCAGTCCAGCATGCCGCGCAATGCCGCATATGCCACACCCGCCAGCAGCGTCCAGACCACCGCATAGCGCGGGCTGAAGCGCTTGCCCGCCAGATACACCAGCAGCATGGCCACTACCAAACCGGGCTCGGTACCCGCCGCGCTGAAGGCCTGCATGGAAAAACGCGCCAGCACGCCGGCCAGCAGCGCCGCCGCCACTGCCAGCGGAATGCGGTGCATGATGCGCTCGAACCAGCCGCTCACGCCGGACAGCGTGATCAGCAGCGAGCTGACGACAAAGGCGCCCACCGCGTCTGCAATATGGAACTGCCCGCCGGCGGCAGCCGTCGCCAGCACCACAGCGCCCGGCGTGGACCAGGCAATCATCACCGGCTTGCGCAGCCAGAGCGAGGGCAGCAGGCTGGTCAGGCCGCAGCCGATGCACAGCGCCCAGATCCAGGACGAAATCTGGCCTTCGGTGGCGCCGAATCCCCGGGCCGCACTGAAGATGATGGCAATCGAACTGGTGAAGCCCACCAGCGTCGCGACAAAGCCCGCCGTGAAGGCGGTCAGGGAAAAATCTGCCCACCACTGGCGTGGCGAGAGGTGCGAGGCCCAATGCATAAGAAAGTGATGCTGCGTGCGCCGGCGGAACCTTCCGCCGGGTCAATGCGAATTGTGACAGAACGTAGCCCGCAGGCGAATCCGTCCTTGTACTTAGCCCAGCTTCTGCTTGAGCAGCTGGTTCACCTGCCCCGGATTGGCCTTGCCCTTGCTGGCTTTCATCACCTGGCCGACCAGGGCGTTGAAGGCCTTGTCCTTGCCGGCCTTGTACTGCTCGACGTTGCCGGGGTTGGCAGCGATCACCTCGTCGATGATCTGCTCCAGCGCGCCGGTGTCATTCATCTGCTTCAGGCCCTTGGCCTCGATGGTGGCGTCCACGTCGGCGGATTCGCCGGTCCACAGCGCTTCGAACACCTGGCGGCCGGCAGCGTTGCTGATGGTGCCATCGGCAATGCGCTGGATCAGCTTGGCCAATTGTCCGCTGCCGACCGGGCTCTGCGTCACGTCCTTCTCGTCCGCATTCAGGCGGCGCGACAGTTCGCCCATGACCCAGTTGCTGCTCAGCTTGGGCTGGCCGCTGGCCCGGGCGGTGTCTTCGAAGTAGGCGGCCACCTCGCGGCTCAGCGTGAGCTGGCTGGCGTCGTATTCGGGCAGGCCGTAGTCGGCCACGAAGCGCGTCGCCATGGCGCGCGGCAACTCGGGCATTTCGCCCTTCACCTGCTCCACCCAGTCGCGCGCGATCAGCAGCGGCGGCAGGTCGGGGTCGGGGAAGTAGCGGTAGTCGGCTGCGTCTTCCTTGGTGCGCATGGCGCGCGTTTCGCCAGTATCCGGATCGAACAGCACGGTGGCCTGCTGGATCGCGTGGCCGTCCTCGATCTGCTCGATCTGCCAGCGGATCTCGTAGTCGATCGCCTGCTGCATGAACTTGAAGCTGTTCAGGTTCTTGATCTCGCGGCGCGTGCCCAGCGGCGCGCCCGGCTTGCGCACGCTGACGTTGGCGTCGCAGCGGAACGAGCCTTCCTGCATGTTGCCGTCGCAGATGCCGATCCAGGTCACGATCTTGTGCAGTTCCCTGGCATAGGCCACGGCCTCTTCGGTGCTGCGCATGTCGGGCTCGGTCACGATCTCCAGCAGCGGCGTGCCGGCGCGGTTCAGGTCGATGCCGCTCTGGCCGTGGAAGTCCTCGTGCAGCGACTTGCCGGCGTCCTCTTCCAGGTGCGCGCGCACCAGGCGCACGGTGCGCGGCTCGTCACCCACATAGAAGCTGACTTCCCCGCCCTGCACCACCGGTATCTCGAACTGGCTGATCTGGTAGCCCTTGGGCAGATCCGGGTAGAAATAGTTCTTGCGCGCAAAAATGCTGCGCGGCGCGATGTGCGAACCCACGGCCAGGCCGAAGCGGATGGCGCGGTCGACCGCGGCGCGGTTCATCACCGGCAGCGTGCCGGGCAGCGCCATGTCCACGGCGCATGCCTGGGTGTTGGGTTCGGCGCCGAAGGCGGTACTGGCGCGGCTGAAGATCTTGCTCTGGGTGGAGAGCTGGGCATGCGTCTCGAAGCCGATCACGACTTCGTAGCCCTGCACCAGCAGCGACTTGGATTGTTGGGTCATGGTGTCAGACTCCCTCGGGCGTGCGGCTGTGCCAGTCGGTGGCTTGCTGGAAACGGTGGGCGGCGTTGAGCAGACGGCTTTCCTGCAGGTAGTTGCCGATCAGCTGCAGGCCGACCGGCATGCCGCCATTGCCGAAACCGACCGGATGGCTCATGCCCGGCAGGCCGGCCAGCGAGGCCGGCAGGGTGAAGATGTCGGCCAGGTAATCGTCCAGCGGATCCTTGTCGGCGCCGATCTTCCAGGCCACGCTGGGCGCGGCCGGGCCGGCGATCAGGTCGCAGTGCGCGAAGGCCTGCTGGAATTCGTTGGCGATCAGGCGGCGGATCTGCTGCGCCTTCAGGTAGTAGGCGTCGTAGTAGCCGTGGCTCAGCACGTAGGTGCCGGTCAGGATGCGGCGCTTGACCTCGTCGCCGAAGCCCTCTTCACGCGTGTTCTCGTACATGCTAGCGAGGTCGGTGAAATCCCTGGCGCGATGGCCGAACTTGACGCCATCGAAACGGCTCAGGTTGCTGCTGGCCTCGGCCGGGGCGATGATGTAGTACACCGGAATGGAGACTGGCGCGGTGGGCAGGCTGATTTCGCAGATCTTGGCGCCAAGCTGCTCGTACTGCTTGAGCGCGACCTCGATGGCTGCGCGCACGTCGTCATCCAGGCCTTCGCCGAAGAATTCCTTCGGCACGCCGATGCGCAGGCCCTCGATGCTGTCGTTCAGCTTGAGGCTGAAGTCTTCTGCCGGCACATCGAGCGAGGTGGAGTCGCGGTCGGCATCCACGCCGCACATGGCGCTCAGCAGCAGCGCGCAGTCTTCGGCGGTCTGCGCCATCGGGCCGGCCTGGTCCAGGCTGGAGGCGTAGGCCACCATGCCGTAGCGGCTGGCGCGACCGTAGGTGGGCTTGATGCCGGTGATGCCGCAGAAGGCCGCGGGCTGGCGGATCGATCCGCCTGTATCGGTGCCGGTGGCGGCCGGGGCCAGGCGCGCGGCGATGGCGGCCGAACTTCCGCCGGAAGAGCCGCCCGGCACGCGCGCCACGTCCCAGGGGTTGTGCGCCTTGGCATAGGCCGAGTTCTCGTTGCCCGAGCCCATGGCAAATTCGTCGCAGTTGAGCTTGCCCAGCGTGACCATGCCGGCGCCATCGTCCTGGCCGCCCTGGTCGCGGTTGCCGAAGCCCAGGCGCGCCACCACGGTGGCATCGAACGGGCTGCGGTAGTTTTCGAGCATTTTGCTGCCGGCGGTGGTCGGCCAGTCGCGCGTGACGAAGATGTCCTTGTGCGCGATCGGCACGCCAGTAAGGGGCGTGGCCTGGCCGTTGGCGCGGCGCTCGTCGGCCAGCTTCGCCTGGGCCAGCGTGGCTTCGGCGTCAATGCTCAGATAGGCGCCCAGATCGGCGCGGGCCTGGCTGCGCGCCAGGAAATGCTGTGCCAGCTCGGTGGCGCTGGCCTGCTTGTCGGCCAGCAACCGGCTCAAGCCGGTCACGGTGTACGTGTGGAAGTCGCTCATGCTGTGTGCTTTGTGTGGAGGGCTCGACGCTCGGGGGGAGACTCGAACCCGTAAACCATTATTCGATGACCTTGGGCACCAGGAACAGGCCGTTTTCCACGGCCGGGGCGCTACGCTGGTTCAGCTCGCGCTGATTGGGCTCGCTGGCCACGTCCTCGCGCAGGCGCAGCGCCACTTCGCGCATGGCCTCGGTCGGGTGCGCCATGGGCTGCAGACCGGTGGTATCCACCTCCTGCATCGGGGCCACCACGGTGTCGAAGAACTGGTTCAGGTGATTGACCATGCCGGTGGTTTCATCCGGGGTCAGGGCCAGGCGCGAGAGCCTGGCGATGAAGGCGATATTTTCGGGAGTCAGCGGCATGCGATCCATCCATTTCGGGTCTGCCATCGGGCCTGGAACGGCCTGCCCGGCGGCGCATGTTGCAATGCAGCATCCACCCCGCGGCAAGCGCGACAAAATGTCGGAAACACCCTGTCGGCCCAAACGGTATTGCGGTATTATCCTAGGTTTCAGAGGGCGCGGTTCGAACTGCTGTCCTCGTTGTGCGTTGCTGTGCCGCTTGCGGGAGTGATGCGCGCCACCTCCCCCGAATTTTTCCACAAGCTGCGGCAGGCACCGCGACCTGCTCCTGCCGGGCTGGCAAAGGATTTCTACATGTTCGCTGGTTTCCGCCGGTATTTCTCCACCGACTTGGCCATTGACCTGGGCACCGCCAACACCCTCATCTGCACCCGCGACAAGGGTATCGTCCTCGATGAACCCTCCGTGGTCGCCATCCGCCACGAAGGCGGTCCCAACGGCCGCAAGGTGATCCAGGCCGTCGGCCGCGAGGCCAAGGCCATGCTGGGCAAGGTGCCCGGCAACATTGATGCCATCCGCCCGATGAAGGACGGCGTGATTGCCGATTTCGTCGTCACCGAGCAGATGATCAAGCAGTTCATCAAGATGGTGCATCCGCGCTCGCTGCTCAAGCCGAGCCCGCGCATCATCGTCTGCGTGCCCTGCGGCTCCACCCAGGTCGAAAAACGCGCCATCCGTGATGCGGCACTGGGCGCCGGCGCCAGCGACGTATTCCTGATCGAGGAACCCATGGCCGCCGCCATCGGGGCCGGCCTGCCGGTGAGCGAGGCCAGCGGTTCCATGGTGGTCGACATCGGCGGCGGCACCACCGAAGTCGGCGTGATCAGCCTGGGCGGCATGGTCTACAAGGGCAGCGTGCGCGTGGGCGGCGACAAGTTCGACGAGTCCATCATCAACTACATCCGCCGCAACTACGGCATGCTGATCGGCGAGCAGACCGCCGAGGCGATCAAGAAGGAAATCGGCTCCGCCTTCCCCGGCTCCGAGGTGAAGGAGATGGAAGTCAAGGGCCGCAACCTGAGCGAAGGCGTGCCGCGTTCGTTCACCATCAGCAGCAACGAGATCCTCGAGGCGCTGAACGACCCGCTGAACCAGATCGTCAGCGCCGTCAAGAACGCGCTGGAACAGACGCCGCCCGAGCTGGGTGCCGACATTGCCGACCGCGGCATGATGCTGACCGGCGGCGGCGCGCTGCTGCGCGACCTGGACCGCCTGCTGGCCGAGGAAACCGGCCTGCCGGTGCTGGTGGCCGAAGAGCCCCTGTCCTGCGTGGTGCGCGGCTGCGGCATCGCGCTGGAGCGCATGGACCGCCTGGGCAGCATCTTCACCAGCGAGTAAGGCCCGCCCGTGGCTGCCGCGCTGCACGCCCGCTGAATCATGCCGCTGGATACCTTCGAGCGCAGCACGCCCCGCCTGTTCAACCGCGGCCCCACGCCGCTGGTGCGGCTGCTGCTCGCCACGACGCTTGGCATTTTCCTGATGGTGGCCGACAGCCGGTTCGGCATCGGCAGCACCGCGCGTTCCGTCACGGCCACGGTGCTGGCGCCCTTGCAATGGCTGGGCGCGCAGCCGGTCAAGACCGTCAACCTGCTCGGCACCTACGTCACCACGGTGGAAACCGCCAAGCAGACCCAGGAGCAGGCCGCCACGCTGATGGCGCAGCAGGCCCTGAAGGCGCAACGTGCCGACCTGCTGATGCGCGAGAACCAGTCGCTGCGCGAACTGCTCAGCCTGGAGCAGGCGCTGCCGATCCAGGCCCGCGCGGCCGAGGTGGTCTACATCGCCCCCGATCCGTTCACCCGCCGCGTGGTGATCAACAAGGGCAGCAGCGCCGGCATCGTCGAGGGGGCGCCGGTCATCGATGCCTCCGGCCTGCTGGGCCAGGTGCTGCGCGTCTATCCGCTCTCCAGCGAAGTCACGCTGATCGACAACCCCGAGCATGCCACCCCCATCATCAACAGCCGCACCGGCGAGCGCGGCCTGGCCTATGGCGACAGCCAGTCGCCGCAGGCCAGCGCGCTGGAAGTGCGCTTCATGGCTAGCAATGCCGATTTCAGGGTCGGCGATGTGCTGACGACGAGCGGTCTGGGTGGTGTCTATCCGGCCGGCCTGCCGGTGGGCACGGTCTCGCTGGTGGATCGCCGCAGCAACACCTCGTTCACGCGCGTGCAGGCCACGCCGGCCGCCAAGCCGCTGGCCCTGGGCTATGTGCTGGTGCTGGAGCCGCAGGAACAGGTCAAGAGTGAAGCCGTGGCAGCTGCAGCCAGCGCGGCCAGAACGCCGCAACGCAAGGGCCCGGCGGGCAAGGAGCGTCCGGGCCAGGGAGCGAAACGATGATGCTGGAAAAAGGCCAACGCCTGCTGCTGCCGGTCAACCCCTGGTTCATCTGGGGCAGCCTGCTGGTGGCATTGCTGATCAACCTGATGCCGTTCGGGCGCACCCCCTGGGTGCCGGACGTGCTGCTGCTGACCGTGCTGTTCTGGTGCCTGCACCAGCCGGCCTTTCTGGGTGTGGGCATGGCCTTCGTGTTCGGACTGGTAATGGACGTGCACCACACCACCCTGCTGGGCATGCATGCCGTGGGCTATGCGCTGGCCGCCTACCTGATCACGCTGGCACAGCGCCGCATGCTGTGGTTTTCGCCCTGGCTGCAGACGCCCCAGATTTTCGGCATCGCGCTGCTCACGCACGGCCTGATCTGGGTGCTGCGCCTGATCAGCGGCGGACAGTTCCCGGGCTGGTCGCTGCTCGGGGCTCCGCTGCTCGAGACCGCACTGTGGCCGCTGCTGAGCCTGCTGCTGCTGGCGCCGCAGCGCCGCGCCCCCGACCGCGACCTGACGCGCCCGCTCTGAGGGAGCTGTTGCGCGCATGAACTACAGCCTTCCCGTCGCCAACGAGCTGCGCAATGCCGAATCGCAGCAGCAGCAGTTCACCTATCGCCTGATCGCGATGGGCCTGCTGGTGCTGGTCTGTTTCGGGCTGCTGGTATACCGCTGGAGCGTGCTGCAGATCGTGCGCCACGAGGACTACATCGCCCAGGCCGAGAGCAACCGCACGGCGCTGGTGCCGGTGGTACCCAGCCGTGGCGAGATCCGCGACCGCAACGGCATCGTGCTGGCCTCCAACTATTCGGCCTATACGCTGGAACTCACGCCGAGCAAGATCGAGGACCTGGAAGCCACCATTGCCGCACTCGGCGAACTGATTCCGATCAGCGACACCGACCGCCGCCGCTTCAACCGCCTGCGCGCCGACAGCCGCAGCTACGAGGCGATCCCGCTGCGCACCCGCCTGAGCGACGAGGAGATCGCGCGTTTCGCCGCCCAGCGCTACCGCTTCCCGGGGGTCGAGGTGAATGCCCGCCTGCTGCGCTACTACCCCTACGGCGAGCTGGGCAGCCACCTCATCGGCTACATCGGCCGCATCAACCAGCGCGAGAAGGAAGCGATCGAGGAAGGCGACGACGCCGACAACTACAAGGGCACCGACCATATCGGCAAGCTGGGGGTGGAGCAGGCCTACGAGAAGGAGCTGCACGGCATTTCCGGGCGGGAGCAGATGGAGACCACCGCGGGCGGCTTCATCGTGCGCCGGCTGGCGAGCAGCCCGGCCACGCCCGGGCAGAACGTGGTGCTGTCGATCGACATCAAGCTGCAGAAAATGGTGGAAGACCTGTTCGGCAAGCGGCGCGGCGCGCTGGTGGCCATCGATCCGCGCAATGGCGAGGTGCTGGCCTTCGTGAGCAAGCCCACGTTCGACCCCAACCTGTTCGTGGAAGGCATCGACCAGGAAAACTGGTCGGCACTGAACGACTCCATCGACAAGCCGCTGCTGAACCGCGCGTTGCGGGGCACCTATCCCCCCGGCTCCACCTACAAGCCTTTCATGGCGCTGGCTGCACTGGAAACCGGTGCGCGCACGGCCGGCACCACCATCCATGATCCGGGCTACTGGATGTTCGGCAACCACCGTTTCCGCAGCGGACATGCGCTGGGCTCGGTCAACCTGCACCGGAGCATCGTCAAGTCGAGCAACGTGTACTACTACTCGCTGGCGCACGAGATGGGCGTGCAGGCCATTCATGATTTCATGGCGCCGCTGGGTTTCGGCCAGATCACCGGCATCGACCTGAAGGGCGAGGTGCGCGGCATCCTGCCCAGCCCGGAGTGGAAGCGCAAGGCCTACAAGCGGCCCGCGCAGCAGAAGTGGCTGTCGGGCGAGACGATTTCGCTGGGCATCGGCCAGGGCTACAACAACTTCACCATGCTGCAGCTGGCGCATGCGCTGGCCACGCTGGTCAATGGCGGTACCAGCCAGCAACCGCACGTGGTGCGGGGCTTGCAGGAAGCCGGCTCGCAACAGCTGGTGGAGCCCGAGCGCGAGCCGGACCGCAAGCTGGGTTACAAGCCGGAACATATCACCATGATCAAGAACGGCATGGTGGGTGTGACGCTGGAGGGCACCGGCAGGGGCGTGTTTGCCGGGGCACCCTATCTGAGCGGCGGCAAGACCGGCACCGCCCAGGCCGTGACCATCGGCCAGAACCAGCGCTACAACGCGGCCGCCCTGTCCGAGCGCAAGCGCGACCATTCGCTGTACGTGGCCTTTGCGCCGGTGGATACGCCACGCATTGCGGTGGCGGTGATTGTGGAGAACGCCGGTTTTGGCGCCACCGCGGCCGCCCCCATCGTCCGTCGCGTGCTGGATTACTGGCTGCTGCAGCAGTACCCGAACGCAGGGGACATTGCGGCGACGCAAGTGGGGCGCAGCAGCCGCCCGATCGGGGTGCCACGCAATGCAGCGACCATGCCCTGGCCGCCGGAAGACGTGAAGCTGCTGGCGCCGACGCCCGATGGCACCGGCATGGCGGCGCTGCAGGGGGCGTCTGCGGTGGCGGCGGTGACTGCGGCGTCAGGCGCCGTGGCAGATGCAGTGGCTGCCGGTGTTGCCGGACCGGCCGGCATGGCTGCCTCCGGCGCTTCGGCCGCGCTGCCGGGGGCAGGCATCGCGACAGGAGCCGCAGCCGGCCAGCCCTCGGCTCCGCGCAGTGCAGGCGCACCGGCCCTGGCCAATGGCGCACGCACAGCGGCCAGCGCGCCGGGCTTCAGCCTGCCGCCCGCGGCGCTGGCGCTGCAGCGCCTGTTCCCGGCCTCGGCCCCGCTGTCGGGCGCCTCGGTGCCGGCCCCGGCGGCCAGCAGCCCGCCGCCGGCGCAGCGGCGCAATCAGCCGACCAGATAGCCCCCGTCCACGTTCAGCGCCACGCCAGTGGTGTAGCTGGCAGCGGGAGATACCAGATAAAGCACGGCCCCGGCCATCTCCTCCGGCTCGGCGCCTCGGCGCATCGGCGTGTGGCCCATGAACTGGTCGCGCATGGCCGGCGTCTCGAACAGGGCTGCGGCGAACTTCGTCCTGGTGGCGCCGGGCAGCAATGCGTTCACCCGGATGCCGTCCTGCGCGCACTCCTTGGCAAAGGCCTGGGTCATGGAGATCACGGCGGCCTTGGTGATGGAGTAAATGCCCTGCAGGTCGCCCGGAATCACGCCGTTCACCGAAGCCACGTTGACGATGGCACCGCCGCCCTTCGGCTTCATCAGCCGGACCGCGGCCGCAGACATCATGAAGTAGCCACGGATGTTGACGTCGATGGTCTTCTGCATGGCGTCCACCGGCGTATCGGCGATGGGGCCGAAGTAGGGGTTGGTGGCGGCGTTGTTGACCAGAATATCGAGCCGGCCGAACTGGCGCTCGATGGCCTCGAACAGGCCGGCAATCTGGTCCGGCTCGCCAATATGGCAGGGCAGCGCGGTGGCCTGGCCGCCGGCGGCCCGGATCTTGTCGGCCACCTCCTCGCAGGCAGGCAGCTTGCGGCTGGACACGATCACGTGCGCGCCCTGTTCGGCCAGCAGCAGGGCAATCGCCTCGCCGATGCCGCGGCTGGCGCCGGTGACGAGGGCGATCTTGCCCTGCAGGTTGAAGAGGGTCTGGTTCATTGGGAGGTCTCCTTGGAAGCAGGTTGTTATGAGGGGTGGCTGACTCGCTCAACGCCAGGTCAGCATATCCGGCACGCCCTCCAGATGGGCGAATCCATTCAGGCACTGCACGCTGGCGCGTTCCGGTGCATGGGCGGGCCAGAGAATGCGCGTGATGCTGGCATTGGCCAGCGTCCAGCTCAGGCCCAGCGTCCGTGCATTGTCCATGCCCAGCAGATGCTGGCAGATGGCGGCCACCGGCCCGCCCGAGCTGAAGGCCCACACATTCGCGCAGCCGCTGCTGTCGCGCAGCATCTGCTGCAGCGCCTGCACGCTGCGCGCCTGGAACCGGGGCCAGCTTTCGCGGTAACGCGCGTCGTCCGGCGCGGCGGCGAGCCAGGCGCGCATGGCGGCCTCGAAAATCTGCTGGAAGGCGCGGCGCGGATGTTCCTGCGCGCGCAGCCAGCAGCGCAAGGCGGCCATGTCGGCGAACTCGGGGTTCCAGGCCGCGATGATGTTCTGGTGGTCGAGCTCATCCAGCTCGGGGAGGATGGCAACCGGCAGATCCAGCCCCGCCGCCTGCAGCGCGGCGCGCGCGCTGTCCTGCTGGCGGCACAGGGTACCGGCATAGGCGCGCTGCGGCATCAGGCCGCGTTGCGCCAGCCAGGCGCCGGTCAGCGCCGCCTGCTCCTTGCCGATCGGGCTGAGCTCGTCATAGTCCTCGCCGGAGAAGTTCGCCTGCCCGTGGCGGATCAGGTGCAGTGTCGCCATCAGGCAGCCTGACGCATCAGCTTGCGGCAGCGCTGCAGCAGGTAGGCGGCCACCTGGCCGAACTGCGCAAACTTCGGGTTCTGCGTATGCCCTGCGCGGTAGCGGTGCCAGATCTGCTGCACGATCACGGCGAGGCGGAACACGCCGAACACCTCGTAGAAGGCAAAGTTCGACACGTCCAGCCCCATGCGCTCGCCGTAATGACGCACCACCTCGGCGCGCGTGAGCATGCCGGGCAGGTGCGTGGGCTGCTGGCGCATGGAGAGGAACACGGGATCGTCATCGGCCTGCACCCAGTAGGCCAGCGCATTGCCCAGATCCATCAGCGGATCGCCGAGCGTGGCCATTTCCCAGTCCAGCACGCCGACGATGCGTTCGGGCTGCTGCGCATCGAGTACCAGGTTGTCGAAACGCCAGTCGTTGTGGATCAGCGTGGTGGCGGCGTCCTGCGCCGGGGCGTGCTGCTGCAGCCACTGGATCACGTCCTCGCAGCCGGGCACGTCGTCGGTCTGCGCGGCGGCAAAGCGCTGGCTCCAGCCGGCGAGTTGGCGCGCCACGTAGCCGGCGCCCTTGCCGAGCTGGCCGAGGCCGGCGGCCTGCCAGTCCACCTGGTGCAGGTCGACCAGCCGGTCGAGCATGGCATGGCACAGGGCGGTGGCCGCCTCCGGCGACAGCGTCATGCCGGCGGGCGGATCGCGCCGCAGGATGATGCCCTCCAGCCGCTCCATCACGTAGAAGGGACAACCCAGCACCGATTCATCCTCGCAGATGGCGACGATGCGTGGCACATGCGGATAGACCGGGCGCAGCGCCTGCATCACGCGCGCCTCGCGCACCATGTCGTGTGCTGTGCCGGCACGCTGGCCGAAGGGCGGACGGCGCAGGATCAGGTCGCGGTCGGCGAATTGCAGCAGATAGGTCAGGTTGGACGCTCCGCCGGCAAACTGGGTGATCGCGGGTTCGCCGGGCACGTCCACGCCCTGCTGGCGCAGGAAAGCGGCCACGCGGGCGGCATCGAGTTCCTCGCCGGGGCGCACCTTGCCGGCGCGGTCGGTGAGAACGGGGGTGGCTTCAGCCATGGGTTGTCTCCTGGGTTGTTTCTATTCCGGTGGGCCGGCCGATTTACAGCACCAATGGCCGCGTGAAAGGCTCACTGCTTGCCATAGATCCCTTCCAGCCGCTTCATCTGGCGCTTCACCTCCAGCTTGGCGACCAGCATGCGGTGCACCTCGTCCGGGCCGTCTGCCAGGCGCAGCGCACGGGCATAGCCGAACAGCTCGGCCAGGATGAAATCCTCGCTCAGTCCTCCGCCGCCGTGGATCTGGATGGCGGCATCAACCACCTGCTGGCAAACCGCGGGCGCCACCACCTTGATCATGGAAATCTCGCTCATGGCGCCCTTGGCGCCGACCGTGTCCATCATCCAGGCCGCCTTGAGCGTGAGCAGGCGAGCCTGCTCGATCGCCATGCGGGCGTTGGCGATCACGTCCCCGTTACCGCCGAGCAGCGCCAGCGGCTTGCCGAAGGCAGTGCGGCTCATGGCACGCTGCACCAGCAGTTCCAGCGCACGCTCGGAAGCGCCGATGGCACGCATGCAGTGGTGGATGCGGCCGGGGCCAAGCCGCCCCTGGGCAATCTCGAAGCCGCGGCCCAGTCCGAGGATCACGTTTTCTTTCGGCACGCGCACATCGGTGAAGCTGACTTCGCCGTGGCCGAAGGGTTCGTCCAGCTTGCCGAACACGGTCAGCATGCGTTCGATCTTCACGCCGGGCGCGTCGATCGGCACCAGCACCATGCTGTGGCGGGCGTGCTTGGGCGCATCAGGCAGACTCAGGCCCATGAACACCAGCACCTTGCAGTCCGGATGGCCGATGCCGGTGCTCCACCACTTGCGGCCGTTCAGCACCACCTCGTCGCCGTCCTCGATGGCCGTGGCCTGCATGTTGGTGGCATCGCTGCTGGCCACGCCGGGCTCGGTCATGCAGAAGGCCGAGCGGATGCTGCCGTCCAGCAGCGGCTTGAGCCAGCGCTCCTGCTGCTGCGCGCTGCCGTATTTCACCAGCACTTCCATGTTGCCGGTGTCGGGCGCGTTGCAATTGAAGATCTCGGGCGCGATCAGCGAGCGGCCCATCACTTCGGCCAGCGGCGCATATTCGGCATTGCTCAGGCCGGCGCCCCACTCCTCTTCGGGAAGGAACAGGTTCCACAGGCCGGCGGCCCGCGCCTTGGCCTTGAGTTCCTCCATCACCGGGGGCACGTTCCAGGGCAGCTCGCCGCGCTTGAGCTGTGCGTAATAGGTCGCCTCGGCGGGATAGACGTGCTCGTCCATAAACTCCGTCAGGCGCTGCAGATAGTCGCTTCCGCGGGGGGTATTGCCGAATTGCATGGGGTCTCCTTGGCGCAAGGGGCTGCGCCTGTGCATCGTGCCAGTGTAGGAAGGCTTGATACATAGATCAAATGCATTGTTTTGATGGCAAACTATTCATACCATGCATCTTGATCGCCTCGACCTCAACCTGTTTCTGGTGTTTCGCACCATCTACAGCGAAGGCAACCTCACCCGCGCCGCCCGGCGCCTGCATCTGTCGCAACCCGCGCTCAGCCACGCGCTGGGCCGGCTGCGCGAGCGGCTGGGGGATGCGCTGTTCGTGCGCCAGGGGCACACCATGGTGCCCACGCCCTTGGCACGCAGCCTGATCGGGCCGGTACAGCAGGCGCTGCACCTGCTGGAACAGGGGCTGCAGCAAGGCAGCCAGTTCGAGCCGGCCAGCGCCGAGCGCAGCTTCCGGCTGGCCTTGCGTTCCGTGCTGGAATCGACCGTGCTGCCGGGGCTGATGCAGCAGCTTGCCACACTGGCGCCGCAGGTCAGCCTGCAGGTGGTGGCTCCGGCACGGCAGGAGCTTGCAGCGGAGCTGGCCGCCGGACGCATCGATCTGGCGCTGGACGTGGATCTGCCCCTGCCGGACGGCATCCTGCGCCAGCGCGTGGGCGAGGATACCCTGGTGGTGGTGGCGGCTCGGGGCCGGCTGCACACAGCGCCCGCGCTGCAGCAATACCTGCAGGCGCAGCATGTGGCAGTTTCCTCGCGCCAGAGCGGGCCCACGGTGGAAGACATGGCGCTGCATCGCCGCAATCTGCAGCGCCCGATTGCGCTGCGCTGCCAGCACTACTTTGCCGCCTGCGAAGTGGTGGCGGCAGGCACGCTGTGGCTGACCATGCCGCACAGCTACGCACAGGTGGTGGCGCGCACGCTGGCGCTCGACATCCAGCCGCTGCCGCTGGACCTGCCACCGCTGGCGCTGTATCTGTACTGGCACCGGCATCTGGATGAGGATCCAGCCAATCGCTGGCTGCGCGAACTGGTGCTGGCGCAGTGGTGGCACCATGTGGATGGTGCAGGCTGAGCGCTGCGCGAGAGGTTTGGCCCCAGTCCTACACGCCGCGACGCCCTGCACCGGCCGGTCCGCGCCCGTCAGCCGCCTACAGTGAATGCATTGCGCCCCGTTTCGGCGGCGCCCCTTACCACTGCTCCATCAACATGCTGATTCAGACCGGATTCGACATCATCCTGACCGTAGCCGCGCCCACCCAGGTCCTCTCGCTGCTGCAAATCCACCCCTCCCGCGCCCACGACATCCAGTCCCGCACCGAACATTTTTCGGTCGAACCCGCTCTTGACGTGTCGCATTACCTGGACTGCTTCGGCAACCGCTGCAGCCGCATCACCGTTCCAGCCGGCCTTGAAGAAATCCGCCTGCACGGCGCGGCGCTGGTGCACGACAGCGGCCAGCCCGATCCACAGCACCCGCAGGCCCGCCAGCTGGAGCTGCAAGAATTGCCGCATGAGGTCCTGCAGTTCCTCTTGCCCAGCCGCTATTGCGATTTCGAGGGCAGCCTGATGCAGTTCGCCTGGGACCAGTTCGGCGCAGCGCCCAGCGGCTGGGCGCGCGTGCAGGCCATTTGCGATTACGTGCACCATCACCTGACGTTCAACTACCAGGCAGCCTGTGCCACGCGCACCGCATCGCAGGGCTGGCAGGAAGGCACGGGCGTCTGTCGCGACTTTGCGCACATGGCCGTGGCGCTGTGCCGCTGCATGAACATCCCGGCACGCTATGCGACGGGCTATCTGGGCGATATCGGCGTGCCCGCTGCACCCTATCCGATGGACTTCAGCGCCTGGTTCGAGGTGTATCTGGAAGGCGGCTGGCATACCTTCGATGCCCGCCACAACACGCCCCGCATCGGGCGCATCGTGCTCGGCTATGGCCGCGATGCGGCAGACGTGCCGATCACCATGGGCTTCGGGCCAAGTGAACTGAAGCGCTTTGAGGTGGTAACCGAGGAAGTGCGAGAGAACGCCACGACGATTAGCTGAATCCCCTTTCTGCAAACAAGCACTCGCCAACGCCAGCCGACCGCAATTTGGCCGCGCTGGCTGGCAACTGCGCTCGAAAGTTCCGGAACCCTGCAAAACGGCATCAGGGCATGGCATATACCTCCAGCCCCAACCGTACCACCGCAGCCACCTGCTCGCCGACCGACTCGTCAAACTCGCTTTCGGCACGCGCCACCGCCCGCTCGAAACCGTGCAGCCAGCCCAGTCCCGCCTCCGTGAACAGGATGCGCCGTGCCCGCCCGTCCAAGGGGTCGGCCTCGCGCCGCACGATGCCCCACGCCTCGCACTGGTCCACCAGCGCCGCCATCGCCTGCTTGCGCATGCCGGCCGCTTCGGCCAGTTCGGTCAGGCGGCTGCCCTGCAGCGCCAGATGGCGCGTGATGTGGATGTGCGCAGCACTCACCTGCTGGCGCGCCGCCAGATTGGACAGCGCAAGCGGCACTTCCGGATCATGTGCCATCAGTTCCAGCACGCGCTCGTCGAAGCGGCGCATCGCCTCTCCCAGCAGCCGCCCCAGATGCGCGCCGCGCCAGTCGTCCCGTGCTGTTGCCATCGTTGCTCCTCGTGATTGTGCCGGCCGATCCGTCTGTGCGCCCTTCGCTGCGTGTGCAGCGACCGGCTGGGCGGGCACCGTCAGAACACGGCAGTCGGCACCCTTCCAATTTTAGTCATGCAGACTGACCAAATATCCTGTGAGTTTCAATTTACTCTGCCCTATACTCCTGCTCAAGCATACAGGCTGTATGCACAACCATTAAATCACAAGTTCTAGGAGAAACGCATGAGCACGATTGATCAAGCAGAAAAAGCCAAGGCCCTGCAAGCGGCCCTGGCCCAGATCGAAAAGCAGTTCGGCAAGGGCACCATCATGCGCCTGGGCGAAGGCGAGGCGATCGAAGACATCCAGACCGTCAGCACCGGCTCGCTCGGCCTGGACGTTGCGCTTGGCGTCGGCGGTCTTCCGCGCGGCCGCGTGATCGAGATCTACGGTCCGGAATCCTCCGGCAAGACCACGCTCACGCTGCAGGTCATCGCCGAAATGCAGAAAACCGGCGGCACCTGCGCCTTTGTCGATGCCGAGCACGCACTCGACGTGCAGTACGCGCAAAAGCTGGGCATCAACCTTCCCGACCTGCTGATCAGCCAGCCCGACACCGGCGAACAGGCGCTCGAGATCGTCGACAGTCTGGTGCGCAGCGGCGCGGTCGACCTGATCGTGGTCGACTCCGTGGCAGCACTCACGCCCAAGGCCGAAATCGAAGGCGACATGGGCGACCAGCTGCCCGGCCTGCAGGCCCGCCTGATGAGCCAGGCCCTGCGCAAGCTCACCGCCACCATCAAGAAAACCAACTGCACCGTCATCTTCATCAACCAGATCCGCATGAAGATTGGCGTGATGTTCGGCTCGCCCGAAACCACCACCGGTGGCAACGCGCTCAAGTTCTATTCCTCCGTGCGCCTGGACATCCGCCGTGTCGGCACCATCAAGAAGGGCGACGAAGTGGTGGGCAGCGAAACCAAGGTCAAGGTCGTCAAGAACAAGGTGGCGCCCCCGTTCAAGGAAGCCTACTTCGACATCCTGTACGGCACCGGCATCTCGCGCGAAGGCGAAATCATCGACATGGGCGTCAACGCCAAGATCGTCGACAAGGCCGGCGCCTGGTACTCCTACAACGGCGAGAAGATCGGCCAGGGCCGCGACAACACACGCGAATTCCTGAAGGAAAACCCCGATCTGGCGCGCGAGATCGAGAACAAGGTGCGCACCCAGCTGGGCATTGCCACCATGCCGGCCAAGGGCGCCCCCGTGGCGGAAGAAGCCGGCAGCGCGGCCTGAGCGGATTGACGCTAGGCACGATAGGCACGATGCCGGAGGGGCTTGCCCCTTCCGGCGTCTCACCGGCACTGGCCTCGCTATTGCTTGACTCTCTCCCTGCCATGTCCCGCATTCCCGCTCCGATCACACTCAAGGGCAAGGCCCTGCAGCTGCTCGCCGCACGCGACTACACGCGTGCGGAAATGGAGCGCAAGCTGGCCCAATGGCTGCGGGAGCGCTCCGCGAGGGAGGAGGAAGCAGAGGCGGCGCCGCTTGACGCCGAAATGCAGCAGGTCGATCAGGCCAGCGCCATCGCCGAAGCCCTCGACGCCATGGAAGCCAAGGGCTTTCTCGACGACCAGCGTGCGGCAGAAGCGCTGATCCATCGCCGTGCCGGCAAGCTGGGCAACAGCCGTATCCAGCAGGAACTGCGGCAAAAAGGCCTGGACGCCAGCGCCATCGAGCAGGCCATGGAAGCCGTGCCCGGCAGCGAGCTGGAACGCGCCCGCGAAATCTGGCAGCGCAAGTTCGGCTCCGTGGCCGCTTCCCAGCAGGAGCGGCTCAAACAGATGCGCTTCCTTGCCAGCCGGGGCTTCAGCTCAGCAGTCGTGCATCAGGTGGTACGCGGCAATCCGGACGAATAACCCGGCCCGCGCAAACGCCTCGCGGTCAGCTCCGCACCTCACCCTGCCCCAGCACCACATATTTGAGCGAGGTCAGCCCCTCGATGCCCACCGGGCCACGCGCATGGAATTTGTCGGTGCTGATGCCGATCTCGGCACCCAGACCATACTCAAAGCCATCGGCAAAGCGCGTGCTGGCGTTCACCATCACGCTGCTACTGTCCACCTCGCGCAAAAAGCGCTGGGCATGGATGTGGTCGGTCGTGACAATGGCTTCGGTGTGCTGCGAGGAATAACGGTTGATGTGCGCAATCGCCTCGTCCAGCCCGGCCACCACCCGGATGCTGATGATGGGCGCCAGGTATTCGGTGGACCAGTCTTCCTCGGTCGCCTCCACCAGTTGCGCATCGCGGGTATCCGCATGGCCCGCCAGAATCGCGCGCGAAGCCGCATCACAGCGCATTTCCACGCCCTTGTCCCGGTAGATTTTGCCGATGCGCGGCAGGAAGGCCTCGGCCACGCCCTGCGCCACCAGCAGGCTCTCGGTCGCGTTGCAGGGGCTGTACTTCTGCGTCTTGGCGTTGTCGGCCAGCTTCACCGCCATGTCCAGATCGCAGGGATCGTCCACATAGGTATGGCAGTTGCCGTCCAGGTGCTTGATCACCGGCACCTTGGCCTCGGCGCTGATGCGCTCGATCAGACCCTTGCCGCCACGCGGGATGATCACGTCCACATACTCGGGCATGGCGATCAGGCGGCCGACGGCGGCACGGTCGGTGGTGGGCACCAGCTGCACCGCATCCCCGGGCAGGCCGGCCGATGCCAGCGCCTGCTGCACGATGGCCGCCAGTGCCTTGTTCGATTCGATCGCCTCGCTGCCGCCGCGCAGGATGCAGGCGTTGCCGCTCTTGATGCTCAGGCTGGCGGCCTCGATGGTCACGTTCGGGCGGCTCTCGAAGATCATGCCGAACACGCCAATCGGCACGCGCATCTGCCCCACGCGGATGCCGCTGGGCTGCTCCTGCAGGCCCTGAATGGTGCCGATCACGTCCGGCATGGCCGCCAGCTGCAGGCAGCCTTCCTGCAGCGTGGCCACCACCTTGGCGCCCAGGCGCAGGCGGTCCACCATCGGTGCGCTCAGGCCGGCGGCTTCGGCGCGGGCGATGTCCTGCGCATTGGCGGCATCCAGCGCCGGGCCGGCTTCGCCCAGCAGGCGCGCCAGTTCGCGCAGCGCCTGGTTCTTGCTGGCCGCGCTGGCGCGCGCCATGGCCGTAGCAGCCGCGCGGGCACGTTCGCCCATCTGCTGCATCAGTTCGTTCACGTCTTGGGTGCTCATGGATTTACAGTTCGAATAACATCCGGCCGGGCAAGGTCATGCGCCGTGCAAACCTCCATGATAAGCTCCCCCGCATGTTTGCGCCATTGCGGGCATCCGGCAACTGGCCCGGATCCGACCCCTATTCCAACAAACTGATGCCCAACCTCCCGGAACAAGTCAGGGACCCCTTGCGGGGCGCCATGCTCGAAGCCCTCGGCTGGCTGCCGCCCGACTGGCCCGCCTGGGCGCGCGTGGCCGGCATCATTGCCGCCCTGTTCGTGCTGGCCGGGCTGGTGCGCACCGCCCTCGAATTCGGCCTGATGCAGGTCCGCAAGCACATGCTGCGCACCGGCAGCCCGGCCTGGCTCGACATCCTGTTCGACAGCGCCGTGCTGCGCCGCTCGGCCCGCGTGGTTTCGCCGCTGCTGATCCAGCTTGGCCTGCTCAGCCTGCCCAAGCCGCATGGCCTCGCCACCATCGTCCTCTACAACCTGCTGTCGGCCTACGCGGTCTTCTGCGTGGTGCGCGTGATCCTGGCCTACCTGGACGCCACGCTCAAGCACCAGACCGTGTTCCTGCGCCACTCGCCGCGCCAGCAGCTCTCGATCAAGAGCTACATCCAGCTGGCCAAGTTGATGGTGATCCTGGGCGGCCTGATCATCATGGCCGCCGAGCTCACCAACCGCTCGCCGCTGCTGCTGCTGTCCGGTCTCGGCGCGCTGTCGGCGGTGCTGATGCTCGTCTTCAAGGACACCATCCTCTCGTTCACCGCCGGCGTGCAGCTCTCCAGCAACGACATGCTGCGCGCGGGCGATTGGATCGAGATGCCGCAGGTGGGCGCCGACGGCCAGGTGGTGGACATGGCGCTGCACGCCGTCAAGGTGCAGAACTGGGACAAGACCATCACCACCATCCCCACCTGGCGCCTGATGAGCGAAAGCTACCGCAACTGGCGCGGCATGAGCGAGGCCGGCGCGCGCCGCATCAAGCGCACGCTGTCGCTCGATGCCACCTCGGTGCACTTCCTCCACCCCGAGGAGATCACGCGGCTGGAGCGGATCGCGCTGCTGCAGCCCTATCTGCAGAAAAAGCGCCAGGCCCTGGCCGATACCAATGCCGCACGCCTGCAGAAGCTTTCCCCCGAAGCGGCGGCACTGCCGCTCAACCTCCGCCAGCTCACCAATCTGGGCTGCTTCCGCGCCTATGTCTCGGCCTATCTGGAGCAGCACCCCGATATCCGGCAGGACATGACACAGATCGTCAACACCGCCGGCACCAGCCCGGAGGGCGTGCAGGTGCAGATCTACTGCTTCAGCGCCACCACCAACTGGCAGGAATACGAAACCATCCAGGGCGACCTGTTCGATCATCTGCTGTCGGTGCTGCCGGAGTTCGGGCTGCGCGTGTTCCAGCAGCCGTCGGGGCATGATTTCCGGACGATGATGCAAGGTGCCGGCATTCCGGCCGCACCGGCCTCAAGCGCCCGCCCGATACCCGATCCAGGGTCGCCCGATGCGGCCAGCGCGGGCACGGCCGCATCCGCTCCAGCTCCCGCAGTGCCGCCGGGCCAGACTGGCGCAAACCCCTGACCACGAGCCCCGAGCCGCCGGCGCGGCTGTGCAACAGCTGTTAGCGCCGCCCCGCCTGCTGCGTCACCACGGCCTGCCGGCACAGCATGAAGGCCAGCTGGTGCAGAGCCTGCCAGCTGTCCGCCGGCCAATCCGGCACCTTGATGCCCTTGACGATGCCGTCGACCACATGCGCCGCATGCAGCAGGCCGTTCAAGGCCGTACCGCTCATCCGCGGCACCACGCGCTCGAACAGGCGCTCGCGCATGCCCCACACACGCTGCTCCCGCAAGGCCATGGGCAACGGCTTGCCGGCATCGAGCGCATCGCGCACGCGTTTGAGCGCGCGGATGTCCTCGGCCAGCGTGTAGTGCACCAGCACCTCGCTTTCGCCCTCGGCCTGCAGGCCGTCGAGCATGCGCTGCGTACGCTCCAGCTGCCCGGCCAGCACCGCCTCGCTCAGCTTGAACACGTCATAGCGCGCCACGTTCAGCACCGCCGCCTCGATCTGCTCGGCACTCAGCTCGCCATGCGGATAGAGCAGGCCCAGCTTCTGGATTTCCTGGTGTGCCGCCAGCAGATTGCCTTCCACCCGGTCGGCAAAGAAACGCAGCGCGTGTTCCCCTTCGGCACCGGGCGCCACATGCTGGCCCTGCAGGCGCAGGCGCGCGGCAATCCAGCGCGGCAGCAACTGGCGTTCCACGGTCTCGACCGGGATCGACACGCCATGGCCTTCCAGCGCCACGAACCAGCCGCTGCTCTTCGTGGCCTTGTCCAGCCGCGGCAGCGTCACGATCACCAGCAGCGCGTCGTTGCCGGCGCTGCCTTCGGCAATTTGCTGCAGCGCCTGGCTGCCGTCCTTGCCCGGCTTGCCACTGGGGATATGGATTTCGACGATCTGGCGTTCGGCAAACAGGCTGAGCGACTGCGTGGCCGCGAGCACGCCGCCCCAGTCGAAGCCCACGCCCGTCACGGTATGCGAGCTGCGCTCGGAAAAGCCCTGTGTGCGCGCAGCGGCACGGATGGCATCCACCGCCTCCTGTACCAACAGCGGCTCGTTGCCATGCACCACGTACAGCGGGCGCACGCCGTTCTTCAGCTGCGCCGGCAATTGATCTGCACTGACTTGCATGCGGGCGATCAGCGGGGCCTGGCCGCCGAGATGCGGCGGATGATCTGCTGCACGGCATCGATGCGCATGTCGCGATACAGCAGCTCGAACTCGGCCTCCTTCGACAGCGCCTCGCTCTCGTTGTAGCTGACGTCGCGCACCAGACGCAGAGGCGTCTGCGCTATCAGCGTGGCGCCGGTATTGTCGGTCAGCGAGAAATCGACATACTGGCGCAGCTGCACCTCGCGCACCTTGCCGCTGGTGCTCAGCACCACCGAGGCCTGTTCCTGGCGCTCGGACAGCACGTGCAGCACCGCTTCGGCCGCCGCCGGCTCGTCCACCACGGTGGCGTAGCCGGCCAGCGTACGGCGCAGCTGCGTCAGCAGCGGGCCGCTGCCGCCCTGCACATGCACCGAGCGGAACGGCAGCTGCACGCCGGTACCACGCAGGCGAAAGCCGCAACCACCGGCCAGCAGGCCAGTGCCTGCCGCCAGCCCCAGGGAAAGCATCTGCCTGCGCTGCATGCCCGCTCCTTACACCACCACGTTGACCAGACGGCCCGGCACCACCACCACCTTCTTCGGCGTGGCGCCTGCGGCATGCTTGGCAAAACCTTCGCTGGCCAGCGCCGCAGCCTCGATGGCCGCCTTGTCGGCACCGGCCGGCACGCGGATGCTGCCGCGCAGCTTGCCGTTGATCTGCAGCATCAGTTCGACCTCGTCCTGCACCAGCGCGCCATCATCCACTTCCGGCCAGGCCACATCGAGCAGCGTGCCGCAGCGGGTGCCGTAGCCCAGCTCGTCCCACAGGTGGCTGGTGATGTGCGGGCACACCGGATACAGCACGCGCAGCAGGATGGAGAAGCCTTCGGCCAGCGCCGCGCTGTCTTCGGCGCTGCCGGAGAGCTTGGCGCTTTCCAGCGTGTTGAGCATCTTCATCACGGCAGAGACCACCGTGTTGTACTGCATGCGCTCGTAGTCGTAGTTGGCCTGCTTGAGCGTGGTGTGCAGCTCGTAGCGCAGCTGCTTGGCTGCAGCGCTGAACGCCACCGGCGCCTTGCCGTCGGCGCCGCGGTCCACGGCAAAGCCGGCCTGCAGCGCTGCCGCATGCTTGGCGGCAAAGCCCCAGACGCGACGCAGGAAACGGTAGCTGCCCTCCACCGCCGCATCGTTCCACTCCAGCGTGGCTTCGGGCGGCGAGGTGAACATGGTGTACAGGCGCGCGGTATCCGCGCCGTATTTCTCGATCAGCTCCTGCGGATCGACGCCGTTGTTCTTGGATTTGGACATGGTGCCCACGCCCTCGTAGTCGATCACGGTACCGGCCGGCAGTTCGCCGTCGGCGCTGGGCACGGCCTTGTTCAGCTTGGCGCCGACCACCTTGCCGGCATCGTCCAGCACATGCTCCACGTCGGCCGGCCAGAAGTATTCCTTGCCGCCCTTGGCGGTGCGGCGGCTGTAGATGTGGTTCAGCACCATGCCCTGCGTCAGCAGGCGCTTGAAGGGCTCGTCGCACTCCACCAGGCCCAGGTCGCGCATCACCTTGGTCCAGAAACGCGCGTACAGCAGGTGCAGAATGGCATGCTCGATGCCGCCGATGTACTGGTCCATCGGCATCCAGTAATTGGTGCGGGCATCGACCATCTGCTGGTCGTTGCCGGCGCAGGTGTAGCGCATGAAGTACCAGGAGCTGTCCACGAAGGTGTCCATGGTGTCGGTTTCGCGCCGCGCCGGCTTGCCGCAGATCGGGCAGGTCACGCCGGCGTGGAAGCCCTCGTGCTTGTGCAGCGGGTTGCCGGAGCCGTCGGGGATGCAGTCCTGCGGCAGCACCACGGGCAGATCCTTCTCGGGCACCGGCACCGGGCCGTGCTCCTCGCAGTGGATGATCGGGATCGGCGTGCCCCAGTAGCGCTGGCGGCTCACGCCCCAGTCGCGCAGGCGCCAGGTGGTCTTGAGTTCGCCCAGGCCCTTGTCCTGCAGCGCCTTGGCCACGGCCTGCACCGCTTGCTTGTGGCCCATGCCGCTGAAGTCGGAGGAATTGATGGTGACACCGCGCTCCTTGTCGGCATACCAGTCCTGCCACTGCTGGAAGTCGAAATGCGGCTCGCCCTCGACCAGGATCACTTGCTTGATCGGGATGCCGTATTTGAGGGCGAAGGCAAAGTCGCGCTCGTCGTGCGCCGGCACGCCCATCACGGCGCCGTCGCCATAGCCCATCAGCACGTAATTGCCGACCCAGAGCGGAATCGCCTCGCCGGTGATCGGGTGCGTCACCGTCAGGCCGGTGGGCATGCCTTCCTTCTCCTTGAGCGCCAGTTCGGCCTCGGTGGTGCCGCCCTGCTTGCACTTCTCGATAAAGGCGGCCAGTTCAGGATTGCCGCGCGCCGCGTGCTGCGCCAGCGGGTGTTCGGCCGCCACGGCACAGAAGGTCACGCCCATGATGGTGTCGGCGCGCGTGGTGAACACGTACATGCGGCCGTCGCCGATCAACTGGCCATCATCGCCCGCGATGGCGTGCGTGAAGGCAAAGCGCACGCCTTCGCTCTTGCCGATCCAGTTTTCCTGCATCAGGCGCACGCGCTCGGGCCAGCCCTCTAGCGTGGCCTTGGGGTTGCCGACCTGCACGTGGTCCAGCAATTCCTGCGCGTAGTCGGTGATCTTCAGGTAGTAGCCGGGGATTTCCTTCTTCTCGACCAGCGCACCGGTGCGCCAGCCGCGGCCGTCGATCACCTGCTCGTTGGCCAGCACCGTCATGTCCACCGGGTCCCAGTTCACGACCTGGGTCTTGCGGTAGGCGATGCCCTTTTCGAGCATCTTCAGGAACAGCCACTGGTTCCACTTGTAGTAATCGGCATCGCAGGTGGCCACTTCGCGGCTCCAGTCGATCGCCAGACCCATCGCCTGCATCTGCTTTTTCATGTAGGCGATGTTCTCGTAGGTCCACTTGGCCGGTGGCACGCCGTTCTTGAGTGCCGCATTCTCGGCCGGCAGGCCGAAGGCATCCCAGCCCATCGGCATCAGCACGTTGAAGCCCTTCATGCGCAGGTGGCGCGTGAGCATGTCGTTGATGGTGTAGTTGCGCACATGGCCCATGTGCAGCTTGCCGCTGGGATACGGCAGCATGGAACAGGCGTAGAAATGGGGCTTGTCGGCGGTCTCGGTGACGCGGTAGGCATCGGCCGCGCCCCAGGCGGCTTGCACGGCGGCCTCTACGGCATTGGGCTGGTAGGTGTCTTGCATGCGGCAATTTTAGCTGGCGCATGCACTCAAGCGGCACGGATTTGCCGGAACCCCCCAATTTCGGCAAACGATATTTACCTATTACCGGTAAACGGTATAAAATATCCCAATGCCGATTGTCAATTTCCGATGCGCAGACACACAGGCCCTGTTCGAAACGGGAAAATCCAGACGTTTTGCCAACCTTCTTGCAGTGGCCGAACGAAAGCTGGTGCAACTGGAGGCAGCCGTTTCGCTTGAATCGCTGCGGGCACCCCCCGGCAACCGTCTTGAAGTCCTGCAGGGCGACCGCGCCGGACAGCACAGCATCCGCATCAACGGACAGTGGCGAGTCTGCTTCGTCTGGGGGCCGCAAGGTCCGCAGGACGTGGAAATTGTCGATTACCACTGAAAGGAGTCCTCCATGATCAAGAACGGCATGCGCCCCATCCATCCCGGCGAAATCCTGCGCGAAGACTATCTCAAGCCGCTGGGCATGAGTGCCAACGCCCTGGCGCGCCATCTGCATGTGCCGGCCAGCCGCATCAATGACATCGTGCTGGAACGCCGCGGCATCAGCGCCGACACCGCCCTGCGCCTGACGCGATTTTTTGGCGGCGATGCGCAAAGCTGGCTCAATCTGCAGACCATGTACGACCTGCGTGTGGCCGAATCCGCCAGTGCCGCAGTTATCGCACGCGAAGTAGCCCCGCTGACCGCCTGAACCCCCATCCCACCCGGAATCTTTCCCATGCCCCATGACTACGACCTGATTACCATCGGCGCCGGCTCCGGCGGTGTTGCCGCTTCCCGCCGTGCAGCTGCCCTCGGCGCCCGCGTGCTGATTGCCGAGGCCAGCCGCGTGGGCGGCACCTGCGTGATTCGCGGCTGCGTGCCCAAGAAGCTGATGATGTACGCCGCCGGCTTTGCCGACCAGCTGCAGGACGCGCGCGGCTACGGCTGGGACTTTGGCGAGGCCAGCTTCGACATGGGCCGCTGGGCCGCCACCAAGGCGAAGGAAATCGACCGGCTGGAAGGCATTTACAGCACCATGCTGGCCAATGCCAAGGTGGAATTGGTGCGCGGCCATGCGCGCATCGTGGCACCGCATACGGTGGAGATCAACGGCCAGCGCCACACGGCCGAACGCATCCTGATCGCGGCCGGCGGCGCCTCATCCAGCCATGCGATTCCCGGTCTGGAGCATGCCATGGACTCCAGCGCCCTGCTGGACCTGCAGAGCGTGCCGGACAGCCTGCTGGTCATCGGCGGCGGCTTCATCGCGCTGGAGTTTGCCAGCATCATGGCGCGTCTGGGCGCGCAGGTGCACCTGGCCTATCGCAACGAATTGCCGCTGCGCGGCTTCGACCACGACCTGCGCGTGCGCGTGGCCGGTGCCCTGCAGCAGGCCGGCGTGACGCTGCATGCCGGCGTCGGCCTGGAGCGCCTGGAGCGCGATGGCGACGGCTTCGTGCTGCACCGCGCCGATGGCAGCAGCGTGCGCGCGGCCGCCGCACTCAACGCCACCGGCCGCCACCCGAACGTGCAGGACCTGGGCCTGGAATCGGTCGGCGTACAGCTCAACCAGAAAGGCGCCATCGAGGTCGATGCCTTCAGCAAGACCAGCGCCGACCATATCTGGGCCGTGGGCGACGTGACCGACCGCGTCAACCTCACCCCGGTGGCGATTGCCGAAGGCCGCGCCTTTGCCGAAACCGAGTTCGGCAACCATCCGCGCCAGATCGACCACAGCCTGGTCGCCAGCGCCGTGTTCACCCTGCCCCCGATCGGCACCGTCGGACTGACGGAGGAAGAAGCGGCCAAGCAGGGCCCGGTGGATGTCTACGTGAGCGATTTCCGCCCGATGAAGGACGCCTTCGTCGACGGTCACACGCGCAGCTACATGAAGCTGCTCGCTGACGCGAACACCGGCAAGGTGCTGGGCCTGCACATGATAGGGGCCGATGCCCCCGAGATCATCCAGAGCCTGGCCGTCGCCGTCACCTGCGGCGCCACCAAGGCCGACTTCGACCGCACCATTGCACTGCATCCGAGCGCTGCGGAAGAATTCGTGCTGATGCGCGAACCGGCACGGCGCGTAGGCGCATAATACTCCTGTGCTAATGTGCGCAGCGGCAGCCCGGAGCTGCCCGCCGCGCATCGGCGCTCAACCAAAAAACAATGCATGCACCCGGCTGCCCCGCAGCGCCGTGGTGATCCATGCCTGCCCGTCTGGAGATCCCCATGAGCCTGATCCTCACCCAACCCATCACCGGCCCCTCCGCCTGGAAAGCCGCCGACCTGGCCAACAGTGATGCCTGGGTCTACCGCCTGTCGCCCGAAGCCATCGCCACGCTCGACGCAGCGCTGGTCAGCGTCAAGGCCCGCGGCCTGCGTTTTCCGGATTTCGGCAAGGCCGACTTCCCGATCGAGTCGCTGGCGGCCGAGATGCGACGCTGGTCCGAGGAGCTGGAAAACGGCCTGGGCTTCCTGGTGGTGCGCGGCCTGCCGGCCGAGCGTTACAGCGACGAGGATTTCCAGATACTCACCTACGGCATCGGCCTGCACCTGGGCCGCCCGGTGCGCCAGAACCCGCGCGGCGACCTGCTCGGCAACGTCGAGGCCGTGGGCGATATCAAGGACAAGCACACGCGCGTCTACGAAACCAACCTCTATCTGCCCTACCACACCGATCCCTCGGACGTGGTCGGCCTGATGTGCGTGCGCAAGGCGCGCGAGGGCGGCCTGTCCAGCCTGGTCAGCACGGCGGCGGTGTACAACCAGATCCTGGCCGAGCACCGCGAGCATCTGGGCCTGTATTACAAGCGCTGGTACATGGCCCACCTGTGCCAGCCCGACCCGGCCCTGACCGCCCTGTTCAGCTACCACGAAGGCAAGCTGAGCTGCCGCTACCTGCGCCAGTACATCCACCTGGGCCACGAGATCATGGGCCTGCCGCTGTCGCGCGTCGAGATCGAGGCGCTGGACGTGTTCGATTCCGTGCTGAACGACCCGGCCAACCGGCTGGACATGATGCTGGAGCCGGGCGACCTGCAGCTGGCCAACAACAACGCCGTGCTGCACTCACGCACCGGTTTCGAGGATTACGAGGATCCGGCCCAGCGCCGCAAGCTGCTGCGCCTGTGGCTGGAAATGCCCAATGCGCGCGCGCATTCGCCGGATTTCCCCGGCCGCAACGGTTTTCCGGAGCCGGAAGCCTTGCAGGCGGCCTGAGCCTGGGCGGAATCGGATGGCATGGGGGCGTGGCCCCCATTTTCATGGCTGGCTGCGGGTGACAGCATCATTTTTGCTGCTGCGGCAGCGCCACAAAGCCAATCCGGTTCAGCCCTGCTTGTTGCGCGACTCCCATCACCTGCACCACCTGCCCGTAGGGCACGCTGGCGTCAGCGCGCAGCTGCACCTCCGTCTCGGGATTGGCCTGGGCGGCCTGCTGCAGGCGCTGCGCCAAGGCCTCGCGGCTCAGGGGCTGGTCATCCAGAAAAAGCGCTCCATCAGCCTGCAAGGCAATGCGCAAGGCCGCGACCTGCGGCTGCGCCTGCGTGGTGCCATCGGCTTTGGGCAAGTCCAGCGCAATGCGGCTGGCCAGCAGCGGCGCAGTAATGATCAGAATGGCCACCAGCACCAGCATCACGTCCACCAGCGGCGTCATGTTGATCTCGCTCATCGGCTTGTCGCGGCTGGAAGTGTCGAAGCGGCCCAGGGACATGGATGCTCCGTGGCGGCTCAGGAGCTGCGCTGGGCGCCGCCATGCAGCGCCAGCAGATCGTGCGCAAAGCCGTCCAGCCGCTCCACCAGCGAGCCGATCAGGCGCCCGAAGATGTTGTAGGCTACCACGGCCGGAATCGCCACCATCAGGCCGAAGGCCGTCATGATCAGCGCCTCGCCCACCGGGCCGGCCACCTGGTTGATACTGATGGCGCCGCCGCCGGTCAGGCCGGTCAGCGCGTGGTAGATACCCCAGACCGTGCCCAGCAGCCCGACGAAAGGCGCCGTGGAGCCGACCGTGGCCAGCAGGATCTGGCCCCATTGCAGCTGCCGAGTGGATTGCTGCAGCGCGTCGCGCAGCAGGCGGGTGAGATGGGCTTGACGCACGGAGCCGGTGCGTGCTTGCCTGTCTGCCGGATGCACCGGCTGTACTGCCAGGGCGGCTGCATCACCATCCAGCGAGCCAGCAGGCGCTGCTGCAGCGCCCCCCTCGATCACGGCGTTCAATTGCGCAATGGCGCCATGCAGCGGCTGCAGCAGCTGCAGGCGATCCGCCTGCAGCAGGGCAGCCTGCCCCGCATCCGGAGCAACCCCGGCGCGCCAATAGCCCGCCAGCCCGCCCTCGACGCTGCGGCGTGCTCGCCCCAGCAGCCAGGCCTTGTAGACAATCACCATCCAGGACAGCACCGACATCGCCAGCAACAGCAGCATCACGCCGCGGCCAAGCCCGTCGCTCTGCGCCCAGAGGGTGGCCAGATTCATGCCTTGCGGCCGGTCTTTTCCAGGCCCAGCACGTCGAACATGTCGTACAGGCCGCTGGTCTTGCCGGCCAGGAAGCGCACCGCGCGCAGGCTGCCCTGGGCATAGCCGGCACGGTTGCTGGATTTGTGGCTGATCTCGATGCGCTCGCCGGTGCCGGCAAACAGCACGGTGTGGTCGCCCACGATATCGCCCCCGCGGATGGTGGAGAAACCGATGGTGGACGGATCGCGCTCCCCGGTGTGGCCATAGCGCTCGTACACCGCGCATTCCTTCAGGTCGCGGCCGATGGCCTCGGCAATCACCTCGCCCATCTTGAGCGCGGTGCCGCTCGGAGCGTCCACCTTGTGGCGGTGGTGCGCCTCGATCACCTCGATGTCATAGCCGGTGTCCAGCGCCTTGGCTGCCATTTCCAGCAGCTTGAGGGTGACGTTCACGCCCACGCTCATGTTGGGCGCGAATACGATGGCGATGTCCCTGGCCGCTTCGGCGATCTGCGCCTTCTGCGCGTCGCTGAAGCCGGTGGTGCCGATCACCAGGTTCACCTTGGCGGCGCGGCAGGCTGCCAGGTGCGCCATGGTGCCTTCCGGCCGGGTGAAGTCGATCAGCGCGTCCGCTCCCTGCAGGCCCTGGGCCAGATCGGCCGTGATGGTCACGTTGGCCAGCTTGCCGGTGAAGGCGCTGGCATCCAGGCCGAGCGCGGCGGAAGTGGCGTGGTCGAGCGCACCGCTGAGCACGCAGTCATCGGCCGCCTGCACGGCCTCGATCAGCATGTGGCCCATGCGGCCACTGGCACCGGCAATGGCCACGCGATGCGGAACAGCCGCCACGTAAGAAGGAGAATCGGAAGGAGTCATGGAATACGGCAAGAAAAGGCCGGCCATGCCAGCCCATGGGGGTGTTTACTGCGGCAGGGCCGGATAGCTGGTGGTGGACGGTGCGGCCGGCAATTCGGGCTGCGGCTTGGCCTTGGCCTTGGCCTTCTGGCTGTCGGTGAAGCTCTGCAGCTTGTCGGACGAGGCCTCGAGGTTGCGCGGCTTGTAGACCTTGCCGTCGCTCATGCGCTCGACAAACTCGGCTTCGCTGGGCAGGTTCTCGGCACCCTCGATGCGGGCCAGGGCATCGCCCTCGAAGAACACGGCGACGGCGTATTTCTGCGGCTCCACGCCCTTGCGGTGCTGCGCGGTAAACACGTAATCCCAGCGGTTGGCGCGGAACATGTCGGTCAGCAGCGGAGTGCCCAGCACCTGGCGCACCTGCTCGCGGCTCATGCCGGGCTGCAGCACCGAAACCTGCTCGCGCGAGACGAAGTTGCCCTGCAGCACTTCGGGTTTGTAGACAGCGCACCCGGCCAGCAGGGCCGTGCCCAGCGCAATGGCGGAGGCAGCGGTGAGCCAGCGGCGGGGAAGGCGTGCAGGGTTTTGTGCGGGCATGGTCATCCGTCCTGAAGGAAAGTAATATGATGGCGGTTCGGCCTGCGGAACATTGTAGCGGGTGCGCCCCCGGGTGCAGGCATGCTGCTGTTACAGCATTTTGCCGCTTCCCGCCTCCGCCGGCATCCCGTCAGCCCCCGAACCCTCCGCAGCAGCTCGCATGGACAGCAACATCGAAGAAATCAAGAGCACGGGCCTGAAAGCCACCGGGCCGCGCCTGAAGATCCTGGAGATCTTCCAGACCACCCAGCAGCGCCACATGAGCGCCGAGGACGTGTTCCGCCAGCTGATGACGGAAGGCTCCGACATCGGCCTGGCCACCGTGTACCGCGTGCTCACCCAATTCGAGCAGGCCGGCCTGCTCACGCGCAACAGCTTCGACAACGGCAAGGCCGTGTACGAACTCAACCAGGGCGAACACCACGACCATCTGGTCTGCCTCGACTGCGGCCATGTCGAGGAGTTCTTCGATCCCAAGATCGAGCAGCGCCAGAACGTGATTGCCCGCGAGCGCGGCTTCGAGCTGGCCGACCATGCGCTGAGCCTGTACGCCCACTGCCGCAAGGCAGACTGCCCCAACGCCGCCGAGAAGAAGGGCAGCTGAGCCGCGCTCACGGCCGCTGTCTGAAAAATTCACGAAAGTCCCTGCTGCTGCCAAGGCCGCTCTGGCTTAGCATTGCGGCATGGCCCAGCTTCCCGAACCCTCCCTGAACGCGCTGCGCGATCGCATCCTGGCGGCCGTGGCCGATGGCGCCACCCTGCGCATCCGCGGCGGTGGCAGCAAGGACAGCCTGTGTCCGGCAACGCCCGCTGCCGCCCCGCTCGACACGCGCGGACACAGCGGCATCCTCAGCCATGAACCCGGCGAACTGGTGCTGACGGCACGCGCCGGCACCCCGCTCGCCGAGGTGGAAGCGGCGCTGGCGCAGCATGGGCAGGCTCTGGCCTTCGAGCCGCCCCGGCTGGGGAGCAGCCTCGCCGGTACGCTGGGCGGCGCTGTTGCCAGCGGCCTGAGCGGTCCGGCCCGCGCCAGTGCCGGCGCGCTGCGCGATTTCGTGCTGGGCGTGCAGGCGCTCAACGGCAAGGGCGAAGCACTCACCTTCGGCGGCCAGGTCATGAAGAACGTGGCCGGCTATGACATCAGCCGCCTGCTGGCCGGCTCCTGGGGCAATCTGGCCGTGCTGACCGAAATCTCCCTCAAGGTGCTGCCGCTGGCGCCGGCCGAGGCGACGCTGGCCTTTGCCCTGCCGCAACAGCAGGCGCTGGACCTGCTCCACACCTGGGGCGCGCAGCCGCTGCCGCTGGATGCCAGCCGCTGGCAACAGCTGGAACACGGCCCCTGCCTGCATCTGCGCCTGCGCGGTGCCCGCGCCGCCGTGGACGCTGCCGTGCGCATGATGACCGGGCAGCATGGCGCCACGCTGGTGCAGGCCGACGCCGCCCGCGACGGCTGGACTGCCTGCCGCGACCAGCTGCTCGATTTCTTTGCCCGGCCACCGCAGCCGGACTGGGGCCTGTGGCGCCTGTCCGTGCCGCAGGTGACACCGGCCTTCGCCCATGTCTGGCCCACGCTGGTCGAATGGCATGGCGGCCAGCGCTGGCTGTGGGCTCCCTGCGACGCACGGCAGGCCACCGCCCTGCACGCCCTGGCCGATTCGGCCGGCGGCCACGCCATGCTGTGGCAGTTGCCGGCAAGCCATGCGGGCAGCGGTGACATCGCCACGGCCAGCCTGCCCCGCCAGGCGCCGCTGCCGGCTACCCTGCAGCGCATCCACCAGGGCCTGAAACAGGCCTTCGATCCGCATGGCGTTTTTGCCGACGGCCAGGCATTCTGATGGGGCCGCACATGAAAGGCCTGCAAGGCTTCACCATCCTGCTGATCCTGCAGGGCGCCGGCGAGATGATCGCGCGCCTGCTGCACCTGTCCCTGCCGGCGCCCGTGATCGGCATGATCCTGCTGCTGCCCTGCCTGGCCTGGAAGCCGCTGCGCGAACCGGTGCAGGTCTGCTCGGAATTCCTGCTGTCGCACCTCTCCCTGCTGTTCGTGCCGATCAGCGTGGGCGTGGTGAGCCAGCTGCCCCTGCTGCAGGAGTACGGGGCACGCATTGCGCTGGTGCTGGTGCTGTCCACGCTGCTGGGCCTGGCCGCCACCGCCTGGGTGCTGCGCCTGCTGCTGCGCCCGTCTGCCAAGGCCTCCGCGGAGAACGGCCATGAGTGATTTCGTCGCCTTCTTCACCTATCTGTCGAGTACGCCGCTGTTCGGCCTGGCGGCCACGCTCAGCGCCTACATTCTCGCGGTGACCATCTACACCCGGCTCAACTACAACCCCTGGGCGAATCCGGTGCTGTGGTCGGTGGTCACGCTGATCGCCCTGCTGCTGATCACGAAAACCCCCTATCCGCGCTACTTTTCCGGCGCGCAGTTCATCCACTTCCTGCTCGGACCGGCCGTGGTCGCGCTGGCCTGGCCGCTGTGGGTGCGGCGCGAGGTACTGGCGCGCCATGCCCGGCCGCTGCTGCTGGCGGCGGTGATCGGCGGCGCGGTGGGATCGGGCGCTGCCGTCGGCATGGGCTGGTTGCTCGGCCTGCCGCCCTCGGTGTTGCTGTCGCTGGCACCCAAGGCCATCACGGCGCCGGTGGCCATGGGCATTGCGCAATCCATCCAGGGCATTCCCGAACTGGCCGCGGTTTTCGTGCTGACCACCGGCCTGATCGGCGCCATCCTCGGAAGCTATGTCTTCAAGCTGATCGGCGAACACCAGTGGCCGGTGCAGGGCTTTGCCTTCGGCACCCAGGCCCACGGCTTCGGCACCGCCCGGGCGCTGCAGCTCAATGCCGAGGCCGGCGCCTATGCCGGCCTGGCGCTGGGCCTGCAGGCCCTGCTCGGCTCGCTGCTCATCCCCCTGATCCACACCCTGTTCCGCTGACGCCATGCAGACCACGCTTGCGCCCGAATTTGCCAACACGCCCGAAGGCCGCGAGGCGGAAGCCATCCTGCGCAAGTGCGTGCACTGCGGCTTCTGCAACGCCACCTGCCCCACCTACCAGCTGCTCGGCGACGAGCTGGACGGCCCGCGCGGCCGCATCTACCTGATGAAGCAGGTGCTGGAAGGCAGCACGCCGACCCGCGCCACGCAACTGCACCTGGACCGCTGCCTGACCTGCCGCAACTGCGAAACCACCTGCCCCAGCGGCGTGCAGTACGGGCATCTGGTCGACATCGGCCGCAGGATCGTGGACGAGCGCGTGCCGCGCCCGGCCGCCGAACGCGCACTGCGCTGGACGCTGAAGGAAGGCCTGCCCTCGCCACTGTTTGCGCCGGCCATGCGCCTGGGCCAGACGGTGCGCGGCCTGCTGCCCGCCAGCCTGCGCGCCAAGGTGCCCGAGCGCAGCCCGGCCGGCCACTGGCCCGTGCGCAACCATGCACGCAAGATCCTGCTGCATGCCAACTGCGTACAGCCGGCCATGCAGCCCGGCATCAACGCCGCCACGGCGCGCGTGCTCGATGCAGCCGGCATCCAGACCCTGCTGGCGCCGAACGAGGGCTGCTGCGGGGCGGTGCGCTTTCACATGAATGACCAGGACGGCGGCCGGGCCCAGTTGCGCGCGCTGATCGACGCCTGGTGGCCGCTGGTGGAGGGTCGTGACGGGCAGGCCGGTGTGGAGGCCATCGTCAGCAACGTCTCGGGCTGCGGACTGATGCTGAAGGAAAGCGCCCATGTGCTGCGCCATGATCCGGCCTATGCGGACAAGGCCGCTCGCATGGCGTCGCTGCTGCGCGACCTGAGCGAAATGCTGCCGGAACTGGCACCAGCGCTGCTGGCCGCGCACCCGGATGGCCTGGGCCGGGGGCGCTCGCTGGCCTACCACCCGCCCTGCACGCTGCAGCATGGCCAGCGCGTGCGCGATACGGTGGAAACCTGGCTGCCGCGGCTGGGCTTCGCGCTGCAGCGCGCCGCCAGCGAGGCGCACCTGTGCTGCGGCTCGGCCGGCACCTATTCGGTAACGCAACCGGAACTGTCACAGCAATTGCGCGACCGCAAGCTGGGGCAGCTGCAGGGACGCGGGGACGTGATCGTTTCCTCCAACATCGGCTGCATCACGCATCTGCAATCGGGCACAGCCACGCCGGTGCGCCACTGGATCGAGGTGCTGGATGCGGCACTGGGAGGACAGCCCGATTTGTAAATCATTGTGCGTATCTCAGGGTTTGTCTGACACATGATTGCCATACATCGTTCATACAATGCCGGCCAACGAAGCCACCAGCGTTGTGGCACACCTGATCTGGAGACCCCATGAAACTTCGCACGCTTGCATTTGCACCCACCACGCGCGCCCTTGATGCGCGCATCGGCAAGATCCTCCGCACCACGGCCAGCGCCTGGTTCGTGGCCCTGGCCGCCAGCGCCTGATGACGCACGGATGCGCTGTGGTCTGACACGCCGGCGCATCCATCACGGCGAACATGACACCCAGGGCAGCATGCGGCTGTCCTGACCGGCAGGGTCCTCCTGCCCTGCCTCTGCCCAGCGAGGTGCCGTCATGCCACTGCGCCGTACTTCCTCCCTCTCTTCCCTGCTGCTGTATCTGGCCGTCGTGCTGGCAAGCGCCTTCACCTATCTGTGGCTGACGCTCGAAGACAGGCACAGCGCCAGTGCGTTGCACGCAATGGCTGCACAAGGTCTGGCCGCGCCGGATCTGGCGGGCGAAGAGGCCGTGGCGCTGGCTGACTGAGTCTCAGTGGCTGCTGATCGCCGCCATCAGCGCTGCCGACATCACCAGGGCACCCCCCACAAAGACCTGCATCGTCAGTTGCGCCGTGCCCATGGCGGCGGCTGAAACGGCGGCAAACAGCACTTCCAGCAGCATGATCAGCGACATGGTGTGCGCCGACAACCGCGCCGAACCGTATTGCAGCGCGGTATTGCTGATGACGAAACCCATGCTGAACACGACGACCAGCGCCATCCAGCCAAAGGCCAGGGGCGGCAGTGGCGAGACCCCCAGTTGCCCGGTAGCCAGCGCCGTGGCCGCGGTGGCCGTGCCCAGCACAATGCCGCCGATGAACATGGCATAGACGCGCGATTCCGGCGGCGTATCGGCCGTGCGGTTGAGCAGCACATTGGTGGCGGCAAAGAACAGCCCGCCCAGCAGCGCCAGCACATCGGCCAGGCTGGACGGCCACGGAAAGCGCCAGTCGGCCCAGTTCGTGCCCTCGGGCTGCATCACCAGCGTCACGCCCGCCAGCGCCACCACCACGCGCACCGCCGCCATCAGCGTAGGCCGCTCGCCCAGCCACCACCAGGACAGCAGCACCGCCCACACCGGCATCAGGTAGAACAGGATCACCACGCGGATCACGTCGCCCACCGTCACCGCCCAGTTGAAGCAGGTGTTGGTCAGCCCCGCGGCCAGCATCAGCCACCACAGGTCGGCGCGCTCCAGCAGCAGCTTCAGCGGCCAGCGCCGCCACAGCAGCATGGCCAGCACCGGCACGCTGTACATCAGCACCGTGGCCCAGAGCGGATGCAGGCCGCGCGCCTGCAACTGGTGCAGCGGCCACCACGAGAGCCCCCAGATCAGCGCATTGAGCGCAATCGCCAGGGAGGGAAGAAGCGGGCTGGGGGAATGGCGGCGCATGGGAACGGGAAGTTTCAGCCACGCATGGCTGCACACGGGGAGAAGGGCATGCTTAGTGGGGGTGGTGGCTCTTGTCTTCGCGCGCCAGCGTGAGCAGGGCTTCCACTTCCTTTGGGTAGCGCTGCAGATTGCTGCGGTACCAGCGCTGGATCAGCCACATGGTGGTCGCCACGATCAGACCGAAGCCGGTGATGGCACCGAAGGCCGTCAGCCCCCACTTGGTGGACAGGCTGTAGAGGAAGCCGAAGGCCAGGATACAGGCCTGCTCGTTGAAGTTCTGCACCGCGATGGAGCGGCCGGCGCCCATCAGATTGTGGCCACGGTGCTGCAGCAGCGCATTCATCGGCACCACCATGAAACCGCCAATGGCGCCCAGCACGATCAGGAAAGGCACGGCTACCCACAGGTCGCGCACGAAGATCAGGCAGATCACCAGCAGGCCCATGATGGTGCCCAGCGGCATCACCTTGGGCGCCATGTCCAGACGCATGCGCATGGAGGCGATCACCGCGCCGGCGGCAGTGCCGATGGCCACCACACCGACCAGGCTGGAGGCCTGCGTCACGCCATAGCCGAGCGCTGCGGCGGCCCAGGCCAGCACGATGTAACGCAGATTGCCGCTCACGCCCCAGAACAGCGTGGTGGTGGCCAGCGAGATCTGGCCCAGCTTGTCGTCCCACAGGCGACGGTTGCAGCTGCGGAAATCGGGCAGCAGCGAGAACAGATTGCGCGGCAGCGGCCGCATGGCCACGCCGGTGAGTGGAATGCGCGTGTTGATCCAGGCGGCGATGGCGTAGATCAGCACCAGCACGCTGATGGCAGCCTCGGGCGGGGTGTCGATGCCGGTCTCGATCAGGGGGACGTCCACGGCCAGCAGCCAGGGGGCGATGTGCGGCCCGATCAGCTGGCCGCCGAGCAGCACGCCCAGGATGATGGAGGCAATGGTGAGCCCTTCGATCCAGCCATTGGCCTTGACCAGTTGCGAGGGTGGCAGCAGTTCGGTCAGGATGCCGTACTTGGCCGGCGAATATGCGGCCGCGCCAAGACCCACCACGGCGTAGGACAGCAGCGGATGCGAGCCGAACAGCATCATCAGGCAGCCGATCACCTTGATGGCATTGCTGTAGAACATGACGCGCCCTTTGGGCTGGGCGTCGGCAAAGGCCCCCACGAACGGCGCCAGCAGCACGTAGAACAGCGCGAACATGGGCACCAGCGCGGCCTTCTGCCAGTCGGCGGCATCGCTGCTCTTGAGCAGGGCGACCGCTCCGATGAACAGCGCGTTGTCGGCCAGCGAACTGAAGAATTGCGCGGCCATGATGGTGTAGAAGCCGCGTTTCATGCCTGGGTCTGCTCCATCCTGCCGGGTATCGATTGAACTCTCAAAGGCAACCTCAGTCCTGCCTGCATCCTGTGCGTATGGGATTGCCGGCCGGGACGTAGGCCGGCCGGAAACTGCGTCTCCATCCCCTTGTGGGGCTGCCCATAGTATCCGCTATTTGCATGGCAGTTCCGGATGCCGCACAGAAATTCACGTGTGGCAGCAGCGGTGGCTGCAGGGGCGGATAATGCAGCATTCTCCCCGTTGTCCGCCTGTTGCCATGCCACGTCCGATTCAAGCCCTGATCCATACCGATGCCCTGAGCCACAACCTGCAGCGCTGCCGCCAGGCGGCGGGCGACAGCAAGGTGTGGGCCGTGGTCAAGGCCAATGCCTACGGCCATGGCATCGAGCGCGCCTACGAGGGCCTGCGCGGCGCCGACGGCTTTGCGCTGCTGGACCTGGCCGAGGCCGAGCGTATCCGCGCGCTGGGCTGGCGCGGGCCGATCCTGCTGCTGGAGGGCGTATTCGACCCGCGCGATCTGGAACTGTGCTCGCGCCTGGGCCTGTGGCACACGGTGCACAGCGACGAGCAGCTCGACATGCTGGCCGGCCACAAGACGCTGCAGCCACACAAGGTGTTCCTCAAGCTCAACAGCGGCATGCAGCGGCTGGGCTTTGCGTCCGAGCGCCTGCGCGCGGCCTACGCGCGCCTGCAGGCGCTGCCGCAGGTGGACGATATCGGGCTGATGACGCACTTTGCCACGGCCGATGTGGCAGTGCCGGGCATCGCAGCCGCCCTGCAGGTGTTCCAGACCGCCACGGCCGAACTGCCGGGCGAGCGCAGCGTGTGCAACAGCGCGGCGCTGCTGCGCCATCCGGCGCTGGCCGAGCAGACCGACTGGGTGCGCCCGGGCATTGCGCTGTATGGCAGCAGCCCGGACTATCCGGACCACTCCATCGCCCACTGGGACCTGAAACCGGCCATGAGCCTGCGCAGCGAGCTGATCAGCGTGCGCGAACTGCAGCCGGGCGACCAAGTGGGCTATGGCGCGATCTTCACCGCCGAGCGGCCGATGCGCATCGGGGTGGTGGCCTGCGGCTATGCCGATGGCTATCCGCGCGTGGCACCGACGGGAACGCCGGTGCTGGTGGCGGGGCATCGCAGCCGCACGCTGGGGCGCGTGAGCATGGACATGCTGGCGGTGGATCTGAGTCCGGAGAGTACGGCGATTCCGGCGGATTGCACCGTGGGAGTCGGCACGGAGGTCACGCTGTGGGGCACTGCTTCCTGCGGGGCCGTACTGCCGATCGACGAGGTGGCGGCCAGTGCGGGGACGCTGGGCTACGAGCTGATGTGCGCGCTGGCACAGCGGGTACCGGTCGCGGTGGCGGAATAAACCGGCATCGCGGCAGGGCCCTCCAGGGGCAAGACGCGCAAAGCCCGCACAACAGGGCTCCGTATGGTCGGCCCCGTTTCCTCATACCAAGAGGCAATGCAGCAGCGCCGATTACCTGAACTGCCGATGCTGCAAAGCCGGCAATTGCTGCCGCATTTCCTGCATCAGCGCCCAGTCGCAATCCGCCACCACCACGCCTTCGCCTTCGGCCAGCTGGTTCAGCACCTTGCCCCAGGGGTTGATGATCAGGCTCTGGCCCCAGGTGCGGCGGCCATTCTCGTGGTCGCCGCCCTGTGCCGGTGCCAGCACATAGGCCAGGTTCTCGATGGCACGTGCGCGTAATAGGATTTCCCAGTGCGCCTGCCCGGTGGTAAAAGTAAAGGCGCTCGGCACCAGCAGCAGGTCAGCGCCCAGCTGACGGTACAGTTCGGGAAAGCGCAAGTCATAACAGGTGCTCAGGCCGATGCGCCAGGTGTTGCCATCGACCGAGGACAAGTCGAAGGTGACCGGCTGAGAACCACCCTGCTGCACGCGCGATTCGTCGTAGCTCTCGGCCCCGCGCGAGAAGGCAAACAGGTGGATCTTGTCGTAGCGTGCCACCTGCTCGCCCTGCGGGTTGAACACCAGTTGCGTGTTGGTCACGCGGCGCTCGTCCGCCGTTCGCAGGGGGATGCTGCCGCCCACCAGCCACATCTTCAGCGCGCGCGCCTGCTCGCTCAGGAAGCGCTGCAGCGGCCCTTCGCCCGGCGCCTCGGCAATGCCGATCTTGTCCTCATCACGCTGTCCCATCAGGCAGAAGTATTCCGGCAACGCCACCAGCTCGGCACCCTGCGCCGCGGCCTGCTCCAGCAGGCGCTGGGCAACCAGCAGATTGTCGTCCACAACGATTCCCGAAACCATCTGGATGGCAGCGACTTTCATGGCAATACTCCGTAGCGTGTTCTGCCCTCCAGTGTAGCCAGCGGCGCATGAAAAAACCGGCCTGCTTGCGCAAGGCCGGTTCTTCAGCGGATCAGGAAAACGCTTACTTGGCGCTCACGACCTTGACCATCTCCAGGCACTTGTTGGAGTAGCCCCACTCGTTGTCGTACCAGGACACGACCTTCATGAAGGTGCCGTCCAGGGCGATGCCGGCTTCGGCGTCGAAGATGGAGGTGCGTGCGTCACCGCGGAAGTCGGTGGCGACTACCTTCTCGTCGGTGTAGCCCAGAATGCCCTTCATCTTGCCTTCGGACTGGGCCTTCATTTCGGCGCAGACTTCTGCATAGGTGGCGGGCTTGTCCAGTTCCACGGTCAGGTCGACCACGGAGACGTCGGACGTGGGCACGCGGAAGGACATGCCGGTCAGCTTGCCCTTCAGTTCGGGCAGCACCACACCCACGGCCTTGGCAGCGCCCGTGCTGGAGGGAATGATGTTTTCCAGGATGCCGCGGCCGCCGCGCCAGTCCTTGTTGGAGGGGCCGTCCACAGTCTTCTGCGTGGCGGTGGCAGCGTGCACGGTGGTCATCAGGCCGCGCTTGATGCCCCACTTGTCGTTCAGCACCTTGGCGATGGGCGCCAGGCAGTTGGTGGTGCAGGAGGCGTTGGAGATGATGGCCTGGCCAGCGTAGCTGCCGCAGTTCACGCCATGCACGAACATCGGGGTGTCGTCCTTGGACGGAGCGGACATGATCACCTTCTTGGCGCCGGCGTCGATGTGTTTCTGGGCGGCTTCCTTGGTCAGGAACAGGCCGGTGGATTCGATCACCACATCGGCACCAACTTCCCCCCACTTCAGGTTGGCCGGATCCTTCTCGGCGGTCAGGCGGATGGTCTTGCCGTTCACCACCAGGTTGTTGCCGTCCACTGCCACCTCGCCCTTGAAGCGGCCGTGCACGCTGTCGTACTTCAGCATGTAGGCCAGGTAGTCGGGCTCCAGCAGGTCATTGATGCCAACGATCTCGATGTCGTTGCCGAAGTTTTCAACGGCTGCGCGGAACACGCAGCGACCGATGCGGCCGAAGCCGTTGATGCCTACCTTGATTGCCATTTGCTTTCTCCTTGGAACTTGAAACTGAAAAAACCGGATTTATGCCTGGAGCGCGGCCTGCACCGTGGCAGCCACGTTCTCGGCGGTGAAGCCGAAGTGCTTGAACAGCACGCCGGCTGGAGCCGACTCCCCGTAGGTGTCGATGCCCACCACTGCAGCGCAGCCGTACTTCCACCAGAAGTCGCTCACGCCCATCTCGACCGCGACGCGCGGAACGCCGGAGGGCAGCACGCTCGCCTTGTACTCGGCATCCTGGCGGTCGAAAGCGGTGGTGCTGGGCATGGACACCACGCGTACCTTGATCTTCTGCTCGGCCAACTGCTGCTGCGCGGCCAGCGCCAGCTGCACTTCGCTGCCGGTGGCGATGATGACCGCCTGCGGCTTGCCGCCCTCGGCCTCGGACAGCACATAGGCGCCCTTGTGGATGATGCTGGCGTCTTCCTTCTTCGCGTAAGGCAGGTTCTGGCGGCTCAGCAGCAGCGCCGTGGGGCGCTCGTGGTTCTGCAGCGCGGCGGCCCAGGCCACCACGGTCTCGGCCGTGTCGCACGGGCGCCAGACGTCCAGGTTCGGGATCAGGCGCAGGCTGGCGGCGTGCTCGATCGACTGGTGCGTCGGGCCGTCCTCGCCCAAGCCGATGGAGTCGTGCGTGAACACGTGTACCACGCGCTGCTTCATCAGCGCGGCCATGCGGATGGCATTGCGACTGTAGTCGCTGAAGGTAAGGAAGGTGCCGGCGTAGGGGATGTAGCCGCCATGCAGCGCCACGCCGTTCATGATGGCGGCCATGCCGAACTCGCGCACGCCGTAGTTGATGTGGAAGCGCAGCGACAGCGGCGCATCGTCGGCCTTGACCTTGATCGCCGGCAGTTGCGGCGCCGTGCTGCTCGTGGCTTCGTCTTCTTTGCCCAGCACGCTGTTGTCGCGCGCGAAGTGCTCGTCACGCGCCACCTGCAGCGGCGGCAGCACCACACTGCCGTCGTCCCCGAAGCGCATCGGATTCGTGAACGAGGTGTTGGTCAGGTTGGAGCCGGTCAGGTCGGCCGAGCCGCCCAGCAGTTCGGGCATGGCGGCGGTGAAGGCTTCCAGCGCCAGCTGGCTGGCCTTGCGGCTGGCCACGGTTTCGGCCTTGTCGTTGGCCGTCACGGCCGTGTCGATGGCGAGCTGGGCAAAGCTGTCGGGCAGCTGGCCGTTCATGCGGCGCAGGAATTCGGCGGCCAGCACCGGATAGGCGTTGGCGTAGGCAGCAAAGGCCTTGTCCCACTCGGCCTGGGCCCTGGCGCCGGTCTTCCTGGCATCCCAGCCGGCGTAGACTTCGGCCGGAATCTCGAACGGCGCATGCTCCCAGCCCAGCGACTCGCGCGTGAGCGCGATTTCGGCAGCGCCCAGGGGCTCGCCGTGGGCCTTGGCCGTATCCACACGGTTCGGGCTGCCCTTGCCGATATGGGTCTTGCAAATGATCAGCGTCGGCTTGCTCTGGCTCTTCTTGGCTTGTGCAATGGCGGCCGACACGGCAGCCGCATCGTGACCATCCACCGGGCCGATCACGTTCCAGTCATAGGCCTGGAAGCGCTGCGCGGTGTTGTCGATGAACCAGGGAGCGACCTTGCCGTCGATGCTGATGCCGTTGTCGTCGTACAGCGCGATCAGTTTGTTCAGCTTCCAGGCGCCGGCCAGGGCGCAAGCCTCATGGCTGATGCCCTCCATCAGGCAGCCGTCGCCCAAGAACACATAGGTGTGATGGTCGACGATGGTGTGGCCCTTGCGGTTGAATTCGGCCGCCAGCAGCTTCTCGGCCAGCGCCATGCCCACGGCGTTGGTCACGCCCTGACCCAGCGGGCCGGTGGTGGTTTCCACGCCGGGGGTGATGCCCACTTCGGGGTGGCCGGCGGTCTTGCTGTGCAGCTGGCGGAAGTTCTTCAGCTCTTCCATCGGCAGGTCGTAGCCGGTGAGGTGCAGCAGCGCGTAGATCAGCATGGAGGCGTGCCCGTTGGAGAGCACGAAACGGTCGCGGTTATGCCACCTGGGATCGACGGGATTGTGGCGCAGGTGCTGGCCCCACAGGGCAACTGCCATGTCGGCCATGCCCATGGGCGCGCCGGGGTGGCCGGAATTGGCCTGCTGCACGGCGTCCATGGCGAGTGCACGAATGGCATTGGCCAGGGTGGCGGCCGGTACGGAGGAGGTCATTGGCGGGGCTCCGGAAGGGAGTGGGATGGGGTAAAGACCCGTTATTTTAGCCTCCCTCTCCGTTTTCGGGAGTTTCCCCAGTGCCGGTGACGTCTTGAAGCGGCCGTGATGTGTCACATAGGCCTCATTACAATCGCGGCATGCTGCCCTCGACCCCTTCCCTCGCTCCCGCCCAGGCCATGTTGCTGGCCGCCGGCCGCGGCAATCGCATGCGCCCGCTCACCGATGCCACGCCCAAGCCCCTGCTGGAGGTGCATGGCCGGCCTCTGCTCGAGTGGCCGATGCGTGCGCTGGCGACACAGGGGGTCAACCGGGTGCTGGTCAATACGGGCTGGCTGGGCGCGCAAATTCCGGCACGCTTCGGTGCGCTTTACCGCCATGATGGCGGCCTGCCACCCACGCAGTTGCACTATTCGGAGGAAGAGGCCGACTTCGGCTTTGCTCTGGAGACTGCTGGCGGCATTGCGCGTGCCTTGCCCCGGCTGGAGGACGGCTTCTGGCTCGCCGCCGGGGATGTGTATGCGCCGGATTTCGTGTTCGATGCCGACGCACGCGTCCGCTTTCTGGCCTCTTCGGCACTGGCCCATCTGTGGCTGGTGCCGAATCCTGCGCACAACGCCGTCGGCGATTTTGCGCTCGCGCCGGACGGGCTGCTGCATGCCACAGCCGCAGACGATGGCAATCTTCCCCGCTACACCTACAGCACCATCGGCCTGTTCCGCCACGCCCTGTTTGCACCCCCCTGGTGCAGCATCCCGCCGGGCAACCCGCAGGGTGCCGTAGCCCCTCTCGCGCCCCTGCTGCGCGCCGCGATGGCGCAGGGTCTGGTCACGGGCAGCCTCTACACGGGCCGCTGGACGGATGTGGGCACGCCCGAGCGGCTCGCAGAACTCAACGCCACCCCGCGCTGAAACGGCAACTCAGCCGCAATACACACGCGTGATGACGCGCTGGGCATTGACAACGAGGTTCAGGCGTCCGAAACCATATTCCTTGGTAATCGGCTGATTTTCGAGCAGGGTGCGCACCGAAGTGGCGCTGGCCAGTCGCAGCGCCTGCTGTTCCAGCTGGGGCGTCGACACTTTGCCGAGCACATGCACTGAAGCGGCCGTGGCGTTGCAAGTCTCGACCGGTGGCACGAAAGGCGGCGCTTCCAAGGAGGCGCCGGGGGGCGGTGGAGGTGGCAGGGTCGCCTTCGGTGCAGCGCAGCCCGCCAGTCCGATCACCCCGGCAAAAGCCAGCCAGCGTAGCGTGTTGGGCAGGGTTTCGATTGTCGGCATGACAGTCCTTTCTCGGAAAGGAATGCCCTGCCGGCGGCACGGCATTCCGGAATTAGAGGGTACGACCCAGCATGCGGCGCAGGGTGCCGTCGCCGTCCAGCAGGTGGTGCTTCAAGGCGCCCGCCACGTGCAGCGCGAGCGCCACCAGCATCACCCACAGCAGCAGGCCGTGCATGGCGCGTGCGTTGCCGGCCATGGCCTTGTCGATGGGCGTATTCTTGCCCGGATTGGCGGGGTCGGGGTTCATCGGAAACAGTTCGACACCAAACACTGCGACGCCGTTACCGCCCATGGCAGACATGATGATGCCCGACAGCGGGAACAGGATGGTGCCGAGCAGCAGCACCCATTGCACGATGCGCGCCAGCGTGCGCTCCCACGCAGCGTAGTTGGAAGCCGGGGGCGGAAAACCCTTCGCCAGGCGCCAGAGCAGACGCACGGCAGCCAGCACCAGCACGATCACGCCAAAGGACTTGTGCAGCGGGTAAAGCGAGAACACCTCGAAGGTATCCATGTAGAAACCGACCGCCATCAGCACGATGATGAACAGGCCGACTACCCAGTGCAGGAAGATGGTGGTTGGAGCCAGGCGTTGCGCGGTTTCTTTCATGAGGGTCTCCCGAAAGCAGTCATGAGACAAAAACGGGCACCAACGGCCTGCCCGCAGCGAATCTTGTCGGTCCATGGTAGCACCCGGCATCGCAAATTCGCGCGAAGCGTGAACTATTCCCCGCAGTGGGGTCTGGCTCTACGTCCCCGCCACACGGCGCCGCTCGCAGCGACAATGGGGGCTTGCACGTGCCGCCGTGCCGTGATTCTTCCGGAGTTACCCGCCCGCCATGACCGATCTTTCCTTCTGCGCCCAACGCCGCGCCCGTTTTGCCGCCCTGCTCGGCCCGAATGCCGTCGCCGTGATTCCCACCGCACCCGAACGCGCCCGTAACCGCGACAGCGATTTTCCGTACCGGCACGACAGCTACTTCTTCTATCTGACCGGTTTTGCCGAGCCCGGCGCCACGCTGGTGCTGCGCACCGATGCACAGTCGCGCCCGCAGACCACGCTGTTCTGCCAGCCCAAGGATCTGGAACGCGAAATCTGGGATGGCTATCGCCTGGGCCCGGAAGCCGCCCCCGCAGCACTCGGGATGGATGCAGCCTGCAGCAGCGATCGCATCGACGCGGAATTGCCTGGTCTGCTTGATGGCGCCGAGGTCGTTGCCTATCCCTTTGCCACGCACACCGGTTTGGAAACCCGCGTCGCCGGCTGGCTGGACAGCCTGCGCGCCCGCGTGCGTCAGGGTGCGCTCGTGCCGGTGCGTCAGCTCGACGCCTGCGCACTGCTGGACGAGATGCGCCTGATCAAGGACGCCGGCGAGCTGGACACCATGCGCCGCGCCGCGCAGATCAGCGCCGAAGCCCATGTGCGCGCCATGCAGGCCAGCGCCCGACTGCTGCGGACCGGCATGGATGCGCGCGAATACCATCTGGAAGCCGAACTGCTGCACGCCTTCCGCTGGCACGGTTCGCAATATCCGGCGTACACCAGCATCGTCGCGGCGGGTGCCAATGCCTGCGTGCTGCACTACCGCGCCGATACCGCTCCGCTCAAGGCGGGCGAGCTGGTGCTGATCGATGCCGGCTGCGAGCTCGACGGCTATGCCAGCGACATCACGCGCACCTTCCCGGCCGATGGCCGTTTCAGCGGCCCGCAGCGCGCGGTGTACGAGTTGGTGCTGGCTTCACAAAAGGCCGCCATTGCTGCCACCCGCGCCGGAGCGCGCTTCAACGATCCGCACGAGGCCACCGTGGCCGTGCTGGCGCAGGGTCTGCTGGATCTGGGGCTGCTGGACGCGAACAAGGTCGGCAACGCGCAGGACGTGATTGCGCAGCGCGCCTACCACCGCTTCTACATGCACCGCACCGGCCACTGGCTGGGCATGGACGTGCATGACTGCGGCAGCTATGTGGAGCCCTCCGAGGTCGACCAGGCGGTGGAGCGCGTGGATCCGCTGAGCGGCAAGACGGTGCTGGAGCGGCCGAGCCGCATCCTGCAGCCGGGCATGGTCACCACCATCGAGCCGGGGCTGTACATCCGCCCGGCGGACGATGTCCCGGAAGCGTTCTGGAACATCGGCATCCGCATCGAGGACGATGCCATCGTCACCGCCGAAGGCTGCGAGCTGATCACGCGTGGTGTGCCGGTGGAGCCGGACGAGATCGAGGCGCTGATGCGCGACTGAGGGTCCTGGCGCCGCGCGGACGCCATTGGCGTTGCTGGGGCACTGCCTGCTCGGGCCGATGCGTGGCGGGAGTCACACCGGCAGTGGCCGGTGCTCGAAGATGCGCCGCAGCACAAAGTGCGTCTCCACGCCGGTGACGCCCTCGATGCGCGTGATGCGGTTGAGCAGCAGGTGCTGGTAGTGGTCCATGTCGCGCACGGCGATCTTGAGCTGGTAGTCGGATTTCTGGCCGGTGATCAGCAGGCATTCCAGCACCTCGGGGATGTCGCCCACCAGCGCCTCGAAGTTGGCGAAACGCTCGGGCGTGTGCTTGTCCATCGAGACGCTGAGCAGCGCCATCAGGCTCAGGCCCAGCTTGCGCGCATCCACCAGCGCGTGGTAGCCGCCGATCAGGCCGGCTTCTTCCAGCGCGCGCACGCGACGCAGGCAGGGCGAGGGGGACAGGCCGATGCGGTCGGCCAGTTCCTGGTTGCTCATGCGGCCATCGCGCTGCAAGGCGGCGAGAATGGCGCGATCATAGCGATCAAGTTCCATAAATTGCCCTCGTTTTCTTCATCTGGCAATTTTCTGCCAAATTGATGGCATTTCTCCGCAATCATGGCAATAATCCGCCCGACGGGCACTTCTAAGATGAAGCCATGTGCACAAGGCACACCGGCCCCGGCCCACACAGCATCTTTGCGTGGCGCCGCCCCCAGGGGATTGCCGCGATTCTGCACAACGGAATCTGAGCAACGGGATGACCGCCCACCGGCAGTCCAAGGCCAGACCATCTCAGTGATACAGTGGCGGCACCTCAACCAGGTGCCGCTTTTGTTTTCATGACTGCCATTACCCTGCTCAGCTTCAACACCGCCACCGTCCAGCCCCTGCAGATCCAGGGCCGCAAAGTGCTATCCGCCATCGGCAAGCGGCCCCGCGCAGGCGCAGTCGCCGTGGGGGCGCTCGGCCTGGAAGGTGACGAGCAGGCCGATCCGCAATGGCATGGCGGCGTGGGCAAGGCGGTGTATGCCTATCCGGCCGAGCACTACGGCTGGTGGGAACAGCGCCGGCGCGAGCGGCAGGTGGACCTGTTCGACGAGGCGCTGCCACCGGGATTTTTCGGCGAGAACCTGACCGTGCAGGGCCTGCTGGAGCAGGACGTGTACGTGGGCGACCTGCTGCACTTTCCCGACTGCACGCTGCGCGTGACCGAACCGCGCCAGCCGTGCTTCAAGTTCGTGCACATCATGGATTATGCGCAGGCAGCGAAGGACATGGTCAGCAGCGGCTACAGCGGCTGGTATCTGGCGGTGCAGCGATCCGGCACCTTGCAGGCAGGCCAGCAGGCTACGCTGGAACCTGGACCGCGCCAGATGCCCATCACCACCCTGCTGCGCCGCCGGCGTAACGATTAAGCCAGCAGGTCGTAGTCACCGGCGGCCGCAGCAGCGAATGCCGCGTCAACGTGAAAGTCACCTCCATGGTGCAGGACATCGCCGACAACACCTCGCCGGACAACGCTGAAGTGGCTACGGCTGTCAGCTCACATGCTTGCCGATGATGCCCGCAATCGCAAACATGTTGACGCTGTCCGCACCCAGCACGGCGCGCAGCTTGGTGTCGGCGACGATGGTGCGCTTGTCCTTCGGGTCCTGCAGGTTCTGCGCCTTGATGTAATCCCAGATCTTCTTCATGGCCTGCGGACGGGACACCAGTTCGTCGCCGATCACGGCGGCCAGTTCGGCGCTGGGCTTGAGCGTGCCGGCGGCGCTGGCGCGTGGCTTCTTGGTCACCGTGGCCTTGGTGGCGCTGGTCTTGCCAGCACCAGCCTTGGTCGTGCTCGCCTTGCCTGCCCCCGACTTCGCGGGTGCAGCTTTGCGTGTCGTACTGGCTGACTTGCCGGTGTCTGCATCGGCAGCAGCACCGCGCGCGGCTTTGCCGCCTTTCGCAGGCGCAGCAGCCGCCGCGCCACGCCTTGCCGGAGCGCCCTTACCCCCCGCACGCGGTTCGAACTCGAAGCCGACCTTGCCCGCGGACGCATCCCACACCAGGAAGGCCTTGAACGCACGGCGCGTCTTGTTCGAGATGAACTTGTCCAGCAGATCCGTCTTGCCATCCACCAGCAGTTTGGCCAGCTGTTCGTGGCTGATCGGCTGCTGCAGGATGATGGTGCCGGTCTTGAACTTGCAACTCGGCGTCGGGTGCGCCACAGTGGGCACCGCCTTCTCGCAGACGTAGCTGCTGCCGTGCTCCACCACATTGCTGCCGCAGGATGGGCACTTGCCCAGCACGTGCGCGCCGGCAAAGTCGGCCAGTTCGCCGCTGTCCGCCTCGTCCTCGTTGCCGAAGTCGAACTCCAGCTTCCAGTTGTTCAGTTCCTCGTCGCGCACCAACTGCAGCTCGGCCGTGAACGGCCAGCCCGCCTTGCTGCGGAAGCCTTCCAGCGGGCCGATGCGCTTGTCGGCCAGCAATTGCTCCACTTCAGGCTGGTCGAAGGTGCGGCCGCCCGGCGTCTTGCCGATGGAGAAGCCGCAGCCCTCGGTCGCGCCCGGTGCACCGGTGCAGGCGTAGCGGCGATAGTTTTCCTTCACCACGCCACCGCAGTTCGGGCAGGGCGTGGCCAGCGTGGCGTAGTTGCCCGGCACGGTGTCGCGGTCGTATTCCTTGGCTTTGCGCACGATGCGCTCGGTCATGGCCGCGATGTCCTGCATGAAGGCTGCGCGGCTGAGCTTGCCGTGCTCGATCTGCGCCAGCTTGTATTCCCAGTTGCCGGTGAGCTCGGGCTTGCTCAGCTCCTCCACCTGCAGGCCGCGGAGCAGCGTCATCAGCTGGAAGGCCTTGGCCGTGGGGATCATCTCGCGCCCCTCGCGCAGCAGGTATTTTTCCGTCAGCAGGCCTTCGATGATGGCGGCGCGCGTGGCCGGCGTGCCCAGCCCCTTTTCCTGCATGGCTTCGCGCAGTTCGTCGTCCTCGATCCACTTGCCGGCGCCTTCCATGGCGCCCAGCAGCGTGGCTTCGCTGAAGCGGGCCGGCGGCTTGGTCTTCAGGCCCTTGGCCTCTGCGTGTTCGGTGCGAACCATCTCGCCCGGCTTGACCGGCACCAGGTGCTTGCCGTCCTTGTCATCGCCCGACTCCGCCGCGGCTTCCTTGCCGTAGATCGCCAGCCAGCCCGGCTTGACCAGCACCTTGCCGTCGGAACGGAAGTGGTGGCTGGTGCCGATGCGCTCGCCCCCGGCTGCCGGCGTATCAGCCGGCACCGACACGGTGCTGATGCGCGTGGTAACGGTAAATTCCGCGCTCGGGTAGAACACCGCCATGAAACGGCGCACCACCAGATCGTACAGCTTGCGCTCGGCCTCGCTCAGCTGGCCCGGAGCCTGCAGCGTGGGGATGATGGCGAAGTGATCGCTCACCTTGCTATTGTCGAAGATGCGGCGGCTCGGCTTGATGTAGCCCTTGTCAATGGCCTGCTGCGCATACGGCGCGAGGTGCGACATGCCGCTGCCGGCCAGCATGGCGAAGGTCTTGTGCGCCACGCCGAGGTAATCCTCGGGCAGGTGGCGCGCGTCGGTACGCGGATAGGTCAGCGCCTTGTGGCGCTCGTACAGGCTTTGCGCCAGGCTCAGCGTGGTCTTGGCGGAAAAGCCGAACTTGCCGTTGGCCTCGCGCTGCAGGCTGGTCAGGTCGAACAGCAGCGGCGAGGCCTGCGTGGTGGGCTTGCTCTCTTCGGTGACGCTGGCGGCCTTGCCGCGCACGGCGGCGGCAATGGCGCGTGCCTGCTCCTGGTTCCACAAGCGATCCGCCTTGGCCTCGGCATCGTCGCCCTTCTTCCAGGCCGGATCAAACCATTTGCCCGCGTATTCGCCCGCCTCTGCACCGAAGGTGGCGTGCACCTCCCAGTAGTCGCGACTGACGAATTGGCGGATTTTCTCTTCACGTTCGACGACGATCGCCAATGTTGGCGTCTGTACGCGACCGACAGTGGTCAGGAAGAAGCCGCCGTCGCGCGAGTTGAAGGCCGTCATGGCGCGCGTGCCGTTGATGCCGACCAGCCAGTCCGCCTCGGAGCGCGAGCGTGCCGCATCGGCCAGGCCCTGCATCTGCTGGTCGCTGCGCAGCTTGTCGAAACCGTCGCGGATGGCCTGCTGCGTCATGCTCTGCAGCCACAGGCGGCGCACCGGCTTGCCCAGCGGCTTGGCACCGCCCGCATATTGCTCGATCAGGCGGAAAATCAACTCCCCTTCGCGCCCCGCGTCACAGGCGTTGATGAGTTCGCTCACGTCCTTGCGCTTGGCCTGCTTCACCACCGCGTTCAGGCGCGTCCTGGTCTTGTCCACCGGTTTCAGGTCGAAATGCGGCGGAATCACCGGCAGGTTGGCAAAGCTCCACTTGCCGCGCTTGACGTCGTACTGCTCGGGCGCCTGGATTTCCACCAGATGACCGACGGCGCTGGTGACGATGTAGCGCTCGTTCTCGAAGTGTTCGTCGTGCTTGGCGAACTGGCCGGAAACGGGCGTAAGGGCGCGCACGATGTCTTGTGCGACGGAAGGTTTCTCTGCGATGACGAGAGCTTTGCTCATGGAGTGTTCTGACTGGAATACGGGGTGGGCGCGGGGAGTAAAGACTTCTACAATGCGTCAGGCTATGCGGGACTGCATCTTACCCGGCTAGACCTTCTCCCTTTTTATAAATTAGCACATTCTTCTGCGGTATCCGGCCGCAGGCCCTGTTCCCATGCCCGCCCTGACCCTGCAATGGCCCGCCGAAACCCTGTGGCACAGCATCGAGCCGACCTGGCCCGGCTTCAGCGTGGAGGTGCTGCCCCAGCTCGACTCGACCAATTCCACGCTGATGAAGCGCGCCCGCGATGGCTATCTGCAGCCCATTCTGCTGGTGGCCGAGCAGCAGAAGGCCGGGCGTGGCCGCATGGGCAAGCAGTGGCACAGCACGCAGCCGGTGGGCGGCTCGCTCACCTTCTCGCTCGGCCTGCCGATGGAGGACTGCGACCTGTCCGGCCTCTCGCTGGTGGTGGGCTGCAGCCTGGCGCACAGCCTGGATCCGCAGCACCGGCATGAACTGCGCCTGAAATGGCCGAACGACCTGTGGTACCGCCAGCGCAAGCTCGGCGGCATCCTGGTGGAGGTGTGCATGCTGGGGCGCCAGCGCTTTGTGGTAGTGGGCGTAGGCCTGAACATCAGCCAGCCGCCGCCCTTGCCCGAGGTCGATCCTGCCTTGCCAGCCCCCATGCAGCCGGCCTGGATGCAGGAGCTGGACCCGGCCGCCACGGCGCCTGCGGTGCTGGCCCAGGTCGCGCAGCCGCTGGCGCTGGCGCTGCGCCAGTTCAGCCAGTACGGCTTTGCGCCCTGGGTCAGCCGCTTCCAGGTGCGCGATGCGCTGGCGGGGCAGGATGTGTGGCTGTCCGATGGCTCGCAGGGCCGTGCCGTGGGCGTGAGCGCCTCGGGCGCGCTGCAGGTGCAGACGGCCTACGGGCTGCGCGACGTGCTGAGCGACGAGGTGAGCGTGCGCCCGATGCCGGGGCATGTCGACTGAGCGTTCTTCCGCGATCCCATGGGATCCGGGCACATGCTCTGCCGCACTTGGATGGCGGCGCTGAACCACCCGGTCCCCACGGCCCGACCCGCTCGGGAAAAAGGCGGATTGCTCTCCTTCACCGGCGCTTGCCCTGATGCGGCACAATGGGCGCAAACCCACACGGAGACACCCATGCCCCTGAAGCTCTACTTTGCCCCCGGCGCCTGCTCGCTGGTGCCGCACATCGCCCTGGAACTGATCGGCCAGCCGTTCGACGCGCAGCTGGTGAAGATGCACAAGGGCGAACACCGCTCCCCCGAATTCCTCGCCATCAACCCGGCCGGCCAGGTGCCGGTGCTGCAGGATGGTGATGCCGCCATCACCCAGATCATCGCGATCACGCTGCATCTGGAAGCGCAGCATCCGCAGGCCGGCCTATTCCCGCAGGAAGCGCTGGCCCGCACGCGCGCCCTCGAAACGCTGGCCTGGCTGAACAACACCGTGCACACCACGTTCAACCGCGTATTCAAGCCCGACGCGGTGGTGGAGGATGCCGCCATGCAGACCGCGGTGCGCGAAAAGGCACGCCAGGCCTATGCCGCACAGATGCAGCAGCTGCAGGACAAGGTGGTGACCGCGCGTGCTGCCGGCAACGATTTCCTCAACGGCGCGGCACCGGGCGTGGTCGATGCCTATGCGCTCACCGTGATCCGCTGGGCCCAGCTGGCCAGCCTGGAGCCCGAGCAGCAGTGGCCGCAGTTGTGGGACTATGCCGAGCGTGTGGCCGCACATCCCGCCGTGCAGCGCGCCATGGAACGCGAGCGCATCGGCCTGCGCGCCAAGCCGCTGGTCTGAGCCTGTCGCCATGGCCGAGGTTTTCCGCAGGACGCGCGTGGTGCGCTTTGGCCAGTGCGATCCGGCCGGCATCGTCTACTATCCGCGCTATACAGAGATCGGTCACGAGCTGCTGGAAGAGTGGTTCCGCGAGGCGCTGGAGGTGGACTTCCATACCCTGCACGAGGTGTGGGGCCAGGGCTTTCCCACGGCTTCGCTGGAGCTGGATTTTCTGCGCCCCTCGCGCTATGGCGAAACGCTGGAGTGTTCGCTCTGGATCACGCATCTGGGCGAATCCTCGCTGCGGCTGGTTATGGAACTGGCTTGCGCCGGCGAGGTACGTGTGCGCATCCGCCAGCGGCTGGTGAACGTGGATTACCAGAGCCTGCGCCCCGCTCCCATGGCACCGGCCCTGCGCACCCAATTCGCGCGCTTTCTGCACGCCAAGGAAACGACATGACTGCCCTGACTCCCACTCCCGTCACCGTGCATGTGCTCGACTGGCAGCCGGCCTTGGCCGAGCTGCCGGGCGTGGCCACCGGCATCGCGCGCGACCACGCCATCGAGCACTGGGCGCAGCAATGCTGGCAGGACCTGTGCACCGCCCTGCCCGGCCAGCAGCATGCCGTGCTGGCGACGCCGGGCAACGTGGAGGAAGCGGCGCGCCTGTACCTGGCCAGTCCGCAGGTGCAGGGCTGGCTGCGCAGCCCGCTGGCGGAGGCGCCACGCTGGCGACCGGCGGCGGGTGAAGTGCTGTCCGATGCGGCCGTGCTGGCTGCCGAACGCGGCTTCTGCGCCGCCGATGCCGCTCTGCTTGGCATGATGGCGGCGCTGGCGGCGCTGGATCAATCCCTCAGTACCGTTTCGGCCGGATTCACGCGGCAGCGCCGTTATTTTCCGCTGCTGGGCGAGCCACGCCCCGCGGCGTTCTCGCCGATGCCGCGCGCGCTGTTCCAGCCCGGCCATCCGCATGCGCTGTACGCCGTGATGGGCGATGCGGACTGGGTGATCCGCTGCATGGAGATGGGCGTGAAGCTGGTGCAGCTGCGCCTGAAGGATCCTGCGCCCGGCGAGCTGGATGCGCAGATCGCGCGCTGCGCCGAAGCCGCGGGCCGCCATGGCGCCCTGCTCATCATCAACGACCACTGGCAGGCCGCGTTGCGCCACCTGCTGCACCGCAACGGGCATGGCATCTACGGCGTGCACATGGGGCAGGAAGACCTGCAGACCCTCTCGGATGCCGATCTGGATCGGCTGATGCTGTCCGGCTTGCGCCTGGGGCTCAGCACGCACAGCCTGTGGGAGCTTTCGCGCGCGCTGCGCACCCGGCCCAGCCATGTAGCCTGCGGACCGGTGCATGCGACCACCACCAAGGACATGCCCTGGATTCCGCTGGGCAGCGCCAATGTGGGCTGGTGGGCGCAACTGGTGCATGGCGAGGGGGACGCGCACCAGCCGCCGTTGCCGCTGGTGGCTATCGGCGGCATGCAGCCGGACCGCGCCGAGGCGGCGGCTGCCGCGGGCGCCGACATGGTGGCGGTGGTGAGTGACATTACCGGCGCGGCCGATCCGGCGCACGCCGTACAGGCGTTGCGCGAGGCGATTGCGCGCGGGCACGGGCAGCGCGGAGCCACACCTGCGCCGGAATGGCCGGAGCCCACGCTGCGGCCGGTGCCTTGCGTGCCGATGTATTGACCAGGGCCGGGCGGACTTGCTGCGGCATACCGCATGCTCTGCCGGAGCCGTTGCTCGTTAGCCGTTAGCCGTTAGCCGTCAGCCGCCGGCCTGCCCGGCTTGTCGCCTTACAGCTTGCGGAATACCAGCGGCGTGCGCGCCGCCTCGGACTGGGTCAGCCCGTCAGCGCCAATGCGCTCCAGCGTGCCATTGCCCACCACGCGCAGGCGGGCATTTTCGTCCTTGGAGGCCAGCACGATATCGCGGCCATCCCAGCGGAAGCGCGCACGGCTGGTGAAGCTGTAGGGCGCCCCGCTGCGACGGTAGGTGGTGGTGGTCAGGCTGTAGGTATTGTCCGGATTGAGCATCAGCATCAACGTCTGGCTGGTGCAGCCGGGAGCGCCGGTCTGGGGACAAGGTGCATTGGTGCGGTAGCTGCCGACCCAGCCCAAGTTGGCGTTGGACACGCTGCGCGGCATGGTGCGCACGGTGCTTTTGGATGTCGATGCGGGCGGCGGGCTGCCGCAACCGGCCAGCAGCATGGCGCCGGCGGCAAATGCCAAGCCGAACATGCGCATCGGGCGGGAAATCAGGGAGCGGAAAGAGGTGTACATGGCAATTCCTGCGGCCGCCAGACTCGAAGTCCTCAGCGGAATCTTGCTACACAATCACGAAGCTTGGTTCCAATTAGACCATGATGACCGAAACCCGTCTGCCTGCAAGCGCCTCTTAACTCCTGTTACCTTTTCACGCAATTGCCACCGGGTGGGACAATCACTACTTTCGACGACCTCTGTTGCCTGCCATGACACTTCCCCTGCCCGCCACCGGCCGCATCGGCATCATTGCCGCCATGCGCGACGAACTCTCCGCCGTGCTCGACCGCATGCCCGACGAACACAAGACCCGCGTGGCCGGCCGCAGCTTCTGGCGCGGCCACTGGCACGGGCGCGAGGTGGTGGCTGTGCTGTCGCGCATCGGCAAGGTGGCCGCCGCGACCACGGCCACGGCGCTGATCGAACGCTTTCAGGTGGATGCCATCGTGTTCACCGGCGTGGCCGGCGGGCTGGCAGAGGGTGTGAACGTGGGCGACGTGGTGGTCGCGCGCAGTTTTCTGCAGCATGACATGAATGCCTCGCCGCTATTCGCCCAGCACGAAGTGCCGCTCTACGGCCGTGCGCGCTTCGACACTGAAGCCGGCATGAGCGACTCGCTTGCGGCAGCGGCACGCCAGGTGCTGGCCGATCCGCAGGCGGCGCTGGGAGCCGCGGCCGTGACCGAGTTCGGCCTGCAGGCACCGCGCGTGCACGAGGGGTTGATCCTGAGTGGCGACCGCTTCGTCGCCACCAGCGCCGAAAGCGAGGCGCTGCGCCAGCGCCTGCCGGACGGTCTGGCCGTTGAAATGGAAGGCGCCGCCGTGGCCCAGGTCTGCCATGACTACGATCTGCCCTTCGTCGCCATGCGCACCATTTCCGACCGCGCCGACGATGCCGCGCATACCGATTTCACGCGCTTCGTCGAACAGGTGGCCAGCCATTACAGCGTGGCGATGCTGGATGCCTGGCTGGAAGGACTGACCCGCCCCGCGTCCTGAGGCAGGCCGGCGTCAGACATCTGTCACCGCTTGGGTGCTAGTCTGTGGCCTCCATCCCCGGTGGCACAGCCGCCGCAAACGCGAGGAGACGACCGATGAGCAAGCAGATTCTGATGCTGGTGGGCGACTACGCCGAAGATTACGAAACCATGGTGCCGTTCCAGTTCCTGCAGGCGCTGGGCTATACCGTGCACGCCGTCTGCCCGGACAAGCAGGCCGGCGACACCGTTGCAACCGCCATCCACGACTTCGAGGGCGACCAGACCTACAGCGAGAAGCGCGGCCACAACTTCACGCTCAACTACGACTTTGCCGCGGTGCGCGAAGACGACTATGCCGGCCTGCTGATTCCCGGCGGCCGCGCACCGGAATACCTGCGCCTGAACGAGCGCATCCTCGAGATCGTGCGCAATTTCGACGAGGCGCGCAAGCCGATTGCGGCTGTCTGCCATGGGGCGCAGATTCTGGCTGCCGCCGGCATCCTGCAGGGCGGGCGCACCTGCTCGGCCTATCCGGCCTGTGCGCCGGAAGTGCGTGCGGCGGGTGGCAGCTATGCCGAGATTGCAGTGACCGAGGCGGTGACCGATGGCCATCTGGTGACGGCACCGGCCTGGCCAGCGCATCCCGCCTGGCTGGCCCAGTTTGCCAAAGTGCTGGGGGCACAGATCAGCATCTGAAGCCGCGGGCAGGGGTTGGTGACCGACGCGCTTAGCGTGCCGGGTGGCATTCAGCTCAATGCGGCCCGCAACCGCTCGGCATAACCGTGGAGCACCTCTGCGCCCGGCTCCTTGCGCGGCCAGGACAGGGCGATGCCGTCGTTGCCGTGGCGCGGCACCACGTGCATGTGGAAGTGGAACACGGTCTGGTCGCCTTCCCTGCCGTTGGCCTGCAGCAGGGTCAGGCCCGGCGGATCGAACACGGCCTGCACCGCCTGCGCCACCTTCTGCGCCGTCTGCATGACGGCGGCTGCTTCCTCGGGCGTGATGTCGAACAGCGTGGCGGCGTGGCGCTTGGTGGCCACCAGCACGTGACCGGGGTTGACCTGGCCCAAGTCCATGAAGGCCAGAGTCAAGTCGTCCTCGTAGACGCGGGCGGACGGGATTTCGCCGGCGACCAGCTTGCAGAAGATGCACTGGCCGGGCGGCGTTGTGTCGACGAACATGGGCATGGGGATGTCTCCGGGATTGTTCTGTTTATAGAGACCATCATCTTCGCATGACTTCTATCCCATTTGCCACATGCGCACGCACTGGCACAGGCGAGCTGGTCAAACGGGAGCGTCGCGTTGCGCGCCGGACAACTGATCCCAGGTTGCGCAACGGGCAAATGGCAGCAGTCGGCCCGCCCTTCACGCAGCGGGGCGCGCCACCTTCAGCAACCGCCCCAGATAGCGCCCCGTATGGCTGGCCTCGACCGCCGCCACCTGCTCCGGCGTGCCCTGCGCCACCACCGTGCCACCGCCGGCGCCGCCTTCCGGCCCCATGTCGATCAGCCAGTCCGCCGTCTTGATCACATCCAGGTTGTGTTCGATGATGACGATGGTGTTGCCCGCATCGCGCAGTTGGTGCAGCACCTTGAGCAGCAAGGCGATGTCCGCAAAATGCAGGCCGGTGGTGGGTTCGTCAAGGATGTAGAGCGTGCGGCCGGTGTCGCGCTTGCTCAGTTCCAGCGCCAGCTTCACGCGCTGCGCCTCGCCGCCCGACAGCGTGGTGGCGCTCTGGCCCAGCTTGATGTAGCTCAGACCCACGTCCAGCAGCGTCTGCAGCTTGCGCGCGATGGTGGGCACGGCGTTCATGAAAGCGTAGGCCTCCTCCACCGTCATGTCGAGGATCTGGGCGATGTTCTTGCCCTTGTACTGCACTTCCAGCGTTTCGCGGTTGTAGCGCTGGCCATGGCAGACGTCGCAGGGCACGTACACATCGGGCAGAAAGTGCATTTCCACCTTCACCACGCCATCGCCCTGGCAGGCCTCGCAGCGGCCGCCGGCCACGTTGAAACTGAAACGCCCGGGGCCGTAGCCGCGCTCCTTCGCGGCGGGCATTTCGGCCATCAGCTCGCGGATGTGCGTGAACAGCCCGGTGTAGGTGGCCGGGTTGCTGCGCGGCGTGCGGCCGATGGGCGACTGGTCGACGTTGATGACCTTGTCGAACTGCTCCAGCCCCTCGATGCTGTCGTGCGGCGCCGGCTCAGTGTGGGCACGGTGGATCTTCTGGGCGGCGGCAGCATAGAGCGTGTCGTTCACCAGCGTGGACTTGCCCGAGCCGGACACGCCGGTCACGCAGGTCATCAGGCCAACCGGCACATCCACCGTCACGTCCTTCAGGTTGTGGCCGCGTGCGCCGGCAATGGTGATCTTCTGCAGGCCGGGGTGCTGGTCGGGCGCCTGGGCGGCGCCCTCGCCGCGCACCCTGGCCAACATGCTGGTGCGGCCGGCAGGCGCCGCTTCGCTCTCTTTGTACGGCAGCCATGGGTTGCGCCTGCGCGGCACTGCGATGGTCTGCGCGCCACTCAGGTACTGCCCGGTGAGCGATTCGGGCGCGGCAATCAGCGCCTCGTACGGACCTTTGGCCATCACGCGACCGCCGTGCACGCCGGCACCCGGGCCCATGTCCACCACAAAGTCGGCAGCGCGAATCATGTCCTCGTCGTGTTCCACCACCAGCACGCTGTTGCCGATATCGCGCAGGTGCTGGAGCGTGCCAATCAGGCGATCGTTGTCGCGCTGATGCAAGCCGATGCTGGGCTCGTCCAGCACGTACATCACGCCGGTCAGGCCGCTGCCGATCTGGCTGGCCAGGCGGATGCGCTGCGCCTCGCCGCCGCTCAGCGTCTCGGCGCTACGCTCCAGGCTCAGGTAGTTCAGGCCGACGTCGTTCAGGAACTTCAGGCGCGAGGCGATCTCGCGCACGACCTTGTCGGCGATCTCGGCCTTGGCGCCCTGCAGCGTCAGTTGCTCGAAATAGCGCTGCGCCTCACCCAGCGTGACGTGGCTGATTTCGTAAATGGCGCGTTTCTGCTCGCCTTCACCGATCAGCACATGGCGCGCTTCCTGGCGCAGGCGCGAGCCGTGGCAGCTCGGGCAGGGCTGCACGCTGCGGTAACGCGCCAGATCCTCGCGCACTACGCTGGAATCGGTATCGCGGTAGCGCCGCTCCATATTGGGCAGGATGCCCTCGAAGGGATGGCTTTTTTCCATCGCCTGGCCCTTGCGCGAGCCGCTTTCCATCACGTAACGGAACGGAATCTCCTCCTCGCCGGAGCCGTGCAGCACCACCTCGCGCACCGCCTGCGGCAACTGCTCGAACGGCGTTTCCACATCCACGCCGTAGTGCTGGCAGACGCTTTCCAGCAGCGAGAAATAATAGCCGTTACGCCGGTCCCAGCCCTTGACGGCGCCGCTGGCCAGGCTCAGCGTGGGAAAGGCCACAACGCGATGCGCATCGAACACGTCTACGCTGCCGATGCCGTCGCACGAAGGGCAGGCGCCCACGGGCGAGTTGAACGAGAACAGGCGCGGCTCCAGCTCGGCAATGCTGTAGCCGCACACCGGGCAGGCGTACTTGGCGTTGAAGAAATGCTCCTGCCCGCTGTCCATCTCCAGCACCAGCGCGCGCCCTTCGGCCAGGCGCAATGCGGCTTCAAAGCTCTCGGCCAGACGCTGGCGCGCATCGGGGCGCACCTTCAGGCGGTCGATCACCACGTCGATATCGTGCTTCTCGTTCTTGGCCAGCGCAGGCGCATCCTCGCCATCCACGGTCTGGCCGTCGATGCGGAAGCGCACATAGCCCAGCGCCTGCATTTGCGCCAGCAAATCCGTGAATTCGCCCTTCTTGCCGCGCGCCACCGGCGCCAGCAGCATCACGCGCGATTCGGCCGGCAGTGCCAGCACGGCATCGACCATCTGGCTCACGGTCTGCGCCTGCAGCGGCAAGTGGTGATCCGGGCAATGCGGCGTGCCGGCGCGCGCGAACAGCAGGCGCAGGTAATCATGGATCTCGGTCACCGTGCCCACCGTGGAGCGCGGGTTGTGGCTGGTCGCCTTCTGCTCGATGCTGATCGCCGGCGAAAGGCCCTCGATCAGGTCCACGTCGGGCTTGTCCATCAGTTGCAGGAACTGGCGCGCATAGGTGGACAGGCTCTCCACATAGCGGCGCTGGCCCTCGGCATACAGCGTATCGAACGCCAGGCTGGACTTGCCCGAGCCGCTCAAACCGGTAATCACCACCAGCTGGTTGCGCGGGATGTCGAGGTCGATGTTCTTGAGGTTGTGCGTGCGCGCGCCACGGATGCTGATGTGCGTGTGGGCGGTGGGGCGTTGGGGGGCTTTGAGTGCGGTTTTCGCCATGGAATGGCCGCTCGAGGGCGGTGCAAGGAGAACCCTTCATGATAGCGCCGGCATGTGACGGGGGCAATGTGCCGCCCTGGCCCCACGCAGGTCTTGACGCATGCCGGCAATGGATGCACAGGCGCAGAAGCATCAAGCAGAGCCCCGCAGCAGAACGCAAGGCAAACATCCATTGACCCCCGCGAAAATCAGTTGCACGCAACACCTCTCTGCCCGCACTCGTTGCAATTGGTCACACAGCCCATGGAAACCCCTGCCAAGTCCTCCGTCCCGTGCTTCCTACCATGGCATTTCCTTCCCAACCCGATGGAGATTTGCCCTTGCAGCCTGCCCGCTCGTCCGCGTCCCTCATCCCGGCTGTTGCCGCCACCGTCCTGCTTGCTGCCTGTGGTGGCGGTGGGGGCGGCGCAAGCAGTGCAGAAGGCCCCTACAACCAGCGCCCGCCCTATCTCTTCGGCGACATCGGCAAGCAACACTACGACGGCCAGTCCGACGACCTGCTCACCGCCGGACTCGGCCAGACCGGCCTGGCGGGCGCTGCTCCCGCCTATGCCAACCCGCTGGCACCCACCGCGGCCGAGCTACGCCGCAATGCGATCTACAACAATTACCGCGCCCTCGTCGATCCCACGCCGGCAGGGGGCTTCGGCACCGTGTTCGGCCCCGCGGTTGACGTCCGGGGCCAGGCCACGCTGGGCGAAGGCAAGATCCCGGGCACCGAATACATCGTCTACGCCGACCCCGGCAGCGGCCACGAGAACGTGACGCTGATGGTGCAGCTGCCGGACCGCTTCGATGCCGCCAATCCCTGCATCGTCACCGGCACCTCGTCCGGTTCACGCGGCATCTACGGCGCCATCGGCACCTCGGGCGATTGGGGCCTGAAACATGGCTGCGCCGTAGCCTACACCGACAAGGGCACAGGCAATGGCATCCATGCGCTCGCCTCCGACCAGGTCACCGGCATCGACGGCGTGCTGCAGACGGTGGCAGCGCTGGGCAAGCGTGCGCTGTTCCAGGTCTATCCGGACAAGCCGCATCTCGACAATTTCAGGCAGACCTATCCGCACCATGTGGCCTACAAGCATGCGCATTCGCAGAACAACCCCGAGAAGGACTGGGGTCGCGACACGCTGCGCTCGGTCGAATTCGCTCTCTATGTGCTCAATGAACAGCTCGCCGGCAAGGCCTCCAACGGCCAGACGCTGCGCAAGTTCACACCACAGAATACGCTGGTGATCGCCTCGTCTGTTTCCAACGGCGCCGGCGCCGCGCTGGCCGCTGCCGAGCAGGACACCCAGGGCCTGATCGACGGCGTGGCGGTCTCCGAACCCCAGGTGCAGCTGCGCGATGTGGGCGGACTTTCCATCACGCAGGGGAATGTGCCGGCCAGCCGCATCGGCAGTTCGCTGGTGGACTATTTCACCTACGCCAACCTGTACCAGCCCTGTGCCGCACTGGCCCAGCCCTTGAGCATGTCTGCAGCGTTCTGGCCAGCCGCTTTCACCACCGCTGCGCAGAACCGCTGCACCGGCCTGAAGGAAAAAGGCCTGCTGACGGCGACCACGCTCGAGGCACAGGCCAGCGAAGCGTTGCAACGCCTGCATGCCTACGGCTGGGGCCCGGAGCATGACTTCCTGCACCAGTCGCACTACCGTCTCGCCACCAACGCCATCGCCGTCACCTACGTGAATGCCGCTGGCCGCTTCCGCGTGCAGGACCAGGTCTGCGGCTTCAGCTTTGCCAATACCGATGCCACAGGCAAGCCGGTCGCGCAGGCCCCGGCCACCCTGGCGGGGCTGTTTGCCAGCGGCAACGGGGTACCGCCGACCAGTGGCGTGAACATCGTCTACAACCCGGCGGTGAATGCGGACGGCACGGCCGCCGGGCCGGTGCTGGATTTCCTCGCGCTGTCGCCGAGCACACGCCGGGCCGACTTCGCCCTGGACGGCGCCCTGTGTCTGCGTGCCATGGCCACCGGTACCGACCCGGTCAGCGGTCAGCCGCTCACCGGCACCCTGAATGCCGATGCCCGGAAAGTGCGCAAGGGCATCAGCGAAGTACAGATCGCCGGCACCGCCAGCGGCAAGCCCACGCTGGTGGTTGCCGGCCGCAATGACGCGCTGATCCCGCCCAACCACGCCAGCCGCGCCTATATCGGCAAGGGCCTGATGGGGCAGGCCGGCGCGCCGCTGCGCTACGTCGAGGTCACCAACGCCCAGCATTTCGACAGCTTCCTCGGCTTCGGCCCGCTGCTGGGCTATGACACGCGCTTCGTGCCGCTGCACTACTACTTCAACCAGGCGATGGATGCCATGTATGCCCATTTGCGCAACCAGAAGCCGCTGCCTGACAGCCAGGTGATCCGCACCACGCCGCGTGCGGCGGGCAGTACGCTCACCAGCACCAACCTGCCGGCCATCGCGCAGGCGGCTGCAGCGGGCAACCGCATTACCTTCAGCCAGAACACGCTGCGCATCCCGCAGTAAGCGCGCAAGCTGAGCATGCCCCCGTGTCCTGAAGGGCCGGGGGCATTGTGTTTGATCGTCACCATTGCCTTGATCGCGCCCGACGCGCCGTCACCGATCCGTGCCGCGGCGTCCTGAACGCGCCTGTAAAAAGTGTGCCCTGTTCTTTCTATCCCGCTACGCTTCCAAGGGCAATGGGGCCGCGCTACCATCAAACTCTTCCCGCCACAGGTTCCAAGCGCCTTCACTCAGCCTTCTATCATGCAGAATTTCGACTACCAGAACCCCACCCGCATCCTCTTCGGCCAGGGCAGCATTGCCAAGCTGGCCAAGGCCGTTCCGGCCAATGCCCGCGTGCTGCTGCTGTATGGCGGCGGCAGCGTGATCCAGAACGGCACGCTGGACGAAGTGAAGGCCGCGCTGGCCGAAGGCGGCACGCGCCAGATCACCGAATTCGCCGGCATCGAGCCCAACCCCACCTTCGAAACCCTGATGCGCGCCGTGCAACAGGTCAAGGCCGAGCAGATCGACTTCCTGCTGGCGGTCGGCGGCGGTTCGGTCATCGACGGCACCAAGTTCGTCGCCGCTGCCGCCGCACTGCCGGAGGGCGAAGACCCCTGGAACATCCTGCTCACCGGCGGCCGCGTGGTCAAGTCCGCCCTGCCCTTCGGCTCGGTGCTGACGCTGCCGGCCACCGGCTCCGAAATGAACAACGGCGCCGTCATCACCAAGGCCGCCACGCACGACAAGCTGCCCTTCTCCAGCCGCTGCACCTATCCGCAGTTCTCGGTGCTCGACCCCGCCAAAACCTTCACCCTGCCCAAGCGCCAGGTCGCCAACGGCGTGGTCGATGCCTTCGTGCACATCACCGAGCAATACCTCACCTACCCGGTCAACGCCCGCGTGCAGGACCGCTTTGCCGAAGGCCTGCTGCGCACCCTGGTGGAGATCGGCCACGACGCCATCGAGAAGCCGGACGATTACGACACCCGCGCCAACCTGATGTGGACCGCCACCATGGCCCTCAACGGCCTGATCGGCGCCGGCGTGCCGCAGGACTGGGCCACGCACATGATCGGCCACGAACTCACCGCGCTGCACGGCATCGACCATGCGCGCACGCTGGCCGTGGTGCTGCCTGCGGTGATGCAGGTGCGCCGCGAGGAAAAGCGCGCCAAGCTGCTGCAATACGCCGAGCGCGTCTGGGACATCCGCGATGGCGAGCCCGAGGCCCGCATCGACCAGGCCATCGCCTGCACGCGCGCCTTCTTCGAGTCGCTGGAAGTCCCCACCCGCCTGTCCGACTACCAGCTCGACGCCAGCGCCATCAACGCGCTGGTCGCGCAACTGGACAAGCATGGGATGGTCAAGCTGGGCGAAAAGCAGGATATCAACCTGGAAACCAGCAGGCAGATCCTGCAAGCTGCGCTGTAAGTCCCATCATCGTTCCAAGCGAAAAATGGCGTCCAGGCAAATCTGGACGCCATTTTTCTGTTCAGCCCATCCGTCGCCGGGATGCTTGAGGGAGGGCACAAGCACCTTCAACGGATGGAACGCTCTCCCGCTGGCTTACCAGGAGAAGCCGGCCTGTGCCTTCACTGCAGTCTTGCCGCCGGAGCGCGTGGCTTGAGACACGCCCAGACCCAAGTTCCAGCGTTCGTTCACCTGGTAACCCACGGCCAAGCCGACCGCAGTGGCGCTGCCGTAGTTGCCAACCGCCATGCCGGCCCATCCCTTGCCAGGAGCCAGCGTCGGCATGCTGGGAATCGCGAGAGCCGCAGCAACGCCGTTGTCGGTGTACTTCTGCGCTTCGCCAAAGCGCTCATTGAGCTGGTTCAGGTTGACCGCATCGGTGCCTGCAACGGCAGCACCAACGTTCTGGATACGCTGGCCGTTGTTGTTGATGCCGTGGGTATTGGTCATGCCTTCCACGGACAGGTTGCGACCAACATTGACATCCTGACCCACGTTCAGGGTGCCAAAGTTACCAGTAGTTGCATTTACCTTGGCAGTATTCACTTCACCAGCGTTCACCTTGTCGGTGTTCACTTCACCAGCGTTCACCTTGGCGGTGTTCACTTCGCCAGCATTCACCTTGGCGGTGTTCACTTCACCAGCGTTCACCTTGTCGGTGTTCACTTCACCAGCGTTCACCTTGGCGGTGTTCACTTCACCAGCGTTCACCTTGTCGGTGTTCACTTCACCAGCGTTCACCTTGTCGGTGTTCACTTCACCAGCGTTCACTTCGCCAGCGTTCACCTTGCCCGCGTTCACTTCCGCCGAGTCTACCTTGCCGGTAACCTCCAAATCGCCATCGATCTTTGCGTTGCCATTGTTGGTCAGCAAACCGGTATTGGTGATGCCCTTGGTGGTCGTAACGCCAGTCACGCTGAGCGCCCCCCCCACCGTCGCATTGCCGGAAGTGCCAAGCGTAGTCGTAGTGATGCCACCAGGCGCATTCAGAACACCGCCGTTATTCCCATCCGGATAAGGAATGCCCAAGAATGAATTCCAAACAGTGACTTCCTTGCCTCCAATTGTGACATCCGCCGCCTGTGCCGACTGCAATGGCACCATAGCGCCCACCCCAGCCAGCAGCGCGCCTAGCAGCGTGTTACGAGTCATGTCCATGTGTTTACGTGTTTTCAAGTCGTTCTCCTCTTGTCATTGATCGAAACTAACCCCTATAGGAAAAAGGGTGCCCCACCAGAAAACTGGACCCACATTTCGTGACATTTGTCACAAAACGTGCGCCGTTTCGATGATAGCAGATGTTGCAGATCTTTACTCACTTGCTCACGTAGCAATTACGCGACAATCCTATATGGCTCAGAAATTGACCCTCAATATTCATCAAAAATGAGTATTTAACGGGGAGGGCCTATTCCCCTCGCATGCCACGGGCCGCAGTTCCAGCGCCCCTATAATGCAACTCCCTTTGGCAGGCTGTGCAATCGTCCGTGCATACGCTGCCGCATGCCCCTGAAAACATGACCTCCCCCGCCACCCGCGACAGCTTCAGCTCCGGCTTCGGCGTGCTCGCCGCCACCCTGGGTTCTGCCGTCGGTCTCGGCAACATCTGGATGTTTCCCTACCAGACCGGCAACAACGGCGGTGCCGGTTTTCTGCTGATTTACCTCATCGCCACGCTGCTGGCCGGCCTGCCGCTGATGATTGCGGAGATCAGCCTGGGTCGCACCGCACGCACCGATCCGGTCGGGGTCTATCGCAAGCTGGCGCCAGGCACGCTGTGGTGGATCATCGGCGTGCTCGGCCTCATCTCGGTGCTGCTGATCATGTCGTTCTACTCGGCCGTGGTCGGATGGGTCTTTGCCTACGTGGGCAAGAGCGTGGGCGGCGGCATCCTCACGCAGGATCGCGGGGTGCTGGAGCAGACTTTCGGCGCCCTGGTGAGCAATCCCGTCGCCGCTCTGGGCTGGCAATGGCTGGTGCTGCTGCTGGTCGGCGCCATCATCACCTTCGGCGTCAGCCGCGGCATCGAGGCGGTCACCAAGCGACTGATGCCGCTGCTGTTCGGCCTGCTGGTGCTGGTAGCGGCTTTCGCACTGATGCTCCCGGGCGCCATGGAGGGCGTGCGCTTCCTGTTCCTGCCCGACTTTTCCCGCATCGACAGCCAGGTGCTGCTCAAGGCGCTCGGCCTGGCCTTCTTCAAGCTCTCGCTGGGCGTGGGCAGCATGACCATCTACGGGAGCTACTTCCGCCAGGAGCAGAACATTCCGCGCACCGCGCTCACGGTGATGCTGGCCGATCTGACCGTGTCCATGCTGGCCGGCCTGGCCATCTTCCCCGCCGTATTCGCGCTCGGCTTCAACCCCGCCGGCGGGCCCGCCCTGCTGTTCCAGACCATTCCCGCCGTATTCGCCGGCATGCCCTTCGGCCACCTGCTGATGGTCACCTTCTTCGTGCTGACCACCTTCGCCGCCATCGGCGCCATGCTGTCGCTGGTGGAAGTGCCGGTCGCCATCCTGCACGAGCGCCTGCGCATGCGCCGTGCCCGCGCCACCTGGCTCACCGCCCTGCTGCTGGTCGCGCTGGGCAGCCTGTCGGCCCTGTCTTCCAGCACGCTGAGTGGGGTGCAGCTTGCAGGCATGAACCTGTTCGATCTGTTCGATTTCCTCTCCAGCAAGCTGCTGATGCCGATCACCGGCCTGCTGACCTGCCTGTTCGTGCTGCTGCGCTGGAAGCGCGCCGGTTTCGTGGCGGCCAACAGCAATGGCGGCACGCTGGGCAACGCAGCGCTGCTGCGGATCATCTACATCGTGCTGACCACGGTCACCCCGTTGCTGATCCTGACCGTGATGCTCTACGGCCTGCTGGGCTGATCAGCTCTCTTCCAGCCGGTACGACACCAGCGACTCGCTGAAATCGTCGTTGTGCAGAGGCTTGCCCGCCGGCGGGAAGGCGCGCTGCACGCAATCGGTGCGCGGGCAGACGCGGCAGCCCGGCCCGATCGGCGTGATGGCGCGCGGCTGCTGCAGATCCCAGCCATCGGCATACACCAGTTCCCGTGCCTGCGCCAGTTCGCAGCCGATGCCGAAGGCAAAGCGCTTGCGCGGCGCGTGAAAGCTGCCGCCGCCACGCTGCACGCTGCGCGCAATGCCGAAATAGCGCGTGCCGTCCGGCATTTCGGCCACCTGCGTCAGAATCTGCCCCGGCTGGGCAAACGCCTCGAACACATGCCAGAGCGGACAGGTGCCGCCATGGCGTGCGAAATGCAGCGAGTTGGCGCTCTGCCGTTTGCTCACGTTGCCGGCCTGATCCACCCGGATCAGGTACATCGGAATGCCGCGCGCCCCGCTGCGCTGCAGCGTGCTCAGGCGGTGGCACACGCTCTCGAAACTCACCTGGAAGCGCCGCTGCAGCTGCTCCACGTCGTAGCGCATGCTGCGCGCCGCCTGCAGGAATTCGCCATAGGGCAGCAGCAGCGCCCCGGCAAAGTAATGCGCCAGCCCCTGCCGCGCCAGCGTGCGCGTTTGCGCGTCGGCCAGCGCCGTCTCTTCGGCGCAGGCCTGGTCCAGCAGGTCGCCGTAGGCCAGAAAGCACAGTTGCGTCGCCATCTGAAAGGCCTGCTGTGCATCGCCGAGTTGCGGCTTGAGCACCAGGCGGCGCCGGCGTGCGTCGTACTGGCGCAGTTCCAGCGTGCTGGCCTCGCCGGCCACCACCTCGATGCCATGCTCCTGCTGCAGGCGTTCGCGCAACTCGGCCCCCCGGCGTCCCGGCTGCAGGGCCCAGTCGCGCGCCAGCTGCTCGGCCTGCCGGTCCAGCGCATCGAAATAGTTGTCATGCCGGTTGAAGAAATCGCGCGCCGCCTCATGCGGAAACGGCGCCTGGGCCGCCTGCTGCGAATCGCCGTAGAAACGGTCCACCAGCTGCTGCAGCTCCTCCTGCAGATGCAACTGCTTCTGGTACAGCGCTACCAGCGTCTCGGCCAGTGCCGGCACGGTGTGCACCATGCGGTCGATATCCGCGGGGGACACGCTGGCATCCCCCACCAGTCCCTGGTCCCGGAAGATGGCGTCCAACTCGCCCAGCAGGCGCCGGTTGCGGTCCTCGGAAAAATCGCTCAGGTCCACCTGGAACACCTGCGTCAGCTTGAGCAGCACCGACGCCGTCACCGGCCGCTGGTTGTTCTCGAGCTGGCAGATATAGCTGAACGACAGCCCGAGCCGCTCGGCAAAGGCGGACTGGGAGAGCTGGTTTTTTTCGCGCAGGCGCCGCAGCGCCGGGCCCATCAGGAGTTTGCGTGACATGGAAGCAATGGAATGGCGTGATCGGGAACCCTTTGCACAACATTTGCAAAAGTGCGTCCCGAATTGCAAAAGGTATCACACCTACACACTGATACAGCGAAAACCTAGGGGAAACACGTAGATGATTTGCAAAGCTTGTGAATACCATTTTTGCAAAGGTCGGGCCAGGCGCCCGACCAACGCTTTTTCATGCCGACTACCGAAGGAGACACCCCATGAGCATTCCCAGCGTCCCGCTGCTGATCAACGGCCAATTCGTCCAGTCCAAGACCACCGAATGGCGCGACGTCGTCAACCCCGCCACGCAGGAAGTGATTGCCCGCGTGCCCATGGCCACCCAGGAAGAACTGGACGCCGCCGTTGCCGCTGCCAAGGAAGCCTTCAAGACATGGCGCTACACCCCCATCGGCACCCGCGCCCGCATTTTCCTGAAGCTGCAGCAGCTGATCCGCGAGAACATCAAGGAAGTGGCCGCCATCCTGACACGTGAACAGGGCAAGACCCTGCCCGACGCCGAAGGCGACGTGTTCCGCGGCCTGGAAGTGGTCGAGCACGCTGCCAACATCGGCACGCTGCAAATGGGCGAATTCGCCAACAACGTGGCCGGCGGTGTCGACACCTACACCATCCTGCAGCCGCTGGGTGTGTGCGCCGGCATCACCCCGTTCAACTTCCCGGCCATGATCCCGCTGTGGATGTTCCCGATGGCCATCGCCACCGGCAACACCTTCGTGCTCAAGCCCTCCGAGCAGGATCCGATGTCCACCATCCGCCTGTGCGAACTGGCGCTGGAAGCCGGCATCCCCGCCGGCGTGCTGAACGTGGTGCACGGCGGCGTTGACGTCGTCAACGGCATCTGCGACCACAAGGACATCAAGGCCATCAGCTTCGTCGGTTCCACCGGCGTCGGCACGCACGTGTACAACCGCGCCAGCCTGGCCGGCAAGCGCGTGCAGTGCATGATGGGCGCCAAGAACCACGCCATCGTGCTGCCGGACTGCAACAAGGAGCAGACCCTCAACGCCCTGGCTGGCGCCTCCTTCGGTGCTGCCGGCCAGCGCTGCATGGCCCTGCCGGTCGTGATCCTGGTGGGCGAGGCCCGCAACTGGGTGGACGAAATCGCCGAGCGCGCCAAGGGCCTGAAGGTCGGCAACGGCGCCACCCCCGGCGTGGACGTCGGTCCGCTGATCAACAAGAACGCCCGTGCCCGTGTGGACAACCTGATCGCTTCCGGTGTCGAGCAAGGCGCCACCCTGGTGCTGGACGGTCGCAACCCACAGCTGGAAGGCGCGGAAGCCAACGGCAACTTCGTCGGCCCAACCCTGTTCAAGGACGTCACCGTCGACATGGACATCTACAAGCAGGAAATCTTCGGCCCGGTGATGTGCGTGATGGGCGCCGAGACCCTGGAAGAAGCCATCCAGATCATCAACGACAACCCGAACGGCAACGGTACCGCCCTGTTCACCCAGAGCGGCGCTGCAGCGCACAAGTTCCAGGAAGAGATCGACGTCGGTCAGGTCGGCATCAACGTGCCGATTCCCGTGCCGGTCCCGCTGTTCTCCTTCACCGGTTCGCGCGCCTCCAAGCTGGGCGACCTGGGCCCCTACGGCAAGCAGGTCATCACGTTCTACACGCAGACCAAGACCATCACCAAGCGCTGGTTCGACGAAGCCAACGCCGGTGGCGTGCACACCACCATCAGCCTGAAGTAATTCCGGCTGCGGCCTGACCCGGCAGGGACGGTTGCCCAGACAACCGCCCTGCGCAGGCTGGCCATCGCTGTTTTCCCCGGAGTCGCCTCCCCGCTGCGGCTCCGTTTGTCAGCGCGGCACCATGACCCGGTCCAGCGTCCCGACGTAGCGCGCCTGTCTCAGTTCAAGCGCGTAACGGTCGAAAACGATGCGCCTTGGTCCTCTGTCCGCGCGTACCGCCCTGCAAGAACACGCTGCCCCCGCCGGCAGCGCCAACAAGAATCGAGACCCCTTTCCGAGCGAGGGAAGGAGGAGACAAACCATGTATTTCGACCTGACCGACGACCAGCAACAGTTCGTCAGCGTGGCGCGCGACTACGCCGCCGGCGAACTCGCCCCCAACGCCGCCAAGTGGGACGCCGAGCACATCTTCCCGCGCCAGGCCATTTCCACCGCCGGCGCGCTGGGCTTCTGCGGCCTGTACGCTTCCGAAGAATACGGCGGCCTCGGCCTGTCGCGCCTGGATGCCACGCTGGTGTTCGAGGAACTGGCGGCCGTCGATCCTTCCACCACGGCCTTCATCACCATCCACAACATGGCGACGTGGATGATCACCAACTGGGCCAAACCCCAAATCGCCGAGCAGTACGCGCCGGCGCTGACGGCGGGTGACCAGCTCGCCAGCTACTGCCTGACCGAGCCCGGCGCCGGCAGCGATGCCGGCAGCCTGCGCACCACGGCCAAGTTGGAAGGCGACGAATACGTCATCAACGGCGAGAAGATGTTCATCTCCGGCGCTGGCGCCACCGACGTGCTGGTGCTGATGGCCCGCACCGGCGGCCCGGGTGCAGACGGCATCTCCGCCCTGCTGGTGCCGGCCAACCTGCCGGGCATCCAGTACGGCAAGAACGAGGAAAAACTCGGCTGGCACAGCCAGCCCACGCGTGCCATCAGCTTCAGCGACGTGCGCGTGCCCGCCAGCCACCTGCTGGGTGCCGAAGGCGAAGGCTTCAAGATCGCCATGAAGGGTCTGGACGGTGGCCGTATCAACATCGCCACCTGCTCCGTAGGCGCGGCCCAGGGCGCGCTCAATGCCGCGCAGCAGTACATGAACGAGCGCAGCCAGTTCGGCAAGAAGCTGGCCGCGTTCCAGGCGCTGCAGTTCAAGCTGGCCGACATGCAGACCGAGCTGGTCGCCGCGCGCCAGATGGTGCGTCTGGCCGCGTTCAAGCTGGACACACGCAGCCCGGACGCCACCACCTACTGCGCCATGGCCAAGCGTTTCGCCACCGACGCCTGCTTCAACATCGTGAACGAGGCGCTGCAACTGCACGGCGGCTACGGCTACCTGCGCGAGTTCCCGCTGGAGCGCCTGCTGCGCGACGTGCGCGTGCACCAGATCCTGGAAGGAACCAACGAGATCATGCGCGTGATCGTGTCGCGCCGCCTGTTGGGCGACCGCGGCCTGGATTCGATCCGCTAACCCATTCACCCACAAGGAGACACATTCATGAACATCGCATTCATCGGCATCGGCAACATGGGCGGCCCCATGGCCATCAACCTGCAGAAGGCCGGCCACACGGTCAAGGCCTTCGACCTGTCCCAGGCTGCCTGTGACGCCGTCAAGGCCGAAGGCGTGACCGTTGCCGCCAGCGCCAACGATGCTGCCAGGGACGCCGAAGTCGTCGTCAGCATGCTGCCCGCCAGCGCCCACGTCGAAGCCCTGTACCTGGGCAAGGACGGCCAGCCCGGCCTGCTCGACGTGCTGCCGGCCGGCGCACTGATCATCGACAGCTCCACCATCGCCGCCGCCAGCGCGCAGAAGGTGGGCGCTGCTGCCGCCGCCAAGGGCTTTGCCTTCATCGACGCCCCCGTGTCCGGCGGCACCGCTGGCGCTGCTGCCGGCACGCTGACCTTCATGGTCGGTGGTGACGATGCCGCACTGGGCCGCGCCCGTCCGCTGCTCGAGAAAATGGGCGCCAACATCTTCCACGCCGGCAGCGTGGGCGCCGGCCAGACGGCCAAGATCTGCAACAACATGCTGCTCGGCATCCTGATGATCGGCACCAGCGAAGCCATGGCCCTGGGTCTGGCCAACGGTCTCGATCCGAAAGCACTGGCCGAGATCATGCGCCGCAGCTCCGGCGGCAACTGGGCGCTGGAAAAATACAACCCCGTGCCCGGCGTGATGGAAACGACCCCGGCCAGCAAGGGCTACGCCGGTGGCTTCGGCACCGACCTGATGCTCAAGGACCTGGGCCTGGCGCAGGAAAACGCCATGCACGTGCGTGCCAGCACCCCGCTGGGCGCCATGGCGCGCAGCCTGTACGCGGCGCACAGCCTGTCCGGCAAGGGCGGCCTGGATTTCTCCTCCATCATCCAGATGCTGCAGAAGGCCTGATCCTTCGACTGTCTCCTTCTGCGGGCCTTGTGCGCGCAGGCAAGGCGCGCTGGCTTTCGGGCCGCGCGCCTTTTTTGTTTGCGGGGTCACCTCTGCCGTGCCGATCTTGCGCCGGCACGCTGTCGACGCATGCCTCCGCCATCGCACAATTCCTGGAGTTGCACTGCCGCTCCTGCCTTCCCCATCGCGCAATCCCCGAGCTTGCTCAGCCGACAGTACATTGCGCAGGCCGCGGATAATGGTCCATCCGCTCCTCCCACACTCTCATGGAGACCCCCGATGCCCGCCAGCCCCGCACGCCCGCTCTATCTCGACGACCTGAAGGTCGGAGACATCTTTGTCAGCGATACGCACGCTCTGGACAAGGAGCAGATCGTGGAGTTTGCCTCACGCTACGATCCACAGCCATTTCACCTGGATGAAGAGGCCGCCAGGGATTCATTCTTCCAGGGCCTGGCCGCCAGCGGCTGGCAGACCGCCGCCCTCTCCATGCGCCTGATGGTGCACAGCCTGCCAGTCGCCAACGGACTGATCGGCGCCGGCACCGAACTGAGCTGGTCGCAGCCCACGCGCCCCGGCGACGTGCTTCGCGTCACCAGCACCATCAAGGACATCCAGCCCTCGCGCAGCAAGGCCGACCGCGGCATGGTGACGGTGGAAAGCATCACCACCAACCAGCACGGCGAGCGTCTGCAGAAGCTGACCAGCAAGCTGCTGGTGTTCCGCAAGCCCGCCTCGGCCTGACGAAAAAAACCCATAGCGGTTGCCAGCTATGGGGGGCAATGCAGGACCGGCACCGGCTCCTTCGGAGCGCTGGCCAGCCCGCAGGGGGTTGTCGGCTCCTGGCAGTCCGCGTATCGGCAACACGCGGATCAGCCAGTGTTCCGGCAGGCTCAGCGCGCAGGCGCCGCAGCCGTCTGCAGGTGGATCAGGTGCGAGTGCGACTTCTTGGGGTTGATGAACGCAATCGCGAGGGCTGCCACCACGGCCGGCAGGGCGATGGCCAGGAAGTTCATCTGCAGCGGCAGTTCCATGGCCACCAGGATGCCGATCACGATCGGAGCCAGGATGGCGCCGGCACGGCCCACGCCGGAAGCCCAGCCGATACCGGTGGAGCGCACGTCGTAGGGGTAGAACTGGCCCACGTAGGCGTAGGTCACGATCTGCGTGCCGATGGTGGAAGCACCTGCCAGGCCGACCATGAAGTACAGCAGCGGCAGCGGCAGCTTGTAGCCGAGCGAGGTGATCGAGATGGCGGCCAGCGCATAGAACACGATCTGCACCACCTTGATGTTGAAGCGGTCAGCCAGCCAGCCGCCACCGATGGCGCCGATCATGGCTCCGAAGTTCAGCACCAGCACGAAGGTCAGGGCGGAACCCAGGCTGTAGCCGGCGTTGGCCATCAGCTTGGCAAGCCAGGAGCTCAGGGCGTACACCATGAACAGGCACATGAAGAAGGCGATCCAGAACATGATGGTGCTGAAGCCGCGGCCATCCTGGAACAGGCGGCCCAGGCTGACGGACTGGTCCTTGTTGTCGGAAGCGGGCAGTGCGAAGTGGTCACCCTGCTGGGCCACGTAGCTGGGTTCGATGCGGTGCGCGATCTTCTTTAGCTCTTCGTGGCGGCCTTTCTTGATCAGGTAGGTGGCCGACTCGGGCAGCGACATCATCATGAACGGCACCAGCACCAGCGGAGCGGCAGCGGCGAAGAACACGGCCTGCCAGCCATAGTCGGCGATCAGGCCCTTGCCCAGCACGGCGGCCAGCATGCCGCCCACGGCGTAGCCGGAGAACATCAGCGTCACCATGGTGGAGCGGATCTTGCGCGGGGAGTATTCGGCCATGTGCGCCACCACGTTCGGCAGCACGCCGCCAATGCCGAGGCCGGCCAGGAAACGCATCACGCTGAAGGAGATCGGCTCGTGCGTGAGGCCGGCTGCAGCGGTGAAGATGGAGAACAGCGCGATACAGATGGCGATGGTCCAGCGGCGGCCGACCTTGTCAGCCATGGTGCCGAGGAAAATCGCACCGAACATCATGCCGAACAGGGCCGAGCTCATCATGAAGCCGGCGTTGGTGGGCGACACGCCCATTTCCTTCATGATGGACGGCAGCGCCGCACCGGCCACGGCCAGGTCGTAGCCGTCGAAGATGATGATCAGCGTGCACCAGATCAGGACGATCCAGTGGAAGCGCTGAAATTTTGCATGGTCTATCAGGGCATGCAGGTCCACGTGTCTCATGGTTGTCTTCCTAGTTGTCGGCCTGTCTGCACAGGCCGGCGTCCTGGTGGAACCAGGCTCTATCTATGGCGAAATTGCCGAGGGCAAACAGGTACAGCATGCTGATTTCGCCTGACAGGACAGTGACAGCACCCCGCACACTGCGGATAAGGAGCAGCAGCCACGACAACGCTCTTGTTGTTTGACGTTTACGTTAACTGCAGCGCCGAATGATAGAAGGAGGCCCCCGGCACGGGTTTAGGGGTTTTTCCTAAATCACGGCTTTCAGGGGCAACCTATGTGGCTTGAATTGGACAAGAATCCAACCTTCCTACTAAGGTATGCGGGATTCACGGAACTATCACTGATTCGGTATACCTCCTGCGACGGTCGACGGGAATACTTTGCGCCCTCAAGAAGCGCTGGCTGGCGCGGTCGTCCGGGCTGCCTTGCGCCAGCTCAGCACCGCATGCGCCAGCGAACCGATCACGATGCCCCAGAAGGCCGAACCCAGCCCCAGGAACGTCATGCCGGACGCCGTCGCCAGAAAGCACACGATGGCGGACTCGCGATGTTCGGGCTGCTCCATCGCAGCCACCACATTGCTGGTGATCGCGCCGATCAGCGCCAGCCCCGCCAGCGCCGCCAGCGCCGCCAGCGCCGCCACGAAGGCCGGCGGCAGCGCGGCAAACAGGGTGACGATGGAACCGGCAAACAGCGCCCCCAGCAGATAGAACGCGCCATTGGCAATGCCGGCGATATAGCGCTTGCCCGGGTCCTCGTGCGCATCCTTGCCCGTGCATAGCGCGGCCGTGATGGCCGCCAGCACGGTAGTGATGCCGCCAAACGCCGCCACTGCGAGCGAGGTCAGGCTGGTCACCATGATGATCGGCCGCGCCGGCGTGTGGTAGCCCGAGAGCTGCAGGATTGCCATGCCCGGCAGGAACTGCTCGGTCAGGCTGACCAGCACCAACGGCAGCGCAAAGCTGAGCGTGCTCTGCCAGGTCCACTGGGGCATGGTGAACACCGGCATGGCAAGCTCCAGCGTCACGCTCTGGAACTGCGTCTGCCCCAGCGACCAGGACAGCAGCACCCCCGCCAGCAGCACCAGCAACACCGCGTAGCGTGCAAAGAAGCGCCGTGCCAGCAGATAGACCACGATCATGCTCAGCTCAATCTCCGGCATGCTCGCGGTCGCCTGGAACACGTTCAGCCCGAACTGGAACAGGATGCCGGCCATCATGCCGGCCGCCACCCCGCGCGGATCATGCGCACCAGCTTGTCGAAATAGCCGCTCACCCCCACCAGGAAAATCAGCACCGCAGCGGTGATATAGGCACCGACCACCTCGGGCATGGTGATGGCCGGAAACAGCGTGATCAGCAGCGCCGTGCCTGGCGCCGACCAGGCCGTTACCACCGGCACCTTCAGGAACCAGCTCAGGAAAATGCCGGAAACGCCCGCGCCGACCGAGATGGCCCAGACCCAGGAGGTCGTCATCTCCGGCGACATGTTGCCGGCGTGCGCCGCCTGGAAGAAGATCAGCAGCGGGCCGGCATAGGACACCGCCACGGCCAACAGGCCGGCCAGGATGGCGGACATCGGGCCATGGGCGTGCGCTGCGGGCGCGCTAACAGAGGTACTGCGCATGAGGAACTTCCTGAAGGGTGGGGCTCGGTTCAGCCCTGGTCGCCGCCGCCCACGGGCAGCACCGATCCGGTGATGTACGAGGCCTCGTCCGATCCCAGGAACAGGATGGCTCCGACCTGCTCGTCGATCGTGCCGTAGCGGTGCATCAGGCTGCTGGACAGCGTCTGGTCGACGATGCCCTGCATCCAGGCTTTTTCCTTTTTGCTCAGCTTGTTCGGGTTGCGCGGGATACGGCGCGGCGGCGCTTCGGTGCCGCCGGTGGCCACCGCGTTCACGCGGATGCCGTCCTGTGCATGCTCGAACGCCAGGCTGGCCGTCAGCGCATTCACGCCGCCTTTCGAGGCAGAGTACGGAATGCGGTAGATGCCGCGCGTGGCAATCGACGACACGTTCACGATCGCCCCGCCCTTCTGCTTGAGCATCTGCGGCAGCACGGCGCGGCACATCCACAGGGTGGGAAACAGCGAGCGGCGCACTTCGGCTTCCACCTCTTCGGGCTGGTATTCCTGGTAGGGCTTGAACCAGATCGAACCACCCACGTTGTTCACCAGCACGTCGATGCGCTTGTAGCGCTTGATCGCCGCCTTGGCCACACTCTCGGCACCGGCCCAGGTTTCCAGGTCGGCCAGTTCCACAACCACATCGACGCCCAGCGCGCGCACTTCATCGGCCGTTTCCTGCACCAACTCGGAGCGGTCGGCCAGCAGCAGGCGCGCCCCTTCCTGCGCCAGCGCCAGCGCCACGCCGCGGCCAATGCCCTGTGCCGCGCCCGTCACGATCACCGTCTTGCCGGCGTAGCGTTCACGTCCCTGCATCTCAGGCCTCGCTCGGAGCAAATTTCTCGTAGTGGAAGCTCGCCGGCTTCACGCCCTGTTCGTCCAGCCAGTGGCGCACCGCATCCACCATGGGCACCGGACCGCACAGATAGACATCCACGTCGCCGCCATTGAGCCATTCGGACTCCAGATGCTGCGTCACATAGCCCTTGCGCTCGTGCGCGCTCTCGGGCGCCGCCACGCAGGTGCGGAACTCGAACCAATCATGCTGCGCCTGCATCTGCTGCAGCTTGTCGATGACAACCAGATCGGCATCGTTGGTCACGCCCAGCACCATGCGCACCGGCTGCGGGCTGCCCGTCTTCGCCAGCACGTCCAGCATCGACAGGAAGGGCGCCAGCCCCGTGCCCCCAGCCAGGAACAACACCGGGCGCTGCACCGGGCGCAGGTAGAAGCTGCCATACGGCCCGGAGATGCGGATGCGCTCCTCCACCTTGGCCTGCTCGCCCAGCCAGCCGCTCATGCGCCCGCCCGGCACATTGCGCACCACGAACTCGGCCTGTGCCGCACCCGGCGGCGAGCTGAAGGAATAGGCACGCGTCAGCTCCGCGCCCGGAATCTGCACATTCATGTACTGGCCCGGCAGAAAGCTCTGGCTGGCCGGATCATCGAGCTGGATGGCGAAGCCGAAGGTGGTGTCCGACAGGCGCTGCACCGCTGCCACCGCGCCATCGAAGTTGTGCACCCCGGTCTTGCAGGCGGCCGACGATGCCGGCACTTTCACCACGCAGTCCGAGGTCGGCTTCATCTGGCAGGTCAGCACATAGCCCTCCGCCGCCTCGTCCGGCGTGAGCGCATCTTCCACATAGGTGGATTCGGGCATGTCATAGCTGCCGGATTCGCAATGGCAGCGGCAGGTGCCGCATGCGCCGTCACGGCAATCCAGCGGAATATTCAGTTTCTGGCGGTAGGCGGCATCGGCCACCTTCTCGCCGGGATTGCAGTGGATGAAGCGGGTGACACCGTCCTCGAACTGCAGTGCGATGCTGTACGTCATGATGGCACCTCAGATGTGAAAAATGTCGATCACCTGGTTGATGTAGTCGTTCTTCAGCACCACGTACTTGTCCACGATCTTCGGCTGCGCGCCGGAGACGTCGATCCGATAGCGCGACATGCCGAAGTACTGGTAAATCGTCTTGTAGCGGAAGCTCAGCGTGTGCCAGTTGAAGCGCACGGTGACGATGTCGCCCTGCTGCACTTCCAGCTCCACATTGCTGATGTTGTGGCTGGTGCGGGTGTCCGGCATGGTGGCGCTGGAGCGCTCGGTCTTGATGCGGAACACGCGGTCTTCCAGACCCTGGCGGTTCGGGTAATAGATCAACGAGATTTCGCGCTGCGGATCCTTCACCAGCGTGTCGTCGTCATCCCACGAGGGCACCCAGAACTGCGCGTTCTCGTCATAACACTCCAGCCACTCGTCCCACTGTTCGTCATCCAGCAGGCGCGCCTCCTTGTACAGGAAAGCCTTCAGGTTCACCAGATCGTTGTTCGCGCTCTTGCTGCTGCTCCTTCTTTTTCTACGGCCTTCTGCATCACTTCCATCCAGTAGTGGTGCTGCAGCGTGTACAGTCCCTCGTCCTCGGTCTTCACGCCCGACAGCAGCGGCTTCAGGCCGATGGCATCGGCGGCTTCGTCCGCACCGCGGATCCAGTGCTTGCTGCCGCGCGACTGGTCGTTCCACTCCAGCGCAATGCCGTTGTAGCCCTGCTGGCAGGCGCGGAACTCTTCCAGATCGTCCGGCGTGGCCATGCCGCTGGCGTTGAAGAAATCTTCATACTGGCGGATGCGGCGCATCGAGCTCACCCTGCACGAGATGGCCACCGTCGAGCAGAACCAGGCGCTGAAGGAAGGTCGCATCGATGTCGGCTTCGGCCGCGTGCGCATCGACGACGCCAACGTGCGCCGCATCGTGCTGCGCGAGGAAGTGATGATGCTCGCCGTGCCGTTCGAGCATCCGCTGGGCCTGGCCGGCAAGCCGGTGCGCCTGCAGCAGATCGTGCACGAACCGCTTATCCTGTTCCCGCGCGCCCCGCGCCCCAGCTTTGCCGACCAGGTGCTCGCCGCCTTCCGCGACCGCGGCCTCGAGCCCGCCAACATGCAGGAAGTGCGCGAACTACAGATCGCCCTCGGCCTCGTCGCCGCCGGCGCCGGGCTGTCCATCGTGCCGAAAAGCGTGCACGGCATGCAGCGCACCGACGTCACCTACCTCCCGCTGGACGAGCGGGGCGTCACTTCCCCCATCGTCATGGCCATCCGCATGCTGGACGACTCGCAGGACCTTCGCAACCTGCTGCAGCTGATCTACACCATCTATGACGACGAAGGGATTGCCTATGTGCGGGAAACGCTGTGAGCATGCCGGTCCGGTGCACTACCGCAATGCTGCGACGGGCATGAAAAAGCCAGCTCGACACCATGTCGCGGGCTTGGCGGCGGGCTCCGCAGGGGAGCGGGCAGGAAGGATGGCACTGGCGGGGACCACATTGAAGTCATAACCTATTGATTTCATTGAGCACCAATACATACCAATCGGAAAAGTACCGTCAAAAATACCGTCAAATTGATTTGCTGCCCCCTTTTCTGCCGATTTGGCCCGTTGCCGATGCCCTACAGCCATGGTGTTGATCGCCGCAACATTGCACCATGCAGAGCGTGCAATGCATCCCGTCATTGCTTTTTTGTGGGGTTACACGGGTTACGGGGTTACACCGTTGATTTCATTGACTTTTTCTGTAACCCCAGCGTTTTGCCATGGGGTTACAGGGGTTACAGCACGGGGTTTGGATGTGATCGGCTCAAAGTCGAGCCGAATGTCGCGCACCAGGTGGCAGCATGTGGCGCTCTTTTTTTTTGGGTTGCAACCTGCAACCACGCCTGCAACTTTGGTCGCGCCACTACTGCGGCGCCCATGCAAAAGGGGTGTCACTTCTGACACCCCATTACTGTGATCTTGCCGTGCTGCCGATCCATCATGGGAAGTCCAGGTCTTCATCGGGCAAGCCTGCAGCTCGAATCCTTCCCCGTATCAATCCCAGCCTGCGGTGCATCCCCATAACGGTGACTTCACACGCTTTGCTGTACTGATCGAGCATCCGGCCATAGGTCGCCCAGTGCATCCCCTTGGGCTTGCCACCCTCGCCGTTGAGAATCCCCGGCACCCAGCCCAGCCGATCCCGCATCTTGTCGGCCTTGCGCAATGCCCTGCCGTCTTGGGTTTCCCGCTGTGACTGATACGCCAGCTTGTGGCAGTGCCTGCAGGCATAGATCGCGCCGCCGTACAGCTTTGCCACTCTGCGCCCGCAGCAGGGGCACAGAAACCAAACCCGACTTCCTCCATAGTTGCAGGGGGTGTAGGTCAGCGGCACCACGTAGTCATGATCCTTCCAGTCCTCGCCGGTTCGCCGTGATCGGTATATCAGCCGCACGCCCTTGCCCTCCATGCGGTAATTGATCGTCGCTGTCCGCTGCCCGTTGCTGCTCCAATAGATTTCACCTGCTGCAGCAGGCGCCAGCCAGCCATTACGCTGCATCTGGCGCACGTCCAGACTGCGCATGTCCGATGTGGTGCTGCGCCCGCCGTGCCTGCCGCTGCCGTATCCGCCCATGCCGCACCTCTCAAAGATATTCCGAAAACATCAGTCAAATTGCTGGTTTTCTGCGTCCTGCATCTGCTGGCGCTTCTTCCTGCCATGGTAGGCCGTCAGCACCTGCTGCACCTGCATATCCAGCGCTGGCCGCGCCTGCCCATCCTTGTCCGTCCATGCCTTCGGGCTGATGCTGCCAGCCAGCGCCACGGCGTCGCCGTCACCCAGCACCAGGAACTGCCGTGCAGCGTCACCAAAGACAATGCACGAGACAAACAGCACCTCGCCGTTACCGGCTGCTGCCTTGACCTTGCCCAGCGCGTATTGCTTGCCGTGGCTGTCGGTCCTGCTTTGTGGCTGGCCGTACACCTTGCCCGCAATCAATCCATCAATCATCGTCTTCCTCATCGCTGTTGAGTTGGTGCACTTCCGCATCCTTGGCAAGCTGAAAATTCACAGGCACCCCGGCATTGCAGCGCTCATGCCCCAATGCCTCCACGGTGGCGCGGACATGCTTTTCTGTCATGCCCAGCACATCGCCGATTTGCTCCATGGAATACATGGGCCTACCATCTGCCGCCCATGCACCAGGCTGCGGCAAGCCGAAGCGGTCCTGCATTTCCTGCTGCACCTGATCCTGCTGTCCCTTTGGTGCGTACCCCACACACTCGATAGCTGCAAGCATGGCCTGTATCGAGCGTGCGCCCTTCTCCTGCAAAGCCGCCTGCAGTTCCTCCCGCGCTCTTGCATACCGGACTGCCTGCGCATCTTCTGGTTCCATGCCGTACAGCTCACCATCGGACACCAGGCTATCGGCATGCCCCTGCATGGCCTGCGTCAGCGGGTGATTGGCGCCGTAGCGTTGGCGGTACTCGTTGGCCTGCTTGCTGGCCTGCTTGCGTGCTGCGTGTTGTTGAATGCTCATTGCTGCCCCTTCAGTTGATGCGGTGAACCTGCCCGGCGTCTGACACCATGCCGCCAATGTCGAGCCCCTTGTCGGCTGCTGCTGCGAGCATCTCGGCAAATGCCTGCTCTGCTTCCTGCTCATCCAGCCCCAGCGCCTCGCCCACTTCGGCCACGCTGTACAGCGGATTGCCGTCATCATCGCAGTGCGTGGCCGCCGGTAGCTGGAACATCTCGCACATCTTGTCCATCATGGCCTGCTGCAGTTCCTCCGGCAGATGCTCGTGCACCTGCATGATGGCAATGCCCGCTTCTGGGGAATCCTCGCCATGCTCTGCAATCACGGCATTCATTTCATCCACTGCCGCCAGGAAGCGCTCGTGCCGCTGCTGCTGTGCCTTCAGCTCATCCTTGACCCATTGGGGCGCAAGATCGAGCGCCTCCCGCATGGCAGCCTGTGCCTGTGGTGCATCCACGCCGTGCACCTCCACCAAGCGTTTGGCCCGCTCGTTGGCCGCTTCAAACTGTGGTGAAGTTTCCCTGTTGCTCATTGCGTCATACTTTCGTCGCCCACGTGGGCATTGCTTGCTCATAGTCGCGCCACAGTGCTGCACCAATGGCGCAGCGCTCACCCCGGCGCCTGCCTGCCGTCTTGCATTGGGTGCATTGCATGTGGTGATCCAGATAGGCCCGGTCCAGCTCGTGCCAGTCATACAGCTCGGCTTCGTTCGCCGCTTCTGCACCAGGCACTGCAGGGGCTGGAATCGGCGCCGCAGCCGGTGGTTTTGCGTTTGAACCCTGCCCCTTATCGAATTTCGGGGTTACACGGGTTACAGGGGTTACACCGTTGATTTCATTGAACTTTTCTGTAACCCCAGCCGTTTTTTGTGGGGTTACAGGAGTTACAGCCGGGGTTACAGCGCGGGTTACAGGGGTTGCAGCCTGTGCGTGGAGCCGCTGAATCAGTGCTTTAAGCGCTCCCATGGTCATCCTCCAATCGCTCGGGATTGATCTCGTACACCTTGCGCACGGCGCCATCCAGTCGCTTGGGCGTCTGGCGCCTGCCGTCAGCACCAGGCTTTGGCAGCGCCCCGCACTGCACCAGCACATCCAACGAGCGTTGCAGGTCAAAGCCCTTCAGCGCCTCCTTCATGCCCGAAGCCGTGAACAGGTACCGCACACTGCTGCCGGTGTTCTCGCGCCAGCCTGCCCGGTTGTGCACCACGGCTTGCGGGTTGTCCTCGTTCTGAAACCGACTTGCCCCGTGCAGCTCGATGAATGCGGCCACGGCCTGCCTGATCTGGCTTTGCTCCTTGTTGGCGTTGCTGCCGCCCCGATCCTGCTGCCAGGCGGTGAACATCTCCGCTGCCGCTGCAGTCGCCGCCCCTTCCGGCCAGCCGGTGACGCCGTAGCTGGTAGCAAGCTCTCCGGCCAGTGCGAGCATGGCAAACCGGGCTGCCGCCCGTTTCACCTGCCCGTCACCCCGCACAGCGAATGCAGGCAGCGCCTGAATGCCCGCCAGCGCCTCGGCGAAGTCCTCGCCTTGCTCACGGGTCAATCGCTGCAGGAAAGCCCGCCCAGCGTGGCCGTAGTGCGTTGCCGCCGCCCGCTTGATGCTGTCGCTGAAGACGGTACCGCTGGCGTAGCCGTGCAGCTCATCCCATGCGCCATGCCTGCGCTGCACACGAACATCCAGCAGCCGCACGGCCTGCCCCGCCTTCACCCTCTGGCCGCCTTCCTGCATGGACGTTTCGATGGTGGTTTCCCCGGTGGAGACAATGAAGCAGCGCCAGCGCGTCACGGTGCGAACGGTGCCGGTCCTGCTGGCCCGCTGCTTGCCGCGCCCGTTGCCCAGGCTGTACACGATGGCGCCAATGTCGCGCGGATCGCATTCGCTGATTTCGTCCAGCGCCAGCAGGCTGTCATTGAACATGCTGGCTGCGCCCTCCATGCCGTTGGCCGTGGCCCGCCAGCTTCTGCGGTAACCCTCGCCGCCCCACACACTGCACGCTGCCTGCAGCGCCGTGGTTTTGCCGGTGCTGGAATCGCCCACGAAGTGCACCCCGCCCGATTCGGCATTGCACCTTGCCAGCAGTGCACCAGCGAATGCAGCGCAAAGCGCCAGCAGCAGCACGGGATTGCCCACAGCAGGCATTGCCACACCCTCGCGCCAGCCGTCCAGTGTGCCGCCCGTGGTGTACTCGTTGCCATCTGCCTCACCAGACTGGAACACCACGCCGCCAGCCCCGGCGCCGATGACGGTATCAGGCAGCACGAAAGCCCGGAAGGTGGCGTCTGCCCAGCCGGTCTGCAGGCAGCAGCGAACCCGCTTTCTCGGCACCAGGCTCAACAGGTAGCGCGTCAGGCTGCTGCGCTTGTCCGGGTCCAGCTCCAGCCCCATGGAAAGCAGCGCCCCGCGCAAGTCGGCGCCGTCTGCCTTCAGTAGCTCCATGGGCATGGCCCACTCCCGCCATTTCCCGGTCGTGGTGCGAAACCGCAGCAGGCGCCCGAAGTTGTTTTCCTGCGGGTCGTGCGTCACTGCATCCATGTACAGCGGTGCGCAAATCCAGACTTGGGTCAGCTCGGGTTCGCCGTTATTGCGCTCACGGATGCCAAAATACCAGACGCCTGCACGGTGCGTCACCTTGCCGTCAGTGCCCTTTACCGCCTCGTTCAGCACCACGTAGCGCGGACGATCCTTTTGGTCGGGGATGGGGCTGGGTTCTGCCTGCTGCTGATCCTGCTGCCCGTCCGCCTCGATCTGCACCAGGTGGCCGATAGGGGTATCTGCTGGCACTTCGGCCAGTGCCGTGATTGCTTCCGTCATGGGCAATCCTCCAATTCATCAAATGCGGCCTTCACTGCCGCCAGCCCCTGCAACTGGTGCAGGTCGTTGAAGTCGGTAGCGCCAGCCGGTCGGCCAGCGTGGAACAGCGGTACCGCCACGGTGCCGCCCACGGATAGCGCGGCCTGCTGTGCCTGCTCCATGCCGGGGTTGCCCGGCGTGGCGTGATCGTCGTCAGCGGCCACGATGATCTGCAGGTCAGGGTGGCGCCTGTGCAGCGCCTGTGCAGCGCCTGTGCCACTGCCTGCAGGTTGCCTGCGTTGAAGGCCACAGCCACAGCGTGGCCGGTCACCTCGTGGATGCTGGCGCCCGTGGCGTAGCCCTCGCACACCACGATGACGCCTGCAGGCTTGCCGATGGCGTGATAGCAGCCGCGCACCCTGCCGCCCGCCTGAAAGCGCTTGTCACCATCAGGCGTGATCGTCTGGATGCTGTGCAGGGTGCCGCTGGTGTCGCGCAGCGGGATCATCAGCAAGCCGCCGTACTGCCGCAGCCCGTAGCCGTGCACGCCCTTGCGCTGCAGGTAGGGGTGGCCGGTACAGTCGCCTGCCGCCTCCCATGCCTGCATTGCGCTTGCTTTTGCTTGCTCCTGCCTGCGCTGCTGATCGGCCTGCCGCTGCACCAGCAATGCCCGGATGGTTTCGCGCATCGCTGCACGCTCTGCCGGTGTCATGGCTTCGTCGCTCTTGCTGCACCAGGTGACAGTCAGCCCCTGCCGCCAGTCTCCGAAGATGCCAGCAGGCAGGCCATCCAGATGCAGGCAGTACCAGCCCGCCGCGTCGCTGCGCTTGCCGTTGGTACTGAAGCGGTGCACCTTGCCGTCAGCCTCGATGTGATCGGGTGGCGTCAACCCGGCGCCCAGCAACGCATCGCGGAAGTCGTTGACGATGGTGTCAGGCGTCATGCTGCACCTCCGTGCGTTTCTGGCGCTTGTGACGCGCCGCTTGCGCCCGGTAGATCGTGCGTGCTGTCATCGCTGCGTCGTTCGCTGCTTCCAGCCCCGGCGCCTCCACCTCAAAACCCACAGCCTGCGCATTGGCCTTCAGGTGCACCACACCAGCCGCTGCAGCGTCGCCCGCCGTGGGGTAGGTGCCGGGCAGTCGCTGGCGTCGCAGCAGCGCGGCATTGGTGCTGCTCCATGCGCTGTAGATGGCGAGTCGGAAGGTCATGTCTGCACCTCCTGCACCAGCTTCGGCAGCTCGCCCGCCTGCTGCTCGATGGCCCAAGCCAGCGCGTACATGCGTGCCTTGTCGCTGGCATCCATCGCGTGGCTGTCGATTTCATCATTCAACAGGGACACCAGGCTGGCGATGCGCTCCTTGGCGGTGTTCAGCTCGATTTGCAGCCCCTCCAGGCCCAGGGTGCTGAGTCGGAATTCCGATCTTTTGCTCATGCTGCGCCCCCCTTGCCGAGTTGGTATTCCATGCTCTTGATAGTGGTCAGCTCATCATTGATCGCCGCCATGGCGTTGCAGGCCAGCTCTGCAATGGCCCTAGCTGCTGCACGGCTTGCATATTGCAGTGCGTCCATATCGCCAAATTCAGCGCGCAGCCTCAGCATCTCGGCCATCTGCTCGATCTGGTACAGCGTTTCCAATGCGATGGCTTGACGCTCCTCACACCAGAATTCGGCATTGCTGGCCGGGGTCGTGGAAGTGGTCGGCGCCTTCATGCTGCACCTCCACTTGCCAGCGCTTCGGCCAGTGCACTGACTTCTTCAGCAACAGAACAGGCCAGCCACAGCGTGGCTTCCTGAATGCTTTCATGCTGGCCGGTGAAGTTGTCGCGGGATGCGCCACACGTCTGCAGCAGCAGCGCGTGGAGTTGCGTTGCACGCTCTGTCAGCATGTCGATTGCGTCGGTACGGCGCTTGATGCTGGTACCGGCTTTGCTGGTGGTCAGCGTCAGCCATACGTGATCGATAGTGACGCCTTCAGGCGTGGGGATGCTTGCGCCGTTGGCGCGGGTGATGGTTGTCATGGTTCAGGCTCCTACGGGAACGTTGAAGAAGCCCCCTTTTGCGTGACTAGCGCATAGGGTGGGCGTGGGTGTAGTCACACGTCCGTAGCCGTGCCGCCGTCCTTGCGGATAGGCGCTCCCACGCCCGTAACCGTGACGGCTGGCCGTGGATACACCACGTCCTGCCAGGTGTTCAGGCATGACAAAACCCCGCTTAACGGTGGGGGCAGCAACCGCTACAGATTTGGTGTGACTAGCACCAGCGCATTTCTGCGCCGGGGTCATTGTGGCATGTACGGGCAGGCTCGTGCAAGTCGCCAGCGCGATGGCTGCCGCTGCTGTACAGGCATAGCCGTAGATGGCAGAATGCCGTACCAGATGCGATTCGATGGCCGCCTGCACAGCTCCCCAGCTCCAGGCGGTTTTCTTTTTGGTGGTCCTCATGCTGTGGCCTCCAAAAAGAACAGGCCCACGCGGTGCAACTCGCCCGCTTCGGTTTCCTGCTGCACCCATGCCATGCCGATCTTGCGGCCTTCCTTGTGGCGCAGCTCGTTGATTCGTGCATTGCAGTCGTAGCAGTCCAGGTGGCGTTGCATTTCGCTGCTGGTGCAGGGAAACAGCGCAAGCGCCGCCATGATGCGCTGTCGCTGCGCTGCCGCGCTGCCGCTGGGGTAGGACTTGAGAATCTGCACCAACGCCTGCAGTTTCTCCGGCGTGGTGTGATGGTGCGGAATGCTGCTCATGCTGCACCCTCCGTCTGGCCTTGCAGCCAGGCTTGAATCGCCGTCAGGTCAAACAGCGTGACGCGGGTTCCGGCCTTGATCGGCTTGGGAAAATCGTCACGGGTTTTCGCCCAATGCCACAGCGTCGTTTCGCTGATCTTCAGGAAACGCGCTGCTGCTTTCGCCCGCTCATAGTGGGGCTGGGTGTCGTGGCTGGTGGTGACTTCACGCTGTGGCGCGTGAATCGGTTTGGTGGCTGCTTTCTGCATTGCCGTCTGATCCTTTCATGGAAGGACGGCATTGCAGGTTGTGCCAGTTGCTGCAATACCGCCCGATGAGGCACGGTATGCAGTTTCTAAGAGTGATTCCGCTATGTCACTGACAATAAAACAGGTCTACTTTTTGTCAGCAGTCATCTCGGCAATTCGATCAAGCGCGGCATCCATTTTTTTATCCAGTTCGGCCAACACATCGCGGTTCATGGCCTCTGCCCGCATTTCTTCAATTCTCCGGCCCATTCGCTCTAAAAAGGTTTCGTACACCTCCCCACGCTCTGCAGCCTCCTTTCTCGCCTCAGCATCAAAACGGGCGCCCATTCGCAAAAATTCACGCCGCTGGTCTCTCTCCTCCTTAGTTTTTGGCAAGTGTGTGCTGTGATCTTTGACGATACGCGCAAGGTGACGCTCACCCTTATGGTGACGCTTTACCAGCTCATCCATCGTTTCCTGATATGTCATCCCGTCATCGCGCATATCGAAAAATTCCCACGCGATGAGGGTTTTATCTATATGAGCGTCATCGTGCTTTGGCCTTCCCGCTTTGGAATAAGGCAGCCGCCCTGTTAGAACGATTTCGACCATCAGCAAATTCATTACCTGCTGGAAAAGCGGATGGATTGCGCCGTCATCCAGAACCAGCCCCGCGAGTATGTGGAATGCCTGCTGTTCCGCGCCGTTTTCCCCGTCAGTTATCGCTGTCAGCGCTAATTGCTGCTGCGCCCATATATTGGTTCTTCGGAAGTGCGCCAAGTCGATCTTGTGATGCGCCATATTCACCCCAACACCCCGCACAAGGTGCCAGCCCCCGCCTGCCGGGGTGTGTGCAGGTCTGGCCGTGGGGATCAATCCACGGTAGGGGCTGGCAATCGTTCGCCCATGGTGGGCTGTATAAGCGTCCAGTGTAGCGGGTTGACAATAGAAGGCCAACAGAATGTAAGGACGTTTGATAGGGCATACCGTTTTCAGTATGATGTCCTATCAAAATGATAGGTAAGCGTGGCCGATCCAAGCATCCCCCAACTTGAAAAACACATCCGCAGAATGGCCGCAGACAGTGCCAATGTGGCATTCACTGATCATGCAGATGTGCGAATGCGCCAGCGCCACGTCAACCGCCCCATGGTGTTCGATGTGCTGCTGCAGGGGCGCATGAATCTGCCGCCCGAACCAGACATCAGACATGGGGGGCTCAACTGCCGCATGGTGCGCTATGTGGCAGGCATGAACGTAGCGGTAGTGGTGAACGTGGAGTATCCCGCCCCGGAATTGGTCATCGTGACCGTGATTGACATAACGAAGGAATAGCCATGATCCAGTACAAAGACGGCGGCCTGCGCAATGTATGGCTTGCAAATGGGTATGAAGTGCGTATGACGCGCTTTGGCGAAGCCGTGGCGATTCACGATCAAGAAGGACTGACCAAAGCGGTGTGTTTGGCGCTCACCAAGAAGCCCAGCCACATGACTGGTGCTGAATTTCGCTATGTGCGCAGCGCTGGCATGCTGGCCTCGCAATCGGCATTGGGCCACCTTCTGGACGTTGACGCGCAGACTGTTGCCCGCTGGGAAAAGGACTGCAAGGTGCCGCGCTGGGCAGACAAGCTGCTGCGTCTGCTCTACGCTGCTCATGCCGAAGGCAACGTGCCGATTCGGCGGGTGATGGAGCGCACCAACCAAGTGGAGCGGCTGGTAAACCAGAAGATCGTCATCCAGGAATCGCGCAAGGGCTGGGAAAGCACCATTGAAGATTGCGATCAAGTGCCCGCCTGATCCCGCCCAGCCCCACAGCAGCCGCCATCGTGCGGCTTTTCTTTTGCCTGCAACACCAGGTGCAGGGACTAGCTTCGGCTGGATGGTGCCGCTCCCGATATGCAGATTCGCACATCGCCCTGCCGATGCTCAAATCTGTGCATCGGTCTTTTTATAGGCTCCAAAAATTCAGGTGTACCAAGGTGCCCCCGCGCTGGGGACTGTCCACTTTTGGACTGTGCTAAGCCCATTTTTGGGCTGAGCGCAATTTTGCGTTTTGCTGATCCTGCCGCATCTCGCGGCTCAAAATTGAGCCGCCAGAATCTGCACTGCGCTTTTTAGGGACTCAAGAAACCCGCCGCCAGCACCAGGTCGATGACGCCCTGACGTTTTAGGCTGGCGTCGATTCTTGCCGCCATTGGCGCAACCTATCAAAAACCGCACATTTCGGGGATTCCAGTAGGTGGGCCCCTGTGGATAACTGCCTCTGGTGCCGGATCGTTTGGTTTCCCGTTGATGTGCCTAAATGGTGGGCATTGTGCATAACATCGGTAAACCCGCGTCTGCATTGACTATTCCCGATAGTGTGCAGAAAGTTGTCCACTTTGCATACTTGATACAACGAGCGTTATGTTTAATTATGTGAATCTATCGTCAAATAAAGCACATAACCGGGAAAAAATAGCCTAGAATCACACCATGACGCAACACGCCTACACCCTTCAAGACTTCGACGCCCACCTGCACGCCTTGGGCTGGAAGGTTTCTGACTTCTGCCGCGCCACTGGCCTGCATCGCAATACGCCCAGCCGCTGGCGCACTGAAGGCGTGCCGATCCCGGAATGGGTCGGCAAGCATCTGGCTCTGCTGCTGGAAGTGGAGCGCCTGCACGCCGCGTACCTGCGCCCGGCGAAAGATTGATCTTTCACCCACGTGCCTGTCAAAGGGCATTGGACATGGCATGAAAGAACCGCCTCGGTGAGCAGTTTTGGTGGGTTAGCTTACCGACTTAGCCAGCGGGGGTGATGCACAGGCAGGCGCAAGATTGGGCAAGCGCATCCTCGCATTTCGCTGGGAAGCCGGGGGAAAAGCCTCACGTAAGTGGCCGCACCTTAGCATCACCTCTGACGAAAATTCAGTTGCACATGGAAGAAGCTGTGATCCCCGGGAAATAGTGGCAGCATCGCGTCAGGATTTCCTGCCAAATATCGTTCTATGACATTAGCGTAAGTCGTATCAAAAACTACTAACTCCTCTTTGATGAACGTATTCCCTGCCGCGCTCCGTCTACCCAATCCCATGGCGCGTAAATTTATGCATCGCATCAATTTTTTATAGAGGCCGTAGCCCCCAGAGCGCCGCTTTTGCTCTTGGAACTGATAGTACAAACGGTCAACTTCCGAGCAACCAGATTCAGCCAAGAGCTGAACCAACTCAGCCTTTCTTGCCCCCGAACGAAAGGGAATGGCATTTTTTGCAAGAGTTTCCTTTAGCTCTGCCACGGTACGTTGTTCCAGCGCTTCCTCGCGCGACACCTGCACGCTAACCTTGGCGGGGTCTATCTCCCATACTTCTGGGAAATCAAGTGGAGTAGACAATCGGGCCTTGTCAAAAATGGTTCGCCACTCGGCAATCTCCAACCATGCCCATGGCCGTTCGGCAAAATACCGCTGAAAAACAGGCTCCATGTAGTTGTGCGGCAAGCCAAAGCCTCCACAGCTTTGCACCATGCTGAAAATCTCGCTCTTTTCTCTCTCTGATAGGCCTTGCACACTCTTCATCGTGTAGGTAAACGCAGCTTCTTCGCGTTGAAGCGTTACCTTTGGGCCTGCCGCGATTGCCAACTCTTTGGCGCGCTGCCGCAGCATTGGCTCTTGCTCACTCGCTTCTCTGGCGTCCACTGGTTTGCTTCCGAATATCTTTCTCGAAAACCAGCCAAACATTTCATCTCCCTACGGTGGATGGATGCTTGCATCTTACCCATTTACTGCGGCGTGCTGGCGGAGCAACACCACGCCATGGATAGCGCCCTGTAACCCCGCCTGTAACCCCAGCGTGTAACCCCTGTAACCCCAGCGTTTTGCCATGGGGTTACAGGAAAACATCAATAAAATCAACGCTGTAACCCGTGTAACCCGTGTAACCCCGAAAAACAAAGAGGGGTGGGGTCAAACATGCGCTCATCCCGCCTTGCGCTTGGGCAGCACGATGACGTTATCCGCCCGGCGTGCCTGCAGGTAGTCGGCCCACCATTGCATCAGCTTGCCGCGCTGGGTCAGGTAAGTGGCATGGTTGTACGCTGCGCTTACTTCGTCGCGGTCAGAGTGGGCCAGTTGCAGTTCGATGTGGGCATGGTCAAACCCCTGCTCATGCAGGATCGTGGAAGCCAGCCCCCTGAAGCCGTGTCCCGTCATGGTGCCCTTGTAGCCCATGCGGTACAGCGCATACAGCACCGTGTTGTTGCTCATGTGCTTGCGTGGGTTGCTCTCATGCGGAAACAGCCACTCACTGCGCCCGGTGATCGTGTGCAGCTCTCTCAACAGCACCAGCGCCTGCCGTGCCAATGGGACGATGTGCGGGGTATCCATCTTCATTCGGTGTGCCGGTATGTCCCAGCGCTTGCCCACCAGGTCGAATTCATCCCAGCGTGCCCCGATCAAGTCACCAGTACGCACAAACGTCAGGGCCATCAGTTGCATGGCGATGCGCGTCAGGATGCTGCCCTGATAGTCATCCATGTCCCGCAGTAGCTGGGGCAGGTCTTTTGCCGTGATCCGCGCGTGGTGTTTGGCCTTGCGCTGCGGCAGCACGTCCGATGGCTTGATGAAGCTGGCCGGGTTGCTGTCCGTGATGCCATGCGCCACGGCATACCGGAATATCTGCCCGCAGTTCGATAGCGCACGCGCCGCCATGTCCAGTGCGCCCCGTTCTTCTACCTTCTTCACGATGGCAATCAGCATGGGTGCAGTCACCTCACCAATGGGCAATGCACCAACGATAGGAAACACGTCACGCTCCAGCCGCTTGACCGTGTAATCAATGGTGTGGGGTGTCTTGCCAATGCTCCACTGATCCAGCCAGCGCATAGCCACAGACTGAAAACTGTTTTCCAGCGTAGCCGCCCGCTGCAGCTTCTCGGCCTTGCGGTGCAGATTTGGGTCTATGCCCTGCGCCAGCAGCTCCCGCGCCTTCTCCCGCGCCTTGCGTGCCTGCCCCAGCGATACAGCCGGATAGACACCCAGCGCAAGCGTCTTGCGCTTGTCGGCAAAGCGGTAGTCCATGCGCCAGTATTTGCCGGATGCCTTCACCAGCAGGAACATGCCGCCGCCATCCGATAGCTTGTCACCTGCCGCGCTGCCGCTGTGCCGTGCGTTTTTTACTGCCGTGTCTGTCAGTGCCATAGTGCCTTTGTCGGTATCTGGGTGACGGTATCTGACGGTACTTTTCTGCCGCCTGCTGGCCGGTACCGTCAAAAGTACCGTCAAAGTGACGGTATGTCATTGTCCCTTGCCGGACTACTTCGGACAACAAAAAACCCGCAAGCCTAGGAGACATGCGGGTTTTCGGACTTCATCGGACTATGCTGGATTGAATTGTGGCGCGACTGGCGGGGATCGAACCCACGACCCTTGGCTTCGGAGGCCAATACTCTATCCACTGAGCTACAGTCGCACGGAAAGGAAGTCGCCAAAGTCCCGTATGTTGTGGTAAGCATGACAGGTTCTCTTTGGCAACGGGCAATTGTAGGTGTTTTTTGCAGCAGCGGTGACTATAATTGCCTGTCACTTTTAGTTTCCAATCAACACAGCCCTGAGGACGTTATGAGCCAGAACGCTCTTGATACATACAATGTTTCCGAGGCGACCAAGAACCGCCAGTTGGCGATTGTTGCGGCGCTCACCTTCGGCGCCCTGTTCGCCCTGCTGGCCGTGTCGGTGTATTTCAGCACCTACGCAACGCCCTCCTTCAACGCCCACAGCCCCGCTGCCCAGATGGCTGCCGCCCAGCGCATCCAGAAAGTCGGCAGCATCGAACTGCAGGCTGCTCCCGCCGGCGGTGGCGCTCCCAAGACCGGCGAAGAAGCCTACAAGGCTGCCTGTGCCGCCTGCCACGACGCTGGTGTGACCGGTGCTCCCAAGCTGGCCGATGCCGCCGACTGGGGTCCGCGTATCGGCCAGGGCGTGGAAACCCTGTTCAAGCACGCCATCGAAGGCTTCACCGGCGCCAAGGGCACCATGCCTCCGCGCGGCGGCACCACCTTCACCGATGACGAAGTGAAGCGCGCCGTGGTGTTCATGGCCAACAAGAGCGGTGCCAGCTTCGCCGAACCCAAGGCTGCCGATGGCGCGGCCGGTGCTGCTTCCGGCGCCGCCTCCGCTCCGGCTGCCGATGCTTCCGCCGCGGCTCCCGCCGCCGCCGCACCTGCCGCTTCCGCTGCAGCCCCAGCCGCTGCCGCTACCGCCGTCGCTGCCGGCGCAGGCGAAGCCCTCTACAAGTCCACCTGCCAGGCCTGCCACGTTGCGGGTGTTGCCGGCGCTCCCAAGCTGGACGACAAGGCCGACTGGGCTCCGCGTATCGCCCAGGGCGAAGCCACCCTGTTCAAGCACGCCATCGAAGGCTTCACCGGCGCGAAAGGCGTGATGCCGCCCAAGGGTGGCTCCACCGCCTCCGACGACGAAATCAAGGCTGCCGTCCAGTACATGGTCAGCCAGGCCAAATAAGCCCCTGCAGGCGGCCTTTTCCTAAGCCGCCCATCTCAGGCACCCCGAAGCTGCATGCCGGCCTCGGGGTGTTTTTTTGGGTGTCAGCCCGCGGCAGCCTGATCCTGCTGCGGACTCGGACGATAGCCGAAGCGCTCCGGCAGGCTGTCAGCCTGCACATCCTCCAGCGGCCACACCACATCCTCGACCGCCTGCGCCATGACCAGCGTGTCCAGCGTGTGCACCAGGCCCAGCCCGCGGTCCGTCGCCAGATAGACATGGCCGTGCTCGTCGCAGAGCGCACGCCCCACCTGTACCGGCTCGCCCGTATGCGTGCGGACGGCATAAGCGCCGCTCGCCTCCTGCTGCACCCGAAGCACCCAGGGCGCACTCTCCAGTTCCACGAACACCCGCTGCGGCCCGTTCTGGAAATACCAGCGCCCCTGTTCGTCAGCCAGGTAGTTGCGCCCGATGAACTCCAGCAGCTTGTCCAGCTGCACCACCGATCCCCGGCTCGCCGCGCTGCTGCCCGGCCCGCTGAAAGGCCCGGCCGCCTGCGCCGCAGCATCCCGCAGATACCAGTCCCCGCGCATGCCCAGGCCCAGCCAGCCATACGCATGGGGCACGTTCGGCCATTTCGCCATGGCCTGCTTCACCAGATCATCCATCACCTTCCTCCTGCGGGCCACCGGGCCCCTTGGTTCCGATTGTGGCGCAACTCGCCAGCATCCAGTCCGTCACGGCACGCGGCATGCCGAACAGCTGCCCCGGCCAGCGCCCCTCCACAAAGCCCACATGCCCGCCGCAGCGCGGCTGCCACAGCGTCACGCAGTCCGGCACTTCTCCCCTTGCCGGCAGCACCGAGTCCGGCACAAAGGGATCATTGCGTGCATTGAGCAGCAGCGTGGGAATGCGCAGGGCGCTCAGGTGCGGACGCGAGGACGCGCGCCGCCAGTAGTCGTCGGCACCTCCGAAGCCATGCAGCGGCCCGGTGAAGGCGTCATCGAAATCGAACAGGCTGCGCGCCCGCAGCACCCGCTGCAGGTCGAACAGATCCGGAAACTGCCTGGCCTTGAGCCGCGCCTTGTGCTTCATGCTGGCCAGGAACATGCGCTCGTAGCTGAGGCGGTTGAAACCCCTGTGCAGGGCGTGCCCGCAGGCCGCGAGATCCAGCGGTGCACTGATCACCGCAATCGCCGCCGCACGCCCACGCGCGTGCTCCCCCTGCTGCTGTGCCCAGCGCAGCAGCGCATTGCCGCCCAGCGAAACTCCCGCCACGAACAGCGTGGCGTCCGAACCCAGCTGCCGGTCCTTCCAGTCCTGCATGCGGCGCAGGATCCACTCCACCTCCTGCCAGTCGCCACTGTGATAGGCACGCGCCGCCCGGTTCGGCTCGCCGCTGCAACCCCGGAACATCGGCACCGCAAATGCCCAGCCCAGGCTGCGCGCACGATGCGCCATGGCCAGCGCATAGTGACTGCCGGAAGAGCCTTCCAGTCCGTGAAACAGCACCAGCAAGGCACGCGGCCTGCGGCCCTGCCCATCATGCCGCGCCGGCGCGGGCTGCAGCCAGTCGACATCCACGAAGTCGCCGTCCGGAGCCTCCCAGCGCGTGCGTACATAACGCGGCCGTTCGCCGCTCCATGCGCGCGCATACAGCGCCGGCCAGATGGTCTGGCTGTGTCCGTCCGGCAACCAGCGCGGGCAACGGTAATTGAACTCCATGCCTGCCAGCATAGCAGCCGCACACTTGCGGATGCCGACTACGTCACGCTGGCCGCAGTTGTCGGCGTATTCCTGCAAAAAGCACGAAAAGAATTACGCTATGCTTGCAATATTCTTGCACCCAACGGGGAGACCTCCACCATGAAACGCTGGTTCCTGATCCTGATTTCCATCATCGGCCTGTTCAGCCTCAGCGGCTGCGGCTACAACCAGTTCCAGACGCTGGACGAACAGGTCAAGTCGTCCTGGAGCGAAGTGCTCAACCAGTACCAGCGTCGTGCCGACCTGGTGCCCAACATCGTCGCCACCGTCAAGGGCGAAGCCAACTTCGAACAGGAAACGCTGACCAAGGTGATCGAGGCCCGCTCCAAGGCCACCTCCATCCAGGCCACGCCCGAACTGGTCAACAACCCCGAGGCCTTCAAGAAATTCCAGGATGCCCAGGGCGAACTGTCCGGCGCCCTGTCGCGCCTGATGGTGGTGGCCGAGCAATACCCGCAACTGCGCGCCAACCAGGCTTTCCGCGACCTGCGCGTCACGCTCGAGGGCACAGAAAACCGCATCACCGTGGCCCGCAACAACTACATCAAGGCGGTGCAGGAGTACAACGTGCTGGCCCGCCAGTTCCCGACCAACCTGACCGCCATGATCTTCGGCTACAAGCCCAAGGCCAACTTCACGGTCGAGAACGAAGCTGCGATCTCTGCACCGCCCAAGGTCGACTTCGGCGGCGAAAAGAAGCAGTAACTCTCCTCACCCAGCCGGCAAGCCCTCATGCTGAGCAACGCGCTGTCCCTGCCGCACACTGTCCGCTGGCGCCTCTGGCTGGCGGGCCTGCTGCTGGGCCTGTGCGCCCTGCTGCCGGCAGCCTGGGCGCAGCAACTGGTCCCGGTTCCCGCGCTTACGGCGCGCGTGATGGATCAGACCGGCACGCTCAGCGCGGCCGACAAGGCGGCCATCGAGGCCAAGCTGGCCGCCTATGAGCAGAAGCAGGGCAGCCAGCTGGTCGTGCTGATGGTGCCCACCACGCAACCCGAAGACATCGCCTCCTTCGGCTACCGCGTCGCCAGCACCTGGAAGATCGGCCGCCGCGATGTCGGCGATGGCATTCTCATCATCGTCGCCAAGGACGACCGGCGCATGCGCATCGAAGTGGCCAAGGCACTCGAGGGCGCCGTGCCCGACATTGCGGCCGGCCGCATCATTGACGACGCCATGAAGCCGCGCTTTCGCGCCAACGACTTCGCCGGCGGCATTTCCGCGGCCATCGACCAGATCACCGCGCGCATCAATGGCGAGGCCTTGCCGGCTCCCGGCAGCGCCCCCTCACAGTCCCAGGGGCAGGACGGCTTCGACTGGATGAGCGCCATCATGATCACTCTGATGATCAGCCTGATCGGCGGCAGCATCCTCAAGTCCATCATGGGCCGTCCGCTCGGCTCCATCGCAACCGGTGCCGTGGCAGGCGGGTTCATGTTCGTGCTTTCCGGCGTGCTGCTGGCTGCCGGTCTGGCCGGGCTCGCCGGGCTGTTCATTGCTCTCGTCACCGGCATGGGCGGCGGAGGCGGCATGCTGCCCCCGGGCGGCGGTGGACGCGGCCGTGGCGGTCCCATCATTCTTCCCGGCCCGCCATCCGACTGGGGCCGGGGTGGCGGCTGGGGTGGCGGTGGCGGCTTTGGTGGAGGCTTCGGCTCCGGTGGTGGCGGTGACTTTGGCGGTGGCGGCGCCTCGGGAGACTGGTAAGCATGCTACTCAGGCGACTCTTCGGCAAACCCTCTGGCGCCTCTCCGACGCCCTCCAGCACGGTCGCAGCCGTGCTGCCTGCGGACGCCCAGCAGCGCCTGTCCCTGCGCGTCTCGGACAGCGAGCGCCTGCACTGCGGCGAGATCCGCCTGTGCATCGAGGCAGCAATGCCGCCAAGCTACACCGAGCGCAATGCTCCGCCCCGCGAACGTGCGCTGTCCCTGTTCGGCAAGCTGCGCGTGTGGGACACCGAACACAACAACGGCGTGCTCATCTACCTGCTGCTGCAGGAGCACGCCATCGAGATCATTGCCGATCGCGGCTTCAACCGCCACGTGCCCCAGGCCGCCTGGGCACGCATCACGGAACGCATGTGCGAGCCCCTGCGCGAGGGCCGCTATGAAGAGGCGCTGGAGATCGCGCTGGAGGACGTGACGGCGTTGCTCGCAGCACATTTCCCGCCCGACCCCCACCGCCCGCGCCTGAACGAATTGCCGGATGCCCCGGTGATCCTGGGCTGAGCGCAACACCTGCTGCCTGCTGCCTGCTGCCTGCTGCCTGCTGCCTGCTGCCTGCTGCCTGCTGCCTGCTGCCTGCTGCCTGCTGCCTGCTGCCTGCTGCCACACAATAGCAACACAAAGAGCCGCGCATGAAAAAACCCTGTTCTTGCGAACAGGGTTTTCGGGTCTTTCAGCATCGCCGGCCAGGCCGGCGACACATGATCAACGCTTCTGGCGATACTTGCGCAGCGCAGCGATCTGGGCTGCCATCACAGCCAGTTCGGACTGGGCCATGGCAACGTCAAAATCGGTCTTGGCGTTGCGCAGGGCTTCTTCCGCGGCTTGCTGTGCTGCCTTGGCCTTGCCCTCGTCCAGATCCTTGCCGCGGATGGCGGTGTCGGACAGCACGGTGACAACGTTGGGCTGCACTTCCAGGATGCCGCCAGCCACGAAGACAAACTCCTCGTCGCCTTTTTCAGTCTGGATGCGCACGGAACCCGGCTTGATGCGGGAGATCAGCGGCGTGTGACCGGGCAGGATGCCCAGCTCGCCGCTCTCGCCCGGCAGTGCCACGAACTTGGCACGACCGGAGAAGATCGACTCTTCCGCGCTGACCACATTGACTTGCAGGGTGCTCATACACTACCCCTTATCAGCCGAGGTTCTTGGCTTTTTCGATGGCTTCGTCGATGGTGCCGACCATGTAGAAGGCCTGCTCCGGCAGGTGATCGCACTCGCCGTTCACAATCATCTTGAAGCCGCGGATGGTTTCCGACAGCGGCACGTACTTGCCCGGCGAACCCGTGAACACTTCGGCCACGTGGAACGGCTGGGACAGGAAACGCTGCATCTTGCGGGCGCGGGCCACGGTGAGCTTGTCTTCCGGAGCCAGTTCGTCCATGCCCAGAATCGCGATGATGTCACGCAGTTCCTTGTAGCGCTGCAGGGTACCCTGCACGGCGCGGGCCACGGAGTAGTGCTCTTCGCCGACCACGTTCGGGTCCAGCTGACGGCTGGTGGAGTCCAGCGGATCCACTGCGGGGTAGATACCCAGGGCGGCAATGTCGCGGCTCAGCACCACAGTGGAGTCCAGGTGGGCGAAGGTCGTGGCAGGAGACGGGTCGGTCAAGTCATCCGCCGGCACGTAAACGGCCTGGATCGACGTGATGGAACCCACCTTGGTGGAGGTAATACGCTCCTGCAGGCGGCCCATTTCCTCGGCCAGCGTCGGCTGGTAGCCCACGGCGGAAGGCATACGGCCCAGCAGAGCGGACACTTCGGTACCGGCCAGCGTGTAACGGTAGATGTTGTCCACGAAGAACAGCACGTCACGGCCTTCGTCACGGAAGGACTCGGCCATGGTCAGGCCGGTCAGGGCCACGCGCAGACGGTTGCCCGGGGGCTCGTTCATCTGGCCGTACACCATCGCAACCTTGGACTCGCCCAGGTTCTCCAGGTTCACCACGCCGGAATCGGCCATCTCGTGGTAGAAGTCGTTCCCTTCACGGGTACGCTCGCCCACGCCGGCAAACACGGACAGACCGCTGTGCGCCTTGGCGATGTTGTTGATCAGCTCCATCATGTTCACGGTCTTGCCCACACCGGCGCCACCGAACAGACCCACCTTGCCGCCCTTGGCGAACGGGCACACCAGGTCGATCACCTTGATGCCGGTTTCCAGCAGTTCCTGGGAGGGGCTCAGCTCGTCGTAAGCGGGAGCCTTGCGGTGGATGGAAGCCGTCAGGGCCTGGTCGACCGGACCGCGCTCGTCGATCGGGTTGCCCAGCACGTCCATGATACGGCCCAGCGTGGCCTTGCCGACCGGCACGGTGATCGGGGCCTTGGTGTTGTACACCATCATGCCGCGACGCAGACCGTCGGAGGAACCCAGCGCAATGGTACGCACGATGCCGTCACCCAGCTGCTGCTGCACTTCCAGGGTCAGCTCGGAGCCTTCCATCTTCAGTGCGTCGTAGATCTTGGGCATCTGGTCACGGGCGAACTCCACGTCCACCACCGCGCCGATACACTGCACGATCTTGCCTTGTACTTGATTTTCTTGAGCCATCTTTTGCTCCAATAATTTAATGGTTACACCGCAGCGGCACCGGCCACAATCTCGGACAGTTCCTTGGTAATCGCAGCCTGGCGCGTCTTGTTGTAGACCAGCTTGAGCTCATCGATCACGTTGCCGGCGTTGTCGGTGGCGGCCTTCATGGCCACCATGCGTGCAGACTGCTCGGACGCCATGTTCTCGGCGACTGCCTGGTAGACCAGGGCCTCCACGTAACGGCGCAGCAGGTCGTCGATCACGCTCTGCGCATCCGGCTCGTAGATGTAGTCCCAGGAGTGGGCCTTGCCGCTGGCACGCGTTTCCGCGACCATTTCTTCGTGCGACAGGGGCAGCAGCTGCTGCACCACCGGCTCCTGCTTCATGGTGTTGATGAACTTGGTGTAGCTCAGGTACACCGCGCTCAGCTCGCCACGTTCGTAGGCATCCAGCAGCACCTTGACCGGACCGATTAGCTTCTCCAGGTGGGGGGTGTCCCCCAACTGGATCGCGTTGGCCACCACGGGGGCGCCGACGCGGTTCAGGAAGCCGAAGCCCTTGTTGCCGATCGCAACGGCACGGGTGGACACACCGGCCGACTGCAGGTCACGGATCTGGTTGGTCACCTGACGCAGGACGTTGGTGTTCAGGCCACCACACAGTCCCTTGTCGGTTGTCACCACGATCAGACCGGCGGTCTTGACATCGTTCTTTTTCATGAACGGATGCACATACTCCGGGTTGGCCATGCCGAGGTTGGCAGCAATGTCACGCACCTTTTCGGCGTACGGACGGGCCGCGTGCATGCGATCCTGCGCCTTGCGCATTTTGGATGCGGCGACCATTTCCATGGCTTTGGTGATCTTCTTGGTGTTTTCCACCGATTTGATCTTGCCGCGAATTTCCTTACCTGCTGCCACGTTGCTCTCCCGTGATCACGCGAAGTTTTTCTTGAAGGCGGCGATGGCGTCGGCCAGTTCGGCTTCAGCCTTGCCTTCCTTGTCGAAAGCCTTGTCGTTTTCCAGCTGGGTCAGCAGCGCAGCGTGCTTGTCCTTGAGATGGGCATGCAGGCCGGACTCGAATGCCAGCACTTTCTTGACGTCGATATCGTCCAGGTAGCCCTTGTTCACTGCGAACAGGGAAGCGGCCATCAGGCTGATGGGCAGCGGGCTGTACTGGGGCTGCTTGAGCAGTTCGGTCACGCGGGCACCGCGGTCCAGCTGCTTGCGGGTGGCTTCGTCCAGATCGGAAGCGAACTGCGCGAACGCAGCCAGTTCACGGTACTGTGCCAGGTCGGTACGGATACCGCCGGACAGGCCCTTGATCAGCTTGGTCTGGGCAGCACCACCCACGCGGGACACGGAGATACCGGCGTTGATGGCGGGACGGATACCGGCGTTGAACAGGCTGGTTTCCAGGAAGATCTGGCCGTCGGTAATGGAGATCACGTTGGTCGGAACGAACGCGGACACGTCACCGGCTTGCGTCTCGATCACGGGCAGTGCGGTCAGGGAACCGGTCTTGCCCTTGACTTCACCCTTGGTGAAGGCTTCGACGTAGTCGGCGTTCACGCGGGCGGCACGCTCCAGCAGGCGGCTGTGGAGGTAGAACACGTCGCCGGGGAAGGCTTCGCGGCCCGGGGGACGGCGCAGCAGCAGGGAAACCTGGCGGTAGGCCACGGCCTGCTTGGACAGGTCGTCATAGATGATCAGGGCGTCCTGGCCACGATCGCGGAAGTATTCGCCCATCGTGCAGCCGGAGTACGCGGAAACGTACTGCATGGCAGCGGATTCGGAGGCGGAAGCAGCCACCACGATGGTGTAGTCCATGGCGCCGGCCTGTTCCAGGGCGCGCACCACGTTCTTGATCGACGACGCCTTCTGGCCGATGGCGACGTAGATACAGGTCATGTTCTGACCCTTCTGGCTGATGATGGTGTCCACTGCCACGGCGGTTTTACCGGTCTGGCGGTCACCAATGATCAGTTCACGCTGGCCGCGGCCGATCGGCACCATGGAGTCGATCGACTTCAGGCCGGTCTGCACCGGCTGGTCCACGGATTTACGTGCGATCACGCCCGGGGCAACCTTCTCGATCACGTCCGTCATCTTGGCGTCGATCGGGCCCTTGCCGTCGATCGGCTGACCCAGCGCGTTCACCACGCGGCCGATCAGTTCCGGACCCACCGGCACTTCCAGAATGCGGCCGGTGCACTTGACCGTGTCGCCTTCGGAGATGTGTTCGTATTCACCCAGAATCACCGCACCGACGGAGTCGCGCTCCAGGTTCAGTGCCAGGCCATAGGTGGCTGCGCCATCCTTGGTGGCCGGGAATTCCAGCATTTCGCCCTGCATCACATCAGACAGGCCATAGATGCGGCAGATACCGTCGGTCACGGAGATGACGGTACCCTGGTTGCGCACATCGGTGGAACCCACCAGACCCTGGATGCGGCTCTTGATTTGTTCAGAAATCTCTGCGGGATTGAGCTGCATGACTCTTTCCTTCTTTCTTTAATAGCCTCAGACCCGGCCCGCTTACGCAGTCAGCGCCTGTTTCATTTGTTCAATACGGGCTTTGACCGAGGTGTCGAGCACTTCGTCACCCACGACCACGCGTACACCGCCGATCAGATCGCTGTCCTGCACCACGCTCACATTGAGCTTGGCCTTGAAGCGTTGTTCCAGACGGGCCGTCAGGTCTGCCAGTTCGGCGCCTTCGATGGGGAAAGCGCTGTAGATGGTGGCATTGGAAGCGCCGCTGGCGGCGTTCTTGAGGGCCTCGTACTGGCGTGCGATCTCGGGCAGCGCCGCAAGGCGCCCGTTCTGCAGCACCGTGCGCAGGAAATTGTTGCCGTCTGCGGGCAGGGCCACGGGCATCAAACCTGCAATCAGCTCGAACAGCTGGTTGCTGCCCAGTTTCGGACTGGCAGCGACCTGTTGCAGTTCGGGATTGCCGACCACAGTAGCCAGGGGTTCCAGCCACTGGGCGGTTTCACCAAGCTTGCCGGTGCTGGCCTCGAACAGCGCCTGCGCATAAGGACGAGCAATGGTTGCAAGTTCAGCCATGTTCTTCCCTTAATTACAGCTCGGCCTTGAGGCGGTTGAGCAGATCGGCATGCACGCTGGCATTGACTTCCTTGCGGAGGATCTGTTCGGCGCCCTTGACAGCCAGGCTGGCGACTTCGTCACGCAGGGAGTCACGCGCACGGGACACCTGCTGCTGGGCTTCGGCCTGGGCGGCAGCAATGATCTTGTTGCCTTCCTCGACGGCCTTGGCCTTGGCTTCTTCGATGATGCCCTGGGCACGGCGCTCGGCATCAGCCAGGCGCACGGCGGCATCATTGCGGGAAGCGGACAACTCCTGCTCGACTTTCTTGTTCATCGAGGCGAGGTCTGCCTTGGCCTTGTCGGCCGCAGCCAAGCCGTCGGCGACTTTCTGCGCCCGCTCGTCCAGCGCTTTCATGATCGGCGGCCACACGTAGCTCATGGTGAACCACACGAGGATACCGAAGACGATCGCCTGGATAACTATTGTTGCATTGATATTCATGTTACCCCCTTTCGGTCATGAAAGGTGAACAGAATTAGACGGTGAAGGGGTTGGCGAATGCGAACAGCAGGGCGATGGCAACGCCGATCAGGAATGCCGCGTCGATCAGACCGGCCAGAATGAACATCTTGGTTTGCAGTTCGTTGATCAGCTCGGGCTGGCGAGCGGAGGACTCCAGGAATTTGCCGCCCATCAGCGCAATACCGATCGATGCGCCGATAGCGCCCAGACCGACGATCAGACCACAAGCCAGTGCGACGAGGCCGAGAATGTTTTCCATGAAAAGCTCCTAAAGGTTGGTGGAAAAGTAAGAAAGGAAAAAACGAGGGAAAAAGGATCAGTGGGCTTCGTGGGCCTGACCGGTGTAGATCAGCGTCAGCATCATGAAGATGAAGGCCTGCAGCGTGATGATCAGGATGTGGAAGATGGCCCACACCGAACCTGCAATGATATGACCGATGGCCAGACCGATGCCGGTAGCGTTCAGTGCCCAGGCACCACCCATCAGCGCGATCAGCATGAACACCAGTTCACCGGCAAACATGTTGCCGAACAGTCGCATGCCGTGGGAAACGGTCTTGGCCACGTATTCGATGATCTGCATCAGGAAGTTGATGGGGTACAGCAGCGGATGGTTGCCGAAGGGGGCAGCGACCAACTCGTGCGCCCAGCCGCCCAGGCCCTTGATCTTGATGTTGTAGAACAGGCAGACCAGCAGCACGCCGATGGACAGGCCCAGCGTGGTGGACAGGTCGGCGGTGGGAACGATACGCATGTAGGCGTGGTGCGGGTCGTGGCCGGCAGCCGCATAGGTCTTGGCCCAGATTTCGGGCACCAGGTCGACCGGCAGCAGGTCGAGCGCGTTCATCAGGAAGATCCAGACGAACACGGTCAGGGCCAGCGGGGAGATCAGCTTGCGGCTCTTGGCGTTGTGGATCACGCCCTTGGCCTGGTTCTCGACCATTTCGGCCATGATTTCGACGGCAGCCTGGAAGCGGCCCGGCACGCCGGAGGTGGCCTTGCGGGCACCCAGCCACAGCAGCCAGCAACCCAGCACGCCCATCAGGACGGACCAGAACACCGAGTCGAGGTTGAACAGGCTGAAATCGACAATCTTGGATTGCTTGACCGCCTCCAGATTGAAGTTGTACTGCATGTGCTGCAGGTGGTGAACGATGTATTCACTTGCCGTAGGCGCGTGGTTTACCGCTTGATCAACGTTTCCAGACATAGTGTTCAATCCGTCTAATACCAAATCCTGTCAGTGCGCCCGCGCCTGGCCGCGTATCCACGCCCACCAGTACGCCTTCAGCGTCACCACGAAGCCCGCCAGCAGGGCTGGCCAGCTCATCCATTCGCGCAGCAGTTGCGGCGCCAGCACGAGCATCAGGATGCTGAAGAGGACCTTGAAGCCTTCCCACATCAGTATCGTGGCAAAGCTCAATCCTGCACCACCAACCTTTCGCTGCGCTTGCATTTGCCGGCCCCAGCCCCGCAGCACGCCACCAGTGGCCAGTGCGGAAGGCAGGAGCACGGCAAGCACGCCGTACGCCGCTGACGGTACCACGCCCCACTGCCACCCGGCCCGCAATTGCAGCAACCAGACAACAAGCACCAGCACGACACCGACCGCTACCTGCACCCGCCACAAGCGCCACAGCGAGGGGGTGGGGTTGGCTTCCCGCCAGGCCCGGGCCTGCTCTGCAGTCCAGGGAATGATCTCTTCCTGTTCGGTTTCGTCGTCGAAGGGCTGGTATTTGTCCACGGGATCCTGCCTATTTACAAAGCGCTACCCCGCATACAGTTGGGCACATACCGTCGACCGGCATTATACGCAGGCCACCCCGGAGGTAAACACCTTGGCATCCATTTTTTGAAAGTGTCGTTGAAGGAACTGCACGCAAGTGTCGGCAAAACCGGGTTTTCGGTGACGAATGGGCGTCTTGCTGCATGAGGAGTACACTGCCGGCACCCGTCATTTCGGCGCTCAAGGGCCTTGCAGGGCTTGTATTTGGCATGATTCGTGCCCATTTGCAGCGGATTGCCCTGTTGCGTGGTCCCTGCGGCCGGCAGGCTGCTGCATGCGGAGCCTGTTGCCTTTTACGCACACGTCAACCATTACCCGACCGACTTGCCATGTCTGAACCGACCTCCGAGAACCCTGCAGACCGCCCTTCCCTGATCGACTACCCCTGCGATTTCCCGATCAAGGTGATGGGCGAGCGCGTGGACGGCTTTGTCCATGCCATCACCCACATCGCCAGGCAGTTCGATCCGGGCTATGACGCCAGCACGGTGGAGCTGCGCGAAAGCTCCAGCGGCAAGTACCTGGGCGTGACCATCACGGTGCGCGCCACCAGCCGCGAGCAGCTCGACGAGCTCTACCGCACGCTGACCAGCCATCCGATGGTGAAGGTGGTGCTGTAAATGCAGCCCGACCTGGTGTGGCGCGGCCGGCTGGACTATGTCACCGCGTTCGAGGAGATGCGCGCGTTCACCGATGCGCGCACGGCAGACACGCCGGACCGGATCTGGCTGTGCGAGCATCCGCCGGTATTCACGCAGGGCCTGGCCGGCAAGGCCGAGCACGTGCTGGCCGCCGGCGACATTCCGGTGGTGCAGACCAACCGCGGCGGGCAGGTAACCTACCATGGCCCGGGGCAGGTGGTGGCGTATCCGCTGATCGACCTGCAGCGTGCCGGCTATTTCGTGAAAGAGCTGGTGTACCGCATCGAGGAGGCGGTACTGCGCACGCTGGCGAGCTATGGCGTGACCGGCCATCGCGTGGCGGGAGCACCGGGCATCTATGTGCGGCTGAGCAATCCGTTCGACCACAGCGCGCTGAGCGGCCCGCGCGTGCCCGGGCAGGAATTTGCCGGGCTGGGCAAGATTGCGGCCCTCGGCATCAAGATCAGTCGGCATTGCAGCTACCACGGCGTGGCGCTGAACGTGGACATGGATCTGGAACCGTTCCACCGGATCAATCCGTGTGGCTATCAGGGCCTGCAGACGGTGGATCTGGCGCACTGCGGCGTCTCCACCTCCTGGGACGAGGCCGCACGGCGCCTGGGCGAGATGCTGGCCGCCCGTCTGGCTCCCTAGCCAGGCGGGGTGTCCGGGTGCCCCGCGGCGGGACGGGCGATACGGCTTATCCCTGCGCGCCGGCGGGCTGGCACGCGCGGCTTGGAGCAGAGCAGCCGCAGCGTTTACACTGCGGCATTCAAGAACAGAGACAACCATGAGCAGCCAGAACCCTTCCGCTCCCGCCGGCAGCAGCCCTGTCGTGCGCGAGGCGCAGAGCACCGACACCTACAACCCCTCCGCCAAGCAGAAAGCCGCAGCCAAGCTGAGCCGCATTCCTGTCAAGGTGGAGCAGCACGAGATCCTGCGCAAGCCGGACTGGATCCGCGTGAAGGCGGGCAGCCCGAGCACGCGCTTCTACGAGATCAAGGACATCCTGCGCCAGAACAAGCTGGTGACGGTGTGCGAGGAGGCGAGCTGTCCGAACATTGGCGAATGCTTCGGCCACGGCACCGCCACCTTCATGATCATGGGTGACAAGTGCACGCGCCGCTGTCCGTTCTGCGATGTGGGCCATGGCCGCCCCGACCCGCTGGACGTGAACGAGCCGGAGAATCTGGCGCGCACGATTGCCGCGCTGCGCCTGAAATACGTGGTGATCACCAGCGTGGACCGCGACGATCTGCGCGATGGAGGTGCGCAGCACTTCGTGGATTGCATCCGCAAGACGCGCGAGTTGTCGCCAACCACGCAGATCGAGGTGCTGGTACCCGACTTCCGCGGCCGCGATGACCGCGCGCTGGAAATCCTCAAGGCCGCGCCGCCCGATGTGATGAACCACAACCTGGAAACGGTGCCACGCCTGTACAAGCAGGCCCGTCCGGGCAGCGATTACCAGTTCTCGCTGAACCTGCTGAAGAAGTTCAAGGCGCTGTTCCCGGATGTGCCGACCAAGAGCGGGCTGATGGTGGGCCTGGGCGAGACCGACGAGGAAATTCTCGCAGTGATGCAGGACATGCGCGACCACGGTATCAACATGCTGACCATCGGCCAGTATCTGGCACCGAGCAACAGCCATCTGCCGGTCAAGCGCTATGTGCATCCCGATACCTTCAGGATGTTCGAGGAGAAGGCCAGGGAGATGGGCTTCAGCCACGCCGCCGTGGGCGCGCTGGTGCGCAGTTCCTACCATGCCGATCAGCAGGCCATGGCCGCTGGCGCTGCCCCCTCCGGCGAGACCGTCTGAGTGCATCGCACCCAGGGACGGCAGGGCGTGCTGTTTGCCCTGGCGGCAATCGTGCTGTGGGCCAGCCTGGCCACGCTGGGGGTGAGCCTGCGCCATGTGCCGCCGTTTCTGCTGACCGGGCTCGGGCTGCTGGTGGGCTCGCTGGTGGCACTGCCGCTGTCGCGCGGACGCTGGGCGGACTGGAAGGTGCCACTGCCGACGCTGCTGCTGGGCTTTGTCGGGCTGCTCGGCTATCACGCGCTGCTGTTTGCAGCGTTCCGGCTGGCGCCGCCGGTGCAGGTGAATCTGCTCAACTATCTGTGGCCGCTCGGCATCGTGGTGCTGGCGCCGCTGCTGCTGCGCGGCATGCGCTTTCGCTGGCAGCATCTGGCGGCGGCGCTGATCGGCTTTGCCGGTGCGGTACTGGCATTGCTGGATGGCGCCCGTGCCGGTGGCAGCTCGTTCACGGCCGCGCTGGATGGCAGTACCCTCACCGGCTATCTGCTGGCGCTGGCGGCCGCGCTGACCTGGGCCTGCTACTCCTTGCTGAGCCAGCGCGTGCCCCCGTTCCGCACGGCGGCGATCGGCGGCTTCTGCCTGCTGGCGGGGATGGGTTCGCTGCTGTTCCACCGGGCCTTCGAAGCACCGGTGACGCTCTCGCCGCGCGACTGGGGGCTGATCGCCCTGCTCGGCATCGGCCCGCTGGGCGGCGCCTTCTTTGTCTGGGATGCGGCCCTCAAGCGCACGGATCCGCGCACCGTGGGCCTGCTGGCCTTTCTCACGCCGCTGCTGTCGACCGGCATGCTGCTGTGGAGCCGGGGGCAGGCGCCGAGCGAATTGCTGGCACTGGCCACCCTGTTGATCGTGGGCGCAGCCGTTGTCGGTGCGCGGCGCCACCCCGGCTAGGGGCATACCCCTACGCTCGACCTGCAAATAAGCCCTTGATTTTGCACAACTTAATTCCCATGTTAGACTGATGGGCTTTCTCGGCTCCCTTGAGCCGGCCATCTTTTGCCGCTGCTGACGCCGCGGCAGACGCCAGTCAGTGTCCCGCGACGCTGCTTCGCGATCGTGTCCCGGCACGGTCTCTGTTGCCACCCTCATCGTGGAGATGCGTATGCACACTTCCTCCCAGACCCTTCTCGGCCAGCCGGCACGCACGGCCGCAGCACATGTGGCGCGCAAGGCGCCGGGTCTGCACCTGATCGGCGACCTGTACGGTTGCCATTGCGACGAGCGCCTGATGCTCGACGCCGCCACCATCGAAAACTTCTGCCTGCAGGCGGTGGAGCAAGCCGGCCTGACCTCCGTGGGCAGCCTGTTCCACAGCTTTGGCGAAGGCGGTGGCGTGACCGGCATGGTGGTCTTGGCCGAGTCGCACCTGTCGCTGCACACTTGGCCGGAAGACGACTACGTCACGCTGGACGTGTACGTGTGCAGCTACTCGCAGGACAACTCCGGCAAGGCCGAAGCGCTGTTCAAGCAACTGATGGACGCCTTCCAGCCGACCGAGCCGCACCTGCACCGGGTCGTGCGCGCATGAGCGCCGCCACCCCGGCCGCCCGCGGCCGCTACGCACTGGAAGCCCTGAGCGGCGATTTCGGCTTCTACGTCGGCACCAGCGCGCTGCTGGCCGAATGCCGCTCGCCCATGCAGCACATCGAGATCGTGGACACGCCGCTGTTCGGCCGCGCCATGCGCATCGACGGCTGTTTCATGACCTCGGAGCGCGACGAGTTCTTCTACCATGAGCCGATGATCCACCTGCCGGCCGTCACCTTCGGTCGGCCGCGTTCGGCGCTGATCATTGGCGGCGGCGACGGCGGCGCCGCCGAAGAGCTGCTCAAGCACCCGGACATGCAGCGCGTGGTGCTGGCCGAGCTCGACGCCGACGTGATCGCCATGGCGCGCACCTGGCTGCCTTCCATCCACCGTGGCGCCTTTGACGATCCGCGGCTGGAACTGCTGATCGGCGATGGCCGCGCCTTTGTCGAACAGTGCGAGGAACGCTTCGACCAGATCGTGCTGGACCTGACGGATCCGTTCGGGCCGGCGGTAGAGCTGTATACGCGCGAGTTCTATGCAGCCTGCCGCAGCAAGCTGACGCCAGGCGGCGTGCTGTCGCTGCATATCCAGTCGCCCATCCACCGTCCGGAAACACTGGCCCGCATCATGGCCTCGCTGCGCAGCGTGTTTGGCGTGGTGCGTCCCTACCTGCAGTATGTGCCGCTGTATGGCACGCTCTGGGCCATGGCCGTCGCGTCGGACAGTGCCGATCCGCTGGCGCTCGATGCCGCTACCGTGGATGCACGCATTGCCGAACTGGGACTGCGCGAGCTGCAGCTGTACAACGGCGCCATGCATCAGGCGCTGCTGGCCCAGCCCAACTTCCTGCGCGAGCTGCTGGCGCAACCGGCCCAGCCGATCGTGGCCGGCGATGCACTCGACGATCCAAGCCTCGATCCCGAGAACTTGCCGGCGCTGCAGATCGTTTCTGCCTGATCCAGCCGGCTCCCGGCCTCAGGGCTTCTGCGCCATGGCAGCGGCCGGATCCTCGCTCTGCAGCACGGACTGTGCCCAGTCGACCAGCTTGCCGGTATCCGAGCGCACGATTTCCTGCTTCACGGCCAGGATCTGCGCCGGATGCATGGAGAAGCTGCGCAGGCCGAGGCCGAGCAGCAGCTTGGTGAAGGCTGTGTCCCCGGCCATTTCCCCGCACACGCTCACCGGCTTGCCCGCCTCGCGCGCCGCCCGGATGGTGTCGGCCAGCAGCTGCAGCACGGCAGGATGCATGGGGTCGTACAGGTGCGCCACCGATTCGTCGGCCCGGTCGATGGCCAGCGTGTACTGGATCAGGTCGTTGGTGCCGATCGAGAGAAAATCGAAATACTTCAGGAACAGGCGCGCCGTGAGCGCGGCTGCCGGCACCTCGATCATCGCGCCCAGATCCACCTGACCGTAGGCCACACCGCGGGCATCGAGCTGGCTGCGCGCCATATCCAGCATCTGCAGGGTCTGCCGGATCTCGCTGACATGCGCCAGCATGGGGATCAGCACATGGATGCGGCCTTGGGCGGCGGCGCGCAGGATGGCGCGCAACTGCGTGAGGAACATGGCCGGCTCGGCCAGGCTCCAGCGGATGGCGCGCATGCCGAGCGCCGGGTTGAGGTGGGCGGCATCGGGCACGCTGTCATTCAGCGGCTTGTCGGCGCCCACGTCGATGGTGCGGATGGTGAGCGGCAGGCCGCGCATGCCTTCGAGCGCGCGCACATAGGCCTGGTATTGCTCCTCCTCGCCAGGCAGATGCTGCTTGCGGCCCATGAACAGGAATTCGCTGCGGAACAGGCCGACGCCGACGGCGCCCGCCGCCAGCGCGGCTTCGGTATCCTTGGGCAACTCGATGTTCGCCAGCAGCTCGATCTTCTCGCCGTCGAGCGTGACGGCCGGGGTATTGACCAGGCGCAGCAGGCGCGAGCGGTCCAGCGCGTCCTGGCGCTGGCGGAAGCGGTATTCGTCCAGGGTGATGGTGGACGGGTTGACCAGCATCACGCCGGCATCGCCGTCGATGACGATCCAGTCGTCCTGCCGCACCAGCTGGCTGGCAGTGCGTGCCCCCACCACGGCCGGGATGCCCATGCTGCGCGCCACGATGGCGGTGTGCGAAGTCTTGCCGCCCACATCCGTGACGAAGCCCTTGAACACGCTCTGGCGGAACTGCAGCATGTCGGAGGGACTCAGGTCGTGCGCCACCAGCACCAGCGGCACGTCCATGGCGTCCTCGCCCAGCAGATTGGCCTCGCCCCCCTCGTGGCGGCCGTTTTCCTGCACCGCCAGCAACGTCTGCTGGCCCTGGATGCGCTTGATGATGCGCTCGATCACCTGCTCCAGATCGAGCTTGCGCTCGCGCAGGTAGGGATCCTCCATGTCGTCGAACTGGCGTGCCAGCCGCTCGAACTGGGTGGACAGGGCCCAGCCGGCGTTGTAGAGCCGGTCGGCGATCCAGTAGCGCACGCCGCTGAAGATCTCGTCGTCCTGCAGCAGCATCATGTGCACTTCGAGCAGCGCGGCGAGTTCGCCCGGCATTTCCTTGGGCATGGTCGCCAGCAGCAACTGGATTTCCTGCACCACCGAGTCGCGCGCGTCGTGCACCCGGGCGATTTCCGCCTCGACCTGCTCCGGTTCGATGAAGTAATGCCCCACATCGGAGCGGCTGGACGCGATGACCACGGCGCGGCCAATCGCGACGCCCCGGCCGACACCGATGCCGTGGATCGAGATCGTCATCCGCGTTTCCTCACTCGCCTTCGCCGAACTTGTCGTTGATCAGGTCGACCAGCGCCTGCATGGCCTCCTCCTCGCGCTCGCCATTGGTCTCGAGCGTGATCTCGGTGCCGATGCCGGCGGCCAGCATCATGACGCCCATGATGCTCTTGGCATTGACGCGCCGGCTGCCGCGCGTGACCCAGACTTCGCAGGGGAAGGAGCCGGCCAGCTTGGTGAGCTTGGCGGAGGCGCGGGCGTGCAGCCCGAGCCGGTTGCTGATGGTGATGGCTTGCTGAATCATTCTTTCTCGTCCTGGCTGCAGGCATCCGGATCGCAGGCGATCGGCATGATGCCCTGCGCACCGCCGCTGAGGGCGCGTTCCTGCATCTCGTCCAGCGGCAGCCCGGCATAGCAGACGGCCCGCAGCAGCATCGGCACGTTCAGGCCGGTGACGCCGCGCAGCGGTGCCTGGCAGCCGATGGCTTCCTGCCGTTCGAGCAGGTGGGTGACCACATTGCAGGGGGTGGCACCCAGCACGTCCGTCATCACCAGGGTGCCGGCACAGACCATGTCCTGCATCAGCAGGCGGGCGCGCTCCAGCGTCTGCTCGGGCGTTTCGTGCGCCAGCACGTCGAGCGCATGGACACGGTCGCCGCAGTCGGGAAAGACATGCAAGGCCGCAGCCCGGAACGCCTGCGCCAGCGGTTCGTGGGCGATGATGAGGATCTGGTTCATGCAGGAAACGGTGTTCGGGCACGCGCAGGCGGCCGGCGCGCGGACGGACACGGATTGGTCATTGCAAGGATGATACTTCGACGCGGCCCGGTTTGTACCACAGGAACAGCAGATACGACAGCACGCAGGCTGCCAGCAACACCCCGAAAGCCCCACGGTAGGCATCCGCCAGCTGCCAGCCGCGCTGCTGCAGCGCATCCACCAGCCGGCCCACGCCGGACTGCACCAGGAACACGCCGGCAAACACCAGCAGGTTGAAGGAAGTGAGCGAACGGCCGGCCAGATGCACCGGCAGGCGCTGCGTCAGCACCGGCTGCGCCAGCGAGACCACGGTCGAGGTCACGCAGAATGCGGCCAGCAGCCAGGGCGTTGCATCGCCGAGTTGCGTGCCGCCCAGGATCACCAGCAGCAGGATGGCCATGCTGACTGGCAGGCCCCGGCGGATCATGGATTCCACCTCCATGCCGGCGCGCAGCAGGCGCGGCATCAGCAGGCCCCAGAGCCAGAACGCCAGCAGCATCAGCAGGTTGATGATGAACATGCCGCGCGCCGATTGCTCCGGAGTGAATCCGGCCACATGACTGAGCCAGGGGCCGGCCCAGAGCGTCTGCGTGGCCGTCATGGCGCCGTAGTTGACCAGGGCGATCGGAATGTAGTGGATGAACTGCGGATGCGTCCAGACGGCGCGCAGCCCGGGCCTGCCATTGCCAGCCGCCACTGGCGCACCGGAGGGCAGCTGCCAGGCCGGCAGCACGCGCAGCACCAGCAGCATGGCCAACGCCATCAGGATCGCCAGCGCCACGAACAGCAGGCGCCAGCCCGTCACCGGCAGCAGCCACTGCACCGGCAGGGTGGCGGCCACCATACCGAAGGAACCGGTCATCAGCATCCAGGCATTGGCACGCAGCTGCATCGGGCCATCCAGCCAGCGCCGGTAGCCGGCGAGCGGCGCCATCAGGCAGGCACTCAGGCCGATGCCCGCCAGCAGGCGTGCCGCGAACAGGCTGCCCAGGCCCTGTGCCCAGGCAAACAGCAGCGTGCCGAGTACCGCCAGCACCAGAAAGCGCGACAGGATGGCGCGCGGACCCAGCTTGTCGAGCCAGTGCCCGAGCGGCAGCTGCGTCAGCGTGAAGCCGAGGAAGTAGGCGCCGGAGAGCAGGCCCAGTGCGCCCGCGCCCAGCTGGAACTCGTCCGTGAGCTGCGGGGCAATGGTGGCCGTGACCACGCGCAGCAGGGTCGAGAGGAAATAGCAGAAGGCGCACACCAGGAACACCAGGATGGCGCCGCGGCGATCAAGCAGGGACATGGAACTAAAGCCGGCAATCCCGTCACGGCTGGCGGACGGTGTGGCAGCAATGTAGCACGCGCCTCCCGCAGCAGCGGCCCATGAAAAACCCTGCGCCGTCCTGCCCTGTTGCAGCTTTCCCGCAGGGACTGCACCGCAATGCGCATACACTAGGCGTCCGGGTCGCCTGTGCGTGCGGCCCGTGTCCAGTCATTCGAGAACGCTTGCATGAAACGCCTGTTTTCCATCATGGGCTTCCTGGCCCTGTTCGGTGTGGCCGCCGCCACCTATTTTTCGCTGCGCCCCGATGCCGCGCCCCAGTCGAACTTCGTGATGCTCGACGGCAGCCAAAAGACTACCCAGTCATGGAACGGCAATGTCACGCTGGTCAACTTCTGGGCCACCAGCTGCACCACCTGCGTGGCCGAGATGCCCATGCTGGTGAGCACCTACAACAAATACCAGGCCAAGGGCTACCGCACGGTGGCCGTGGCGATGGAATACGATCCGCCGGCCTATGTGCTGAACTTCGTCAAGACACGCCAGCTGCCCTTCGAGGTGGCTCTGGACAACACCGGCCAGGTGGCGCGCGACTGGGGCAACATCACCATCACCCCCACCACCTTCCTGCTGAACCGGCGTGGCGAAATCGTCAAGCAATACGTGGGTGCGCCCAACGAGAAGGAGCTGCACACGCTGATCGAGAAGCTGCTGGCGGAGAGCTGATCCGCATCATCCGCCAGTAGCAGCCCACGCAGAACAGCCCGCTTTCGCGGGCTGTTTCGTTTGTGGCCGTCTGCAGGACTTACTTGTTGCGGAAGTTGTCGTGGCAGGACTTGCAGGTCTGGGCGGCATCGGCAAAAGCCGCCTTGAGCTGGTTCAGGTCGCCGCTCTTGGCCGCCGTGTTCAGCTTGGCTGCCTCGGCCTGGAACTTCTCGGCACCGGCCTTGAACTTGGCGCTGTCTTTCCAGATTTCGGCCTTGGCACGGGTCTGGCCCTTGTCGCTGCCCTGCGTGAAGCCGGCGAACGGCAGGCGCGCCATGTAGGCCACCACTTCGGCGTTGGCCGCTGCGGACTTGGCGTTGTAGGGGGCCTTTCCGGTGGCCATGGCACCGATCGGGCCGAAATGCGCACCGATCACGTTGAACGCACCCTGGCGGTACTTGATGGCGTCTTCGGCCTTGGCAAAGGACTGGGCAGCGGCCGGCAGGGCTGCGAACAGGCCGGCAGCCAGCGTCAGGCAGGCGAGTTTCTTCATGGGACAGTTTCCTCGTCGTCTTGGTAGGGGGTTGAAGCGGGCACCGTTGCGCCCACTTGCGAAGGCATGGAGGTTTCCCTGCATTGGCACGAGTGCCGCGCACCGTGCTACAGTTATTTTGGCATGGCCGTCTGCAAGGCTGCCGTGCGTCCATCCATTACCTGATTGCCCCGCACTGCTACATGTCTGTCGAGCCGGTTTCCACCGTTCCTGTCCGCGTCTGGGATCTTCCCACCCGTCTGTTCCACTGGGCCCTGGCCCTGCTGGTGGTGGTGCTGGTGGTGAGCGGCACCGTGGGAGGCCTGTGGATGGAATGGCACCTGCGCGCCGGCATGGGCGTGCTCGCCCTGCTGCTGTTCCGCCTGGTCTGGGGCGTGATCGGTGGCCACTGGTCGCGCTTCGCCAACTTTCTCTACAGCCCCTCGCGCATGCTGCGCTACCTGCGCGGCGATGGACAGGCACTCGACGAAGTGGGGCACAGCCCGGCGGGTGCGCTTTCCGTCTGGGCCATGCTGCTGGTACTGGGCGTGCAAGGCGTGATCGGCCTGTTCGCCTACGACGACATCGCCTTCTCGGGCCCGCTGGCGCACCTGGTATCCAATGACACCGTGAGCACGCTCACCGGCCTGCACAAGCTCGCCAAGCCGCTGATCATCTCGCTGGTGCTGCTGCATGTGGGTGCCATCGTCTTCTATCGGGTGGCACGCAAGCGCAACCTGGTCGGCCCCATGCTGCTGGGCGACAAGCAGCTGCCACCGGGCACCCCAGCCAGCCGCGATTCCGCCGGCACGCGTCTGCTCGCCCTGCTGCTGTTTGCCGCCTGTGCCGGCTTCATGGTCTGGGTCAGCTCGCTGGCGGGCGAGGTCAGCGCGAGCTACATGTAAGACCATGAGCGAGCACCACCCTCCCCCCGAAATCCGCCTGCAGCCGGTCGACACGCCGGAACTGCTGCAAGAGGCGCGCCGCCTGATGCAGGAATATGCCGACAGCCTGGATATCGATCTGGATTTCCAGGGATTTGCCGAGGAGCTGGCCGCATTGCCGGGTGCCTATGCACAGCCGCAGGGCACCCTGCTGCTGGCACTGGTGGACGGCGCCGTGGCCGGAGGCTGCGCCCTGCGCCCCCTGCCCGAAACCGACTATGCCGATGCGGCCGAGATGAAGCGCCTGTACGTGCGTCCTATGTTTCGCGGCTTCGGCCTGGGCCGGCTGCTGACCGAGGGCATCCTCGATGCGGCACGCATGGCCGGCTACCAGCATGTGCTGCTGGACACGCTGGACGACATGGAGTCGGCGCGCGCGCTGTACGAGGAACTGGGGTTCGTGGAGATCCCGCCCTACTACCACAATCCGGTGGCGGGCTCGCACTACCTGATGGCGGAGCTCTGAGCGTCCGTCCTGCGCTCAGCTTTCGTCGATCAGGATCTCGTGCGTCAAGTTGTCGACCTGCACCGGGCTGTCGAACAGGGTGAGCTGGGGCGGCGCACCGTATTTCTCCTGCACGAACTGCTTCCACGCAGCATCGTAGACGCGCTCGGCATCGGCACGCGTGCGCCACAGGTACATGCCGCCCGCGGTGCGGCCGTCTTCGGACAGGATGTAGTACTTGCGCACCAGACCCGGCATGTCGAGATAGCGCGGGGCGGTATTGCGGAAAATCTCGCGCGCCTGGGCACGCGTGATGGCTTCGGGCAGACTGAACTGGACCAGCGCGGTGATCATGGGCAATTCCTTGGCAAGAACGGGGCCGCAAGGCCATGAGGGGCCGGGCCCCTGTCTGTTTCCATTATGCCGGCTTTGCAGGGATGAAAAAAAAACGCCCCACTTGCGTGAGGCGTTCTTTCGCACGGCAGGGATGCGCGCATCCCTGCCATCGGCGGGCTGTGAATTACACCACGGCAGCCTTCTGCACCAGGCGGGTGGCAACCCAGCTCTTGGTACGGGAGATCGGGCGGCCTTCGGTAATCTCGATGATGTCGCCCAGCTTGTACTCGCCATTTTCGTCATGGGCGTGGTACTTGCTGGTCTTGATCACGATCTTGCCGTAGATCGGGTGCATCACGCGACGCTCGATCATCACGGTCACTGTCTTGGCACGCTTGTCGCTCACCACCTTGCCGATCAAGGTGCGCTTGAGGGAGGTTTTTGCTTCCGTCATTTTGGTCACTCCTTGATTACTTGGCGGCTTGCTTTTCAGCAAGAATGGTCTTGGCACGGGCAATGTCACGACGCGTCTGGCGCAGTGCAGCCGTGTTGTTCAGTTGCTGGGTGCCCTTTTGCATGCGCAGACCGAAATGGGCCTTTTGCAGGTCCTTGATTTCGGCTTCGATGCCGGCCACGTCCTTGTTGCGCAGATCAGCAGCTTTCATTTTCTCTTCTCCTGATTAGGCGCCCAGTTGGCGGGACACGAACACGGTGCGCAGCGGCAGCTTGGCAGCAGCCAGCTTGAACGCTTCACGGGCCAGTTCTTCGGGCACACCCACGATCTCGTAGATGACCTTGCCGGGCTGGATTTCTGCCACGTAGTACTCGGGGTTGCCCTTGCCGTTACCCATACGCACTTCAGCAGGCTTCTGGGAGATCGGCTTGTCGGGGAACACGCGAATCCAGATACGGCCGCCACGCTTGACGTGACGGGAAATGGCACGACGTGCAGCTTCGATTTGACGGGCAGTCAGGCGACCACGGTCGGTCGACTTCAGGCCGAAGTCACCGAACGCCACCGTGTTGCCACGGGTAGCGATGCCGGTGTTGCGGCCTTTCTGCTCTTTGCGGTATTTTCTGCGTGCAGGTTGCAGCATGTGTTTTCTCCTGGATCAGCCGAACGGATTATTCGGCTGCGGTGCCGTCCGCTGCTGCAGCGGGCGCGTTCGCAACGCGCTTAACGGCGGGGGTGGCTGCGCCAGAGGCTTCAGCCGGCTTGTCGCTGCCATCGGTAGGAGCAGTGTTGCCTGCACCGGCGATGCGGCGGGTACGCGGACGGTCGCTGCGGCGGTCGTCGCGGCCATCGCGGCGGCCACGCGGGCGGCGCTCGTCTTCACGCGGTTCGGCAGCCACGGGCACGTCATTGCGGCCCAGGTTGTCGCCCTTGTAGACCCACACCTTGACACCGATGATGCCGTAGGTGGTTTCGGCTTCGCTCACACCGTAGTCGATGTCGGCGCGCAGGGTGTGCAGCGGCACACGGCCTTCGCGGTACCACTCGGTACGGGCGATTTCGATGCCGTTCAGACGGCCGGAAGACATGATCTTGATGCCCTGGGCACCCATGCGCATGGCGTTCTGCATGGCGCGCTTCATGGCGCGGCGGAACATGATGCGCTTCTCGAGCTGCTGCGTGATGCTGTCGGCGATCAGCTTGGCATCGATTTCGGGCTTGCGCACTTCCTCGATGTTCACGGCGACCGGCACGCCCAGCATGGCGTTCAGTTCACGCTTCAGGTTCTCGATGTCCTCGCCTTTCTTGCCGATCACCACGCCCGGACGCGCCGAGTAGATGGTGATGCGGGCGCTCTTGGCGGGGCGCTCGATCAGGATGCGGGAAACGGAAGCGTTCTTCAGTTTCTTGGCCAGGTACTCGCGCACCTTGATGTCTTCGGCCAGCATGCCGGCGAAATCGCGGTTGTTGGCGTACCAGCGGCTGTTCCAGTTACGGCTCACCGCCAGGCGGAAACCGGTAGGATGGATTTTCTGTCCCATTGCTTACACCTTTCAGTTGCCGACCGTCACGTACACGTGGCACGTGGGCTTGCTGATGCGGTTACCGCGGCCTTTGGCGCGGGCGGTGAAGCGCTTGAGCGTCGGGCCCTGCTCGACGTAGATGGTTTTCACCTTCAGTTCGTCGATGTCGGCACCGTCGTTGTGCTCGGCGTTGGCGATGGCGGATTCCAAGGCCTTCTTGATGATCACGGCAGCTTTCTTCTGCGTGAACGTCAGGATGCTCAGGGCCTGATCCACCTTCTTGCCACGAATCATGTCGGCGACCAGACGGCCCTTGTCGACCGACAGACGGACGCCACGAACAATTGCACGTGTTTCCATGGTCTTTCCTTATTTCTTCGCTTTTTTGTCTGCCGCGTGACCCTTGTAGGTACGCGTCAGGGCAAATTCACCCAGCTTGTGGCCGACCATCTGGTCGGTCACGTAGACAGGCACGTGCTGCTTGCCGTTGTGCACGGCGATCGTCAGGCCGATGAACTCGGGCAGGATCATGGAGCGACGCGACCAGGTCTTGACGGGCTTCTTGTCGTTGGTTTCGACGGCCTTTTCAACCTTGGCCATCAGGTGATGGTCTACGAATGGACCCTTTTTGAGAGAACGAGCCATTGTCTACCCCTTATTTCTTGCGACGCGACACAATCATGGACTGCGTGCGGCGGTTGTTACGCGTACGATAACCCTTGGTCAGGTTGCCCCACGGGTCGACAGGCGCCTTGCCGGTGCCGGTACGGCCCTCACCACCACCGTGCGGGTGGTCGATCGGGTTCATGGCCACGCCACGCACGGTCGGGCGGATACCCATCCAGCGCTTGGCACCGGCCTTGCCCAGCTGACGCAGGCTGTGTTCACCGTTGGCCACTTCACCAATGGTGGCGCGGCACTCGATGTGGATCTTGCGCACTTCGCCGGAGCGCATGCGGACCTGGGCGTAGACGCCTTCACGGGCCAGCAGCGTGGCGTAAGTACCGGCGGAACGTGCGATTTGCGCGCCCTTGCCCGGCTTGAGCTCGATGCAGTGGATCGTGGAACCGACCGGAATGTTGCGGATCGGCAGGGTGTTGCCCACGCGGATCGGCGCTTCGGAGCCGCTCACTATGCTGGCGCCCACTTCCAGGTTGCGCGGAGCAATGTGGTAGCGGCGCTCGCCATCGGCGTAGACCACCAGCGCGATGTGCGCGGTACGGTTCGGATCGTATTCGATACGCTCGACCTTGGCCGGGATGCCGTCCTTGTCGTTGCGCACGAAATCGACCACGCGGTAGTGGTGACGGTGACCGCCGCCCTTGTGGCGCACGGTGATGTGACCATTGTGGTTGCGGCCGGCCTTCTGGAACTGGGGTTCCAGCAGGGGGGCGTAACCGGAACCCTTGTGCAGGTGGTCACGGGTGACCTTCACGGCATGGCGACGGCCAGCGGAAGTCGGTTTGATCTGGATAACAGCCATGATTAAGCAGCCTCCCCGGACAGGTTCAGTTCAGAGCCTTCCTTCAGCGTCACATAGGCCTTGCGCACGTTGTTGCGACGGCCGATGGAACGGCCAAAGCGCTTGACCTTGCCCTTGGTGTTGACCACGGAAACGCCAGTCACCTCGACCTTGAACAGCAGTTCAACAGCGGCCTTGATTTCGGGCTTGGTAGCGTCCTGCAGCACCTTGAAGGTGACAGCGTTGGACTTCTCGGCAACCAGGGTGGCCTTTTCGGACACGACGGGAGCCACGAGGACGGCCATCAGACGGCCTTCGTCAAACTTGTTGGCGCTCATGCGAACATCTCCTGCAGTTTGTCGAGGGCGGGCTTGGTGACCAGCACTTTCTTGTAGTACACCAGGGACAGCGGATCGACGTAACGCGGCTCCACAACCAGCACATTGCCCAGGTTGCGGCTAGCCAGGTACAGGTTCTCATCGACTTCGTCGGTGATCACCAGTACGGAATCCAGATTCATGGCCTTGAACTTGGCAGCCAGACCCTTGGTCTTGGGGCTGTCCACTTTCATGGAGTCGACCACGGACAGGCGACCGTCGCGCACCAGCTGCGACAGGATCACGGCCATGCCGGCGCGGTACATCTTCTTGTTGACCTTCTGGCTGAAGTTTTCTTCCGGGCTGTTCGGGAAAGCGCGACCGCCTCCACGCCAGATCGGGGAAGACGTCATACCGGCACGTGCGTTGCCGGTGCCCTTCTGGCGGAACGGCTTCTTCGTGCTGTGCTTGACTTCGGCACGGTCTTTCTGCTGACGCGTACCCTGACGGGCGTTGGCCTGGTAGGCAACGACGATCTGGTGCACCAGGTCTTCGTTGTAGGCACGGCCGAACACGGTGTCCTGTGCATCCACCTTGGATGCGGACTGGCCCTGGTCATTCAGGAGTTCGATTTGCATCACTTGGCTCCTTCAACTGCTTTGGCCTTGACTGCCGGACGGACGGACACGAAGCCGCCCTTGGCGCCGGGGATGGCACCCTTGATCATCAGCAGCTGGCGGGCTTCATCGATGCGCACCACGGACAGGTTCTGCGTGGTCACGGTCTCGTCGCCCATGTGGCCGGTCATTTTCTTGCCAGGGAACACGCGACCCGGATCCTGGGCCATGGAGATGGAACCCGGAACGTTGTGGGAACGGCTGTTACCGTGGGAAGCGCGCTGGGAACCGAAGTTGTGGCGCTTGATGGTACCGGCGTAGCCCTTGCCGATGGAGGTGCCCTGCACGTCGACCTTCTGGCCAACGGAGAACAGCTCGGCGACAGGCAGCGTGGCGCCGGCGGCGTACTTGCCGGCGACCTCGTCGGTCACGCGGAATTCCTGGGTGATTTCACCGGCTTCGACGCCGGCCTTGGCCAGATGGCCGGCCTGCGGCTTGGTCACGCGGGAGGCGCGGCGCTTGCCGAAAGTGACCTGCAGGGCCACATAGCCGTCGTTGGCGTCGGTCTTGACCTGGGTCACGCGGTTGTCGGACACGTCCACCACCGTGACGGGGATTGCATCCCCCTCATCGGTGAAGACACGCATCATGCCCACCTTGCGGCCCAGCAAACCCAAGTGTTTGCTCAGACTCATTGTTTTCTCCGTAACTTTCACCGCGACCGACTGCAATTGGCCAGCCACGTGTTGGGTGTGAAAGACTGTTAATAAAACTCCATGCCCTGTTGGAATGCACGCAAAAAACGCGCGCAAAAGTGCACGAAGCCTTGCATTCTAGGACGACGGCCGATGTTTTGCAATAGCCTGCATGGCGAAATGCAGGAAAAAGCCACATCCCGGAATGAAAAAGGCCGGGTATCGCTACCCGGCCCTGAACTGCATCACGCAGGGGGCTTGCGCCCCGGGTGATTACTGCAGCTTGATCTCGACGTCCACGCCAGCCGGCAGGTCCAGCTTCATCAGGGCGTCGACCGTCTTGTCGGTCGGGTCGACGATGTCCATCAGACGCTGGTGCGTGCGGATTTCGAACTGGTCGCGGCTGCTCTTGTTGACGTGCGGGGAACGCAGGATGTCGAAACGCTTCATGCGCGTCGGCAGGGGCACGGGACCCTTGACGATGGCGCCGGTGCGCTTGGCAGTGTCAACGATTTCGGCTGCGGACTGGTCGATCAGCTTGTAATCGAAGGCTTTCAGACGGATGCGGATTTTTTGCTTGGACATGTTCTTGTTTCCTTCGGATTAGGCAATGATCTTGGCAACAACGCCGGCGCCGACGGTACGGCCGCCTTCGCGGATGGCGAAGCGCAGACCTTCTTCCATGGCGATCGGGGCGATCAGCTTCACGGTGATCGACACGTTGTCACCCGGCATCACCATTTCCTTGTCGGCCGGCAGCTCGATCGCGCCGGTCACGTCCGTGGTACGGAAGTAGAACTGGGGACGGTAGTTGTTGAAGAACGGCGTGTGACGGCCACCTTCGTCCTTGGAGAGCACGTACACCTCGGCGGTGAAGTGCGTGTGCGGCTTGATGGAGCCCGGCTTGCACAGCACCTGGCCGCGCTCGACGTCTTCACGCTTGGTGCCGCGCAGCAGGATACCGACGTTGTCGCCAGCCTGGCCCTGGTCCAGCAGCTTGCGGAACATTTCCACGCCCGTGCAGGTCGTCTTCTGGGTTTCCTTGATACCGACGATCTCGATTTCCTCGCCGACCTTGATGATGCCGCGCTCGACGCGACCGGTCACCACGGTACCGCGGCCGGAGATGGAGAACACGTCTTCCACCGGCATCAGGAACGCGCCGTCAACAGCACGCTCGGGAGCAGGGATGTAGGAGTCCAGCGCCTCGGCCAGCTGCATGATGGCGCCTTCGCCCAGCTCGCCCGTGTCGCCTTCCAGCGCCAGCTTGGCGGAACCCTTGATGATCGGGGTGTCGTCGCCGGGGAAGTCGTACTTGCTCAGCAGTTCGCGCACTTCCATCTCGACCAGTTCCAGCAGCTCGGCGTCATCGACCATGTCGCACTTGTTCAGGAACACGATGATGTAGGGCACGCCCACCTGGCGGCTCAGCAGGATGTGTTCACGCGTCTGTGGCATCGGGCCGTCAGCGGCGGAGCACACCAGGATGGCGCCGTCCATCTGGGCAGCACCGGTAATCATGTTCTTCACGTAATCGGCGTGGCCGGGGCAGTCAACGTGCGCGTAGTGGCGGTTGGCCGTCTCGTACTCGACGTGCGAGGTGTTGATGGTAATGCCGCGGGCCTTCTCTTCAGGCGCGTTGTCGATCTGGCTGTAGTCCTTGGCTTCGCCGCCGAACTTCTTGGACAGCACCGTGGCGATTGCCGCAGTCAGAGTGGTCTTGCCGTGGTCCACGTGACCGATCGTGCCGACGTTCACGTGCGGCTTGGTCCGTTCAAACTTTTCCTTGGCCATGATTGGCTTCCTTTACAAAAAGAGCTTTGCCCGTGACGGGTTTAAGGTCTGCATGCTGTCACTGGATCCCCAGCCACGGGCAGCCGGGGGTGCAGCATCGCAGACCATCGAAAAAAGCAGGCCCTGCAGCCACCGCCGGGGCGATGGCGCAAGGCGCAGCCGATTACTTGGCGCGTGCAGCGATGATGGCTTCGGACACGTTGCGCGGAGCTTCCGCGTACTGCTTGAATTCCATCGTGTAGTTGGCACGACCCTGCGTCATGGAACGCAGCGAGGTGGCGTAGCCGAACATTTCGGACAGCGGCACCTCGGCCTTGATGGCCTTGCCGCCGCCGACCATGTCGTCCATGCCCTGCACCATACCACGCTTGGAGGACAGGTCGCCCATCACGGTACCGGCGTATTCTTCGGGCGTCTCGACTTCCACGGCCATCATCGGCTCGAGGATGACCGGGTTGGCCTTCTTGCAGCCTTCCTTGAAGCCGAAGATGGCGGCCATCTTGAACGCCTGCTCGGAGGAGTCAACGTCGTGGTAGGAACCGAAGGTCAGGGCGACTTTCACGTCGACCACCGGGTAGCCAGCCAGCACGCCGGCGTTCAGGGCTTCTTCCACACCCTTCTGCACCGCGGGGATGTATTCGCGCGGAACCACACCGCCCTTGATCTCGTCCAGGAACTCGAAGCCCTTGCCCTGCTCGTTCGGCTCGATGCGGAACACGACGTGACCGTACTGGCCCTTGCCGCCGGACTGGCGCACGAACTTGCCTTCGACGTCGGACACGGACTTGCGGATGGTTTCGCGGTAGGCCACCTGGGGCTTGCCCACGTTGGCTTCCACATTGAATTCGCGCTTCATGCGGTCCACGATGATCTCGAGGTGCAGTTCGCCCATGCCGGCAATGATGGTCTGGCCGGATTCCTCGTCGGTACGCACGCGGAAGGACGGGTCTTCTGCAGCCAGGCGGGACAGGGCAATACCCATCTTTTCCTGGTCGCTCTTGGTCTTGGGCTCGACGGCCTGGGCGATCACGGGCTCGGGGAACACCATGCGCTCGAGCACCACGGGGTTGGCTGGGTCGCACAGGGTTTCACCGGTGGTGACGTCCTTCAGGCCCACGCACGCAGCGATGTCGCCGGCGCGGATCTCTTCGATCTCCTGGCGCTCGTTGGCGTGCATCTGCACGATACGGCCGATACGTTCCTTCTTGCCCTTGACGGAGTTCAGGACGGTGTCGCCCTTGTTCAGCACGCCGGAATAGACGCGCACGAAGGTCAGCTGGCCGACGAAGGGGTCGGTCATCAGCTTGAATGCCAGCGCGGAGAACTTCTCGTTGTCGTCGGCTTCACGCGTGATCGGGTTCTCGTCCTCGTCGGTACCTGCGACCGGCGGGATGTCCTTCGGAGAGGGCAGGAAGTCGAGCACGGCGTCCAGCATGCGCTGCACACCCTTGTTCTTGAACGCGGTACCGCACAGCATGGGCTGGATTTCGGTGGCGATGGTACGCTGACGCAGACCGGTGATGATGTCCTCTTCGCTCAGGTCACCCTCTTCCAGGTACTTGTTCATCAGCTCTTCGCTGGCTTCGGCAGCGGACTCGACCATCTTCTCGCGCCACTCGTTGGCGGTGTCGACCAGGTCAGCCGGGATGTCCTTGTATTCGAACTTCATGCCCTGGGAAGCGTCGTCCCAAATGATGGCCTTCATCTTGATCAGGTCGACCACGCCCTGGAAGTTGTCTTCGGCACCGATCGGCACGACGATCGGCACGGGGTTGGCCTTCAGGCGCAGCTTCATCTGGTCGACGACCTTGAAGAAGTTGGCGCCGGTACGGTCCATCTTGTTCACGAAGGCCAGACGCGGCACCTTGTGCTTGTTGGCCTGGCGCCAGACGGTTTCGGACTGGGGCTGCACGCCACCCACGGCACAGTAGACCATGCAGGCGCCATCCAGCACGCGCATGGAACGCTCCACCTCGATGGTGAAGTCCACGTGGCCGGGGGTGTCGATGATGTTGATGCGGTGCTCGGGGCGGGACAGGTCCATGCCCTTCCAGAAGCAGGTCACGGCAGACGAGGTGATCGTGATGCCGCGCTCCTGTTCCTGCTCCATCCAGTCGGTGGTGGCCGCGCCGTCGTGCACTTCGCCCAGCTTGTGGGTCACGCCGGTGTAGAACAGGATACGCTCGGACGTAGTGGTTTTGCCAGCGTCAATGTGCGCAGAAATACCGATGTTGCGGTAGCGCTCGATGGGGGTCTTGCGAGCCATGATGAACCTTTGGATGAATTCGAAAAGAGGAGAATTTTAGGGTTGCCGCTTTGCAGCGGCATGACAGGCACTGCCGGATACGCGACAGGGCTTGCAGCAGGAAACGCCTGCCGAAGCCCTGTACCGACGCATCTGCGGAGCCAGCCTGATCAGAAGCGGAAGTGCGAGAACGCCTTGTTGGCTTCGGCCATGCGGTGCACTTCGTCACGCTTCTTCATGGCGCCGCCACGGCCTTCGTTGGCTTCCAGCATCTCGTTGGCCAGACGCTGTGCCATGGATTTTTCGCCACGCTTGCGGGCAGCGTCCTTGATCCAGCGCATGGACAGGGCCAGGCGACGGACCGGGCGCACTTCCACGGGCACCTGGTAGTTGGCGCCACCGACGCGGCGGGATTTCACTTCCACCATCGGCTTGACGTTGTTGATGGCGGTGATGAACAGCTCCAGCGGCTCCTTGCCGGATTTCTGTTCCATGATGTCCAGGGCGCCATAGATGATGCGCTCTGCGACCGCCTTCTTGCCGCCTTCCATGATCACGTTCATAAATTTGGACAGCTCGACATTGCCGAACTTGGGATCCGGCAGGATTTCACGTTTAGGGACTTCACGACGACGTGGCATTTTGTAAACCTCATTGCTTCAGTTGGCACCATTTCAGGTACCGCGAGTGCCATCAGGACACCCACTTACTCGACCCGGCACAAAAAAGAGTTGCTGCACTTTGCGGGTCACTTCGTCTGCACCAGCCTGCCAGGCCGGCCAGACACCGTTGGAACTGTTTAACGGCTGTGCTCCATAGCCGCAGAAGGCAATCAGGCCTTCTTGGGACGCTTGGCGCCGTACTTGGAACGCGCCTGCTTGCGGTCTTTCACACCCTGCAGGTCCAGCGAACCGCGCACGATGTGGTAACGCACACCCGGCAAGTCTTTCACACGGCCGCCGCGCACCAGCACCACGGAGTGTTCCTGCAGGTTGTGGCCTTCACCACCGATGTAGGAGATGACTTCGAAGCCGTTGGTCAGGCGCACCTTGGCAACCTTGCGCATGGCCGAGTTCGGCTTCTTGGGAGTGGTGGTGTACACACGGGTGCACACACCACGGCGCTGCGGGCAGTTTTCCATCGCAGGGCTCTTGGACTTGATGACTTCGACCGTGCGTCCCTGACGCACGAGCTGGTTGATGGTTGGCACTCAGGCCTCCTTCTGACTCTGTGTAATTCCCTAAACGTGAATGAATTACGGGTTGACGATACGTGATTTCTCCCGGCACGCGCGCAGCATGGTGCCGCCGCAATGCGGAGAGCCTGCCAGTTTATCTGCAATGCCGGGGGTTTGGCAAGAGGGGATGCGGCCTCCGTGCCGGTTTGCGCAGGCAATCTGCGGCACGCAGGCCACAGCCGGGCATGAAAAAAGGCCTGGCAGCACGACGCTGACAGGCCTTCGGGGCAGTTGCGGGGATCAGAACAGGCTGCCGAACCACATGCGCAGGCTGTCCCAGAGGCGGCCGAAAAAGCCGGCCTGCGGCACCGCCTCGAGCGCCAGCAGCTGCACGGTGTTGATCGGCTGGCCTTCCAGCATGACCTTGAGCGTGCCGACTGCCTGGTCCTTGGCGACCGGGGCGACGAGCGGATCGGGACGCTCGACCTGGGTGGTGAGCTGCTGCGCCTTGCCGGCCGGCACCGCGACGGTGATGGCCTGGTGGCGGCCCAGGCCGACCTCGCGCTGGTCGCCCTTCCAGATGCGGGCCTTGACGGCGGCCTGGTCGGCGCCGAACAGCTGGATGCCCTCGAAGGCGGTGTAGCCCCAGTTCAGCAGCTTCTGCGTTTCGTTGGCGCGGGCATTCTCGCTGGCCGTGCCGAACACGATGGCCAGCAGGCGGCGGCCTTCGGGCAGGTTGGGGAACGGACGTTTGGCGGTGGCAATCAGGTTGTAGCCGGCGGCATCGGTGTGGCCGGTCTTGAGGCCGTCGACGGTGGGATCGCGGAACAGCAGGGTGTTGCGGTTGGTGCCGTTGGAGGCCGGGGTGCCGGGATAGGCGTATTCCTTGGTGGCGTAGTAGCCCACGTATTCGGGGAAGTCGCTCATCAGGCGCGTGGACAGGATGGCCATGTCGCGCGCCGTGGTGATGTGGCCGTCGGCCGTCAGCCCTTCGGGGTTGCGGTAGCCGGTGTGCGTCATGCCGAGCGCCTTGGCCGTGTCGTTCATCTTCTGCACGAAGGCTTCCTCGCTGCCGGCCAGGCCCTCGGCCAGCGCCATGGTCGCATCATTGCCGGACTGCACGATCATGCCCTTGACCAGGTCCTCGACACGTACCTGCATCTTGGGGTCGATGAACATGCGCGAGCCGGGCATCTTCCAGGCCTTGGTGCTGACGCCGAAGGTCTGGTCGAGCGTGATCTTGTGGCTCTTGAGCGCATCGAACACGATGTAGGCCGTCATCAGCTTGGTCAGCGAGGCGGGCTCCATGGGAGCGTCCATGTCCTTGGCGGCGAGCACCTGGTTGCCGGCAGTGATATCGACCAGCAGGTAGCCGCGCGCGGCGATGTCGGGCGGGGCCGGGAAGCCGGGCTGCACGGCTGCCACCGGGGCTGCCGGGGCGGAAGCCGCCGGCTGGGTCTGGACGGCCCGGGTGGCAGGCGCCTTTTGCGCCAGCACGGGCGCGGAAGACAGCATCAGGCAGGTCGCCAGCAGGAGCGAGGTACGGTGGAAACGGGGCAGCGTGGGCATGGCGGGGAACAGCAGGGATCAGGCAAACGGGGAACGGTACGGGCAGGAGCGCCCGCAGGAGAAGGCTGGCATGGCGCGCCCCTCAGGGCGCGGCGTGCAAATGATGTAGCACGATGTTCTTCAGCAGCGGCAATTGTCCATGAAAGAAATGACCGACTCCGGGCACAACTGTGACAGGAAGTGACTGCGGGCGGGCCCAGTCGAGCACCGAGGCGAGCGGGACCACGTCATCGGTTTCGCCGTGCACCACCAGGGTGCGCGGCTGCAGTTCGGCGGCGACCGGCGCCACCGTGAAGCGGCTGGCGGCAGTGCCGACCAGCACCAGCTGGTCGAGGTGGCGGCCCTGCTGCTGCAGGCGGGCGGCGCCATGGCTGGTGACGAAGGCGCCGAAGGAGAAGCCGGCCAGCGCCAGCGCACCCTGGGGCGCCACCTGATCGATGACCTGCATCAGGTCGTCCGCTTCGCCACGGCCTTCGTCGTGCGTGCCGGCGCTGGCGCCGACGCCGCGGAAGTTGTAGCGCACCGCGATCCAGCCATCCTGCACGAAGGCGCGGGCCAGGGTCTGCACCACCTTGTTGGTCATGCTGCCGCCGAACAGGGGGTGCGGATGCGAGATGACGGCGACGCCGCGCGGCGTGCCTTCGGGCTGGTCGCGCAGCGCCTCGATGGCGCCGGCGGCGCCCTGCAACTGCAGGGCTTCGGTCTGGGCATTCATGCGCTGGAGCCCTTTCAGCGACCGGCTTCGGGCGGCACCAGCAGGCGCTCCACGACCTTGCCGTTCTTCAGGTGCGACTCGATGATTTCGTCGATGTCGGCCTGGTCGACATAGGTGTACCAGACGGCTTCGGGGTAGACCACGGCAACCGGGCCGGCCGAGCAGCGGTCCAGACAGCCTGCCTTGTTGATGCGGACCTTGCCGGGGCCGCTCAGGCCCTGCTGCTTCGCCTGCTCCTTGCAGTAGGTGAACATGGCGTCGGCATTGTGGTCGGCACAGCAGGCCTCGCCGTTCTCGCGCTTGTTGAGGCAGAAGAAGACGTGGCGCTGAAAGTAGGACGCGGGCGCTGCCGGATCCGGCGCGTCGGCAGTCTGGGCAGGGGAATCGTTCATGCGGACATTGTAGGTTCAAGCGCCATGCGCTGGCGGGGATGCGGGGATTGCAGCGGGGCGGCGCACCAGCCGCACCATGACGTAGGCCAGCGCCGCATAGGGCCAGAGCCAGCCGAGCCACTGCGTGAGGCCGTAGAGGCGGATGAAGCTGCGCTGCATCCAGTTCTCGACGGCCCAGCGGTAGTAGACGGAGACCGCGGCATCGTTGACGACCTGCAGCTGGGCAATCAGTGCCAGCAAGGCCAGCAGCCAGAGCACGCGACGCGGCAGCCAGAGCGAGGCCAGACCCAGCACCACGGCAACGGGAACGGCGCGCTCGAGCAGGCCCGGCGGCCATTCTGCCGCCAGTTCGGGGCCGAATGCGAGCTGTTGCGCCAGGGCGGTCGCGCCCAGCCCTGCCAGCAGGCAACCGAGCAGCGCCACCACGCGCAGGCGGCGCGAAGGGATGATGGCGTAGGCCAGCAGGCTGGGAATCCACAGGCCCAGCGTCATCACCATCAGCTCGATGCCGGGCAGCATGGGCTGGAATTCGATGGCACGCAAAGGCAGCCATTCGAGGAACGGCGTGCCGGCCAGCCAGCTGGCGAGCCACAGTTCAGCACGCTCGAGCACCTGGCCCAGGCCGAACGGGACTTCCAACGGATAAAGCAAGGCACAGGGCCAGAGCACCAGCAGCACCATGGCACCGCGGGCATCGGGGGTGAACCAGCGGGCACGCAGCACGCTCCAGCGGCCGACGGCGCCGAGGCGGTCGATGCCGCGGGCGGCCAGTGCGCCCAGCAGCGCACCACCGGCGTTGAGCAGGGTATCGAGGTTGGACTGGATGCGGTTGGGCAGCCAGCATTGCAGGCTCTCCATGGTCAGCGAGAGCAGCGTGGCCGCGAGCAGCACCAGCGGCACGCTCCAGCGGCGCAGCGTGTCCTGCCCATCGCGCAGCAGGCCGAGCGTGAGCAGGAAGCCGAGCGGCAGGTAGGCCAGCACGTTGCCGATGATGTCGAACCAGGTCCAGTAGTGCGGCAGCGGCGCGGCGACGAATTCCCAGCAGCCGACGCCACGGTCGTGCCAGCCCCGGAACGGGAACAGCGAGGCGTAGATGATCAGCGCCAGCCAGGCAGCCGCCAGCGGCCAGGCCGTGCTGCTGGCCGGGGGATGGGAGATGGGCTTGTGGGTGGAAGGCTGGGTGGAAGGTGCCATGCCGGGTCACGGGCCTGCGGGCGGCGAAGAATGCATCCGCGCCGCTGATGATAGCCGGGGCTCTGCCGGCAGGGCCCGGGGAGTTCAAAAAAAACCCCGGCACGCGGCCGGGGTTCAAATGCATCTTGCTGGCGGGGTGGCCAGCAAAATCCCGCCCAGGGAGGAAGGCGGGGGGCACAGGGCCCGGAGTCCAATGTATCAAGTTTGCGGCGGGTTACGCCCCCTTTTTTCTTCTGTTCAAGCAAGTTGCAAGCTGTTGCATTTACTTGCAGGATATGCCTCAGCGCAGGGCAAAGCCCATCACCCGCCACTGGTTGTCGGTATCGAGGAAGTAGGTGACGCGCTCGAACCCACTGCGGTTGTTGGCGAACTGGCTCAGGAAGGTGACGTTGACATACTGGCCGGCAGGGGCCTGCGGGCCCTTGGCATCCTTGGCCGGCTCGGGCAGGATCAGGCGGTTGACGGCGACCCAGACCCGCTGCTGCGCCGGGCCGAGCTCCTTGTAGCGCTCGGCGCTGTTCTTGACGAAGGTGGACTGCTTGTCGAGCTTCTTCATCTGGGCGCTGGCTTCCTTCCAGATGTCGGCAGCCTTGCCCTGGGACACGTCGTTGAGTGCCGCCTGCGCCGCGTTGACGAAGGTGTTGGGATCGGCCGCCTGGAAGCCGGGCTGCGCCTGGGCCGGTGCCAATGCCAGGGCCGCGGCGGCAGCCAGGCCGAAACGGAATGCGTGCGGGATGTGCATGAGTCGGAACTCCATAACGGAAAGGTTGTGAGCGATTCATTATGCGGTCCAAATGCCGACTTGTGCCGAGCTTGATCCCCGACCATGCCTTTGATTGCAGGTGCGACATAGAATCAGGGACGGCCACTCACGGCCATGCTCCTTACCGAGATGGATTGCCCATGACTCCCTACGCCCCCTACCCGCTTGGCCGCCCGCGCCGTCTGCGCTTCGATGACTTCACCCGCCGCATGGTGCGCGAGCACCAGGTGACGCCGGATGACTTCATCTACCCGGTATTCCTGCACGAGGGCAGCAACCGGCGCCAGGCCGTGGCCAGCATGCCCGGTGTGGAACGCCTGTCGATCGACCTGCTGCTGCCGGTAGCCGAGCGCTGCCTGGAGCTGGGCGTGCCCTGCATCGACCTGTTCCCGGCGATCGATGCCGAACGCAAGGATGTGGACGGCAGCGAGGCGCTGAATCCGGACGGGCTGGTGCCGCGCGCGATCCAGGCGCTGAAGAAGGAGTTTCCCGAACTGGGCGTGATGACCGACGTGGCACTGGACCCCTACACCAGCCACGGCCAGGATGGCGTGATCGACGAGAGCGGCTATATCCTGAACGACACCACGGTGGAGATCCTGACGCGCATGGCGGTGCTGCATGCGCAGGCGGGTGCCGACATCATCTCGCCCAGCGACATGATGGATGGCCGCATCCTGAGCATGCGCGACGCTTTGGAGGAGGAAGGCTTGGTCAACACCCGCCTGATGGCCTACAGCGCCAAGTATGCAAGTGCCTTCTACGGCCCGTTCCGCGAGGCGGTAGGCTCTGCCGCCAGCCTGGGCAAGAGCAACAAGAAGAACTACCAGATGGACCCGGCCAATGGCGACGAAGCGCTGCGCGAAGTGGCGCTGGACATTGCCGAAGGCGCGGACATGGTGATGGTCAAGCCCGGGCTGCCCTATCTGGACATCGTCTGGCGCGTGAAGGAGGCCTTCCGGATGCCGACTTTTGCCTACCAGGTGAGCGGCGAATACGCCATGCTCAAGGCCGCGGCGCAGAATGGCTGGATCGACCATGATGCGGTGATGATGGAATCGCTGCTGGCCTTCAAGCGCGCGGGTGCCGACGGCATCCTGACCTATTCTGCGCTCGAGGCAGCCGAGTGGCTGCGCCAGCATGGCTGAAGCTCCTGATTCGGGGGCACCGGACTCGCTGAAGGTCATCGAGTTCACCGCCGGCAGCCTGCGTGTGGCCGACCGGTTGCCGCAGGCAGCGCCGGAGGACGGCTTCGTGTGGATCTATCTCGAGCGCGACGAGCTGGACCTCGCCCTGCCGCTGCTGCAGCGGGCAGCGCAGACGCTGGGAGGCTCGCAGCTGCTCGATCTGCACACCCTGGATCTGGGGCTGGACATCCACCCCTCGAATTACGACTACACCTCGGTCTACGATCTGATCGTGTTCCGGCGGCTGGCACTGCCCGGAGAGAGCGGGGACGACCTGGCCGGCGACCGCAGCGAGGCTCCACCGGGCACGCCGGGCCAGTCACAAAGCCGGCTGGCCACCTTCGGCCGCATCCGCTCGCAGGCGGTGGGCTTCGTGATTTTCGACCGGCTGCTGATCAGCGTGCATCCGGCGGGCTGCCCGACGGCGCGCGGCTTCGTCAAGCGCTTCCTGGCAGATATCCAGCAGGGCATGGATGCCGCTACGGCACGCTCGCGCCGCCCCACCAGCCCGGCCGATCTGGTGCTGCGCATGATCAACGGCATGGTGGACAGCTACCTCGAGCTGCGCCGCGACCTGACGGCCGAACTGGAACGCTGGCAGGCGCACCTGTTGCGCAACGATGCGCGCAATACCGACTGGAACGCGCTGATGCATGCGCGCAGCCAGCTGCACGTGCTGGAAGACCTGTGCGAAGAACAGCTCGATGCCATGCAGGAATGGCTGGACAGCCTGCGCGAGCAGCCGCTGGAGTCCTTCCACAGCCAGCCTGCCCAGGCCCAGGAACAGCGCGACATGCTGGTGGCTCGTGCGCGCGACGTGGTGGAGCATATCGAGCGCGTGATGCAGCATGCACGCCGGCTGCAGCAGTCGGCCGAAACCGTGGTGCAGATCCACTTCAGCGCCCAGGGCAACCGCACCAACGACATCATGCGCGTGCTCACCACCTTGACGGCCATTTTCCTGCCGCTCAATCTGATCGCCGGCGTGTTCGGCATGAACTTCAAGGAAATGCCGCTGCTGGACTGGCGCATCGGCTTCTGGGTAGCGACCGGCACCATGGCACTGATTGCGCTGGGGCTGAGCCTGTGGTTCTGGCGCAAGCGCTACCTGGATTCGGATCGGTGAGGACCGCGCTGCCCCACAGGGTGAATCCCGAGGAATCGGGAGCGCTTGGCGCGCTAGCATGTGCCGATGGCCCGACCTGCTGCATCCTCTTCGTCAAGTCCAAGTTTTGACACCATCATCGTCGGCGCCGGCACCGCCGGCTGCCTGCTGGCCAACCGGCTCAGCGCCAACCCGAAGCGCCGCGTGCTGCTGATCGAGGCCGGCGGCAAGGACGACTACCATTGGATCCACATTCCGGTCGGCTACCTGTACTGCATCGGCAACCCGCGTACCGACTGGCTCTACCAGACCGAGCCCGATGGGGGACTGAACGGCCGGGTGCTGCGCTATCCGCGCGGCAAGACGCTGGGCGGCTGCAGCAGCATCAACGGCATGATCTACATGCGTGGCCAGTCGCGCGACTACGACCGGTGGGCCGAACTGACGGGCGACGCGGCGTGGCGCTGGGACCAGTGCCTGCCCTACTTCCGCCTGCACGAGGACTATCACAAGGGCGCCGATGCGCACCATGGCGCCCAGGGCACGCTTCCCGAGCTGCTGCAGCAGGATACGCCCTACTTTCGCACCCTGCGCGAGCAGGGGGCAGGCGGCGAATGGCGGGTGGACAAGCAGCGGCTGCACTGGCCCATCCTCGAAGCCTTTGCTCAGGCGGCACGCCAGGCCGGGATTGCCGAAAGCACGGATTTCAACCGGGGAAGCAATGAGGGGGTCGGCTATTTCGAGGTCAACCAGAAGGCCGGCTGGCGCTGGAACGCGGCCAAGGCCTTTCTGCGCCCGACCTGCCTGCGCCGACCCAATTTCACGCTGTGGACCGGGAGCCAGGTGGCACGCCTGCTGTTCGAGCCGGCCCAGGGGAACCAGCCCCCGCGCTGCACCGGTGTGGAGGTCTGGAACGGGCGCGAACGCGTAACGGCCATGGCTGCCGGCGAGGTCATCCTGAGCGCCGGCAGCATCGGCTCGGCCCAGCTGCTGCAGCTCTCGGGCGTTGGGCCGGCGGACCTGCTGCAGCAGCACGGCATTGCACCCGTCGCCGAGCTGCCCGGTGTCGGCGCCAATCTGCAGGACCACCTGCAGATCCGCTCGGTCTACAAGGTGCGCGACGTGCGCACGCTCAATACGCTGTCGGCCAGTCTGCGTGGCAAGGCCGGCATCGGGCTGGAATACCTGCTGCGGCGCAGCGGCCCGATGAGCATGGCACCCAGCCAGCTGGGCGCTTTCACCCGCAGCAGCGAGGACTATGCCTGGCCGAATATCGAATACCACGTGCAGCCGCTGTCGCTGGAGGCTTTCGGCGAACCGCTGCACGGTTTCGATGCCTTCACCGCCAGCGTCTGCAACCTGAACCCCGGCAGCCGCGGCACGGTGCGCATCAAGAGCCCGCGCTTCAGCGATGCGCCGGCAATCGCACCCAATTATCTCGCTACCGAAGAAGACCGCAAGGTGGCCGCAGACAGCCTGCGCGTGACGCGGCGCATCGTGGCGCAGCCGGCGCTGCAGCCGTATGCGCCGGAAGAATTCAAGCCCGGCGTGCAATACCAGACGGACGAGGAGCTGGCGCGGCTGGCCGGCGATATTGCCAGCACGATCTTCCACCCCGTAGGCACCACCAGAATGGGACGCGACGACGATCCCCTGGCCGTGGTGGACAGCCGCCTGCGCGTGCGCGACGGGCGCGGCGGCCGGATTGCCGGTCTGCGCGTGGTGGATGCCGGCATCATGCCCACCATCACCAGCGGCAATACCAACAGCCCGACGCTGATGATTGCCGAGAAGGCGGCGCAATGGATTGCCGCAACACACGCCCGAGATGGCGATCCCGGGTAATCCCCATGTGGTATTCAGGGTAATTCAGGGAAAACCTTGACAGGCCCATGTAAGCCCAGTGGATATAGTTGAGTTACTCGCTGCTTCGGCAATCCGCAGCAGTGGCGAGGGATGAGGAGACAAACCAAATCGAGTGCACCATGCACCAAGCCGATACCTGAACGGTATCGGCTTTTTTTATTCCGGCGGCCGGCGCGTGGCCGGCCGCACATGCCCTCAACGGACGTAGGCAGATTCGCCATGGCTGCTGATGTCGAGACCGACGCGTTCGTCCTCCTCGCTCACGCGCAGTCCGATCAGCTTGTCGACCAGCACAAAGGCCAGTAGCGAGACCACTGCAGACCAGACCAGCGTGATCAGCACGCCCTCGGCCTGCACCCACAACTGGTGCAGCATGGCGTAATCGGCTGCGCCCGTGCCGCCCAGTGCCGGAGCGCTGAACACCCCGGTGAGCAAGGCCCCCAGAATGCCGCCCACGCCGTGCACGCCGAAAGCATCAAAGGCATCGTCCACGCCCAGCAGGCGCTTGAGTCCGGTCACGCCCCAGAAACACACGGGGCCGGCGGCGATGCCCAGCACAATGGCGCCCATCGGGCCGACGGTACCGGCAGCCGGCGTGACGACCACCAGGCCGGCGATGGCGCCCGAGGCGGCACCCAGCATGGACGGCTTGCGTCCCAGCAGGCGTTCGGTGGTAATCCACGACAGGGTGGCTGCAGCGGCCGCACCCAGCGTGTTGACGAATGCCAGCGCCGCCACGCCGCTGGCTTCGAGTGCGGAACCGGCGTTGAATCCGAACCAGCCCACCCACAGCAGCGCAGCGCCCACCATGGTCAGGGTCAGGCTGTGCGGCATCAGCGCTTCGCGTCCCAGGCCGATACGCCGGCCCACCAGTCTCGCTCCCACCAGGCCGGCCACGCCGGCATTGATGTGCACCACGGTGCCGCCGGCAAAATCCAGCGCGCCCTTGCCGAACAGATAGCCCTGCCCCGACCACACCATGTGGGCAATCGGCAGGTAGCTGAACGTGAGCCACAGCACGATGAACGCCAGTACCGCAGAAAAGCGGACGCGCTCGGCAAATGCGCCGACGATGATGCCGCAACTGATCGCGGCAAACGAGCCCTGAAAGGCAACGAATGCCAGTTCAGGCAGCTTGGACTGCGCGCTGAAGGTGTCCGACAGGCTGGCGGCGTTCACACCGGCGAGGAACAGCTTGCCGAAGTCACCCAGCACGGCATTGCCACCGCTGAAGGCCAGGCTGTAGCCGAATACCAGCCAGAGCACGCTGACCAGCGCGAACACGACAAAAACCTGCATCAGCACCGACAGCATGTTCTTGGCGCGCGCCATGCCGCCGTAGAACAGCGCCAGACCGGGAATGCTCATCATCACGACCAACAGTGTGGCCGTCAGCAACCAGGCGACATCGCCCTTGTTGACGCTGGCCTCAGCGACCGCAGCGGGCGCTGCCTGCGCCCAGACGGCGGGGGCAAGCAGCATGCCGGACAGGCCGGCGAGCAGGAAAAAAATGGGCTTTCTCATGATCAGGATCCTCCCGAGTTTCTGCCAGTTACAGGGCAACACTGCCGCTCTCGCCAGTGCGAATGCGGATGACCTGTTCCAGGCTAGTGACAAAAATCTTGCCGTCGCCGATCTTGCCGGTGCGCGCGCTGCTCTCGATCGCCTCGAGCGCCTGCTCCAGCAGCGCGTCATCCACGGCGGCCTCAAGCTTCACCTTGGGCAGAAAGTCGACCACGTATTCGGCGCCCCGGTATAGTTCGGTATGGCCCTTCTGGCGGCCAAAGCCTTTCACTTCGGTGACGGTAATGCCCTGCACGCCAATCTCGGACAGGGCCTCGCGGACTTCATCGAGCTTGAAGGGCTTGATGATGGCGGTGATGAGTTTCATGTTGCTTCCCCTGAGTGTGAATGTGATGTTGACTAGAAAACGGCCTTGAGTCCGGCAATGGCGCGCGGACGGTTGATATCGCCCCAGCTGGTGCGCCGGTCGGCACCCGCAATCCCGGCAGTCAGGGTCAGGTGCGGCTGGAATTCCCAGGCCAGTCCCAGGCTGTAGTCCGAATAGTCCGACAGGCCGCCGGCGCGCACCTGCGCAGGCAGGAAGGTGTGGCCGAGTGCTGCCTGCAAGCCCAGGCCGGAACCCAGCGGGTGGCTCCAGGCAAGGTTCACATAGCCGGTTCCGCGACCGCCGTCGAGTCCGAAATAGCGACGCGACACAGTGTGCGAGTACTTCAGCGTCAGTTCTTCCCAGCTGCCGGCCGCGTAGACTTCGGTGGTGTTGAGGCGTGCATCTCCCGGATACTGGTAGCGCAATAGGCCGAAATCCCAGTTCACCGGGCCCGTGCTGGTACGGTAGCCACCATAGAAATCCATTTCTACGCGGGCATCCTTGTTCAGGCGCACGCTGGAATTCCAGTTGCCCAGATAAAAGCCGTTGGCAAAACTGTAGTCGAGCCCGCCCTGCAGCGCCGGGCGCACGGCGCGGGTCTTGCCGCTGTCGGAGACATACTGGTCCTGGCCCCGATACTTGTAGAGGCTGACCAGCCCGACGTTGACGCTCAGGGGCGAAGGGGCCGCCTCGGGAGCAGGGCTGGTGGCAAGCTGCGCCAGGCAGGCTTGCGTCAGGAACAGGGACGGAATCAGGACGGCACTTGAACGGAGGGCAAAATTTCCCGGCATGGAACTTCCTTTCAGGATGTGGATGAGAGACATCCCAAGCCAAGCACAAAACATGCCAACTTCATTTTTTCGGTGCCCCACGCCGGGACTGCCCCCTTGCAAGCCCGTGCTCCGGTTTCCCATGCACACCCTTGTTGCAATTGCTTGCACTGCTTTGGTGCAATCACGGCCCTGTTGCCGGGAGTTGCCGGCCCGGAGCGCCGTGCAGCGAAGCAGCCGGCATAATCAGCCGCAAGTGCCCTGGCACCCAGACCGCCATCCCCGGCGGCATTCATCCATCGAGAGGAGACACCCATGAGCAACAGCCAGACCATCGACATCCAGTCCACCGACGGCACCGGCACGTTCAGTGCCTATGTCGCCGTTCCGCCCTCCGGCAAGGGGCCGGCACTGGTCATCTGCCAGGAAATCTTTGGCGTGAACGCCACCATGCGCGAGGTTGCCGACGGATTTGCACAGGAGGGTTTCGTGGCCGTGGTGCCGGATCTGTTCTGGCGCCTGGAGCCCGGCGTCGAGCTGGATTACACGCCGGAAGGCTGGCAGAGCGCGTTCGGCTTCTTCAACAGCTTCGACCAGGACGTGGGGACGCAGGACATTGCCGCCACCTTGCGCGCTGCACGCGCCCTGCCCGAATGCCAGCAGCACGACAAGGCCGGCGTAGTCGGCTATTGTCTGGGTGGCAAGATGGCCTATCTGGCAGCCTGTCGTACCGACGCAGCGGTGTCGGTCGGCTACTACGGTACCGGCATCGAGAACAGGCTGGACGAAATGGACAACATCCAGGGCCGGCTGGTGCTGCACTTTGCCGGCAATGACGAATACTGCCCGCCCGAGGCGCAGGCGCAAATCCGCGCCGCCGCCGAAGGCCGTGCGAATGTGGCCATTTACGACTATCCGGGGGTGCAGCATGCTTTCTCGCGTCCGCGCGGCGATCACTACGCTGCTGCCGCCGACGCGCTGGCACGCGCACGCACGCTGAAGGCGCTGCGCGAAGTGCTGCGCTGAACAGCCGCTGGGGGCGTCAAGCCCTTGCCAGGGGAATGGGCGACATGGCCAGCCCCCCGGCCACGGAGCGGGCTTAGTGCTTCATCATGGCGCCGTGCCCCTGGCTCCCCTGGGGCGCCAGGCTTTGCACGGTGGCCTGCACCTGCTTGGTGATGGTCTTGCCCTTGGCTGCGCCCTCGAAGGTCAGTGTCAGCGGCACCTGCTCGCCCGCCTTGAGCGGCTGCTTGAGGTCCATCAGCATCACGTGGTAGCCGCCCGGCTTCAGCTCGAGCGGCTTGCCCTTGCCCAGCGCAATGCCGTCCACGCGGCGCATTTTCATCACGTTGTCCTGCATCACCATCTCGTGGATCTCGGCCACGCCGGCCACAGGTGAACTGGCGGCAACCAGACGCAGATCCTGGTCGGCCTGCAGGCGCATGAAGGCACCGGTGGCACGCTGTGCCGGCACGGTGCCGCGCACCCAGGGATCGCTGACGGTGACATCGGCCTGTGCCAGTGTGGCGGCGCCAAACAGGGCGAGAGCAAGGGCGAGGTGTTTCATGAGATGACTCCGGGATAGGTTGAAAGCGCCGGCTTCGCCGAGGGGCCGGGTGCTGGGCATGCCTGCCGGATCACCGTTCCGCCAGCCTGCGCCATGCATGGCATTATGCCGGCCACGACCAGCAGCCGGCTTGATCCGGATCGGCCGGAGGCCACCTTCCTGCCTCCAGCGATTGCTCCGCTGGCCACCACCGGCGTACGCCTCGCAGCAAACGCGGCGGCGTCCGCCCTTTCCTACAGCCACTGGTTCCGGGTTCCTACGGGCAGGACTGACGCGGCCGCTTAGCATGAAAGCCATGGTTGCACTGCACCTGCCACCCAATGGCAAGGCAGCCATTCCGAAGCCATCCGGCTACCTGGAACGATCATGAAAGGAAACACCATGACTGCGATCAACAAGGACACCATCGAAGGCAACTGGAAACAGCTCAAGGGCAAGGTCAAGGAACAGTGGGGCAAGCTCACCGACGACGACCTGGACGTGATTGCCGGCAAGCGCGACCAGCTGGTCGGCCGCCTGCAGGAACGTGCCGGCATTGCCCGCGACGAGGCTGAAAAGCAGGTCAAGGATTGGGAAGGCCGCAATCCCGACTGGAAGTGGCTCTAATGCTGCCTTTGCGCACGCTGCTGTAACACCGGATCGCGTCGTCTGTGGACGGCGCTGGTCCCGAAATCCCCGCCGGCTTCGGCCTGCGGGGATTTTTGCGTTTGTGGGGCGCATTCCTGTCGAAATGCAGCAATAATTAGTACTTTAAATTTAATTATTGCTGCATGAGCCTCGCCCTGATTCCCACCCGCGCCCTGCTTGGCCTGTCTGCGCCCGCGGTCACCGTCGAAGTGCATCTGGCCAATGGCCTGCCGAGTTTCACGCTGGTGGGACTGGCCGATACCGAGGTGAAGGAGGCGCGCGAACGGGTGCGCAGCGCCATCCACAATGCAGGGCTGGAGTTTCCCAACAACAAGCGCATTACTGTGAATCTGGCGCCTGCGGATCTGCCCAAGGATTCCGGGCGCTTCGATCTGCCGATTGCGATCGGCATTCTGGCTGCGAGCGGGCAGATGGATGCGGCGCGGCTGGGCGGGCATGTGTTTGCCGGGGAGTTGTCGCTGTCCGGGGAGCTGCGGCCGGTGCGGGGCGCACTTGCCATGGCGGCGGCACTGGTGGAACAAGGGGAGCAACTGCCGCTGGTGCTGCCGCCCGGCAGTGCGGAAGAAGCGGCGCTGGTGCCTGGCTCCCGCGTGTACCGGGCGCGCCATCTGCGCGATGTGGTGGCACGCTTCCAGGCTCCCGGCGCAACCGCCATGCCTGCATCCGAAGACGAAGATGGCTGGCAGTTGCTGCAGGCCGATCCTGTGCTGCCCACGCCGGACTATCCCGATCTGGCTGACGTGAAAGGCCAGGCCGCGGCACGGCGGGCGCTGGAAATTGCGGCTGCCGGCGGCCATAGTCTGCTGCTCGTGGGGCCTCCTGGCGCGGGGAAGTCCATGCTGGCCCGCCGCTTTGCCGGCTTGCTGCCGCCGATGCGCACGGAAGAGGCACTGGCTTCGGCCGCCGTGGCCAGTCTAGCGGGGCGTTTCCGTCCGGAGCACTGGGGGCGGCGCCCGCTGCAGCAACCCCATCACAGCGCCAGCGCGGTTGCATTGGTGGGCGGTGGATCACCCCCGCGACCCGGGGAGATCAGCCTTTCCCATAATGGAATTTTGTTTCTGGACGAACTCCCGGAGTTTCCCCGTCCCGCTCTGGAGGCCTTGCGCGAGCCACTGGAAACCGGCCAGATCCATATTTCCCGCGCGGCGCAGCAAGCCTGCTTCCCGGCCCGTTTCCAGCTGGTGGCAGCCATGAATCCCTGCCCCTGCGGTTATCTGGGCAGCCGCATCCGCCCCTGCCGCTGCACGCCGGAACAGGTCAGCCGCTACCAGGGCAAGCTCAGCGGGCCATTGCTCGATCGCATCGACCTGCATCTGGAAGTGCCGGCTCTCGCGCCCGAAGAACTGATGCAAGCCCCTGCCGGACCGGATACGGCCAGCACGCGCGAACGTGTCTGTGCCGCCCGCGAACATGCCCTGCAGCGTCAGGACCAGCCCAATGCCGCGCTGCAGGGACAGGCACTCGAAAACGCCGTGCCACTGGGGGAGGAAGCGCGACGCTTCCTGCAGCAGGCCGCCACCCGGCTCGGCTGGAGCGCACGCAGCATGCACCGCACCCTGCGCGTGGCGCGCACCGTCGCCGATCTGGCGGACAGCGCCGACGTACAGATCCCGCATGTGGCCGAGGCCATCCAGCTGCGGCGCGGGCTGCTGCACGCGCATTAGCAGCGGCAGGCAGCCGGGATGCACAGGTACCGGCGCCCCGCCCGGACACTGGCAGGCGGCTTCTGTCAGCCCCGCTCCACAGGGCGCTTACAGCCCCAGATTCGGCGCCAGAGCGCGTTCCACATCGGCCTGCGCCGCACCGCTGCGCCCAGCCATGTCCTGCGCCTGGTCCGCGCCGATCTTGCCCACGTTGAAGTAGGTACTCTCGGGGTGGCTGAAGTAGAAGCCGCTCACGCTGGCCGGCGGCGTCATGGCATAGCTTTCGGTCAGGCCCATGCCGATCTCCTCGGCGCGCAGCAAACCGAACAGCGGACGCTTGACGCGGTGGTCCGGGCAGGCCGGATACCCCGGTGCCGGGCGGATGCCTACGTACTGCTCGCCGATCAGCTGCTCGTTGCTCAGTGCCTCGCCCGCCGCGTAACCCCACAGGTCGGTACGCACGCGCTGGTGCAGCATTTCGGCAAAGGCCTCGGCCAGGCGGTCAGCCAGCGCCTTGAACAAGATGCTGGAGTAGTCGTCATGCGTGGCGGCAAACACCGCTTCCTGCTTCTCGGCGCCGATGCCGGCGGTGACGGCAAAGCCACCCAGATAGTCGGCCCCGGGTCGTGCGACGGTGCTGTCGTACGGCGTGCCTGCTGTTGCCTCCCACACCGCACGCGGCGCCACGAAGTCCGCCAGACAGCGGCTCGGCCGCATCACGCCGTCGATCTCCTGCTTCTCGGTCTGCTGGCGCAGTCCGTACCAGGTCAGCACCGGCGTGCTGCGGCTTGCGTCGGCATACAGCTCGATATCGTCATCGCGCACGGTGTTGGCGGGCCAGAAACCCAGCACGCCATTGGCGGTGAGCCACTTGTTGTCGATGATCTGCTTGAGCATGGCCTGGCCGTCGGCGAACACCTTGCGCGCCTCCTCGCCCACGATTTCGTCGTCCAGGATGGCCGGGAACTTGCCGGCCAGATCCCAGGTCTGAAAGAACGGGCCCCAGTCGATGTATTTCGCCAGCTCGGCCAGATCGACGTTGCGGAATTCGCGCCGGCCGATGAACTTGGGCACCGGCGGCTGGTAGCCGTTCCAGTCGATCGGCGTGCGGTTGGCACGTGCCTTGTCCAGCGGCCAGAGCGGAATCTGCTTCTTGTTGGCGTGCTGGCTGCGCACCTTGTCGTAGTCGGCCTGCAGCTCCTGCAGAAAGCCCGGTGCTGCGTCACCCAGCAGGTTCTGCGCCACGCCCACGCTGCGCGAGGCATCGGGCACGTACACCACCGGCCCCTCGTAATGCGGCGCGATCTTCACCGCCGTATGCACGCGGCTGGTAGTGGCGCCGCCGATCAGCAGCGGGATCTTCTTGATGCGGAAATAGTCGTCCTTCTGCATCTCGCCTGCCACGTACTGCATCTCTTCCAGACTCGGCGTGATCAGGCCGCTCAGACCGACGATGTCCGCGCCCTCGCACTTGGCCTTGGCCAGAATCTCGTGGCAGGGCACCATCACGCCCATGTTCACCACCTCGAAGTTGTTGCACTGCAGCACCACGGTGACGATGTTCTTGCCGATGTCGTGCACATCGCCCTTCACTGTGGCGATCACGATCTTGCCCTTGGACTTCACGTCCATGCCGGCGGCTTCCTGCTGGCGCTTTTCTTCCTCGATGTAGGGCACCAGATGCGCCACCGCCTGCTTCATGACGCGCGCGGATTTCACCACCTGCGGCAGGAACATCTTGCCCTGGCCGAACAGGTCGCCGACGATGTTCATGCCATCCATCAGCGGGCCCTCGATCACGTGCAGCGGGCGGCCGCCGTCAGCGATGATCTGCTGGTAGGTTTCTTCCGTGTCCTCGACGATGAAGTCGGTGATGCCGTGCACCAGCGCGTGGCTCAGACGCTCCTTCACCGGCAGCGCGCGCCATTCCAGCTTCTTGCTGTCGTCCTTGGCTGCGCCCTTGGCGCGCTCGGCAATCTCGAGCAGTCGCTCGGCGGCATCGGGGCGGCGGTTCAGCACCACGTCTTCCACGCGCTCGCGCAGCTCCGCGTCCAGCTCGTCGTACACGCCGATCATGCCGGCGTTGACAATGCCCATGTCCATGCCGGCCTGGATCGCGTGGTACAGGAACACGGTGTGGATCGCCTCGCGCACCGGCTCATTGCCGCGGAAGGAGAAGCTCACGTTGGAGACGCCGCCGCTCACCTTGGCGCCGGGCAGGTGCTGCTTAATCCAGCGCGTGGCGTTGATGAAGTCGACCGCGTAGTTGTTGTGCTCCTCGATGCCGGTGGCAATGGCGAAGATGTTGGGGTCGAAGATGATGTCTTCCGGCGGAAAGCCCACCTCGTCCACGAGCACGCGGTAGGCGCGCTCGCAGATCTCGGTCTTGCGCTGGAAAGTATCGGCCTGGCCCACTTCATCGAAAGCCATCACCACCACGGCCGCGCCGTAGCGCTTGCACAGCGTGGCCTCGTGTTTGAACTTGTCCAGCCCTTCCTTCATGCTGATGGAGTTGACGATGGCCTTGCCCTGAATGCAGCGCAGCCCGGCCTCGATCACCTCCCACTTGGAGCTGTCCACCATGATCGGCACCTTGGCGATGTCCGGCTCGCTGGCGATCAGGTTCAGGAAGCGCACCATGGCGGCCTTGCTGTCGAGCATGGCCTCGTCCATGTTGATGTCGATGATCTGGGCGCCGTTCTCCACCTGCTGGCGTGCCACGGCCAGCGCTTCCTCGTACTGGTTGTTGAGGATCAGGCGCGCGAAGGCTTTGGAGCCAGTGACGTTGGTGCGCTCGCCGATGTTGACGAACAGGTGGCCCTGGCCGATGGTGAGCGGTTCCAGGCCGGACAGGCGCATGGGCGCTACGGGTGCGGCGGTGGTGAAAGAGGCGGAGTCAGACATGGCTACTCGATGGGGAAAGCGTGGCTCCGTGGGGCAGCATCACGCCAGGAGAAACATGGAAAACAGGCAGGTTGGGGCGATCACCCAGATGCGCCAGAGCGGGAGGCATGGCAGGCCAGTTCCACTGCGCTGCAGAGCCATCCGGGCGCATCTCAAGCCGCCTCGTCACGCGGGAAGCGCGCCAGCAGCGCACCGCGCGGCTGCAGCGTGTGCACGGCGTTGCCGATGGCCGCGATATGGTCCGGCGTGGTGCCGCAGCAGCCACCGACGATGTCCACCAGCCCTTCGGCGGCAAAATCGTGCACCAGGCGGCTGGTGACGTCCGGCGTTTCGTCGAAGCCGGTTTCGCTCATCGGGTTGGGCAGGCCGGCGTTGGGATAGCAGCTGATGAAGGTATCGCCCGCCACCTTGTGCAGTTCCTGGATGTAGGGGCGCATCAGCGCCGCGCCCAGCGCACAGTTCAGGCCGATGGACAGCGGCTGCACGTGGCGCACGCTGTACCAGAAGGCGGTCACGGTCTGGCCGCTCAGCACGCGGCCGGAGGCGTCGGTGACGGTGCCGCTGATCATGATGGGCAGGCATTCGCCGCTGTCGTCGAAGAACTGCTGGATGGCGAACAGCGCCGCCTTGGCATTGAGCGTGTCAAAAATCGTCTCGACCAGCAGCACGTCGGCGCCGCCATCGACTAGGCCCTTGACCTGCTCGTAGTAGGAGGCGCGCAGCGTCTCGAAATCCACATTGCGCGCGCCGGGGTCATTCACGTCCGGGCTGATGCTGGCCGTCTTGGGCGTCGGACCGAGGGCGCCGGCGACAAAGCGCGGCTTGTCCGGCGTGCTGTACTTGTCACAGGCAGCGCGGGCCAGTTTGGCCGATTCCAGATTCATCTCGTAGGCCAAATCGGCCATGCCGTAGTCTTCCTGCGCCACGCTGGTGGCACCGAAGGTATTGGTCTCGATCAGGTCGGCGCCGGCGGCCAGATAGCCTTCGTGGATCTGGCGGATCACGTCGGGCTGGGTCAGGCTCAGCAGCTCGTTGTTGCCCTTCACGTCGCGAGGAAAATCGGCAAAGCGTTCGCCGCGGTACTGTTCTTCGCTCAGCTTGAAGCGCTGCACCATGGTGCCCATGGCACCGTCGAGGATGACGATGCGCTGGCGCAGGATCTCGGGCAGGGCTTGGGCACGGGTATAGGAGGGCAGCTTCATGCCCTGAATTGTAAGAGAGCCCCCCTGTTCGGGGTTACAGTCGGTCTTTTTCTCCTAAACTGGAGAGGGTCGGCCTGCCCTGTGTGCAGCCGGCAGACGACAAGGAGGCAGCATGAAGATACTTCTGGCAATCGACGGCAGCAGCTACACCAAGCAGATGCTGGCCTATCTGGTGGAGAACAAGGAACTGTTCGCCAATACCGCCCAGGACTACACGGTGATGACCGTGGTCGCCCCGCTGCCCACGCGCGTCAACACCGCCCTGAGCAAGGAAGTGATTCTCAAGTACTACGCCGACGAGAGCGACAAGATCACCGAGCCGGTGATCAAGTTCCTGGCCATGCACGATATCCACCCGACGGTGGTGAGCAAGGTGGGCGTGCCGGGACAGATGATTGCGCAGGTGGCCGAGGAAGGCAAATACCGCCTGGTGGTGATGGGCTCGCACGGCCATGGGGCGCTGGGCAACCTGGTGATGGGCTCGGTAGCCACGCAGGTGCTGGCCAACTGCAAGGTGCCGGTGCTGCTGGTGCGCTGATCCGCCTGCACTTGCGTGAGGGCGCATGGGCGCTCTTGCGTGCATCGTCGTTCTTGCACGCAAGTCCTTTGGCTCGCCCCGGAGCTGGCCGGTCTTTCCCGAGAGGCATCCTTGCTGGCCGATAGCCGGCTCCTTGAGCGAACACTGCCTCGTTGAGGCAGCCGTACATATTTTCACGCGCTGCAATAGCCGTTGCGTCACGAAAAGCACTCCCGGCAAAGTTACCATTCGTGCCATCACTTTCGAAGGACGAACGATGGCACTTTTTCAGTGGAAAGAGCAAAGCAGTGCCGTGCTGCAGCACGGCGGAATCATAGGCCCGGACGAGCGCCTGCCCTGGCCGCAAACGGCGCTGATGGGCGTCCAGCACGTGATCGCGATGTTTGGCGCCACCGTGCTGGCCCCCATCCTGATGGGGTTTGATCCCAATCTCGCCATTTTCATGAGTGGCATTGGCACGCTCATCTTCTTTGTACTGACGGGCGGCAAGGTGCCCAGCTATCTGGGCAGCAGCTTCGCCTTCATCGGCGTGGTGATTGCCGCCACCGGCTATGGCGGCTCCGGGCCGAACGGCAATATTGCGGTGGCGCTCGGCGGCATTGTGGCCTGCGGTCTGGCCTACACGCTGATTGGTGCGCTGGTGCAGCTGGTCGGCACGCGCTGGATCGAGGCGCTGATGCCGCCAGTCGTCACCGGAGCCGTGGTGGCGGTGATCGGCCTGAACCTGGCGGGTATCCCCATCAAGAACATGGCGGCGAGCAACTTCGACAGCTGGATGCAGGGGGTGACCTTCGTCAGCGTGGCGCTGGTGGCCGTGATGACGCGCGGCATGCTGCAGCGCCTGCTGATCCTGCTCGGCCTGCTGGTGGCCACCGTGATCTACGTGCTGCTGACCAACGGCCTCGGCATGGGCAAGCCGATGGACTTTGCCGGTATCCTGGCAGCGCCCTGGTTCGGCCTGCCGCAGTTCCATGCACCGGTGTTTCAGAGCAGCGCCATGCTGCTGATCGTGCCGGTGGTGTTCATTCTGGTGGCGGAGAACCTGGGCCATATCAAGGCCGTCACGGCCATGACCGGGCGCGATCTGGACCGCTACATGGGACGTGCCTTCATCGGCGACGGCATCGCCACCATGGTGAGCGCGTCGGCCGGCGGCACCGGCGTCACCACCTATGCCGAAAACATCGGCGTGATGGCCGCCACGCGCATCTATTCCACTGCCGTGTTCGTGGCGGCAGCGCTGATCGCCCTGCTGCTCGGTTTCAGCCCCAAGTTCGGTGCCGTGATCCAGGCCATCCCGCTGCCGGTGATGGGCGGTGTCAGCATCGTGGTGTTCGGTTTGATCGCAGTGTCCGGTGCCAACATCTGGGTGCGCAACAAGGTCGATTTCAGCGATACCGGCAACCTGATGGTGGCGGCGATCACACTGGTGCTGGGCACGGGCGATTTCACCCTGGCATTTGGAGACTTCAAACTGGGCGGAATCGGGACCGCGACCTTCGGCGCCATTCTGCTGCACCAGTTGCTGCGCCTGCGGCCGCGGTAAGGGCCGGCCATTGCACCGGCCAGCCTGAGCGCAGCTTCCCCCAGCCAAACATCCAGGCTGCTCCTGAAAAAGCGGCTGCCCTTCCTTCGCCATGAAGGATCAGGCAGCCGCTGATGCAGATCTCCGGGTCTTGTGCGCTGATTCTTCTCACTGCCCGCGCAGGCGGTCGATCAACCCGTTCAGTTCCTCCAGCGAGCCGAACTGGATGGCCAGTTCTCCCACTTCTTCCAGCTTGCCGTGGCGCTTCACGCGCTTCTTCACTCGCACCTCGACCTGGGCGGCAAGCAGGTCGGAGAGTTCTTCCTCCACGCTGCGCACGTCGCCGCTCTTGTCGCGCTTGGGGCGCTCGGTCTTGAGCTCGAAATCCTCGCCGAGCTTCTTCACCAGCCGCTCGGCCTCGCGCACCGACATCTTCTTGCCGGCAATCTGGTTGGCAGCGTTGATCTGGTTGGCCTTTTCCAGGCTGAGCAAGGCACGCGCGTGGCCCATATCGAGGTCACCCGCCATCAGCATGGTCTGTACGGGCTCGGCCAGCTGCAGCAGGCGCAGCAGATTGCTGGCGGCACTGCGGCTGCGGCCCACGGCCTGGGCGGCCTGCTCGTGCGTCAGGCCGAATTCGCGCACCAGGCGCTGCAGGCCCTGTGCCTCTTCCAGCGGATTGAGGTCTTCGCGCTGGATGTTCTCGATCAGCGCCATGGCGGCGGCGGCTTCGTCAGGTACGTTGCGCACCAGCACCGGTACGCTGTCCAGACCGGCCAGACGGGCGGCGCGGAAACGGCGTTCGCCGGCAATGATTTCGTACTTGCCGGCGGCGTCGCCCTGCTCCAGCCTGCGCACCAGGATGGGCTGCATGATGCCCTGCGCCTTGATGCTTTCGGCCAGTTCGTACAAGGCGCCTTCGTCCATGCGGGTGCGCGGCTGGTAGGTGCCAGGCACCATCTGCTCCAGCAGCAGCGTGGAGGGGGAGCGCTCGCCGCGCTCCATGTCGAAGGGTGTATCGAGCGCCACGTCACCTGCAGCACCTTCCTGCAGGCGGGGACCCAGCAGCGCTTCCAGTCCGCGTCCCAGGCCCTTGTTGCGTTTGGTTGCCATAAGCTTCTCCTTGTTCTCTCGAGTCTAGGCGAGCGGCGTGCTGCTGCGCGTGATCAGATGCTGCAGATGCAGCAATCCCTGCGGCCAGTCGCCCAGTCCACTTTCGCTGTTGATGTGTCCGAAGGGGCCGATATCCACAAAGGTACTGCCCCAGGCAGATGCCAGTCCTGCAGCGCGCTCCAGGCTGCACCAGTCGTCATCACTGCTGGCCAGCACCGTGCTGGCAAACGGCAGGGGCTGCAGCGCCTTGTTGCGCCAGCTGTGCAGGGACTGCAACAAGGGATTGTCCAGATCTGCAGGCGCCACCAGCAGAGCTGCCTGCACACGTCCAGTCTGGCGGCTGTGCGCAGCCCAGGCAGCCACCAGATGGCAGCCCAGACTGTGGGCCACCAGAACCACCGGCGCGTCGCCGGACAGCACCGCTTCCTCCAGCTGGATCATCCAGTCGCCCCGCAAAGCCTGTTGCCAGTCATGCTGTTCGACGCGCTCATACCCTTGCTGCTGCTCCCAGCGGCTTTGCCAGTGATCCGGACCACTGCCGTTCCAGCCCGGCAAGGTCAATACCCGCAGCTTGGGCGCGTTCATGCGGGCTGCTTGAGGCGATCGACCATTTCCTGGGCAAATTCCACGAAGGCCTTGCTGCCCTTGGCCGAGGGATCGAACACCACGCCAGGAAGTCCGTAGCTGGGTGCTTCCGCCAGACGCACGTTGCGCGGGATGACGGTGTTGAATACCTTGTCGCCGAAATGTTCTTTGAGCTGGTCACTGACCTGCTGTTGCAAGGTGATGCGCGGATCGAACATGACGCGCAGCAGGCCAATGATTTTCAATTGGGGATTGAGGTTGGCATGCACCTGGCGGATGGTGTTGACCAGATCGGTCAGGCCTTCGAGCGCAAAATACTCGCACTGCATGGGCACGATGACGCCGTGGGCGGCGCACAGACCATTCAAGGTGAGCAGCGACAGGGCCGGCGGGCAGTCGATCAGGATGAAGTCGTAGTCGTTCTTGACCTTGGCCAGCGCCAGCTTCAGGCGCTTTTCGCGGCGGTCCTGGGTGACCAGTTCGACTTCGGCACCAGCGAGTTCACGGTTGGCACCGAGGACGTCGTAGCCGCATTTTTCGGCAGTGCGACGTGCCTCCTTGACGCCGCACTCCTCCAGCAACACATCGTAGACGCTGGGGTCCAGTTCGCGCTTGTCGAGGTTGGAGCCCATGGTGGCGTTGCCCTGCGGGTCCAGATCGACCAGCAGTACGCGCTGCCCGACCTTGGCCAGTCCGGCCGCCAGGTTGACGGTGGTGGTGGTTTTGCCTACACCTCCCTTCTGGTTGGCGACACAAAAGATTCTGGCCATGCTCTGTCTGCTTTCTGTTGTGGAGGAAACCTCTGCATTGTACGTACTCGTGCATGCCGAGGGGGGACTGGGGTGTGACGGGGGGTGTTTTTGTTCGGTTTCCGGGCTGCCTGTGCGGTGTGGGGCGGCTTTGCTCATGTTCGCTTTGCTCACGAAATCGCTTAGCGCCCCACACCGCACAGGCAGCCCGGAAGCCGCCCAAAAACAATGGGGCCGCACACCGGGATTGAGAGATCAGAAAAGTACCGCCGCGCACCAAAACAGCGCTGGTGAAGTGGCCAGACGCATCGGGCGATTTGGCGAGCGCAGCGAGTATGAGCCGGATGCGTCTGGCCACTTCACCAGCGCTGCATCGAAGCCACGAAACGGCGCATCAGCCCATAGACTTCCGTATCCACACGATGCAGCGCTGCGCATCCAGCATGGGCACTGTCAGTTGTTCCACGTGAAACACCTCCACGCCGGCAGACAGCTGCGCCATTTCAACCACGGGCTCCTTGCCCTTCATCGCCAGCCAAACGCCATCATTCGTTAAGGCCTGCTCGGACCAGTCGGTGAAGTCCTTCAGGGTGGCGAATGCCCGGCTGCTCACCACATCGTAGGTGTCGGTCAGCTTTTCCACGCGCGCATGGATGCCACGCAGATTAGTCAAACGCAAACCTGCCGCAGCTTGCTGGATGAAAGCTGCCTTTTTCCCGACCGTATCCACGCAACTCACCTGCAGTTCAGGACAACAAATGGCGAACACCACGCCAGGCAATCCTCCGCCGGATCCCACATCGAGCAAAGTCCTGGCGCCGTTTTGTTCAACATGGCGCTGCAGCGGGCGCACCGCTGCCAGACTGTCCAGCAGATGGTGCGTCAGCATTTCCTGCGGATCGCGTACGGCCGTCAGGTTGTAGACGCGATTCCATTTCTGCAGCAACTCCAGATAGTCGAGCAATTGCCCTAGCTGCGCATCGGTCAGTTCCAGCTGCAGCTGTTTCAGACCTTTTTCCAGTTCCGCCTGCAATGCCCGCATCAGGCTTCTCCTTTCTGCGCTGCGGTCTGGCCGAAGTCCTTGCGGGATTTCTTCAGGTGGATCAGCAACAGGGAAATCGCCGCTGGCGTGATGCCGCTGATGCGCGAGGCTTGCCCCAGCGTGGAGGGCTTGTGGCGATTCAGCTTCTGGCGCACCTCAATGCTCAGGGCCGGCACTTGCATGTAGTCGAAGTCTTCCGGCAAGGTGAGATTTTCGTAGGCAGCAGCCCGTTCCACCTCGGACTTCTGGCGATCGATATAGCCGGCATACTTGATGCCGATCTCCACCTGCTCGATCACGGCATCGATAAAGTCGGCATCGGTTTCACGTGAAACATCGGCAGTCAATTCGGCGCTCGCAAACTTCCCGCCATCCAGCGAAACCAGATTTGCGTAGTCCACTTCCGGGCGTCGCAGCAGATCCGCCAGGTTGTACTCGCGCTCTATGGCCTTGCCCAGCACGCGCTGCGCTTCTTCGGCCGGCAACATCTGCGGATTGACCCAAGTCGACTTCAAACGCTCTGTTTCACGTGAAACAGCATCTCGTTTGCGGTTGAAGGCCTCCCAGCGCGCATCATCTACCAGGCCGAGCTTGCGGCCGGTTTCGGTGAGGCGCATGTCGGCGTTGTCCTCGCGCAGTTGCAGGCGGAATTCTGCACGGCTGGTAAACATGCGGTAGGGCTCGGTCACGCCTTTGGTGATCAGGTCATCCACCAGCACGCCCAGATAGGCCTCGTCACGGCGCGGCGTCCAAGGCGCTTCGCCCTTGCATTGCAGCGCCGCGTTAAGGCCGGCAAACAGGCCCTGGGCGGCCGCTTCTTCGTAGCCGGTGGTGCCGTTGATCTGGCCGGCAAAGAACAGGCCCTTGATCTGCTGCGTCTCGAACGTGGCCGTCAGGCTGCGCGGATCATAGTAGTCGTATTCGATCGCATAGCCGGGCCGCAGGATGTGCGCGTTCTCCAGACCGGGCATGGAACGCACCAGTGCCAGCTGGATGTCGAAAGGCAGCGAGGTGCTGATGCCGTTGGGGTAGTACTCGTTGGTGGTCAGGCCTTCCGGCTCGAGAAAAATCTGGTGGCTTTCCTTGTCCGCGAAGCGGTTTATCTTGTCTTCCACGCTCGGGCAGTAGCGCGGGCCCACGCCTTCGATCTTGCCGGTAAACATGGGGCTGCGGTCAAAGCCGCTGCGGATGATGTCATGCGTGCGGGCATTGGTGTGGGTGATCCAGCACGGCATCTGCTGCGGGTGCATGGCGGCCTTGCCCATGAAGCTGAACACCGGCATGTGCGGACTCATGCCACCAGGCATGCCGTCACCGGGTTGCGCCTCGCATCGGGAAAAATCGATGCTGCGGCCATCGAGACGCGGCGGGGTACCGGTTTTGAGGCGGCCCTGCGGCAGCTGCAACTCCTTCAACCGCGCTGACAGCGATACCGCCGGCGGGTCTCCGGCGCGGCCGGCCTGGTAGTTGTTCAGGCCCACATGGATGCGGCCGTCCAGAAAGGTGCCTGCCGTCAGCACCACGGTACGGCCACGGAAGGTGATGCCGACTTCGGTCACCGCTCCCGCCACCCGCTCGCCTTCCACCAGCAAATCGGTCACGGCCTGCTGGAACAGCCACAGGTTGGGCTGGTTCTCCAGCATGCGGCGGATGGCAGCCTTGTACAGGATGCGGTCGGCCTGCGCCCGCGTGGCGCGCACGGCCGGCCCCTTGCTGGAGTTGAGAATGCGGAACTGGATGCCGCCTTCGTCGGTCGCCAGCGCCATGGCCCCGCCCAATGCATCCACTTCCTTCACCAGATGGCCCTTGCCGATCCCGCCGATGCTGGGGTTGCAGCTCATCTGGCCAAGGGTTTCGATATTGTGGGTCAGCAGCAGGGTCTGGCAACCCATGCGCGCAGCGGCCAGGGCAGCCTCGGTACCGGCGTGGCCGCCGCCGACCACGATCACGTCAAATTGCTGGGGATAAATCATGTGCGGTTCCAGCCGCTGGCTGGGAGAAAAAAACACGCCGCGCGCTCCGGAAAATACCTGAGGCTGGGGCGTGTCGGACATCATCTTTCTTGCGATGGCAAGCCCTGCATTGTACCGGCTGGCGCATTTCCGTGTTGTGTTTCTGACGATAAAACCCAATGCTGACGCGGGCTTGCGACGCGAAATCTACAATCCGGCCATGAGCCACCCAGCGACATCCCCTGACCATCCCTGCTATCCCGGCTGCGCCGCCTGCTGCATTGCGCCCAGCATCAGCGGTCCGATTCCCGATCTGCACGGACCCGGCAGTCACAGCAAGCCTCCCGGCGTGCCCTGTGTACAACTCGACGCCCAGCTGCGCTGCAGCCTGTTCGGTGACCCGCGCCGCCCTGCTGTCTGCACCAGCCTCCAGCCCGGTCCCGAGATGTGCGGCACCGCATCCGATCCCGCCCGCAACCGCGTCCACGCCCTACATTTCCTCGCCGATCTCGAGCGCCTCACACAGCCTGATACGCCCTGAAATCCGCACCCGGAACCCTTGTGGATAACTTTGGGGAGATTGCTGGCACAACCATCTGCTTATCCACAGGATCCAGCCTTGTCGCCAACTTGTTGTCTCGCCGCGTACAACTGCGAAGCACGGTCATACAGCGTTTGTACGGCACTGCAAGCACCTGATTCGGCAGACAAAAAGCGACTTGTCCACAGAAACCGGCGTTCTCCTACTATCTACCACTATTTATATATACCATCCAAAAAAATACAGGGGACAACTCTTGCTCGCACCAACCCCCTGAATGGCCCCGCGCAGCGACCTCCAAAACACCCAAACCAAACACGGTCCAGTCCTGCCCATTGCGCCGAACCCGACACCGCCTTGCCTACAATGCCCGCCATGGAACTCTCGCTGGACCCTCGCCTCGTCTTTGTCACCCTGGAAATCGTCGGTATCTTCGCTTTTGCGCTGTCCGGGCTGTTCGTGGCCAAGCAGCACCGGCTCGATGCCGTCGGCAGCTTCATTGCCATTTTTCTGGCCGCGTTTGGCGGCGGCACGCTGCGCGACCTGATGCTGGAGCAGCGGCCGTTCTACTGGGTGGAACAAAGCGCTCTGCTCTGGGGCGTGCTGGTCATGGCCCTGCTGGGCAGCCTGACGCTGCGCATCACCTCGCGCCTGTTTTCAGACAGGGTCATTCTGGTGGCCGACGCCGTCGGCCTGGGCATCTTCAGCGCCACCGGCACGCAAATGGCGCTGCAGCATGGCTGGCCGGCGCTGCCTGCCGTGCTGATGGGCGTGCTCGCAGCGACCTTTGGTGGCCTGCTGCGCGACATTGCCTGCAATGAAAAACCGATGCTGATGAGTGATCCCACGCCCTACGCCAGCGTGGCCTTTGTCGGCAACTGGGGCCTGCTGCTTCTGCTGCAGCTGCAATGGCTGGATGTGTTCTGGAGTACGGTGGTGGCATCTGCATCGATTGCCGGCGCACGCCTGCTGCTGGCCTTTCTGGGAGTCAAGCTGCCGCAGCTCGATAGCCACTGACGCATCCGGTCCCATCCATCGCCACAAAAGCCGCTCAACGCGCTTGCAGCGCCTTTTGCCGGCTTGCCAGCAGGGCCCCCAGCCACAGCGCCAGTGCGGACACCAGCAGGCCGCGCTGCAGCCCGCCCGGGCCGTCCGAGATCCATCCCACCAGCGCCGGACCCAGTACCTGGCCAACGGCAAACACGATGGTGAAGGCGCTGATGCCGCTGACCCAGGCCTCCGGCCCCAGGTTGTGGCGCACCAATGCGGTGGTCGAGGCCACCACGGAGAGAAAGGTGGCGCCAAACAGCATGCCCGAAACCATGGCCAGCAGCGAATGGGTGGAGAGCACCGGCAGCAGCGTGGCCAGCCCGAGCAGCGCGCTCAGAATGGCCAGCGCCTGCCCCCCGTGGTAGCGGTCCAGCAGGCGAGCCCAGATGCGGCCGGAGGCCACTACCGCCAGGCCGAGCAAGGCATAGAAAACGGTGATCTGCAAGGAGGAGGCCCCGCTGCTGCGCAGCAGGGCGATGATGAAGGTCATGTAGCCGATATAGCCCAGACCGAACTGGAAATAGGCGGCCAGGGCAAAACCGAACTGCCGCCAGCGGAAACGCTCTTGCAGAGCGACACCTGCTGCACGACCCGAGCCAGCCGAGTTTGCCGTTGCGGAGGGCTTGGGAGGGGGCGCTTGCTGCCACAGCCGGTGCAGCCAGGGCCGCGCCAGCAGCAAGCCGATCATGGCCAGCAGGCACATGCCGCCCAGCAGCCACCAGGATGATTGCCAGGAATGGGCCTGTCCGGCACTGAGCTCCAGCGCCAGTGGCACCCACAGTGCCGATCCGGCAATGCCCCAGCCGGTACCGCCGTAATACAGCCCCAGCAGCAGCCCGCTGTGGGCTGGTGCGTAGCTGCTCAGCCGAGCCGCCAGCAGCCCGCCACCGACGAACAGCGTGGCGCTCAGCACCCCTGCCAGCAGGCGCAGGGCCAGCAGCATGCCGGTATCGGTGAACAGCCCGGAAATCCCCATCAACACACTGGCCAGCAAGGCACTGGCCAGCACAACCCGCTCGTGCGAAATATGTTGCACCAGGCGCGGCATCAGCAGAGCACCTACCAGATAGCCGGCCGCGTTGACGGTATTCATGGCCCCGGCGATGGTATAGCTCCACTGCAGGTCGGCCCGCATCACCGGCAGCAGCAGGCTGTAGGCAAAGCGCGTCACGCCCAGCGAAATCGCCGCTGCCAGCGACAGGGCCAGCGCCAGCAGCACCATGCCGCGCAAGGAAAACCGGGGAGGGGAAGCAGGCGGCGTGGTCATCCGGCTACGTTAGCACGGCGTTCGCCCGCATCCGCGGCATTCAGGGTAAGCCCTGATGCTATATTGACCGGTAGATTGATTTCCGATTCAAGGACCTGCCATGCTCGTCGACCTGCTTGCCGATACCCCGCGTGATGTGCCCCGTGTCTACCGTCTGCTCACCAGCGGCGTGGTGCCGCGCCCGATTGCCTGGGTCAGCACGCGCAGCGCCGAGGGGGTGGACAACCTGGCGCCCTATTCCTTTTTCACCGTGGCCAGCGTGCAGCCGCCGGTGCTGGCAGTAACGCAGGTGAACCCGCCCAACCGCCCTGCCGAGCGCCCGCACAAGGACACACTGACCAATCTGCAAAAGAGCGGCGAATGCGTGGTCAACGTGGCCAGCAGCGCGCAGCTGGAACTGATGAATGCCTGCGCCGGCGACTATCCGCCGGACGTGAGCGAATTCGACGCTGCCGGCATCGAGCGCGCGCCGAGCGTGCATGTGGCCGTTCCCGGCGTGGCGATTGCGCCGGTGCGCTACGAATGCCGCCTGCGCCAGATCCTGCCGGTGGCCAGCAATCCCATGGGCGGCACGATGATGCTGCTCGATGTGGTGGCCATCCACGTGCACGAATCGGTCGAGGCCAATGGCGAGATTTCGCTGGCGCAGCACCGGACGCTGGGCAAGATGGGCGGCGACGGCTACAGCGTGGCGAAGGAAGACGCCGTGCTGGCGCGACCGGTGCTGAACACGCCGGCCTGAGCGCCGTGAGATCCGGCGATTCTGTTGTCTCGCGGCCGCGCTGCTGCCGCCTGCCCCCTGCGGCCTTACAATCGATGCATGCGTGTGCTGACCCTGATGTTGTTGTGCCTGTCCCTGCTGCTGGGCGGGCCGCTGCATGCGGGGCATGACCGCACGGTTGCGGCAGCCCCATGGCAACACGCAGGCAGTCTCCCCGATCCCTGCTCCAATGCCGGCAATCGGAATGACCAGGCAGGTGCGCACGCCTCTTCTGGCGTCCACCACGAGGTCTCCCAGCGCCCATGTTCCCCGTCCCATGGCACCGGCAGCACGCATCATGCAGGCGGTCATGTCTGCTGCCTGCCGCCGGTGCTGGCCACCCTGCCCCTGCTGCTTCCCGCAGAGGCTGCCCCGGCCACGCTGCACGCCCGCGTGCGCGACCTGAGGCTTTCCGGGCATATCGACGTGCCCTACCGACCCCCTGCGGCCTGACTCCGGAAAACCCGCCTGATTTCCAGGCGGGAGCTTCCCTGCGTATTTCCTGCCGCCGTGCCGGCCTGATCCGGCCGTACCGCCGGCTGCCTCACTTTTTCTGGAGTCATTTGTCATGAACATGACGCATTACATGGAATTGCTGGCCACCAACCAGCCCTGGAACCTGATCCTTTTCATGGCCATTCCGGTCATCCTGGCCGAAACCCTGGCCATCACCGAGCTGTACCTGCTGTTCACGCGCAAGCTGGACGGGGCAGTGGCGTCCCTCAACCGTTTCGTCGGGATTGCTGTGGGGCTGTATTTCATCGGCGTGATTGCCTGGTTGTTGCCGCAGGCTGTGGTGCCCATCACGCAGGCCCACGCCTGGCGCACCGCGATCGATGTGATTGCGGTCGGCAGCTATCTGCTGGGGGGGCTGCCGCTGGTGGTGGTGGCGCTGCAGCAACTCGGCCTGATCAACCGCGGCGCCGAGGTGTGGGCCAAGCGCCGGTTGCAGGCCATCTGCATCGCCCTGTTCCTGGTGCTCGGGCATGTGGCCATGATTGCCGGCATGGCGGATCCCGGCCTGCTGGGCTGGCAGCCGGCGGCCGGTTCAAGTCATGAGAGCGGCGTGCATGGCGCGACGGCGCCTGCTGCCGGACAGGCTGCAGCCTCCGCCGCGCATGCGATGCACTGACCCTGCCGCCGGGAAGCGCAGGCCATCGTTCCGATGAACGCATGGCCTGCCCGGCCCCGGATCAGGGCTTCCAGCGCCGCAACAGCAGCGCATTGCTCACCACCGAAACGGAACTGAGCGCCATGGCCGCACCGGCCAGCATCGGGCTGAGCATGCCGAAGGCGGCCAGCGGGATGCCGATGACGTTGTAGGCAAAGGCCCAGAACAGATTCTGGCGGATCTTGCGCACGGTGGCGCGCGAGATGGCGATGGCACCTGCCACCAGCCGCACGTCGCCGCGCATCAGCGTAACGTCGGCGGCATGCAGGGCCACGTCGGTGCCGCCCTGCGGATTGGCCATGGCCATGCCCACATCGGCGGCAGCCAGCGCCGGCGCGTCGTTGATGCCGTCCCCCACCATGGCCACCACGCTCGGTATGCCGCCGCTGCCCTGCTGCAACTGCCGGATGGCCTCGGCCTTGTCGGCCGGCAGCACCTCGGCCTGCACCTCGCCCTGTTCCGGTTTCAGGCCCACGCGGCGCGCCAGTGCCTCGGCAGCCGCGCGATTGTCGCCGCTGATCAGCACCGTTTGCAGGCCTTGCGCGTGCAGCTTGCCCACGGCCTCGGCCGCTTCGGGCTTGGGCGTATCGGTAAAAGCCAGCAGGGCCTGCAATTGCATCGGACCGCCCGGCTGCTGGCGTGCCAGCGCCGACAGCGTGGCGCCCTGTGCCAGCCAGTGGCGCATGAAATCCTCTCCCGCATCGGTGCCGACTGCTTCGGGCTGCAGCTGTTCCATCCAGCGCAGGCTGCCGAGGTACCAGAGGGCACCATCTTCCAGCCGGCCCTGTATGCCGTGGCCGGCTACCGCCTGCACCTCCTGTGCGGGATTCCCAAGCGCAGCGCCCTGGCTGTCCTTCATCGCGCGCAGTACAGCCAGTGCCAGCGGATGTTCACTGCCCTGCTGCAGCGCTGCGGCTGCGGCAAGCGCTGGTGTGACGGCAGCGTGTTCGGTAGCGCTGCCATCCGGTCCCTTCGCGCTGCCCGTCTGCAGCGGCAGCAGCGCAGCCAGCACCGGCTGGCCCTGCGTGAGCGTGCCGGTCTTGTCAAAGGCCACCACCTGCACCTCGTGCGCGCGTTCCAGCGCCACGCTGTCCTTGATCAGAATGCCATGTTTCGCGGCCACTCCGGTCCCGGCCATGATGGCCACCGGCGTGGCCAGGCCCAGCGCACAGGGGCAGGCAATCACCAGCACGGCCACGGCACGCAGAATTGCCTGCTCGGTCGGCAGGCCGGCCAGCAGCCAGGCTGCCAGCGTCAGCGCCGCCACCACCAGCACCGCCGGCACGAATACCGCCGCCACCTTGTCCACCAGCTTCTGGATCGGCGGCTTGGCAGCCTGGGCGTCTTCCACCAGGCGGATGATGTGGGCCAGCACGCCCTCGCCGGCGGTGGCCGTCACCTGCAGCTGCAGCAGCCCGCCGCCGTTGAGCGTGCCGCCTGTCACCTTGTCGCCCGGCCCCACGTCCACCGGCAGTGGCTCGCCCGTCAGCATGCTGGCGTCGATCTGGCTGCTGCCTTCCACCACCGTGGCATCGGCCGGCACGCGCTCGCCCGGGCGCAGCAGCACGCGGTCGCCCACCAGCAGTTCCGAGACCGGTACATCCTGCTCGCCATCCAGCGGCGACAGCCAGTGCGCCACGTCCGGGCGCAGCGCCTGCAGCGCGGCAATCGCCTGCGAAGTCTGGCGCCGGGCACGCATTTCCAGCCACTTGCCCAGCTGCACCAGCGTGATCACCACGGCGGCGCTTTCGAAATACACATGGGGCGCTCCGTGCATGCCGCGATGCGCGTCATCCACCGACAGGCCGTGCCGCCACCACAGCCACAGCGACAGCCCCCAGGCCGCCGTGGTACCGATGGCCACCAGCAGTTCCATATTGCCGGTGCGCTGCTTCAGCGCATGCCAGGCACCGCGGTAGAAGCGCAGGCCGAGTGTGAACTGCACGATGGTGCCAAGGATGAATTGCAACCACACCGGCACCAGGCTGTGCGCTGCGTCCGCTCCGATGAAGGGCGCCAGAAACATCGGCGCCACCAGCGGCAGGCACAGCAGCAGGCCGGCCAGCACCGGCGCAAAGTCGCGTGGAACCCCTAAAATGCGGGTGTTATCGAGCGGCTGCAAGCCGCTTTGTGCACGTGGCGTGTAGCCGGCATTGCGGATGGCGCGCAGCAGGATGGCCGGGGCCTGGCCGGCAGCGTCCGCCGCCAGTTCCGGCGCCAGCGTCACTCGTGCGGACTCGGTCGCCAGGTTGACGCTGGCATCCTGCACGCCTTCCACCTTGCGCAGGGCGCGCTCCACACGCGCCACGCAGGAGGCACAGGTCATGCCGTCGATTCCGATATCCACGGTAGGTAGAGATGCAGAAAAATTCATGTTGTTTTCAAATTTGCCGCATAATGGCGAAAGCATAAACCTTGTCACCGTGATAAGGTTTACCCTGAAACGCAAGACACCACGCCCGTCAAGGGCTTGCGCAAGGGATGCAATGCAGGATAGCGGCAAAACGCGATCCGCTTTTTTTCCAGGAGTACGCCCATGACTACCCACACCTACCGTCTAACCGTCAAGGGAATGACTTGCGGTCATTGCGAAAAGGCCGTCACCCGCGCCATCCGGCAAGTGGATGGCGGTGCCGAAGTCAGCATCGACCGCGAGGCCAATCTGGTGCAGGTACAGACCGTGGCGGATGCCGCAAGCGTCTGCGAGGCGATCCGCGAGGAAGGCTACCAGGTGGAGGACAGCTGCCATGATTGACCTGCTGCATCCCGAACCGGTCGATACCACGGGCGTGGAAGAATGGCCGGTGAACGTCGGCATTGCGTCGCGCCTGTCCGGCCTGACGCCCAAGATGGTGCGCCACTACGAGGCCCAGGGCCTGCTCGGCGAAATCCAGCGCAGTGGCGGCGGCTACCGCCTCTACTCGCTCGACGATGTGCAGACGCTGCGCTTCATCCAGCATTGCCGTTCGGTCGATTTCAGCCTGGACGACATCGAGAAGCTGCTCAAGATGTGGCGCGCCGGCGGCGACCATTGCGCGGCCGCCAAGGAGCTGGCCGACAAGCATATCGAGCTGCTCGATTGCCGCATCCGGGAGATCCAGTTCATGAAGCAGGCCTTGCTCGACCTGACGCGCGACTGCGGCACGCTCGAGGAGGGCTGTCCCATCACCGACAGCATTTCGGGCAAGGCGGCGCCGCCGCCCAAATCGCCCACGCACGGCTGTTGCGGCATGACATCAAGCTTGCGGAATGTGTAACCATCCCGCGCAGGATGCTAATATCAGCCTGATTGCTTACAAATCCACACGCAGCGCCGATGGTAGCGGCGCTGTTGTGGGCATACTGTGCATATTCGGCGTAGCCACGGTGGTTCGCCGCAGTGAACCTTTTCTTTTGCAAGGAAGACCATGACCTTTACGAAGACTTTTGCCAAGCCCCTGATCGCAGCCGCCATGATGGGCGTGCTGGGTACCAGCGGTGTTGCCATGGCCCAGAAGGCCCCCGCCAACGCTGCAGCCAACGCCCAGAACCAGATTGCCCAGCTGAAGAACGTGCTGAAGATCAACGCCGGTCAGGAAGCGGCCTGGAACGGCTTCGTGGCCGCCTACACGCAGAACTTCAACCCCAGCCGCAACCCGAGCGCTGCCGAGTTCAACAACATGAAGACGCCCCAGCGCATCGAGTTCCTGAAGAGCCTGCGCGCTGAAGAAAATGCCTTCCTGAACAAGCGTTACGACGCTTCCCTGGGCCTGTACAACAAGCTGGACGACGCCCAGAAGAAGATGTTCGACGAAATGACTTCCCAGCCGGTGCAGGCCCCGCGCGCTGCCCCGAAGAAGAAGTAATCTTCGGCGCAACGGCTTCCAGTGCGGAAGTCGCCCCCAAAGGCCCGCATGCGCGGGCCTTTTGACGTTTGCGGGCGATGCCCGCCCGCCCTGTAGGACTTGGTCGCAAGCTGCCCGCGTGGCCCGAAAATGCCGCTATGCTTGCAGCTATCCCCATTGCGGAAATCGGCCCGCAACGCACGCACACTACGGAACACGCCCCCATGTTTGGTTTCACGGAAGAACAGATCACCCAGTTCGGCATGACCTTCGGCATTGGTGCCTTCATGCTCTACATGATCTTCATCATCGCCAACCTGGCGTGGAAATCCAAGGCAGGCAAGACCGGCACCTTCTGGCTGTTCCTGGCACTCGGCCTGGGCATGACCGGCTTCCTGGCCAAGCTGCTGATCGAGTACATCATCGAGAAGAACCGGATTCTCTGAAAGCGCAGCCGCGCAGGCTGAAGCCAACGCAAAACGGGTCCGCTTGAACGGACCCGTTGTGCCTTGAGGCGCTGCCAGCGGCGCTCAGTGCTGGTGGTTCTCCATGTCGACCAGCGGGCCGTCGGTGAACAGGAACTCCTTCAGGTATTTCGAGAAAGTCGGATCCTTGCGGCGGATCCATTCCAGCGTCATCGCGGCGTGTTCCTTCTCCTCGTCGCGGTTGTGCTCCAGCACCTTGCGCAGCTGCTCGTCCTGGCAGGCATCGGCGCGCTGGTTGTACCAGTCGACCGCTTCGAGTTCTTCCATCAGCGAGACGATGGCGCGGTGCATGTCGCGCGTCTCGTTGCTCAGTTCATTGACCGGTTCGTGATAGCCCACACTGGACATTGGTTCTCTCCTTGTCTGCTTGGTGAATGGATGACTACATGCCCACTGTAAACCAGGATCAGCGCCCCTGCTGCGCCGGGGCTGCAGCAGCGGTAACAGTCGGCAAGCGCTGCAGCTGCCGGTCATGCACGCCGGGCAGCAGCGTCAGCGCCGCAATGCCTCCGAGCAGCGCAAAGCCCATGTCGGATTGCGTGTCCCACGGATCGCCCTGGGTGCCGAGGAAGGCATCGGCGGCCTGGTCCGACAGCAGGGCCACGCCCCACTCGATCAGCTCGTAGCAGGCGCTGATCGCCATCACCACGCACAGCACCAGAAAGGCCAGCATGCGCGGACCGCGCACGTGCCGGCCGCGCAGCAGGATCTCGCGCGCTGCCACTGCCGGCACAAAACCCTGCATGAAGTGGCCGATCTTGTCATAGGGATTGCGCACCGTGCCCAGCCAGTCGCGCAGCCAGAAGCCGAACGGCGTTTCGGCATAGGTGTAGATGCCGCCATAGATCAGCACCAGGCAGTGCAGAAAGGCCAGCACGTAGAGCAGCGTGGTCAGCGGATAGCGCCGGTGCGTGAAGGCGAGCAGCGGCACGGCAATCATGACCGGCAGGGTTTCCAGCAGCCAGGTGGGCTTGTCGCCGGCCATCCAGCCGGAGACGGCCAGGATCACGAGCATCAGCAAGGCAGCCAGACGTAGCGCTGGCAGGCGTGGATCAGCTATAGATACAGCAAAAGATGTCATGCAGGGCAGCATAAAGCATACGCCTCCTTGAATCCCACTGACTGGCAGATGCTTGGGGTTTTTTCTTACACTGCTACCTCCGCTATCTGCCTACAGTGGAACCGTACCTGCAAATCCTGGCAAAACACCTTGCAGACTTCGCGCCTTACTGCGAGATGGATGTGACAAGAATGTACCGCCACTGGCCAGCCTCGCGCGGGCCAGCCCGGGACATTCACCGCTCTGACAAAGGATGCGTGCTGCAAGGTGTTCTGCCAGGATTTTCGTGTGCACCCCCATACGGACATCACAAGCATAAAGGATGCGGCCATGGCCCTCGCCCTCACCCCCGAACAGCAGCAACTGCTGGCCTCCCTGCCCCACACCATCGGCTCTGCCATGGCGTTTGCCGGCAATAGCGGACTTTTCGGTACCGGCAAGGAAATGTTCACCAACAGCAAGGCCCTGCTCGAAGGCATGCGCCTGTATCCGAACAACGAACTGATCCGCTCCATCCTGCCCGATCCGCAGGCCGTCGACCGCAGTGCCGAGATTGCCGAAATGCGTGCCACGCGCGACTGGATGCAGAACCGCATCCGCGAAAAGCAGGTCAACTCGCAGGAAAAGCTGGTCGACATGGCGGTGGCCGATGCCAGCGAAGCCAACAACCTGCTGATGACGCTGGATCCGGCCGTGGCAGCCGAATACCGCCAGTGGGTGCTGGGCGCGGCCGAAAAGGTGGCCATGGCCTCGAGCGAAGGCGGTTTTCTCGGCTTTGGCGGCGAGCAGTTCAGCGAAGGCGAGCGCAAGCTGCTGGATGCGCTGAAGAACGCGCTGGGCGTGGGCTGACGGGGCAGTCGCTTCCCTCGATTTGCGCGGCCGCGGCACGATTGCTTCACGTGAAACATCGGCCTTGCGTCGCGCATGACTAATTCCTTTGGCTACACTGTCGGTTCCACGACTCTGCTGACAAGTCCCATGTCCAAGCTCATCTTCATCTGCGGCCACGCCGGCACCGGCAAGACCACCCTGGCCAAGCGCCTGGTGCGTGAGCTGAACGACGAAACCTGCCAGTCCTTCTGCCTGCTGGACAAGGACACGCTGTACGGCAACTACAGTTCGTCGGTCATGGGCGTGCTGACCGGCAACCCGAACGACCGCGACAGCCCGCTGTACCTGCAGCACCTGCGTGATCCGGAATATGCCGGCCTGCTGGATACGGCACGCGAGAATCTGGCGCTGGACTGCAATGTGTTCGTGGTGGGCCCGCTTTCGCGCGAGATCAAGGAACACAGACTGATCGACCGCGACTGGCTGCGCGTGCCGGACGACACCGAAATCAGCATCGTCTGGGTGCATCTGCAGGAAGACGAGGCGCGCCGCCGCATCGAGAAGCGCGGCAACCCGAACGACCAGTGGAAGCTGCAGCACTGGGACCAGTACCGCACCCGCCTGTTCATGCCCGATGCTGCCAGTTATCCCGAACTGCGGCTGTACGACAACACCGCCAGCGACGAGGCGCAGTACCTGCAGCTCAAGCGCGAACTGTGTGTGGATTGCGACTGATTGCGCCATTCATTGTTGAATTTGTCACGCGATTTTGCGGCATGAACGCCGCCGTTACCTTTTGATGCTGCACTGCAGCAAAACGCGCCGCACAATCGATCCATGAAGTTCCTACAGAAAGCCAGAAGCATTCTGGGAGGCTTGCAGCGCCGGCTGACGGGGCGCAAGCCCGCGCCCGCGGCCACCGCACCAGAAGTGCCGGCCAAGGGCAGTTTCCGCCGCGGCCACCACGAAGAGCCGGGGGTGGGATCGAGCCATTACAAGCTGTACATTCCGCCCGCTGCCGCCGGGGGCCGGCGCAAGCTGCCCCTGGTGGTGATGCTGCACGGCTGCACCCAGAACCCGGATGATTTTGCCCGTGGCACGGGCATGAATGTGCTTGCCAGGGAGCAGGGGTTCTACGTGCTCTACCCCGAGCAGCCCGACAACCGCGGCCTGCAGCGGTGCTGGAGCTGGTTCCAGCGCAACCACCAGCAGCCCAGCCGCGGCGAGCCGGCCCTTATTGCCGGCATCACCCGCGCCATGCTGAACCGGCACGCGATCGATCCGGACCGCGTCTACATCGCCGGCCTGTCTGCCGGTGGGGCCATGGCGGCCCTGGTGGCACGCCTGTATCCCGAGCTGTTCGCGGCGCTGGGCGTGTATGCCGGCATGGCGCCGGGCGCTGCAAGCGGCCTGTTCACCGCCATGATGGCCATGCGCCGGGGCGGGCGCAGCATCGTGTTTCCCTACACCGAGGACTGCGTGCCCATGATCGTGTTCCAGGGCGATCTGGACAAGGTGGTGCATCCCACCAATGCCCAGCACCTGGTGGCGGCCTGCGTGGCGCCCGATGCCGAGGTGAGCAGCAAGCGTTTCCGTGCCAACGGCCGCGATGTGACGCGCACCAGCTACCGCACGGCTGACGGCGAGGTGATGGCCGAAAGCTGGTTGGTGCATGGCTGCGCGCACGCTTGGTGCGGCGGCCATGCCGGCGGCAGCTATACCGATCCGCTGGGGCCGAATGCCGCGGCCGAGATGGTGCGCTTTTTCGGGCAGCACGTGCGCAAGCCGGCGCGGGCGCAAGCAGCGGTCGCCGCGGCGGCCTGAGCGCCCTGCCCGGGCGCCCCCGCGCTCAGGCGCCGAAGGGTGCCACGCCAATCCAGGCGAAGTGCAGCCAGAAGGCGAATGCCGCCCACAGTGCGGTGCCGATCACAATGGCCACGGCGCTGCGGCCCAGCGTGCCCGGCGGGTAGCTGATGCCCTGTTCGCGGTCGCGCTTGCGCGCGGCGCGGTAGTCGAGCACGGCCCAGAGCAGAAAGGCGCCGAACAGCACCAGATCGGCCAACATGCTGTTGGCCAGCAGGTGGGCAAACGCCCACAGCTTCACGCCCAGGATCATCGGGTGGTGCAGGCGGCCCTTGATGCTGTTGCCCGGCACGTAGGCGGCGGTGAGCAGGATGAAAGCAAACAGCGTGAGCAGGCTGGCGATATGGCGCATGGCCACGGGCGGCTGCCACAGCACCACCGGGTCGGCGCGCGCCACCCCGTAGCCCCAGATGATGAGCACGAAACCCAGCAGCGACACCAGGCTGTACAGGCCCTTCCAGGGCTTTTCGCCGAGGCGCTGCAGCATCTGCGTGCGCCAGGGTTCGGCCACGACACGCACGGAATGCGGGCCCAGGAACAGCACCAGGCCCAGAATCAGAATGGTCATCCCTACTCCTGCTTGAAAACGACAGGACCATTATTGGCGCGTTGCGTGTCAGGGGCAAGGCGGGGGTGCGCAGGCCGTGGCGGGCAGAGAGCAGCCCGGAGGCAATCAAGGGTGACCCACGTCAGGGATTTGGCTGCATGCCGATGCGCTGTTCTCCCACAGCCTGGGAGGGATTTGATCCCTAGACTGGTTGCACGCGTGACCGGGTGATGCCGCCGCGCGTCCGTGTACGGGCGATGCAGTCTGGTCGCAAACACCAATCAGAAAAGGAGTGTTCCATGAAACGCATGATTCTGCCCGCCGTGGCTTGCGCCGCCGCGTTGACCCTGTCTGCCTGCAGCGAAGAAATCCGGGACACCGCCCGTCCCGAAACGCCAGCGTCTACCAGCGAAGCCCTTACCCGGGCCGTGAATGCGTCCGACGCCGTGGCCAACACCCGTGCCAATGCCGATCTGGCAGCCTCTGCCGCACGGGATGCGGCGGCCCTGCCGGTGCCGGGCTCGGTGGATGACGAGGCGGCCCATGCCGCGCAGCGTGCTGCTTCGAACGTGGCGGCCGCGGCGGAAAAGGCAGCCAGCGCCGCCGTGACGGCAGGCGAGAAGGCCGTGCAGGCTGCGAGTGCTGCTGCAGACAAGCGATAAAGCGAAAAAGTGGGTGCGTGGCGCAGGCCGTGCGCCGACGGAAAACGGCTGCGCCGGAAGCAACCGGCTTATGGCAACGCGCTCTGGGCTGCTTCCTGCCTCTGGCGGATTCAGTCCATCACCTGGCCACGCGTCTCGCGCCCGAGCAGCAGCACCCCCGCCACGCCGATCACGATGGTGACGGCAAACAGCGCGAAGATGGCGCTGGTGGGCCAGCCCTGCGCGCCGAGGAGGGGAATCGTCAGCGGCCCCAGAATGCCGCCCAGCCGCCCTATTCCCGCCGCCGTGCCCACGCCGCTGGCGCGGATGCTGCCCGGATAGTTCTCGGGCGTGTAGGCATACAGCGCACCCCAGGCCCCCAGGTTGAAGAAGGACAGCAGGATGCCCGCCACCAGCAGCGCGGTCTCGCTGCCGGCATTGCCAAAGGCCCAGGCGCTGACCGCCGTGCCCAGCAGATAGCTCACCAGCACGAACTTGCGCCCCGCGCGCTCGATCAGCCAGGCCGCGGTGAAATAGCCCGGCAGCTGCGCCAGCGTCATGATCAACACGTATTCGAAGCTCTTGATCAGCGCAAAGCCCTTGGCCACCATCACGCTCGGCAGCCACAGGAACATGCCGTAGTAGGAGAACACCACGGTAAACCACAGCAGCCACAGCATGGCCGTGCTGCGGCGGTGCGGGGCCGACCAGAGCAGCGCGAGGCGCTCCGTCCACGGTGGCACGGGCTGGCGCGTGTCGGGTTGGGGGGCGTCATCATCCAGCCTACGGCGCAGATAGAGCGCATACAGCGCCGGAATGGCCCCCAGCACCATGGCGACGCGCCAGCCGGTATCGGGCGCGAAGCGCGGCATCACGAAATAGGCGATCAGCGCTGCCAGCAGCCAGCCCACCGCCCAGAAGCTTTCCAGCAGCACCACCACGCGCCCGCGCTCGTGCGCCGGCACGCGCTCGGAGACGTAGGTGGACGCCACCGGCAATTCGCCGCCCAAACCGGCGCCGATCAGAAAGCGCAGCGCCATCAGCACCGCCAGGCTGGTGGCAAAGGCACTCAGCCCGCTGGCGATGGAAAACAGCAGCAGCGTGGCGATGAACACGCGCCGGCGCCCCACCCTGTCGGCCCACATGCCGAACGCCACCGCGCCCACGGCCATGCCGATGGAGTTGATGCTGCCCAGCCAGCCCATCTGCGCTGGCGTGAGCGACCAGCTCACCTTCAGCGCGGCCAGCACAAAGGCCAGCAGGCCCACGTCCATGGCATCGAACAGCCAGGCCGTGCCCGAGACGAACAGCAGGCGGTTGCGGCTGAGCGGGACCGGGCTGGGGCTGGCGGGGGTGCTCATGGTGTTCAGGCCTTCTTCAGGAACTCCGACTTCAGCATCATGCTGCCGTGCTCGGTCTTGCAATCCACGTTGTGGCCGCCGGCGCCATCCACTAGGCGGATGCTCTTGATCTTGGTGCCCTTCTTGAGCGTGACGGAACTGCCCTTCACCTTCAGATCCTTCACCAGAATCACGGCATCGCCGTCGGCCAGCGGGGTGCCGTTGGCATCGAGCGCGGCGGCAGAAGCCTCGTCGCCCTCCTCGGCCTGCGCCTGAGCCGGCCACTCGTGGCCGCAATCGGGGCAGATGAAGTTGTCGCCGTCGGGGTAGGTGTTTTCAAGGCCGCATTGCGGGCAGGCGGGGATGGTGGAATTGGGCATGGTCTTGTGATTGTCGGAATGCTTGGATGGCTTGAGTGTAGTCTCTTGCCGATGCTGCGTGGCGGTGGTGCCCTGCCCGATTGCCTTGCCGCGCACAGGGGCACCGCTTGCACGCGGGCGGAAATGGCGCATGATCGCTCTATCTTTCCCAAGGAACGCGCGCATGGACATCATCGGCAGGATTCTCGGCGTCTACACCGGCAAGGCCGTGCCCTACACCCGCCCCGGCACCTTCAGCGCCATCGACCGGCAGCCGGTGGATGGGCCGATCGCGGTGGGCACGGAAGGCCTGCAGGGCGACGAACAAGGCGACCGGCGCGTGCACGGCGGGCCGGACAAGGCCGTGCATGTGTACGCCTGGAGCCACTATGCGGCCTGGCGCGAGCAGTTTCCGGACAACACGCGCTTTGCGGCGGCGCCGGCGTTTGGCGAAAACCTCAGCGTGGAGGGCGTGGACGAGTGGAACGTGTGCCTGCGCGACCAGTGGCGCGTGGGCACGGCACTGCTGGAAGTGAGCCAGGGGCGGCAGCCATGCTGGAAGCTGAATGACCGCTTCGGCATTCCCGACATGGCGCGGCGGGTGCAGGACTCCTTGCGTGCGGGGTGGTACTTGCGGGTGTTGGAGCCGGGGGAGCTGCGGGCGGGGGATGCGATCGGGCTGGTGCGGCGGCCCTATCCGGAGTGGAGTGTGGCGCGGGTGTTGGGGGTGATTCGGGATCGGGAGTGTGAGCCCGCAGTCATGCAGGAACTGCTGGGACTGGGGCTGCCGGCTTCGTGGCAGCGGTTGTTTGCGCGGCGGCTGGATGCGGGGCTGGTGGAGGATTGGGGTTCGCGGTTGCAGGGGAGTCAATAGCCTATTCTATACATTGAAAACGCTATCACCTAGTGGAATAGGTGGCCAATGCTTCGCAATAATCCAAACGCCAAGTCTGGAATCCTAGAGGCTGTGCACGAAACGGCCTCGGATCTGCATCGCCTGGGATTCATCGACAAGCGCAAGCTGCAAAAATTGGATGTGTTGTGCCTGGAACTTATTCTCTTCAATGACAGCGAGCGTGTCTGCACTTTGAAGAATCCACAGGGATAGAACTAAGGGTAATTGTATTAGAATGTATCCTTGACTATGCCTGATCAACCTAGCGGAGTTTTAGAATGACAAAAGTGCTTTTATCTTTCATGTTTTCAATGATGCTGATTGGTTGTACGACGAAATTTGGCGGATCTTATGTTCTTAGCAGTTCGCCGACTCCAGACTTATTGCAAAACGTGTATTTTGGAGATAAACCTAATGATGACCAATTTGATGCGGGTTTTAAGCGCTGGGCAAAATATGGTTTTAAGGATGCTGATTCCATAAAATACGACTGGATTAGTCGGCCTCAGAAAGGATGGATATCTACTTGTTCCCCAGCAGAAGCATATATTAAAGGCTGCCATAAAGATAGCTTTAAATATGGCTATATTGGTCGGATATCTGTCAATGCAAAAAATTCCTATGGAGGGTACATAGGATATGAAGAATATTACATAGTATTTATGAGTGACACCGTTATGAATCTTATACCGGTGGGATTGATTAAAAATAGCGGAAATATTCGTTGAACATTGTCCTCTAGTGAAATGATTTTTGGTAAACTGGCCTCACAACGATTTGTGACGACATTCTGAGTTGCATCGGCTCCTTTAGTCGACAGCAAAAAGTCCGGATTATTCCGGACTTTTTAACTTAATGTGTCACCGATTTTTCAGGAACTTGGCGCAGATTTCACCAATCGAGTCATCCGACAGTTTTAAACATCCAAATTCGCCGCCCGCAACGCATTAGTCTCGATAAAGTCGCGACGCGGCTCCACCTCATCCCCCATCAGCATCGTAAACACCCGATCCGCCTCGATCGCATCATCAATCTGCACGCGCAGCAGACGACGAACAGCCGGATCCATCGTCGTTTCCCACAGCTGCTCGGGGTTCATCTCCCCCAGCCCCTTGTAGCGCTGGCGGCTGACGGCGCTTTCGGCCTGCTGCATCAGCCAGTCCATGGCCTGCTGGAAGTCGCTCACCGGCTGGGATTTCTGCTTTTCGCCCTCCCCGCGCATCACCACCGCATCTTCGGCCAGCAGCCCCTTGAAGGTGTCGCTGGCGGTTTGCAGCGCGGCGTAGTCGGCGCCGTGCACGAATTCGGGCGTGATCAGGCTGGCGCGCTCGTTGCCGTGGTGCATGCGCGCCACGCGCAGGTAGTGCTTGTCGGTGCGCGCATCAAAGCCGTGCGTGACCTTGGCGGTGCTGCCGGCCAGCAGCATGGCCTGCTGCAGGGCCTGGGCGCTGCTTTCGGCTTGTTCGGCGTTGTCCAGGCTCAGGTGCAGGCCGTCGCCAGGGCCGAAGCCGGCCAGTGTACGCAGCGCCTGGCCGTCCATGAAGGTGCTCAGGCGGTCGATCACGGCCATGGCCTGCACGTAGCGCTGCGCCAGGGTGCGCAGGGTTTCGCCCTCCAGCATCGGGCGCCCTGCCCCCGGGTCCACGCGCGCGCCGTCCAGCGCCACGTTGCTCAGGTATTGCTGCAGCGCGTTGGCGTCCTTGAGGTATTGCTCCTGCTTGCCCACGCGCACCTTGTACAGCGGCGGCTGGGCGATGTAGATGTGGCCGCGCTCGACCAGTTCGGGCATCTGGCGGTAGAAGAAGGTCAGCAGCAGCGTGCGGATGTGCGCGCCGTCCACATCCGCGTCGGTCATGATGATGATGCGGTGGTAGCGCAGCTTGTCGATGTTGAAATCGTCGCTGCCGCTCTTGCCGTTGCCGTCTTCAGCCGCCTTGCCGATGCCGGTGCCCAGCGCGGTGATCAGCGTGACGATCTCGTTGCTGGTGAGCAGCTTTTCGTAGCGCGCCTTTTCCACGTTCAGGATCTTGCCGCGCAGCGGCAGAATGGCCTGGAACTTGCGGTCGCGGCCCTGCTTGGCCGAGCCACCGGCGGAGTCACCCTCTACGATGTAGATTTCGCACAGCGACGGGTCTTTTTCCTGGCAATCGGCCAGCTTGCCGGGCAGGCCGAAGCCGTCCAGCACGCCCTTGCGGCGCGTCATCTCGCGCGCCTTGCGCGCTGCCTCGCGCGCACGCGCCGCCTCCACGATCTTGCCGCAGATGATCTTGGCGTCGTTCGGGTTCTCTTCCAGAAAATCCGTCAGCGACTTGGCCACGATGTCTTCCACTGGCGCGCGCACCTCGCTGGAGACCAGCTTGTCCTTGGTCTGCGAGCTGAACTTGGGCTCGGGCACCTTCACCGACAGCACGCAGCACAGGCCCTCGCGCATGTCGTCGCCGCTCACGTCCACCTTGGCCTTCTTGGCCAGTTCGTTGTCGGCGATGTACTTGCTGATCACGCGCGTCATGGCGGCGCGCAGGCCGGTCAGGTGGGTGCCGCCGTCGCGCTGGGGAATGTTGTTGGTGAAGCAGATCACCTGCTCGTTGTAGCCATCGTTCCACTGCATGGCCACTTCCACGCCGATTTCGGTGCCGGGAATACCGCCGTAGCTGTCGGCCGGGCGCGAACCCATGGCGTGGAAGGCATTGGGGTGCAGCACCTTCTTGGTGCCGTTGATGAACTCGACAAAGCCCTTCACGCCGCCCGCACCGGAGAAGTCATCCTCGCGCGCCTCGCGCTCGTCCTTCAGGCGGATGCGCACGCCGTTGTTCAGGAAGCTCAGCTCGCGCAGGCGCTTGCTCAGGATCTCGTAGTGGAAGTCGTTGTTTTCCTTGAAGATTTCGGTATCAGGCAGAAAGTGCACCTCGGTGCCGCGCTTCTCGGTATCGCCGGTGATCTTCATCGGGGAGATCTCGACCCCATCGACCACTTCGATGATGCGGTCCTGCACCACGCCCTGCGCAAACAGCAGCGTGTGCACCTTGCCGTCGCGGCGCACCGTCAGGCGCAACTTGCTCGAGAGTGCGTTCACGCAGCTCACGCCCACGCCGTGCAGGCCGCCGGACACCTTGTAGCTGTTCTGGTTGAACTTGCCGCCGGCGTGCAGCTCGGTCAGGGCAATCTCGGCGGCCGAGCGTTTGGGCTCGTGCTTGTCGTCCATCTTGACGCCGGTGGGAATGCCGCGGCCGTTGTCGCTCACGCTGATGGAGTTGTCCGCATGGATGGTGACGACGATATCGTCGCAGTGGCCGGCCAGCGCCTCGTCGATGGAGTTGTCGACCACCTCGAACACCAGATGGTGCAGGCCGGTGCCGTCGCTGGTATCGCCGATGTACATGCCCGGGCGCTTGCGCACCGCTTCCAGACCTTCCAGGATCTGGATCGCGCCTTCGCCGTAGCTGGTGTCAGGGGCTGTGGATTGCGGGAGGTTCTCGGAAGGGTTCTGCGATTCGGTCATCCGGACATTTTCGCAGATTTGACGCGGGGTTGCAGGGGATTTTGCACGATCGTCAGGGAGATGGGACCGATCTTCGGATGGGGCTTGCCAGCAGCCATGCGCATGGGGAATCAGTCGTCGGATTTCGGGCGTTTACGCGGGGGCGAGAGGGCAAGGAGGTATTGACGTGGTATATACGTTTTATATACTTTGACTGAACAACCGTGCCCCGGGAGTGTCCCATGTCAAAAAATGCCGTTTTCACCCTCAAGCTCGATCCCCAATTGCGCGCCGACTTCATGAGCGAAGCAGCCGGCGAAGACCGTCCTGCCTCGCAGGTGGTGCGCGAGTTGATGCGCGACTACATCATGCAGCGTCGCCAGGCGCGCGATTACGAAAGCTACCTGCAGCGCAAGGTGGATGCCGGGCGGGCCTCGATGCACGCCGGCCGTGGCCGATCGAATGAGGACGTGGAGGCGGCCTTTGCTGCCAGGCGTCAGCAGATCAAAGCGCCTGACGCATGAGGGTTCTCTGGACGCCGGAATAGTTTCCGTAGCGCAGGAACGGGCCGTATCAAACACAAAAGCCACCCGAAGGTGGCTTTTGCACGAAGAAAGCGCCCCGCCTCAGGCAGTCGCCATCGTATCGCTGTCGTTCACCGCAGCCAGCCAGTAGTTGGCATTGAACGGGCTGCTCATGCGCAGCGCCAGCGGGGAGACGTCCACGATCTTGTCGGTGGGCATTTTTTCTTCTTCCAGGGCCGGATCGGCGTCGTCGGTGATTTCCACCTCAGCCGTTTTCGCCCGTTCTGCTTGGCCAGCTTGTGCAGAACGGGCTACAGAAAAGAATAGAAACACCGGAAGGGTATTTTCCGGTCCCCCCAGTAGTCGGCGGCATCGCGGAAGATGTCGAGCAGTTGCTCGCGCGATTCCTTGTCGAACTTGGCGTTGGTGGGGATCTGCTCCAGCACCACGATGAAGCCCGGCTGCGGGCCCGACTTGTGCAGCGGGTCGGTGATGCAGTCGTAGAGGGCGTCGAAGTTCTTGCCGAAATGCGCCGGCAGGGTGAACTGCTGGGCGATCATGTCCAGCACGTCCTGCTTGGTCTGGGCGCCGCCCAGGTTGGCATACAGGAAGTGGTGGCCCATCTGGGTGGCTGCGGCTTGCAGGTCGGGCACGCGGAAGGCGCGGATGGACTGCACGATGTTCGTGCGTACATTGCGCAATGGCGTGGTTTCTGGGGAGAGTTTGGGGTCGATGCTCACGGTGACTTTCTGCGTCCGCTTTGAGGGCAGCCGCATCCTGGGTTGTTCTTAGTCCACTATCTGGCGGAAGCTGTTGTAGTGATCCTGGGTGTAGTAACACACGTCCGGTGTGCGCGGGGCCCCTCCACAAACGATGCGCTTGGCGCCCCGGTTGCGGGCGTGAGCAGGGGCCACGGTATATTCACGGTAATAGCCGCGCGGATGCTTGGGCAGCAGGCGTTCACGGTTGCCGAACACGTCGCCGTCCTTGTCGAACGGGAACGGGCCGCCAGCCAGAATCATCTTGTAGACGATCTGGCCCTGGCGCGGCAGTTCGGCGACGCGGATCGAGGCCATGCCCGGTTTGGCGGCCTTGTTCGCGGGTTCGGCCTGCGGACGCACGGGCTCGGGTGCGGTTTGCACGTAAGCCTGCGAAGGCGCTTCTGCCGCGACGCTGGAGGCAGCGCGGGGCGTGCAGGCGCTGGTCAGCGAGGCCAGGGCGAGCAGGGCGGCACCGGATGCCAGGGCGATTCGCCAGCTGCGTACCGGAGCCTCGGGCCGGCTGCCGGTGGCGCCGGCCGCACAGGGGGTGGCGGCAGCGAACAGGGCAGCAGTCATCGGGTTCCAGTCAGCATGAGGTTCCATTTGCACGGCTTGTGAATCACAGGATTCACAAGGTTTCCGATGGGCAAGTGTGCCGCAAAGCCCTTGGGAAATCAATAGCGCGCGGCTATTGTGCAGGACGCAACATGGGGTTGCCACAAGGCGCTTGCCTGTTGGCGCGGGAATATGCTATTTGCGTGAAAGCCGCGCCGGACAAGGGCTGCGGCGCGTCGTGCAGTGCAGCATGGTGCGGCTCGGGGAGCGAACAGCGGACGGGACATCCGCCGTTCGCAGCCAGCATGAACGGCCGGCCGGCGGTCAGCGTCCGGCGTGCACTTCGGAGACCGTCACCGCCGTCATGTTGACGATGCGGCGCACAGTGGCGCTGGCGGTGAGGATGTGCACCGGCTTTCTCGCGCCCAGCAGGATCGGGCCGATGGCGATGCCGCCGCCGGCTGCCGTCTTGAGCAGGTTGTAGGCGATGTTGGCCGCATCCAGGTTGGGCATGACCAGCAGATTGGCCGAGCCGCTCAGGGTGGTGGCGGGCATCAGCTTGCGGCGCATGTCCTCGTCGAGCGCCGCGTCACCGTGCATTTCGCCATCCACCTCGAGCCACGGGGCCGTTTCCTGCAGCAGGGCCAGCACGGCGCGCATCTTCTCGGCGCTGGGCTGGTTGGACGAGCCGAAGCTGGAGTGGCTGAGCAGGGCGGCCTTGGGACGGATGCCGAAGCGCTTCATTTCCTGCGCGGCCATGATGGTGTACTCGGCGATCTGCTCGGCGCTCGGGTCGTAGTTGATGTGGGTATCGACGATGAAGACCTGGCGCTCGGGCAGCAGCAGGGCGTTCATCGCGGCGTAGGTGTGCACGCCTTCGCGGCGGCCGATGACCTGGTCGATGTACTGCAGGTGCATGGCGTTGGTGCCCCAGGTGCCGCAGATCATGCCGTCGGCATGGCCCTTGAGCACCATCATGGCGCTGATCAGCGACAGGCGGCGGCGCATCTCGATCTTGGCGATCGGGATGGTCATGCCCTTGCGTGCGGTCATCTGGTAGTAGCTCTGCCAGAAATCGCGGTAGCGGTGGTCGTTTTCGACGTTGACCACGTCATAATGCTCGCCTTCCTTCAGGCGCAGGCCGAATTTCTCGCAGCGCTGGGCAATGACGGCGGGGCGGCCGACCAGGATGGGGCGGGCCAGCTTTTCGTCCACCACGATCTGCACGGCGCGCAACACGCGCTCTTCCTCGCCCTCGGCGTAGACCACACGCTTTTTCTCGGCGCGGCGGGCGGCGGCGAAGATCGGCTTCATGATGGAGCCGGAGGCGTAGGTGAAGGCCTGCAGCTTCTCGCGGTAGGCGTTCATGTCGGAGATCGGGCGTGCGGCCACGCCGGCTTCCATGGCGGCCGCCGCCACGGCCGGCGCGATCTTGATCATCAGGCGCGGATCGAACGGCTTGGGAATCAGGTATTCGGGGCCGAAGGCCAGTTCATGGCCGACGTAGGCCGCAGCCACCACTTCGCTCTGCTCGGCCTGGGCCAGCTCGGCAATGGCGTGCACCGCCGCGATTTCCATCTCGTCGGTGATGGTGGTGGCGCCGCAGTCGAGCGCGCCGCGGAAGATGTAGGGGAAGCACAGGACGTTGTTGACCTGGTTCGGATAGTCGGTGCGGCCGGTGGCCATCAGGGCGTCGTCGCGCACCTGTTTGACTTCGTCGGGCGTGATTTCGGGCGTGGGGTTGGCCAGCGCGAAGATCAGCGGCTTGTCGGCCATGCGGCGCACCATGTCCTGCTTGAGCACGCCGCCAGCGGACAGGCCGAGGAACACGTCGGCACCGTCGATGATTTCGCCCAGCGTGCGCAGCGGGGTGTCCTGCATGAACTGGGCCTTGTCCTCGTCCATCAGCTCGGTGCGGCCCTTGTAGACCACGCCGGCCAGGTCGGTCACCCAGATGTTGCTGCGGCGCACGCCGAGCTTGACCAGCAGGTTGATGCAGGCCAGCGCGGCGGCACCGGCGCCGGAGGTGACGACCTTCACGTCCTCGATCTTCTTGCCGACCACCTTCAGGCCGTTGAGCAGGGCGGCGCCGACAACGATGGCGGTGCCGTGCTGGTCATCGTGGAACACCGGGATCTTCATGCGCTCGCGCAGCTTGCGCTCGATGTAGAAGCAGTCGGGGGCCTTGATGTCTTCGAGGTTGATGCCGCCGAAGGTGGGTTCCATGGCCGCGATGATCTCGACCAGACGGTCCGGATCCTTTTCGTTGAGTTCGATGTCGAACACGTCGATGCCGGCGAACTTCTTGAACAGCACGCCCTTGCCTTCCATCACCGGCTTGCCGGCCAGCGGGCCGATGTCGCCCAGGCCCAGCACGGCGGTGCCGTTGGTGACCACGCCGACCAGGTTGCCGCGCGCGGTGTAGCGGAACGCGGCTGCGGGGTCTTTCACGATCTCCTCGCAGGGAGCGGCCACGCCGGGGGAGTAGGCCAGCGCCAGATCGTGCTGGTTCACCATCTGCTTGGTGGCCTCGACGCTGATCTTGCCGGGGCGCGGCAGCTCGTGGTAGTCGAGGGCGGCCTGGCGCAGCTCGGGGTGGCGGTTGGTGCTGCTGCTGGGATTGCTGGCGGGAATATCAGTGGGCATGGGTGGCTCCGAAACGACAAAAGGCACGGCACACGGGTGGCGAGCCGGCCGGAAAACGGGGGCTGTTACATGCCGATTGTAGGTGCTGTTTCCTGCCGGTGCGGGGTTCGGGAGAACCCGCGGCGCAGCATGCGCTTTACGATTGTCATGAACGGGGCAAGGACGTAGACGCGGACGTCAACAAGTGCCCCCGAAGCTCAACGCACGGAAAGTTGCCGCCGGCGGAGCGGCGCCGAAGCGCAATGCCTGTTTCAGGCGCGCGGATCGGGGTGCAGATCCATCTCCTGCAGCGTCACCATGCGCGTGCGGTAGCGCAGCTTGTGGTACAGGAAGAAGGCCAGAAACACCGGGATGCCCATGTAGGTGACGGACAGGCGTTGCCAGTTCAGGTCGCCATGCAGCAGCAGCTGCGTGTCCTGCCCGACGATGACCAGCAGGCACATGGCCAGCGCCATCAGCGGGCCGAAGGGGAACCAGCGGGCGCGGTAGCGCAGCGCGTTCACGTCGCGCCCCTGCACCATGTAGGCGCGGCGGAAGCGGTAGTGGCTGATGGCGATGCCGACCCAGGCGATGAAACCGGTGAGACCGGAAGCGGCCAGCACGTAGGCGTAGGCGTTGTCGCTGCCCTGCTGCAGCAGGAACACCAGCAGCACCACCGCGCTGGTGGCCAGCACGGCCGGCAGCGGCACGCCCAGGCGCGAGGCGCGGCCGAAGATGGGCCAGGCCATGCCGCTGCGGCCCATGGCAAACAGCATGCGGGTGGAGGCATACATGCCGGAGTTGCCGGCCGAAAGGATGGAGGTGAGGATCACCGCATTCATCACCGCGGCGGCAAAGGCCAGGCCGGCGCGCTCGAACACCAGCGTGAAGGGCGACTTGGCGATCTCGTTCACGTCGCCACCGAGCAGCTCGGGGCTGGTGTAGGGAATCAGCAGGCCGATCACGGCAATCGCCAGGATGTAGAAGATCAGGATGCGCCAGAACACCTGCTTGATGGCCTGCGGGATGGCTTTTTCCGGTTCTTCCGATTCGCCCGCGGTGACGCCGATCAGCTCGGTGCCCTGGAAGGAGAAGCCGGCGATCAGGAACACGCCCAGCGTGGTGAGGAACTGTCCGCCCAGACCCTGGCCGAGGAAGGGCGCATCGCCCAGCGTGAAGTTGGAAAAGCCCACATAGGCGCCGCCGAGGATGCCGAAGATGGTGAGTACGCCCACGCCCAGAAACACGATCACCGTCACCACCTTGACCAGCGCCATCCAGTACTCGGTTTCGCCATAGACGCGCACCGGCAGCAGGTTGAGCAGCACGATGATGGCCAGGATCAGCCCGCTCCAGGCCCAGGGCGGCATGAAGCGCAGCGGCTCCCAGTAGGAGATGACCAGCGCCGCAATGGTGACGTCGGCCGCGACCGTGATGACCCAGTTGAACCAGTAGTTCCAACCCAGCGCGAAGCCGAGCGATGGGTGCACGAAGCGTGCAGCATAGGTGCTGAAGGAGCCCGTTACCGGCATGTAGGTGGCCAGTTCGCCGAGCGAGGTCATGAAGAAATAGACCATGAAGCCGATGGCGGCGTAGGCGAGCAGGGCGCCGCCGGGACCGGCTTCGTGGATGGCGGAGCCGCTGGCCATGAACAGGCCGGTGCCGATGCAGCCGCCGATGGCGATCATAGAGAGATGGCGCGTCTTGAGCTGGCGATGCATGGCCGCGTCGGCCTGGGTGGTGGCGTGGGTCATGGAAAAACCGCCCGGTGCAGGGTGCACGGGGCGGGCGGGAAAAAGTCCTGATGGGGGTGGATTCTATGCGCTCCCTGCAGAAAACCACAGGGAGGCCGTGGGGTTCAGGCCACGCGCACTGCAGGTGGCGGCACAGCTTCGGCCGGTGCTGGTGCGGGTGCCTCCAGTTGCTCGCGCAGATCCTGCCAGCGCGTGCGCGCCGCCGCCAGGTTGCGTTCCTTCACATGGCCAAAGCCGCGGATGCTGTCGGGCACCTGGGCGATCTGCAGGATCAGCTTGTGCGTATCCGGCGTGAGGCGCTGCAAGGCCTGCTCGATCAGGGCGCGATAGTCCCGGATCAGGGCACGCTCGGTGACGCGCTCGGGATGGCGGCCGAACACGTCGAGCGCACCACCGCGCAGGCCCTTGAATTTGGCCAGGAAGCGGAACAGCTGCATCATGCGCGGACCGTACTCGCGCTTGAGCAGTTCGCCCTTGGCGTTGGTCTTGGCCGAGCTGGGCGGGGCCAGGTGGTAGTGGATGGTGTAGTCGCCTTCGAACATGTCGGCGATCTTCTTCTCGAAATCGCCGTTGCTGAACAGGCGCGCCACCTCGTACTCGTCCTTGTAGGCCATCAGCTTGAACAGGTTGTGCGCCACGGCCAGCGCGATGCTGGTGCGCGGCTTGCCGCTGGGCAGGGCCGGCAGGGCGGCTTCGGCGGCAGCCACGCGGTCGACAAAGTCGCTGTACTCGCGGGCGTAGGCGGCGTTCTGGTAGTCGGTAAGGAACTCCACGCGGCGCTTGACCACGTCGGCCAGGGCCTCCGGCTTGCGGAAGGCGATGACCTGGCTCGGCGCCAGCAGCTTCTGCACGGCAGCATAGTCGTGTGCAGCGCGGCGGCCCCAGAGGAAGGCCTGCTTGTTCTTTTCCACCTGCACGTTGTTCAGCTCCATGGCGCGCAGCAGCGCGGCCTCGGAGAGCGGCACCCAGCCCTTCTGCCAGGCGTAGCCCAGGATCATGGGGTTGACGAACAGGGTGTCGCCCAGCAGTTCGCGTGCCATGGCTTCGGCGTCGAACAGGCCGAGATGTTCGGTGCCGACCACATCGGCCACGGCGCTGGCGCAGGCCTGTGCCGGGTTTTGCCACTGCGTGTTCTTCACAAACGCCGCCGTGGGGCTGGCGCTGCTGTTGAGTGCCACATGGGTGCGGCCCTGGCGCATGCGCGCCGTGGTTTCCTGGTGCGCGGCCACCAGCGGATCGCAGCCGAGGATCAGGTCGGCACCGGCCAGACTGACGCGCGTGGTGCGGATGGCGTCCTGATTGGCACCGATCAGCACATGGCTCCAGGTAGCGCCGCCTTTCTGGGCCAGGCCGGCGGCATCCTGTGTGACGATGCCCTTGCCTTCCAGATGCGCGGCCACGCCGAGCAGCTGGCCGATGGTGATGACGCCGGTGCCGCCGACGCCGGCCACCACCGTGCCCCAGACATCGGCCGGCTGTTCGCCCTGTGCAGCACGCAGCACGGGCAGCACCGGCTCGGGCAGATTGGCAAAGGCCGACAGGTCACGTTCGGGCGCTGCAGCACTGGTGGCCGGCGCCTTGCGCAACTGGCCGCCCTCGACCGTGACAAAGCTCGGGCAGAAGCCCTTCACGCAGGAGTAGTCCTTGTTGCAGGTGCTCTGGTTGATGGTGCGCTTGCGGCCGAATTCGGTTTCCAGCGGCTCCACGCTCAGGCAGTTGCTCTGTACGCCGCAGTCGCCACAGCCTTCGCAAACGGCTTCGTTGATCACCACGCGCTTGGCCGGATCCTCCAGCAGGCCGCGCTTGCGGCGGCGGCGCTTTTCGGTGGCGCAGGTCTGGTCGTAGATCATCACCGTGGTGCCGGGCGTTTCGCGCAGTTCGCGCTGCACTTCGTCCAGATCGTCGCGGTGGTACACGCGCGCGCCGCCGGGCAGGGTCACGCCCTGGTATTTCTCGGGCTGGTCGCTCACGATCACCAGCTTGCTCACGCCTTCGCTGACCACGCTGTTGGCGATCTGCAGCACGGTGTGGCCCTCCGGGCGCTCGCCCACGCGCTGGCCGCCGGTCATGGCGACAGCGTCGTTGTAGAGGATCTTGTAGGTGATGTTGACGCCCGCAGCGATGCTCTGGCGGATCGCCAGCAGGCCGCTGTGGAAGTAGGTGCCGTCCCCCAGGTTGGTGAACAGGTGCTTCTCGTTGGTGAACGGCGCCTGGCCGACCCAGGGCACGCCTTCGCCGCCCATCTGGGTGAAGCCGAAGTGCTCGCGGTCCATCCAGTTGACCATGTAGTGGCAGCCGATGCCGGCCATGCCGCGCGAACCCTCGGGCAGGCGCGTGCTGGTGTTGTGAGGGCAGCCGGAGCAGAACCAGGGTGTGCGGTCGCCGCCTTCGACGTGGATGGTCTTGAGCGCGGCTTCCTGCGCATCCAGAATCGCCAACTGTGCCTGCATGCGCGCCTGCACATCGGCCGGCACGCCCATCTTGATCAGGCGCCCCGCGACGGCACGCGCGATGATGGCCGGGTTCAGGTCGGCCGTGGCGCGCAGCAGGATGTGGTCGGACGGGTTGGGCATGCTCCACTCGCCGCCGCTCATGTCGCCTTCCATCTCGTCGAACTGGCCGAGCACGTTGGGACGCACATCTTCACGCCAGTTGTAGAGCTGCTCCTTGATCTGGTATTCGATCAGCTGGCGCTTTTCTTCCACTACCAGGATCTCGTCCAGCCCGGTGGCAAAGTCACGCGTGATGTGCGCCTCCAGCGGCCACACCACGCCCACCTTGTGCACGCGCACGCCGATGCGGCGGCAGGTGTCCTCGTCCAGCCCCAGATCCTGCAGCGCCTGGCGCAGGTCGTTGTAGGCCTTGCCGCTGGAGATGATGCCCAGGCGGTCGTTCGGCCCTTCGATGACGTTGTGATTCAGCCTGTTGGCGCGGATGTAGGCCAGCGCGGCATACCACTTGGTGTTGAACAGGCGCGCCTCCTGCTCCAGCGGGGGATCGGGCCAGCGAATATGCACGCCGCCGGGCGGCATCTCGAAATCGGGGATCACCACCTTCACGCGCCCGGGGTCGATCTCGACGCTGGCGCTGGATTCGACCACTTCCTGGATCGTCTTCATGCCGGTCCAGACGCCGGCGAAACGGCTCATGGCGAAGGCGTGGATGCCGAGGTCGAGGATTTCCTGCACGCTCGAAGGGAAGAACACCGGAAAGCCGCAGGCCTTGAAGATGTGGTCGCTCTGGTGCGCGGCGGTGCTGCTCTTGCTGATGTGGTCGTCGCCGGCGATGGCGATCACGCCGCCCCAGGGAGTGGTGCCGGCCATGTTGGCGTGCTTGAACACGTCCACGCTGCGGTCCACGCCTGGGCCCTTGCCATACCAGATGCCGAACACGCCGTCGAACTTCTGCTCTTCCTTGGGCGCATAGCCCAGCATCTGCGTGCCCCAGACGGCGGTGGCGCCGAGTTCCTCGTTCACGCCGGGCTGGAACACGATGTCGTGCTTGGCGAGGTGCTTGCTGGCGGCCTGCAGCATCTGGTCATAGCCGCCGAGAGGCGAGCCGCGGTAACCGCTGATGAAGCCGGCCGTGTGCTTGCCGGCGAGCTGGTCGCGCTGCTGCTGCAGCATCGGCAGGCGTACCAGGGCTTGCACGCCACTCATGAAGGCGTGGCCCTTGTCCAGGGCGTATTTGTCGTCGAGGGAAACCATATCAATGGCGTGGCGCAGGCGTGCTGCGGCGCCCGGATCCAGGGGGGCGTTCATATCGCGTTGTCTCCTTGCAGGATGGGCCGGGTAGGCTTTTCCTGTGCGTGTTGTGTCTTTGGATTGCAGGGACGGGCCGCACTTGTGGCGCGGCACGACTCAGCCCGGAGTGTAAGGCTGAAGAAAGATCCCGGACACGGGGAGAAACGCTAAAAACGTGCTGCCGGCAGGGGGATTGCCCCGATCGGTGCGATCAGCGCGGCCACAGCACCCAGAGGTTGAGCGGCTGCTTCATGCGGTGCGCCAGATCGGCGGCTTCCTGGCTCCAGCCGGCGAAATAATCGGCGCGCACGGCGCCGCGGATGGCGGTGCCGGTATCCTGCGCCACCACCATGCGGTTGAGGTTGGCGGCGGGGCCTGTGGTGGAGAGCCACACTGGGGTGCCGTAGGGAATGCTCTCGCGGTCGACCGCAATCGAGCGGCCCGGTGTGAGCGGCACGCCCTGGGCGCCGCGCGGGCCGGCGTTGGTGTCTGCGCTGGAGATGGCTTCCTCGCGGAAGAACACGTAGCGCGGGTTGCTCCACAGCATCTCGTTGACCCGGCCGGGATTCTGCGCCGCCCATTGCCTGATGGCATCCCAGCTGCCGCCACGCCCGCCCTGCGACACCACCCAGGCGGAGGGGCTGCGGAAGGGCTGCTGGTTGGTGCCGGCAAAGGCCAGGCGCACGGCGCGCTCGCTGCCGTCGCGCTCGCGCACCTGCATGCGGCCGGAGCCCTGCACGTGCAGGATCATGGCGTCGACCGGATCGGCCATGTAGACGATCTCGCGACCGCGCAGTTCGGACTGGGCGGCCGGGGCGGTGTCGATCTGCTGACGTGTGAACCAGGGGCTGCGCGGCGCGCCGCTGGCCGGCACGCCATACAGCGGCACGCGGAAGCTGCCATTCGGGCTGCGGCTGGCGCGCATCACCGGTTCGTAGTAGCCGGTGAGCAGGCCGCTGGCGTCACCGCCGTGGCTTTCCACCCGGTAGGGCTGCAGGCGCTGCATCATCCAGGCGCGCTTGTCGGCATCGCTGGCGTTGCTCATGCGGCGCGCATCGTTGCAGACGCGGGCGAACACCGGGCCGGGCTTGGCGCAGCTGCGCATCCAGGCGCTCCAGGCCTCGCCGACCGGATCGCTGGCAAAGCCAGGCACGGTGTTCCATGCCACCGGCACCCAGCGGCTCTTGGCCTGGGTGATGGGCGTGCCGCTGATGCCGGGCGCGGCGGGCGGCTTGGTGGAGCAGCCGGCCATGAACAGGGCGGTGGCGATCCCGGTGGCAGCCAGCAGGCGCAGCGGGAATCGGATGTCGGACAGGCGGGGGAAGATGGCGGTGTTCGGCATGGGCTCTACTGTAGCGAAGCTTGCCTGCTTTTTTGGCAGGGTAGGCCCTTAACAGGATGTAACGCTAATGAAGGCAGAGGCAGAGGCAAGGGTAGTGCAGCAACACCGGCGATGCGGGAATGCCGCTTGTCGGATAATTTCTTCCATGAGCACGACGCTTCCCCACGATGCCGATCCCTTGGATCCCATGCCGCAACCGCCGGTGCAGCCGGATCTGGATGCCTGCTGCGGCAACGGCTGCGATCCCTGCATCTTCGATACCTATGATCTGGAGATGGATGCCTATCGGCAGGCGATGCGCGCATGGAAGGCGCGGCATCCCGAGGCACCTGAAGCCTGATCCACCCGGTTGGCCGGACAGCTGGCACGGATAGGGGGCTTGCGCTATGCTGCCCCCATGGAACCGCGCAAGACCCTGCTGATCGTCTACCACTCTCTCACCAACGGCACGCTCCAGATGGCCGAGGCGGCGCGCGCCGGTGCGCAGGCGGATGGCAGCGTGGAGGTGCGCCTGCTGCACGCCGGTGAGGCCGGGCCGGAAGAGGTGCTGGCGGCCGATGGCTATGTGTTTGCCACCCCCGAAAACCTGGGCGCCATGAGCGGCCTGCTCAAGGACTTTTTCGATCGCAGCTACTACGGCGCACTCGACCGCATCAACGGCCGGCCCTATGCCAGCCTGATCTGCGCCGGCAGCGACGGCCAGAATGCCGCACGCCAGATTGCCCGCATTGCCACCGGCTGGCGGCTGAAGGAAGTGGCCGAGCCGCTGATCGTCTGCACCCAGGCGCAGACGCCGGAGGCGATTCTGGCGCCCAAGACGATTGGCGCAGAGGATCAGGAGCAGTGTCGTGCTCTGGGCGAGGCCATGGCGGGGGGCCTGGCGATGGGAGTCTTCTAGGCGCGCACATGCCGCACGCGCGTAGCAGGCAGGCAATGCATCAACTGCTCGTCCTTGCGCGGCAGGCGCGCCGCTGACCAACTTCACGAGCAATCGAGCGCTTGCCCCGCACGCACCAGCGGCTTGGCGCTGCCCTGCGGTGTTACGCCGACAGCAGCCTGCGCCCCAATTTCTGCAACGGCGGCTGCACCCATTTTTCCACCCGTTTCGGCAGGTCCATGGGCTTGAGCAGCATGCGGATCACCTGCTCGATCGGCAGGCTGCTGCTCACCAGTTGGTAGGTGCGCTGGCTTTGCTGCTCGAAGCTGTCTTCGCGGAACAGCGGCGGGCGGTGCTGCCAGACATGGCGCAGCGCCACGTCCGAATCGCTTTCGCGCATCTCGGCCAGGCGCTTGTAGAGCACGCTGGCGATGCGTGCGCGGCTGAGCTTCTGGCTGGCCTGCAGCTCGCGGAAATACTGGAAGAAGTACTTGTAGTGCTGCACCTCGTCGGTGCGGATGCGGTTGGCCAGGTCGGCCAGCACCGGTTCGGTGGCGAGATTGCGCAGCGTTTCGTAATAGGTGGTGGTGCCGGTCTCGACCACGCAGCGCGCCACCAGTTCCAGCGTGCGGTCTTCCTCCAGTTCCTCGTCGGTGCACAGGGCGCCGTATTCGGTGAAGAAGGCGTCGAAGGCGGTCTGCCAGTCGAATTCGGGCCAGACCGTTTCCACGTAGGTGCGCAGCGCCAGCCCGTGCTGCAGTTCTTCCGGCTCCCAGCGCTGCTGCAGCCATTCGGCCACCTCGGGATAGGCGCTGTAGTGGCGCACCAGGTTGCGCGTGTACATGTCCGAGCCGGTTTCGATGAAGGACGCGCTGGTTACCAGGTAGAACAGGTCGCCATTGTGGCGGATGCGCGGGATGTCGATGCGGCTGAAGTCGATCTCGCTGATGTGCCAGCGCACCGGAGCGGGCGCCGTGCTTGCGGAAGAGGTGGGGGAGGATTGCATGCTGTTGTTCTTTTCGTCAATGGCCGGAGCCGGCCGGCGCGCCCGTCCTTGTGCGGGGCGCCGCTGGTGATTCCCTGTCGCCCATTTTGCCTAAAGGTGGCCTGCTGCAGGGGCAACAGTGGTATGCAAATGTGTCCATGGCGCGCACGCCGGAGGGACGGCGTGCCGAATTCGGGCCGGCCAGGTGCGCGGGGACAACAGAAGCTGTGTGCGGCCGGGACAGGGTGTCTGCCTGCACGGGCAGGCCCGCAATGCCACAATGGGGCTTTTTCCGCCTCACGGAGTTCCCCCATGCCTGCCAGCGCCGAAGCCGCCACCCGGCCCCATGCCCACGATCTGAGTGCCCACCTGCAGCCGCGTCCGCTGCCGGCCGAACTGCTGCAGGCGCTGCAGCAGCGCTTCGGTGCGCAGCTGGCTACCTCGCTGGCGCTGCGCGAACAGCATGGCCGCGACGAATCGGTCTACAACGTGCCGCCGCCCGATGCCGTGGTGTTTGCCGAAGGCAGCGAGGACGTGGCCGATCTGCTGAAGCTGGCCACGCATTACCGCGTGCCGGTAATCCCCTTCGGTGCCGGCTCCTCGCTCGAAGGCCACCTGCTGGCGGTGCAGGGCGGCATCAGCCTGGATCTGAACCGCATGAACCAGATCGTGGCCGTCAATGCCGAAGACCTGACCGTGACCGTGCAGCCCGGCGTGACGCGCAAGCAGCTGAACGAGGCGCTGCGCCACGACGGCCTGTTCTTCCCGATCGACCCGGGCGCCGATGCCAGCATCGGCGGCATGTGCGCCACCCGCGCCAGCGGCACCAACGCCGTGCGTTACGGCACCATGCGCGAGAACGTGCTGGCGCTCGAGGTGGTGACCAGTTCCGGCGAAGTGATCCGCACCGGCACGCGCGCGCGCAAGAGCAGCGCCGGCTACGACCTGACGCGCCTGATGGTGGGCAGCGAGGGCACGCTGGGCGTGATGACCGAGATCACCCTGCGCGTGCATCCGCTGCCCGAGGCAGTGTCGGCCGCCACCTGCATGTTCCCCGGCATTGCCGAGGCGGTGCAGACGGTGATCCAGATCATCCAGCTCGGAGTGCCGATTGCGCGCTGCGAGTTGATCGACGCCAACTCGGTACGCATGGTCAACGCCTACAGCAAGATGGATCTGCCCGAGTCGCCCATGCTGCTGATGGAATTCCACGGCTCGCCCGCCGGCGTGGAGGAACAGGCCGCCACCGTGCAGGAGATTGCCAGCGACAACGGCGGCGCCGATTTTCAGTGGGCGGTAACGCCCGAGGAGCGCACCCGCCTCTGGACGGCGCGCCACAACGCGCTGTTCGCCGCGCTGGCTTCGCGCCCCGGCTGCCGCGCCATCAGCACCGACACCTGCGTGCCGATCAGCCGCCTGGCCGATTGCCTGCTGGTGTCGGCGGAAGAAACTGTGGCTTCGGGCATCCCGTTCTTTCTGGTCGGCCATGTGGGCGACGGCAATTTCCATTTCGGCTATCTGGTCGATCCCGAGGATGCCGACGAGTGCGCCCGCGCCGAGCAGCTCAACCATGCGCTGGTGAGCCGTGCCATTGCCATGGGCGGGACCTGCACCGGCGAGCATGGCATCGGCCTGCACAAGATGGGCTTTCTGCGCGACGAGGCGGGCGAGGGCGCGATTGCCATGATGCGTGCCATCAAGCAGGCGCTTGATCCGCACAACATCCTGAATCCGGGCAAGATTTTCAGTTGACGGGCTCGGCCTCGGGGCGGGTTGCAGGCAGGGTGGCTGCCGCTGGCGCGGGAGGGGTGGGAGCTTCCGGCACGGCCGGCGTGGCGGGTTCTGCGGGGGGCGCCGCTTCAGGCGCATCGGCCGGCAGGTCGCGCACCGGTGCCGTGGGCGGCACGGGGTAGGCGCCGAAGTAGTTGCTGCCCTGGCCGGTCACGGGCCACCAGTCCCACATCAGGCTGCTGCCGGTAACCGGCCACCAGTCCCACAGCGGGTCCACCGGGCGTGGCGTGGAGTGGCTGACCAGGATGCGGCGCGCGGCTTCGCTGGCCGCTTCGCCCTTGAGCGTGTCGACCACCGGCTTGTTCCACGGCCCGCTGATGTGCAGCACCTGCGTCGCGGCCGAATTGATCGATTCGCTCAGCAGCAGCTGTGCAAAATAGGTGCCCAGGCCGATGGCCGGATTCACCGCCGCAGCAATCAGCGCCGCGCCGCCCAGGTCGATCTTGGGCTGCACCAGCACGTCGAGGTTCAGCGTCTGTTCCAGCAGCGAGACTTGGCCGTTGACCTTCACATCGGCCATGGTGGTGCCGATGACTTCGGTATCGTCCGTCGTCACGATACCGTTGTTGATACGCAGCATGCCGCCGACACGGTCGAAGGCAAAGCCCCGGCCGGGGTTGGCGCCCAGCTTGGACAGCGCCTGCAGGCTGAACAGGCTGATCAGCCGTGCCGCGCCCGGGTCGACCTTGGTGACACGGCCGTTGCGCACGTCCATGCGCACGGTGCCGTCCAGCGTGGCCATGTCGATCGAGATGGGCGAGCCGCGCCAGCGGATGGTGCCGGCCAGCACGCCCGCGCCGCCGGCCACCAGATCCTTCGCGCCGAAATGGTCGAGCATGTTGCCGAGATTGGTGGTCTCCAGCCGCACGTTCAGGGCCACGAAGCGGCGCGCCGGGGTGCCGTCGGGCAGGCGGGCGTTGCGCGGCTGGCCCCAGACGCCGCTGCCATGCAGCACGCTGTCGGGCACGGTGGCGGTGAGCTGGTGGATGCGCCAGCCGGTGCTGGCGTCTTCCGGTTCATCCACCAGCGGGGCATCGGCCACCATGGGAGTGGCGGAGTTGCTGGCCAGCAGCACCAGCTTGTCGAGCTTGTAGCCCAGCACGTCGACGTTGGTGGCCTCGATGTCCAGCGCCGGCAGGCGTTCCGGATCCTCGGTCTTGCGCACGATTTCCTTCACGTCTTCCACCTGGGCCGGCTCGATGATCAGGCGCGCCAGCCGCGCCTTGACGCTGCCCATGTTGTTGCCGCGTGGCTGCAGGTATTCGATATAGCCGTTGATCTGGCGCGAATCGAGCGTGAAGCGCCAGAGGCGGCCCTCGCGCGAGCCACCGATCACCAGGTTTTCCAGTTTGCGGTCGGCAATCTTGAGCGAGGTGGTCTGGATGGCGAGCACGCTGGGCAGGTAGCTCAGGTCGTCGCCGCTGCCGCTGTCCTGGCGGCTGCCGGCCAGCGCAGGCGCGGCGGAGATGCGCTGCAGCACCTGCTGCCAGGCGTCCACGTCCACCGCATCCAGCAGCACCAGCGCGTGCACGTCGCTCTCGGGCAGGGGTGGCAGGTTCTCGTGCGCGCGCTCGCCGATGGCGATACTGCCGCGCAGCACGCGCGGCTCCTTGCCGCGCACGTCGCGCACATAGTGCACCGACACCTGCTGGCCGGCGCGCACCAGCAGCCGGTCTTCGGCCGGCATCAGCTTGCCGTTGCGGTCGGTGTAGTTGCTGACCACCGTGTTTTCGATGTGCAGCGGCAGGCTGCCGGCTGCCGGCTTGGACAGCGGCGCCGGCAGGTTCAGCGCCATGCCGTTCAGGTCGGTGTCGATGGTGAGTTCGGGCGCGCCGCGGTCGAACTGCAGCCTGGCCTTGTAACTGCTGCGCCCCTGCATATAGCCGGCCAGCGGCGCCACGAAGCTGACCATGCGCTCCTGGCGCAGGCCCTCGGCGCTGAAGTCGCCCTCGGCGTTGAACACGATCTGGCGCTTTTCGCCCGGGCGCGTGGCGGATTTCAGGCCGCCGGCCAGCGTGGCGCTGCCGCCCAGCATGTGCGTGCGCACCTGGCGCAGCTCGAAGCCCTTTTCGGTGAAGGCGACCGCGCCGGTGCTGCCCGCCAGCAGCGGGGTTTCGGGCGTGATGCGCAGGTCATTGCTTTTGAGCACCACCTGGCCTTCCACCTTGGCGTTGTCCATGTGGTTGATGGGCAGGCCCAGCGCAATGGTCAGGTCGGTATTGCCGGTGGCCGTGGCCTTTTCCAGCGCGTGGTTGGCGATGACGGTAAGCGGCGAGGTGTTGGCCAGATGCAGTGCCTGCGAGAGCGGACCGGAGGCGCGTGCGGCCACGCCCACGGTCAGGTCGTGCGCCAGATCGGGCACGGTGGCGGCCAGCTCGTGCACCACCAGATCCGGCGCAGTGCTGAAGCGTGCCTTGGCATCGACGATCTCCAGCCGGTTGTGGTCGATGATGAGCTTGCCATTCAGATGCGTGAGCGCCGGCCAGGGCAGATCGCCCGGCTTTTGCAGCTTCGGCGGCAGGAACTGGTAATTGGCGTTGACCAGCGGCACCTCGAAGCGGAACACGCTGGGCACCGGCTTGCCGTCCTTGTCGCGCTTGTTGGGAATATGGTCGAGATCACCCTTGATGGTGACCTTCGCATTGCGGATGTCGCCGTCACGCACGGCCAGCTGCACATACTCGCGCGCCATCTTGCCCAGCGACAGCGGCAGGTAGCGGTGGACGCGCTCGGCGCGGGCGCTTTCCATGGTGGCGCTCAGATCGAGCAAGCCGGGAAAACGGTTGGCGGCCGGCTCGTCGCCCACCAGTTCGCGCGTGCGCCACTCTGCCTTGAGCGAGCCTTTGGCATCGGCATTGGCAAAGCGCACCTCCGGCAGCGTGGCCTTGATGGCGTCGCCGTCGATCTCCCACAGCACCTTGGCATCGAAGCGGTCGAACGGCACGCGTGGCTCCTCGAACACGCCGGGCAGCACCACATTGCCCTTGCGCATGGCGATGTCCATGCGGCCGCCGCGCTCGGTCAGGTCGAAATCCACCGCGGCGCCTTCGACGCCCGGCGTGCCAGGCTCGAAGCGGTCCTTCTTGCGGTTGAAAGGTCCCTGGCGCGAGAGCCAGCCGATCTGTCTGGCCGAGCCCTTGGCGCTGTAGGCCGACGGCTGGTTGATGTTGCCTTTCCAGGTGAGGGTGATGTCGTCCAGATGGCCGCCGGGCTGGTAGGTTTCCAGCGCTTCCAGCATGGCCTCGCCCAGCGGCAGGCTACCCGCGAGTTCGAAGATGATGCCGAGATCCCAGTTGTCGCCCTGCACCAGGCCGCTGCTGTCGGGGCGCTGGGTACCGTTCTTCATTTCCACCCGCACGTTGCCGCCGGACCACTGGCGGTTGCTGAGCGTGGTGAAGACCAGTTCCTGCGTGTTGAAGGTATAGGTGGAATTGGCCGGGGCACCCGATGGATTCTTTTCTTCGGACGGCTTCTCGTCCGAGGCAAACTGCACGCTGAACATGCTGCGGATGTTCTTGAGTGCCAGCGGCGGCAGGCCCTGGCCCAGCGTCATGTCCACCTCGTCGAGCTGGGCGTCGACGGTGGCGGTGCTGCTGCGCATTTCCTTGAAGTCGGCCCACACGCGCATGCGGCCGTGGCCCTTGCGCAGATCCACGTTGTGGCCGATCTCCATGTAGCGGCGCAGCTGCGACACGTCCAGCTCGGGCATGTCGGCATAAGCCACGCCATTCCAGTTGCGCCACAGTGTGCGGTCGCCGAACAGCGGGTGCGACCAGTCGCTGATGAACAGGATGGGCTGGCCCCAGCCCTGCGGCGGCGTGGCGCTGATCTGCAGCGAATGCGAGGTGCCGGCGTTGGTCAGGCTGGCCTCCACCTTCGAGAGCAGCAGCGGGGGCTGCTGGCGCTGGTCGTCGGTCCAGCGGATGCTGCCGTTGTGAATGGCCAGCTCGGGCTGGGACAGCAGCCAGTTCAGCGCCGGGCCGGAATCGCCGCCCTTGCCCTGTGCCAGTCGCACGCCGGCCACGTCTACCGTGCCGTCGGGGTTGCGGCGCGCCTCCAGTTCGGGCGTGAACACCTGCAGCCGCTCGAAGCCCGAGCGCAGCAGCGCAGCCTGCAGCGAGACCACCGCCTGCACGCTCTGCACGCGCAGGCCATGGCGGCCGTTGCCGTCCTCGACCGTGAGCTGCTCCATGGCGATGGTGGGCTCCCAGCCCTGCTGCAGCACCACGATGCGGCCGATGCGCACCGGCTTGCCGAGCGCCTGGCTGGCGGCTTGTTCGATGCGCGGGCGGAAACTGTCGATGTGCGGCAGAATGGCATATTGCAGCACCACTGCAAGCAGGCCGAACAGCCCCAGCAGCAAGGCCGCCGTCAGCCACAGCCAGCGCAAGGCGCGCCGGAGCCAGGTCAGCCGGCGGCGCTTGGGAGGACTGGGGGGCGAGGCGACTTCCTGCATGGGCTCCGCAACGAGAAAAAAACGGGCATGAACAACCAGAGCAATCCCCTGCACACGCCGCACAGCACATTATCACCGGCACCGGCAGGCAGTCCAGACGTGGTGCACCCTGTTACCGCCAGCCGTGCGCTGCATTCACGCTTCATCCAGCGCCTGCACCGCCGCTACGGGAAGGAGCTGCCGCTGCTCGCTCCCGGCCTGCCGGACCGCGACGGTATGCGCGCCTGCTACCGGACCCTGCGCGAACGCGGGCTGGACGTGGGCGGCGCCCTGCGCATGCTGCGCCAGCTGGTCATGGAGCGCCTGGCCGTGCTCGACTGCGACGCCGGCGCCCCCATGCCCGACATTGCCCTGAGCGTGACCTGGCTGGCCGAAATCGCGCTGGACATCGCCTGCATGGAAGCCTTCGAGCAGCTCGATGCCCGCTTCGGCGCCCCGCTCAAGCCGGACGGCAGCCGCTGCAAGCTGTGGATCATGGGCATGGGCAAGCTGGGCGCGCGCGAGCTCAACGTCTCCAGCGACATCGACCTGATCTACATCTACGAGTGCGATGGCGAAACCGGTGGCCGCCCCGGGCCCGATGGCCGGCCCAGCGGCGCCGGCCGCACCAGCTTCCAGGAATATTTCACGCGCGCGGTCAAGATCATCTACGCGCTGGTGGGCGAGACCACCGAGCACGGCTTCGTGTTCCGCGTCGATCTGGCGCTGCGCCCCAATGGCAATTCGGGCCCCACCGTGTCCTCGCTCGATGCGCTGGAAGAGTACCTGATGGTGCAGGGCCGCGAATGGGAGCGCTTTGCCTGGATGAAAAGCCGCTGCGTGGCGCCGCGTGCCAGCATCGAGGACGGCGCCGGCCAGGCGCTGCGCAACGTGGTGCTGCCCTTCGTGTTCCGCCGCTATCTCGACTACAACGTGTTCGAATCGCTGCGTGTGCTGCACCGCCAGATCCGCGACCATGCGGCCAAGCGCAGCGCCGGACGGCCCGAGCGCGCCAATGACGTGAAACTCTCGCGCGGCGGCATCCGCGAGATCGAATTCACCGTGCAGCTGCTGCAGGTGGTGCGCGGCGGCCAGTTTCCCGAGCTGCGCACGCGCCCCACGCTGGAGGCGCTGGAACGGGTGAGCCACGCCGGGCTGATGACGCCCGAAATCGCCGCCGAACTGGCCGAAGCCTACATCTTCCTGCGCCGCGTCGAGCACCGCATCCAGTATCTGGACGACCAGCAGACGCACCTGCTGCCCACCAACGAGGACGATCTGGAATGGATTGCCCACACCATGGGCTATGAGAGTGCCTGCCCCTTCCTGCAGGAGCTGATGCGCCACCGCGAACTGGTGGCGCGCGAGTTCGACGCGCTGCTGGGCGGCGACAGCGGCGAATGCAAAACCTGCCAGAAGAACGGCAGCGACATCGCCCGCTCGGCCGATGACATCGGCGAGCTGACCGCGCTGCTGGCCGCCACGCCGGTGCTGGCGCAACGCGTGGAGCAATGGCGCGAGCACACCCGCGTGCAGGCGCTGCGGCTGGAGGCCCGTGCGCGCCTGATGCGCCTGATGCAGCGCACCGTGCAGTGGCTGCACGAGGATGGCCCGCAGCAGGGCGTGACCACCGAGGGCGTGCTGCGCTTCATCGACTGGATCGAGACGCTGTTGCGGCGCGAGAGCTATCTGGCCATGCTGCTGGAGCGCCCGGCCGTGCACGAACGCCTGCTGCGCCTGCTCGGCGTGGCCAAGTGGCCGGCGCGCTACCTGATCCAGCATCCGGCGGTGATCGACGAGCTGACCAGCAATGCCATGCTGGAAGAGCGCTTCAGCGCCGCCGATTTCCAGGATGACCTGCGCCGCCGCATCGAATCGCTGCAGTCCACCGGCGAAGACGACGAGGAATCGCTGCTCAACCTGTTGCGCCGCGCCATGCACGCCGAAACCTTCCGCACGCTGGCGCGCGACCTGGACGGCCGCCTCACGGTGGAGCAGGTGGCCGACGACCTGAGCGCGCTGGCCGATGCCGTGCTCGCCATCGCCACGCGCTGGTGCTGGCAGCGCTACCTGCCGCGCGCCCGCAAGCTGGGCTGGAGCGGCCCGGACGATGCCGACATTGCCGACCGCTTCGCCATCATCGCCTATGGCAAGCTGGGCGGGCTGGAACTGGGCTACGGCAGCGATCTGGACCTGGTGTTCGTCTACGAAGACGACTGCGAACGCGCCGGCGAGGTCTATGCCGGCCTGGTGCGCAAGCTGATCTCCTGGCTGACCGTCAAGACCGGCGAGGGCGACCTGTACGAAATCGACACCGAATTGCGGCCCAATGGCAACTCGGGCCTGCTCAGCATCACGCTGGATGCCTTCGAGGCCTACCAGCTGCAGCGTGGCAGCAACACCGCCTGGGTGTGGGAGCATCAGGCCATGACGCGGGCGCGTTGCTGTTTTGGCAGCGCCCGCCTGCGCGCGCACTTCGAGCGCATCCGCAGCGCCGTGCTCACGGCCGAACGCGATCCGGCGGCACTGGCCGACGAGATCATCGCCATGCGCCGCCGCATGGGCCAGGCGCACCCGGCACAGCCCGGCGTGTTCGAGCTCAAGCACAGCCATGGCGGCATGATCGACGTGGAATTCGTCACCCAGTACCTGGTGCTGCTGCACAGCCGCGAGCACCCGGCCATGATCGAGAACCGTGGCAATATCGCGCTGCTGGAGCGGGCCGACGACTTGGACATTCTCCCCGGGCAGGTGGGGCATGCGGCGGCCACCGCCTATCGAGAACTGCGCCGCATGCAGCACCGCGCGCGGCTGGACGAAGAATCCACCGTGTTCCCCGAAGACATGCTGCAATCCCAGGCCGACGCCGGCCGCGCGCTGTGGCGGGAGGTGTTTGGCGCACCCTGGTGACGTCTGCATGACGTTTCCGACTGGATTGCAGGGATTTCAATCAAACGATTGATTTTGTGCTGTAATCCGGCCCTATGGTCACCTCAACGCCCATCCTGCCCCCCGACGAGCCCGCGCGCCCGGCGCGCAGCGATGGCCAACTGGCCCGCGAGCGCCTGCTGGCCGAGGCGCTGCGCCTGTTTTCCGAGCAGGGCTTTGCCCGTACCTCCACCCGCGCCATTGCCCAGGCCGCTGGCGCCAACATCTCTGCCATCAGCTACTACTTCGGCGACAAGCAGGGTCTGTACCGCTGCGCCTTTCTCGAGCCCATGTCGGGCCACAATGTGCAGGCGCAGATCGATGACTGGAACCACCCCGGCCTGAGTCTGGAGCAGGCGCTGCACCGCTTCTATAGTGGCCTGCTGGCGCCGCTGGAGCAGGGCGAGGCGATGCGCCACTGCCTGCGCCTGCATATGCGCGAAATGCTGGACCCGACCGGCCTGTGGCAGCACGAAATCGAGCACAGCCTGCGCCCCATCTACCACGCCTTGTGGGATCTGGTGGGCCGCCACCTGGGGCTGGCGCAGGTGGATGAAGACCTGCAGCGCCTGACGCTTGCCATGTGCGGCATGCCGATCCACCTGCTGGCAGTGCAGGACATGGTGCAGACCATCTGCCCCGCGCTGCAGCAAGGGCCCAGCCCGGTGGCACGCGCAGTGGACAAGCTGGTGCGCTACGCGCTGGCCCTGATCGACAGCGAGGCCCGAGCGCGCGGCCTGCCTTCTCCCGTTTCCGGAGCAATTTCATGAGATCCCTGCAACTCCGAACCCTGGCCGCGCTGACCGTGGCCGCCGTGCTGGCGGGCTGCGCCAGCGCGCCGCCGGAACAGGCCGAGGCTACTGCGCCCGCGCAATGGCGCGCGCCGCAAGTGGCCGGCGTGGCCGTGCTGCCGCATGGCGGCAATGTGCAGCAACTGCTGGGCTGGTGGCAGCGCTGGAACGATCCGCTGCTGGTGGATCTGATCGATGCCGCGCAGCAGGCCAGTCCGACGCTGGCCGGCGCTGCGGCGAAGATAGCCCAGGCCCGGGCCGGCGCTGTTGGCGCGCAGGCGGCCATGCTGCCGAATCTGGATGCGCAGGCAGGGGTGCAGCGTGGCACTTCCACGCAACCCGGCCTGGAGGGCACGGTGGTCAACACCGGCCAGGCCGGATTGCAGGCACAGTGGGAACTGGACCTGTTCGGCGGCCTGCGCCACGGCAACCGTGCGGCGCAGGCGCGGCTGCAGGGCGCGCAGGCGCAATGGCACGAGGCGCGCGTTTCGCTCGCGGCCGATGTGGCCAACCAGTATTTCGGGCTGCGCAGCTGCCGCAGCTCGCTCGACATTGCCGGGGCGGACGCCATCTCGCGTACGGAAACGGCGCGCCTGACCGGCCAGATGAGCAAGGCCGGCTTCACCGCGCCCGCCACCCACGCGCTGGCACAGGCTGGCGCGGCGCAGTCGCAGGCACAGCGCACCCAGATCGAGGCCCAGTGCACGGCCGCCGTGAAGGCGCTGGTGGCGCTCACGGCACTGGATGAGGACACGCTGCGCCGTCGCCTGGCAGCGGGCAGCCCGGGCAAGGCGCCCGGCCTGTCGCTGGACAGCGTGCCCGCCGCCATGCTGGCGCAGCGCCCCGATGTCTATGCCGCCGCCATGGCCGTGGCGGCGGCCAGCGGCGATGTCGGCCAGGCCGATGCCCAGCTCTACCCCCGCCTGGGTCTGAGCGGCAATATCTTCCGCACCCGGCTCGATGCGCCGCAGTTCGACCTGAGTGCCACCACCTGGAGCATCGGCCCGCTCTCGCTCACCATCCCGCTGTTCGACGGAGGGCGCCGCCGCGCCAATGTGGAGGCGGCCAAGGCCCAGTACGAAGCCGCTGCCAGCCAGTACCGCGCCACGGTGCGCAATGCCGTGCGCGAAGTGGAAACCGCGCTGTCCGACCTGCATGCCGCGCAGCAGCGCAGCAGCCAGACGGCCGCCGCCGTGGCCGGCTTCAACAAGGCATTTGTCGCCGCCAATGCCAAGTACAAGGCCGGCATGGGCAGCATGCTCGAACTGGAAGATGCCCGTCGCAGCCTGCTGGCGGCGCGCATGAGCCAGGCTACGCTGCAGCGCGAGACGCAGGCAGCCTGGGTGGCGCTCTACCGTGCACTGGGAGGCGGCTGGGAACCGGCAGCCAACCCGACCGATGCCGACAAGACCCTGGTGCGCAGTGGCGAGGCGGCGCGTGCCGCCCGCACGGATGCGTCCACTTCTCAATCCGAAACCGCAGTCCAGCCATGAAACGCAATACCCTGATCGGCCTCGCCGCCGCTGCCGCCCTGGTGCTGGGCGGAGGCTACTGGATGCTGCAGCGCAGCTCGGTACCGGCCAGCGCACCTGCTGCCAGCGCGGTGGGGGGCTCAGCCCCGGCCGGCAAGCCGGCGCTGACGGTGGAAGTCGTGCATGCCACGCGCGGCAGCGTGCCGCTCACGCTGGGTGCGAGCGGCAACATCACCGCTTGGCAGGAGGCGATTGTCGGCTCGCAGAGCAATGGCCTGCGCCTGGCCGAACTGCGCGCCAACGTGGGTGACTGGGTGAAGAAGGGGCAGGTGCTGGCCGTCTTCGCTGCCGATACCGTCAATGCCGACGTGCTGCAGGCGCGCGCCGCCCTGCTCGAGGCCGAGGCGCAGGCAGCCGATGCGCGCTCCAATGCCGAACGCGCCCGTAGCATCGCCGGCACCGGCGCCCTCAGCACGCAGCAGATCAACCAGTTCCGCACCGCAGAAAAGGCCACCGCGGCCCGCGTGCAGGCCGCCCGCGCCGCGCTCTCCTCGCAGCAGTTGCGCCAGGGTTTCACGCGCGTGCTGGCACCGGACAGCGGCGTGATCTCCTCGCGCAGCGCCACCGTGGGCGCCGTGGTGCCGGCGGGCACCGAATTGTTCCGCCTGGTGCGCCAAGGGCGGCTGGAGTGGCGGGCCGAGGTGGTCGGCCAGGATCTGGCCCGCATCCGCAGCGGCCAGCGCGCACTGGTCACCAGCAACGCCGGCACTTCGGTGGAAGGCACTGTACGCAGCATCGCACCCACGCTGGATCCGGCCAAGCGCGTGGCGCTGGTGTATGTAGACCTGCCCGGTGGCACCGACAACGGCGGCCTGAAGGCAGGCATGTATGCCAGCGGCCAGTTCATCCTTGGCGAGGCGGATGGCTGGCTGGTGCCGCAGACCGCCGTGGTCTCGCGCGACGGCTTCAACTACGTGTTTGCCGTCTCGCCCCAGGGCAGGGTGCTGCAGCGCAAGGTGAGTCTGGGCGCGCGCCAGGGCGAACTGGTGCAGGTGCTCGAAGGCGTGGACGGCGAAATGCCGCTGGTGCGCGCCGGGGCCGGCTTCCTCAACGATGGCGACATCGTGCGCGTGACCCGCGCGCCGGCGGTGGCCGCATCGGCCGCCTCGGCGCCTGCATCCGCTGCCAGCCAGCCCTGACCCGCAAGGCAGACCCATCGTGAACGTCTCCGCCTATTCCATCCGCAACCCGATTCCGGCCATCCTGCTGTTTGCGCTGCTGACCCTGGCGGGCCTGCTGGCGTTCAAGAACACCATCGTGCAGGATTTTCCGGACATCCAGCTGCCCATCGTCACCGTCACGGTGGCGCAGCCCGGCACCGCGCCGGCCCAGCTCGAGACCGAAGTCGCGCGCAAGGTCGAGAACTCGGTCGCCACGGTGTCGGGTATCAAGAACATGTACACCACGGTGCTCGATGGCGTGGCCACCACCACGGTGGAATTCCAGCTCGAGAAGAACATCACCGATGCCGTGACCGAGGTGCGTGATGCCGTCTCGCAGATCCGCTCCGACTTGCCGGCCGATGTGCGCGAGCCCATCATCGCCAAGCTGCCCACGGCTGGTCGCGTGGTGGAAGTGCATGCGGTGCAGCTCAAGCCCGGCACCGGCTGGGATGCGCAGCAGCTGAGCTGGTATGTGGACAACACGCTCAACAAGCGCCTGCTCAACATCAAGGGCGTGGGCGCGGTCAAGCGCGTGGGCGGCGTCACGCGCGAGGTGCAGGTGATGCTGCAGCCCGAGCGCATGCAGGCGCTGGGCGTGACGGCGGCTGACGTGTCGCGCCAGATTGGCCTGGTGCAGCAGGATGCGCCCAGCGGACGCGCCGAAGTGGGCGAGGGCGAGCAGAGCGTGCGCACCGTGGCCTCGGCACGCAGCGCCGAAGAGCTGGCCCAGCTGCAGATTCCGCTTGCCAGCGGTGGCACGGCGCGTCTGGGCGATGTGGCCGAGGTGCGCGATACCGTGGCCGAGCCGCGCGCCGAGGCGCTGGTCAACGGCAAGCCGGTGGTGGCGGTCGAGATTTTCCGCTCCAAGGGTGCGAGCGAGGTGGACGTGTCGCGCGACATCGGCAAGGCCATGCAGGAGCTGCAGCAGCAGAACCCCGATGTGCTCATCACGCGCGTGATCGACAACGCCACCCCGGTCGAAGAGAACTTCGATGGCAGCATGCATCTGCTGTACGAGGGCGCCATCCTGGCGGTGCTGGTGGTGTGGCTGTTTCTGCGCGACTGGCGTGCCACCATCGTGGCGGCCACGGCGCTGCCGCTGTCCATCATCCCCACTTATCTGGGGCTGGCCTATTTCGGCTATACGCTCAACGGCGTGACGCTGCTGGCGCTGGCGCTGGTGGTCGGCGTGCTGGTGGATGACGCCATCGTCGAGATCGAGAACATCTCGCGCCACCTGGCCATGGGCAAGACGCCGTTCCAGGCGGCGCTGGAGGCGGCCGACGAGATCGGCATGGCGGTGATCGCCACCACCTTCGCGCTGGTGTCGGTGTTCCTGCCCACTGCCTTCATGAGCGGCATTTCGGGCATGTTCTTCAAACAGTTCGGCTGGACGGCGGTGCTGGCGATTCTGGCCTCCCTCGCGGTGGCGCGCCTGCTCACGCCGATGATGGCGGCCTACCTGCTCAAGCCGCACAAGGGTGCGCGCGTGGTGGAGGAGCACGGCGACGTGCCGCCCGACCAGTCGCACGACGGCCCGGTGATGCGCTTCTACATGCGGCTGATGCAGTGGTGCCTGCGCCATCGGCTGGTCACCATCCTGGCGGCCATCGGCTTCTTTGTGGGTTCGCTGATGCTGGTGCCGCTGCTGCCCACCGGCTTCGTGCCGCCGGCCGACCGCGGCCAGACGCAGATCACCATCGAGCTGCCGCCGGGCAGCACGCTGGCGCAGACGCGCAGCGTGGCAGAGACGGCGCGTGTGCAGCTGGCGCGCAACCCGAACGTGGTGAGCGTGTACTCCTCCGTGGGCGGTGGCTCCAGCGGCGACGGCTTCAAGCCCGGTGCGGCGGCCGAGGTGCACCGTGCGGTGCTCACGCTCAACCTGGTGCACCGCGACGCGCGCAGCGCCAGCCTGGCCGACATCGACGGCCAGATCCGCGACGTGCTCGACAGAATTCCCGGCGCACGCTTCCAGGTGGGCAGCGGCGACATGGGCAGCAAGATGGAACTGGTGTTGCTGGGCGATGATCCGGTGGTGCTGACGCAGGCCGCGCGCGAGGCCGAGCGCCAGCTGCGCACGCTGGAAGGCGTGGGCGGGGTCAGTTCCAGCGCCGCGCTGGTGCAGCCCGAGCTCATCATCCGGCCCGACTTTGCCCGTGCGGCGGATCTGGGCGTGTCCACCGCCGCCATTGCTCAGACTGTGCGCGTGGCCACGGCTGGCGACTACGATCAGCAATTGCCCAAGATGAATCTGGCCGACCGCCAGGTGCCGATCCGCGTCAAGCTGCCGGATGAAGCACGCACCAGCGTGGCCGACATCGAGCAGCTGCTGGTGCCCAGCCGCGCCGGCATGATCCCGCTGGTGAACGTGGCCAGCGTCAGCCTGGAAAGCGGGCCTTCCGTCATCAACCGCATCAACCGCAGCCGCAGCGTGCGGCTGGAAGTGGAGCTGGGCAGCCGCACCTTGGGCGAGGTGAACGAGGAGGCGCGCGCCCTGCCCGCCTTCCGCCAGCTGCCGCCCGGCGTGCGCATTGCCGAACTCGGCGACGCACAGGAAATGCAGGACCTGTTCAACAGCTTCGGCATCGCCATGATGATCGGCGTGCTGTGCATCTACGGCGTGCTGGTGCTTCTGTTCCACGACTTCATGCAGCCGGGCACCATCCTGGGGGCATTGCCCATGGCCATCGGCGGGGCCTTCGTCGCGCTGCTGATCACCGGCAAGGCCCTGTCCATGCCCAGCATGATCGGCCTGATCATGCTGATGGGCATCGTCACCAAGAACTCCATCCTGCTGGTGGACTATGCCATTTTGGCGCGCGAGGCGGGCAAGAACCGCACCAACGCCCTGATCGACGCCTGCCACAAGCGCAGCCGCCCGATCGTGATGACCACCATCGCCATGGGCGCCGGCATGATGCCGCTGGCCATGGGGCTGAGCAAGGGCGACCCGAGCTTCAACTCGCCCATGGCGATTACCGTGATCGGCGGCCTGCTTACCTCCACGCTGCTGAGCCTGCTGGTGGTGCCGGCGCTGTTCACCTATGTGGACGACCTCAAGCTGTGGCTGATGCGGCGCCTGGGGCTGCGCGAAGCGGTCCGCAAGCAGGCCACGCCGCAGGAGGCGACTGCGGCCGGGGACTGGAGCGGGGCTACACGCGCTCCCATTGCGGCCACTGCTGCTCCTGCTTCGGCGAGTGATCCTCCCGGAGACAGTGGCAAGCCGCCTGTCCGGTGAGCCCGCCATCATGTGGACCTTGACCTTCAAGGCGCTGCTGTCGGCCGTGCTGATCGTGGCCATCGCAGAACTCGGCAAGCGCAGCAGCTTCTGGGCGGCTGCGCTGGCTTCGCTGCCGCTCACCTCGCTGCTGGCCTTCGTCTGGCTCTACCTGGATACCGGTGATACGGAAAAAGTGGCAGCCACTGCAGGGAGCATCTTCTGGCTGGTGATTCCCTCGTTGCTGCTGTTCGTGCTGCTGCCCTGGCTGCTGCGCAGCGGCTGGGGGTTCTGGCCGGCGTTGCTGCTGTCGTGCGTGGCGACGGCGCTGGCGTATGCGCTGATGGTGTGGTTGCTGCCGCGCTTGGGGATCATGCTCTGATCGGACCGGAGCAGTCATTCCATCAGCGGGCCAGCCGCAGACCCGAAAACTGCCACCGTGCCCCCGCCGGAAAAAAATTCCGGTAGCTGACCCGCGCATGCCCAGCCGGAGTCGCGCACGACCCGCCGCGCAGCACCATCTGTTCCGCCATGAATTTGCCGTTGTACTCCTGCACCGGTCCGTCCCACGGCCGAAAGCCGGGATAGGGCAGGTAGGCACTTTGTGTCCACTGCCACGCCGCATCATCCACTTGCTGCAGCGCGTCCGGCCGGGCCAGCACCGCGTGTTCCCATTCCGCCTCGGTCGGCAGCCGCCACGACGCCCCGGTTCGGTGGGCGAGCCAGGCCGAATAGGCCGCAGCCTCGTACAGGCTGATATGCACGACCGGTGCCTGGTCCGATAGCGGAACCTCGCCACGCAGAGAAAACCGCACCCACGCACCATCTTTCCTCTGTCGCCAGTAGGCCGGCGCCGCGATGCCCAGCCGCTGCACCCAGTCCCAGCCCGCACTCAGCCACCAGCGCACCTGCCGGTAGCCGCCATCCAGCACAAACTCCAGCCATTCGGTTTCCGAAACAAGCTGGTTGCGCAGCACAAACGGCTCTAGCCACACCTTGTGCACCGGGCTTTCGTTGTCGAAGGCAAAGCCATCGCCTGCATGGCCGATCCGGACCAGCCCGCCTTCAAACGCCAGATCCGCGCGAAGCGCCGGATCCGCCAGCGCCGGCTGCGGCGCATCGGGCGCATACACCGCCTGCGCCGGGCAGGGATGGCAGGACAGCAGATGCAGGATATCGGTCAGCAACAGCTCCTGGTGCTGCTGCTCGTGCTGCACGCCCAGCCACACCAGCTGGCGCAGTTGCGGCGGCCCATCGGAGCGCTCCAGCAGGCGCAGCACGCGCGCGTCCACGTCGGCGCGATAGCGCAGCACCTCCCGCAGCGAGGGCCGCGTGACCAGTCCGCGCCGCGGCCGCGCATGCTGCGGCCCGATCGCGTGGTAGTAGCTGTTGAACAGCATGCGGTAGTCCGCATCGAAGGGCATGAAGCCGGGCTCGAAGGCCTCCAGCACAAAGGTCTCGAACAGCCAGGTGGTATGCGCCAGATGCCATTTGGCCGGACTGGCATCGTCCATGCTCTGCACCTGGCAGTCTTCCTCGCTCAGGGGCGCGATCAGCCGCAGCGTGGCAGCACGCGTTGCGGCAAGGCGCTCTGCCAGATCGGCGGGGGCGGCAAAGGGCAGCCGGCCGGGCTCAGGCCGCGGCGGCAAAGAGGGCGAAGCGGGCATGGTCGTCGGTCCAGGAGCGCGGGGCCTGCCAGCCGGCCTGCTGCAGGCAGTCGGCAAAACCGTCCCGCGTCCATTTGTAGGAGTTTTCGGTGTGGATGTACTCGGCATCGGCAAAACGGCGCTCGCCGCCGGGCCAGTGCACGGTCTGCGCACCGATGGCGGCCAGCCGCATTTCCACGCGCTGGCGCTCGCTGTCCACATGGGCGATGTGCTGCCACTGGCGCGGGTCGAAGTCCGCTCCGATCAGCCGGTTCACATGGCGCAGCACGTTGCGGTTGAAGGCGGCCGTCACGCCGGTGGCGTCGTCGTAGGCGGCTTGCAGCTCTGCCGGCGATTTCCACAGATCCACCCCGATCAGCAGCGCACCGCCCCGTGCCACGGCATGCATTTCGCGCAGCAGGCGCAGCGCCTGCTCCGGCTCGAAGTTGCCGATGCTCGAGCCCGGATAGAACAGCACTGCCGGGCGTGCGACATGCGAGGCCAGTTTCGGCAGGTGCCAGACCAGGTCCAGCGCCACGCACTGCATGCGCACGCCGGGATGGCGTGTGCGCAGCCCCAGCAGGGCGCGCTCCACGTGATCGCGCGCCAGATCGACGGCCACATATTCGGTGCAGCCCAGCGGCCCGAACGAGAACGGCGCCTTGCTGCAGCTGCCAGCGCCCAGATCCACCAGCGGCGCCTGCGGTCCGGCATGGTCGGTGAGGAAGCCTGCAATGGGCACGCGATGCTGTTCGGCAATGGCGCGTTCGGTGCGCGTGGGGTAGTACTCGTCCAGCTCCGTGATGGCATCGAACAGGTGGCAGCCCAGTGCATCGTACAGATAGCGCGGCGAGATGCTGGCCTGGCGCTCCATCAGGTGGGCGGCGATGCGCGTGCGCTCGTCCTGCAGCGGTTGCGCAGTGGGGGCGGGAGCGGGGGCAATGGTGTCCAGGGCGGTAGTCAAGCGGGCCTCCTGCGGGGTGGGGTCATGGGGCATGCTACCCCGCCGCGGTGACAGGGCTGTGTGGGACTGGGCCGCATGCCGCCATGGCAGCCACCTGGATGGCACTGCAGGCGGACCCGCAGATCGCCGGCATCCAGCTGCAGCAGATCCCGCCGCAACGCAGGAGGCGATGAAGGCGCTGCCGACGCAGAAACAGGGCATACTCCATCCCGTGTGGCAAACTTGTATCAGAATGTCCTGATGCCGGTTGCGCCGCCACCTGCGGGCTTTCCCTGTCTCATGCGCACGCTTTCGAAAAAACCTGTTGCCTTCCTTGTCGCCTGTGCCGCACCGGTGCTGGTGTTCGTCGTCCTCGTGCTGACTTTCGGCCTTTTCGGCGAAAGCCAGTTCATCGATGCCCTGTTCTTTGCCAGTACCCAGCTGGCGCTGATGAGCATTCCGATCGGCTCCGGGCTCGCGCTGGCCTACAGCTGGCAGAACCGGGGTCGCCTGCGCGCCGACCGCGAACTTCTGGCCGGCCTGCTCGCCATCGGCCATGCGGCCCTGCTGGCCTCCTCGCTGGTGCTGATCTACTGGATGATTGCCTGAGCGAGCGGCGTGCAAAAAACAAGGCCACCGGCCTTGCGGCAGGTGGCCTGGTCGTGAACGCAGCCGCAATCAGGCGCGGCGTGCCAGCTCGGCGGCCTTGCCCACGTAGCTGCCGGGCGTCATGGCCAGCAGGCGTTCCTTTTCGGATTCGGGAATTTCCAGCCCGCGGATCAGGTTGTGCAGATCGGCCGCCTGCACCGTCTTGCCGCGCGTGACTTCCTTGAGCTTCTCGTAGGCGCCCTGCACGCCGTAGCGGCGCATCACCGTCTGGATCGGTTCGGCCAGCACTTCCCAGGCGTTGTCCAGGTCTTCGGCCAGGCGCTCCTCGTTCAGCTGCAGCTTGCCCAGGCCGGTCATCAGCGACTGGTGTGCCAGGATGGCGTAGCCCAGCGCCACGCCCATGTTGCGCAGCACGGTGGAGTCGGTCAGGTCACGCTGCCAGCGGCTGATCGGCAGCTTCTCGCTCAGGTGGCGCAGCAGCGCGTTGGCCAGGCCCAGGTTGCCCTCGGCGTTCTCGAAGTCGATCGGGTTGACCTTGTGCGGCATGGTGGACGAGCCGATCTCGCCTTCCTTCAGCTTCTGCTTGAAGTAGCCCATGCTGATGTAGCCCCAGATGTCGCGGGCAAAGTCGATCAGGATGGTGTTGCTGCGCGCCACGGCATCGAACAGTTCGGCCATGTAGTCATGCGGCTCGATCTGGATGCTGTAGGGCTGGAAGGTCAGGCCCAGGCCGATCGGCTCGGGCGTCTCGATCACGTTGCGGCTGAAGGCTTCCCAGTCCAGATCCGGTGCGGCGCTCAGGTGCGCGTTGTAGTTGCCCACGGCACCGTTCATCTTGCCCAGCAGGGGCACGGCGGCGATCTGGGCGCGCGCCTTGTCCAGGCGCACCAGCACGTTGGCGATTTCCTTGCCCACGGTGGTGGGGCTGGCGGTCTGGCCGTGGGTGCGGCTCAGCATGGGCACCTCGGCAAACTTCTGCGCCATGTCGCGCAGCGTGTTGCAGATGGCGTCCAGGCCGGGCAGCAGCACCTGCTCGCGGCAGGCCTTGAGCTGCAGCGCGTGGCTGGTGTTGTTGATGTCTTCGCTGGTGCAGGAGAAGTGTACGAACTCCGAGGCGTCCTGCAGCTCGGGGCGGCCGTCGAACTTGCCCTTGATCCAGTATTCCACCGCCTTCACGTCGTGGTTGGTGGTCTTCTCGATTTCCTTGATGGCGCGCGCGTCATCCAGGGAGAAGTTCTTCACCAGTTCCAGCAGATACTTGCGGGCACCGGGCGTGAGCGGCTTGAATTGCTCCATGCCGGCATCGCTCAGGGCCATGAACCAGGCCACTTCCACCTGCACGCGGGCGCGCATGTAGCCGTATTCGCTCATGCTGGCGCGCAGGGGCTTGAGTTTGGCGGCGTAGCGGCCGTCCAGCGGCGATACGGCGGTGACGGGGGTGAGGTCGAGGGAGTTCGCTTGCATCATGGGCCACATTGTAGGGAAACTGCAGACGGCGTGGGCAATTCATGCTGCAGTGCAGCAACACTTGCGGATACCGCCTTTTACATCTGCGGCACTGCACCCGGACGCGGACGGCTGGCTACAATGAGGCCTTCGTATAACAGCTGCAACCGGCATGAAACTCTTTGGCTCCACAACCAGCCCCTACGTGCGCAAGGTGCGCGTGGTGATGGCGGAAAAGAAACTCGAATACCAGTTCGAGCCAACCGATGTGTGGGCGCCCGATTGCGACATGGCCGACACCAACCCGCTGGGCAAGGTGCCCACGCTGCAGTTGCTCAAGTCGGGCGACGTCATCTACGACTCGCGCGTCATCGCCGAATACCTCGACACCCTCAGCCCGGTGGGCAAGCTGGTGCCGGCCTCCAGCCGCGACCGGCTGGACGTGAAGGTATGGGAGGCACTTGCCGACGGCGTTTGCGATGCCGGCGCGCTGGCCCGCCTCGAAGCCGTGTGGGACGGCCGCAGCGACGCCGAGCGCAGCCAGGCCTGGATCAACCGCCAGCTTGCCAAGGTGCAGGCCGGCGTGGCCGAGATGGACCGCCGCCTGAGCGACCATCCCCATTGCTGCGGCGTGCACCTCACCCTGGCCGACATCGCCGTCGGCTGCGCGCTGGGCTGGCTGAGTTTCCGCTTTCCGCAGATCGACTGGCGCAGCGAGCATCCCAACCTGGCCCAGCTGCAGGAGCGGCTGGAGCAGCGTCCGAGCTTTGCCGAAACCATGCCGGGCTGAGCTGAGCTGAGCTGAGCGGCACGGCACGGCCACCGGTCATCCCTCCGCCGGGCGCCCGTCTCGTCCGCCGTACTGATGCGCCGGCGATACACCCGGGCCTTGATCCGGGGCAAAAACACGCCGATTGCACGATTCACCGGGGTCTATATCGAGTATGATTCTCATTTAGAACATGCATCGCCGGGCATTCACGATCATGCAACACAGTCAACACGGGATGGAAGACGTGCGCCTGCACGCGCTGCCCATCGGCCAATGGGCCACGGTGCGCCGGGTGCTCCCGGCGCCGGACGGCACTGACGACGCACTGATGCTGCGCCTGCTCGAGATCGGCTTCGTGCCCGGCGAACCGGTGCGCATCATGGCCTCTGCCGGACTGCGGCGCGATCCGCTGGCCGTGCGCGTGGGCCACACCACCTTTGCCCTGCGTCGCCACGAGGCGGACCGCATCTGCGTCACGCCGGGAGTGGCCGATGCGCACTGAACCCCTGCAGTTCCAGCCGCGCGGTTCGCGCCAGCCGCAGCGCATCGCCCTGCTCGGCAATCCCAACTGCGGCAAGACCGCGCTGTTCAACCTGCTCACCGGCAGCCGCCAGAAGGTGGCCAACTACGCCGGCGTCACGGTCGAGCGCAAGGAGGGCATTGCCGTCACACCGCAGGGCCGCAGCGTGTTCGTGCTCGATTTGCCCGGCACCTACAGTCTGCATGCCGCCTCGGCCGACGAGGCGGTGGCGCGCGACGTGGTCACCGGCCGCAGCAACGAGCCCATGCCCGATCTGCTGGTCTGCGTCACCGACGCCACCAATCTGCGCCTGAGCCTGCAGCTGGTGCTGCAGGCGCGCCAGCTCGGCCTGCCGATGCTGGTGGTGCTGAACATGACCGACATGATGCAGGCTGCCCACATCGAGATCGACCGCGCCGCGCTGTCCAGGGAGCTGGGCGTGCCGGTAATCGACGCGGTGGGCGTGCAGGCCGAAGGTGCCCGGGCGTTGCTGCGCGCGCTGGACGAGCCGCTGTCCCCCGCACCGCGCAAGGCGCTGGAGCAGGACTGGAGCCGCCCCCCCTCCACCGCCGATGTGCTGGCGCTGCAATCCGAGGTGCGCCGCATCCACCGCCATGCCGTGCACGAGCCCAAGAAGAAGCTGCAGACCACCGACCGCATCGACCGCGTGGTCCTGCATCCGGTCTGGGGCCCGCTGCTGCTGGCCGCCGTGCTGTTCCTGATGTTCCAGGCCGTGTTCAGCTGGGCTGCCTGGCCCATGGACCTGATCACCGGCAGTTTCGACGCGCTGGGGGGCTGGCTCAGCGAGCACATGCCCGAAGGCGTGCTGCGCAGCCTGCTGGTCGACGGCGTGATCGCCGGGGCCGGCGGCGTGCTGGTGTTTCTGCCGCAGATCCTGATTCTGTTCCTGTTCATCCTGGCACTGGAGGATTCCGGCTACCTGCCGCGCGCCGCCTTCCTGCTGGACCGCGTGATGGGCAAGGTGGGGCTTTCTGGCCGCTCCTTCATCCCGCTGCTGTCCAGCTTTGCCTGTGCCGTACCCGGCATCATGGCCACGCGGACCATCGGCAACTGGCGCGACCGCCTCATGACCATCATGATCGCGCCGCTGATGACCTGCTCGGCGCGCCTGCCGGTGTATGCGCTGCTGATCGCTGCCTTCATCCCTTCGCGCAAGGTCTGGGGCCTGTTCAACCTGCAGGGGCTGGTGCTGTTCGTGCTGTACGTGGCCGGCATTCTTTCGGCCATGCTGGTGGCCTGGAGCATGAAGCGCTGGCGCAAGAGTGCGGAATTCTCCCCGCTGCTGATGGAGCTGCCGGCCTACCGCTGGCCCAACCTGCGCAACCTGCTGCTGGGCCTGTACGAGCGCGCCTGGATCTTCCTGCACCGCGTCGGCACCATCATCCTGGCGCTGACCATCGTGCTGTGGGCGCTGTCGAGCTTCCCCGCGCCGCCGGAAGGCTTCACCGGCCCCGCCATCGAATACAGCCTGGCCGGCCGCCTCGGCCGCCTGCTGGAGCTGGTATTTGCGCCGATCGGCTTCAACTGGCAGATCTCCATCGCGCTGGTGCCCGGCATGGCCGCGCGCGAGGTGGTGGTGGGTGCGCTGGGTACGGTCTACGCACTCTCCGGCAGTGGCGATGGGGTGGCGGAAGCGCTGTCGCCACTGATCTCTGCGCAATGGTCGCTGGCCACCGCGCTGTCGCTGCTGGCCTGGTTCGTGTTTGCGCCGCAATGCCTGTCCACGCTGGCCGCGGTCAAGCGCGAGACGCACAGCTGGCGCCATGTCTGGATCATGGCGGCCTATCTGTTCGGCCTGGCCTATCTGGCCAGCTTCATCACCTACCGCGTGGCATTGGCGCTGGGCGCGGGCTGAGGCAGGAGGAGACCAGCATGTGGCAGGAAATCATCGTCTATGCCGTGGTGGCGCTGGCCGCCGTGTATGCCGTCTGGAAGCTGATGCCGGGCGCCTGGCGCGAGCGCCTGGGGGGCAAGGCGGGCGGCTGCGGTGATGCCGGCAGCAGCGACGCCTGTGCCAATTGCCCGGGCAAGCGCGACGGCGGCAGTTGCCACTGAAGCAGCACTGACACGCAGCGCTCGTACAATAAAGGGTTGACGGCGCGGGGCGCCGGAAAGGATTGTATGGAGTTGCTGTCTCCCGGCTGGTGGTCTTCGCTGCTGGCCATTATTCTGATTGACCTGGTACTGGCGGGTGACAACGCCATCGTGATCGCGCTGGCGGCGCGCAACCTGCCCAAGCACCTGCAGCGGCGCGCCATCGTCTGGGGCACGCTGGGTGCGGTGGTGGTGCGTACCCTCATGACCATTGGCGTGGTCTGGCTGCTGCGCATTCCGGGTCTGATGCTGGTCGGTGGTCTCGGCCTGATCTACATCGCCTACAAGCTGCTCTCCGACGAAAGCCACGACGAGGAAGGCGGCGAAAGCGCCACCTCGTTCTGGGGCGCCATTAAAACCATCGTGGTCGCCGATGCCCTGATGGGCGTGGACAACGTACTCGGCGTGGCCGGTGCCGCGCACGGCGCCATCGACCTGGTGGTGGCCGGCCTGCTGATCAGCATCCCGATCATGGTGTTCGGCAGCTCGCTGGTGCTCAAGCTGGTGGATCGTTTCCCCATCATCACTTTCCTCGGCGCCGGCGTGCTGGCCTTTACTGCGGCCAAGATGATCGTGAACGAGCCGTGGCAGCTCAAGGCCTTCTTTGCCACCAGTCCGCTCTGGTACTGGGGTTTCGTGGCCCTGGTGGTGGCCCTGGTGCTGATCGCTGGCTGGCGCCGCCAGCGCCAGATCCATGCGCAGGAAGTGGAAGAAGTCAACGAGGCGCTGGCACGGCAGGAGGCGGGGCAGCGCTGATTTGCAGCACCGCGGTTGCGTTCGTGCATCGCGCCTACCGGCGTTTTGAGCCCAGCCGGATCAATGCCGCGAAGCCTGTCGCTCCGAGCACAGCCAGCGCCAGCATCTGCGGCGCCACGTCCGCCAGGCTGGCCCCCATCTGGTTGAGTCGGATCGAGGCCTCGATCGCGGGCGTACTGGGCGACAGCCAGCGCAGCAGTTGCAGGGCTTCCGGCAGCGCACTCACCGGCCAGGGGTGGCCGCTCAGGAAGAACAGCGGCAGCGCCCCGAACAGCAGCAGCTGCATGGCACGCTCGCGGTTGCGCAGCGCCAGCCCCAGCAGGCAGCCCAGCGCGGCGCAGGCCAGGCTGAACAGCGCGATCAGCAGCACGCTGGCCGGCACGTTGCCGCCATGGCCGTAGCCCTGCCACTGGAACAGCCAGCCGAAGTAGAACGCCCCCAGCAGCGCATTCGGCACGGCCAGTGCCACGACGCGTGCCGTCCAGCCGGCGGCAGTAGTGCGCAGCAGGGGAGGCGCAGCCGCCGGCATGGAACCCTCATGTGACGCTGGCGCATGGCCGCTTTCGGGGCCATCAGTGACTCGCAGGGCGCCGGAGTTCTGCAACTGCTGCCGCAGCACCGGCTCCGGTTCCGACTCCGCTTCCTGCTCCGCCCAGGTGCCGATCAGCATCCCCGCCGCCATCAGCAGCGTCTGCTGCAGGATCAGCATCGCCACCGCCGGCACCAGGCTGCTGCCATAGCCTTCGGCCGGATTGAATTGCGCCACGGCCTGCAACGGTACCGGGTCGCGCAGCGCATTGGCCACGTCAGGCGCCACCCCGCGTGCACCCAGCTGGCGCAGCTCGATCCCCGCCGAGACCGTGCCCACCGCCTCCGCAAAGCCGTACAGCACCGTCTTGTTCAGCAGCAGGTAGCTGCCATTGGCGGCCACCGGCACCACCGCCTGCCGGCCGCGCAGCACGTCGCGCTTGAGATCACGCGGCAGCACCGCATAGCCGACGATGCGTCCTTCCCAGAACGCCTGTTTCGCCTCCGCCTCGGACGCCAGCGTCTGCACGGCCAGCCGCGGGCTGGCCTGGGCAAAGCGCGTGATCTGGCGCGACAGGGCCGAGTGGTCCAGATCGACCACCGCCACCGGCACGCGCTGCGCCACTTCGGTGCTGTAGGGCCAGGGGTAGAAGAAGCCGTAGATTACCGGCGCGATCACCAGCAGCAGCACGGTACCGGCATCGGTAAAGGCGGCACGCCAGGTGGCCAGCAGTTCGCGCAGAAAGGTCGCCATCAGCAGACCTCCCGCCCTGCACAGGGACGAAGTGCCGCCATCAGCGTGCCCCCCAGCGTTCGGGCAGCGCCTGCGCGCGGCGCAACGCCAGCGCCGCCAGCGCCAGCGTTGCCAGCGTTCCCAGGGCCAGGCTTGCCAGCGGCCAGACGGCCAGCGCCAGCGGCGCCTGCATCTCCAGCATGCGCACCTGCAGCTGCAGGTAGTGCGTGAGCGGCAGTGCATTGGCCCAGAGCTGGGCGCCCGGCGGCATCGCCAGCACCGGATAGCCCACGCCGCTGAAGGCAAACGCGGGTGCAGTGATGAATCCGGTCATCGACAGTGCCATGCGCAACGACAGCGTCAGCGAGGCGGCCAGCGCCCCCAGCGCCACCGACAGCAGCACCAGCAGCAACAGGCCCGACCAGGTCATGACCCAGGCGCCCGGTGCGGCGTGCAGCCGCGTCGTCATCAGGGTGAAGGCCACGCTGGCGGCTGCCATCATGCCCAGCATGGGCCACACCACCTTGCCCAGGATCGCGGCCAGCAGTTCGCTCCAGCGCGGCAGCGCGCCGAAGGATTCGCCGATGGCATCGCGCAGCCAGACGTCGAGCGAGCGGTCGCGCAGCTTGCGTCCCATGGCCCAGGCACCGGCCGTCATGGCCAGGATGTGCAGCAGCGCCGGCATCAGCGTGGTGGCCAGAAACACCTGGTAGTTGGCGGAGATGTTGAACAGCCCGGCGGCATCGAGGCGCAGCGGCGCGAGAGCCTGCTCGGCCTGTGCCGGGCTCTGCCCGCGCCGCATGCGCGCCTCCAGTTCGATGCCGGCCGAAAGGGCCCCGATGGCTGCACGCACATCGCGCTGCACCGCGCCCGAGGGCATGCTGCGCTGGGCGTTGTGCACCAGCACCACGCGCGTGGGCCGTGCGCTTGCAACCTGCCGCGCAAAGTCTGGCGGAATCTGCACATAGGCCTCGATACGGCCGCTGCGCAGTGCCTGTTCGGCCTCACGCTCGCTCGCCAGCGAACGGGTGATGTCCAGCCCGGGCGAAGCCTGCAGCAGGCGCGCCGCCTGGCGCGACAGCGCGCTGTGATCCTGATCCAGCAGGCCGATCGGCAGCTTTCCCGGCAGTCCGGCCGAGAAAATCCACCACAGCAGCAGCACGGTCAGCATGGGCACCAGGCTGATCATGGCCAGGTCCCAGGGATCTTCGCGCAGGCGCTCCCACTCATGCAGGGCGCTGGCTCGGGCGATGCGCAGCATGGCTTGCCCCCCGGCTCAGGGCTGCACCAGCACGCTCATGCCGGGGCGCACGCCGGCAATCGGCTGCAGTGGCCTGGCCTTGATCTCGAAGGTGCGCATGTCGAAGCCCTGGTCGCTGCGCGTGGCACGCCAGGTGGCAAAGTCCGGCAGCACCGAGCTGGCGGTGACCTTGAACACCACCTTGTCCTGCTTCAGCGCCGGGATGCTGCCCTCGAACTGGCTGCCGATGGCAAAGCGCTGCACCCGGTCCTCGCGCACGTTCAGCACCAGCCACTGGTCCTGCAGGTCGACCACGGTGACTACCGGCACGCCCTGCGGCGCAATCTCGCCGACCTTGGCGTAGACCTTGGCCACTTCGCCAGCCACCGGGCTGGACAGGGCCGCTTCGGACTGCGCCACGCGCGCCTCGGCCACCACGGCAGCCACCTGGCGCTCCTGCGCGTTGGCGGCGGCACGGTCCTCGCTGCGGGCACCGGCCACGGCCAGGTCGTACTGGGCACGGGCCGCCGTGGCCTGATCGCGTGCGGCCACGAAATTGGCATAGGCTTCATCGCGCTTCTGCGCGGCCACCAGCCCTTCTCGTGCGAGCCGGTCCACGCGCTGCCAGCTCTTGCTGGCCAGATCGGCCGCGGCCTGGGCGCGCTGCCAGTTGGCGCGGGCCATTTCCACTTCCTGCGGACGGGCGCCATTGGCGGCCTTGCGCGCCACCGCGCTGGCGGCATCGCGCGCGGCCTGTGCCTGCGCCACCTTGGCCTCGATCTCGGGGCTGTCCATGCGGATCAGCGCGTCTCCGGAGCGCACCTGCTGGCCTTCGCGCACCAGCACCTCGCCAATGCGGCCGGCCACCTTGGGCGCCACATCGGTTTCCTGCGCCTCCATCTGCCCTTGCAGCACCACGGCGGGCGGCACGGCGGCACGCCACAGGCCGTAGCCGATGGTGCCCGCCACGGCCAGCAGGGCCAGGGCCAATACGGTCTTGCGAAGCGTCGTTTTCTGCATGCAATGCTTTCGGAAAATCAGGGGGCGTCAGCGCAGCCGCACATCGGCGCGCTGGGCGTAACTGTCGAACTGCTCGGGTACGCCGGCACTCTCCAGCAGGCGCGACAGCGCCAGCACATAGTCATGCGCGGCCTTGGCGCGTTCGGTTTCGGCCTTGGTGTACTGGGTATGCGCATCGATCAGGTCGATCATGGTGCTGGTGCCCTCGCGCAGACCGCTGGAGCGCAGGCGCATCATCTCCTGCGCCAGCTGCACGCCGGGCGCCAGCGCCAGATACTGCTGGCGGGCGTCGTCGAGGGCGCGCCAGTTCTTTTCCACCAGCAGCGCGATGTCGCTGCGCACCTGTGCATCGGTGCGTTCGGCCTGGATGATGCGCTGCGCCGCAGCCTGCTGCATGGCGCTGCGGTCCACCGAGGACCACAGCGTCCAGTTGGCCTGCACACCGGCCATCCAGCTGCTGTTGTTGCGCTGCAGTTCGCGCCGGCCGAACAGGGTCACGGTCGGTTTCCAGCGCGAGGATTCCAGCGCATGCAGCTGCTCGGCCTGTGCTTTCTTCGCCGCAACCTTCTCCAGCCCGGGGTGATGGCCCAGCGCCAGCTGGCGGAACTGCTCCAGCGGCGGCAGCGGGCGCGTATCGACGAACAGTGGCGTGCTCGGCTGCACTGCCTGCTCGCTGTGCAGCAGGCTTTGCAGGGCGGCCTGCGCCAGCGCCAGGTCGCCCTGCGCCTTGAGCTGCTCGCGCCGCGCCTGCTCCAGCGCCACGCTGGCCTGCAGCCGGTCCACACGGGCGATCATGCCGACCTGCAGCAGCCGCTCGGCGGCATGGTCATGCTCGGCAATGGTGCTGGCGGCCTGCTGGCGCAGCATCAGCGCACGGCGGGCCAGCTGCACGCCGAAATAGCGCTGTACCAGCGTGTCCTCCAGCTGGTGCGCGGTGTGCTGGGCCTCTGCCGCGGCCTCCTGCTGCTGGGCCGCGCTGAATCCCCTCACGGCACGCGTCAGGCCACCGGTATAGACCGGCCAGACGGCGTTGACGGACTGGCTGGTGCGGGTGCCTGTCACCTCGTAGGGAAGCGTGTCGGGAATGGCCTGCGGCAGCCGCGTCACCAGCTGCCCCAGCGGCGCCGGAAACAGCGCACCCACGCCGGAGAGCTGGCCGCCCATGTCCTGCCTGAGTTCGGCCGTGTCCAGGTCGCCCTGCAGGTTGTAGCGGGTCGCTCCGGCAGACAGGCCGACCATCGGGCCGCCCAGATACTTCAGGCTGTCGGTCTGCAGACGCTTGCTTTCCACCGCGGCCTGGGCTGCCGCAAGCTGGTCGGAAACCTGCAGCAGGCGCGTGCGTGCGTCCTGCAGGCTGATGGCCATGGCTCCGCGGGAGGCAACTCCTGGCGTGGCCGGCATCCGATCAACGGCAGCGGACAGCTTTCCAGTGCCGGCGGGTGCAGGGGGCACCGGCCGGCCTGATTCTGCAGCCAGGGGAGCCGCAACCGGCTTGACAGGGCCGGCGGCGAGGGCGCCCGGCACCGCAAGCCCCAGAGATACTGCCAGCCCCCAGGCCGGCAGGCGCTCACGCCGCATCCGTCGATCCGGCCGCATCGTGCTGGTCCGTCCCGGTGCGTTGCGATGCGCCCAGCAGACTGGTCGAGAGCGGACGCAGGTTCTGGGCAAGATGCTCGGCCTCCTGTTGCAGCAGCACCGGCAGCATGGCCTGCACCGCTTCCAGCAGCAGCAGCGGGGCGCTTTGCAGCAGGCGCTGCACCTGTTCGTCCGAATCGGCCTCGGGGCGACGGCCCGCTTCCTGCAGCACGGTACGCAGGCTGCTGCGCACCAGGCGGCGCAGGTCGCGACTCACGGTTTCCTGCATCTCCAGCGCATCGTCCAGTGGCACGCCCATGTCGGCCAGCTGCTGGGCGATGGCGCGCAGGCCGGGCGTCAGGTATTCGATGCTGCCATCAGGCAGGATGCGCTGCAGGCCGCTGCGCACCAGCTGTTCGGTCTGCGCCGGGGTGAAGTCGGCGCGCCAGGTGGCCTCGATGGTGGACAGGGGCAAGCGCAGCGCTTCCTGGTCCACCGGAATGTGCCAGGACAGCACGCGCGCCAGATCCCCAAGCTTGTTCCAGGCGCCACTGGACTCGTTGCGGTTGTTCTGCTCCACCACGGCCTTGATGCGCTCCAGGCTCAGGCCCTGGCCGCGCAGGGTGCGGATGGCCTGCAGCTGCGCCAGATGCTCCTCGCCATACAGGCCCAGGCGGCCGCGCAGCGTGGGCGGCGGCAACAGGCCGGTACTGTTGTAGGCGCGCACGTTGCGCACCGTCATCCCGACCTGGGTGGCCAGCTCCTCGATGGTCATGGTGTGGGCGCTGGCCGGACGGCTCTGCTGCACGGCGCGCAGCGCGCTGTCGGTGGCCAGCGTGGTGTGCGGCCGCTCGGAAGAGGGTGGAGTGAATGCGGTCATGAGCGTGTCGGTTTTCAATGTGACAGAAATTATGTCGCATTAGAAATGTCATATAGAGTGTCCGACCTTATTCTGTCGCAACAGTTACAGATTGGCCACAGGGTTTACTTGAGCCAGCCGCGCTTGCGGAAGTACCACATCGGCAGCAGCGCGCTGGCAATCATCAGGCCCAGCGCCCAGGCGTAGCCATACTGCCATTCCAGCTCCGGCATGAAGCGGAAGTTCATGCCATACAGGCTGGCCACCAGCGTCGGCGGCAGCAAGGCCACGCTGGCCACCGAGAACAGCTTGATGATCTTGTTCTGGTTGATGTTGATGAAACCGACCGTCGCATCCATCAAAAAGTTGATCTTGTCGAACAGGAAGGTGGTGTGGCTGTCGAGCGAGTCGATGTCGCGCATGATCTGGCGTGCCTCCTCGAACTGCTCGGCATTGAGCATGCGGCTGCGCATCATGAAGCTGACGGCGCGGCGCGTGTCGGTCGCATTGCGGCGGATGCGGCCGTTCATGTCTTCCTGGCGCGCAATGGTGGCCAGCACCTCGCCGGCCACGTCGTCCGTCACGTCACCTTTCAGCACGCGCGCGCTGGCATGCTCCAGCTCTTCGTGGATCTCTTCCAGCGTGTCGGCGCTGTACTCGGCGTCGGCGTCGAACAGCTTGAGCAGCAGCTCCTTGGCATCGGTGATCAGCCCCGGCATGCGGCGTGCGCGCAGGCGCAGCAGGCGGAACACCGGCACCGTGTCGTCGTGGATCGAGAACAGGATGTTGTAGCTCTTGAGCTCGGGATTGCTCTGGTTCAGGATGAAGGCCACGCGCTCGGTGCTCGGGTCGTCGAAATCGGCCACCAGAAAGTCGGCGCGGATGTGCAGTTCGCCGTTGTCTTCCTCGTAGAAGCGGGCGGATTCCTCGATGTCCTCGTCCATCGCGTCTTCGGGAATGGACAGGCCGTAGTGCTGCTTGATCCAGCGTTTCTCTTCGAGGGTGGGGTCTTCCAGATCGACCCAGATCGGCTTGAAGCGGGTCAGCTCCTCGAGCGACTCGATTTCTTCCTGGAACAGGCGGCCATTGGCCAGCGTGAAGATGTTCAGCATGACGGATTTCCTGCGGCCACGCACGATGCACGACCGGTATGGCGGGATAACGGGGGGCGGGAGGTGCTTCCGCTGCCCGCGACCGCCGGCTCAGGGCCGCGAATCCGTCAGGTGCGGAAGCTAGCAACTAGGGCTAGGTTCCATGGGGTGTAAGCAAGCGCTCCACATAATGAAGAAGCTGGGATTATCGCACTGCAGCATGACAGCCACAAGGCGCGCGGCAGGGGAATGCAACAACGCACAAGCAAAACGGGCATGCCGTTGCCGACATGCCCGCCCGGGGAATCAGAGGCGCCCGCCTGCGAGGCAGGGCCCCTTGTGCTGGATCAGTGGTTCGAAGCCGCCGCCGCGCCGTACCCGGTCTGTGCACGCACATACTGGTCGTCGAAGGCGTCGATCTCGTTCCTGGCACGCACGCTGCTGTCCGTCTTGGAGAAGATGTAGGCCAGCAGGAAGGCCACCGGCATGGCGAACAGCGCCGGCTGCGTGTACGGGAACAGCGGGGCCGGGTTGTGCAGCACGTCCACCCAGACCGACTTGGAGAACAGCACGAACAGCACGGCAGACACCAGGCCGCCGTAGCCGCCCCACAGCGCGCCGCGCGTGGTCAGGCCCTTCCAGTACATGGACAGGATCAGCACCGGGAAGTTGGCCGCAGCCGCCACGCCGAAGGCCAGACCCACCATGAAGGCGATGTTCTGCTTCTCGAAGGCAATGCCCAGCACGATGGCCAGCAGACCCAGCACCACGGTGGCGTACTTGGAGACGCGGATCTCGTCGGTTTCGGACACCTGGCCCTTCTTGATCACGCGGGCGTACAGGTCATGCGAGATGGCGGAAGCACCGGCCAGCGCCAGGCCCGACACCACGGCCAGGATGGTGGCAAAGGCCACGGCTGCCAGGAAGCCCAGCAGCATGTTGCCGCCCACCGCCTTGGACAGGTGCATTGCCACCATGTTGCCGCCGCCGATCAGCTTGCCCTGCAGGTCGCCGCCCTCGAAGAACTCGGGGTTCTGGCCCACGATCACGATGGACGCCAGGCCCATGATGAAGATCACGTTGAAGAAGTAGGCCACGAAGCCGGAGGCGTACAACACGGACTTGCGCGCTTCCTTGGCATCGGTCACGGTGAAGAAGCGCATCAGGATGTGCGGCAGGCCGGCGGTGCCGAACATCAGGCCCAGGCCCAGCGAGATGGCGGTGACCGGATCGGCCAGCAGGCTGCCCGGATACATCAGCTTGTCGCCCAGCTTGTGCACGGCGGTGACGCGCGTGATCATCTCGCTGTAAGAGAAGCCGAACTGGCTGAAAGCCAGCACCATCACCAGCGTGCCACCGGCCAGCAGCAGGCCGGCCTTGATGATCTGCACCCAGGTGGTGGCGACCATGCCGCCGAAGGTCACGTAAACCATCATCAGAATGCCCACGGCAAAGATGGCGACGTTGTAGTCCAGGCCGAACAGCAGCTTGATCAGCTGGCCGGCGCCGACCATCTGCGCGATCAGGTAGAAACACACCACGGTCAGCGAGGACACGGCGGCCATGGTGCGGATCTTGCCCTGGTCGAGGCGGTAGGCGGTGATGTCCGAGAAGGTGAAGCGGCCCAGGTTGCGCAGGCGCTCGGCCATCAGGAACAGGATGATGGGCCAGCCGGCGAAGAAGGCCATCATGTAGATGTAGCCGTCGTAGCCGGAGGTGAAGGTCATGGCCGTCAGGCCCAGCAGCGTGGCGGCCGACATGTAGTCACCCGCGATCGCCATGCCGTTCTGAAAGCCCGTGATGCCGCCGCCGGCGGTGTAGAAATCGGCGGCCGACTTGGTACGGCGTGCCGCCCAGTAGGTGATGCCCATGGTCAGCGCCACGAACACCAGGAACATGATGATGGCGTGCCAGTTGGTGGCCTGCTTCTGGATGGCGCCTTCCATGGCGGGGCCGGCGGCCAGTGCCAGTGCGGGAGCGGCCAGCAGCGGGGCGGCCAGCAGGCGGGAAATCGGTTTGCCTTGCATCACTTGCCTCCCTTGGCCGCGTCGCGGATGATCTGCTGGTTCAGGGCGTCGAACTCGGTGTTGGCACGGCGCACGTACAGGGCGGTCAGCACCCAGAACAGGATGAACAGGAACAGCTCCAGCACCACGCCCACGGTGAACTTGGAACCGGCCGCGATGGGCTGGCCCAGCGCCGTGGGGTTGAAGGCCACGGTCAGCACGAAACCGTAGAACAGCACCAGCACCACGATGGCCAGCGTCCAGGCGAAGCGGCTGCGTCGGCGCACCAGCTCCTTGAATTGCGGATGGTTCCGCATGTTTTTGTAAATGGCACTGCTCATGCGCCTGCCCCTTTCTTGTCTATATTTACGTTTACGTCAACTTCACTTTGTCCGGGGCGGATTGTAGGCGGCGGAGTTTCCGTCTGGCTTACAAATGGAAAAAATTGTCGTATTAGCGACAAAACAGGGGTTTTCGCTGACATTTAAACGACGATGTCTGCATGATGAGCCAAAAAAGCAAGGGTAAACCCTTGGTATTGGCGCCCGTGCAGCGGGCTGCGGGCGTGGGCAAGCCGCGTCAGGCCGTCGTGCTGCCGCGCGACAGGGCGGCGAGCATCTGTTCCAGCCGGCCCGGTTCCAGCGCCAGCACCGCCTGCGCCCCATCCAGCAGTCCCTGCTTGACTAGCACTTTCTGTTCATCGGGCGTCGGCCCCCGCTGCAGCTGACGCTGGAAATCCTCCAGCAGGGAGCCGTCGCCATGGGCCAGAAAATAATCCCAGCGGTTGCACTGTCCGTAGGTCTTGTGGTTGCCCTCGCCCATGCCGGAGGGGAACATGTTGGCATTGAGCGTGGCCAGGTGCTCGAGGATCTGCGCGTCGTCCTCGCCCGCCAGCTTGCGGTGCGCGATCTCCCCGAACACGTCGCGCGTGCGGATGCCGAAATCGTCCTCGTTCTCGATCGCCAGCGGAAAATACAGTTCGCTGCGACCCCCCACTTTCTCTAGGCACAGCGTGTACTGGTTGAGCCAGGCATGCGCCTCGCCCATTTCGCGTGAACGGGCGTAGGCTTCGGCCGAGTCGAAGCTGTCCATGGCATTCCACTGCTCGGGGTAGAACAGGGCATGTCCCAGCTCGTGTGCCAGCGAGGAATAGCGCGAATGCGTGCGCTGCGCCGGGTCCTCCGGCACATAGAAGCTGATGGCCGAAGGATGGCCGTTGGCGGCTGAAAAATCCGCAGGAATGGTCTGGATGCATCCGCCCTGCGCGTGAAAGCGCGTGAGTTGCTCCCACATCGGCGGCGTGTTGCGCACGGCCTGGATTTCCGGCTCGGGGAAGCCGGCGCTGCGCAGGTCCGACAGGATGGCGACCGGGTCGAACGGAAGGGCGGGCATGGGGAAGACGTTGGGCGCGTCAGCCCAGTCGCGCCACATCGGGCGTCGCCACGCGCACATCCGCGCACTGCGCGCGGTGCCGCAGCACGTGCTCCATCACCACCAGCGCCAGCAGCGCCTCGGCGATCGGCGTGGCGCGGATGCCGACACAGGGGTCGTGCCGGCCCTTGGTCTGCACCACGGTCGGGTTGCCCTGCAGGTCGATCGAGTCGCGCGGCGTCATGATGGAGCTGGTCGGCTTGATGGCGATGCTCACCTCCAGATCCTGCCCGCTGCTGATGCCGCCCAGGATGCCGCCGGCATGGTTGCTGGCAAAGCCCTGCGGCGTGGGCGAATCGCCGTGGTAGCTGCCCTTCTGAGCTACCGTGGCAAAGCCGTCGCCGATCTCCACGCCCTTGACGGCGTTCAGGCCCATCATGGCGTGGGCGATGTCGGCGTCGAGGCGGTCATAAATCGGCTGGCCCAGGCCCACCGGCACCTGTGTGGCCGTTACGCGCAGGCGCGCGCCGCAGCTGTCGCCGGCCTTGCGCAGGCTGTCCATGTAGGCTTCCAGTGCGCTCACGTCGGCGCAGGGAGCGAAAAAGGGATTGTTCGGCACATGCTCCCAGCCCTCGAAGGCAATCGGCAGCTCGCCCAGTTGCGTCATGCAGCCGCGGAATTCCATGCCGAATTTTTCCTTCAACCACTTTTTCGCCACCGCACCGGCCGCCACCGTGGGTGCCGTCAGCCGCGCCGAGGAGCGCCCGCCGCCGCGCGGATCGCGGATGCCGAACTTGTGCCAGTAGCCGTAGTCGGCATGGCCGGGGCGGAAGGTCTGCAGGATCTCGCCATAGTCCTTGCTGCGCTGGTCGGTGTTGCGGATCAGCAGGCAGATCGGCGTGCCCGTAGTGCGCCCCTCGTACACGCCGGAGAGGATCTCCACCTGGTCGGCCTCGGCACGCTGCGTCACGTGGCGGCTGGTGCCGGGGCGGCGCCGATCGAGGTCGGGCTGGATGTCTTCGGCCGACAGCAGCATGCCCGGCGGGCAGCCGTCGATCACGCAGCCGATGGCCGGGCCGTGGGATTCACCGAAATTGGTGACTGCAAACAGGTTTCCTAAAGTATTGCCGCTCATGCCGCGATTATCGGGGATAAGCTAGCGGGTGCCCTGATTTTTGGAGTTCGCATGCTGGAAGCCACCCTCGCCTATCTGCATTTCATCGCCATCCTGAGCATGACCGTATTCCTCGGCTCCGAGGCGGCGCTGTGCCGCACCGAGTGGATGAACGGCGCCATGCTGCGCCGCCTGGTGCGCGTGGACGCGATCTACCTGACGTTTGCCGCGCTGGTGCTGGTAACCGGCACGGCGCGCATGGTGTGGGGGGCGAAAGGGCTGGACTGGTACCTGGCGCAGCCCTTGCTGCACCTGAAGATCACCATCTTCCTGGTGATGCTGTGGCTGTCGGTGAAGCCGGCGCTACGTTTTCGCCAGTGGGTGCGCGCGCACGAGGCCGACGGCAGCCTGCCGGCCGAGCCCGAGGTGCGCAGCCTGCGCCGCCGGCTGATGTTGTCCTCGCACCTGATGCTGGTCATCCCGCTGCCGGCCGTGCTGGTGGCGCGGGGCTTCAGCTTCTGATCATGCCCCTTTTTTTGCGGTGCGCAAACCGGCCCCTCATTAACCCTGAGATGGATCAAGAAATATTTCTGTCATCTTGTTTTTTGCCGGGGGCAGCCGCATAGTAGAGACAACGGACGGGTGGATGTGACGGCACCTCCCGCCGGGCGGCCCCGACCTTTCAGGCGGGCCGGAATTGAAGAAGTGCAAGGCCAAAAGGCCAAGGAGGACTTTATGAATCTGACCATCAGTGGACATCACCTGGAAGTGACCCCTGCCCTGCGCGACTACGTAACCACCAAGCTTGATCGCATCACCCGTCATTTCGATCAGGTCGTCGACGTTCGCGTGCTGCTGTCCATCGACAACACCAGCGACAAGGACCGCAGGCAGCGTGCCGAGTGCAATATCCGCGTCAAGGGAAGCGACATCCATGCCGAAAGCAACCAGCAGGACATGTACGCAGCCATCGACGACTTGATGGACAAGCTCGATCGACAGATCATCCGCCACAAGGACAAGCTGACCACGCATAATTCCGAGGCCCAGCGCCGCATGATCCAGGAAATGCAGCAGCAATAATCCCGGCGCAACCCAGGATGCAGCCTGATGCCGTCGCATCAGGCTGTTTTGTTTTTTCTGTACCCCACTTTGTCGCCGCATCCGCACGAAAGCGGCGTTTGACCCCGGTTGTCCGACAAGGCTTGTCGCGCATGACAGGGTTTTTACCGACCAAGGTTCTACAATGTGTGCATAATCGGGCAAAGTCTGCGTTAACCAATGAATCGTCTCGCCTCCATCCTGCCAGCCTCCCAGGTCGTCGTCGACGTCGACGTCACCAGCAAGAAGCGCGCCTTCGAAGAAGTCGGCCTGCTGTTCGAAGACCTGCACAACCTGAGCCGTGCCACCATCACCGACAGCCTGTTCGCACGCGAACGGCTGGGTTCCACCAGCCTGGGCCACGGGGTGGCGATCCCGCATGGCCGCATCAAGGGCCTGAAGGCGCCCATGGCGGCGCTGTTCCAGCTGGCCCGCCCGATCGGTTTCGATGCGCCGGACGACAACCCCGTCAGCCTGCTGATCTTCCTGCTGGTGCCCGAAACGGCCACGCAGAAGCACCTCGAAATCCTCTCCGAGATCGCCGAAATGCTGAGCGACAGCGAACTGCGCGAAAAACTCATGACCACGCACGACTCGCTGGCCCTGCACCAGCTGGTGTCCGACTGGCAGTCGATCCAGCCGAACTGATTGCGGCCAGAATCAACCGGGCGACCTGCGGGTCGCCTTTTTCATGGGCGCCTGCCCGGGATGGAGGGGGCGCGCATCCTGGCAAAACCGCTGCCGGCGCTGCTGCAGCCCGCGTGGTGCTGGGTTACATTAGGTTATCCGGCTGCGGCTGGCCATCACGGATGGGCGGCCCGGCATTTCTTCCGTTTTCCGCGATCGCCATCATGAAACACACCGTCATCAGTGCCGACGTGCTGTTCGAAGATTTCCGTACCACGCTGCGCTGGCAGTGGCTGGCAGGCCTGGGGGCCTCGGAGCGCCGCTTCGAGGAAGTGGCGGTGATGGAAGCCGCCTCCGGCGCCGACCTGGTGGGCTACCTGAACTACATCCATCCCTACCGCGTACAGGTGCTGGGCGAACGCGAGGTGCATTACGTGACCAAGGCCACGCCCGAGGACGTTGCGCGCCGCATCGCGCGCATCGTCACGCTGGAGCCGCCGGTGCTGATCGTGGCCGATGGCCAGACGCCGCCCGAGGCGCTGCTGCAGATGTGCGAGCGCGCCCAGATCCCGCTGTTCACCACCGACGAGTGCGCCGCCTACGTGATCGACCTGCTGCGCACCTACCTGTCCAAGCATTTCGCCAACCGCGACACCATGCACGGCGTGTTCATGGACATCCTGGGGCTGGGCGTGCTGATCACCGGCGAATCGGGCCTGGGCAAGAGCGAGCTGGGGCTGGAGCTGATCTCGCGTGGCAACGGCCTGGTGGCCGACGATGCGGTCGATTTCTACCGCATCAACCAGACCACCATCGAGGGGCGCTGCCCCGAGTTGCTGCAAAACCTGATGGAGGTGCGTGGCATCGGCCTGCTCGATATCCGCGCCATCTTTGGCGAGATCGCGGTACGCCGGCGCATGCGGCTGCGCATGATCGTGCACCTGGTGCGCAAGGAAACCATGGAGCGTGACTACGAGCGCATGCCGGCCGAGCCGCTCTACCAGGACGTGCTGGGCGTGCCGATCCGCAAGACGGTGATCCAGGTGGTGGTGGGCCGCAACATCGCCGTGCTGGTCGAGGCGGCCGTGCGCAACACCATTCTCGAGCTGCGCGGCATCAACACCTACGAGGAATTTGCCGCGCGCCAACGTGCCGCCATGCTCAGCGGCTTCCAGGACGACTGAGCGATTCCGGCGAATGGCTCCCTCGGCAGGGGGGCCTCGCCGCGGCCGGACCGTCCGGCCCGGCCTGCGCGCGACCTGGCTCAGCCGCGGCGCGGCGCCTGCCACATGCCGGGGTCGAGCTGGCCGGCTACTTCCGGCAGATCGCTTGCCTGGAAGTGCGGCAGCTTGCCCTCGCGTTGCTGGGCCAGATACTGGCGCAGCAGCTTCACCACCAGCCCGGACAGCAGCACGATCGCCACCAGGTTGATGCTGGCCATCATGCCCATGGCGGCATCGGCTGCGTCGAACACCACGGCCACCGTCTGTACGGCGCCCCACAGCACCATGCCCAGCGCCAGCAGGCGCAGCGTGGTGATGCCGGCAGGTGTGGCCAGCTTCAGGTAGGTGAGTGCGTTCTCGGCATAGGCGTAGTTGCCGATGATGGAGGTGAAGGCGAAGAAGAAGATGGCCACCGCAATGAAGTAGCGGCCCACGTCGCCGATGTGGGCGGTCATGGCGGCCTGCGTCAGCGCCATGCCGGTCAGGTCGCTGCCCGGCTGCAGCACGCCCGAGAGCAGGATCATCACGGCCGTGGCGGTGCACACCAGCAGCGTGTCGATGAACACGCCCAGCGCCTGCACGAAGCCCTGCGCACACGGGTGATGCGGATTGGGCGTGGCGACGGCGGCGATGTTGGGGGCAGAGCCCATGCCGGCCTCGTTCGAGAACAGGCCGCGCTTGATGCCGTTGAGCATGGCGCCGGCAATGCCGCCGGCGGCCTGCTCGAGGCCGAAGGCGCTCTTGACGATCAGCGCCAGCATGCCGGGCACGTCGTCGTAGTTCACGATCAGCACGTAGACGGCCACCAGCAGATAGGCACCGGCCATGAAAGGCACGATGTATTCGGCCACGCGCGCGATGGTGCGGATGCCGCCAAAGATGATCACGGCAGCCAGCAGGGCCACGGCGCCGCCTGTCACCAGCTTGGGCACCTGGAAGGCCCCCTGCATGGCTTCGGCAATCGAGTTGGACTGCACCGCATTGAACACCAGGCCGAAGGCCAGGATCAGGCACAGCGAGAACAGCGTGGCCGCCCACGGCGCCTTCAGGCCGCGCGCGATGTAGAAGGCCGGGCCGCCGCGCAGCTGGCCGTGCTCGTCACGCACCTTGTACAACTGCGCCAGCGTGCTTTCGGCAAAGGCCGTGGCCATGCCGACCAGCGCCACCATCCACATCCAGAAGATGGCGCCGGGGCCGCCCAGCGCAATGGCGACGGCCACGCCGGCCAGGTTGCCGGTGCCCACGCGCGAAGCCAGGCTGGTGCACAGGGCCTGGAACGGCGTGATGCCGCCGGAATCCTGCTCGGGCGAGCGCAGCACCGAACGGAAGAATTCCGGGAAATGGCGGAACTGGAGGAAGCCCAGCCGCAGGGTGAAGAACAGGCCTACGGCCAGCAGGCCGTAGATGAGGATGTATCCCCAGAAGATGGTGTTGAGAAAACCGATGATGGCGGTCATGTGCTCCCTTTCACTGGGCTTGTGGCTGCAGAAAATGGGGGGACTATAGGGGCAGAGGCCGTTTTTGTCTCAAAAAGCCGTCAAACAAATTTGATAATTTTTCATTTTCTTACGACTGCCCCATGCGCTGGAACAGCCCGCCGGGCAGCCGGCCCACCTGTCCGTCCAGTTCCAGTTCGAGCAGCCGGGCCTGCAGCGCGGCGGTGTCCAGGCCGGTGCGCGCCAGCAGCGCGTCCAGGCTGACCGGGTCGTAGCCGAGCGCGTCCAGCAAGGGATCATCGCTGGCGCGGCAGGCCACTTCGTCGGCGGCATTGCGCCGTACCAGGCCAGGCCGCAGCTCCTCCAGCACATCCTCGGCCGACTCGACCAGCTTGGCGCCCTGGCGGATCAGCGCATGGCAGCCGCGTGACTGCGGCGAGTGGATGGAGCCGGGAATGGCAAACACTTCCTTGCCCTGCTCGCTGGCCTGGCGTGCGGTGATCAGCGAGCCGGACTGCGGCGCCGCCTCCACCACCAGCACGCCATGGCTGAGCCCGGCGATGATGCGGTTGCGCTGCGGGAAATGGTGCGCCAGCGGCGGCGCGCCGAGCGGGCACTCGCTCAGCAGCACGCCGCTCTGGGCAATGCGGTGCGCCAGCTCGCGATGCTGGCGCGGGTAGACGCGGTCCAGCCCGGTGCCGACAACGGCAATGGTCGAAGGGCCGGCGTGCACGACGGCGTCAAAGCCGCTCAGGGCACCCTCGTGGGCGGCCGCATCCACCCCGAGGGCCAGCCCGGAGATCACCGTCCAGCCCAGATCGGCAAAGGCGCGCGCGAACTGGCGCGCATTGATTGCGCCCTGCGGTGTGGGGTTGCGGCTGCCGACCATGGCAATGCCCTGGCTGGCGGCCAGCCGGTCGCACTGGCCGAGCGCATACAGCAGCACCGGCGGATCGGCCATCTGCAGCAGCGAGGCGGGATAGCCGGGGCTGCCCAGCGTGAGCACGCGGCGCTGCAGGCCGTCGTCCGGCTGCTGCAGCCAGGTCCAGGTGGTGTCGATCAGGGCCAGGGTTTCGGGGGCGGGGTTACGCAGCGCTTCGGCCTGCCGGCTGCTGACCACCTGTTCCAGCGCAGGGCGCGACTGTGCCAGGATTTGTTCAGGCAGGCCGAAGGCTGCCAGCAGGCGCCGTGCGCTGTCGGGGCCGATGCCGTCGGCCTGTACCAGTTGCAGCCAGGCTGCCAGTTCTTCGCGGGTCATGGATGGGAACAGGGGAGAGAGGGATGGCGGGCAGTATCCCGCGCAGGGGCGGAGCTGTCCAGCGGCAGCAACAGGTCGCCGGGGCGGATGGCATCGGCAGCCTGCGCGATGGCGAGCAGGGCCTGGGGAGCATCGGCAGACTGGGTGCTGTCGGGAGCGGCTGCCAGTGTGGCAGTGCCAACGGGCTGGACCAGGATGCCTTGCGCGGTGGCCGCAGCCGCTGAGGTGCGCAGCTGTCCAGCTGAAGCGGGCAGGACGCGCAGGATGCGGTAGCGCGCGGTGCCTTCTCCTGCTGCATCGGTCTGGGTGGCGCAGGTACTTTCTGGCGCGATTGCGGCGCCCGGCGCGTGGGTGCCGGCGGCACCTGCCGGTTCGGTGCGAGATGCCGGCCACTGTGCCAGCACCGTGTCACCGACGCCGAGCAGGCTGTGCATCCCGCCGCTGCCGCCCACAATGCGCCCGGCTCCTGCCTGGGTGTGCGCATCGATCCAGAACGGTGCCGGCATGGCCTGCGCCGTCATGGCAGTCAGCAGACACAGACAGGAACATCCCAGGCGGAGCAACGGCCGGCGTGCCTGGAAGTTGCAGAGGTGAAAGGAAATAAAATTAGTCATAAAGAACTAATTATGCGGTATTTTCACGGCATGAAGCCGAACAAGACAACGGCGGCAACCATGTCCCCCATCCGCCTTTGCCGCCAGCCCCGGCGCGCTGCGCCAATTCGCGCGAAAATGGGGCATCCGCGCGCTCCGCGTGACGCTGCTGCATTTCCGAATCCAACCGTTTTCCGCATTCCCATGGCCCAGCTCCCCATCCTCGTCTATCCCGATCCCCGCCTCAACACGGTCGCCAAGCCCGTGGCTGCCGTGGATGACCGCCTGCGCGGCATCATCGCCGACATGTTCGACACCATGTACGAGGCCAAGGGCATCGGCCTGGCCGCCACGCAGGTGGATGTGCACGAGCGCCTGGTGGTGATCGACGTATCCGAAGAACGCAACCAGCGCATGGTGGTGATCAACCCCGAGATCGAGTGGATGAGCGAGGAACGCATCAAGGGCGACGAGGGCTGCCTGTCGGTGCCGGGCATCTACGACGGCGTGGAGCGCGCCGAGCGTGTGCGTGTGCGCGCGCTGGACGAGCACGGCAACAGCCGCGTGATCGAGGCCGAGGGCCTGCTGGCGGTGTGCCTGCAGCACGAGATGGACCATCTGGCCGGCAAGGTGTTTGTCGAATACCTCAGCCCGCTCAAGCGCAACCGCATCAAGACCAAGCTGGCCAAGGCCCAGCGCGAGGCCGAGCGCGACGCGCGCGCCCAGTAATCCCGCACAAGGCAGTCCCGCAATGAAAGTCGTTTTCGCCGGTACGCCGGAGTTTGCCCAGGTCGCGCTCGAGCACCTGCTGGCCGCCGGTTTCGAAGTGCCGCTGGTGCTGACCCAGCCCGACCGGCCGGCCGGCCGCGGCATGAAGCTGCAGGCTTCGCCGGTCAAGCAGACGGCACTGGCGCACAACATCCCGGTGGCGCAGCCGCTCAGCCTGCGTCTGGATGGCAAGTATCCCGACGATGCCGCCGCTGCGCGCGAGGCGCTGCTTGCCGTGCAGCCCGACGTGATGGTGGTGGCCGCCTACGGGCTGATCCTGCCGCAGTGGGTGCTGGATCTGCCGCGCCTGGGCTGCCTCAACATCCACGCCAGCCTGCTGCCGCGCTGGCGCGGCGCCGCGCCCATCCACCGCGCCATCGAGGCGGGCGATGCCGAGACAGGCATTACCATCATGCAGATGGACGCAGGGCTGGACACCGGCGACATGCTGCTGGTGGAGCGCCTGCCAATCGCGCCGGAGGACACCACGGCCACGCTGCACGACAAGCTGGCCGCCCTGGGTGGCCGCCTGATCGTGGAGGCGCTGGAACTGGCGGCCTGCGGCGGCTTGCAGCCGGTCAGGCAGCCGGAGCAGGGCGTGAGCTATGCGCACAAGATCGAAAAGGCCGAAGCGCTGGTCGACTGGAGCCTGCCCGCCGATCAGATCGGCCGCCGCGTGCGTGCCTTCAACCCCTTCCCCGCGGCGCTCACGCATGCGCGCACCCCCGAGGGCAAGAGCGAGCCGGTGAAGATCTGGGGCGCACAGCCTTCCGCCATGGCGGTGCCGGCGGGCGCACGACCCGGGCAGGTGCTGGCGCTGGATGCCAGTGGCATTCACGTCGCTTGTGGAAGCACGCGTCTTGCAGACGAAACCAGCCGCTCTACCCTGTGCCTGACCGAACTGCAACGCGCCGGCGGCAAGCGCCTGCCGGCGGCAGACTGGCTGCGCGGCTTTGCCCTGCCGGTGGGCAGCATTCTCGGCGAACAGGCCTGAACCATGCCATCCACCACCGAAGTGCAGCAGCTGCACGGCGCCACGGTGCCGCGCGACTTCGCACTCGAGCCGCGCGTGCTCTCGCGTGCCATGCTGCGCCAGCGCGCCTTCTGGGAGGGCTCGCGCGCCTACCGTCCGCTCTGGCTCGGCATCGCCTCCTGGGGCCTGATGACCGGGGTGGCCATGACCAACTCCGGCCTGAGCCTGTTCGAGGGCCTGTTGATGACGCTGCTGGTGTTTGCCGGCACCGCGCAACTGGCTGCCATTCCGCTGATCGCCGCGGGCGCGCCGGTGTGGGTGGTGCTGGCCGCGGCCTTCTGCGTGAACCTGCGCTTCGTCGTCTTCAGCGCTCACTTGCGTGACTATGTGCGGCACCTGCCGTTCCGCGAGCGCGTGCTGTTCGGCTATCTCTCGGGCGACATCAACTACGTGCTGTTCGTGCAGCGCTATCCGCATCCGTCCGATGAGCCGCAGCTGCGCGGCGAGCAGATTGCCTGGTACGTGGGCAGCACGGCCACCAACTACGTGGCCTGGTGCACTGCCTGCACGCTGGGCGTGCTGGTGGCGCATGCCTTGCCGCTCTCGTGGGGGCTGGGCTTTGCCGGCACGCTGGCGGTGCTCGGCGTGCTGTGCGCCACGCTGGACAACCGCATGCGCATCCTCGCCACCACGCTGGCCGGCGGCGTGGCCGTGCTGGCCTGGAACCTCCCGCTCAAGCTCAACCTGGTGGCGGCCATCGTGGTGTCGGTGGCGGTCTGTCTGGCGCTGGAATACACGGTGCTGCGCCACAGCTCCGACGAGCGTGATGCACGCGAGGCCCGGCGATGAGCTTTGACACCACCCTGCCGGGCCAGACGGACTGGACCACGCTGCTCATCATCCTGGGGCTGACCGTGGTCACCATCGTCTCGCGCAGCCTGTTTTTCCTCTCCAGTCGCGAGCTGCCCATGCCTCGCTGGTTCCGCCGCGGCCTGCAGTACGCGCCTGCGGCCGCCCTGGCGTCCATCGTGATTCCGGCCATCGTGATGACGCCCGACAACCAGCTCGCCAGCTGGAACGACGCCCGCCTGTATGGCGCGCTGGCCGGTGCCGCCTGGTTCTTCTACCGCCGCAGCGTGATGGGCACCATCCTGGTCGGCATGGCCGTCTACCTGCCGCTGCACCTCGGACTGGGCTGGTAGATGTTGCAGCGAACGATCGTGCCAAATACGGGATTCTGCTGACCTTGCAACATTGAAAAACCCGGTTACACTGCGCTTCCATATTGCTTACGCGGGTGCCGGCCCAGGAGGCTTGGTGTGCGCATGGCAATAGATCCCGATACCCCTTAGGAGACACCCCATGCAACGTTCCCTTTCCCTGAGCCTGAATGTCCTGGCTCTGGCCGCCCTGACTGCTGTCGTCGGCTGTTCCAAGCAGGAGCCGGCTGCCGGCGCCAGCGCCGGTGCCAGTGGCGCCGCCCCCGCTGCAGCGGCTGACGCCGGCGCGGTCGAAGTGCCCTTCGGCACCGTCGGCCCCATCTCCGGCGGCATTGCCCACATCGGCAAGGACGTGGAAAACGGCGTGCGCCTGGCGCTGGACGAGGCGAATGCGGCCGGCGTGAAGATCGGCGGCAAGCCGGTGCACTTCAAGATCGTGGCCGAAGACGATGCCGGCGATCCGAAGCAGGCCACGGCCGTGGCCCAGAAGATGTGCGACTCCAAGGTCGCTGCCGTGGTCGGCCACCTGCAGTCCGGCACCACCATCCCGGCATCCGACGTCTACGCCAAGTGCGGCATCCCGATGATCACCGCCTCGGCTTCCAACCCGGATCTGACCAAGCCCGGCCACAAGAACGTGTTCCGCCTGATCGCCAACGACAATCAGCTGGGTGAAGCCGTGGCCGTGCATGCCGCCAAGAACGGCGTCAAGACCGTGGCCATCGTCGATGACCGTACCGCCTTCGGCCAGGGCCTGGCCGTGGTGTTCAAAAACGCTGCCGACAAGAACGGCATGCAGGTCGTGGCCAACGAGTTCACCACCGACAAGGCCACCGACTTCATGGCCATCCTGACCGCCATCAAGGCCAAGAAGCCCGACGCCATCCTGTTCGGCGGCCTCGACGCCCAGGCCGGCCCGATGCTGCGCCAGATGGGCCAGCTGGGTCTGGACAACGTCAAGCTGTTCGGCGGCGATGCCATCTGTACCGAGAAGCTGCCCGAGCTGTCCTCCAACTCCAAGACCGTGGAGAACGTGATCTGCGCCACCGGCGGCTCTTCCGTGCAGAAGATGGACGGCGGCCCCGACTGGCTCAAGGGCTACGAAGCCAAGTATCCCAAGCAGTTCCAGATCTACAGCCCCTACGCCTATGACGCGGCCCGCGTGCTGATCGAAGCCATGAAGGCAGCCGACTCCACCGATCCGGCCGTGTACCTGTCCAAGCTGGCAGCCACCAACTTCAAGGGCCTGACCGGCGAAATCAGCTTCACCGACAAGGGCGAGCTGCAGAAGCCGGCCGTGACGCTGTACACCTACAAGGACGGCAAGCGCGTCGAAATGTAAGGCTGCAAGCGCGACGCTCCCTGCGGGCGTTGCGTCTGTATTCCTGCGCCGCACGGCGCACCCGTTCCTGGGCCCTGCTGCAGGAACCGTGGTGCACCGGGCGGTTTTTTTTGTGCCCGCAATAACCCGTCCGGCAGGGTGGCCTCCCGTTGACAGGCGGATTGTGCCCAATAAGATATATATGACATGTATCTTTATCCCGTGGATCTTCAGGGGGAGTTGCCATGCGCCTTGCCACCATGACCGATTACGCCTTGCGCCTGCTGATGTACGTGGCGCAGCAGCCGGAGCGCCTGTGCACCATTGCCGAAATTGCGCATGCCTACGGGGTGTCCGAGGCACATCTGATGAAGATCACCCATCAACTCGGTCGCCAGGGCTGGCTGGAGACGGTGCGTGGCAAGGGCGGCGGCATCCGCCTGGCCGTGGCGCCGGACGACATCGGCATCGGAGCTGTGGTGCGCGGCATGGAGCCCGATTTCTACCTGGTGAACTGCCTGACGCAGGACGTGAGCTGCGCCCTGGCCGGCAGTTGCCGCCTGACCGGCATCATGAGCGGCGCCCTGCAGCAGATGCTGGACTATTTCGACGATTACACCCTGACTGACCTGCTGCCGCCCGATCCGGCCGAGTTTCCGGTGCAGCCGCCCGCGCCCTGGCAGCCGCCGCCGGCCATCCGGGTGCGCAACCCCCGGCGCTGACCCGCCTGCGTCCATCGCCCCTGACGGAGAGAGCCATGACCCATGTCGTAACCGAAGCCTGCATCAACTGCAAATACACCGACTGCGTGGACGTCTGTCCGGTGGATGCCTTCCGCGAAGGCAAGAACATGCTGGTGATCGATCCGGACGAGTGCATCGACTGCGCGGTCTGCATCCCGGAGTGCCCCGTGGCCGCCATCTTTCCCGAGGAAGATGTGCCGAAGGACCAGCGCAAGTACATCCCCATCAACGCCGATCTGGCGCGCAAGTGGCCGGTGATTGCGCGCACCCACGCGGCCCTGCCGGATGCGGACGACTGGGCCAAGGTGGAAGAGAAGGCGCAGCTGCTGGACGAGCGCAGCGCCAGGGATCCGGACTGAACGCTCAGGCTTCGTCAGCGGCGTCCTGGCCTTCGATGTCGTAGTCCTCGACTTCCGGCGGCTTCACCAGCAGCACCGGCACGGGCGAGTCCTGCACCAGCTTGCTGGAGGTGGAGCCTTCCAGGGCGGTGCGCACCAGGCCCAGCGCGCGCGAACCCATCACCACCATGTCGCAGCCGTAGGACTCGATCAGTTCCAGGATGGCCGGCACCGGATCGCCGGTGAGCACAGCGGTTTCATACGGCACATTGAAGGATTCGAGCAGCCGGGCGGATGCCGCCATGCTGTCGGCACCGGCTTCGAGCGCCACGTTGGCCAGCATTTCCTGGTCGTCGCGTGCGGTCAGGCGCTCGTAGAACGAGGCGGGCTCCTGCACGTTGGCCAGCACGAACTCGGCCTTCAGACCCTCCTGCACCAGGCGCAGGGCAAAACGGGTTTCATGCAACGACAGGGCGCTGCCATCGACGGGGAGCAGGATCTTCATGGCTTGTTCCTTCCTCAACGGGATTGCGTGCCGAACCGGCGCACGTCACAAGTCCATTGTGCCAGCGTACGGCATCAAAACGGTGCACATTGGCATGCACCGGCCTGCATGCTTCCTATAATCGCCGCAGTCATCCAGTTTTCATGATTTTCTGCCCACACAGGAACCCGCCATGCAATTCATCCGCTTCTCCGATCTTTGTGCCAACGGTCAGGCCAAGGGCAAACGCGTCTTCATCCGTGCCGACCTGAACGTGCCGCAGGACGATAACGGCAACATCACCGAGGACACCCGCATCCGTGCCTCGCTGCCCTGCATCCAGATGGCGCTGGACGCCGGTGCTGCCGTGATGGTCACCTCCCACCTGGGCCGCCCGACCGAAGGCGAGTTCAAGCCGGAAGACTCCCTGTCGCCCGTGGCGGCGCGTCTGTCCGAGCTGCTCGGCCGCGAGGTGGAGCTGGTGAGCAACTGGGTGGACGGCGTGGACGTCGAGCCCGGCCAGGTGGTGCTGCTGGAAAACTGCCGCCTGAACGTGGGCGAGAAGAAGAACAAGCCCGAGCTGGCCGAGAAAATGGCCAAGCTGTGCGACATCTTCGTGCACGATGCCTTCGGTACCGCGCACCGCGCCGAAGGTACCACTTACGGCATCGCCCAGTTCGCCCCGGTGGCCAGCGCCGGCCCGCTGCTGGCCGCCGAAATGGACGCCATCAGCAAGGCCCTGGCCAATCCCAAGCGCCCGCTGATCGCCATCGTGGCCGGCAGCAAGGTCAGCACCAAGCTCACCATCCTGCAGAGCCTGGCCGACAAGGTCGACGGCCTGATCGTGGGTGGCGGCATCGCCAACACCTTCATGCTGGCTTCCGGTCTGCATATCGGCAAGTCGCTGGCCGAGGGCGAGCTGGTGGAAGAAGCGAAGAAGGTGATCGAGGCCATGAAGGCGCGCGGCGCGGAAGTGCCGATCCCGGTGGACGTGGTGACGGCCAAGGAATTCAAGGCCGATGCCAAGGCCGAGGTGAAGGATGCCACCGACGTGGCCGAGGACGACATGATCCTGGACATCGGCCCCAAGACGGCGCAGCTGCTGGCCGACAAGCTCAAGGCCGCCGGCACCATCGTCTGGAACGGCCCGGTCGGCGTGTTCGAGTTCGACCAGTTCGCCCACGGCACCGAAACCATTGCCCGCGCCATTGCAGCCAGCGATGCCTTCAGCATTGCCGGCGGCGGCGACACGCTGGCCGCCATTGCCAAGTACGGCATCGACAAGGACGTGAGCTATATCTCCACCGGCGGCGGCGCCTTCCTGGAAGTGCTGGAAGGCAAGACGCTGCCGGCCTTCGAGATCCTGGCCAAGCGCGCCAACGGCTGACGGACCGCGCGCCCCGGACTGCAAGCCCCCGCCGGGGGCTTTGCTTTTTTCAGGTTCTAGACGACTGGTCTAATTCTGTGTATGCTGCCCCCATGCACAAGGATTACGCCTGCAGCCGTCAGCACATTCTGGATACGGCAGCTCCCATTATTCAAGGCAAAGGCTTTGCCGCCGTCGGGCTGGCCGAGATCCTGCAGGCGGCTGGCGTGCCCAAGGGCTCGTTCTACCATTACTTCAAGTCCAAGGAAGCCTTCGGGCAGGCCCTGCTCGAAAGCTATTTCGACAGCTACCTGTCCCGCCTGCAGGCCATCCTGACCGACTGTCACGGCGGCACGGCTGCGCAGCGCCTGATGCGCTACTGGCAGCTGTGGGTCGAGACGCAATCCGCCGAAGGCACCGAGCACAAGTGCATGGTGGTCAAGCTGGGGGCGGAAGTTTCCGACCTGTCCGACCCCATGCGCCAGGCCCTGGCGCAAGGCACGGCGCAGGTCATCCGGCAGTTGCGCGACTGCGTGGACGAAGGCATCGCCGACGGCTCGCTGCCGGCGGATCTTGACGCGGCGCAGACCGCACAATCTCTCTATGAACTGTGGCTGGGCGCCACCATGCTCACCAAGGTCCGGCGCGACCGCAGTGCCCTGGAAACTGCCTTGCGTACCACGCAGCTGCTGTTGCGGCTGCCGCCTCAGCCCGCGGCATGAACCATGCTGCATGGGCGTGCCATTTTTTATGCCTCTGTTAGACGACCGGTCTACTCATAGTGTTCCCTCTCCCCTCCCAAGAAAGACTTCTCATGACTGATACGAACTCCCGGCGCCCGCACCTGAACAGCCCCACGCAGCTCGGCGCCCTGCACCTGCGCAACCGCGTCGTCATGGCGCCGCTCACGCGCAGCCGGGCCGATGCCGGCGACGTGCCCGGCGCCTTGATGGTGGAGTATTACCGCCAGCGCGCCGGCGCGGGCATGATCATCACCGAGGGCGCCCAGGTCTCGCCCCAGGGCAAGGGCTACCCCGGCACGCCAGGCATCTACAACGCCGAACAGGTGGCCGGCTGGCGCCAGGTCACCGATGCCGTGCATGCGGCGGGCGGCACCGTGGTGCTGCAGCTGTGGCATGTCGGGCGGGCCTCGCATCCCTCGGTACAGCTGAATGCGGCCCTGCCGGTGGCTCCGAGCGCCATCCAGCCCTCCGGCCAGATCTTCACCGAAACCGGCCTGCAGCCCTTCGTGACGCCGCGGGCGCTGGAGGAGTCGGAACTGGCGGGCGTGGTGGACAGCTACCGCACTGCAGCGCGCCATGCGCGTGATGCCGGCTTCGACGGCGTTGAAGTGCACGGCGCCAACGGCTACCTGCTGGACCAGTTCCTGCGCGACGGCTCCAACCAGCGTACCGACGGCTACGGCGGACCAGTGCAGAACCGCGCCCGCCTGCTGCTGGAAGTGGTGGACGCCGTATGCGGCGTCTGGGGTGCGGACCGCGTGGGCGTGCGCCTGTCGCCCAACAACCCGTTCGGCGACATGCGCGACAGTGACCCCATGGCTACCTTCGGCCATGTGATCCGCGCGCTGGACGAGCGCGGCCTGGCCTATCTGCACATGGTCGAGGGCGAGGCCGGGCTGGCCGAAGTCGATCCCAACGTGCCGCATGCTGACATTCTGAGCCTGCGCCAGCTGTGGCACGGTGCCTACCTGGCCAACGACCGCTACACCGGCGAACTGGCCGAAGAAGCACTGGCCAGCGGCTATGCGCAGGCCGTATCGTTCGGCAAGGCCTTCATCGCCAACCCCGACCTGCCGGCGCGCCTGGTGCAGGGCGCGCCGCTCAACACGCCGGACACGTCCACCTTCTATGGCGGTGGCACGAAGGGCTATACCGACTATCCCGCGCTCGCCGCCTGAGTCCCTTGTCCCCTTGATGTGAGGAGAAAACCCATGACCCCCGATTTCCAGCAGCTTCGCAACACGCAAATCCAGCTTGCCTCGCGCCCGGTGGGCGCACCCACGCCCGACAACTTCCGCCAGGTGGACGTTCCGGTCAGCGCACCGGGCGAGGGCGAAGTCCTGATCGAGCACCTGTTCCTGTCGCTTGACCCCTACATGCGGGGCCGCATGAGCGATGCCAAATCCTATGCCGCCCCCACCGCCATCGGCGAGGTCATGCCCGGAGGTACGGTAGGCCGTGTGCTGGCTTCGCGCCACCCGGACTTTCAGGAAGGCGACCTGGTGCAAGGCATGGGCGGCTGGCAGCGCTACAGCCTCTCCGACGGCAAGGGTCTGTTCAAGCTCGATCGCGACATGGCCCAGCCCTCGATGGCGCTGGGCGTGCTGGGCATGCCCGGCTTTACCGGCTACATGGGGCTGCTCGACATCGGCCAGCCCAAGGCGGGTGAAACCGTGGTGGTGGCGGCCGCCAGCGGCGCGGTGGGCAGCGTGGTGGGCCAGATCGCCAGGATCCGCGGCTGCCGCGTGGTCGGCGTGGCGGGCGGCGCAGAGAAGTGCCGCTATGTCACGGAAGAGCTGGGCTTCGACGCCTGCATCGATCACCGGGCTGCAGATTTTGCCGAGCAACTGGCTGCTGCTTGCCCCAACGGCATCGACGTGTATTTCGAGAACGTCGGCGGCAAGGTGTTCGATGCGGTGCTGCCGCTGCTGAACGTGGGCGCCCGGGTGCCGCTATGCGGCCTGATTGCGCAGTACAACGCCACCAGCCTGCCCGCCGGTCCGGACCGCCTGCCGCTGCTGATGGGTACCCTGCTGACGCGCCGCATCCGCATGCAGGGCTTCATCATTTTCGACGACTACGGCGACCGCTACCCGGCGTTTGTGCAGGAGATGGGCCGCTGGGTGCAGGAAGGGCGCGTCAAGTTCCGCGAGGACCGCGTGACCGGTCTGGAGCAGGCGCCCGAGGCCTTCATCGGCATGCTGCAGGGGAACAACTTCGGCAAGCTCGTGGTGCAACTGGGCGACGCACAATAAATGGCACGCTGGTGCTATTGCTACAGCAGAATGCCAAACCCCGGCGGCAGAAGATGCCGCCGGTTGGACATTAACAATCCGGACGGGGCCGCTCTGTACATCATCCGCAGCACAAGTCTTACCCTCCGGTTACGCCTTGGTTTTCCTGTAATACTGGCGTAATCCGGGGGAAATTCATAGAATGTAGCAGCAGTCCTATAGCGGGAAGGGCAGAATTGTGCAAAGCATTCGCCTTTCACGAGCAGGGCTGCGCCCTGCACACTGTTGTGCCTTGTTGTACCGGATATGACTGAGACTACTGCTGTACCCCCCGCCCCGATGCCGATTGGCCCCGGCGAGCCGATGCCGCACCGCAAGGTGATCCGCTCCTGGACCAACCCGTTTGCCCAGCGCGACAACTGGCACGCCTTCGTGCTGCTGGTGCTGGACTACATCCTGTTTTCCGCGCTGGTCGCCGGCGCGGTGCTGTTCGACGCCTGGTGGCTGCAGCTGCTGAGCGGTCTGGCAGCCGGCTTCGTCATCGGCCGCCTGTTCATCATCGGCCATGATGCCTGCCACATGAGCCTCACGCCCAACCGCAAGCTCAACAAGTGGCTGGGCCGCATCGCCTTCATGCCCTCGCTCACCGCCTACAGCCTGTGGGACGTGGGCCACAACGTGGTGCACCACGGTTACACCTGCCTCAAGGGCGTGGACTTTGTCTGGGAACCGCTCACCAAGGAGGAGTTCGACGCCCTGTCGCCCACGCAGCGCCTGCTGCAGCGCATCTACCGCAGCGGCTGGGGCGCCGGCATCTACTACATGATCGAGATCTGGTGGAAGCGGGAATTCTTCCCGAACAAGACGCACATGCCCACCCGCCGTCCGGTCTTCTTCTGGGACAACATCCTGGTGGTGGCGTTCTGGATCGTCTGGGCCGTGGCCATCACGGCGCTGGCGCTGGCCTATGAGCAGCCGGTGTGGCAGGCCTTCCTGTTCGGCATGGCCGCTCCGCTAATGTTCTGGTTCTACATGATCGGCTTCGTGGTGTATGTGCACCACACGCACGAGAAGGTGACCTGGCAGAACGACAAGACGGCCTGGGGCAAGGCGGCACCGTTCGTGTCCACCACCGTGCACCTGACCTTCCCGTTCAAGATCGGCGCCGCCATGCACCACATCATGGAGCACACCGCTCACCACGTGGACATGAGCATCCCGCTGTACCAGCTGAAAAAGGCACAGGCCAAGCTCGAAGAGCTGCTGCCGGGCCGCATCGTGGTGCAGGCCTTCTCCTGGAGGTGGTACTTCGATACTGCGCGCAAGTGCAAGCTGTACGACTTCAAGCAGATGTGCTGGACCGACTTTGCCGGCCGCGCCACCAGTGTGCCGCGCACCGACGTGACGGTGGTGCCGGCCTGATGGTCCGGACCTGACCCCTGCGCCTTGTGCGCACACCGAACCCGCCCGCCTTGCCGCTGGCGGGTTTTTGTTTGTGGGGGCAGACAGCGCTGGTTTGTCGCGGCGGGAGTGCTCTCTTTAGGGATACCCGCCATCAGCATGTCACGCCGATCGTGCAAGAATGGCTATTTGCCCGCGTCGCGGTGATGCGGGATTTCTGTCCAGACTCCGGATTCGCCCACCATGCGCCACCACGCCACCAAGATCGTCGCCACCATCGGCCCCGCATCCAGCACGCCCGAAATGCTGGAGGCAATGATCCAGGCGGGGGTGAGCGTGGTGCGTCTCAACTTCAGCCACGGCACCGCGCAGGACCATATCGACCGCGCCCGCATGGTGCGCGAAGCGGCGCAGAAGGCAGGGCGCGAAGTGGCCATCATGGCCGACCTGCAGGGCCCCAAGATCCGTGTCGGCAAGTTCGCCGAAGGCAAGGTGCAGCTGGAAAGCGGCCAGCCCTTCGTGCTGGATGCGGACCGCACCGAGCCGGGCGACATCGAGGGCGTGGGGCTGGACTACAAGGAGCTGCCGAATGACGTCAAGCCCGGCGACATGCTGCTGCTCAACGACGGTCTGATCACGCTGAAGGTGGATGCCGTGCGCGGACGGGCGGTGCACACCACGGTGGTGGAGGGCGGCGAGCTTTCCAACAACAAGGGCATCAACAAGCAGGGCGGCGGCCTGTCCGCGCCGGCGCTGACCGGCAAGGACATGGAGGACATCAAGACCGCCATGGCGTTCGAGGCCGACTATGTGGCGGTGAGTTTCCCGAAAAGCGCCACCGACATGGAAATGGCGCGCCAGCTCTGCCATGTGGCGGGTGCCGGGTTGGGTCACCGGCCGTTCCTGATCGCCAAGATCGAGCGCGCCGAGGCCATTCCGCGGCTCGAATCCATCCTGCAGGCCAGCGACGGCATCATGGTGGCGCGCGGCGATCTGGCTGTGGAGGTGGGCAATGCGGCCGTGCCGGCGCTGCAGAAGCACATGATCCGCCTCGCCCGCCAGCTCGACAAGGTGGTGATCACGGCCACGCAGATGATGGAGAGCATGATCAGCAACCCCATCCCCACGCGCGCCGAGGTGAGCGATGTGGCCAATGCGGTGCTGGACGGCACCGATGCGGTGATGCTCTCTGCCGAGACGGCGGCCGGCAAGTATCCGCTGCAGACGGTGCGCGAAATGGCGCAGATCTGCGAGGCGGCCGAGCGCTTCGACCCGGCCATGAATACCGACGCAGACTTCACCGGGCAGAACTTCACCCGCATCGACCAGTCGATCGCGCTGGGTGCGCTGTTCACGGCGCAGCATCTGGGTGCCAAGGCGATCGTGGCGCTGACCGAATCGGGTTCCACCGCGCTGTGGATGAGCCGCCATCGCGTCAACATCCCCATCTACGCGCTCACGCCCAAGGTGGCCTCGCAGCGGCGCATGGCGCTGTACCGCAACGTGCAGACCATGCTGATGGACACCCATGCCGACCGCGACACCGTGCTGCACCAGGCCGAACGCCAGCTCAAGGCGGGCGGGGTGCTGCAGAGCGGCGATATCTACGCCATCACCTGCGGCGAGCCGATGGGGGCGCCGGGCGGCACCAACATGCTGAAGATCTGCCGCGCGGCCTGAAGTGTGCGGGCTGCCCGGTGCAGCTTGCGCCAGCGCAAGGGGCGCGCACTTGTCCCTGCTGCGCCCTGCGACAAGGGTGCCCGAATCGCCCCGGCAGGCTAAAATGGCGCAAATTTCATCGCAATGACATCCAGGCCTGCCCCGGAGGGCGGGTTGTATCGCTTTTCAACTTCTGAGGGGACTCTTCCATGGCACTCGTTTCCATGCGCGAACTGCTGGACCACGCCGCCGAAAACGGTTACGGCATCCCGGCTTTCAACGTCAACAACCTGGAGCAGGTGCAGGCCGTGATGTCTGCCGCCGATGAAGTCGGCGCACCCGTGATCCTGCAGGCCAGCGCAGGCGCGCGCAAGTATGCCGGCGAGCACTTCATCAAGTACCTGATCCAGGCCGCCGCCGAAGCCTATCCCCACATTCCGCTGGTGATGCACCAGGACCACGGCACCAGCCCCGCCATCTGCCAGGGCGCGCTCGATCTGGGCTTCGGCTCCGTGATGATGGACGGCTCGCTGCGTGAAGACGGCAAGACCCCCGCCGATTTCGCCTACAACGTGGACGTGACCAAGCAGGTCGTGGCCATGGCGCACAAGATCGGCGCCACCGTCGAGGGCGAATTGGGCTGCCTGGGCAGCCTGGAAACCGGTGAAGCGGGTGAGGAAGACGGCGTGGGCGCCGTCGGCAAGCTGGACCACAGCCAGATGCTGACCGACCCCGAGGAAGCCGCCCAGTTCGTGGCCGCCACTCAGCTGGACGCACTGGCCATCGCCATCGGCACCAGCCACGGCGCCTACAAGTTCACCCGTCCGCCCACGGGCGACGTGCTGGCCATCAGCCGCGTGAAGGAAATCAACGCCCGCATCCCCAACACGCACCTGGTGATGCACGGCTCCTCCAGCGTGCCGCAGGACCTGCTGGACATCATCAACCAGTACGGCGGTGCCATGAAGCAGACCTACGGCGTGCCGGTGAAGGAAATCCAGGAAGCCATCAAGTACGGCGTGCGCAAGATCAACATCGACACCGACATCCGCATGGCGATGACCGGTGCGGTGCGCAAGTTCATGCACGAGAACCCCTCCAAGTTCGACATGCGCGAATGGATGAAGCCGGCGCGTGAAGCCGCCAAGGCCGTGTGCAAGCAGCGTTATCTGGAATTCGGCTGCGAAGGCCAGGGCGCAAAGATCAAGGGCATCCCGATGAGCGTGATGGCCGAGAAATACGCCAGGGGCGAGCTGGCGCAGCAGGTGCGCTGAGCGGTGGGGGGCGCCGCCTGACGGCGCTTGCTGCTGAACAAAAAAGTGCCACCGGAGACTCGGGAGAGTCTTGCGGTGGCTTTTTTTCGTGTGGCCGCGTTCCAGCGCAGGAAGGCGATGAACCATTCAGTCCGGACTGATGGCGGGCTTTTTCATGTGGGCAAGCGCCCCTGCACCGCCCGGCTTTCCTTCCACGCCTGGTGCACGAACGGATCGGTGATCGCATACAGCCCGTGCGCCTTGCGCAGCACGATGTTTTCATCGAGCATGGCATTGATGGTGGGCTGCACCTCTTCCATGCGCACGGGGCGGTGCAGGTGTTCGCCATAGGCAGTCAGGGCATCGGGCGTGAACAGGCCCTTGGATTCGCCGGCTTCGGTGGCGGCGATGCGGGCAAAGATGGCTTCTGCCAGGCCGCCCAGGCTCTCGAGCCGGCGCAGCTCCTCGCCGGCCAGGGCATTGCGCAGGGTGGAGGCCACTACCGAAAACACCTCGTCCGGCTTGAGTTGCGGCTGCTCCTGCAGCGCCACCAGTTGCTGGCGCAGCGCGCGCAGCATTTCCTCGGGGCGCTGGCCCAGCGTCTGGAAGGCGTGCCAGGCCACCTCGGGCGAGGGCATCTGTGCGCCCAAGCCGCCATCGGCGGCCTGTTGCAGCAGGTGCTCCACATAATCGCGCCCCAGCAAGGGAAACGGCACGCTCACGGCACCCGCAAAAGCCTGATTGCGCCGCGCCGTCAGTTCGTTGACCATGGCGCGGTGCGAGCCGGTGCCCACGAAGTAGAAACGCCCGCGCGATTGCGGATTCTGGTTGATGGCATCACGCGCGGCCTTGAGCGCCAGCAGCAGGCCGTGGCCGTTTTCGGAGGTGATGGCATGCTGCACCTCGTCGATGATCAGCACCACATCGGTCTGTGCCTGCTCCACGATGGCGGCAATGGCCTGCGCCAGTGTGGTGCCGTCTTCCTTGCCCAGGCTGTCGAGCGAGAAGCCGAACTTGAAGCCCAGCGCACCGACTTCGGCCCCCTTCACGCGCGCCAGCGTCTTGCGCATGCGCGAGCCCTGGTTCTGCAATTCGGCCAGCGCCTGCCGCACGGCGGCGTGCACCAGCGAGGAGGGCGAAGCCTGCACGTCGCTCCACAGGTCCACATAAATCACCAGCGCGCCCATGCTCTCCAGCGCGGGGATCAGGTCGTGCTGCAGAAAGGTGGTCTTGCCGGTGCGGCGCTGGCCGGAGAGGAACAGGCCGGATTGCAAGGACGCATCCAGCGGGCCGGGGCGCAGCAGCTGTGTGGCCATCTGGCGGCCAAGGTCGGGGCGAGGGTAGACGCTGGACATGGCGATTTACCAAAAATTATGAAATTCGAATAATTATATGGATTGCATAAAAATTTTAATAGCCCTCATGGAAAACCAGAGCCGCCGGGAAAATCCCCAATGAAACCTCCGTGCAGAGCATGCACAGTGGATGGTGTCCTACCTTTGCCGGTGCGCGTTCTGCGTACAGTCTGGCCTGTTGTCCATTCCCGCCATGCTGCCTGTGTCGATCTTCAAGCCTTCCTCTCCTGCGCCCAGCGTGCTCTGGGTGGTGCGCCACGGCCAGAGCGCCGGCAACGTGGCCAGCGATCTGGCCAACTCGCGCCAGCTGCCCATGCTCGATATCGGCACGCGCGACATGGACACGCCGCTATCGTTGCTCGGAGAGCGCCAGGCCGATGCGCTCGGGTACTGGTTCAGTACGCTGCCACCGGAGGAACAGCCGGATGTGCTGTTGTGCTCGCCCTATCTGCGCGCTGCAGAAACGGCGCGCCGCATGCTGCAGGTGAGCGAGATGCCGACCACGCTGCGCATGGACGAGCGCCTGCGCGAAAAGGAGTTCGGCGTGCTCGACCGCTACACGCGCTTCGGCATTCAGCAGAAGTTTCCGGACCTGTTCGAGCAGCGCGCCCAGGTGGGCAAATTCTATTTCCGGCCGCCTGGCGGTGAGAGCTGGTGCGATGTGATCCTGCGCCTGCGCAGTTTCATGGAGATGACGGCGCGCGAATACGATGGCCAGCGCGTGCTGGTGGTGGGCCACCAGGTGATCGTGAGCTGCCTGCGCTATCTGCTGGAAGGGCTGGCCGAACAGGAGATTCTGGCGATCGACCGAGAAGGCGATGTGCCCAATTGCGGCGTGACGTCGTACCACTTCCATGCGGAGGGGTTCCGCGACGGCAAGCTCATGCCGCGGCTGGTGAACTTCACGGCGCCGCTGGAGCAGGCCGGCACGCCGGTGACGGCCGCCAAGGATGTGCCAGTGGCTCCCAAGGCGTAAGCCATCAGGGCGACCTGATGGCTTCCCCAACGCCAAGGCCAAGGCCCAGGCAGCGCAAGGCAAGGTGCCGGGCCGCACCGTGGGCCCGGTGGGCTATCTGGCGCGGGAACTCTCGCACGAGTTTCCTGCGCTGCTCAAGGAGCTGCAGACCGGGGGCTGAATCATGCCCCGGGCGGGCTTATTTGCCCCACACCTGCGGCAGCTTGTAGCCGGGGAAGCGCTTGACGGCATAGGCCTTGAACGCGGGCGACTGGTAGGCGGCAATCACGTCGCGCGCCCAGGGCTTGTTCACGTCAGCCGTCCTGATCACGCCCACGTTCACATAGGCGTTGCTCTTTTCCTGGTACAGCGCCGTGGTCAGCTTGATGCCGCTGCTCACCGCATAGTTGCCGTTGATCACGGCAAAGTCCACATCGGCGCGCGAACGCGGCAGCTGGGCCGCTTCCAGCGGGCGCAGCACCAGCTTGCGCGGGTTGGCGGCAATATCGCGCTCGGAAGCCGTCACCGGGTTGATGCCGGGTTTGAGCGAAATCCAGCCCAGATCGGCCAGCATCACCAGCGCGCGTGCCAGGTTGCTGGGGTCATTCGGCAGGCTGACGGAGCTGCCCGGCTTCACGTCGGCCAGTGCCTGGCGCTTGCCGGCGTAGATGCCCAGCGGGGCCGTCGGTACCTGGAATACCGGCGTCAGGTGCAGCTTGTGCTGGGCGCTGAATTTGTCCAGATAAGGGCGGTGCTGGAACACGTTCAGGTCCAGCGAGCCCTCCTGCAGCGCCAGGTTGGGGCGCACGTAGTCGGTGAACTCGACCAGCTTGACCTTGTAGCCCTGCTTCTCGAGGAGCGGGCGGATGCTCTGCCTGACCTGGTCGCCGAAGTCGCCGACGGTGGTACCGATGACGATCTGCTGCTTGGCCGGATCGGCTGCAAGAACGGCGCCGCTGGCCGCCAGGGCCGTGGCGAGCAGGGCGGACTGGATCAGGATGCGCTTGGATTGCTGCATGGGATTCTCTCTTTCTTTGTGGGAAATGGACGAAAAAAACGGGGATGGGCGCTTCAGCGCTTGTCGAGCCGGGCGGCGGCGTAGTTGCCGGCCAGCTGGATGAGTTGCACCAGCACGATCAGCAACAGCGACATGGCCACCAGCACCACTGTGTCGTAACGCTGGTAGCCGTAGCGGATGGCCAGATCGCCAATGCCGCCGCCGCCCACCACGCCGGCCACGGCCGAGTAGCTCAGGAAGCTGATGGTGAGAATGGTGAAGCCCGCAATCAGGCCGGCGCGTGCCTCCACCAGCAGCACCTTCACGATGATCTGCAGCGGGCTGGCACCCATGGCCTGCGCTGCCTCCAGCACGCCGCGCGGAATCTCGCGCAGCGACTGCTCGGCCAGCCGGGCAAAGTAGGGGATGGCGGCAAACGACAGCGGCACGGCGGCGGCTAGCGGGCCGATCGAGGTGCCCGCCACCATGCGGGTGAAGCCGCTCAACACCACCATCAGGATGATGAAGGGGAAGGAGCGCACCAGGTTCACCACCCAGCTCAGCAGGCCATGCAGCCAGCGGTTGTCGGCCATGTTGCCGCGGCGCGTGAGATAGAGCAGCACGCCCAGCGGCAGCCCGAACAGCAGCGCCGCACCCAGACCGATGCCCAGCATCAGCGCGGTCTCGATGGCGGCCTGCACGATCTCGTCCTGCATGTCGGCCAGATGTTCCCAGGCGCCGGCCCAGGTGATGGGCGTCTCTTCGTCCAGGGTGCCAATTACTTCGTCTTCCATGCTCATGCCTCCTCGAGCAGTGCGCGCGTTTGCGGATGGTGGGTAGTGATGTCGCGGTCCTGCACCTCCACCACATCGACGACGCGGCCGGCCGACAGCACGGCGGCCCGCTGGCACAACGCACGCACCACCTGCATCTCGTGCGTGACGATGACGATGGTGACGCCGAAGCGCTGGTTGATGTCCTTCAGGCAGTCGAGCACGGACTGGGTGGTCTGCGGATCCAGCGCGGACGTGGGTTCGTCAGCCAGGATGACGGCGGGATGCGGCGCCAGCGCGCGCGCGATGCCCACACGCTGCTTCTGTCCGCCCGAGAGCTGGGCCGGATAGTGCTGCGCGCGCTCGGTAAGGCCCACGATCTCCAGGCATTCGGCCACGCGGGCGCGGATGCGTTCGGCGCTCCAGCCGGCGACTTCCAGCGGAAACGCCACATTGCCCGCCACGGTGCGGTTGGCCATCAGGTTGAACTGCTGGAACACCATGCCGATCTTCTGGCGCATCTGGCGCAGGGCACGGGCATCGAGCTGCATCAGATCCTGCCCGTCGATGCGCACGTGGCCGGCATCGGGCCGCTCCAGCAGATTGATCAGGCGCAGCAAGGTGGACTTGCCCGCGCCCGACTGGCCGATCAGGCCGAAAATCTCGCCTTGCGCAATGCGCAGGCTGGTGGGATGTACCGCATCGAACCATCCACCGCCCTGTGGGGCCGGATAGCGCTTGCGTACCGATTCCAGTTCAATCATTTGCCGACTTCTTGGTGTGCAGGAGCCGGCTTGCGGCCGGCCAAACGGACTATGGGGTAAACCCGGAGTTGGGATTATGGGCCGGACGGAAAGTTATATGCTTATTTTTGTATAAAAATTTTTTTCTTATGCTTTTTAAAGAAATTGCATAAGGCTTGTACGAGCGCTTCAACGTGCCCTGCCACGGAGGCTTGCGGGGGGTGTGGCGGCATAAAATAGGACAGCCCGATTTTTCTCCTCCCTGCGAAGGAAACGCCCGCATGAGCAACGCACTCCACACCTCTTCCATCACCTCGCTGCCGCTGCTGGCCCGCGGCAAGGTGCGCGACAACTACGCCGTGGGCGACGACCGCATCCTGATGGTGGCCAGCGACCGCATCAGCGCGTTCGACGTCATCATGGGCGAGCCGATTCCCGGCAAGGGCGCGCTGCTCACGCAGATGGCGCTGTTCTGGTTTGACAAGCTCAAGGACATCGTGCCCAACCACCTGACCGGCGACGCCCCCGAAAGCGTGGTGGCCCCCGAGGAAGTGGCCCAGGTGCAGGGCCGCAGCATGCTGGTGAAGCGCCTCAAGCCCCTGCCGGTGGAGGCTGTGGTGCGCGGCTACCTGGCCGGCAGCGGCTGGGCCGAGTACCAGCAAAGCCGCAGCGTGTGCGGCGTGCCCCTGCCCGAAGGCCTGAGCAATGCTTCCAAATTGCCCGAGCCGATCTTTACCCCGGCAGCCAAGGCCGAAGTGGGCGAGCATGACGAGAACATCAGCTACGAGCAGGTGGAAAAAACCATCGGCCCGGAACTGGCGGCGCAGATGCGCGACGTGAGCATTGCGCTGTACAAGGCCGCGGCCGACTATGCGCTGACCAAGGGCATCATCATCGCCGACACCAAGTTCGAATTTGGCCTGGATGCCGACGGCAAGCTGACCCTGATGGACGAAGTGCTGACGCCCGACAGCTCGCGCTACTGGCCGCTGGATGGCTACGAGGCGGCGTACAAGGCAGGCAAGAATCCGCCGAGCTATGACAAGCAGTACCTGCGCGACTGGCTGGAGACTGCGCAGGTGGATGGCAAGCCGTGGGGCAAGACGGCGCCTGCGCCGGTGTTGCCGCAGGAGGTGCAGGAGGGGACCAGTGCGAAGTATCGGGAGGCGTTGGAGAGGTTGACGCGCTGAACCTTGTTCTGACAGAGCCCATCAATAACGGCGCCGTGGAGGTTGGGGATGGACGGGATGTCAGGGCGGTTTTTTGCGCACTCCACTCAAAATCAGGATCAAAGCGATTGGCAGTCACTCCAGGAGCACTTGTCTCAAGTAGCGGAGCTTGCCGGGAGATTTGCAGATCAGTTTGGCTCTCGTCCTTTGGGACATACAGCCGGCTTGCTGCATGACGTGGGAAAGTATTGCCTGTCGTTTCAGCAGAAGCTGCAGGGGGAAGCATTGCGGGTAGATCATTCCACCCGTGGGGCGCAGATTGCTGCCTCCCGATATGGCCCGTTGGGGCAGCTATTGGCTTATGGCATTGCGGGACACCATGCGGGCTTGGCCAATGGCGGTGAATCAGAAGGTGAACGGACTCCACTGCAATACCGACTGAAAGCCGGCGATCTACCGACGTTGGATCCCCGTTGGGAGCAGGAAATCAGCCTTCCCGTCAAGCTGGCCCTGCCTGCATTTCGCGCACACAGCACAGCACGCGGAAATTTTCAGCTGAGCTTTCTGACGCGCATGGTCTTTTCATGCCTGGTTGATGCGGATTTTCTCGATACCGAGCGCTTCTATCAGAGCTGTGCAATAGAGAATTGGAATAGCCCCAGGGATCGGGCAATGCCGACCTTGGCTGCATTGCGCGATCAGCTAGAGACCTACCTCGCAGGATTCCAGAGTAATTCTGATGTAAACCAGTTGCGTGCGGAAATCCTGGCGCAAGTACGCGCTAATGCGAAGCTGGACCGCGGCTTGTTTTCGCTGACGGTACCCACAGGCGGGGGGAAAACATTGGCTTCTCTGGCCTTCGCATTGGATCATGCGATTGAACACGGCTTGCGTCGCGTCATTGTCGTAATACCGTTCACCAGCATTGTCGAGCAGACTGCGCGGGTCTTTCGCAAGGCTCTGGGTGCGCAGGGTGAGGCGGCAGTCCTGGAGCATCACAGTGCGTTCGTAGCGGAAAAAACTCCGCGTAATGATCCCGATCGCTATGAAGCAACTGAAAAGCTGCGCCTGGCGATGGAGAACTGGGATGCGCCTATTGTGGTCACAACGGCTGTCCAATTCTTTGAGAGCCTGTTTGCAGCGCGGCCGGCGCAGTGTCGCAAGCTGCACGCCATAGCAGGTAGTGTGGTTGTGCTGGATGAAGCCCAAACCATGCCGTTGAAGCTGTTGCGCCCGTGCGTGGCTGCCATCGACGAGCTGGCGCGGAACTACCGCACCAGCGTGGTGTTATGTACCGCCACACAGCCCGCTCTAGAAGCCCCCGATTTTGAAGGGGGGTTGGAAAAGGAAAGTGTCCGTGAACTAGCGCCTGCGCCCACCAAGCTATTTCAAGCTCTGGAGCGTGTCCATGTGCGTCATGTGGGCATGTTGAGCGATGAAGCGCTCGCTGCCGAGATGCGAGCGCGCGATCAGGTTCTGTGCATTGTGAATAACAGGCGCCATGCACGCGCAGTGTACGAGGCCATGAATGACCTGCCTGGAGCAAGACACCTCACCACGCTGATGTGCGCCAAGCACCGTAGCGAGGTATTGAGTGAGGTAAGGCAGTTGCTGAAGGAAGGGAAGCCTTGCAGACTGGTATCGACCTCATTGATCGAAGCGGGGGTGGACGTCGATTTTCCCACTGTGTTACGGGCAGAGGCAGGCCTGGATTCCATTGCACAGGCCGCGGGTCGTTGTAACCGGGAGGGCAAGCGCGCCTTGGCGGAAAGTGAGGTACTTGTTTTCATCACAGAAAACGAAGAATGGGCACCGCCTCCGGAATTGAAGCGTTACGCGCAGGTCGCGCGTGAAGTCATGCGCGAAATTGGTGAGGAAAGCCCGCTGTCTCCCCAATCCATCCGGCGCTATTTCGAGTTGTTGTATTGGCAGAAGGGCAGTAAGGCGCTTGATTTGCCCGACCTGTTGGGGTTGCTGAAAGAAAGTCGAGTGGATAGCCTGCCGTTCGAAACCCTGGAGGCCAAGTTCCGCCTGATTGATAGTGTGCAAAGGCCGGTCATCGTGCCGTATGACGATACGGCCAAGAAGCTGCTGCGTGACTTGGAGTTTGCTGAAGGATGTGGCGGGATTGCCCGGCAACTGCAGCCATACCTGGTGCAATTGCCCCAAAGAGGGTTTGATGCGCTGTTCAAGGCGGGCGCGGTGCAGGCTGTAGCGTTCGAAAAGTGGGGTGACCAGTTCATGGCACTGGTCAACCAAGAAATTTATGACCACAGTGTCGGCCTGGGATGGGATGACCCGACCTTCATGGAAACGACAAGCACAATAATTTAATTCAATATCTAAGAAGGGCGCCAAAAGACGCTATAAATTAAGTTCGTTGAAAACCAAAGCAATGTGTTGGAGCTATCGAGAGGGCCAAGTCTCGAAGCTCAAGGGAGGATGCAATGGCTTTTGGAGTGCGTTTGCACGTATGGGGCGCGCGCGCATGCTTTACGCGCCCGGAAATGAAAGTGGAGCGAGTCTCCTACGATGTCATCACGCCATCGGCGGGGCGCGGCATCTTGGAGGCGGTGCATTGGAAACCTGCCATTCGTTGGCAGATTGATCGCATCCATGTTCTGAAGCCGATTCGCTTTGAGTCGATTCGGCGCAATGAAGTCGGCGGCAAGCTCTCATCGGCCAACGTGGCCAAGGCCATGCGCGCGGGCAGCACCGCGGGGCTGGCTACTTATGTGGATGAAGACAGGCAGCAGCGTGCGGCCACCATTTTGCGCGATGTGGCGTATGTGATTGACGCTCACTTCGAGTTGACGCGAGCAGCAGGCGCAGATGACTCGGTGGGCAAGCACTTGGACATCTTCAATCGACGTGCTCGCAGGGGCCAGTGTTTTCATGCGCCATGCATGGGTGTTCGGGAATTTCCTGCCTACTTTGAGCTACTGGAAGAGGGGCAAGAATTGCCTATTCCCGATGTGAGTCTGAGTGGTACGCGCGACTTGGGCTGGATGCTGCATGACATTGATTTCGAGAATGGTATGACGCCACGCTTTTTCCGGGCTCAGATGGTGGATGGCGTGATCAATGTTCCACCTTGGCAGAGTGAGGAGGTCAAGGCATGATTCTCCAGGCGCTGAATGGCCTTTACCAGCGGTTGCTGACGCGCGGCGAAGAAGAGCTGGCACCGTTCGGGTATAGCCCGGAAAAGATTAGCTACGAAATTTTGTTGGCCTCAGATGGACAAGTGTTGGATGTGAATGACATTCGGGACACGTCCGGCAAGAAGACTTTGCCGCGGTTGATGAATGTTCCTCAGCCACCCAAACGAGCTAGCAATATTGCGCCTTGTTTTCTCTGGGACAAGACCAGCTATGTGCTGGGAGTCAGTGCTACCAGCAAACGAGCAGATAAAGAGCATGAGGCTTTCAAGGTCTTGCATCAAAATTGTTTGGCAACCGCTGATGACGTGGGACTCAAAGCACTGCTGGCTTTTTTGAGGCAATGGACTCCAGAGCAGTTCGTTGCACCTCGATTCGTGCCAGAAATGTTGGACACCAATGTTGTTTTTCGACTCAGTGGTGAAAAGCAGTATTTGCACGAGCGGGCTGCAGCGAAGGCAGCTCGGGCTCAACTGGATGGGGGCGGTGATGCCGAGGGAAAGCCTAGCCAGAGTGAATGCTTGGTACTAGGTGAGCAGCTGCCTATCGCGCGACTACATCCCGCAATCAAAGGCGTGTTTGGCGCCCAGACATCCGGTGCGTCAATTGTTGCATTCAATCAGGAGTCGTTCACTTCTTACGGGAAGGAGCAGGGCGATAACGCGCCTGTTTCAGAGCAGGCAGCGTTTGCCTACACCACGGTGCTCAATTATCTACTGCGCCGCAGCGAGCACAATCGCCAGCGCATCCAGATTGGTGATGCCAGTGTAGTGTTCTGGGCGGAAGCGGCGGACACGGAAGAGGCTGAGGCAGCCGAACTGGCGTTTGAGGCCTTGCTCAATCCGCCGGCAGATGATGAAACGGAAGCAGCTCAGGTTCGCCAGATGCTCGAAAAGGTCGCGAAAGGCAGGCCATTGAGCGAACTGAACCCGAAACTTCAGGAAGGCACGCGCATGTACGTGCTGGGCCTGGCTCCCAATGCTTCCCGCCTATCCATCCGCTTCTGGGAGGTTGGAACGCTGGGTCTTTTTGCAGACCGCCTCGCTTGGCATGCACGTGATTTCTATATTGAACCGGTGCCGTGGAAGACCGAGCCTGCAGCGCGCCGAGTGTTGCTCGCAACTGTACCTCACCGCGAAGGCGCCATGCCCAAGATGGACGATGCTTTCAACAACCTAGTAGGTGAATTCATGCGGTCAGTGCTGAGCGGTCGGCGCTATCCCCGCAGCTTGCTGGTGAACACCTTGATGCGAATCCGTTCCGACGGCAACCTGTCTGGTATGCGCGCGGCCATCTGTAAGGGAGTTCTGGCGCGTGACCAGAGGCTAGGTTTTCAAAATGACGATCAATCAGAGGAGGTGCTTGTGAGTCTCGACAAGGAATCGAAAAGCCCCGGCTATCTGCTGGGCCGCTTGTTTGCTGTCTTGGAGGCAGCTCAGCGCGGAGCATTGGGCGGACAGGTGAATGCCACCATCCGTGACCGGTATTACGGAGCGGCATCCGCGACACCAGCGTCGGTCTTCCCTGTGTTGCTGCGCAATACCCAGAACCATCTGGGCAAACTGCGCAAGGAAAAGCCGGGGCTGGCTGTTGTGCTGGAGAAGGATATCCGCGAAATCGTTGAAGGTTTGTCTGACAGCTTTCCTCGCAGCCTTCGTATTGAAGAGCAGGGGCGCTTTGCCATCGGCTACTACCATCAATCACAAAGCCGGTTCGCAAAGTCTGGCGATGAAGAATCGACTCCTGCGGACGATACGAAATCTCAAGAAGCCGAATAACCTGCACAAGGAGACCCATCATGAGTGCTATTGCACATCGCTATGAATTTGTTTATCTGTTCGACATCACTAACGGCAACCCCAATGGGGATCCGGATGCAGGCAACCTGCCGCGCCTGGATCCGGAAACCAACCGTGGTCTTGTGACCGATGTTTGCTTGAAGCGCAAGGTTCGCAACTTTGTCAGCTTGGACAAGGAAGACGCTTCCGGCTATGCCATCTATATGGCAGAGAGAGCGATCTTGAACAATCAGCATGCTTTGGGCCGAAAAGCAGTAGGGCTTGAAGAAGAGACCAAGGAAGAGCAAAAAAAACTGCCCAAGGATGAGGCCAAGGCGCGGGCTATTACCGCTTGGATGTGCAGCAATTTCTTCGACGTGCGCACCTTCGGCGCCGTCATGACTACGGGCGTCAATGCCGGTCAGGTTCGCGGGCCAGTGCAAATGGCTTTTGCTACATCCATTGATCCTGTCGTGCCGTTGGAAATTTCGATCACAAGGATGGCTGTAACGACGGAAAAAGAAGCTGAAGCGCAAAGCGGTGACAACCGCACCATGGGCAGAAAGCACATCATTCCCTATGGCCTGTATCGTGCACACGGCTTCATCTCGGCAAAGCTTGCGGAACGCACCGGCTTTTCGGACGCCGACTTGGCTCTGTTCTGGCAGGCGCTAACCAACATGTTCGAACATGATCGCTCTGCCGCGCGTGGCGAAATGGCAGCACGCAAGCTGATTGTTTTCAAGCATGAAAGCGCCATGGGCAACGCACCTGCACATGTGTTGTTCGACAAGGTCAAGGTGTCTCGCGTCGACGGAGAAGCGGATACTCCGGCGCGTAGCTACGCGGATTATCAGGTGACCATTGACGAGAACTTGCCGCAGGGCGTATCTGTCACCGAATTGATCTAACCATGCTGCATGGACGCTATTCCTCTTTCCGCTCTCCAGCATTTTCTCTACTGCCCCCGGCAGTGTGCACTGATCCACTTGGAGCAGCTATGGGCGGAAAGCAGGGAAACGGCGGAAGGCAGGATTCTGCACGAGCGAGCAGACCTGCCGGGTGCCGGAACGCGAAAAGGTGTTCGTGTGGCGACTGCAATGGCTTTGTCGCACGAAGCTTTCGGCCTGATCGGGAAGGCAGATGTTGTCGAGTTCCATTCTGAAGGGTCTGGGGGTGAATGCCCCTTCCCCGTCGAATACAAGCGGGGCCGGCCAAAGGCGCATCAAGCGGATGAAGTTCAGCTTTGCGCGCAGGCGCTGTGTTTGGAAGATATGTACGGGAAGCCGGTGCCCTGCGGTGCATTGTTCTATGGGCAAACGCGACGACGTAAAGATGTGGTGTTTGATGGGGAGCTGCGGGAACTCACACTGAAAGTGATTCAGGAAACGCGCTCCATGCTGGAGAGCAGACAAACACCACGTGCAGTATATGAATCCAAGAAATGTGACTCGTGTTCCCTGGCCGATCTTTGTATGCCGCAGTGCCTGACCAGACAACGATCGGTACAGGGCTGGCTGATGCACGCGATGGAGCAGTGAGTAATGAGGCGGCAGCTCAATACCTTGTATGTCACGACCGAAGGAGCGTGGTTGCGTCGAGATGGTCTCAATGTCGTGATGGAGATTGATCATCAGGAGCGGGCCCGGCTACCTTTGCACATGCTGGAGAGCATCGTGTGTATAGGGCGGATTCTGGCTTCTCCGGCGCTGCTTGGTTATTGCGCGCAAAACGGCATCACCATTTGCTTTCTGACCGAGAACGGCAGGTTTCTGGCAAGAGTTGAAGGGCCGGTTTCGGGTAATGTGTTATTGCGGAAGGAGCAGTATCGGCGCAGCGATGATCCCTCCGCGACAACTGCCATCGTGCGAAATCTCCTCGCAGGGAAAATCCATAACCAGCATGCCGTCCTGGCACGGGGGTGGCGGGATCACAGGGGAGTTCTGCCGGACCCCGCGAAATATGAGCACGCAGTGGCACGCTTGAAGCGCATCCCTCTTCGCATGCTTGAGGCAGAAATCAGCACGGATTTTCTTCGAGGACTCGAGGGTGAAGCGGCTTTGGCTTACTTCAGCGTAATGGATCAGCTGATTCGTACAGAGACCCCAGCGCTGCATTTTTCCGGCCGTACGCGCAGACCTCCGCAAGATGCTTTCAATGCCTTGTTGTCGTTTCTGTACACGCTGCTGACGCACGATTGCAGATCTGCCCTGGAAACGGTGGGACTTGATCCGGCAGTTGGTTTTCTTCACCGGGACAGGCCGGGGCGACCGAGTCTTGCGCTTGATCTTGCAGAGGAGTTTCGCGCCTTGCTAGGTGACCGGCTTGCTTTGTCGCTGGTTAACCTGCGGCAAGTGGGGGAGAAGGATTTTCGTGTTGCCGACGGAGGGGCGGTGTACCTGACGGATGAAGGAAGGAAGAAAGTTCTGGTCGCGTATCAAGAGCGAAAGCGCGATCAGCTGCTTCATGCGTTTATCGAGGAGAAAATTGACATTGGTTTGCTGCCCTTTGTGCAAGCTCAGCTACTGGCGCGTCACTTACGCGGTGATTTTGACGCGTACCCGCCTTTTCTTTGGAAGTGAGATTTGCGCATGATGGTCCTTGTCAGCTATGACGTGCACACAAGCGATCCTGGAGGAGCGCGGCGCCTTCGCCGCATTGCCCGTGTTTGCCAGAACTACGGGCAGCGAGTCCAATTTTCTGTGTTTGAACTTCACGTTGATCCCGCTCTGTGGACACATGTGCGAGAGCAGCTTTGTGGCTTGATTGATGAGTCCGCTGACAGTTTGCGTTTCTACCACCTCGGCGCGAAGTGGCACGGAAAAGTGGAGCATGTGGGAGCCAAGGCAACCTTGGACCTAGAGGGCCCCTTGGTTCTTTGATGCGCGAACCTAAAGCGATCGAGCTGTTCCTAGGCGGTTCGCGCGGCGCCAACATCTTGTGATCATTAAAAATTTCAGAAATTGAGTTGTCTTGGTTGCGTTGATGATCAGGTCATGCGGGGTAATCGCATTTGGGGTGGATATTGGCGTTGTTATACGTGTAGGTAAGATGACAGGGTCGCGCCCCGTGCGGGCGCGTGGATTGAAACTCCAGCGCTGCTCCAGCTTCGATCGCCATGCTTGTCGCGCCCCGTGCGGGCGCGTGGATTGAAACTGCCAGACACTGCAGTGCCTGCAGAGTTGCGCACGTCGCGCCCCGTGCGGGCGCGTGGATTGAAACTGGGCGAACGCCCTGCCCGGCAAGGCCCTGCGCAGGTCGCGCCCCGTGCGGGCGCGTGGATTGAAACAGCCAGGACGGCGGCGAGCAGGCCGGCGAAGACCTGTCGCGCCCCGTGCGGGCGCGTGGATTGAAACGCATCACATCCGGCATGGACTTTGTGAACCAGATGTCGCGCCCCGTGCGGGCGCGTGGATTGAAACAATCTGACAACCGGGTTTGTATCTGCGCTCGGCGTCGCGCCCCGTGCGGGCGCGTGGATTGAAACATTCGGGCGTGGGAGCGTGCCAAAGCATCGACCAGTCGCGCCCCGTGCGGGCGCGTGGATTGAAACCACGTCTGGCCGTTGAAGATGAACAGATCGCCGCCGGTCGCGCCCCGTGCGGGCGCGTGGATTGAAACATGGCCCAGCAGCCACGATCCGTAAACAGAAGGGGTCGCGCCCCGTGCGGGCGCGTGGATTGAAACGGATTGGCCAGGGGCGCCATAGATGTTGATGGTGTCGCGCCCCGTGCGGGCGCGTGGATTGAAACCTCGTGGTAGCTCTTTTCCTCGTACTCCCCGGTGGTCGCGCCCCGTGCGGGCGCGTGGATTGAAACTGAACTGCGGTATGTCGAACACACCGGAGAGGCCGTCGCGCCCCGTGCGGGCGCGTGGATTGAAACGGTGCAACCACCGACGAGGCCAAGGCGGCAGCCGTCGTCGCGCCCCGTGCGGGCGCGTGGATTGAAACCGCATTTACTGCGGCCCTGCCGTGGTCGAGCTACCAGGTCGCGCCCCGTGCGGGCGCGTGGATTGAAACCGCGTATGCCTCCGACAAATTGTTGATGGGCCGGGTCGCGCCCCGTGCGGGCGCGTGGATTGAAACCGGTGACATCAATGCCCAGCGCCTTGTTCGCATCGGTCGCGCCCCGTGCGGGCGCGTGGATTGAAACCGCGCATGATGGCGATCGGCTTGGGGAGCGTACCCGTCGCGCCCCGTGCGGGCGCGTGGATTGAAACATTTCGTTTGAGCCGCTGCTCGGTGACGTGGGCGAAGGTCGCGCCCCGTGCGGGCGCGTGGATTGAAACGTTGCGGACTGGTAGCCTTCTTCGATGGTGCGGTGTCGCGCCCCGTGCGGGCGCGTGGATTGAAACCATGAGAATGTCGCCATATCGCCCCTTACGCCAGTCGCGCCCCGTGCGGGCGCGTGGATTGAAACCCAGAAGCATACTCGCGCAGCGTCTTGAAGCCATGTCGCGCCCCGTGCGGGCGCGTGGATTGAAACTTGTTCCGGAAAGGACAGACCCACCATGAAGCTCAAGTCGCGCCCCGTGCGGGCGCGTGGATTGAAACATTTCTACGGAGAAATCATGAACCTGATTGACATGTCGCGCCCCGTGCGGGCGCGTGGATTGAAACCTCTGGTCATACCAACAGTCGCCGACGAAGGTTCTGTCGCGCCCCGTGCGGGCGCGTGGATTGAAACCTGCTCCTCGTGCTCGTGCTTGAGATGGAGAGCTGCCTGTCGCGCCCCGTGCGGGCGCGTGGATTGAAACACTGCATCAAGATACTGCACCAGCGTGCGCAGACGGCGGTCGCGCCCCGTGCGGGCGCGTGGATTGAAACACATCACATCCGGCATGGACTTTGTGAACCAGATTGTCGCGCCCCGTGCGGGCGCGTGGATTGAAACCACGCCACCGCAGGCCGCGATGCGGGCAAGGTGTACGTCGCGCCCCGTGCGGGCGCGTGGATTGAAACGATTACGCACATCCCGGAGAGACGGCGGGAAGGTTGTCGCGCCCCGTGCGGGCGCGTGGATTGAAACTTTTGCCGCTGAAAGGTGGCGCAGCGGCACCGCCAGTCGCGCCCCGTGCGGGCGCGTGGATTGAAACCGCAATGGTCTGGACATGAACAGTCCGACCATCAGTCGCGCCCCGTGCGGGCGCGTGGATTGAAACCACCACTGACCGTTGCGGATGGCGTCGGCACCCGTCGCGCCCCGTGCGGGCGCGTGGATTGAAACGCCAGTGGCTCAAAGGACTGGCGCTATGCTGCCGCGTCGCGCCCCGTGCGGGCGCGTGGATTGAAACGATCCGTCAATGTCCGTTTTCGGCGTGTCGATAGAGGTCGCGCCCCGTGCGGGCGCGTGGATTGAAACAGCGACTGAGGGCGCAGAAGCGCTCCCCGCTGACCGTCGCGCCCCGTGCGGGCGCGTGGATTGAAACGGCACGTTCATGGCGAACTACGGCAAGGCATTTGGCGGTCGCGCCCCGTGCGGGCGCGTGGATTGAAACCGGTCCGCGCCGATGTGAGTTACAGCCAAGCGGACGTCGCGCCCCGTGCGGGCGCGTGGATTGAAACCACTGCCGCAGGGCAAATGCATCGTCATGACTCCGGTCGCGCCCCGTGCGGGCGCGTGGATTGAAACTACGCCAGCGCCAATGCGCCGGGCTCATTGCACTGTCGCGCCCCGTGCGGGCGCGTGGATTGAAACAATGGCTACACCATTGCCACGAAGTCGCCTGGCCTGTCGCGCCCCGTGCGGGCGCGTGGATTGAAACACGATCACGTGGGCCAGCTCCAAGATCATCGCGGTCGCGCCCCGTGCGGGCGCGTGGATTGAAACGTAGTCGGCGCTGTTTCGGTAGTGCGCCTTGTTCGTCGCGCCCCGTGCGGGCGCGTGGATTGAAACTTCTTGGCCAGAACGGCAGTGATGGGCGGCTTCGGTCGCGCCCCGTGCGGGCGCGTGGATTGAAACTCCCCCTCCCTCGCCGCGCTCTCTGTCCGCAGCATGTCGCGCCCCGTGCGGGCGCGTGGATTGAAACAAGCGCCTGCTAATCGATGGGGACAGCACGATGGTCGCGCCCCGTGCGGGCGCGTGGATTGAAACAGCTTTTCGATGTCAGGCTTTGCCATGTGCGCACGTCGCGCCCCGTGCGGGCGCGTGGATTGAAACCCGATCCTGCCGATTGACTGCGAAGACCGCCTGTACGTCGCGCCCCGTGCGGGCGCGTGGATTGAAACACGCGAAGGGGCATGGATGATCGCCACTGTCACCGTCGCGCCCCGTGCGGGCGCGTGGATTGAAACTGGCGAGCTCTTGGACGGCACGATGCGGTACCGGGTCGCGCCCCGTGCGGGCGCGTGGATTGAAACGATGGCATCGGTTGCCACCTCGCGTGTCGCATCGGGTCGCGCCCCGTGCGGGCGCGTGGATTGAAACACTGCATCAAGAACATCGATGGTGTCGCGCACCTCGTCGCGCCCCGTGCGGGCGCGTGGATTGAAACAAGCCGATGCCGAAGCGGGAACGGTTCTCGCTGCGGTCGCGCCCCGTGCGGGCGCGTGGATTGAAACAGGACAATCATCAGCAGCCAGCCGTCGGCCTCGGGTCGCGCCCCGTGCGGGCGCGTGGATTGAAACATCGAACTGATCTATCAAACCAAAAAAACCATCGTCGCGCCCCGTGCGGGCGCGTGGATTGAAACAGCTAGAGAGGTACGCGACATGCAACGAGCACCCGTCGCGCCCCGTGCGGGCGCGTGGATTGAAACTTGCGTCACCCACAAAACTTTGCTGTTGACGGTGGTCGCGCCCCGTGCGGGCGCGTGGATTGAAACCACGCCACGACGGCACCCTGCACGGCACAGCAGGCGTCGCGCCCCGTGCGGGCGCGTGGATTGAAACTCGCTCACCTCCGATCCGGCCACGTAGCCGGGACGTCGCGCCCCGTGCGGGCGCGTGGATTGAAACGTTGAGTGGTGTCGTAATCGCGCGTGTCGCGGCTAACTTCTTGTCGCGCCCCGTGCGGGCGCGTGGATTGAAACATGCGATACGCCGTATGCGTTCGGTGAACCCATCTTGAGTCGAGGACGGTAATCGACGATCGTCCCCACGAAGGAGATCGTGGGGACGATGGAACGATTGATCGATGGACAGCGCCGACTGCGGCGCGAGTACAGCGCTGATTTCAAGGCGCTGGTGTTGGCTCAAACCCGTGGGCCGGGTGCATCTGTGGCCGGTGTAGCCTTGAGTCACGGCCTGCACCCGAATATGGTGCACCGCTGGTTACGCGAAGAGCGCTTGACGGGTACACACGTCCAGCAGCAACCGCCGGCCTTCGTTGCCCTACCTGTTCCGACGGGCGTCAGCGATGTTCGCGTTGCTCAGACGGCAGGGGCTGCCTCGGGCGCGGAGGGCGAGTTCATTCGTATCGAACTGCAGCGTACCGGCGCCACCATCACGATTACCTGGCCGGTGACGGTGGCTGCTCAATGCGCCCAGGCACTGCGTGAGTTGCTGCGATGATCCGTATTGATGCCCTTTGGCTGGCCACCGAGCCGCTGGACATGCGCGCCGGAACGGAATCGGCTCTGGCCCGCGTGGTGGCGGTCTTCGGTGCTGCACGCCCGCATCACGCCTACCTGTTTGCCAACCGGAGAGCCAACCGCATGAAGGTTCTGGTGCACGATGGTATTGGTGTGTGGCTGGCGGCGCGGCGCCTGAATAGCGGCAAATTCGTCTGGCCGCGTGAGGGGGCATTGATCGCCAATCTCAGCCGCTCGCAGTTCGACGCTCTGGTGCTCGGGTTGCCTTGGCAGCGCCTGGGCGATGGTGGCGTCATCACCATGCTCTGAATCTGATCGCAGGCCTGCTGCCTGCCAATCGGTGCATGTGCCAATGGCGTGGCGTTGCCGGCGCTGGCACAGTCATGCCCATGGTGGTCGAGCCGCAATCCCTTGATAGTCTGAGTCCCGAGCAACTGCGCTCGGCGCTGCTGTCCATGCTGCAAGCCGCTGCTGCCAAGGACCAGGAACTGGCCTTCAAGCAGACCCTCATCGACAAGCTCACGCACGAGAACGCGCTCTTGAAGCGCATGAAGTTCGCCGCCCAGTCAGAGCGCTTCAGCCCTGAGCAGAAGAGCCTGCTCGACGACGAGATCGAAGCGGACCTGGCGGCCGTGGCCAGCGAGATCGACGGGCTGTCGCAGGCGCAAACGCCGACTACCCCCGAGAAGAAACAAGCCAAGCGCTTGCCACTGCCCGCCCACCTGCCACGTCGCGAGATCCGCCACGAGCCCGCGTCCACCACCTGCTCGTGTGGCTGCCAGATGAAACGCATCGGGGAGGACGTGGCTGAGAAGCTGGACTACGTGCCTGGCGTGTTCAGCGTCGAACGCCACATCCGCGGCAAGTGGGCATGCGCCCAGTGCCAGAGCATTCAACAGGCGCCGGTCGACGCGCACGTCATCGACAAAGGCATCCCCACCGCCGGCCTGCTGGCCCAGGTGCTGGTGGGCAAGTACGCCGATCACCTGCCGCTGTACCGGCAGGAGGCGATCTTCGGCCGCGCCGGCCTGGCCATCCCGCGCTCGACCCTGGCGCAATGGGTAGGCACCTGCGGCGTGCGGTTGCAGCCGCTGGTCGATGCCTTGAAGGACGAGATCCTCAGCCACCGGGTGCTGCACGCCGATGAGACTCCGGTGGCCATGCTCAAGCCCGGTGATGGCAAGACGCACCGCGCCTACCTCTGGGCCTATGCGCCGGGGGCGTTTGAAGACATCAAGGCCGTGGTCTACGACTTCTGCGAGTCTCGCTCGGGCGAGCATGCCCGGCGCTTCCTGGGCCATGGCACCGACAAGGCCTGGAAGGGAAGTCTGACCTGCGACGACTTCAGTGGCTACAAGGCCCTGATCGCCAGCGGCGTGACCGAGGTGGGTTGCCTGGCGCATGCCCGGCGCAAGTTCTACGATCTGCACGCGGCCAACCAGAGCCAGATCGCCGAGCTCGCCCTGCAACAGTTCGCCCGGGTCTATGACATCGAGCGCGAGGTCAAGGATCTGGGCGCCGAACAACGGCAAATCGTTCGACAGCAGCAGACAAGGCCCATCCTGGATGCCCTGCACGAGTGGATGACACTGCAACGGCGACAGGTGCCCGACGGATCGGCAACCGCCAAGGCGCTGGACTACAGCCTGCGAAGATGGGATGCGCTGACCCGATTCGTGGGTGACGGACAACTGCCCGTGGACAACAACTGGATCGAGAACCAGATCCGGCCCATTGCCGTCGGTCGCAACAACTGGCTGTTTGCCGGTAGTTTGCGCGCGGGCCAGCGGGCCGCCGCCGTCATGAGCCTGATCCAGTCGGCGCGCATGAACGGGCACGACCCGTATGCCTACCTCAAGGAAGTGCTCACGCGGCTGCACACGCACAAAGCCAGTCGCATCGACGAACTCTTGCCGCACCGCTGGCAACCAGGCGCCATCTAAGTCTCAGCCACGTCCGCCGGTGGCGGTCAACATGGGATCACCGCGCGCTTACGATACGCCGGCTACTCGGATGTCAATCGGTGTCGCGCCCCGTGCGGGCGCGTGGATTGAAACATGCTGCGCCAGTCCGTTACTTGTAGGGGCATAGAGTCGCGCCCCGTGCGGGCGCGTGGATTGAAACTCGGCCACTACCCGCCGATGGCAATGGTGCGTGACCGGTCGCGCCCCGTGCGGGCGCGTGGATTGAAACAGCAGCACATCCTGGCCGCCGGTGGCGTGGCGTCCGTCGCGCCCCGTGCGGGCGCGTGGATTGAAACTCGAAGTTGCGCATGTGGCTCACGGTAGGCCAGGCCGGTCGCGCCCTATGCGGGCTCATGCATTTGATCAAAGCGATTTGCCGAATGCCCCTCAGCCTGTTCGCGCACTTTGTATTACCGAACAGGTAGAAAAAAGCAGATGCTGAGCGTAGATTCCATTAGGGTAGGTTTGTCAATCAACTGTTTTGAAGGAGACACCGTGTCCAAAACCCCAACTTCCGCCACCAAGCACCCCCCAACACCGCCCAGGTCGCCAATAACACCAACAAACAAGGCGACAAGCCCCCCACCCAGCTCAATCAGCCCCAGCGCACACCGGAAAGCCGGAATGACCGAGAATCCCTCCTAGGCGGCAACAACCAGTCGCAGTCGCGACGCGGTGCCTACTCCAGCAACCCCTGATCGATTCTCCACCCCATGCCCCAACTCTTCGACACCTACCCCCTAGCAGGCCGCACCCTCCCCAACCGCATCGTCATGGCCCCCATGACCCGCGCCCGCTCCCCCAGCCACGTCCCCGACGAGCTGCTCGCCACCTACTACAGCCAGCGCGCCAGCGCCGGCCTGATCGTGACCGAGGGTGTGCCGATATCGCCCGCAGCGCACGGCGTGCTGTATGTCCCCGGCCTCTACACCCCCGCGCAGATCGCCGGCTGGCGCACAGTCACCGAAGCCGTGCATGCCGAAGGCGGCACCATCTTTGCCCAGCTCTGGCACGTGGGCCGCGCCTCGCACGCCTCGCTGCAGCCCAATGGCCAGGCCCCGCTCAGCTCCACCAGCCAGGCCTCCGACAAGATCATGACCTTCGCCCTGGATGCCGAAGGCAAGCCCGGTTTCGTGCCCGCCACGCCCCCGCGCGCCATGACCACGGCCGAGGTGCAGCAGACCGTGCAGGACTTCGCCCAGGCCGCCGCCAACGCCATCGAAGCCGGCTTTGACGGCATCGAGATCCACAGTGCCAACGGCTATCTGCTGGAGCAGTTTCTCAACCCGCACGTCAACGACCGCACCGACCAGTACGGCGCCGACACGCAGGAGAACCGCTGCCGCTTCGTGCTCGAGGTGGTGGATGCCATCATCGAGCGCATTGGCGCGCAGCGCACCGGCATCCGCTTTTCGCCCTGGGGCAACTTCAACGACATGCCGCCCTACGACGAAACCGCCCAGACCTACCTCTATCTGGCCGGTGAATTGGCCAACCGCGAGGTGGCCTATGTGCACCTGATGGACCAGCACCTGGGTAAGGGCCGCGAGGATGCGCCGGGCATCAACCTGGATTTTCTGCAGCTCATGCGGGCCGCCTATCCGCGTGGCGCGCTGATCCTGGCCGGCAACATGACGCTGGAAACCGGCAACCGCCTGCTCGAAGCCGGCGTGCTCGATCTGGTCGGCTTTGGCCAGCCTTTCATCAGCAACCCCGATCTGGTGGCGCGTCTGCGCAATGGCTGGCCGCTGGCCCAGCCGGACCGCAAGACCTATTACGGCGGTGGCGCCGAAGGCTATACCGACTACCCCGTCTGGAATCCGGTCGCAGTCTGACGACTGCTGGCAACACGGGCGGGTGCGGGGTATGCTCTGCAGGAGTCTGCCAGACACGAGGAGATTGCCATGCCTCCCCCTTTCCGTCCTGATCGCCCCCGGGCCGTCCAGCTGCTTGCCGGTGCCGCCTTGCTGTCCGGAGCCAGCGTAGCGCAAGCGCAAACGCTCGCTGCCCCGGTGCCCGCGCCGCAGGCCGCCGTCGCCGAAACCGTTGCCACCGGCCTGGAGCACCCCTGGGCCGTGGCCTTCTTGCCCGAAGGTCGCTTCCTCGTCACCGAGCGCCCCGGCCGCATGCGCATCGTGCAGGCCGATGGCCGCATCAACCCGCCGCTGCAGGGCGTGCCGGAGGTGGCCGCCGGCGGCCAGGGCGGCATGCTCGACGTGATCACCGACAGCGATTACGCCCGCAACCGCACCATCTACTTCTGCTACGCCGAACCCGGCCCGGGCCGCAGCAACAGCACGGCGCTGGCACGCGCGAGGCTCTCCAATGACGGCCGCAGCCTGGAGCAGCTGCGCGTGCTGTTCAGCCAGAAACCCAAGTACGCCAGCAGCGCCCATTTCGGCTGCCGCATCGTCGAGCGCAAGGTGGGTGGCAAGCCCGATGGCACGCTGTTTCTCACGCTGGGGGACCGCTTCAGCCGGCGCGACGACGCCCAGACGCTGGACAACCACCACGGCAAGATCGTGCGCGTGGGCAAGGACGGCAGCATCCCCAAAGACAACCCCTTCGCCGGCAAGCCCGGCGCGCTGCCCGACATCTGGAGCTACGGCCACCGCAACGTGCAGGGCGCCACGCTGGCGCCCGATGGCAGGCTCTGGACGCACGAGCACGGCCCGCGCGGCGGCGACGAGATCAACCTGCCGCAACCCGGCCGCAACTACGGCTGGCCGGTCATCACCTACGGCAAGGAATACAGCGGCGCCACCATCGGCCGCGGCCTGCGCATACAGGTGGGCATGGAGCAGCCGCTGTACTACTGGGATCCGTCGATTGCCCCTTCAGGCATGGCTTTTGTCACCAGCGAGCGCTATCCGGGCTGGAAGGGCGACCTGATGGTGACAGCGCTCAAGTTCCAGTACCTGGCGCGCCTGCAGCTGAAGGATGGCAAGGTGGTGGCCGAGCACAAGCTGCTGCCCGACGTGGGCCAGCGCCTGCGCGACGTGCGCCAGGGGCCGGATGGCTGGCTCTATCTGGTGACCGACAGCAGCGAGGGCCGCCTGTTGCGCGTCAAGCCGCGCTGAGCCGGTCTGCAACGCCGGTGCGGGGGCAGGATGTTGGCCCGCCCCATGGCGATCAGTCCGCCGGCGGGCTGAAGGTGTGCACCCGCACCTCCGGCCCTTGCGGCGGCGGCACCGCATCGCCCAGCCGCAGGCCATAGGCCACCAGCGGTGGTCCCAGCGTTTCCAGGATCGCGACCGCCGCCAGCACAATGGCACTGACCTCGGTGGCGATATGCGGGGCCATCGCATTGGTGGTCTGCACCAGGCCGATGGCCAGCCCGGCCATGGGAATCAGCGTGAGGCTGATGGCGAAGGACTGGTTCCACGGATAGCCGAAATAGCGCGCCCCCGCCACCACGCCCACGCCCTTGCTCAGGCTCCGTACGGCCACCAGCGCCAGCGCAAACGGCGCATAGCGGATCACGTCGGTGATGTTGAGCTTGGCCCCGGCATAGACGAACAGCACGATGAAGAACAGGTCGGCCCCGCTGCCCAGGTCGGTATTGGCCAGGCGCGCGCGGCGCTGCAGGCCGCGGCAGGCGATGCCCAGCGTGAGGTTGGCAAACAGTGGCGATACGCCAAACGCCACTGACAGGCCCAGCACCAGCATCACCGCGCCCACGATCAGCGCAAAGCGGTAGTGCGCATCGTCGCTCTGCGTGAAACGGCCGATGCTGGTCACCAGCACCGCCACCAGCAGGCCCAGCACCATGGCGCCCAGCATCTGGTAGGCCGGCAGGCCGATGGCCACCAGCCAGCTGGTTTCGCTGTTCCACAGCGCCACCGGCATGGCCAGCGAATACAGCACGAAGGCGAACACGTTGTTGAGCGCCACCAGCGCCTTGGCCGCATCCACCACGAAGCCGCGCGCATGCAGTTCGTGCGCCACGTGGATCAGCACGGCGGGCGAGGAGGACACGGCAATCGCCGCCGCAATCACCGCGGCCAGCGGACTGGTGCCCAGCCACACCATCAGGCCGAATACGCTGGCGAAGGTGAGCAGGCTCTCGGCCAGGCTGGTGACGATCAGCTTGGGCGTGCGGATCACCATCCAGGGGTGCAGCGCCGTGCCCAATTTGAACAGGATCAGGCCCAGGGCCACATCGACCAGCACCTGCGTCTGGCCCAGCATGTCGTAGCTGAGCAGGCCCAGGCCGCTCGGGCCCATCAATGCCCCCACCGCCATGAAGCCGGTAATGGTGGGCAGCCAGCGCACGCGCTTGGCCAGCAGCCCGCCCAGCGTGCCGATCAGCAGCAACAGGCCGAACAGCGCGGCGGTGTGCAGCGGCGGCCAGCTGGCGGGCAGAAAGGGGATCACCGTATTCATCGGCGGTGCTTGCTGCGTGTTGCCCCGTGCGCGCCACCGGGCCGGCGCGCAGCAGCGGGGACGCTTCGTCCGCTCAGCTCAGCACCACGCTGCTCAGGCGGCGACGGTAGGTGGCGATGACGGGGTCCTCGGGTGGAATCTGGCCTTCGGCCACGGCCACCTTGGGCGGCTCCATGATGTCGAGGATGGCGATATAGGTCTTGCGTGCCTGCTCCTCGTTCCAGCTCTTGTCGCGCATCAGGATTTCGAGCAGTTCGTCCATGGCGTCCGTCCACTGCTGCTGTGCCATCAGCGCCTGAGCGCGGGCAAAGCGGGCGGCAAAGTCGCGCTTGTTGGCGGCGATGGCGGCGTCGAGCGCGGCCAGATCGACGTTGTCGCTGGCGTCGATGGCGTCCATCCAGCGCTGCAGGCTATCCAGGCGGCGCACGCCGGCGGCCTTGGCGATCACCGGGGCAAACGCCACCTTGGCATCGTCCGTGCGGCCGAGCTGCAGCAACAGTTTGACATAGTCGAAGCGGATGTCGTCATTGGCCGGGTCGGTGGCGACGGCATGCTGCAGCTTTTCCAGCGCGGTGTCGGTGTCGCCGGCTTCCAGCGCCTGCTGGGCCTCGTCTTCTTCCTGCGCGGCTTCCACCTGCTCGGGGCTGGGCAGGTTCTTGTCGAGGAAGGCGCGTACCTGGCCTTCGGGCAGGGCGCCCATGAAACCGTCCACCGGCTGGCCATTGACCATCAGCACGCAGGTGGGGATGCTGCGCACGCCGAACATGCCGGCAATCTGCTGCTCCTCGTCGGAGTTGATCTTGGCCAGGATGAAGCGGCCGGCGTATTCGGCTTCGAGCTTTTCCAGCACCGGGCCGAGCGACTTGCACGGGCCGCACCAGGGGGCCCAGAAGTCCACCAGCACCGGGGTGGTGGCAGAGGCCTGGAGTACGTCGATTTCGAAATTGGCTGCGGTGATGTCGATCATGTCGGTGTGGTGCGTATTCGGTGGAATGGTTGGCCGCTGGCGGGCCGAACCTTACAATACCAGCATTGCCGGCTCTCCATCCTTTGTTGGGCCGTAAGCAGATATTTCAAGGCGGGCGCTTCCGTGCGGGGCGCGCCGCCGGTTGCGCGTTGCCGCAACCCCTCACACATTCAAGGAAAAGGAACACGCTCATGGCAGAGGTGCAAGTCGGCGTCATCATGGGGTCGAATTCGGATTGGGACACCATGCAGCACGCGGTAGAGATCCTGCAGGGCTTTGGCGTGCGCTTCGAGGCGCGCGTGGTATCGGCCCACCGCATGCCCGACGACATGTTCGCCTACGCCGAAACCGCGGCCGAGCGCGGCCTGCAGGCCATCATCGCAGGTGCCGGCGGTGCTGCCCACCTGCCGGGCATGGTCGCCGCCAAGACGCCGGTGCCGGTGCTGGGCGTGCCGGTGGCCAGCCGCCACCTGCAGGGCGTTGATTCGCTGCACAGCATCGTGCAGATGCCCAAGGGCGTGCCGGTGGCCACTTTCGCCATTGGCGCGGCCGGTGCGGCCAACGCGGCGCTGTTTGCCGTGGCCCTGCTCTCCAACAACGACCCGGCCTTGCGCCAGAAGCTGATCGACTTCCGCGCCCGCCAGACCGAGGCCGCGCGCGGCATGACGCTGCCCGTGAACGAAGCGGGAGCGGCTTGATGCAGGAAGCGCCAACATCGGCAGCGCCGGCGCTGCACACCGTCCGCTCCGCTACGGATACCGACAGCCTGCATACCACGCTGGGCGTGCTCGGCGGCGGCCAGCTCGGCCGCATGCTGGTGCATGCCGCGCAGCGCATGGGCTATGCCACCGTGGTGCTCGATCCGGCGCCCGACAGCCCGGCCGGGCAGGCCAGCCACAATCAGATCGTGGCCGCCTACGATGACCAGGCCGGCTGGGACCAGCTGGCCGACGCCTGCGATGGCCTGACCACCGAATTCGAGAACGTGCCCGCTGCGGCGCTGGAGTATCTGGCCGCGCGCAAGCCGGTATCGCCGCCGGCGCAGGCCGTGGCCAAGGCGCAGGACCGCATCGAGGAAAAGCGCCATTTCACGGCCTGCGGCGTGCGCTGTGCGCCCTGGCTGGCGGTGCAGCAGGAATCCGACCTGCAAGCCGCCGCGGCGCTGCTGCCCGGCATCCTCAAGACGGCGCGTCTGGGCTATGACGGCAAGGGCCAGGCCGTGTGCCACACGGCCGACGAGCTGCGCCAGGCCTGGGACGGCATGGGCCGCGTCGCCTGCGTGCTGGAGCAGAAGCTGGCGCTGGCGCTGGAGTGTTCGGTGATCGTGGCGCGCGGAGCCGACGGCCAGATCGTCAATTTCCAGCCGCAGCGCAATGTGCACCATGGCGGCATTCTGGCCACCACCTACGCCTTTGCCGGCGCCGTGCCGGTCGCGCTGGCCGATGCGCTGGTCGAGGCCACGCGCCGCATCGCCGAAGGGCTGGAGTATGTGGGCGTGCTTTGCGTCGAATATTTCGTGCTGCAGGACGGCAGCTGGGTCGTGAACGAGATGGCGCCGCGCCCGCACAACAGCGGTCACTACACCATCGACGCCTGCGAGCACAGCCAGTTCGACCTGCAGGTGCGCACCACCATGAACCTGCCGCTGGTACAACCGCGCCACCACAGCCCCTCCATCATGCTCAACCTGCTGGGCGATGCCTGGTTCCGGCATGGCGAGCGCATCATCCCGCCGTGGGAGCAGATCCAGCAACTGCCGGGTGTGCAATTGCACCTCTACGGCAAGCAGGATGTGAAGCCGGGGCGCAAGATGGGGCATGTGACCATCACCGCAGCCACGGTGGACGAGTTGCAGGACAAGGCGGCGCAGGTGGCCCAACTGCTGCGCCTGCCGTTCGAGCGGCTTGCCGTGGCGTGAGAGTGCCTGCAGGGCGCTCATTGTGAGAAATTGAAGACCTCGCCCCTTGCCGGATGCGGGGGGCGTTTTCGACAGGTTTCTCCGCACGGAGGATGTGCGGAGATACGGATAAATGGAGTCAGGATGCTGCTGGATGCCACACTTTGGGCGACCGATGCCACGCGCGATGCCGCCATCGCCGAAGGTGCACGCCTGCTGGCAGCTGGCGAACTGCTGGGGCTGCCCACCGAAACCGTCTATGGCCTGGCCGCCCGCGCCGACCAGGACGCTGCGGTGGCGAAAATCTTCGCCGCCAAGGGCCGCCCGGCCGACCATCCGCTGATCGTGCATGTGCCGGATCGCGCCGGGGCCGAGCAGTTCGTGGCCGAGGGCTTTCTGCAGCAGATGCCGGACCATGCGGCGCGCCTGATGGATGCGTTCTGGCCCGGGCCGCTCACGGTGATCGTGCCGCGCCGCCCGGGCGTGGGCGCGGCTGCCGCAGGAGGCCAGGATTCGGTCGGCCTGCGCTGCCCCTCGCATCCGGTCGCGCTGGCCGTGCTGCGCGCCGCCGCCGCCCTGGGGGTGCCCGGCGTGGCAGCGCCGAGCGCCAACCCGTTTGGCCGTATCAGCCCGACCACGGCACAGCACGTGGCGCAGGAGTTTGGCGACAGTCTGACCGTGCTCGATGGCGGCGCCTGTCAGGTCGGCATCGAATCCACTATTGTGGACTGCACCCGCGGCCAGCCGGTGCTGCTGCGACCCGGCATGATCAGTATCGAGAAGATTGCCGAAGTTACGGGGATTTCGGTGCTGTTGCCGGCAGAAGTGACTGAAAAGAAGGCGGCGCCGCGCGCTTCGGGCACGCTGGAATCGCACTATGCACCGCGCGCCAGGGTGCGACTGATGACGGCCGAGGCTCTGCAGGCAGCGCTGGATGCGCTGACGCAGGCGAGCACGGCGCACCAGCCCCCGCCTGTCGCCGTCTGGAGCCGGACGCCCCTGCGCAGCGCCGCGTCTGCAGCCACCCTCCACGCCATGCCCACCGATCCCGAACAGGCCGCGAAGATGCTGTTCGCCCAACTACGTGCCTTCGATGACGCTGGCGCGCAGGAAATCTGGATCGAAAGCGTACCGACCAGCGCCGCCTGGGCCGGCGTGGCAGACCGCCTGCGCCGCGCGGCAGCCTGATTCGCGCCATATTCAGTTCGCCCTCGCCCGCTATTCAGCTCGCCCCCGGGCTATCCATGGGGCGCGTGTGAGCACAGTACGCAAGCAGCAAGGCAGCAGCTTGCCAGCTTCACCCGCCGAGCACCGGAAAAATCTTCTTCAGCCCCTCGCTCATCACCTCCACGCCCAGCGCGGCCAGGATCAGGCCCATCAGGCGCGTCATCACGTTGATGCCGGTCTGGCCCATGGCGCGGGCAATGCGCGGCGCGGCCATGAAGCTCACGTACACCGCCATGGCCACGATCACGGCATAGCCGATCAGCTGTGCCATCTGCACCCAGTTGGCCGTGCGTTCGGCAAAGATCACCATGGTCGACATGGTGGCCGGGCCGGTGAGCAGTGGAATGCCCAGCGGCACCACGCCGATGCTGGCCTGGCGCGCCGCGTAGGAGGTTTCGCTGGCGGTGGTGCGCGCCTCGGCCGGCTGTGCGTTCAGCATCTGCAGCGCGCTGATCAGCAGCAGCATGCCGCCGCCCACCTGGAAGCTGGCCAGGGAGATATTGAAGAATTCCAGGATCTGCATGCCCAGCAGCGCGCCCGTCGCCAGCACCGTCAGCACCGTGAGCGTGGCGGCGCGGATGGTGCGCATGCGCTGCTCGTCGCTGAAGCTTTGCGTGTAGTGGATGTAGAACGGCAGGATCGCCAGCGGATTGACCAGCGCCAGCAGCGTGATCAGGGGCTTGAGACTGAGCAGGGTGGGGAGAGTCATGGTGACGGCGGAGCAGGGCAGTGCGCAGTCTAGCAGCCCGTGCCGGATCGGGCAGGGACCGCTGCGTGAAATCCTCTCAAACGCCGGGTCAGGATTTGCTGCCGCTCGATGCCACCGGCTGCGTGATGATCCACTCCATCAGCGCCTGGAAGGCCGGCCGCGCCGACTGGGCATTGGCACCATTGGCCATCGCCACCATCACGTAACGCCGGCCCGTGTCGGACAGCACATAGCCGGCCAGCGCCGAGGCATCCTTGAGCGTGCCGGTCTTGAGATGGGCGTTGCCTTTGTACGCGGTGTGCGTGTGGCGCAAAGTGCCATCCACGCCGGCAATCGGCAGCGAGGCGACGAACTCCGGCATGCCCGGCGTGCGCCACACGCGCTGCAGCATGGCGCCAAGCGAAGAGGCACTCACGCGGCCATCGCGCGACAGGCCGGAACCATTCTGCACCGCCGGCAGCGGCGTATCGCCCAGGCGGTGCTGCCACCACTGGGTGAGCGCCTCGTTGGCACTGGCCAGACTGCCCACGCCCGAATGCTCCAGCCCCAGCGTCAGAAACACCTGCTGCGCCATCACGTTGTTGCTGAACTTGTTGATGTCGTGCACCACCTCGGCGACCGTGGGCGAGGCACTGTCGGCCACCGGGCGGCGCTTGCGCACCGCTTCGGGCACGGCGCCATCGCGGATGCTGCCCTGCAGCTCGCCACCAAGCGCCTTCCACATGCCGGCCACGGCGCGTGGTGCGAACTGTTCCGGAGCCGGGTGCGCCAGTGTCAGTTGCTGGATGCCGCAACTGGCGGGATAGGGATCGGCCGGCAGCACCAGATTGCGGTCCTTCAGCGTGTCCGCTGCGAGCTTGTTGAGCCAGGGGGCGCACTTCCCTTCGGCCAGCGGCAGGCTGGGCGGCAGCGTCACGCCTTCCAGCGGCGGCTCCAGGCCGACATGTGCCAGCTTCTGGCTCTCATCGGGCGTTATCTGCAGCGTAAATGCCTTGAAATTCACCAGCAGCGCGTCGGGGCGCGCATTGTACGGACGCAGCGGGTCGTTGTCGAAACTGCCGGGATCGACCGGCGGCACGTCGAAGGCGCTGCGGTCCAGCACGATGTCGCCGCCGATGCGGCGGATGCCGGCATGCTGCAGTTCGCGCATCAGCAGCCACAGCCGCTCCACCACCAGCTTGGGATCGCCGCGGCCCTGCACATAGACATTGCCGTTAAGCGTGCCATTCTGCAGCGTGCCGTCGGTCCAGATGCGGGTATGCCAGCGGTAGGACGGGCCGAGCAGGTCCAGCGCGGCGGCCGTGGTGATCAGCTTCATCACCGAGGCCGGATTCATCTGCTCGGCCGTGCGGTGGTTGACCAGCGGCGGGCCGCCATCGACCGGCACCACCAGCAGCGCCACGTGCTCGGGCGAGACCTTGGCCTTGTCCAGTTCCTGCTGCACGATGGGCGGAATGGTGGTGCTGGCGGCCTGGGTGGCCAGCGACGGCGTCGGGTCGCGCGGCTCTGCCAGCAGCGCCGATGCGGCGGCCACGGGGCTGGAGGCGGCGCTGTCGGCCGTCGATGTCAGGCCGGCGCCGGAGGCCACCTCCTCGGGCGTGCCGGATTTCTGGCAGGCCGTCAGGGTGGACAGGCTCAGCGCGAGCAGCAGGGCAGGCCAGCCGGCGCGGCGGGCAAACAGGGATGGGGGGAGAGGGGCGGGCATGGACGGTGGCAGGAAGGCAGGCGAGCAGTCTACTGCAGCGCGTCGCAGACACCCCTCGGGATTTGCATCCATCTGTGAACGGCTTGTGGAACAATGCTGCCATGTCTGCAAGCCAGCCCGAAATTTCACCTGATTCTTCCCTCGCCAGCATCCCTGCGCCGCATGCCGGTGCGCCTGCCGTCGCCTGGCGGCCGGATGCCGCCCTGCACCTGCTGGCCATGGATACCAGCACCAGTGAAATGTCGGTCGCGGCAGGGCGCTGGCCTGCGGGGGCTGCCGCACAGGGCGCTGCCCCGCAGCAGCGGGATTACACCGGCGCGGGCGCAGCGCAATCCTCCGCCACGCTGATCCCCACCGTCCAGCGCCTGCTGGACGAGGCCGGGCTGGGCCTGGCGCAGCTCGATGCCATCGTGTTCGGTGCGGGGCCGGGCTCGTTCACCGGCCTGCGCACCGCCTGTGCAGTGGCACAGGGGCTGGCCCTCGGCGCGGAGCGCCAGGTGCTGCCCATGGACACCTTGCTGGCCGTGGCCGAAGACTGGCGCAGCCGCCAGCCGGCATTGGAGCGCGGTACCCTCGTCTGGGCCCTGCTCGATGCGCGCATGGACGAGATCTACGTCGCCGGCTGGCGCTGGCAGCCGCGCGGCGGCATGCCGGCCTGGGAACTGGCGCAGCCGGCCGTGCTGGCACGCCCGGAAGACCTGCTGCAGGTGCCCGGCTTGACGCCGGATGCCGTCTGCGCCGGCAATGTGCAGCCCGTGTATGGCGAGCGCCTGCCGGTTACCGTGGCGGCCGCCATGCCCAGCGCCAGTGCCATGCTGCGGCTGGCGCCGGCTCTGTTGCAGGACGGCGCCGCCATCGATCCGGCCCTGGCATTGCCGCGCTACGTGCGCGACAAGGTGGCGCAGACCACGGAAGAGCGCGAGCAAGCCAAATTGCAGGCTGCGCAGGCCCGGCAGCCATGAAAGGCGCTCCCGTGCTGCCGGCCACGGGCGGCCCGCTGGCGCGCCTGCAGCCCGCCACCGTGCACGACGTGGACGCCATCATGGCGCTGGAGCAGGCCGCCTACCCCCTGCCCTGGACTCCGGGCAACTTCCGCGACATCCTGCTGGACCAGACCGGCCGCTACTGCATGCAGCTGCTGCAGTTGCAGCAGGCCGGCGGCCGCTGGGAGCTGGCGGGCTACTTCGTTGCCCTGCTCGGGGTGGAAGAGGCGCATCTGCTGAACGTGGCAGTGCATCCGCAATACCAGGGGCAGGGCTGGGCGCGTCTGCTGCTGGAACAGCTGCGGCTGTGGGCCATGAGCCAGGGCGCCGAGCAGATCTGGCTCGAAGTGCGCCTGAGCAATCCGCATGCGCGCCAGGTGTACGAGCGCTTCGGCTTCGTCCTGATGGGTCTGCGCAAGAACTACTACCCGGCTGTGGGCGGCGGGCGCGAGCATGCCGAGGTGATGTGCCTGCGGCTCAAGGATGCGGCCGGCAACTGGGCCGGTTCTTTGCGACAATAGCCCTTCCATGCCGATCCGGACCGATTCTTCCTGCCGCCTTGCCTGCGGCCTGCTGCCATGACGCTGCACCTCGATGCGCGCCGCCGCGCCATGCTGGCGGAGATGGGCGTGCGCGTCTGGTTGCCAGCGCCGAAGGAGGTGCCTGTTGTGGTGGATGCGGGGGCGCAGGCTGTGCAGGCAGCACAGGCAGAGCCGCTGGCGCCGATCCGCACTGCGCCAGCGCGTTTTGCGGGCGCCCGGGTGCCGGATGCCGCTGCCAGCACTGCCGCAGAAATTGCCGAGCAGCAGGCAGAGCGCGAGGCGCCGCCGGTGGTCCAGCCGATGGCAGCAGCCCCGCAGCCGCGTGGTACACCGCCCCAGCCGATGACTGCCTCGACGGAGCCGGAAGCGCTGCCCCGAGCGCCGCACCAGGACACCGCAGGCGCACCAGCCCTGTCCCTCACCCGCCTGAACTGGCCCGCCCTGCAACAGGCTGCGGCCAGCTGCACTGCGTGCACCCTGCACAGTGGCCGCCAGCACAGCGTGTGGGATGCCAGTGCCGCCAGCGAGCCCGACGGCCTGCCGCGCTGGCTGTTCGTGCTCGACCCTCCCGGCACCGCCGAAAACGCCACGGGCCAGCCGCTGCAGGGTGAGGCCGGCACGCTGCTGGTCAACATGGCCGCCGCCATCCGGCTGCAGCCGGCGCAGGTGCTGCGCAGCCACGCCACGCGCTGCGCGCCTTCCGGCCGGCCGGCCACATTGCCCGAAGTGGCGCAATGTGCCGCCTTCCTGCGCCGCGAAATCGCGCTGCTGCGCCCGCAGGTGGTGGTGGCCCTGGGCCGCAACGCCGCCTGGAGCCTGCTGCAGCGCACCGAACCGCTCGGCCAGCTGCGCGGGCAGTTGCACCACATCGCCGTGCCGGAGGCAGAAGCCGACCTGCAGCCGCTGCTGGCACCGGTCCCGGTCATCGTCAGCTACCCGCTGGACTACCTGCTGCGCAACCCGCCCGCCAAGGCGCGCGCCTGGGAAGACCTGTGTCTGGCTGCCTCGCATGTGGCGGCCTGAAAACCCCTCGCAACGGGCGCCAGCGCCTACAATTCGGGCATGACTTTCCTCGACATGCTTGGCGCGGCGGAACAGCGCAACCAGTCCCTGCTGTGCGTGGGGCTGGACCCCGATCCGAAACGTTTTCCCGGCGCCATGCAGGGCGATGCCGGCCGCATTTTCGATTTCTGCGCGGCCATCGTCGAGGCCACGGCGGATCTGGCACTGGCCTTCAAGCCGCAGATCGCCTACTTCGCCGCCCACCGTGCCGAGGACCAGCTCGAACGCCTGGTGCAGCACATGCGCCAGGTCGCGCCGCACGTGCCGGTGATCCTGGACAGCAAGCGCGGCGACATCGGCAGCACGGCCGAGCAGTACGCCATCGAGGCCTTCGAGCGCTACGGCTGCGATGCGGTCACGCTGTCGCCCTTCATGGGCTTCGATTCGGTCGAGCCCTATCTGCGCCGCCACGGCAAGGGGGCCTTCCTCTTGTGCCGCACCTCCAACCCCGGCGGCAACGACTTGCAGGCGCAGCCGCTGCGCGACGTGGAAGGCCAGCCGCTGGTGTACGAGCATATCGCCCGCCTGGCGCAAGGCCCATGGAACCTGAACGGCCAGCTCGGCCTGGTGGTGGGCGCCACCTACCCGCAGGAACTGGCCCGCGTGCGCGAACTGGCGCCGACCGTGCCGCTGCTGATCCCCGGCGTGGGAGCCCAGGGCGGCGACGCGGCTGCCACCGTGAGCTCCGGCTGGCGCGGCACGCGCACGGCGGACGGCAAGGTGCAGAGCAGCGGCTTTGCCATCGTCAACTCCTCGCGCGCCATCCTCTACGCATCTTCGGGCGACGATTTCGCTGCAGCCGCGCGCCAGGAAGCCGAGCACACCCGCACCACGCTGGCGGCTGCGCAGCAGGCATAAGGCGGACACAAGGGCGGCAAGCCCTGTTGCGGCCACCGGGAAAAACCGTTTTGCTGGCAGCACGGCAACCCGCCGCCGGCTCCCGCGAGGCGCGTAGGACGACGCCGACACGCCAATGCGGGAAAGTCCTATGCACACAGTCCTGCAGCAGGCATACAGTGAAGTCGTGCCCTGAATGCAAGGCCGTCAAGACGGACCAACGCATGCTTGGAAAGCCAGTCATGCCCTGCAATTGCAGCCACGACCAGCAAGGCCAACGGGGACGGAGGATCGAAGCACACCATCTTCTGAGGATAGGGACGCTGCTTCACAAGATCGGAAGTCCGGCCAAGATGCTGATCGATAACGGCTGATAGCTGCAGAAGCAAGACACAGGTTTCCGAATCATGCAAGTCGGTACCAGTTTTCTCCGCCGCATTCAGGGCATTCCCGTTTCTGCTTCCCGGTTCCGGCAAGGCGGCCGAAGAAATCGCTGCTGTCCTACAGGCGAGCCCCTGCTACTGCCCGATACTGTCTGCATGCCAATGTGCGGCCCGCGTGCCAGGCGCCCGGGCATGAAGACAGACCAACAACGGGAGAACATCATGGAACTGCTCTACTTCCTGCTTATCGGCCTGATCGCCGGCTGGCTGGCCGGGCTGCTCGTCAAGGGCGGCGGCTTCGGCATCGTGGGGGATATGGTGATGGGCGTGCTCGGCGCCTTCCTCGGCGGCTTCCTGTTCAACTCGCTCGGCCTGTCTGCCGGCGGCGGCATGCTCGGCTCCATCATCGTGGCCACCATCGGTGCCATCGTGCTGATCCTGCTGCTGCGCCTGATACGGCGCGCCTGAATCTGCGCCGCGCAGCCGCTGCACGGTGGCGGCTTGGCGGCCCCCAGGTCTCCAAGGTGGTTGCGAACATGGTCCAACCTCCGAATTGGCTCCGCTTGCGGAGCCTTTTTTGCGACCGACACCCCTGCAAGCCGCCTGCCTGCGCGCTTTCCCGGCCTGCGACGTCCTTGCGGGCAGCTTACAATGCCTGAATCAAGCACTGGCCCCGGAGATGGGCCACACGGGAGTGGAAGGCATGCGGATCCTGATTGCGGAAGATGACCATGTACTGGCCGACGGGCTGATGCGCAGCCTGCGTGCTGCCGGTGCAGCAGTCGATCATGTCAGTACCGGCAGCGAAGCCGAGGCCGCCCTGCTCACCAGCCAGGAGTTCGACCTGCTCATCCTCGATCTGGGCTTGCCGCGCCTACATGGTCTGGATGTGCTCAAGAACCTGCGCGCGCGCGGCTCCAACCTGCCGGTGCTGATCCTCACCGCCGCCGACAGCGTGGAAGAGCGCGTCAAGGGGCTGGACTACGGCGCCGACGACTACATGGCCAAGCCTTTCAGTCTGCAGGAACTCGAAGCGCGCGTGCGCGCCCTGGTGCGCCGCGGCATGGGCGCCGCCAGCACCGTGATCCGCCACGGCCCGCTCAGCTACGACCAGACCGGCCGCGTCGCCACCATCGACGGCAAGATGATCGACCTGTCGGCGCGCGAACTCGGCCTGCTCGAGGTGCTGCTGCAGCGCAGCGGCCGCCTGGTCAGCAAGGACCAGCTGGTCGAGCGCCTGTGCGAGTGGGGCGAAGAGGTGAGCAACAACGCCATCGAGGTCTATATCCACCGCCTGCGCAAGAAGATCGAAAAGGGTCCGATCCGCATCGCCACCGTGCGCGGCCTGGGCTACTGCCTCGAGAAAATCCCCGGCTGAGGAGGCCGCACGCACGCCATGGGCATTTTCCGGCGCGAGCAACGGTCGCTGTTCGGGGAGATCCTCGACTGGATGCTCACGCCATTGCTGCTGCTGTGGCCGATCAGCCTGGCCCTGACCTGGCTGGTGGCGCAGGGCATTGCCAACAAGCCGTTCGACCGAGCGCTGGTCTACAACGCGCAGGCGCTGGCGCAACTGGTGCAGATGCGCGACGGCAAGATCCAGCTCTCGCTGCCGCAACAGGCCAGCGAGATGCTGCGCGCCGACGATACCGACCAGGTGTTCTTCCAGGTCATGGGGCCGCGCGGCGAACTGCTGGGCGGCGAGCGCCTGTTCCCGGCCAACCGCATCGATTACGAGGTACCGACGGAGCAGGACTACGTGCTGCGCGACGACACCCTGCGCACGGCCCAGGGCCAGACGCTGGATGTGCGCGTGGTGATGCTGCGCGTGCTGGCCGGCGAATACACGCTCGGCCCCTACGCCACGCCCGGCGAGCGCGCCGACCGGACCGTCACCATCCAGGTGGCCGAAACGCGCGAGAAGCGTTCCGTGCTGGCCACCGAGATCATCAAGGGCGTGATGCTGCCCCAGTTCATCATCCTGCCCATCACCGTGCTGCTGATCTGGCTGGCGCTGGCGCGCGGCATCCGCCCGCTGAGCGAACTGGAAGAGCGCATCCGCGCGCGCAACCCCGACGACCTGAGCCCGCTCGACCAGATGGCCGTGCCGATGGAAGTGTCGCCCCTGGTGGGTTCGGTCAACGAGATGATGGAACGCCAGAAACAGGTCGCCGAAAACCAGAAGCGCTTTCTGGCCGATGCCGCGCACCAGCTCAAGACGCCGCTGGCCGGGCTGCGCATGCAGGCAGACCTGGCCCAGCGCACCGATGCCAGCGCCGATGACCTCAAGCGCTCGCTGCAGCAGATCGGCCTGTCCAGCGTGCGCGCCACGCACTCGGTGAACCAGCTGCTGGCCATGGCGCGCGCCGAGGGCGGCACCATGGTGCGCGAATACTGCAACATGCCGCGGCTGGTGCAGGAGGTGGTGCAGGACTGCTTCCCGCGCGCACTGGCCAAGCGCGTGGACCTGGGTTACGAGGGCGCCTATGCGCACGACGCCGGCGTCTGGGTGCTGGGCAACCCGATCCTGCTGCAGGAGATGCTGCGCAATCTGGTCGACAACGCCATCAACTACACCCCTTCGAGTGCCGACGGCATGCCGGCCATGGTGACGGTGCGCGTGCTCGCCGATGCCTATGGCGAGGTGCTGATCGTGCAGGTGGAAGACAACGGCCCCGGCATCGCGCCGGGCGAGCGCGACCAGATTTTCAAGCCCTTCTACCGCACGCTGGGCACCGATGCCGACGGCTCCGGCCTGGGCCTGCCCATCGTGCAGGAGATCGCGCGCCGGCACGATGCCGTCATCACGCTGGAAGACGCGCAGCCACGTGCGCGCCGCAAGGGGGCGCTGTTCTCGGTGCGCTTCCACTCGGTGCCGCCACCCGAAGAAAACGCTCCCGGCGCGTGAGGGCGTCTCCGCGGCCGGCTACACTGGCACCGGCGCCGCAGCAATGTGGCAAGGATGCACAGGCGGGCGCATCTGCATCTGGACAGCGCCCCCGCGCCGGCGCATAGTTAACCATCCACAACAAGAAGGACGCATCGACCGCTCTGCGCCGTTCCCGTGGCAACACGGGCGGGTGGGGATGTGTGGGCGAAGTACTTTGGACAAACACCACCCTCAAGTCGGCAGGTCCACGCTGGGCGCACTGGTCCTTGGCGCCATCGGCGTCGTGTTCGGCGACATCGGCACCAGCGTGCTGTACTCGGTCAAGGAAGTGTTCGGATCCGGCCATGTGCAGTTCACCATCGACAACGTCTACGGCATCCTGTCCATCTTCTTCTGGACGCTGACCATCATCGTCTCGCTCAAGTACGTGACGCTGGTGCTGCGCGCCGACAACAACGGCGAGGGCGGCCTGGTGGCCATGCTCACGCTGGCTTCGCAGGCGGTGCAGGACCGGCCCCGGCTGCGCAAGGTGATGCTGCTGGTGGGCGTGTTCGGCACCTGCCTGTTCTATGGCGATGGCGTGATCACCCCGGCCATTTCGGTGCTCTCGGCGGTGGAAGGCCTGGAAGTGGTCTCACCCACCTTCAAGGAATACGTGATCCCGCTCACCCTGCTGGTGTTGTTCCTGCTGTTCTGGGTGCAGAAGCACGGCACGCATGGCATCGGCAGGTTCTTCGGCCCCATCATGGTGCTGTGGCTGATCGCCATTGCCTCGCTGGGCGTGCTGCACATCGCCGGCCATCCGGAGATTCTCTGGGCCGTCAGCCCGCACTATGCGCTGAGCTTCATGTGGAACTACCCGGGCACCACCTTCATCATCCTCGGTGCCGTAGTGCTGTGCGTGACCGGTGGCGAGGCGCTGTACGCCGACATGGGCCACTTCGGCAAGAAGCCGATCCGCGTCTCCTGGTTCTTCATCGTGATGCCGGCGCTGGTGCTCAACTATTTCGGCCAGGGCGCGCTGCTGCTGGAGAACCCCGAAGCCGTGAAGAACCCCTTCTTCATGCTGGCTCCCAAATGGGCGCTGCTGCCCATGGTCGGTCTTGCAACCGCGGCTACGGTGATCGCCTCGCAGGCGCTGATCTCCGGTGCCTTCAGCGTCACCAAGCAGGTGATCCAGCTCGGCTACCTGCCGCGCCTGCAGGTGCAGCACACCAACGTGCATGAAACCGGCCAGATCTACATCCCCTTCGTCAACTGGGGCCTGTTCGTGCTGATCGTGCTGGCGGTGGTGCTGTTCCGCTCCTCCAGCAACCTGGCGGCGGCCTACGGCATCGCGGTGACGACCGACATGCTGATCACCACGGTGCTGACCTTCTTCGTCATCCACTACGCCTGGCGCATGCCGCTGGTGCTGGCGCTGGCCGCCACCGGCTTCTTCTTCGTGGTCGACATCGCCTTCTGGGGCTCCAACCTGCTCAAGCTGGTGCACGGCGGCTGGTTCCCGCTGGTGATCGCCTCCTCGATCTTCCTGCTGATGGTGACCTGGCGCGATGGCCGGGCGCTGCTCAACCGCAAGCTGGTGTCGGAAGGGCTGGACCTGAAAAGCTTTCTGGAGGCGGTGTTCTTCAGCCCGCCGGCCCGCGTGGAGGGCACGGCCGTGTTCCTGACGGCCAACATCGACAACGTGCCCAATGCGCTGATGCACAACCTCAAGCACAACAAGGTGCTGCACAGGCAGAACGTGTTCGTCACCGTGCGCAGCCACGAGGTGCCCTGGGTCGAGCCCGAAGAGCGGCTGTCGGTCGCGCCCATGGGCAATGACTGCTGGACCGCGGTGGTGAACTACGGTTTCATGGACGACCCCAACCTGCCGCGCGCGCTCGAGCCGCTGCAGCAGCACGGCTGCAAGCTCGATCCGATGCAGACCAGCTATTTCCTGTCGCGCGACAGCGTGGTGCCGACGCTGGGTGAAGGCATGGCGCCCTGGCGCGAGAAGCTGTTTGCCCAGATGCACCACAACGCCAGCGGCGCGGCCGACTTCCTGGGGCTGCCGAGCAATGCGGTGGTGGAGCTGGGGTCGAAGGTCGAGATCTGATCGCGGGGGGGCTGCCTGCTTACAGCCCTTGCTGCTCGCAATGCCGCCGCAAGGCCTGCAGCGCAATGCCCCACTGGTGGTTGCAGAAACCGAGATAGGGGCTGGTCTCGTCCCAGCCGCTGTGGCGGAAGTCCAGCGTGGTGTCCGGGGCGCCGTTGGATGCGTGCAGCTCGAAGCGCAGCAGCGTGTCGGTCCAGGCCGAGGCGGGCGAGCTGGCAGCGTGGTGGCTGGTGCAGCGCCACAGCACCATCTGTTCGGGCTGCGTCTGCAGCACCTGCATGGTGAGCACGCCATGCCCCGGGCCGGGGCGGAAGGCCCATTCCGGCGTGCGGCCTTCCTGCAGCAGCAGCTGCGGCCGGTCCCACCAGCTGCCGATGCCGTCTTCCGTCGTCAGGGACTGGTAGATCACGGCCGGAGCCGCCTTAATCTGGAGCTGGTGGTACAGGGTGGCCATGCGTGCTCTCCTCGTGGGCGTGGGGGGCGATGCCAAAATGGCGCATTATCCGGCGCGATGTTGACAGGGCTGTGTCAGCTGCCACAAGGGCGTGCAGCCGCAAGGGCATCGAATTGCCGCACAATGTCGGCTTGTGCAGCGCGGCATTGGTAGCGCGCTGCGAGTTGCCAGCCAGGAATTGCACCGTGACGCAAGTTTCGACCCAAGGGGATGCCGCCGGCACCCGCATGACGCCTTCCGAGCGCCGCTCCAGCCTGGGGCTGGCGCTGATCTTTGCCCTGCGCATGCTGGGCCTGTTCCTGGTGGTTCCGGTTTTCGAGCTGGAGGCCAGCCATTACGCTGGCGCCAACCCGGCCAGCATCGGCATGGCCATGGGCGTGTACGGCCTGACGCAGGCCGTGCTGCAACTGCCGCTGGGCATGGCGAGCGACCGCTGGGGCCGCAAGCGCCTGATTGCGCTCGGGCTGCTGGTGTTTGCCGTGGGCAGCGTGATCGCCGCCATGGCCACCAGCATCGACGGCCTGCTGTGGGGCCGTGCCATCCAGGGTGCCGGTGCCGTGTCGGCCGCGGTGACGGCGCTGCTGGCCGACCAGACGCGCGACGTGGTGCGCACCAAGGCCATGGCCATGATCGGCGCCAGCATCGGGCTGGTGTTTTCGCTGGCACTCATCGTCTCGCCCCTGCTGGCTGGCTGGGTGGGGCTTTCGGGCATGTTCTGGCTGGTGGCGGTGCTGGCGGTGCTGGCCGTGGTGGCGATTTTCGTGATGGTGCCGCCAGAACCGGCGCTGCACCGTGACGCCGTGGGCGGCTCGCTGGCCGAGGTGCTGGCGCATCCGGCGCTGCTGCGCCTGCACGTGGGCGTGTTCGTGCTGCATGCGGTGCAGCTGGCCATGTGGATGGTGCTGCCGCGCATGCTGGTCGAGGCCGGCCTGCTGAAGGAACACCATTGGTATGTCTATCTGCCGGCCGTGTTCGGTTCCTTCCTGGTGATGGGCGGTGTGCTGTTCCGCATGGAGCGCAAGGGCAAGCTCAAGCAGGTGTTCCTCACCTCCATCGTGCTGGTGGGCCTGACGCAACTGGCCCTGTGGTGGATGAGCGGCAGCGGGGTTGCGGCGCCCTCGCTGTGGGTGCTGGGCCTGCTGCTGCTGGTGTTCTTCAGCGGCTTCAACATGCTGGAAGCTTCGCAGCCCAGCCTGGTATCGCGCCAGGCGCCGCCGCAGGCGCGCGGCATGGCGCTGGGCGTGTACAACACGCTGCAGTCACTCGGCCTGTTTGCCGGCGGCGCGGTAGGTGGCATCCTGCTCAAGCATTCCGGTCCGCAGGCGCTGTTCCTGGCCAGCGGCGTGCTGACGCTGCTGTGGCTGCTGGTGGCACTGGGCATGACGGCGCCGGGCCGGCAGGCATCCGCCTGATATAAATAAATAGTATTAAATACGCAACATCGGGTCTGACCCTGATGCAGGGTGCCGTGCACGCGGTATCATTCGTATCCGCTGCAGCGCATGCGTGTCTGCACCGCTTTCATCAACCCCCTGTGCCACCGTCAGACGCAACTGGCAAGGGTCAACCAAGGACATATTCCATGGCTTCCGTCAACAAGGTCATTCTCGTCGGCAACCTCGGCCGCGATCCCGAAATCCGCACCTTCCCCAGTGGCGACCAGGTCGCCAACGTCACCCTCGCCACGTCCGACCGCTGGAAGGACAAGCAGAGCGGCGAAATGCGCGAGCACACCGAATGGCACCGCTTGGTATTCAACGGCCGTCTGGCCGAAATCGCCGGCCAGTACCTGCGCAAGGGTTCGCAAATCTATGTGGAAGGCAGCATCCGCACGCGCAAGTGGCAGGACCAGGCCACTGGCCAGGACCGCTACGCCACCGAAATCCGCGTGGACCAGATGCAGATGCTGGGCAAGCGCGAAGGCATGGGCGGCTCCGGCGGCGCTTATGGCGATGACGACAGCTTCGGCGGCGGCGGTGGCGGCTACGGTGCCCCGCGCAGTGCCGCTCCGGCCCCGCGTGCACCCGCTCCGCAGCGTGCCCCGGCCCCTGCTCCGGCCCCGGATGCCGGCGGCTTTGGCGACATGGATGACGATATTCCGTTCTGACCGGCGCGCCGAAAGCGTAAGCAAACCCTCGCTCTTGTCATGCACAGGCGAGGGTTTTTTCATGCAGCGATGCCGTGCACCGCAGCAGCTGGGGCGCCTGCTGCGGGGAGTTTTTTGGCTGAAGCCGCAGGGCCTGTGCTTTTACATGTGTTCACACACTGGCACCGGTTTTACGGGCTTTCCCGGGGCGAAGCAGCGATGTCCGACGCTAAGATGACATCACTCCGTCACACAGGAGGCGCTTCCAGCCAAGGGAGGCGGCGGCAGGGCCATCAGGCCCCCGCGCGCAGGGCATGCTGCGGAATTCATGCCAGCTTTTTCAGCCGCACCATAGCCAGGTGCCGCATTAAACCCCGGCGCGGTGTATGACCTGCCGGGGTTTTTCATTGGGCGCTGCCGTGCGGCTTAGCGGCCGTCGCCGTCCGCATCGCCCGGCAGGGCTTCCTCGACACGGTGCCAGGCGGAGCGGGCGGAGGCCTTGGCCTCTTCCCAGGTCAGGCGGGAGTCGCCCTTGATGGTGTCCCAGTCGCGCGCCAGGTCGGCTTCCGATTCGTCCCAGCTGCGGCCGGCGTAGACGCCGCGGCCCTGGTAGCCCAGACGGTAGGCGGGGCTGTAGTCGCGCGTGTAGTCGTAGTCGGCACGGTAGCCGGGCTGGCTCTGGTAGCTGTCTTCCCAGTAGGCATAGTTGGGGTCGGCCGAATCCACGGCGGTGTAGCCGACCACGCCACCGGTCAGCGCGCCAATCACGCCACCGGCGATCACGCCGACGGGGCCGGCAGCCGCAGCGCCGATGGCTGCACCTGCAGCGGCACCAGCCAAGGCGCCACCGGCCATGCCGACGGTGCTGGCTTCTTCCCGGGCGTCCTGCGGGGTTTCGGGAACGTTATGGGGGTTGTTGGGGGTGTTCATGCGTATCTCCTGTCGGGTTGGGGGGCATGCAGCTCTTTCCGGCTGCATGGGCTCCATTGTGGAAACACAGCCGGGGGCGCTTCGTGGGAGAGCAGGGCGAGGCGCTGTCAGCCCGCGGACGACGCAGGAGTAGGCCGCAGGCGACCTTAATCGAGGCTCTTGCGCAGGTGCGCCGGGGGGATGCGCAGCTGCTCGCGGTACTTGGCGACGGTGCGGCGCGCGCACTGGATGCCGCGCTCCTGCAGCAGCTCGCACAGGCGGCTGTCGCTGAGCGGCTTGCGCGCTGGCTCCTCGGCGATCCATTGCGCGATCAGCGTGCGCACCGCGGTGCTGCTGGTGCTGCTGCCGTCCTCGCTGGCCAGGCCGGAGCCGAAGAAGTGCTTCAGCTCGAAGGTGCCCCACGGCGTGGACAGGTACTTGCCGCTGCAGACGCGGCTGATGGTGGATTCGTGCAGGCCCAGCGTGTCGGCAATCTCGCGCATCACCAGCGGTTGCATGGCCAGCGGGCCTTCGGCCAGGAAGCGGGCCTGCCGCTGCACGATGGCCTCGCTCACGCGTAGCAGCGTGTCCTGGCGCTGTTGCAGGCTGCGCACCAGCCAGCGCGCCTCGTTGAGCTGCTGCTGCAGGGCCTCGGCGCTGCCGTCGCGATGCTGGCGCAGCAGGGCGGCATAGCGTTCCTGGACCTGCAAGCGCGGCAGGGCTTCGGCGTGGAGCTGCACCTGCCAGCCTGTCATGCCCGCGCGCGCGGGCAGGCGATGCACCACGGCATCGGGCACGATGAATTCGCGCTCGGCCGGGGCGAAGCGGCGCGCCGGTTGCGGCTCCAGCGTGGCGATCAGCTGCAGGGCGGCCTTGACGGAATCGGCCGGGCTGCCGGTCTGGCGCGCCAGGCTGCGGATGTCGCGGCGTGCCAGCAGGTCCAGCGGCTGCGCCAGCACGGCGCGCGCGGTGCTGGCGGCAGGGTGGGCGGCCAGACGGTCCGTCGCCAGCTGCAGGCGCAGGCACTCGGCCAGGTCGCGTGCGCCCACGCCGGCCGGTTCCATGGCCTGCAGCAGGCGCAGTGCCATGGTGAGCAGGTGCAGCAATTCCTCGCGCTGTTCCTCGATGGTGCTGCTGTCGTCCGCCAGCTGCGGCAGCAGGGAGTCGGCCAGCTCGTCCAGCGAATCGGCCAGCCAGCCGCGCTCGTCGAGCGAATCGATCAGGCATTGCAGGGCGGCCTGCTCCTGCGGATCCAGACGTAGGGCGTGGGCCTGCTGTTCCAGGTGCTCGGTCAGGCTGGTGGCGGCCTGCAGGCGGTCCTGCCAGTCGTCGTCGCCGCTGGCGGGGGCGGAGGGGTAAGGAGTGTCGGTTTCCCAGCTGTCGCGCGATTCGGAGGCGGCTGCATCCCCGGTTTCGGGGGCGTCGCTGCCGGAATCCTGTCCGTGTTGCCACAGAGCCTCGTCGCCCTCCTCGGCCGGGCCGGCGCTGCCTGGGGCGGCATCATCGGCCAGCACGCTGGCGGCGTCGTTGAGCGCGGAGGAACTGGCGGTAGTTTCATTGTCGTAGGCATCGGCCCCGGAAGCAGCCGCTGCTTCCGCGCGGAAATCCCCGCTCGCGAATGCGTCGGCCGGTTCAGCCTGGGTGTCATCGTCGCCCGAAGCGGACTCGGGAAGGGAGCCTTCCCCATCTTCCAGCAACTCCAGAAACGGGTTCTCGGCCAGCGCCTGCTGCAATTCCTGCTGCAGCTCCTGCGTGGACAGTTGCAGCAGCCGGATCGACTGCTGCAGTTGCGGCGTGAGCGCCAGCCCCTGGGCGGTGCGCAGCTGCAGGCCGGGCTTCATGCCGTCCTACATGCGGAAGTGTTCGCCCAGATAGACGCGGCGCACCTCGGGGTTGGCGACGATTTCTTCGGGCGTGCCTTCCATCAGGACGGTGCCGTCGCTGATGATGCAGGCATGATCGCAGATACCCAGCGTTTCCCGCACGTTGTGGTCGGTGATGAGCACGCCGATGCCGCGCTGCTTCAGGAACTGGATGATGCGCTGGATCTCGAGCACGGCGATCGGGTCGATGCCGGCAAAGGGTTCGTCCAGCAGGATGAAGCGCGGCTGCGTGGCCAGGGCGCGGGCGATCTCGACGCGGCGGCGCTCGCCGCCGGACAGCGCCAGCGCAGGCGATTCGCGCAGTTGTGCAATGTGCAGGTCTTCCAGCAGCGCGTTGAGCTGGCTGTCGATGTCGTTGCGGCCCAGCTTGCGGCCGCGTTCGTCCACCTGCAGTTCGAGCACGGCGCGGATGTTTTCCTCCACCGTGAGCTTGCGGAAGATGGAGGCTTCCTGCGGCAGGTAGGACAGGCCCATGCGCGAGCGGCGGTGGATCGGCATGTCCTCGATCGGCTCGCCGTCGATGGAAATGGTGCCGCCATCGGCGCGGATCAGGCCGACGATCATGTAGAAGGACGTGGTCTTGCCGGCGCCGTTGGGGCCGAGCAGGCCGACCACTTCGCCCTTGCGCACGGTGAGCGAGACGTCCTTGACCACCTTGCGCCGGCCGTAGGTCTTCTGCAAATGGCGCACCACGAGCTGGCTGCCGGTATCGGTGGCCGTCAGAGCGTCGGCCGCGCCGGTGGCAGCGGCCAAAGCGGGCTCGCGGAGTTCGGCGGCGGCGGTCATTGGCGGTTCCCGATGGCGCTGCTCGGGCGCAGCGTGGTGCCGGTGCGAGGGGCGGCAGGTGCGGTGGCCGCCGGCTTGGCGCCGGGCACGACGCGGCTGCCACCCGGGCCGACTGGCACGATGGTGGCCCGCACGCGGCCTGCCGGCACGGCACCGGCAGCCGCGCCGCCCGCCGCGGTGGACGGGCCGCCCACCACGTTGTAGGTCTCGGTCACTTCGTTGTAGACGATGGTGTCGCCCACCACTTCATCCGCCAGCGTGTTGCCGACCAGGCGACGCAGCTTGGCGTTGCCGATAAGACGGGTGATCTGGCTCAGCTCATCACGCTCGATACGTGCGCCTTCGCCCTCGAAGAACTCGTTCAGGCCTTCGCGTTTCTGGCGCATGAAGACGGGTCGCTTCCCGTCACTGATGGCGAGCGTATGCTGGTTCCCCTGGGCATCCTGTCTTACCTCGACTTTGCCGGCGCGCAGGATGATGGTGCCCTTGGTCGCCACCACGCGGCCGGTGAAGGTGCTGATCTTGTTCAGGTCGTCGTACTGCATGGCGTCCGCTTCCACGTTCATGGGCTTGTTGCGGTCGGCCAGTTCGGCGTGCGCGGGCAGCAGCATGGTGCTGCACAGCAGGGCGACGACGCTGGAAAGCAGGACTTGTTTCATGGAGTGTCGTTGGGCCGGTGCACAGGCACCGGCAAGAGGGGATGCAGCCATTGTAGCGAGGCGGCCGGGGCGGCCGCCAGCGCCGGTCAGCCCTTGGCCGCCTGGAGGGCCAGGGTCGTGGCGATCTGCAGGCCGCGGGTCAGGCCCTTGGCGGTTTCGCCATCGATGTAGAACTTGCCGGCCACGCCCAGCGAGGGCACGCCCTCGATGCCATAGTCCATGGCCAGCTGGTTGGCACGGCGCAGCTTGGCGTCCATGCCGAAGGATTTGTAAGCCTGTTCGAAGCGGCCCTTGAGTTCGGGCTGCTGGGCCGCCCAGGCCAGTATGTTGGCGTCCGTCATCAGGTTGATGCGCTGCTTGTGGATGGCATCGAACACGCGGCCGTGCATCAGGCCGACATAGCCCAGCGTTTCCAGCGCATAGAACATGCGCTGCAGCGGTGCCATTTCGGGACGGAAGGCCACGGGCACGCGGCGCACCACCACCTGCGGCGGCACCTGCTTGAGCCAGGCGTTGAACTCGGGCTCGAAGCTGTGGCAGTGCGGGCACCAGTAGCCGAAGAATTCGGCGACTTCGGCCTTGCCCTTGGGGGCATCCGTGCTGGCGGGCTTTTTCAGGACCATGTAGTCCTTGCCGGCCACGGCCTGCGCCGGAGCTTGCTGGGCGTTGGCCTGCAGGCCCATGCCGGCCAGGCCTGCCACTGCGGCGGTGCCGGCTGCGCCGGCGATAGCGAATTCGCGTCGTTTCATTCGGATGCTCCAGGGTCGAATACGGACTGCGCCCGGGGCGCAGATGTCAGTCAGACCACGATGCTAGGGCAAAGTTGCAGGGCTGCGCTGCCCGGTTGTAACAAACAGCGCGCCTTTGCAGGGAATTCAGCGCTGCACGCGCACCAGTGCGGCTTCCATGCCGTTGCCTTCCACGCGGCTGCGTGCAGAATCGGCGTCGGCCTTGCTGGAGAAGGGGCCCAGGCGCACGCGGTAGATGGTGCGGCCGGCCTGGTCGCGCTCGGTGATGCGTGCGTTCATGCCCAGCAGGGACAGGCGGGCGCGCTGGGCGTCGGCCTCGTTCTGGTTGCGGAAGGCGCCGGCCTGCACGAAGTAGACGAAGGGCTCGCTGCCGCTGGTGGCCGCAGGCTTGGGTGCCGGGGCGGGCGCGGCCGGCTTGGCCGTGCGCGATTCCACCAGGGCGCCGATCGGGTCGGTGGAGGCGTTGGCGCGCTCGGCCTTGGCTTTTGCCTCGGCATCGGCCTTGGCCCTGGCTTCGGCACGGGCCTTGGCGCGGGCTTCTTCCTGGGCCTTCAGGTCGGCCTGGGCCTTGGCAGCAGCGTCTTCACGCGCCTTGGCCAGCTCCTGTTCGCGGTCGCCCAGTACTTCAGGGTGGTTGTCGGTCTTTTCAGGGGTAGGCTGGGCCTTGGGCTCTTCGACGGGTGCCTTGTCCGGCTCGGGTGCCGGCTCTTCCTTGGGCGATTCCTGCACGGGCGGGGGCGCAGCGCCCTTCTTGCCCTGCAGGCCGGCGTTGGGATCCCAGTTCTTCAGGCGGGCATCCTCTTCCGCCTGCTGCTGGGCCGAGCGGCCGACGGCCTTGTCGGTGAAGGGCGTGGGCACCTTGGTGACGTATACCGCCACGGCGAGCGCCACGGCCAGGCCGACGACGATGCCGACGATGAAGCCAAGCACACCGATGCCGCGCTGGCGTGCGGGCAGCGTGGAGCGGACGGGACGGGCAGAGGGACGGACTGCAGCCATAGGTCTCTTTGAAATCGTTACATTTTCTCGGGCGCGGAGACGCCGAGCATGGACAGGCCGTTGGCCAGCACCTGGCGGGTGGCCGCCACCAGCGCCAGACGCGCCAGGCGCACAGCGGCATCATCCACCAGGATGCGTTCGGCATCATAGTAGCTGTGATAGCTGGCCGCCAGTTCGCGCAGGTAAAAGGTTACATCATGCGGGGCAAAGTCGGCAGCCGCGCCGGCAAGCATGTCGGGATACTGTGACAACTTCAACAGCAGGGCCTGGGCGGCGGGCGTGTCGAGGGCGGCCAGGTTGGCGCCGGCCAGATCGGCGAGCTTGCCGCCGTCCTTCTCCTGCCACTGCGCCAGCACCGAGCAGATGCGCGCATGGGCGTACTGCACGTAGTAGACCGGGTTCTCGTTGTTCTTCTGCACGGCCAGGTCGACATCGAAGGTGTACTCGGTGTCGGGCTTGCGGCTGAGCAGGAAGAAGCGCACGGCATCGGCGCTGGTCCATTCGATCAGATCGCGCAGCGTGACGTAGCTGCCGGCGCGCTTGCTGATCTTGACCTCTTCGCCGCCGCGCACCACGCGCACCATGGTGTGCAGCACGTAGTCGGGATAGCCCTGCGGGATGCCGACATTGGCGGCCTGCAGGCCGGCGCGCACGCGGGCGATGGTGCCGTGGTGGTCGGTGCCCTGGATGTTGATGGCCCTGGTGTAGCCACGCTCGAACTTGGCGATGTGGTAGGCCACGTCCGGCACGAAGTAGGTATAGCCGCCGTCGCTCTTGCGCATGACGCGGTCCTTGTCGTCGCCGAAATCGGTGGTGCGCAGCCACAAGGCGCCGTCCTGCTCGTAGGTGTGGCCGTTGGCCACCAGCTTCTGTACGGCAGATTCGACGCGGCCGCTGGTGTACAGGCTGCTTTCGAGGTAGTAGTTGTCGAACTTCAGGCGGAAGGCTTGCAGGTCCTTGTCCTGCTCGTTGCGCAGGTAGGCCACGGCGAACTGGCGGATGTTGTCATAGTCGTCCGCGTCGCCGTTGGCGGTGAATGCGCGGTCATCGGCGTGTACGGTCTTCTTCGCCAGGAAGTCGTTGGCGATGTCCTGGATGTAGTCGCCGTTGTAGAAGGCCTTGCTGTCCGGGTTCTCGGGGTCGGTCGGCCAGCAGGCGTCGCCCGGCTTGAATCCCTTGGCGCGCAGCTGCGTGCTCTTGGTCAGCGTGTCGATCTGCACGCCGGCATCGTTGTAGTAGAACTCGCGGTAGACCTGTATGCCCTGGGTGGCCAGCAGCTTGCAGATGGCGTCACCCAGCGCGGCCTGGCGGCCGTGGCCCACGTGCAGCGGGCCGGTGGGGTTGGCGCTGACGAATTCGACCAGCACCTTTTCGGCACCCTGCGGCTTGCTGCCGAAGGACTCGCCGGCGGCCAGTACTTCGCGCACCACCTGCTGCTTGGCCTCGGGCTTGAGGCGGATGTTGAGGAAGCCGGGGCCGGCAATGTCGATGGCAGACACCCACTGCTGGTAGGCGGGTTGCGCCTCGAGCGCGGCCTTGAGCTGTTCGCCCAGCGCGCGCGGGTTCTGCTTGAGCGGCTTGGCCAGCTGCATGGCGGCGTTGGTGGCCCAGTCGCCGTGCGCGGCCTGCTTGGGTTGTTCGAAAGCAGCCTTGGCACCGGCGCCAGGGCTGAGTTGTTCCAGCTCGGCGGCGAGGGCGGCGAGCAATTCCTGTTTGACTTGGAGCATGGGGGCTATTGTAAAGGCGGGCGTGTGTCCGGGAGATTGCTGCAGATGACGGTCCGGTTGCGAAGGCCGGCCGTGATGTGCGCAGGCCGTCCGTCCATAAATCCGTCGTTACTGCGACGCACAACCCGGACGAAACGTTCGATCTTGCTACGCATGTCCATGCACCTGCCGGGGGTTTGACTTATTCTGGTTTTCCACTAGTGTGCCAATCAAATCAATGGCTTGCGACAGGTTTTGGCGTGTTCTCGAAAACTGGCACGCATCCTGCTGGATAAATGGCGAGCACATGGGGTGTTCGCACATAACAGTCAGGAGACATCTATGGAGACCAAGGTTCAGGTGATGGGCATCGATGCCGGGGGCACGATGACCGATACGTTCTTCGTTCGCGGGGACGGGCGCTTTGTGGTGGGCAAGGCGCAGAGTAATCCGCAGGATGAATCGCTCGCCATTTTCAATTCGTCCGAAGACGCGCTGGCGCACTGGAAGCGCACCGTGGATGATGTGTATCCCGAACTGGTGACTTGCGTTTTCAGTGGTACCGCCATGCTCAACCGGGTGGTGCAGCGCAAGGGCCTGGATGTGGGCCTGATCTGCAACAAGGGCTTCGAGCATGTGCACTCCATGGGTCGTGCCATCCAGAGCTATTTGGGCTATGCGCTGGAGGAGCGCATCCACCTGAATACGCACCGCTACGACGAGCCACTGGTTCCGCTGAAACGCACGCGTGGGGTGACCGAGCGCACCGATGTGCAAGGCACCGTGGTTATTCCGGTGCGCGAGGCCGAAGTACGCAAGGCGACGCGTGAGTTGATTGACGAAGGCGCCAAGGCGATCGTGATCTGCCTGCTGCAATCGCACAAGAATGGCGATAACGAGCGAATGGTGCGCGACATCGTCAAGAGCGAACTGGAAAAGCTCGACGTTGAGGTGCCAGTGTTTGCCAGCGTGGATTACTACCCCGCGCGCAAGGAAAGCCACCGCATGAACACCACCATTCTGGAGGCATATGCGGCCGAGCCTTCGCGCCAGACGCTGAAGAAGGTGAGCGACCGCTTCAAGAAGCATGGCGCCAAGTTCGACTTGCGCGTGATGGCGACGCATGGCGGTACCATTTCCTGGAAGGCATCCGAACTGGCGCGTACCATCGTTTCGGGCCCTATTGGCGGGGTGATCGGCTCCAAGCTGCTCGGGGAGACGCTGGGCTACGACAACATTGCCTGTTCCGACATTGGCGGCACGTCGTTCGACATGGCGCTGATTACCAAGGGAAACTTCGCCATTGCCTCCGATCCGGACATGGCACGCCTGGTGCTGTCGCTGCCGCTGGTGACGATGGACTCCGTGGGTGCGGGTGCGGGATCGTTTGTGCGCATTGATCCGTACAGCAACTCCATCAAGCTAGGCCCGGATTCTGCCGGCTATCGTGTCGGTACCTGCTGGGCGGATAGTGGTTTGGATACCGTGTCCGTGTCCGACTGCCACGTGGTGCTGGGCTACCTCAATCCGGACAACTTCCTCGGGGGCGCCATCAAGCTCGATGTGGAGCGGGCGCGTCAGCACGTCAAGGCGCAGATTGCCGATCCGCTGGGATTGAGCGTGGAAGATGCAGCGGCGGGCGTGATCGAACTGCTGGATTTGCAACTGCGTGAGTACCTGCGCTCCAACGTGGCTGCCAAGGGCTATAGCCCGACCGACTTCGTCTGCTTCAGCTATGGCGGTGCCGGCCCTGTGCACACCTATGGCTATACCGAAGGGCTCGGCTTCAAGGACGTGATCGTGCCGGCCTGGGCGGCGGGCTTCTCCGCCTTTGGCTGTGCCTGTGCCGATTTCGAGTATCGCTACGACAAGTCCGTCGATCTGGCCGTGCCACAGGATGGTTCGCCCGAAGACAAGCGCGAAGCAGCCCGTGCCATCCAGCAAGGCTGGGAGGAACTGGCGGCCAAGGTGGTGGAGGAATTCAGGATCAATGGCTTCGAGGCCAAAGATGTGATTCTGCGCCCGGGCTTCCGCATGCAGTACATGGGGCAGTTGAACGATCTGGAGATCGTGTCCCCGATCCACACGGCAGCCAGCGAAGGCGACTGGGACAAAATGGTCGAGACCTTCGAGGACACCTACTCCCGCGTGTATGCCAGTGCGGCGCGTTCGCCGGAACTGGGTTTCTCGGTGACCGGCGTGATCATGCGCGGCACCGTCGTGACGCAGAAACCCGTGCTGCCGGAAGATCCGGAAGAGGGCAAGGAGCCCCCGGCAGCCGCCAGGCTCGGCACGCGCAAGTTCTATCGCCACAAGAAGTGGGTCGATGCCGTGCTGTGGAAGATGGAGGACCTCAAGCCTGGCAACGAAATCACTGGCCCCGCCATCATCGAATCCGATGCCACCACTTTCGTCGTGCCGGACGGCTTTGCCACCACGCTCGACAAGCACCGCCTGTTCCACCTGCGCGAAACCGGCAGCAAGGCCCGCCACTAAGTCCCACCATCGAACACAAGGAGACAACACATCATGAATGCTGTACTCAAACCCCAATTTGCCGACCTGCTGGGCAACGGCCAGACCCTCAAGCAATTCCGCGACGGCATCCTGGAGCGCACTGCCAACACAGGGCACTACGATGGCCTGAGCAGGCTGGAACTGCGCGAGAGCGATCCGATCAAGTACGAAAAACTGTTTTCCAAGCTGCGTGGTGGCTTGGTGCATGCACGTGAAACGGCCAAGAAGATTGCCGCGAGCCCGATCGTGGAGCAGGAAGGCGAACTGTGCTTCACGCTTTACAACGCCGCCGGCGACTGCGTGCTGACGTCCACTGGCATCATCATCCACGTGGGCACCATGGGCGCGGCGATCAAGTACATGATCGAGAATGACTGGGAGAACAACCCCGGCATCAACCCGGGCGACATGTTCACCAACAACGACTGCGCCATCGGCAACGTGCACCCCTGCGATATCGCCACCATCGTGCCGATTTTCGTCAAGGGCAAGCTGATTGGTTGGGTCGGTGGCGTGACGCACGTGATCGATACCGGTGCTGTAACGCCGGGTTCCATGTCCACCGGCCAGGCACAGCGCTTTGGTGACGGCTACATGATCACTTGCCGCAAGACCGGTGCCAACGACCAGCCGTTCCGTGACTGGCTACACGAATCCCAGCGTTCGGTGCGTACGCCCAAGTACTGGATCCTGGACGAGAAAACCCGTATCGCCGGCTGCCACATGATCCGTGACCTGATCGAGGAAGTGGTGGCGGAAGAAGGGCTGGAGGACTACCTGAAGTTCAGCCACGAGGTAAGCGAGGAAGGTCGTCGGGGCCTGGGCACACGCATCAAGGCGATGACGCTGCCGGGCAAGTACCGCAAGGTGTCGTTCGTGGACGTGCCCTACAAGCATGAAGACGTGCAGACTTCCAACGCGTTTGCCAAGCTGGATTCGATTATGCACTCGCCCTGCGAGATGACGATCAGAAGCGATGGCAAGTGGCGGCTCGATTTTGAAGGCGCCAACCGCTGGGGCTGGCATACCTTCAACGCGCACCAGGTGGCCTTCACGTCCGGCATCTGGGTGATGATGTGCCAGACGCTGGTGCCGACGCAGCGCATCAACGATGGCGCTTACTATGGCACCGAGTTCCACCTGCCCAAGGGTGCTTGGTGCAATCCGGATGACCGCCGCACCGGCCACGCCTATGCCTGGCACTTCTTGGTTTCCGGCTGGTCGGCGCTGTGGCGCGGACTGGGACAAGCCTACTTCAGCCGCGGCTATCTGGAAGAGGTCAACGCCGGCAACGCCAATACGTCGAACTGGCTGCAGGGCGGCGGTATCAACCAGGATGGCGAAATCCATGCCGTAAACAGTTTCGAGGCCTCGAGCTGCGGTACCGGGGCCTGTGCCATCAAGGACGGCCTGAACCACGCTGCCGCCATCTGGAATCCCGAAGGCGATATGGGCGATATCGAGATTTGGGAAATGGCGGAACCGTTGCTGTACATGGGGCGCAACATCAAGAAGAACTCCGGGGGCTACGGCAAATACCGTGGCGGCAACGGTTTCGAGACGCTGCGCATGGTTTGGAACGCCCAGGACTGGACCATGTTCTTCATGGGCAATGGCTACATGAATAGCGACTGGGGCATGATGGGCGGCTACCCGTCTGCCACTGGCTACCGCTTCGAAGCGCACAAGACCGGCCTGAAGGACCGCATTGCCAAGGGCCTGAGCCTGCCCCTGGGTGGCGACAGCAATCCGGACGATGGCGAGTACGAAAAGCACCTGTCCCGCGGTGCCGTGGTCAAGCGCGACAACCAGTGCATGACGACTGAGGACTGCTACGACAACTACGACCTGTACCTGAACTATTTGCGCGGTGGCCCGGGTTTTGGCGATCCGATTGATCGTGAAGTGGATGCAATTGCGAAGGATCTGAATGGTGATTGCCTGCTGCCCGAGTATGCCGAAAAGGTCTACGGCGCTGTCTGCAGTCAGGACGAGAAAGGCATCTGGCATGTCGACGCGGAAGCGACAAAAGCCCGCCGTACCGAAATGCGCAAGGAGCGTGTGGCCCGCTCGAAGCCCGTGAAGGAGTGGATGAAGACAGAGCGCGAACGCATTCTGCGCAAAGATGCCGCCACGCCGGTGCAGCACATGTATGCCACCAGCTTCGGCCTGTCCAGCAAGTTCCTGGATGAGTTCCGCAGCTTCTGGACGCTGCCGCCCGAGTGGGTGCTGGACGAGAGCGAACTGGATGTTCCCAGCTATGGCTCCAAGTTCCGCATGGACCTGAGCAAGATGCCCGACGTGACGGTCGTGACGCTGGTAGAGGAATAAGCCCCTGCTGGACACGTAGCTCGCCCCGGCTGTCGCGCATCCCCTGCACGGCCTGCTTCCAGGTCAGCGCCGGCTGCCGGGACACCCTCTGAGATTCGAGTACACCTTATTTTCTGGAGACAACCATGAGTCAGTACACACAGGAACAAATTAGCAATATGGTCGACGGTCGCCTGGACTGGGACACCACGATGCGCATGCTCTCCATGCCCAAGGATGGCGAGCGCTTTCAGATGTATGTGAAGGCCTTGCAGGAAAAAACCGGCATGAAGGATCAGATCGTGCTGCCGCTGGGTCCGCACCTTTATATCGTCAGCGATGCCAAGACCAGGAAGTGGGAAACCAAGTGTGACTGCGGCCATAGCTTTGGTGACTACCGCGAGAACTGGAAGCTGCAGGCCAATGTCTACGTGCGCGAGACCAAGGATGCCATGGGCGAGATCTACCCCGAACTGATGTCGCCTGACACCCAGTGGCAGGTCTACCGCGAGTACTACTGTCCCGAGTGCGGTACGATGCACGACGTGGAGGCACCCACGCCCTGGTACCCAGTGATCCACGACTTCGAGCCGGATATCGAAACCTTCTACAAGGAGTGGGTGAATTTGCCGTTGCCGGCACGCGCCTGAGGGAGTTTTTCGTCCTTCGCACTGGGCCAGCATTGCCTTGGCCAACCGCCCGGACCCGGGCGGTTTTTTTTTGGAAGCGTCCGAAAATCGAACGAGGTGTAAGTGATTGCGAGAATTGACGGCGGATGGGCCCGATTTCGCTAGGGAAAGTTGGCATTGTCCCGCAGGGACGTTCATTGAAGAATCGACTCCCTACCAATTCATTATGGTTGTCATGCAAGTATGGAGACGCACTTGAAAGCAGGCGGTTTGCGGCCAGCCCGCATGCCGAGTGGAGAGAGGATATGGTGATCCAGTTCGAGCAGTTGTTTGCCGACCCGCGACTGGAAAGCGCGGTGCGCAACGCCTGGGAATCCTTTGTACGTGGCGATCCCGAGGGGCGCAAGCAATTGCGCAGCCTGGTGGACATGTCCTGGCAGGGCTGCCGCAAGGCCAATGTGGACCCGCACCGCATATCTGGCCCGACGCCAGTCTCGGATGACGACCTGGTGTTGCTGCGCACCAATCTGGGCGACATGCTCGAAGCGAGCGCGCCCATCATGGCGCAGGCACGCGACCTTCTGGCGGAAACCGGGTCCATGATGCTGCTGGCGGATACCTCCGGCACCATTCTGAATGCCGAAGGGGATCTGCGCACCCAGGACGCAGCCGCTTCGATCCACCTGATGCCCGGTGCGAACTGGAGCGAGGCGCTGTGCGGCACCAATGCCATCGGCACGGCACTAGCGGTGGAACAGCCTGTGCAAATCCATTCGTCGGAGCACTTCTGCGCCGGCATCAAGAACTGGACCTGCTCGGCGACCGTGGTGCGGCATCCGCTGGATGGAGACATCGTGGGGGTGGTGGACGTTTCCGGTCTGAGCAGCAGCTACAGCCCGCAAAGCCTGGCGTTGGCGGTGACGACTGCCAGTCGCATCGAAAGCCGCATGCGCCTGAACGAGCTGGAGCGCCGCTATCGCCTGCTGGAGCAGGTGATGGGGCACTGGCGTTCCGACGGACGCACGGCGATCGCCTTGTTCGACCGACGCGGCGGACTGGTGAAGGCGAACGAGCTTGCTCAGTCCGTGGTGCTGGAAGGCGGGCGGACCATGGACCTGACGGCCGTGCGTCGCTTGCCGGCATTGGCGCTTGGACAGGGGCTGGTTCAGGCCCGATCGTCGTTGCCGGACTGGCTGAAAGCCGAATGGCTGGAGCCGTTGCAGGTCGGGGGCAAAAAGATCGGCACTCTGGTGATCATTCCGCAGGCAGCGGCGGCCAGATCGTCCTGGTTGCCGCCCGCGGGGGGCTCTGTTGTCACCGGCCAGCAGTCCGACGCTGCGCACTCCTGGCGAACGCCACCTTCGGACAACTTCGCCCATGTTCTCACCGAGGATGCAGGCATGCGGGAGGTGCTCGAGCGTGCCGAACTGCTTGCGCGCTCCCGGTCGGCAGTGCTGCTCCTGGGCGAAACCGGGGTTGGCAAGGAGGAGTTTGCCAAGGGCATTCATGCCAGCCATGGTCCCTATGTGGCGCTCAATTGCGGCGGCCTGTCACGTGAGCTGTTAGTCAGTGAGCTGTTCGGCTACGGCGAAGGCGCGTTTACCGGGGCGCGCAAGGGAGGCATGACGGGCAAGGTGGAGGCTGCAGCAGGAGGCACGCTGTTTCTGGACGAGATTGGCGAAATGCCGCTCGACCTGCAGCCCCAGCTGCTGCGCGTGCTTGAGCAGGGTGAATACTATCCTCTCGGCGAAACCACGCCGCGCAAGGCGAGCTTCCGCCTGATTGCGGCTACGCATCGCGACTTGCGGCAGGAAGTGGCAGCGGGGCGCTTCCGCATGGATCTGTACTACCGCATTGCCGTGACCACATTGCGCATCCCGCCACTGCGGGCGCGGACTCGCGACATTGTGCTGCTGGCAGAGCGCTTCCTGCAACGCAGCCTGGAGCAACATGGGCGTGTGCCGGGGCAGTTGTCGGTACGTGCAAGGCAGACACTGCAGGCTTACACTTGGCCAGGCAATGTCCGTGAGTTGCGCAATGTGATCGAAGGCAGCGTGCTGATGAATCTTCGGGATGCGGTGGGCGACTACGACGTCGATATCGACCACCATTCCCTGGATATTGTGACGGATACGTCTTCCCGCGGCGCTGAGCCGGCAGATGAGCGCATCGTACCCAGCATGGCAGAGAGCGAGGAGGTGCTTATCGCGCGCGCGGTGCGTGCGAGCCACGGCAACTTCACCGAAGCGGCTCGGCGCTTGGGCATTGCCAAGAGCACGCTCTACGCGAAGATGGAACGTTACGGGCTGTCCCGTGGCGATATTCTCGGCGGCCGCTGAGGGGCGCCCCTTCCAGATCCTCACAGGTCGCGGTGGCGTCCGACACAGGCTCGTCGAATTGCCGTGCTACAAAACAGGTTCCTACTTAACAGGCAATGCGCATAAAACAAGATGTAATAATGATTATTATTACGAATGTATAGTTGATCTCCTGGATCAAAGCAGGATGGTCGACGATTCTGCAACAAAGGTGGATCAGGCGCGTGGGGGCGCCGAACAGGCAAGGGGGCGACGGTGGACGATGCATGGATGGCGCAGGCACACCGGCGTTGCCTGCAACGCACGCTGGCGGCCATGCTGCGCGAAGGGATGTTGCCGCAAGACCGGTTGACCTACCGGGAAGGTTCAGCCTGGCTGCCGCTCGATGATGCACGCACGCTGCAGTTGACCCGCATGCGCCCGAATGCAGCCTGCGACGACCTCTGGCAAGCGCCTGAAGCCGTGGTCTGCCACAGTCGGCATGAACATGCCGTAACGATGGAAACCGCAGCCGCGCTGCTGCGGCTGGTGGCGCCCTTGCACGACAAGATCGATCCAGCTGCCGTCGATCGGCTGGAGCTGGAGCTGGACAACAGTGTTGCCAATGATGCGCTGGCGATGGCGCACCGCAAGTGCTGGGGCAGGAAGCTGAGGGCTGACTATGCCGGGGCGACGTCAAGCCGTTTTCTCGGTGCCTTGCGTGAGATCGATGCTGCCCGCGCCTTGCTGCTGCTGGAACAGTGGGGCACGCAGGGCCACCCGACCCATCCCACCTACAAGGCCAAAGGGGGCCTGACCGCCCAGCAGGTGCTGGCTTGGTCCCCCGAATTCGGAGCGCGGCTGGCGCTGGTGCTGGCCGCCTTGCGCATTGAGCGTGCCAACGTGACACAGGTGCCGGAGATTGCCGATTACCGGGACTGGTTTGGCCAGCAGTGGCCGCAGGTCGCCCTAGCCTGGCAGCATGCGCTGGCGCGGCGCGGGATGCGTGCCGGTGACTGGCTGCCCTTGCCGTTGCATCCCTGGCAAGCCAGGTACAGCGTGTCCCAGCGCTTTGCCCGCCTGCTGGAAGAAGGGGATTTGATACTGCTGGAGGAAGTGCACTGGCCAGCGGCGCCGACCATGTCCTTTCGTACCGTGAGCTGCGAGCAGGGTGCAGCCGTACCGCACATTAAGCTCCCGGTCTCGTTATGGCTGACATCGGCTGAGCGCACCGTTTCACCCAAGTCGACGGTGATGGGGCCACGCCTGACCGTGTTGCTGCGCGATGTGCTGGCGCGTGAGCCGGAGATTCGCCGGCACCTGGCCTGTGTCGATGAGTTGGCGGGGTTGCATTACCGACACCCCGAGGGCAATGACGACGTATCCCGTCACCTGAGCGTGCTGTATCGTCGTCATCCGGTCACGTTGACCGCCGCTGGCGAGCAGACCGTGCCAGTGGGGGCATTGTTTGCCCCGTCGCCGTTCGACGGGCGCTTGCTGGTGACCGATGCCGTGGCGCAGGGCTATGGCGACCATGCAGAAGGCGCGCGGGCCTTTTACCTGGCCTATGTGGAGATGGCGCTGCAGGCAGTACTGCAGCTGTATCTGATCTATGGCATTGCTCTAGAAGCGCACCAGCAGAACAGCTTTGTCGTGCTGGATGCGCGCGGCCAGCCGAGTCGGCTGCTGGTGCGTGATTTCGGTGATGTACGCGTGCATGCGCCGACGCTGCAGGTTCAAGGTTTGCGCCTGCAGCCTTACCGGGCGGGTTTGACCTTGTACGAGGAGGTGCATCCGGTACGCGACAAGGTCATGCACGCCTTCCTGCTGTGCCATCTCATCGAGCTGGCGCGCGCGCTGGCTGCTGTCTACGGGCAGTCCGCGCAATCCTATCTGGCCCTGCTGCAGCAGGGCCTGGAGCGCCTGTTCATGCGGCTGCAGCCACGGGTGGATCCCCGACGCTGGCAGGACGAGCGCGATGCCATCCTGCGCCATCCCTGGCCGGCCAAATCCTTCCTGCGCATGCGCCTGAACAACAGTTCGGACGACGTGGTGCTGCGCATGCCCAATCCCCTGCGGGGCTCCTGACAGCCGAATGTGCCCCGGCCGGGGCGCACCTGTGGCGTTGGCACGTCTGGCTGCCGCATGCATGGGCGCTTTGCGAAGGCGCCAGCGGCGCGCGAAGGTCTGATCAGCCCTTGATGGTCTGCTCCAGCACGTGCAGCTGCTGGTTCAGATCCGGATCGTTGGCGCGCTCGCCGCCGATCTTGCGCACCGCATGCAGCACCGTGGTATGGTCGCGCCCGCCGAACATCTCGCCGATTTCGGGCAGGCTCTTCTGAGTCATTTCCTTGGCCAGATACATGGCAATCTGGCGCGGGCGGGCGATGTTGGCCGGGCGCTTCTTGCTGTGCATGTCGGCGACCTTGATCTTGTAGAAATCCGCCACCGTCTTCTGGATGTTCTCCACGCTGATCTGGCGGTTCTTGATCGACAGCAGGTCGCGCAGCGCCTCGCGCACCAATTGAATATCAATGGGGCGGCCGCTGAAGCGCGAATAGGCCAGGATGTTCTGCAGCGCGCCTTCCAGCTCGCGCACGTTGGCGCGCACGTTCTTGGCGACGAAGAAGGCCACGTCCTCGGGCAGCTCGCGTCCCTCGGCCTGCGCCTTGTTCATCAGGATCGCCACGCGCATTTCCAGCTCGGGCGGTTCGATCGCCACCGTCAGGCCGGAGTCGAAACGCGACACCAGACGCTCGGTGATGTTGGCCAGGCCCTTGGGATAGGTGTCGCTGGTCATCACGATATGGCTGCGCTTGGACAGCAGCGCCTCGAAGGCGTTGAAGAATTCTTCCTGCGTCTTGTCCTTGCCGGCAAAGAACTGCACGTCGTCGATCATCAGCAGGTCGAGCGAGTGGTAGCGCGACTTGAATTCGTCGAAGGTCTTGCGCTGGTAGGACTTGACCACGTCCGACACGAACTGTTCGGCGTGGGTGTAGAGCACGCGGGCGTTGGGCTTGAGCTCCAGCAGCTTGTTGCCCACGGCCTGCAGCAGGTGCGTCTTGCCCAGACCGACGCCGCCGTAGATGAACAGCGGGTTGTACAGCTGGCCCGGCGTGCTGGCCACGTGCATGGCGGCGGCACGTGCCATGCGGTTGGCGCTACCCTCGACCAGATTCTCGAAGGTGCGGGCCGGATCGAGGCGGGTGGCCTGGGGGGGCGGCTGCAAGGCGGCGACGGGATCGACGCTTTGCCAGATGTCGTGCTGGTAGGCGTTGCCGCCATAAGCGCCCTGCGGCGCTGCGGCCGGGGCGCCGCCATTGCGGTACTCGGCCGTGGGGGCGGGCGCGGCAGCCATGGCGGCAGCACGCAGCGCGGTGCGGGCCACGGCAGGGCGCGCCTGGCGCGCGGCAATCGTCAGCTCCAGCGCCACCGGCTGGTCGGCCAGCTGGTCCAGGATCTGCTGGATGCGCGGCAGGTACTGCGCACGGATCCAGTCCAGCTTGAAGCGGTTGGCCACCTCCACCACCAGCGCCTCGCCCTGCGCGCGCGCCTGCAGCGGGCGGATCCAGGTGTTGAACTGCTGGGCAGGCACATCCTGGGCCAGCACATCCATGCAGGCCTGCCACAAGGCCGTATCAGGCACACTGGCGGGTTCAAGGGCTTCGGCAGACATCAGAGGCAATGGGGGCGCGGAAAGGCAAAAAACGGGGGGAAGCAGGCTGCTATCGGCATCCGGGCGCAAGGCCGGACTGCACGCTTGTTCGGAACTGGCAGCGGGACCTTCCATTCTAGGCCAGGCGGCCCCGTGGGTGGTATTTTTGCCGCCACATACGTGACTGGGGCAGTAAGTGATTGATCAAGCGCGAAATTTTTGTGATAATCACGAGCTTTCCCGAAATTTTACGGGAGAACAGGGGCTGGGCAGGCGGTGTGAGCCGCGCTGCTGCAGTCAGGCCGGTGCGCTGTGCGCACTTGGCAAGCTGCCTCGCAGCCCCGACATAACAACACGACTTCCCGAGGATTTTTCCCATGAAACGCACCTACCAGCCTTCCAAAACCCGCCGCGCCCGTACCCACGGTTTCCTGGTCCGCATGAAGACCAAGGGCGGCCGCGCCGTCATCAACGCACGCCGCGCCAAGGGCCGCAAGCGCCTGGCTGTCTGATCCCAGCCGGCCGGATTGCCGCCTTCGCCGGTTGCGCAATCCCCACGCCCGCCACGCCACTGCGCCGCCGTTGATGCAATCCTTGCAGACCAGCGCCCAGTTCCAGGCCGTGATGCAGGGCAACATCGTGGGGCGAACGCCCCATTTTGTTTTGCATGCCTTGCACTGGCAGCCGGCCCCCGCCACAGAGGAAGGGGTCGGCCTTGTTGCGCCGGTACAGCGCCCGCTGTTTGCGCCGGGCCGCCATTGCGGCGTGCTGGTGCCCAAGCGCTGGGCGCGCCGCGCCGTCACGCGCAGCACCATCAAGCGCCAGATGCGCGCCGTGGCCGCTGCCCATGTGGCGCAGATTCCCGAGCAGACCGCCCTGGTGATCCGCCTGCGCAGCGAGTTCGACCGCAAGCGTTTCATCAGCGCCACGTCCGACGCCCTGCGCGTGGCCGTGCGCACCGAGCTGCAACAGCTGTTTGCGCGGGTTGCCTGGCAGGAGCTGCGGCCATTGCCCCGGGTGCCATTGCACACGGCCGGCGCGCGCGCCAGGACTGCCGCCTCCGATGCGGCCGGTGCTCCGGGCCACGCCGCATCTGCTCCGGCTGCCGCCAGCGCGCCGAATCCACCGGCGACAACGCCTTCTGGCACAATGCGCGCTGCACCATGAAACAGCTCCTGATCTCCGGCGTCAAGGCCTACCGACTGCTGCTCAGCCCCTGGCTGGGCTCGTCGTGCCGCTTCGAGCCGACCTGTTCGGCCTACGCCCTGCAGGCGCTGGAGCAGCATGGCGCACTGGCGGGCAGCTACCTCACCGTCAAGCGGCTGGGCCGCTGCCAACCCTGGTGCGCCGGCGGCTGCGACCCGGTGCCCGCCGACAAACCGCGCCTGTTCAGCAGCCTGCTGGGCAAGCCCGCGACGGGGGACGCCGTCCCTTCCGACGACTCCCTGTCTTCAACCAAGCATTCTTCATGAACGATATCCGCCGCTCCATTCTGTGGGTCATCTTTGGCTTTGCGCTGATCCTGCTGTGGGACCAGTGGCAGGTCCACAACGGCCGACCCGCCACCTTCTTCCCGAGCCAGGCCCCTGCGGTGGCTGCTTCCGGCGCAGCCAGCGGCACGGTTCCGGCTGCCACGGCCGCCGCCACGGCAGCTTCTGCCGCAGCCAGTCCCGCCGGCACCGTCACGGCCGGCCAGCGCACCGAGATCAGCACCGACGTTTACAAGCTGACCTTCGACAGCAATGGCGGCACCCTGGTGGGCGCGCAGCTGCTCAAGTACCCGGAAGACTCCAAGAACGCCAAGAGCCAGCCCATTGTGCTGCTGCAGGACACGCCCAGCCACCAGTATCTGGCCCAGACCGGCCTGGCCGGCGGCAACCTGCCCAGCCACCTGACGCCCATGCAGCTCGCCACTCCTGAACGTGCCCTGGCCGACGGCCAGAAGAGCATGCAGGTGCGCTTCGAATCCGAGCCCGTGGGTGGCGTGAAGCTGGTCAAGACCTACACGCTGACGCGCGGCAGCTATGCCATCGGTGTGCAGCATGACGTGGTCAACACCGGCAGCACGGCCGTAACGCCGCAGCTGTACCAGCAGTTCGTGCGCGACGGCAGCAAGCAGGCCGGCAGCATGTTCTATTCCACCTTCACCGGCCCTGCGTTCTACAGTGACGAAGGCAAGTACCAGAAGGTCGAGTTTGCCGACGTGGACAAGGGCAAGGAGCTGAAGTTCCAGCGCAATGCACCGGACGGTTACGTGGCCATGGCCCAGCACTACTTCACCAGCGCCTGGCTGCCGCCGGTCGGCCAGCAGCGCGAGAATTTCGTGCGCAAGGTGGGCAACCTGTATGCGGCCGGACAGGTGTTCAACCTGGGCAGCATCGCTCCGGGTGCCACCAAGACATTCACCAGCACCCTGTTCGTCGGCCCGCAGGACGAAAAGCTGATGAACGCTGTGGCACCCAACCTGGACCTGGTCAAGGACTACGGCTGGCTCACCATCCTGGCACGCCCGCTGTACTGGCTGCTCACTTTCCTGCACGGCTTCCTGCACAACTGGGGCTGGGCGATCGTGGCGCTGGTGGTGCTGCTCAAGGCCGCCTTCTACTGGCTTAACCACAAGGCCTACGCCAGCATGGCCAAGATGAAGGCCGTCAACCCCAAGGTGCAGGCTCTGCGCGAGCGCTACAAGGAAGAGCCGCAGAAGATGCAGCAGGAGATGATGCGCATCTACCGCGAGGAAAAGGTCAACCCGCTGGGTGGCTGCCTGCCGATCATGGTGCAGATTCCGGTGTTCATTGCACTGTACTGGGTGCTGCTGTCCAGCGTCGAGATGCGCGGTGCGCCCTGGATTCTGTGGGTGAAGGACCTGTCCACGCCCGATCCCTACTTCATCCTGCCGATCCTGATGACGGCCACCAGCCTGCTGCAGGTGTGGCTCAACCCCACGCCGCCGGACCCGATGCAGGCCAAGATGATGTGGATCATGCCGCTGATGTTCAGCGTGATGTTCTTCTTCTTCCCGGCCGGCCTGGTGCTGTACTGGCTGACGAACAACATTCTGTCGATTGCCCAGCAGTGGTTCATCAACAAGCGACTCGGCGTGAGCTGATCGGGCTTGTGGTCTGAATGCGAAATGGGGCGCCTGCGGGCGCCCCATTTGCTTTGGGAGCATGCGCCAAGTTGCCGGCGCGACGGTGAGTCAGCCCGGTGCCTGTCTGGCAAACGCCAGCAGCAGATTGTTGGCCGGCATGGTCACGCGCTGCTGCAGCTGCAGGCCGGCGGCTTCGGATTCCCGCGCCACATCGGCCAGCTGGCGGATGCCCCAGTCGGGATCGCGCCGGCGCAGGTCGGCATCGAAGGCCAGATTGCTCGGGGCGGTGGGGATGGCATCTTCCAGATAGGGGCCGTAGGTGACGAGCAGGCCGTCCTGTGCGAGGTGGCGGGCTGCGCCCTGCATCAGGCCGGCACAGCACTCCCAGGGGGCGATGTGCAGCATGTTGGCGCAGTAGATCAGGTCGAACTGCGGCACTGCAGGGGTATCCGGATCCGCCTGCGGATCGGCCTCCACGGGGGCAACCGGGCCGGGCAGCTCCCAGTGCGGGGCGCGGACGTCGAGCAGCACGGGCGGAAAGATGCGGTCCAGGCCGGCCTGCGCGCTGCGCTGGCGGATGGCTTCGAACAGCGAGTTGTCGAGATCGCTGGGCTGCCAGTGCCAGCCGGGCAGGGACTGCGCGAAGTGCACGATGTGCTGGCCGGTGCCGCTGGCAATTTCGAGCGCCTGGCCGGTGGGGCCGAGCCAGCTGTGCAGCACTTCGAGAATGGGCTGCTTGTTGCGCTCGCTGGCGGGGCTGGAGGGGAGCTGGGACTGCATCATGCGCCCATTCTGCCTGTTGGGGCAGGAGGGGTCCAGCAGTGCAAGCGTACATCCTGTACCGGGGGCGGCACCGAGGGCTTGATGGCAGAGCTACCGACCCGGATGCTTCATACCGCAATACGCCGCGCCACCAGCCGGTTCAGCCAGTCCGGCGTGATTGCGGTCAGCTTGTACAGCAGCGAGGCCTGGGCGCCGACCGGCCAGTGCACCTTGCCCCAGCCGGGGTGCTGCGCGGCTTTCCAGATCACGGCGGCGACGTCCTCAGGCGTCAGGTGCACGCCGAGGCGGCGGATGCTTTGCGCGTTCATGTCGTCGACCATGGCGGTGCGCACGAACAGCGGCATGATGTCGCGCACGCGGATGTCGTGGTCCTGCCATTCGATGTTGAGCGCCTCGGTCAGGCCACGCACGTAGAACTTGGTGGCGGAATAGTTGGCGAGCGAGGCCTGGCCGTAGAAGGCGGCGCTGGAAGCCAGGTTGATGACTTGCGCGCGCGGCGTGGAGGCCAGATAGGCAAAGCCGGCATGGCAGCCATACAGCACGCCCTTGACGTTGATGTCGATCTGCGCGTTGTGCCGGCTCAGGGTGTTGTCCTGCAGCGGGCCGGAGATCAGGATGCCGGCGTTGTTGACCAGCAGGTCGAGCCGGCCGGTGCGGGCGTGGAAGGCGGCTAGCGCGGCATGCCAGTCGTCGGGGCTGCGCACGTCCAGCGGCAGCGCCATGGCCTTGTCGGCGCCGAGTTCGGTTACCAGTTCGGCCATGCCGGCTTCGTCGATATCGCCCATGCCGACGAACCAGCCGCGGGCAGCGAACAGGCGCGTGGTGGCGCGACCGATGCCGGCGGCGGCGCCCGAGATGAACAGGCAGGGGCGGGTGGCTGGCGATGGCGGCATGGACGGCTCCGGATGGGGCTTGGGTGTGGAGGCACCGGACTGGGCGTCATGGTGACGGAGCGGGACCGGGTGCTGTGCAGGGTGGCGGGACGCTGGCATGGGGAGCTCCATCAGGGCGGTCATGGGAATCTGCGGCAGCGGGAGGTGGCGCAGACGGCTGGTTGGCGGACGGCTGGACCACGGCCCGGGCGAAAGCGCCCAGCCGCCGCAGCGCGTGCCGCGCCGAGGCGAGCTGAAAGGCCTGCAACTGGAACACGTGCCAGCGTCCGGCGTATTGCTCGTACTGGCAGGGCACGCCGTCGCGCCGGGCCAGTTCGGCCAGCCGCTGCGCATCGGACAGCAGCACCTCGTCCTCGCCGACCTGCAGCAGCAGGGGCGGAAAGTCCTGCAGGCCGGCTTCGAGCGGGCGGTGGTCGAGTGCTTCGGGCGGGCAGGCGTACCAGCGCACGGCCTGCTGCAGCCAGTCGGGATGCAGCATGGGGTCACGTGCGGCATGGGTCTGCATGCTGGGGCCGGAAAACGACGGATCGGTGACGGGGGAGAGCAGCATCAGGCCGGCGGGCAGGGGCTGGCCTTGCGCGCGCAGACGCAGCAGCAGGGCCAGCGCCAGCATGCCGCCGGCGGAGTCGCCCGCCACCACGATCTGCTGAGCCTGCAGACCCTGATCCAGCAGGGCCTGCCAGGCGGCAAGTGCATCTTCGAGTGCTGCGGGGTAGGGGTGCTCGGGTGCCAGACGGTAGTCCAGCATCCACGTGGTCAGGCCGGAATAGACGGCCAGCCGGCTGCCGATGCTGCGGTGCGAGTCGGGGCCGCCGATGCAGAAGGCGCCGCCGTGCAGATAGAGCAATGCGCCGGGTGGACTGTCGCCGTGTGGGGTTGCCTCTGCGGCGAACGGCCCGTGCCTGGGTGCGGGTTTCTGCGTTGCATCATGCACTGGGACCGGATGGTCACCGCTGAAGCCATCGCGTCGTGCCAGACGCTCGGCGGGGATGCCTCCGAGACTGGCCCGCTCGCGCCGGATGCCGCGCACGCCGGGCGTGAGCGGGCCCAGCAGGGCGATGATGCGGCGCTGGAAGTCAATCCCGCGCGGCGGGCCGATCAGCCCGCGAAAGCACAGGCGCAGAAAGCCGCGCAGGAAGGCGGCATGCAGGTCTTCCAGCGGTGAGCCCGGCTGCAGCACGCGCTCGGCGCTCGGCAGGCCGGGAATGGGCTGCGTGAAGCGGTAGGCCTGCAGACTGGACCAGCGCGTGCGCCAGCGGTAGCCCAGGGTGAATCCCGGCCAGTTGGTGCTGTTGCGGCCGCGTGCATCCAGGTACCAGCTCTGGCAGCCCTGCCAGGCCGTATGCTGCAGGGCCTGCTGCACGCGCCGCTCATGCTGGTGGTAGCGCTCGGCATCGACCTCGATCGCGCTGGCGCCACTGCCGCGCAGCGCCTTCAGGCAGCGCATCACGTGGGCGATCTGGCTTTCCAGCATGTAGACGATGGAGCTGTGGCCCAGGTTGGTGTTGGGCCCGTAGAGCATGAAGAAATTGGGGAAGCCCGGCACCGTCATGCCGAGATAGGCGCTGGCGCCGTCCTGCCAGACCGTGTTCAGGTCGATGCCGCCGCGGCCGGTGATGCGCATCGGAGCCAGGAATTCGGTGGCGGCAAAGCCGGTGCCGTAGATCAGCACGTCGGCGCGGTGGAGCGTGCCATCCTCCGTTTCCACGCCTTCGGGCACGATGCGGCGGATGGGGGTACACACCAGGGCCACGTTGGGGCGTGCCAGTGTGGCGAGGTAGTCGCTGGAAAGCAGGATGCGCTTGCAGCCGATCGGGTAGTCGGGCGTGAGTTGCCGGCGCAGCGCGGGATCCGGCACCTGCTCGCGCAGCAGTTGCCGGAAAGGGCGGCCCACGGCGGGCTGCAGCAGGCTGCGGAAGCGGGTGAAGCCCAGGGCGCGGACTTCATGGTGCAGGTAGATGCCGGCGCGGTGCAGCCGCATGCGCCAGGGCTGGGCAGCGAAGCGGGCCTGTGCGTCGGCGCTGTAGGCGTGGTCCGGGCGCGGCAGGATGTAGGCCGGGGAGCGCTGGAATACCGATAGCTGCGCCACCTGGCCGGCAATGGCAGGCACGAACTGGAGCGCCGAGGCGCCGGTGCCGATCACGGCCACGCGCTTGGCCTGCAGCGCGCAACCGTGATTCCAGCGGGCGGAGTGGAAGGCCGGTCCGCCAAAGGTGTCGATGCCCTCGATCCGGGGCAGGAGCGGCCGGCTGAGCTGGCCGGTGGCGCTGATCAGCAGGCTGCTGTGCAGGGTTTCGCCATTCTGCAGCGTGACCCGCCAGCGCTGTGCAGCCTCGTCGAAACGGGCCTCGCGCACTTCGGCGCCGAAGCGCAGATGCGGCAGCACCTGGTACTTGCGGGCGCAGTGCTGCAGATAGGCGAGGATTTCCGGTTGCTGCGCAAAGTGGCGCGACCAGTTTGGATTGGGCTCGAACGAGAAGGAGTACAGGTGCGAGGGCACGTCGCAGGCGGCGCCGGGATAGGTGTTGTCGCGCCAGACGCCGCCAACGTCGTGCGCCTTTTCCAGCAGCAGGAAATCGCTGATGCCCTGCTTGCGCAGCGCGATCGCCATGCCCAGGCCGCCGAAGCCGCTGCCGATGATGAGCGCGGAGAGGGTTTCTGCGGTCGGGCCCGCATGCGTTCGGGACGACGCTGCGCCGGACGGATCAGTGGGTGCCGGCATGGACGCTCTCTCCGTGGTGTGGGACGCCCGGCCGGATCCGCGACTGTCCCCGGATCAGGTCCACAGCCTTTTCGGCAATCATGATGGTCGGGGCGTTGGTATTGCCGCCGATCAGGGTAGGCATGATGGAGGCATCGACCACGCGCAGACCCTGCAGGCCGTGCACGCGCAATTCGGCGTCGACCACGGCGTCGGCGTCGGTGCCCATGCGGCAGGTGCCGACCGGATGGTAGATGGTTTCCGCGCGCTGGCGGATGATGGCGCGGATGCCTTCGTCGTCGCGCACGTCGGCGGTGAACATGTCGCGCGTGTAGAGCTCGGCCAGCGCCGGGGCCTGCATCAGCCGCTGGGTGATGCGGTAGCCGGCCACCATGTCTTCGAGGTCTTGCGGATGCGAGAGATAGGCCGGGTCGATGCGTGGCGGCAAGGCAGGATCGGCACCCTGCAGGCCGACGGTGCCGCGGCTCTGCGGCCGCAGCAGGCAGACGTGGCAGGACAGGCCGTGCCCCCAGTGCAGCTTGCGCGCATGGCTGTCGACCAGCGCAACGACGAAATGCAGTTGCAGGTCGGGGATGGGCAGTTCCGGCCGCGACTTGAGAAAACCGCCGCCTTCGGCAAAGTTGGTGGTGAGCATGCCGCGCCGCGCCCGGCGGAATTGCAGCAACTCGCGCAGCATGCGCCAGCTGCCACGCGAAGAAAACCCGAAGCTGTCCACGCCGCGCACGTTGTAGCCGAAGGTGAAGTCCAGGTGGTCCTGCAGATTGCGGCCGACGCCGGGCAGGTGGTGCACGCTGGCGATGCCATGCTGCTGCAGCAGCGCGCCATCGCCTACGCCGGACAGCATCAGCAGTTGGGGGGATTGCAGGGCGCCTGCGCTCAGCAGCACCTCGCGTCGGGCGTGCAGCCGGTGGCGCTGGCCCTGCAGCAGCACGTCCACTCCCACGGCGCGCCGGCCCTCGAACACGATGCGCTGCACCGCTGCCCGCGTGTGCACGGCGAGGTTGGCGCGCTGTCCGATATGCGGCAGCAGGTAGGCACGCGCCGCGCTCCAGCGTTCGCCGTCCTTCTGCGTGACCTGGTACAGGCCCACACCTTCCTGCTCGGCGCCGTTGAAGTCGCCCGCCAGCGGCAGTCCGGCCTGCCGCGCCGCTTCGAGGTAGCGTGCATGGAACGGGCTGTCGCTGCGCAGATCGCTCACGTGCAGCGGCCCGCTGTTGCCGTGCCAGCGGTCACGGTAGCGCTCGTTGTTTTCGCTGAGGATGAAATAGGGCAGCACATCGTCATACGACCAGCCGGCGTTGCCGAGTGCAGCCCAGTGGTCGTAATCGTGGCGGTGGCCGCGGATGTAGATCATCGCGTTGATCGCCGAGGAGCCGCCCAGGCACTTGCCGCGCGGCTGGTAGGCACGGCGGCCGTTCAGGCCGGGTTGGGGCACACTCTCGAAGGCCCAGTTGTTATAGCGCGTGGGCAGCATGGTGACGGCGCCGCAAGGGATGTTCACCGCCGGACCGCTGCCGCCGCCACCGGCTTCAAGCAGGCAGACGCGGGTGCCGGCGTGCTCGCTCAGGCGCCCGGCCAGCACCGAACCGGCCGAGCCGCCGCCGACCACGATGTAGTCAAAATCCGTTTCCATGGCGCGTGCCTGTCTCCCGTTGGGCGGGCGCTCCGACCCGATAAGAATCGCACGCCCGTTCGCTTGTTTTGCGCATGCTACCTTGCCTGCCATGCGCTGTGGGAGTGCGGCACGGCATTTGCGGGAAAGCCCTCACGCCAAGGCGGCTTGCGCACCAGGGTTGCGATGGCGTAGTGCTGGGGGATACTTGCCGGCGTCCGGCGTCAGCGGCGTGGCTGGCGGGGCCAACTTACAATGCCCTCAGTTCCTCCATCGATTCGTTTGCCGCCATGTTGACCCAGCACGCCCAGCCCATTGCCGCCATCGCCACCGCTCCCGGACGCGGCGCCGTCGGCATCGTGCGCCTGAGCGGCAAGGGCCTGGCGCCGCTGGTGGAACAGCTGCTGGGCAAGTTGCCGGCCGCGCGCATGGCAAGTTACATGCCGTTTCCGGATGCCGACGGCCAGCCCATCGACCACGGCCTGGCGCTGTGGTTTCCGGCGCCACACAGCTACACCGGCGAGGACGTGCTGGAACTGCAGGCCCACGGTGGCAGCGTGGTGCTGCAGATGCTGCTCGCGCACTGCCTGCAGCAAGGCGAATCGCTGGGCCTGCGCGTGGCGCGCCCGGGTGAATTCACCGAGCGCGCCTTCCTCAACGGCAAGCTGGACCTCGCCCAAGCCGAAGCCGTGGCCGACCTGATCGACGCCAGCACCGAAACCGCCGCCCGCAGCGCCAGCCGCTCGCTCAGTGGCGCCTTCAGCGAGCAGGTGCACACCCTGCGCGATGCGCTGGTACACCTGCGCATGCTGGTCGAGGCCACGCTGGACTTTCCCGAAGAAGACATCGACTTCCTGCAGCAGGCCGATGCGGCGGGCCAGCTGGCGCGCATCGAGGCGCAACTGCATGGCATCCAGAAGCAGGCGCAACAGGGCGCGCTGCTGCGCGAGGGCATCAAGGTGGTGATTGCCGGCCAGCCCAACGCAGGCAAGAGCTCGCTGCTCAATGCGCTGGCCGGGGCCGAACTGGCCATCGTCACGCCGATTGCCGGCACCACGCGCGACAAGGTGACGCAGACCATCCAGATCGAAGGCGTGCCGCTGCATGTGATCGACACGGCCGGCCTGCGCGACACCACCCTGGCCGAGGTGGATGAGGTGGAGAAAATCGGCATCCACCGCGCCTGGGACGAAATCGGCCAGGCCGATGCCGTGCTGTTTCTGCACGACCTGACGCGCGTGGGCGATGCGGACTACGACGCAGCCGATGCCCTGATTGCCGAGCGCCTGAAGGCGCAATTGCCGCCCGCCGTGCCGGTGCTGCACATCGCCAACAAGGCCGATGCCGTGGGGCCGCTGCTGGAGGGCGATGACACCCATCTGGCGCTGTCGGCCAAGACCGGCGCGGGGCTGGATGCGCTGCGCCAGCGCCTGCTGCAGATCGTCGGCTGGCAGTCTGCGCCCGAAGGGGTGTTTATCGCGCGCGAACGCCATGTGCACGCGCTGCGCCGCGTGGCCGGGCATGTGGAACTGGCCAGCGCGCACCTCAACACCCCGATGCCGGCGCTCGACATCCTGGCCGAAGAGCTGCGCCTGGCGCAGAACGCGCTCAACGAGATCACCGGCGAATTCACGCCGGATGATTTGCTGGGGGAGATTTTCGGGAAGTTTTGTATTGGGAAGTGAGTGACAGGGAGTAGCCCGTCATCCAGGAGGAAAACGCTTCAAAGAGCGTGCCCCGCAAGCTTGGAGCGATCTTTGGCCGCGTGTCCCAATCAGGAAAAACTCGCCTGGTAGGTCACTGGGTCGAGTATGCAGTGGTCATTCAGTGCACCGGGCAGCTCGAATAGTTTCGGGGATGCGCGAAATTCGAAGAGCCGGTACAGATGAAACTGGTCGCTGAACGCTTTCGAGAAACCAAGCTCGCCGCGTGACACAAAAAAAGGCGTTTCCTTGTTGAAGGTCGTGGTCTTGACTTCAATGAATCGCTCGCGTCCGCTCTCGTCGAAGGATAGTATGTCGTAGCCCAGGCCGTCGCCCTTGTTCACGGAAACATGTTCGACTTTGTCCGCAAGTCGAGGGGCTCCAGAACGAATCAATCTCCAGTGTTCAAATTCGAGAACGAACTGTTCTCCGGCCAGGCCAAGCGAGGCATTGCGGCTCTCCTGTGCAAGATAGTCTCTCTTGACGCCTTCGGAGGCGAAATACTCCTCCGTTTCCTGTGCACGACGCGACACCTTCGGGGCTACAGCCAGCACCTTGGAAAAATCCACATGCGAAGGCGCGGTGGCGGGCAACTGCACTGCGGCCGAGGCCGCGGCATCCACCGGGCTCAATTTCCTGAACCGCTCTTCGACGACTTCGGCCAGGAGTTTCTGATAGTTCGCCCGAGCCAGATATCCCCGGATGCCGGGAATGCCCAGTTTTGCCAGAACCGCACTGATATTTCCATGCTTGAACTCGATGGACGCTTCTGAACGGTTATTGAGCAAAGGCAAGAGCCGTCTTCTGTGATCCGCCTTGCTGTATGCCTGGCCGCTCAATTCGAGCGTCAGCATGTGAAGGTAATCAGCAACAATGGCCTCTATCTCTTCGCGCGTCCATTCCATTGTTGGCCTCCGTTGATCGTAATACGTATGGGTCGCAGCCGTCCGCGACGCCATGTCGAGCCCCGACTGCTCGCGATGGGAGTTTACCTGGATGCCTGAGCCGGCCGCCGCCGATACGCCCCCGGCGCACTCCCCGTCCACTGCCGGAACGCCCGCTGAAAGCAGGTCGCATCCTCGAATCCCACGCGCTGCCCGATCTGCGCCACCGCCAGCCGGCTTTGCGTCAGCAGCTGGATCGCCACGTCGCGCCGCAACTCATCCTTGACTGCCTGGAAGCTGGTGCCTTCCGCCTGCAGCTTGCGCGCCAGCGTGCGTACGGAAAAGTGCAGCGCATCCGCCACTGCAGCGATGGTGACGGGCTGCTCCAGCCGCTGCTGCAGATGCTCGCGCACGCGGTGGCTCACGATGCGCTCGGCAAAGGAGACGAACATCCAGTCCGCCGGAGCGCGCGCCAGAAACGCGGACACCGATTGCTGCCCCTGCCGGATCGGCGTCTGCAACTGCTCCAGATCGAACCAGAGTGCCATCTCCGGCTGCTCGAAGCGCTGCGGCCCCGGATAGAGAAAGACATACTCCGATCCCTGTTCCGGCCGCGCGTGGGTGAAATCGACCTGCGCCAGCGGGATCTTGTGCCCCGCCAGCCAGGACGCCACCCCGTGCACCAGCTTGAGCATCATCTTCTGCGCAAAGGTGTTCTGCCGCACCGCCTCCGTGCGCGGCACCAGTGCCACCTGAACACGCGAGCCCTGCGTACGCAGCACGAAAAGCAGGTCATCCAGCAGCAGCCGGAAGTATTGCGTGAACCGGTACAGCGCCGTCACCAGGCTGGGTGAACCGATCAGGCTCAGGCACAGGAACTTGAGCGTACCGCCGCGCAGCGGGCGCGCAAACATGCCGGGGGTTTCGTCATCGCACTGCTGGGCCAGCAGGCGATACAGGCCGGCGAACTGTTGGTTGGTCACGCGGGCGCCCGCCTGTTGCAGCAAGGCCGGCGCAATGCCGGCACGCAGCACACAGGCCGCCTGCTGGTGCGAATCCAGTGCCGCGCCTTGCAGCAGATCGCGCACGAAATCGATGGGGATGGTGGGAAGGGAGTTTTGCATCACGGTTGGCTGATTATGCAAACTTTTCGGCCAGACTGGCCACTGTCATGCAAAGGCAGCGTGCCTAGAATTGATCCGGTTTTCCTGAAGAAAATCAGGTATAAGTGAAAACCCTTAGCGTGTGCAGCCAGCGGAAACACAGTGCTTCTCATTGGCGCACATTGTCAATATCGACCTTGAACAAGGCAGCGCAGGCTGCCCCTGACCAGATGCATTTCGCCCTTACCGATGAACAGCGCATGATCCAGCAACTCGCCCGCGAGTTCGCCAGCCAGGAGATTGCGCCCTTGTCCGCACAGCACGATCGCGAGCTGAGCTTTCCCTTGCAGGTGCATGCCAAGGCGCTGGAACTCGGCTTGCTCAACATCGCCCTGCCCGCCGAGTTTGGCGGCGCCGGCCTCGGGGCGCTCGAGGTGGCGCTTGTCACCGAGCAGCTCTGTCGCGCCTGCCTCGGCATCGGCACCGCGTTGTGCGTGAATGCGCTCGCGGCCGAGCCCATCCTGCTGGCCGGTACGCCGGAGCAGAAGCAGGCCTGGCTGCCCCGATTCGCAGCCGGCCAATTCGCCAGTTTCGCCCTGACCGAGCCCGGCGCCGGCTCCGACGCCGCCGGCATCCGCAGCACCGCCACCCGCGACGGCAGCGACTACATCCTCAACGGCAGCAAGATGTGGATCTCCAACGCCTCGCTCGCCAGCTTCTTCGTGGTGTTTGCCAAGACCGATCCCGCCGCCGGCCACAAGGGCATCAGCGCCTTCATCGTCGAGCGCGACAGCCCCGGCCTGACCGTGGGCGAGCCGCTGGGCAAGCTCGGCCAGCGCGCCGCACCCACCTGCGAAGTGTTTTTCGATGGCGTGCGCGTGCCGGCGCAGCAGCGTCTGGGCGCCGAAGGCGAGGGCTTTGCCATCGCCATGCGCACCTTCGACCAGTCCCGCCCCATGGTGGCGGCCTTCGGGCTCGGGCTGGTGCAGCGCTGCATCGACGAGGCGCTGCCTTACGCCACCGAGCGCAAGTCCATGGGCCAGCGCCTGATCGACCACCAGGCCGTGGCCCACCATCTGGCAGAGATGCAGATCCGGCTCGAAGCCTCGCGCCTGCTCACCTACCAGTCGGCCTGGCTGGCCGACCAGGGCCAGCGCAACACGCTGCAGGCCTCTGTCGCCAAGGCCTACAGCTCCGACGCCGCCATGTGGGCCGCCACGCAGGCGATCCAGGTGCTGGGCGGCATGGGCTACAGCACCGAATACCCGGTCGAGAAGCTGTTCCGTGATGCCAAGGTGCTGCAGATTTACGAAGGCACCAGCGAGATCCAGCGCAGCATCATCGCGCGCGAGATGGAGCGCGCCCTCGCCAGCGGCGCTTGAAGCCGAAAGCCGACTGACGTCAACCGCAAGGAATTCCCATGACCATCTCTCCCAACGACCCCGTCATCCTCTCCGCCGTGCGCACGCCCTTCGGCAAGCGCAAGGGCGCCCTGCGTGACACCCGCCCCGACGAACTGCTGGCCGGAGTGCTGCAACAGGCGCTGGCGCGCGCCGCCGTGCCTGCCGCGAGAATCGGCGACGTGATTGCCGGCTGTGTCAGCCAGGCCGGCGAGCAGGGCGCCAACATCGCGCGCCAGGCCGTGCTGCTGGCCGGCTTGCCGGAAACCATTCCCGGCGTCAGCCTCAACCGCATGTGCGGCTCCAGCCAGTACGCCGTGCATGCTGCGGCGCAGGCGATTGCCGCCGGCGATCTGGACTTTGCCATCGGCTGTGGCGTGGAAAGCATGAGCCGCGTGCCCATGTTCCTGGATCTGACGCTGGGCCAGCGTGATTTCACCGGATTTGACAATCTGCATCCGCGCATCCTCGAACGCTTTGCCATCCCGCACCAGGTCGAAAGCGCCGAACGCATTGCCGAACACTGGCAGCTCAGCCGCGCTGACTGCGACGCCTTTGCCATCGAAAGCCACCGCCGCGCCCATGCCGCGCGCCAGGCCGGCCTGCATGCCGAAATCACCCCGCTGCCCGGCGTGGACAAGGACGGCAATGCCATGCAGCTCGACCATGACGAAGGCGTGCGTGCCGTGGTCGACCGGGAGCGCATGTCCGGCATGCAGCCGGTGTTCCGCAGCATGGAGGAGGGTGTGGTGACGGCAGCCAACGCCAGCCAGATGTCCGATGGTGCCTCGGCCGTGCTGCTGGCCAGCCGCACCGCGGCCGATGCCCACGGCCTGAAGCCGCGTGCACGTTTTCGCGCCCGCGTGGTGGTCGGCTCCGATCCGGTGCTGCAGCTCACCGGCGTGATTCCGGCCACCCATGCCGCGCTCAGGCAGGCCGGGCTCAGCCTGGCCGACATGGACTGGATCGAGGTGAACGAGGCTTTTGCCAGCGTGGCGCTGGCCTGGGCGCGTGAATTCAATGCCGATATGGACAGGCTCAACCCCTGGGGCGGCGCCATTGCCCATGGCCACCCGCTGGGCGGCACCGGCGCCGGCCTGCTGGCCAAGATGCTGTCCGGGCTGGACCATGTGGATGGCCGCTTCGGCCTGCAGGTCATGTGCATCGGCCACGGCATGGCCACGGCCACCATCATCGAGCGCCTGCCCGATTGATGGCAGGTGCTTGCGACATAGCCCGGGCGATGCCATCCGATACACAGCCCCAAGTGCAAGCCCAAAACCACAGCGCCATGGAGCGCAATAAAAAAAAGAGACACCTATGACCCAATCCCTTTCCCCCGCCATCCGCCGCACCATCCGCAATACCCTGGGTGATGCGCTGCAGCGCGCCGTGCGCCGCTCCCCGAACAAGGAGGCACTGGTGTTCGGCGAGCGCCGCTGGACCTACCAGGACCTGAATCAGGCCGTCAACCGCGTCGCCCATGCGCTGCTGGCGCAGGGCTTGCAGCCCGGCGACCGTGTGGCCGCCTACGGCAAGAACTCCGACGCCTACGTGCTGCTCTGGCTCGCCTGCAACCGCGCCGGCCTGGTGCACGTGCCGGTCAACTTCGCGCTCACCGAAGGTGAACTGCGCTACATCGTCGAGCAGTCCGGCGCGCGTGCGCTGATCCATGACGTCAGCATGCAGGCCCACGTGGAACAGGTCCGCACCAGCCTGCCATGCGCCGTCTACGGCAGCTTCCATGGCGGCAGCGAGCTGGACGTGCTGGCCCTGGCCCAGGGCAACGGCCCGACCGAGGCGCCGGACGTGGACATCGACGAGAACGCCGTCTGCCAGATCCTCTACACTTCCGGCACCACGGCCGCCCCCAAGGGTGCGATGATGACGCACCGCTCGCTGCAGGCCGAATACGCCAGCTGCATCGCCGCGCTCGAGCTGAAGGCCTCCGACCGCTCGCTGGCCTCGCTGCCGCTCTACCACTCTGCGCAGATGCACGTGTTCCTGATGCCGCACCTGCTGGTCGGAGCCACCACGGTGCTGATTCCCGCACCCACGCCCGATGCCTGCTTCGAGGCCATCGCGCAGCACGGCATCACCTCCTTCTTCGCTCCGCCCACGGTCTGGATCGCGCTGCTGCGCCATCCGGGCTTCGCCAGGCACGACCTGTCCAGCCTGCACAAGGGCTACTACGGCGCATCCATCATGCCGGTTCCGGTACTGGAGGAATTGCGCCAGCGTCTGCCGCGCGTGCGCCTGTTCAACTGCTACGGCCAGAGCGAGATCGCCCCACTGGCGACCGTGCTGTCACCCGAAGAGCACGCCATTCAGCCCGCCTCCGCCGGCCGTCCGGTACTCAACGTGGAAACCCGCGTGGTGGACGACCAGATGCAGGACATGCCGCCGGGCAAAATGGGCGAAATCGTGCACCGCTCGCCGCAGGCCATGATCGGTTACTGGGACAAGCCCGATCAGACCGAGGAGGCCTTCGAGGGCGGCTGGTTCCATTCCGGCGACATGGGCTATTTCGACCAGGACGGCTTCCTGTTCGTGGTCGACCGCGTCAAGGACATCATCAATACCGGCGGTGTCGTCGTCTCCAGCCGCGAGGTGGAAGAGTGCCTGTTCACCCATCCTGCCGTGTCCGAAGTGGCGGTGATCGCCCTGCCTGACGAGCGATGGATCGAGGCTGTGACGGCGGTCGTGTGCCTGAAGGACGGCTTCAGCACCACCGAGGAGGAATTGATTGCCTACGCGAAGGAGCGCATGGCGCACTTCAAGGTGCCCAAGAGCGTGCACTTCGTGGATGATCTGCCCCGGAGTACGGCAGGAAAGCTGCTCAAGCGGGAACTTCGCAAGCAATTTGCCGCTGCCTGAAATCCCTCAAGGCAGCGAAGAGCAACTCGGCCGCAAACAGGATCCTGTCCCGCAAGGGCAGGATACTGCCTGCCGGTTGGGCAGCCCTGCCTCAGGCCCCGCGCAAGGGCCCCCGGTCAATCCCCGACAGCCCGGCATTCACCGAAAACAGCTTGGCATTCACATGCGGAATGCCAAAGCTCTTGAGCCGCGCCGTGTGCATGGCCAGATAGGCCTCGGCACTCTGGCGGTCGGAGAACAGGTAGATGCCGCCCGCTTCCTGCGTCTGCTGGTTTTCGGTCCAGATCTTCCAGATCAGTCCCGCTTCCTGCGCGATGGATTCGGCCAGCCCGCGCATGGCGGTGTGCATGTCTTCGCCCCAGGGCCCCTGGTACGGAAAATCGACTTGCAGCAGGGTAGGCATCAGCGCGCGTCCGGCAGTTCGATCTTCACTTCCAGCACTTCCAGGTTGTCCTGGCGATCCAGCTGCACCTTCAGGTCGTCGGGGTTGATCTTCACGTACTTGGAGATCACTTCGACCAGTTCGCGCTGCAGGGCCGGCAGGTAGTCCGGCTCGGCGGCGCTGCGGCCGCTGCGTTCGTGCGCCAGGATGATCTGCAGACGCTCCTTGGCCACACTGGCCGTCTTCTTCTTTTCGCCGAGCAGGAAGGACAGGAAAGATGCCATGGCTTAGCGACCTCCGAACAGGCGTTTGAAGAAGCCCGGTTTTTCCGCATCGGTAAAGCGCATCGGCTTGTCCTGGCCCAGGAAGCGGTCGATCACGTCCGAGTAGGCCTCGGCCACGTCCGTGCCCTTGGAGTGGATGGCAGGCAGGCCCTGGTTGGACGCCTGCAGCACCGCTTCGGATTCCGGGATCACGCCGATCAGCTTGATGCGCAGGATGTCCTGGATGTCTTCCAGGCTCAGCATCTGGCCATCCGCCACGCGGTTCGGGTTGTAGCGCGTGATCAGCAGGTGCTCCTTGATCGGTTCGGCACCGTCGATGGCGCGGCGCGTCTTGCTGCCCAGCATGCCCAGGATGCGGTCGGAGTCGCGCACCGAGGAGACTTCGGGGTTGGTCACCACCAGCGCCTCGTCGGCAAAGTGCATGGCCATCATGGCGCCACCCTCAATGCCGGCGGGAGAGTCGCACACGATGTACTCGAAGCCCATGCCGTCCAGGTCCTTCAGCACCTTCTCCACGCCCTCGAGCTTGAGCGCATCCTTGTCGCGCGTCTGGCTGGCGGCCAGCACGTACAGGTTGTCGCACTGCTTGTCCTTGATCAGCGCCTGCGTCAGGTTGGCTTCGCCCTGGATCACGTTGATCAGGTCGTACACCACGCGGCGTTCGCAGCCCATGATCAGGTCCAGGTTGCGCAGACCGACGTCGAAGTCGATCACGGCAGTCTTGTGCCCGCGCAGGGCGAGGCCGGCAGCGAAGCTGGCACTGGTGGTGGTCTTGCCCACGCCACCCTTGCCGGAAGTCACGACGACGATTTTGGCCATGTTTGCAGTTTCCTCTGGTTGAATACGTATTTGGTTGGTACAGGGTGTCAGTTCAGGGGCTCGATCAGCAGTTTTTCGCCGTCGAGCCGCACCTGCGCCGGTTTGCCGGCCACATCGGCGGGCAGTTCGGTTTCGGTGGTGCGGTAGATGCCCGCGATGGAGACCAGTTGCGGCTCCAGGCAGGTGCTGAAAATGCGGGCCTCGGTGTTGCCGCGGGCGCCGGCAATGGCGCGGCCGCGCAGCGGGGCATAGACGTGGATGTTGCCATCGGCGATCACTTCCGCGCCAAAGCTGACCACGGCCATCACCACCAGGTCGCCGCCACGCGCGTACACCTGCTGGCCCGAGCGCAGCGGCTTGTCGATGACGATGGTGCCGGGAGCGGGGGCAGGTATTTCACGCACCACTTCCACCTCGCGCACCACTTCGCGCACCTCGGGGGCGGGCGCGGCCGCCACCGGGGCCGCCGCGCGCACTGGCAGTTCCTCGGGCGCCGCCGCCAGGCCGGCCGCCAGCGCCGCCGCCATCTGCTGCTCGCTGCCGCCGCGCACCGCCACTGGCAGCGTGCGGTACTGGCGCAGCAGCGCCACGATGGCCGCGAAATCGATTTCCGCATCGCTCTCGCGCACGGTAGCCAGATCGATCAGCAGGGCATCGTTGTCGAAGAAGTCGGGGTCGTTGGCCAGCTGGGCGGCCAGGTCGGAAGCGAGCGCGCCGGTATCGGCGGTCTTGAGGGCGAGGGCCACCACGGACAGGAAGGCGCTCTTGAATTCAAAGCTGGTGCGGCTCTGGGCCGGCGTTTCGACGGACATGGGTGGCGTTTGAGACAGATCGGCGGTAGCAGGCAGTGTCGCCTGCAAATGCCAAAGTGTACCGCGCGTAACGCAACATCCTGTATCAGCGCGTATCGAAGCGGTGCAGGCGGCACAATCGCTGACGACATTCCCCGGAAAATGGCGCTGCGCCCGTGCCGCGTGCAACAATGCAGCAGGCAGGCCGCAGGTGCTCCGGCGCAGGCTGGCGGGGAACTTCCTGGCATGGTACGGGTCAGCCATGGAGGCGCATGCATGCGCCGCGCTCCCGCAGCAACTGTGGCTGCCTCATCCGATTCGAACAACACACGCACGACAACATGTGGAAAAAAATCAAGGCTCATCCCTGGTGGACGGTGCTGGCACTGGTGCTGCTGGCACTGGCAGGCTGGCTTGTTTATGCGCAATGGTTTGCCAAGCCGCCGGCGCCCCCGCTCATCACCGCGCCGGTGGAGCGCGGCGACATCGAGGATGCGGTACTCGCCTCCGGCACCATCCAGGCGGCCCGTCTGGTGAACGTGGGTTCGCAGGCGTCCGGCCAGGTCAAGAAACTGCACGTCAAGCTCGGTGACGTGGTGCAGGTGGGGCAGCATATTGCCGATATCGACGCCACCACGCAGCAGAACAACCTGAAGGATGCCCAGGCGGCACTCACGTCGGCGCGGGCCCAGCGCGGTGCACGCGAGGCGGCGCTGGTGAAGGCGCGTGCCGAGTTCACGCGCCAGAAGTACATGTACGAGCGCGACGCTGCCAGCAAGGCCGACTACCAGGCGGCCCAGCAGACCCTCGCCGTGGCCCAGGCCGACCTGAAGGCGGCCGATGCCCAGATCGCCCAGTATGCGGTGCGCGCACAGACGGCCCAGGCCAACGTCGGCTACACCCGCATCACTTCGCCTACCACGGGCACGGTGGTGGCCATCGTCACCGAAGAAGGCCAGACGGTGAACGCCAACCAGACGGCGCCCACCATCGTCAAGGTGGCCCAGCTCGACACCATGACCATCCAGGCGCAGATTTCCGAGGCCGACGTGCCGCGCGTCAAGCCCGGCATGAGCGCCTACTTCACCATTCTCGGCGAGCCGGACCGCAACTACCCGGCCACGCTGCGCAGCGTCGAGCCCGGCCCGATCGACATGACCAGCTACGAGGGCAAGGCCACGGCGAGCACCAGCAGCAATGCCGTGTACTACAACGGCCTGCTCGATGCCCCCAACGCCGACGGCAAGCTGCGCATCCAGATGACGGCACAGGTCACCATCGTGCTGCAGCAGGCGAAGAACGTGCTGGCGATCCCGGCCGGCGCGCTGGGCAAGCGCGTCAAGGGCCAGGAGCGCACGTATACGGTGCGTGTGGCCACCGGCGCCAAGGGCGCGCAGACCGTGCAGGAGCGCCAGGTGAAGATCGGCCTGAACAACCGCGTGCAGGCCGAGGTGGTTTCGGGCCTGAAGGAGGGCGAGCAGGTGGTGGTGGGTGATGCCAGCGGCGGCAAGGCCAGCGGCCAGCTGCGCGGCCCGAGGATGTTCTGATGATGGCGCCGGGCGACGCATTGCAAACCGCCTCCCCGGAGGCCCTGGAAGGCCATCCGCTGCTGACGCGCGACGTGGAGCCGACCGTGGCCCAGGGCGTCGAGGGTGCGCCAGTGCCGCCTCCCGTCCGGTCGGGAGAGCCGCTCATGCGCGTGCGCAATGTGGTGCGCGAATACCCGGCCGGCGACGATGTGGTCGCCGTGCTGCAGGACGTGAACCTCGACATCCATGCCGGCGAGATGGTGGCCATCATCGGCGCTTCCGGTTCGGGCAAGTCCACGCTGATGAACATCCTCGGCTGTCTGGACCGGCCCACGCGCGGCAGTTACCAGGTCGAGGGCCGGGAAACCGGCCGCATGGATCCGGACGAGCTGGCGCGCCTGCGGCGCGAGCACTTCGGCTTCATCTTCCAGCGCTACCATCTGATGGGCGACCTGCACGCCGTCGGCAACGTGGAGATTCCTGCCATCTACGCCGGCGTGCCTCCTGCGGAACGCCACGAACGCGCGCGCCGCCTGCTGACCCGGCTCGGCCTGGCCGAACGCCTGGGCAACAAGCCGGGCCAGCTCTCCGGCGGCCAGCAGCAGCGCGTCTCCATCGCGCGCGCGCTGATGAATGGCGGCGATGTGATCCTGGCCGACGAGCCCACCGGCGCGCTCGACCAGGCCAGTGGCCACGAGGTGATGAACATCCTCAAGGAACTGCACGCCGACGGCCATACCGTCATCCTGGTCACGCACGACGCGAGCGTGGCGGCACACGCCCAGCGCATCGTCGAGCTCAGCGACGGGCGCATCGTCTCCGACCGGCTCAATCCCGGCGCCAATACCGAGCTGGCCGTCAAGGACGACTCCGACGTGCCGCAGCAGAAGAACAGCTGGGCCGCCGCTTGGGGCCGCTTCGGCGAGGCGGCGCAGATGGCCGTGCGCGCCATGATCGGCCACAAGATGCGCACGCTGCTCACCATGCTCGGCATCATCATCGGCATTGCCTCGGTGGTCTCGGTGGTGGCGCTGGGCGAGGGCTCGCGCCAGAAGATCCTCAGCGACATCAGCGGCATGGGCACCAACACCATCGACATCATGCCGGGCTCCGGCTTTGGGGACCGCACCTCCGGCCGCATTCGCACCCTGGTGCCTTCCGATGCGCAGGCCATGCTGCGGCTGCGCTATGTCGACAGCGTCTCGCCCAACGTCAGCACCACGCGCACGCTGCGGCGCGGCAACCTCGACAAGACGGCCACCATCAATGGCGTGGGCGAGCAGTTCTTCCGCGTGCGCGGCTACACGGTGGCTGATGGCGCGCTGTTTGACGAGGACAGTGTCCGGCGCCAGACCCAGGATGCGGTGATCGATTCCAATACCTACGAGGCCTTCTTCCAGCCGGGCGAGCATGCCGTGGGCAAGGTGCTGCTGATCGGCACCGTGCCAGTGCGCGTGATCGGCGTGACGGAGAAGAAGGAGAGCCCCTTCGGCAACCCCGATGCGCTGAACGTCTGGCTGCCCTACACCACGGTGATGGGCCGGCTGATGGGTACCAGCCACCTGCGTTCCATCACGGTGCGCGTACGCGACGACGCCGACAGCACGGCGGCCGAATCCGGCATCACGCAGATGCTGACGCAGCGCCACGGCAAGCAGGACTTCTTCACCATGAACTCCGACAGCATTCGGCAGACCGTGGAAAAGACCACGGCCACCATGACGCTGCTGGTGTCCGCCATTGCGCTGATCTCGCTGGTGGTGGGCGGCATCGGGGTGATGAACATCATGCTGGTGTCGGTCACCGAGCGCACGCAGGAAATCGGCGTGCGCATGGCCGTGGGAGCGCGCCAGGGCGATATCCTCAAGCAGTTCCTGATCGAGGCGGTGCTGGTCTGCCTGATCGGCGGCGTGCTGGGCATTGCGCTGGCGCTGCTGATCGGCTGGGCGTTCGACTATCTCAGCGGCGGCAACTTCAGCATGGTGTTCTCGGTGGCTTCCATCATCGCTGCCTTCTCCTGTTCCACCCTGATCGGCGTGCTGTTCGGCTATCTGCCGGCCAAGCGCGCGGCCCAGCTCGATCCGGTGGATGCCCTGACCCGACAATGAGCACTCGCATGGCTTCCCTTCGTCCTGTTCCCGTTTTCCGTCCGGCACTGCAGCGTGGCCTGGCGGCCCTCGCTGCAGCCGGCGTCCTGGCCGGCTGTGCCAGCACCGCAACGCCCACTCCGGCAGTGCAGGTGCCGGCGCAGTGGCAGCACGCCCGCGGCGCCACCCCAGGCCAGGCCTTGCCGGACCGCTGGTGGCAGGCCTTCGGCGATCCGCAGCTGGACCGTCTGGTCGAACTGGCATTGCAGCGCAATGCCAACCTGGCACAGGCGGCGTACAAGGTGCGCAATGCCCAGCTGCAGGCCGGCAATGCCGCCGACAACCGCCTGCCCACGCCCAGTGCCAGTGTCAACACCAATGCCAGCCGCCCGCTGGATGGCGATGGCGGCACCAACCGCAACTACAGCGCCAGCCTGGGCGTAAGCTGGGAGGCCGATCTGTGGGGCAAGCTCGCCACGCAGCAGCGCATGGCCGACTGGGAAGCCGTTGCCACCGAGCAGGACCGCCAGGCGGCAGCCCATGCGCTGGTCGCCACAGTTGCCAGGACCTGGTGGCAGCTCGCCGTGAACGAGAACAAGCTGGCCAGCCAGCGCCAGAGCCTGGCGCGTGCCGGCAAGACGCTGCAGCTGGCCGAAGTGCAATACCGCGCGGGCGCCATCTCGGGGCTGGATCTGGCGCAGGCACGCCAGTCGCAGGCCAGCCAGCAGGCTGCCATCCACCAGCTGGAGCAGCAGGGCACCGAGTTGCGCAATGCCCTGGCCATCCTGTTCGACCAGCCGCCGGGCCAGCTGCCGCCCGAGGCCGGCAAGCCGCGCCTGCCCAATCTGGCGCACCTGCCCGTGGTTCCGGCCGGTGTGCCGGCCGAGCTGCTCGGCCGCCGCCCCGACCTGCAGGCGGCCGAACTGCGCCTGCGTTCCTCGCTGGCCAACGTCGATGCCGTGCGCAAGAGCTACTACCCCACGCTCAGCCTCACCGGCAGCCTGGGCGGCAGCAGCAATGCGCTGTCGCAACTGCTGAGCAATCCGGTCGGCACACTGGGCGCCGGCCTGATCCTGCCGTTCCTGAAGGCAGGCGAGATGCAGCGCAATACGTCCATTGCGCAGAACAGCTACGAGCAGGCCGTGCTCGGCTTCCGCCAGACGCTGTACCAGGCCTTTGCCGACGTGGAGAATGCCCTGTCCGGCCGCACCAACCTGCAGCAGCAGGCCGCGCAGCTGCAGCAGGCGCTGGCCCAGGCCGAACGGGCCGAGCAGCTGATGGAAGTACGCTACCGCGCCGGCGCCGTGCCGCTCAAGTTCTGGCTGGATGCGCAGGAAACGCGCCGCAGCGCCGCGCTGGCGCTGCAGGACGTGCAACTGGCGCGGCTGGTGAACCTGGTCACGCTGTACCAGGCGCTGGGCGGCAGCCCGCTGCTGGCGCCGGTGCCGCTGGAACAGGCGCCCCTGCGCACGCAGCCGGCGGAGACTGCCACCATCGGCGCCTGACGGCGCTGGTTTTCCCTGCCATTGCGCCGGCTTGCGTCCGGTCAGGCGTGGAGCGCGCAAGCCTACACTACAATAACAGGCACATTTGCCGGCCTGTGCCCGCAGAAGGTGCACCGGTTTTTCGCATGCGGCGCCGCATCCGTCCATTGACACACAGAGACATCCCAACACCATGCAAGTCTTGAAAGCACCCCAGGCCCAGGTCCTCACTGCCCTGCAATCGGTGGCCGGCATCGTCGAACGCCGCCACACGCTGCCGATCCTGGCCAACGTGCTGCTGCGCAAGCATGGCGAGATGATCCAGCTCATCACCAGCGATCTGGAAATCCAGATCCGCACCACCGCCCAGCTTGGCGGCGATGACGGCGACTTCAGCACCACGGTCGGCGCGCGCAAGCTGATCGACATCCTGCGCACCATGCCGGCCGACCAGATCGTCAGCCTCGAATCCAGCCAGAACCGCCTGATCCTGAAAGGCGGCAAGAGCAAGTTCACGCTGCAGACCCTGCCGGCCGAAGACTTCCCGCTGGTGCAGGAAGCGGCCAGCTTCGGTCCCTCCTTCAGCGTGCCGCAGAAGGTGCTCAAGCAGCTGCTGTCGCAGGTGTCTTTCGCCATGGCCGTGCATGACATCCGCTACTACCTCAACGGCATCCTGTTCGTGGCCGAAGGCAAGAAGCTCAGCCTGGTCGCCACCGACGGCCACCGCCTGGCCTTCACCAGCGCCACGCTGGATGTGGAGGTGCCCAAGCAGGAAGTGATCCTGCCGCGCAAGACCGTGCTCGAGCTGCAACGCCTGCTGTCCGACGCCGAAGGCGCCATCGAGATGCAGTTCGCCAACAACCAGGCCAAGTTCGGCTTTGGCGGCATGGAATTCGTCACCAAGCTGGTCGAGGGCAAATTCCCCGACTACAACCGCGTCATCCCCAAGGACCACCGCAACCAGGTCACGCTGGGCCGCGCGCCGCTGCTGGCGGCGCTGCAGCGTACCGCCATCCTGACCAGCGAGAAGTTCAAGGGCGTGCGCCTCAACTTCGATGCCAACACCCTGCGTGTGGCCTGCAACAACGCCGAGCAGGAAGAGGCCGTGGACGAGCTCGACATCGACTACAGCGGCGATCCGATCGAGATCGGCTTCAACGTCACCTACCTGATGGATGCCCTGGGCAACATGGGCCAGGACATGGTCAGCGTGGCCCTGCAGGACAGCAACAGCTCCGCGCTGGTCACCATCCCCGAGAACGAGCAGTTCAAGTACGTCGTGATGCCCATGCGCATCTGATACGCATGGGTGGCAGGCGTCATGCTGCAATGCAGCATGACGTTTAATTGTCGCATCCGGGACATTTATCCCTGAAAACGACGGGATTTGGCTTCCTTTTGTCGTGAAACTGTTTGTAGAATAGCGCAAAATCTAGGGTTTACCCTGAACTTACCCGGTTCAGGGGTTAGCGTCATGGCGGTACTGATCCGTGTCCTGTCGCTCCTGCGTGCACAGCGCGGGGCCGGGCACGGCGGTTGATCACCTTGCCGCCTTGCGTGCGCATCCTTCCCAGTTTCGGTATCACATGGACGGGAGGATGCATGGCTGTTTTCTCTCCCATTCAGGTCTTCCATGTCTACCGAATCCCGCGTACTCCATCCCGCCTTCCGTCAGAAAATCATGAGCGCCGAGCAGGCCGCTGCCCACATCATGCCCGGCGACAACATCGGCATGAGCGGCTTCACCGGCTCCGGCGCACCCAAGCTGGTGCCGATCGAGCTGGCCAAGCGCATCGAGGCGGCCCATGCCCGCGGCGAAAACTTCCGCGTCGGCGTCTGGACCGGTGCCTCCACCGCGCCCGAACTGGACGGCGCGCTGGCCAAGGTCAACGGCATCGAGATGCGCCTGCCCTACCAGTCCGACCCGATCTGCCGTACCAAGATCAACGAAGGCACCATGCAGTACGCCGACATCCACCTGTCGCACGTGGCGCAGTACGTGTGGTTCGGCTTCTATGGCAAGCTGAACGTGGCCGTGGTCGAAGTGACGGCCGTGCTCGAAGACGGCTCGCTGGTGCCCTCCACCTCCATCGGCAACAACAAGACCTGGCTGGACCAGGCCGACAAGATCATCCTGGAAGTCAACAGCCGCCAGAGCATGGCGCTGCAGGGCATGCACGACATCTACTACGGCACCCAGGTGCCGCCGCATCGCCTGCCGATCCCGATGACGCACAGCGACAACCGCATCGGCACGCCCTATCTGCGCGTGGATCCGGCCAAGGTGGTGGCGGTGGTGGAAACCGACCACAGCGACCGCAACACCGCCTTCAGCGCGCCCGATGCCGAATCCGAGCAGATCGCTGCCCACCTGCTGGAGTTCTTCCAGCACGAGGTGAAGCTGGGCCGCCTGCCCTCCAGCCTGCTGCCGCTGCAATCCGGCGTGGGCAACATCGCCAACGCCGTGCTGGCAGGCCTGAACAAGGGCCCGTTCAACAACATGACGGCCTACACCGAAGTGCTGCAGGACGGCATGCTGGACATGATCGCCTCCGGCAAGCTGCGCCACGCGTCCGCCACGGCCATCAGCCTGAGCGAGAACGGCCTGAAGTATTTCGAGGAAAACATCGAGGCCCTGCGCAGCCGCATCCTGCTGCGCCCGCAGGAAATTTCCAACCACCCCGAGCTGATCCGCCGCCTGGGCATTCTGGCCATGAACGGCATGATCGAGGCCGACATCTACGGCAACGTGAACTCCACGCACATCATGGGCACGCGCATCATGAACGGCATCGGCGGTTCCGGCGACTTTGCGCGCAACGCCTACATCTCGGTGTTCATGACGCCGTCCACTGCCAAGGGCGGCAACATCTCCTGCATCGTGCCCATGGTAAGCCACGTGGACCACACCGAGCACGACGTGCAGGTGCTGGTGACGGAGCAGGGCCTGGCCGACCTGCGCGGCCTGGCGCCCAAGGCGCGCGCCAAACTGGTGATCGAGAAGTGCGCGCATCCGAGCTTCAAGGACCAGCTCACCGACTACTACGAGCGCGCCCTGCGCGAGTCGCCCGGCAAGCACACGCCGCACATCCTGACCGAGGCGCTGTCCTGGCACCAGCAGTTCGAGGAAACCGGCACGATGAAGCGCGGCTGATCCGGCTGGAATCCGGGAGTGTAGCAAGGCTTCCGGCATCCGCTGCCTGCCGCGCCTCGTGGGGCGCTGCGGCAGATCCAGAAAAGGGCAGGGCGGACAATGTCTGCGCCTGTCCTTTTTTCTTGCGCTTGCGCCGGCCCCGGTCACTCCGGGGCAGAACTGCTGTGCTGGGCGCGTTATCATCGACCTATCTTTACCTGCAACGAGCCGTAACATGCAACGACGTACTTTCGCAACCCGCACCGCCCTTTCCCTGATCGCCGCTTCCGCCCTGCTGTGGGGCTGCAGCAAGTCCGCGCCCGAGCAGGCCGCCAGCGCTGCTGCCAGTGCCGGCGCCGCCGCCGCTGCCAGCTACACCAAGGTGGTGGTGGGCCTGGACGACAACTTCCCGCCCATGGGCTTCCGTGACGAGAAGGGCGAGCTGGTCGGCTACGACATCGACATGGCACGCGAGGCCGGCAAGCGCCTGGGCATCGAGATGGAATTCAAGCCGATTGACTGGAGCGCCAAGGAGGCCGAACTCAACGGCAAGCGCGTGGACATGCTGTGGAACGGCATGACCATCACCGAAGAGCGCAAGAAGAACGTCGCCTTCACCAAGCCCTACATGCAGAACCACCAGATCATCATCGTGACCGCCAAGTCGCCGGTGCAGGCCAAGGCGGACCTGTCCGGCAAGGTGGTGGGTGTGCAGGATGGCAGCAGCGCCGTCGATGCCGTGGCCAAGGAAGCCGATCTGGCCAAGTCGATGAAGGAAATCAAGAAGTTCGGTGACAACGTCGCCGCGCTGATGGACCTGAACACCGGGCGCCTCGATGCCGTGGTGGCGGACGAGGTGGTGGGCCGCTACTACACCAGCAAGAAGCCGGGCGAATACCGGGTGCTGGAAGAGAACTTCGGCAGCGAGGACTACGGCGTGGGCCTGCGCAAGGAAGACACCGAGCTGCTGGCCAAGCTGGACAATGCGCTCGACGCGATGAAGACCGACGGCACGGCGCAGAAGATCTACGCCAAGTGGTTCGAGGAAGCCAAGAAATAAAGGGGAAGCACGGCGGCCTCTGCAGGAAGGAGGCCGCCTGCCATCAACGCGTGGCCGTAGCGGCGCTGGCGGAATCGAGCGCAAACAGGCGCTGCAGTTGCGCCATGGCGATGTCGTACGGATCGATCCGCATTTCCGCCCGGCACAGCACGATGGCACCCTGCACGGTGGACAGGAACAGCATGACGAACTCCTCCGGCGCAGCCATGCCCGAGCGTTTCATGGCTCGTACCACGGCCGCGTGCAGGCGGGCAAAGGCGAGGCGGTTGACTTCGTCCAACTGCATGCCGGCATTCGAAAGCACCGCGGCGGCAATGGCGCAGCCGGCCTCGCAATCGTTGCTCAGCAGCTTGTTGCGCCAGAGCAGGACCAGTTGCTCCAGCATGGCCGCCGGCGTACTGGCGCGCAGCTCGTTCAGGGCGTTCTCGAGCTGGTCGGCGAACCAGTCCAGCGCCGCCTCGATCAGTTCCTGCTTGCCGCCGGGAAAATGGTGGTAAATGGAGCCGCGGGAGGCTCCGGTCAGCAGCAGCACCTCCGCGAAGGAAGTGCCCGGCACGCCCCTACGCGCCACAACCTGGGCAGCGCATGCAATCATGCGATCGCGCATACTGGGCTGCGACATGAATGGTGTCTCCAATCTCTGGTGGTCTGAATGCTGGAACCGTGTGCTCTCGCGTGAAATTCTCCACACACTGATTGAGTATATCGACCGGTTTTCCGGTGGCTATGCCGGCCGGCATACTCGCTTGGGAGAATGGGAGTGCTGCATGTGTTCCCGATAGGGAAGGCCGCGCAGCGATGACCGGAACCGGCGGAAAATCAAACTCCGCAGGCGCGAATCAGGCTATCATTTCAGGTTGCCGGGTTCATTGCCCGCTTCCCTGCCCAATAGCACCCCATGGATTCCCTCATCGCGATGCTGCCCCCCCTGATGGAAGGGGCCGGCACCACGCTCAAACTGTTCTTCATCACGCTGCTGCTGTCCATCCCGCTCGGGCTGGCGCTGGCGCTGCTGCGCCTGTCGCGCTGGGCGGCGGTACGGCAGGCCGTGAGCGGCTACATCTGGCTGATGCGCGGCACGCCGCTGATGCTGCAGCTGCTGTTCATCTACTTTGCGCTGCCCTTCGTGCCGGTGATCGGCATCAGGCTGCCCGATTTTCCGTCGGCGGTGGTGGCGTTTTCGCTCAACTTCGCGGCCTATTTCGCAGAGATATTCCGCGCCGGCATCCAGAGCGTGGACAAGGGCCAGTACGAGGCGGCCAAGTCGCTCGGCATGAGCTACAGTCAGACCATGCGCCGCATCGTGCTGCCGCAGATGGTGCGCCACATCCTGCCGCCCATGAGCAACGAGACCATCACGCTGGTCAAGGACACGGCGCTGATCTACGTGCTGGCCCTGAATGATTTGCTGCGTGCCGCGCGCAACATCGTGCAGCGCGAATTCACCGTCACCCCCTTCCTCGTGGCGGCGGCCTTCTACCTGATCATGACACTGGTGCTCACCTGGGTGTTCCAGCGCATGGAGCGACACTATGCCCGACAGGACCAGTAATCCCGCACCCGCCCTGCGCCTGCACGAGGTGCACAAGCGCTTCGGCAGCAATGCCGTGCTGCGCGGCGTGTCGCTGCAGGTGGCGCCGGGCGAGGTGATCGCCATCCTCGGCTCCTCCGGTTCGGGCAAGTCCACGCTGCTGCGCTGCATCAACCATCTGGAAACCATCGAGCGCGGCGGTATCGAGATCGCCGGCGAAACCCTGGTGCAGAACGATGCCGCCGGCCATGCGCGCTATGCCGACGAGCGTTCGGTGCGCCGCCTGTGCGCGCGCACCGGCATGGTGTTTCAGCACTTCAACCTGTTCCCGCACATGACGGTGCTGGAGAACCTGATCGAGGCGCCGATGACGGTGAAGGGCACAAGCAGTGCGCAGATCGTGCCCAAGGCCGAGGAACTGCTGCGCAAGGTCGGCCTGCAGGACAAGCGCGATGCCTATCCCGGGCGCCTTTCCGGCGGCCAGAAGCAGCGCGTGGCGATTGCCCGCGCGCTGGCCATGGAGCCGGAAATCATGCTGTTCGACGAACCTACCAGCGCGCTCGATCCGGAGCTGACCGGCGAGGTGCTGCGCACCGTGCGCCAACTGGCGGCCGAGCACATGACCATGCTGGTGGTGACGCACGAGATGGCGTTTGCGCGCGAAGTGGCGCACCGCGTGCTGTTCATGGACCAGGGCGTGATCGTGGAAGACCGGCCGGCGCAGGATTTCTTTGCCAGCCCGCAGCATCCGCGCGCGCAGGCATTCCTGCAGCATATGCTCTGATCGGTGAGGACGGCAGCGAAAGCTGCAACCAAAGCCCTGGGGCGTGAACGCTGGCGTGTACGTTCAGTCAATCGCGCAGCGAGGCGTGCTGCGCCAGCAGCACATACTCTTCCACCGGTACTTCCTCGGCCCGGCGCTGCAGGTCGAATTCACCGGAAAATTTCTTGTCTTCCAGCCAGTGCCCCAGCGTATGGCGCAGCAGCTTGCGGCGCTGGCTGAAGGCCGATTGCACCAGCGAGCCAAACCGGGGCACATCCAGCTCCGGCGGCGCGGCCAGCGGCACCATGCGCACCACGGCGCTGTTCACTTTGGGGGGCGGATCGAAACTTTCGGGCGGCACGAACAGCACCTGCTCCATGGCGTAGCGCCATTGCAGCATCACGCTCAGGCGGCTGTAATCACCGTGGGCGGGCGTGGCCACCATGCGGTCGATCACCTCCTTCTGCAGCATGAAGTGCTGGTCCTGCACCACGTCCACATGGTCCAGCAGGTGGAACAGGATGGGGGTGGAAATGTTGTAGGGCAGGTTGCCGACGATGCGCAGTTTCGGCCAGTCGCGCTCCGCCGCAAGCAGGGTGAAATCCACCTTGAGCACGTCGGATTCGATCACGTCGAGTTGCGGATGCAGGCGCAGGCGCGCCGCCAGATCGCGGTCCAGCTCGATCACCGTCATGCGGCCGGTACGCTCGACCAGTGGCTGCGTCAGCGCTGCCAGGCCGGGGCCGATCTCGACCAGGCGCTCGTCCGGCTGCGGGTCGATGGCCCGCACGATGCCGTCGATGATGCCCTGGTCCTGCAGAAAGTTCTGGCCGAAACGCTTGCGTGCCACATGGCCGCCACCACCGGCCACCGCGCGCGGCTTGCGCACGCCCTGCGGCGGGCGGGACGGAGTGCGGCGCGGCGTGCTCAACGCGGCTCCGCGCGCATTTCGATATAGGCGCGGTTGCGGATCTCGTTTTCCCACTGCTGCAGGGCCTGGGCGGCCTTGCGCTCACGCAGCGCGGCGCGGGCCACGGCGATCTGCTGGGCTTCGTTCATGGGTTCGGTACGGCGTTCGATCAGCTGCACCAGATGCGCACCGAAGCGCGACATGAAGGGCTGGCTCATCTGGCCGGGCTTGAGGCGGTCGAGCTGCTGCTCGAACTCGGGCACGAACTGGCCGGCCGGCGCCCAGCCCAGGTCGCCGCCGGCGCTGGCGCTGCCGTCCTGCGAGAGCTCGCGCGCGGCGCTGGCGAAGTCGGTCTTGCCGGAGGCGATGCTGGCGCGCACCGCCGCCAGGCGGGCCAGCGCCTGCTGTTCGCTCAGGTTTGGTGCCGGGCGCAGCAGGATGTGGCGGGCATGGCTTTGCTCGGCCATGAGCGTGGCACCGGTCTTGCGCTGCTCGTCGCGCAGCAGCTGCAGGGCCTCGACGTCGCTGATGCGGGCCACTTCGGCGTTGATGCGGGCGTCGCGCACGCGCTCGAGCAGGATCTGGTCGAGCAGGCTCTGGCGGTACTGGCTGGCGGTGATGCCGCGCTCGGCGATGATGCGCTTGCGGAACTCGTCCACGCTCATCTTGCGGTCGCGGGCCAGGTTGGCCTCGATCTGGCGCAGTTCCTCGTCGCCCACGGTCATGCCGCTGTTGCGGGCGGAGAAGGTGGCGGCCTTCTGCAGGATCTCGTCATTCAGGGCGCGGCGCAGCAGGGTGGCACGGTCGGGCACCGCCACCTTGTTGGCGCGCAATTGCTGGGCCAGCATGCCGGCGCGGCGGTTGACTTCGTGGTTGGTGACCGGCTCGCTGTTGACGATGGCGACAATGTAGTCGCCGCTGCGGCTGGAGCTGGCCGGCGCATTCTGTGTGGCTGCAGCCTTGGCGGCGCGGGCCTTCTTGCCGGCCGTCTGGGCCTGTGCAGGCAGCGCGGCGGCCGACAGGCCGAGCAGCAGGGCGAGAGCCAGAGAGCCGGAGCGGGATTGCTTCAGGGTGGATTTCATCGTGCCATCACCTTTCAGTTGTATTCGGTAAAGCGGCTGCGCTCCAGCGTGCGGTCGCGCAGCAGCATGTAATTGGGAACATTCTCGCGGAAAGTGCGGATCGGGCTGGAGCCGATGCGCGACAGGCCGACGAATTCGAGCTGGAACATGATCTTGTTGTCCATCTTGACCACCGGCGTTGCCTGTGTCTGCTGGCGGCGCAGGGCGATGCGGCCGATCCAGCAGCAGGCATCGTATTCGAGGCCGAGAATCGAGTCCACCACGCGCCTGTCGGGCAGCGAGTAGTAGACGCGGCCGACCGAGTACCAGCGGCCAGGACCCTGGCCCAGGCCGGGGCCGCGGTCTTCGCCCTTGTCACCCCACAGGTCGTTCAGCGGCCATTGCCAGCCCACATCCACCTGCTCGGATACGCCGCGCTGCAGGCGATAGTTGGCCGAGATGGTGCGGTACGGACCGGGCGAATAGCTGGCACCGACCACGCTGCGGATGCTGCGCCGGCTTTCCGGGTCCCACTGCACGCTGGCGCGCGCATTCCACCTGGGGTTCCACTGGATGTTGCCGTCGAACAGCAGGTTGCTGAAGGAGAATTCGTTCGGCTGGTCCGCCGCGTTGAGCGTGACCTGGCGTGTCTTGAACTGCTTGCGTCCGGCCACCGTGAAGCGGGCCAGTTCGGCGCCGTTGTCGGCGTCGTACAGGCGGCTGGTCAGGCCGGCCGTGACCGCCTGCGCATCGGCGATGCGGTCGTCGCCCGAGAACGGGTTGGCGCTGAAGATGCTGGCGAGATTGAAATCCTTGAGCGAGCTGTCGTACACCGGCAGGAAACCCTGGTCCTTGTACGGCGTATAGGCATAGAACAGGCGCGGTTCCAGCGTCTGCTGCACCTTGCGGTCGAACAGCGTGGTGTTGCGTTCGAAGGTCAGGCCGCTGTCCACCGTGAAGGTCGGCAGCACGCGGCTCGCACTGGTGGCGCTGTTGGCCATGGGGGCGTCGGTGTTGTACTGTGTGGCGTGCAGCTGCAGCGTGGGTGTCACGTAGCCCCAGGGGCGGATCCAGGGGTAGCTCAGCTGGCCAACGGCATAGCTGCGCGTGCCGTTGGGAAAGCCGGTCAACTCCGGGCGCGACTTGAAGCGCGTCACATCCAGATCCAGCGCCAGATCGAAGCCGTTCAGGTCGCTGCGGGCATAGCGCGCATGCGCCTGCGGCAGCTTGTCGAAGGGCGGCACGATGGTATCGGGCTGCTGCAGCGTCTGCCAGCGCTGGTGCGTGACGTAGGCCGACCAGTTGCCCAGGCCCCAGCTGAGCGTGGCGGTACTGGGCAGCACCCGCTCCGTCAGGTCGGTATAGCTGCTGGTCATGTCGCGGAAATCGCGCCAGTAGTTGTCGTCGCTGACGCGGCGCATGTTCAGGTTCAGGTTGAAATTCCCCCAGTTGGTGGTGGGAATCGCCTGGGTGTGCGCCAGCTGGTAGCGCCAGCGGGCGCTGTCCTCGCGCAGGCGGTCCTTCGGCATGTAGCTGGCATCGATCTGGCCGCTGTAGCTGTTCTCGAGGTAGCGGAACTGGCCGTACAGGTCGATGCCGCGCTTGCTGATGATGGTGGGCGTCAGCGTGGCGTCGCGGTTGGGCGCGATGTCTACGTAATACGGTTGCGCGTACTCCACGCCGCTGGTGCTGCTGAAGGAGAGCGTGGGCGGCAGCAGGCCGGAGCGTCGCTTGTCCGATAGCGGAAAGCCGACGCCGCCCGGCAAGGGCAGGATGGGGACGTTGTAGAACACCAGCGCGCCGTTTTCCACGTAGCCTTCGTCCTGTTCGGCATCGATGATCAGGCGCTTGCCGCGCACGTACCAGGCCGGGTTGGACTTGCCATCCTTGCGCGGCTCAGCGCGGCAGGTGGTGTAGATGCCGTCGTGCGCCACGCTGTGCTTGTCGTCGAGAAACTCGATCTTGCTGGCCGTGCCGGTACCGCCGGTCTGGAGGATGGAGTAACTGACGTTGTCGAAGCTGCCCTGGAACGAGTCCATCTGCAACTGCAGCCGGTCGCCGCGGTAGATGTTGCCTTCTCGGTTGATATAGACCTTGCCGGTGGCCGTGACGGTATCGCTGGGCTGGTGGTAGTGCAGCGTGTCGCTGCGGATCACGCTGCCGGGCTGGCGCAGTTCGGCATCTCCGGTAGCGGTGAGTTCGAGATCCACCTGGCCGTCGATGCGGTCGGCATGGATGATGGAGATGTTTTGTCCGGCCGCTGCCGCAGGCACTTTTTCATCGAGCCAGGGGCTGGATTGCAGGGCCAGCGGGGCGCTCTGCGTGCCGGGCAGGGCGGCGTCGGGCTGGGCCTGCACCGGGGCCGCGGCCAGACTGGCACACAGCAGCACGGCGCCGGCAGCCACGGGCGTGAGGGTGCGCCGGCCGCCGGCCGGGCGCGCTGCCAGGCTGCGGCCGCGGGCCGGGAGAACCATGCCGGAAGGCTGGGACGAGTGCTGAAGCAAAACCACGCGTTTCCTGTAGTGACGGGGAAGGCTGCGCGGCCATGCTGGCGCCTCAGCCTGCCAGGGCCGGATTGCTCCGGACTCCTGCAAATCCTGCCATTTTGCCAGTCAAACCCGGAGATTGCAGCGAATGGCCTTGCCGAAATGTTGCAGAGTACTGGCTTGTAACGCCGCACAAGCGCTGCAAAACCCCGCGCAGGCGGCATCGCTGCATACAATGGCAGTTTCAGGCCATGCCCGGCCGGGTTGGCGTGGCCGTTTCCTTTCCTGCCTGTCGCTCCATGTCCCTCGCGTCTTCTCCCTCGCCCGTCACCTGGGCGGATCCCGTCCGTGCTTCCCTTTTCGATGCCTGGCTGGCGCAGCTCGCACCGCGCCACGGCCTGCAGCCGCAGACGCTGCAGATCGCCAGTGCCGACGCCAGCTTCCGCCGCTACCTGCGCATTCTCGGCGCCGCGGGACAGCCGGCGCGCATCATCATGGATGCCCCGCCGGAGAAGGAAAACTGCCATCCTTTCGTGCATGTGGCGCGCCTGATGGAGGCGGCCGGCCTGCACGCCCCGCGCGTGCTGGAGTGGGACGAAGCCAACGGCTTCATGCTGCTGACCGATCTGGGCGATGCCACCATGATGAGCGCGCTGGATCCGGCCCGCCCCGAGGCGGCGCAGCCGCTCTATCTGCGTGCGCTGGACGTGCTGCTGCCCTGGCAGCAGGCCTCGCGCCCCGCGGTGCTGCCGCCCTATGACGAGGCGCTGCTGCGCCGCGAGCTGCAGCTGTTCCCGGACTGGTACATCGCGCAGCACCGCCAGCACCCGCTCACGCCGGAGCAGCAGCAGGTGCTGCAATCCGCCTTCGACCTGATCGTGCAGCGCAACCTGGCTGCGCCGCAGGTCTATGTGCACCGCGACTTCATGCCGCGCAATCTGATGCTGGGGGATGCACCCGGTGCGCCCCTGGGCGTGCTCGACTTCCAGGATGCGGTCTACGGCCCCGTTACCTACGACATCGCCAGCCTGATGCGCGATGCCTTCATCAGCTGGGAAGAAGACCTGGTGCTGGACGTGACCATCCGCTACTGGGAGCGCGCGCGCAAGGCCGGCCTGATGGATTTCGAGGACTGGCATGCCGACTTCGGTGCCTTCTACCGCGCCGTGGAATGGATGGCGCTGCAGCGCCACCTGAAAGTGGCCGGCATCTTCGCGCGTCTGACGCTGCGCGACGGCAAGGACAAATACCTGGCCGACGCGCCGCGCTTTATCCACTACATCCGCAGCACCGCGCGCCGCTACCGCGAGCTGGCGCCGCTGCTCAAGCTGGTGGACGATGTCGAGGGCACGCAGGATGTGACGGGCTATGCCTTTGGCCGCATGTGATGCGCCTGCTCCAGGAAAACTGCTGACCATGCCGCGCTTCCACTGTCCTGTCCCGCTGGCCGAAGGCGATACGCTCAGCCTGCCCGCGGGTGCGGCGCGCCATGTGCAGGTGCTGCGCATGCAGCCGGGTGATGCGCTGACGCTGTTCCATGGGGGCCTGGCGGCCCAGTTGCCGCCGGGGCAAGCGCGTCCGGACTATGCAGATGGCAGCTTCGAGGCCGTCATCACGCGCATGGGGCGCAGCGAAGTGGAAGTCCGCGTCGGTGCCCGGCAGGTGGAGCAGGCAGATGCGGGCCCGCGCGTGCACCTGCTCAGCGGCGTGCCGGCCAACGAACGCATGGACTGGCTGGTGGAAAAGGCTGCCGAACTGGGCGTGGCCAGCATCCGTCCGCTGATGACCGAGCGCAGCGTGCTGCGCCTCAAGGGCGAGCGTGCCGAAAAGAAGCAGGCACACTGGCAGGCGGTGGTCGTGGCGGCCTGCGAGCAATCGGGGCGCAATCGTGTGCCCGAGCTGCACCCCGTCAGCACGCTGGCCGAGGCCGTGCAGGGCGCGGACAGCAAGGCAGCACGCTGGATACTGTCCCTGAGCGAAGGCAGCCAGCCGCTGGCGGTGCTGATGCAGGAAGCCCTGCCGGACGACATCTACCTGCTGTCCGGTCCCGAAGGCGGCCTGAGTGCGGGGGAAGAAGCGCTGGCGCTGGCCCGGGGTTTCCGGCCGCTGTCGCTGGGGCGTCATGTGCTGCGTGCCGAAACCGCACCGCTGGCCGCGCTGGCCTGCCTGACGCTGCGCCAGGGCTGAAAACAGCAATGCCCGCACGGGGCGGGCATGGAACGGGGGTAGGTCAGGCTCAGGCCTTGCCGTCTGCCTTGCGCAGGATCTGGTAGAGCTCGTCCTTGATCATCAGCTTCTGCTTCTTCAGAACCTCGATTTCTTCGTGGGTCGCGTGCTCGATGTGCGCTTCCATGTTCTTGATGCGGTGGTCCAGCTCGTTGTGCTTTTCGAACAGACGTTCGAAGTGGGCGTCTTCACTCTTGAGCTGGGAAATCAGGTCGCGGTATTCGGGAAACATGGGATGGTCCTCTTGGAGTGGGTATGGGCACTGATCCGGCCGGACCCTGCTGCCTTCGTGTTACGGCAGGTAACCGGCCTTCATGCCTCCAGTATAAGCGAGCCAGCCCCGTGCGGCGAGCACCCGGGCCGCCAGAACCATCCGTTCAATGCTGCACTCAGTTGCGCAGTTTCGGGGTGTCCTTGGCGTGTGCGGCCTCGTCGCGTGCCACGTTCTTGCGGACGAAGAAGAACAGCCAGGCAGCCATCACCACGATGAAGCCGATGGTGAAAATGGTCAGCAAGCCGATGTCGGTGGCAAACAGTTCGCGCATGAGCACATCCATGGAACTCTCCCATTCAGTTTACAAACATGGGCCATTGGGCCTGATCTGCGGCTTGGAACGTTTGACGTATGTCAATCACCCCCAGGATAGGTCAGCCAACCGTCATTTATGCCACGATTTGATGACTTCGACATGACGCTGCAGCCAGTCGGGCAGGGGGCAACTCGGGAATGGGCGGCATGCAGGGCTTGCTTCAGAGAGTGAAGATGCGCCGGTTTCCTACAAGAAAAGCGCACGCAGGCCATGCACAATTGGTTGCATGATAGCTGCAGCACGCTCCGAAACCCGCCTCGGCAAGGCCTTGCGCCACTTTTCCCGGCCCCATGCCATGTTCTGGGCCATGCTGGTGGTGGCTCTGGTGCTGCTGCTGAACGAGTTCGGCTACATGAACTCGCGTGACCATCTCGACCAGGTGGACCGTCTGGAGCAGCAACGGGTCGCGCTGAACAATCTGCGCACCGCCGTGATCGATGCCGAGACCCTGCAGCGCGGCTACCTGATTTCGGGCGACAAGCGCTATCTCGGCCCCTACCAGTTGGCGGTCTCGCGCATCGATCCGGCGCTGGACAAGGCACGCAGCTTCTACGTCGATTCACAGCAGCAGTTGAACGAGTTTGCCGGCATTTCCAGGCCCATCTCGCGCCGCATCGCCGAGATGGAGGTGACCGTGCGCATGCGCCAGAGTGCCAGCGGCGACGTGGACTGGCTCACCGCCTTCAACACCGATGCCGGACAAACCTACATGGATACCGCCCGTACCGGCATCGAGCGCCTGCGCCAGGCCAATGACCGCGCCCTGGCGGAAAGCAGGCTGGCCCTGCAGCGCAACCTGCTGGCGGCCCGTCTGGTGGTGCTGGCGGTGATCCTGCTGGGTGCGGCCGCGTTCTACCTGCTGGTGCGCCAGTCGCGCCGCATCGACCATATCCAGGAAGAGCGTCGCCAGGCCATCCAGCAGGAGCGCGACCAGCTCGACACCGAAGTGCGCGAGCGCACGCACCAGCTGTCCGAACTGACCACGCATGTGATGAAGGTGCAGGAGGCCGAGCGCGGCCGCATGGCGCAGGAGCTGCACGACGAGATGGGCGCGCTGCTCACGGCGGCCAAGCTCGATACGGCGCGCATCAAGTCGCGTCTGGGGCAGCTTGGCGTGGACGACGAGAAGATCGCCCAGCGCCTGCAGCATCTGGTGGAGTCGCTCAACGCCGGCGTGGCCTTCAAGCGCCAGTTGATCGAGGAGCTGCAGCCGTCCTCGCTGGCGCACCTGGGCCTGCGTGCCACGCTGGAAAACTACGCGCGCGAATTTTCCGATCGCACCGAGATCAGCGTGGAAACCGACATCGAGCCGGTGGAGCTGGCGCCCGAGGCGCAGCTGGTGGTGTTCCGCGTGATGCAGGAGGCGCTCACCAACATCAGCAAGTACGCACGCGCCAGCCATGTGCGCGTGATGCTGCACGACAAGAAGGACTACGCGCTGCTGCAGGTGCTGGATGACGGCATCGGCTTCGACGTGAACGAGAAGGCCAATGCCAGCTACGGCCTGTCCGGCATGCGGCACCGGCTGGAGGCCATGCAGGGCAGCCTGCGCATTGTTTCGGCGGCCGGACGCGGCACGCGCATCGAGGGGTCGCTGCCGCAGCGGCGCCATCAGCCCGCACCGCGCCCCGCCGCCGCGCCATCCCGTCCCGATGCGGGTGCCCCGGCACTGATCGTGGATACGTCCGGAGGCGAAACGCGGGAGGTGGTTTCGCCGGCTACACTCGGATGATTCCCGAGGACCCCCGCATGCAGACCACTCCCACCCAATACGCCGGCGACATCGAACCCGAACAGGCCTACACCTGGCAGCAGCAGGGGCAGGGCGTGCTGGTGGACGTGCGCACCGACGCCGAGCGCGACTGGGTCGGCATGGTGCCAGGAGCGGTGCCCCTGTGCTGGCGCATCTATCCCGGCATGGTGCCCAATCCCGATTTTGATGCCCAGGTACTGGCGATTGCGCAGCAGCATCCCGGACAGCGCCTGCTGTTCATCTGCCGCAGCGGTGTCCGCTCCGTCGGAGCCGCGCAGCGCGCTACCGAGCTGGGGCTGGGGGGCTGCTACAACGTGCTCGAAGGTTTCGAGGGCGATCTGGATGGTGCGCAACAGCGCGGCCATCGGGGTGGCTGGCGTTTTCGTGGTCTGCCCTGGATCCAGAAGTAAAAGCCGGTCTGCTGCGCACAGTGCCCGCGCGCCAGCCTGTCCGGGGCGCCTCCGTTACTCGCGCAGGAACTCGGCCACCGGGTGCAGCGCATCCACGCGGGCCGCAATCACCTTGATCACCACCACCAGCGGAATGGCGATCAACAGCCCCAGCGCCCCCCACAGCCAGCCAAAGAACAGCAGCGCGATGAACTGCGCGGAGTGGTTGATGTTGGCAATGCGTCCCAGGATCCAGGCATAGGCCACCGATCCGACCAGTGCGGCCACCACCAGCGTGGAGCCCGCCGCCAGCGCGGCCGGCACGATGGCCCCCCATTGCTGCACGCCGGCAATGAACACGCCGATGGCGGTCAGCAGGGGGCCGACGTAGGGAATCACGTGCAGGATGCCGGCCAGCGTGGCCCAGATCTCGGCATTGCGAAAGCCCTGGGCCAGCAGCGTCACGTAGGTCAGCAGGCCCAGCAGCAGGTTGACCATCACCAGCGAGCCGAGGTATTGCTGCACCGAGGAGTGGATGTCATCCAGCAGCTCCACCGTCACCCGCTTGTGCTGCCAGCGCTTGCTGACCACGCGCACGGTCTTGCGCCGGAAGCTGTCGCCGGCAGTGAGCAGGAAATAGGCCAGCAGCAGCACAGAACCCAGCGTACCCATGCCGCCAACCACGCGCAACGCGCGCTGCATCAGCAACGAGGAGACGCGCTCCGGCGCCGGCGCGGCCTGCGCCGCGGCCGACTGCGAGCCGCGCGGGGCAGGCGATGCGCTCTTGAGTGCGTTGTCCACCGCCTGCGCCGCCTGGTTCAGCTTGGAGAGCGAGCTGCTGCGGTCGACTTGCACCTGGCGCACGCTGCGCGTGACCCGGTTGATCGATTCGGGCATGGACTCGGCCAGGTCGATCGCCTGCCACCAAACGGCATAGCCGATTCCGCCGATCACGCCCATGAAGGCCAGAATGGCCACCGCACTGCCCAGCGCACGCGGCAGGCGCAGGCGCAACTGCAGGAAGTCGACGATGGGACCGAGCGTGTACGAGAGGAAGATGCCCGCCACCAGAGGCATGAAGAAGGCATCGGCCCACTTCAGCAGGAAGATCACCAGCGTGACGTTGAGCAGAATCAGCGTCCAGATCAGCAGGCGGCGTCTCGATGCGCCGCCGACCGTGTCCGCATCAAGCGAGTCTGCCGGATCGGGTTTTGCCGGGACGGGAGGCGCCGCCGGTGCTGCGGAGAGGGGAGGAGGCTGGTCGGGCATGATGCGGAAAAAAGTGCTCTCACAGTATGCCGTGAAGCCATGCCCGGCGGTAGCGGGCGAGCCGGCAGCGCGGCATGAAAAAAATGACGCCACCCTGTTGCCAGAGGTGGCGCCGGCCGCCTTGTCAGGACGGGCTGGGGTCGCGCCGGGTGATCAGCGCACGCTGCCGCGACGCACCAGATTCACGATCGCCAGCAGGATGATGGCGCCGATCAGCGACACCACGATGGCGCCGATGCTCAAGGGGCTCTCATTGATGGTGCCCACACCGAGCAGCGGCGAAATCAGCCACCCGCCCAGCAGGGCGCCCACGATGCCGACCACGATGTTCAGGAACAGACCCTGCTGCGCATCGGTACGCATCACCAAGCTGGCCAGCCAGCCCACCACACCACCTACGATGATCCAGATCAGAAATCCCATGATGTTTCTCCTTGAAAAGCTTGCAGTTGATACCGGCCCGCTCTGCCGGCGGCCACTGCGGCTTTCGGCTGGGGTTGACTGCATTGTTTTTCAAACAGGGGCAACCGGCTGTGGGCAGCCGGGCCGAACCCGTGTAGGAGTGCGCCGCCACGCGCTCCGAGCCTGCGGCCATGGCCGCACCCTACTGACGGCATAGGCATTTGCAATCATGCTGTTGTTGAGAATCGTTATCATTGATAAATCGAAAACGACTCGGGAGAAATATCCATGGCACATATCAGGCAGTGGCTGCGCCCGCACCAACGCACGCTTTACAAGACCATGAGCTACTACGTGATCCACGTCCTGGTGGCGGCAGGCGTGGCCTATGCCGTGACCGGCAACCTGATTGCCGCACTCACGCTCAGTCTGCTGGAGCCGACGGTGCAGGCTTTTGCCTTCTTCCTGCACGAAAAGGCCTGGCAGCGACGGGACAAGGCAGCGGCTGCAGCTGCATCCACCCCTTCGGCAACCCTGGCGCCGCTCTGAAGGCCTGCTGTGCTGCGATGCGTGGCAATCTGGATTGCAGCAGCAGGTTTGAACCGGCCGGGCCAGCGCCTGAAAGCCCTGGCTCAGCCGCGCGTCACCTTATACACCGCCGTGCTGGCGCGCAGATTGGGCAGGCTGCGGATGATCTGCCCCTCGTGCAGGCCGAAGCGGTCCTGCACGCGCAGCCCGCAGCGGGCCGCCAGCACACCGAAATCGGCATAGGTGCCGACGCGGATGTTGGGCGTGTTGTACCACTCGTAAGGCAGGCGCTTGTTCACCGGCATGCGGCCGCGCAGGATGGACAGGCGGTTCGGCCAGTGGGCGAAATTGGGGAAGGCGACAATGCCCATGCGGCCCACGCGCACGGTCTCGCGCAGCATGGTTTCGGCGTTGCGCAAGTGCTGCAGCGTGTCGATCTGCAGCACCACGTCGAAGCTGTTGTCGGCAAAGATGCTCAGGCCCTCGTCGAGGTTGAGTTGCAGCACGTCCACGCCGCGGCGGGCGCAGGCCAGCAGGTTGGCATCGTTGATCTCCACCCCGTAACCGGTGCAGCCCCGGTGCTGCTGCAGCCAGGCCAGCAGGGCGCCATCCCCGCAGCCCAGGTCCAGTACATGCGCGCCTTGTGGTACCAGTTGCGCAATGGCTTCAATGGCGACTTGTCCTCCGCTCATGCTGCCACCTTGTTGTCGAAGTAGGCGCGTACCAGGTTCAGGTAGCGCGGGTCATCCAGCAGGAAGGCGTCGTGCCCGTGCGGGGCGTCGATCTCCGCATAGCTCACGTGGCGCCGGTTGTCGAGCAGGGCTTTGACGATCTCGCGGCTGCGTGCCGGCGAGAAGCGCCAGTCGGTGCTGAAGCTCACGACCAGAAAATCGGCCCTGGCCTGCGCCATGGTGCGCGACAGGTCGCCGCCGAACTGCTGCGCCGGATCGAAATAGTCGAGCGCACGCGTGATCAGCAGGTAGGTGTTGGCATCGAAGTAGGTGCTGAACTTGTCGCCCTGGTAGCGCAGGTAGCTCTCGATCTGGAACTCTACATCCTGCGTTGAATACTTGTAGCCGGTGCTGTTGTGGGTGACGGCCTCGCGCAGTTCGCGGCCGAACTTGCTGTTCATCACGTCATCACTCAGGTAGGTGATGTGGCCGATCATGCGCGCGATGCGCAGGCCGCGCGCGGGCACCACGCCGTGCTCGTAGAAATGGCCGTCGTGGAATTCGGGGTCGGTCACGATGGCGCGGCGCGCCACTTCGTTGAAGGCGATGTTCTCGGCGGAGAGATTCGGTGCGCTGGCGATCACCACGGCATGGCGCACACGCTCGGGGTATTGCAGCGTCCAGCTCAGTGTCTGCATGCCGCCCAGGCTGCCGCCCATCACCGCGGCCAGTTGCGTGATGCCGAGCTGGTCGAGCAGGCGCGCCTGCGCGTTGACCCAGTCTTCGACCGTGACGACCGGGAAGTCGGCGCCGTACTGCTTGCGGCGGCTGTCGGCCGGGGCATCGGGATTGGCGTCGCGCGGGCCGGTGCTGCCGAAGCAGGAGCCGATGTTGTTGATGCCGATGACGAAGAAGCGATTCGTGTCCACCGGCTTGCCCGGGCCGATCATGTTGTCCCACCAGCCGACATTGCCCGGCTCGTCGGCGTAATGGCCGGCCACGTGGTGCGAGGCATTGAGCGCGTGGCAGATCAGCACGGCGTTGGACTTGTCGGCATTGAGCGTGCCGTAGGTTTCGTAGGCCAGCGTGTAGCCGCGCAGGCTGGCGCCGCTTTGCAGCGCCAGCGGCTCTGCAAAGTACATGGATTGGGGGGTGGCGATGAACGACATGGAAAAAGCAAACCCGGTACCGCAAAGGACGGAAACCGGGTGTCTGGCTCCGTTTTAGCGGCATTTGTTACGCGCCCGCAAGCTGGAAGCAAATCGGCGCAATAAGGTCAGTATAGCGCGGCCGTGTGAACACTGTCACGCGCAGGGTTGTTTGACTACCAGAGCAGCGCCGCTACCGCCAGACCGACGAAGATCACGGCGCAGATACGGTGCACCCAGTGCAGCGGCACCAGCCGTGTGATGCGCTCGCCCAGGAACACCACCGGCACGTTGGCGATCATCATGCCCAGCGTGGTGCCGGCCACCACAGAGGCCAGCTCCTGGTAGCGCGCCGCCAGCGCCACGGTGGCGATCTGCGTCTTGTCGCCCATCTCGGCCAGGAAGAACAGCACCACGGTGGTGGCAAACACGCCGTATTTCGGGGATTTGGGCTGCTCGTCCTCGTCCAGCTTGTCCGGAATCAGCATCCACACCGCCATGGCCAGGAAGGACGCGGCCAGCACCCAGCGCAGCACCTCGGGCGAGAGCAGGGTGGTGATGAAACTGCCGACGGCACCGGCCATGGCATGGTTGACCAGCGTGGCCACCAGAATGCCCCAGACGATGGGCCAGGGCTTGCGGAAACGGGCGGCGAGCACGAGCGACAGCAGCTGGGTCTTGTCGCCCATTTCGGCCAGGGCGACCAGGCCGGTTGATACGAGGAAGGCTTCCATGGAAATGCGGGAGGGAAGGTGGGGAATGCCGCAGGCCGCAGCGGCCGCGATTATCGCAGGAAGCTGTGCAATGTCTGCGCTGCATCAATCTTGCAGTATTTCAGGGTAAATACCGGGAGTGTCGGTATTTGCTGACACCAAAAATACACATAACTGCCCCATAATGCTCCGGGTATCCCGTTGCGGCGTGTCAGTGCCGCGCAGGGTGCATGTTTGCGGTGATTGCTTTGCGTGAATGAGGTTGATGATTTCCCTTTCGTCTGCCCAAAACGGACATCGCTTGTATTTTTTGTTTTTCTGAAAGAGTCCGTTCATGGGCAATAAACTTTATGTGGGCAACCTGCCCTACGCTGTGCGCGACAACGACCTGCAGCAGCAATTCGGCCAGTACGGCGCCGTGACCAGCGCCAAGGTCATGATGGAGCGCGACACCGGTCGTTCCAAAGGCTTTGGTTTCGTCGAAATGGGCAGCGATGCCGAAGCCCAGGCGGCCATCAACGGCCTGCATGGCAAGGACATGGGCGGCCGCGCCCTGGTGGTGAACGAGGCCCGTCCGATGGAGCCTCGTCCCCCGCGCAGCTTCGGTGGCGGCGGTGGCTACGGTGGTGGCCGTCGTGAAGGCGGTTACGGCGGTGGCCGCGAGGGCGGTTACGGTGGCGGCCGTGAAGGTGGCTACGGTGGTGGTCGCGAAGGCGGCGGCGGTTACGGCGGTGGCCGTGACTTCGGCGGCGGCAACAGCGACGGTTTCCGCAGCCCCTACGGCGGTGGCCGTCGTGACGGCGGTCGTCGCAACAACTACGACGACAACAACAACTATTGATCGCATGCAGGGCTGATCCAGCCCTGTCTGCCTCCCGAACCCTGCTGCGGGCACTGCCCGGGGCAGGGTTTTGTCATTTGGGCGCGGGCCAGCCGAAGACCTCGGGGGCGAACCACTCCGTGACCAGGATGCGTGCACCACCGATGTCGAACACCGAGCTGCGGCGCCAGATGCCCTGCCGGGGCAGCATGGCGGCATGCCCGGGCGCATGCCGCTGCCACAGCTGCAGCACATGGCGTGCGGCCGGGCCGTGGGCAGCATCGTGACGCCAGCGCAGCGGGCTGCGGTGGATATGGGGCGTATCGAACAGGAGCTGGGCCAGCGGTTTGTCGCCCAGGCCGCGCAAGCCGCGCCAGCGCAGGCGCGATTGCGGCGCCAGCACGGCCGATCGCGCCAGCACGGCGGGGCGCTCCGCCCCGGGAGGGCCGCACCACAGCAGCACGGTGCGCACGTGGCTGCTGCCGGCCTGCTGGAAGGGCTGGCGCTGCAAGGCGGCGATTTCTTCCGGCCAGAGCGCGTCACTGCCCTGCTGCAGTACCTGCACCCGTACCCGGCCGCTGGCGCGCGTGAGATGGCGTGTGAGCGAGCCTTCGGCCTGCAGCCAGCGGCGCATGCCGGCGGGCACCGGGCGGCGCCGCTGGCTGCGGAGCTGCAGCGGATTGGGGGTCGGGAGGGCGGAATCGGCGCTCATGCGGAGGGAGGTGGCGTCGGGTCGGACGTTGCGGAGGCGTGCCTGGACGCCGGCGGGCAGGATGATCGGGCGTTTACAGCAGGTGCAGCAGGTGCAGCAGGTGCAGCCGCCGCGGCTGCTGCCAGCCGAGGCTTGCGCGGCCGGCCGGCGAACAGGCGGTCGAAGACGGGATTGGGCAGAAGGCGCAGCAGCCGGGCAGCAACCCCCATCTGCCACGGAATCACGCGGTAGCTGCTTCCGGCGGCAATGGCCCGCTGGGCGCGCCGGGCAAACTCCTCGGCGCCAAGCAGAAAGGGCAGGCTGAAATGGTCGCCGGCCGTCATCGGCGTGGCGATATAGCCCGGCAGCAGGGTCAGTACCTGCACGCCGCTGCCGCGCAGATCGCCACGCAGGCTCTCGCAATAGGTGATGGCGGCCGCCTTGCTGGCGCTGTACGCGCCATGCCCGGGCAGGCCGCGGATGCCGGCCACGCTGGCGATGCCCACCAGACGCCCGCTGCCGCGGGCACGCATCGGGGCAATGAACGGATGGAAGGTGGCCGCCATGCCCTGCACGTTGGTGGCGAAAATCTGCTGCATCACATCCAGGTCGGCGCGCTCGGCGCTGTCCATGCCGTGGCTGATGCCGGCGTTGGCAATCACCACATCCGGCAGGCCCTGCTGCGCCACACAGGCACGTGCGGCACCGATGATGCTGTCGGGCTCGCGCACGTCGGCTCCGTAGACCGCGACGCGCGTGCTGTCCAGCTGCTGTGCGTGCACCCAGTCCGCCAGCGCCTCGCTGCGGCGTGCCACCAGCGCCAGCCGCCAGCCATCGGCGTAATAGCGCTGTGCCAGTGCCTGGCCAATACCGCTGGAGGCGCCGGTGATGAAGACGAGCGAAGCCCCGGAAGCAGTCACGGCGTACCGGCCCCTGCTTACGGCCGTGCCGGCGCGGGCTGGATCTGCGCCCGCACGCGGCCATCGATGCGCAGCACCTTGCTTTCGGCGGTGTATTCCAGGCCGTTGCCGTTGATCACGTCCTTGCCCTGCGTGATGCGCACCGGGCGATCGGTGCGGATGGACTCCTGCTGGTTGATCACGTGCAGGTAGTCGCTCTCGAGAATGGTGGGCACCCGGGGTTGCCCGTCCTTGTCGGGACGCGGATCGGTGCGCACGACCTTGACGTTGTCGTAGAGCTGGATGTCCTTGCCCTTGCTGTCGGACACGGAGCGGTCGGCCGTCGCGCGCGTTTCCACGCCGCTGGCGTCCAGGCTGTAGCTGCGCAGCTGCTGGGTGCGGATGGTGTCGTTGCCCGGCAGGTGGTCGCCGAAGGCGCCCTGGATCTCGGTCTGCAGCACGCCTTGCGGATTGAAGTTGCGCAGGCGGAAATCCTTCATGTAGTAGTCGGGCTCGTTCGGCGGCGGGGCCGGCTTGGGCTCTTCGGCTGCAGGCATGCTGCGCACCAGCCAGGCGGTGGCCAGCACCAGCAGCAGCACCAGGATCGCCGGCATGAAGTCGACCGCGCGGCGCCAGATCCGGTCGGGCAGGCGCTCGGGCGTGGAGCTGCCGGCGGCGGGCAGCGGACGCAGGGCACCGGCCAGTTGCAGGCCCGATTCGGTGGAAGAAGGCTGGGGCGTGCTCATGCCGGATCTTTCGCGCCGGGCAGGTAGGGCGCCAGCAGGTCGGCGTAACGGCCCTGTGCCTGCAGCAGCAGGTCGCACAGCTCGCGCACGGCGCCGGCGCCGCCGCTGGCGCGCGTCACATAGCGTGCGCGGGCGCTGACTTCGGGGTGGGCGTTGGCCGGGGCGGCGGCAAAGGCGGCACGGATGAGCATGGGCAGGTCGGGCCAGTCATCGCCGATGGCTGCGGCCTGCGACCAGTCCAGGCCCAGTCCGGCAAGCAGGCGCTCGGCCGCGGGCAGCTTGTCTTCGGTCCCGTACACGGCATGCTGCACGCCGAGGGCCTGCAGGCGGGTGCGCAGAGGGGCGGAGTCGCGCCCGGTGATGATGGCCGGGGTGATGCCGCCTTTCTGCAGCAGCTTCAGGCCGTGGCCATCAAGCGTGTTGAAGCGCTTGATGGTTTCGCCGCTCTCGGTGTAGAGCAGGCCGCCATCGGTCAGCACGCCGTCCACGTCGAAGAACACCACGCGGATGCCTTGCGCGGCCAGCAGCAGTTCGGGATCGAAGGTCAGGGCCGGGGCTTGCATGTCAGATCACCTTGGCCAGCATCAGGTCGTGCGTGTTCAGGGCGCCGACGAGGTGGCCTTCGGCATCGGTGACGGGCAGGCTGTTGATGCGGTACTGCTCCATCAGGTGGGCGGCGTCGGCAGCGAGGGCATCGGGGCGGATGCTGCGCGGCCTGGCGTGCATCAGCTGCTCGGCGCGCAGCTGGCGCAGGTCGGTGCCGCTTTCGAGCAGGCGGCGCAGGTCGCCATCGGTGAAGATGCCGACCACGCGCGCATCGCCATCGACCACCAGCGTGGCGCCCAGGCCCTTGGCGCTCATCTCGCGCATGACGCGGCTGAAATCGGCATCCATAGGCACGGAGGGTGCCGCGTCGCCGGCGCGCATCACGTCGGCCACCGTGGTGAGCAGGCGGCGGCCCAGCGCGCCGCCGGGGTGCGAACGGGCAAAGTCCTCCGCGCGGAAACCACGCGCATCGAGCAGGGCCACGGCCAGCGCATCGCCCAGCGCCATCTGCACAGTGGTGCTGGCGGTAGGGGCGAGGTTGAGCGGGCAAGCCTCCTTTTCGACGCCGCTGTCGAGCACGATGTCGGCATGGCGGGCCAGGCTGGATTGCGGCTTGCCGGTCATGGCGATCAGCGGCACGCCCTGGCGTTTGAGTACGGGCAGGATGCGGGAAAGTTCCTCGCTTTCGCCGCTGTTGCTGATGGCCAGCACCACGTCGACCTCGCGCACCATGCCCAGGTCGCCGTGGCTGGCTTCGCCCGGATGCACGAACAGGGCGGCGGTGCCGGTGGAGGCCAGGGTGGCTGCGATCTTGCGGCCCACATGGCCGCTCTTGCCCATGCCCATCACCACCACGCGGCCGCGGGCCGCCAGGATGGTGGAAACCGCGCGGGCGAAGTCGGCGCCGGTGCCGGGTTGCTGCTGCAGGCGCAGCGCGCATTGCTGCAGTGCCTGCGCCTCGGTGGCGAGGGCCTGCTGGGCCAGTTGCAGCGCGCGGGCGCTGTCGAACGAGGATGCGGAGGTCGGGTCTTGATCCATGATCACGCGATTGTACGGGGGGCGGGTGGACCCTGCACGTGACGGGATGCAGCAAGCCAGGCGAAAAAGCAGGCGGGTGTGGGGTGACAGGCAGAGCGGGCACGGTGCGGATTGCGGAAGCCCGCTGCACCGACGTTTCACCTTGGCCCGGTATGATGGGCGCTCGCCTGTTGTTGTGGAGAGTGAGCCCATGAAGTTGTCCCCTGCCCATCGCCTGCCCCGGCGTTCTTCCGCACATCGCGGCATGGCCGGCCTGCTGGGAGCCGGCGCCTGGCTGCTGGCTGCCCTGCCGGTGGCCGCACAGACGCCGCCCCCGGTGCTGAGTACGGCCGAATTCCAGGCCTGCCTGGCCCGTCTGCAGGGCACGTCCGATTTCCGCGGCATCGACCCCGCCATCTATGCACAGCACACACGCGGCCTGGAGCCCGACGCCACGGTGCTGCCCCTGCTCAACCGCCAGCCCGAATTCACCATGCCGGTATGGGACTACATCGCGGTGCTGGTGGATGCCGAGCGCGTGGCCGATGGCCGCGCCGCCTACCGCCAGTGGCTGCCCACGCTGCGCCAGATCGAGCAGCAGTATGGCGTGGAGCCGGCCATGGTGATGGGCGTGTGGGGCGTGGAGAGCAACTTCGGCCAGATCATGGGCGGCCGGCCGCTGGTGCAGTCGCTGTCCACGCTGTCCTGCTTTGGCCGCCGCCAGCCCTATTTCCGCACCGAATTTGCCAATGTGCTGCGCATCCTGCAGGGGGGCCATGTGCCGGCCGAGAAGCTGACGGGCTCCTGGGCCGGCGCCTTTGGCCAGACCCAGTTCATGCCGAGCACCTTTTTGCGCACCGCGGTCGATTTTGACGGCGATGGCCGTCGCGACATCGTCAGCAGCGTGCCCGATGCCCTGGCTTCCACCGCCAACTTTCTGCGCAAGGCCGGCTACCGCACGGGCGAGCCCTGGGGCTACGAGGTGAAGCTGCCTGCGGGATTCGACACCAGCCAGGCGGGGCGCCGCAACAAGCGGGCCCTGGCGCACTGGCAGGCGCAAGGCGTGCGCCTGGCCGACGGTGCGCCCCTGCCGCAAACGCTGCCGCAGGCAGGCCTGCTGCTGCCGGCCGGCGCCAACGGCCCGGCCTTCCTGGTCGGCAGGAATTTCGACACCCTGTACACCTACAACGCCAGCGAGAACTACGCGCTGGCGATTGCCCAGCTCTCCACGCTGGTGACGGGCGAGAAAAGCCGGACCGGCTTCGTCACGCCCTGGCCCACCGACGACCCCGGCCTGAGCCGTGCCGAAAACCGCGAACTGCAGACGCTGCTGCTCGCGCGCGGGCACGACATCGGCACGCCGGACGGCCTGATCGGCGAGAAGACGCGCGCCGCCATCCGCGCCGAGCAGGGGCGCCTGGGCATGCAGGCCAGCGGCCGGGCCGGGCAGAAGCTGCTGGCCGCCCTGCGCGCCGCACGCTGAAGGCGGGGGGCTGTTGTACGGGTAGGTACGGATGTTGCGTTGCCTTTACAGCACCCCCTCGGGCACCAGATAATTATGTATTATTTCACGTAGAAAAAACCATGCCTCTCAGGGAGGCAGGCCGTCGCGTTGTCGGGCGCGGCAGTCAGGCACACCGACGACAGGAACCACCATGAGCACTGAAAGCACGATTTCCACCTCCCAGGCCGCCCTGCGCGAAGCGGCACGCGACTACCACCGCCAGCCGGTGCGCGGCAAGATTTCCGTCACCCCCACCAAGCCGCTGGTGAACCAGCGTGACCTGTCGCTCGCCTACTCTCCCGGCGTGGCCTATCCCTGCCTGGACATCCAGGCCGATCCCTCGCTGGCAGCCGAATACACCGCACGCGGCAACCTGGTCGGCGTGATCACCAACGGCACCGCCGTGCTGGGCCTGGGCGATATCGGCCCGCTGGCCGGCAAGCCGGTGATGGAAGGCAAGGGCTGCCTGTTCAAGAAGTTCGCCGGCATCGACGTGTTCGACATCGAACTGGACGAGCGCGATCCCGACAAGCTGGTCGACATGATCGCGGCGCTCGAGCCCACGCTTGGCGGCGTCAACCTCGAGGACATCAAGGCGCCCGAGTGCTTCTACATCGAGCAGAAGCTGCGCGAGCGCATGAAGATCCCGGTCTTCCACGACGACCAGCACGGCACGGCCATCATTTCCTCTTCCGCCCTGATCAACGGCCTGGAACTGGTGGGCAAGGATATCGGCAGCATCAAGCTGGCGGCTTCCGGCGCCGGTGCGGCGGCCATCGCCTGCCTGGACCTGATGGTGGCGCTGGGCGTGAAGCGCGAGAACGTGTTCGTGTGCGACTCCAAGGGCCTGATCTATGACGGCCGCCCGGGCGGCCTGGATGCTTCCAAGCAGCGCTACGCGCAGAAGGACAACGGCGACCGCACGCTGGCCGACGTGGTGCGCGATGCCGACGTGTTCCTGGGTTGCTCCACCTCCAACGTGCTGACGCCCGAAATGGTCAAGACCATGGGCACGCAGCCCATCATCCTGGCACTGGCCAACCCCGATCCCGAGATCAAGCCCGAACTGGCCAAGGCCGCGCGCCCGGACTGCATCATCGCCACCGGCCGTTCGGACTATCCGAACCAGGTCAACAACGTGCTGTGCTTCCCCTACATCTTCCGCGGTGCGCTCGATTGCGGCGCCACCACCATCACCGAGGAGATGAAGGTTGCCTGCGTGCACGAGATCGCCGCGCTGGCCAAGATGGAGATCAGCGACGAGGTGGCGGCTGCCTACGTGGGCCAGGACCTGAAGTTCGGTCCCGAATACATCATTCCCAAGCCCTTCGATTCCCGCCTGATCCTGCGTATTGCGCCGGCGGTGGCGCGTGCCGCGGCGGCCTCCGGCGTGGCCACGCGACCGATTGAGGACATGACGGCTTACGTGGACAGCCTGGGCACCTTCGTGTCGCATACCGGCCTGTTCATGCGTCCGGTGTTTGCGCTGGCGCGCGAGGTGCCGGCCGGCCGCAAGCGCGTGGTCTACACCGAGGGCGAGGACGAGCGCGTGCTGCGCGCCGCCCAGCAGGCCTACGACGACGGCATTGCCGAGCCGATCCTGGTGGGCCGTCCCGATATCATCGAGGCGCGTATCCAGAAGCTGGGCCTGCACGTGCACGTCGATGGCGGCTTCGAGGTGATCGATCCCGAGAACGATCCGCGTTTCCGCGCCTACTGGGAAACCTACCACCAGTGCATGGCGCGCGACGGTATTTCGCCCGATGCAGCCAAGATCGCCGTGCGCCGCAGCAACACCATCATCGGCGCCCTGGCCGTCAGGCTGGGCGACGCCGATGCCATGATCTGCGGCCTGATCGGCAACTACGACAAGCACCTCGAGGCGGTGCACAACGTCATCGGCACGCAGCCCGGCCAGAAGTTTGCCGCGCTCAACGCGCTCATGCTCGAGAAGCAGACGCTGTTCATCGCCGACACCTATGTCAACGAAGATCCCACGGCCGAGGAGCTGGCGCAGATTGCGCTGCTGGCCGCGCAGGAAGTGAAGCGCTTCGGCATCACGCCGCACGTGGCCTTCCTGTCGCATTCCAACTTCGGCACCAGCAAGCGCGCCAGCGCTGTCAAGATGCGCCACGCCTACGAGCTGTTCCGCGAGCTGGCACCCGAGATCCAGGCCGAGGGCGAGATGCAGGGCGATTGCGCCATGAATCCCGAGCTGCGACGCCACATGCTGCCCGGCAACGCCATGGAGGGCGCGGCCAACCTGCTGATCTGCCCGAACCTGGATGCGGCCAACATCCTGTTCAACGTGCTCAAGATCACCGGCGGCAACGGCCTGACAATCGGCCCGATGCTGCTCGGCGCTGCGGCCAGCGCGCACATCCTGACGCCGTCCTCCACCATGCGCCGCGTGCTGAACCAGACCGCGCTGGCCGTGGTCAACGCCCAGGCCCGCCGCAAGTGACGGGCGGGGCGACGCACCGCCTGCCGCACGCGCTCTGGCATGCAGCCAGCGAGCGCTACCGGCCTGCGGGGCGCTTCGCCTGGCATTTCGCGCGCGGCAAGCTGCGCCATGATCCGGCCTTTGCCACGGTGCTGGCGCGGGGCTGGATCCGGCCCGGTTCGCGCGTGCTCGATCTGGGCTGCGGGCAGGGCCTGCTGGCCAGCCTGCTGCTGGCGGTGGACGGGCTTGCGCACGCACCGCACTGGCCGGCGCACTGGGCGCCGCCCCCGCAGGGTTGCCGGGTGCACGGGCTGGAACTGATGCCGCGCGACGTGGAGCGCGCGCAGGCGGCGCTGGCCGGCCATGAGTTGCGCGCCCGCGTCGACCAGGGCGACATCGCACAGGCCGCCTTCGGTGCGGCCGACGTCGTGGTGCTGCTGGACGTGCTGCACTATCTGCCGCATGCAGGGCAGGAGGCGGTGCTGCGGCGCGTGCATGATTGCCTGGCGCCGGGCGGGCAGCTGGTGCTGCGCATTGGTGATCACGCGGCCGGCCTGCCCTTTCGCCTCAGCCAGCTGGTCGACCGCATCATCTTCCGAGCACGCGGACATGCCGACAGTTCGTTATACTGCCGCACCGCCGACGACTGGGCCGGATTGCTGGGCCGGCACGGGCTGGAGGTGCTGCCGGGGCGCGTGGTGAGCGGATCGCTGTTTGCCAACACGCTGATGCTGGCGCGCAAGCCCGGCGGCGCCTGACGCGTCGGCGCCAGAACCACATTCCACGGCACAAGCAGACACGAGGATTTCGACATGGACATGAAACTGTGGTTCGCCTTCATGGTGGCGTGCTGGCTGATTGCGCTTTCGCCGGGATCGGGTGCCATCCTGTCCATCAGCCATGGCAGCGTCTATGGCGTGCGTCGCACCAGCGCCACCATTGCAGGCCTGCAGACCGGCCTGCTGGTGATCCTGCTGGTGGCGGGGCTGGGTGTGGGCTCGGTGCTGCTGGCCTCCGCCACGGCCTTCACCGTGCTGAAGGTGCTCGGCGCGCTGTACCTGATGTACCTCGGCATCAAGCAGTGGCGCAACACGCACGGCATGCTCGAAGGCGACGTGGTGCAGCAGGCCGTGGCCGAGGGGCAGGGCAATTGGAAGAAGCGCTTCATGACCGGCATGCTCACCAACGCGACCAATCCCAAGGGCATCGTGTTCATGGTGGCGGTGCTGCCGCAGTTTCTGGACGCCCACCGGCCCATCGGGCAGCAGCTGGCCATCATGGCGCTGACCATGTGCAGCATCGACATCGTGGTGATGCACGGCTATGCGCTGAGCGGACGTCTGCTGCGCCGCGTGCTGACCACGCCGCGCGCGGTGCGCTGGCAGAACCATGTGTTCGGCGGTGTGTTCGTGGCGCTGGGCGTGGCCTTGCTGTTCACGCAGCGCACGCGTCCGGCCTGACGCTGTAACCGGTCAAGCCAGCGCCAGCGCCCCCAGGAAGACGACGAATCCGACCCAGTGGTTCTGCCGGAAGGCCAGGAAGCACGGGCCGCGCTCACGCGTGCGGATCAGCAGGTAGTGCCAGCCCACCTGCGCCAGTGCCAGCAGCAGCGTGAGCAGCCAGGCGGCGTGGCGCCAGCCGGGCGTGGCCAGCGTGGCGCCCAGATCGGCGTGCTGCCAGAAGATGGTCCACCAGATCGCCTTGTGCGCCAGGTAGAAGGCCATGATGGCCGCCACGTCGAAGCGGCCGAAGGTAATGGCCGAGGTCTTGATGCCGATTTTCAGGTCATCATCGCGGTCGACCATGGCGTATTCGGTGTCGTAGGCCAGCACCCAGCACAGGTTGGCCAGCAGCATCCACCACACCACCGGCGGAATCTGGTTCTGCACGGCGGCATAGGCCATGGGCAGGCCCATGCTGAAGGCCATACCCAGCACCGCCTGCGGAATGGAGAAGAAGCGCTTGGTATAGGGATACAGGATGGTGACGGCCAGCGCGGGAATGGACCACAGCACGGTCAGCCAATTGGTGGTCAGCACCAGCAGGAAGGACACCAGCGCCAGCACGCCACCCACGCCCAGTGCCTCGCGCACGCTGATGTGGCCGCTGGTGATGGGACGGTTGGCAGTGCGCTTGACGTGACGGTCGAATTCGCGGTCGGCCACGTCGTTGATGCAGCAGCCGGCGCTGCGCATCAGGATGGTGCCCAGGGTGAAGACGATGATCAGGTGCCAGCCCGGAAAGCCGCGGGCCGCCAGCCACAGGGCGGCCAGGGTGGGCCAGAGCAGCAGCAGCCAGCCGGCGGGGCGATCCCAGCGGATCAGGTCGAGATAAAGACGGAGACGTTCTTGCATGACCCCGCGATTGTAAAAGCCGGCTGTGACAGGCTAGCGCGGCACCAGGAACAGCAGAGAAGAGCGCTCGGAAGCTGCCGTACCATCTGCCGGCCGTCGAAGGAGATGCCCGGCGGTCCGTGGCAGATGTCCACAGAACCCTTCAGGACAGCCGCTGCACGCCCGGCAGCGCGCAGGCATAGACCGCGTTGCGCAGGGCGGCAATGGCCTCGTAGCGCGTGAAGCTGCGTCGCCAGGCCAGCACCACGCGGCGTGTCGGCACGTCATCAGGCTCGAACGGGATGTAGCGCACGAAGGGCGCATCGCTGTGCGGGCTGAACAGGGCGTCGGGCCGTGCGTGGCGGGCCGCGGGCGCCATCTTGCCACGGGGTGCGGCAGCGGCCGGCTGCAGCACCTCGGGCGGCACGCTCAGCGCCGGCACCAGCGTCACGCCCATGCCGGCGGCCACCATGTGCTTGATGGTTTCCAGCGAAGAGCCCTCGAAGCTCTTCTGGATGCCATCGGCATGGCTGGAGAAGCGCGCGAACTCGGGGCAGACCTCGAGCACATGGTCGCGGAAGCAATGGCCGGTACCGAGCAGCAGCAGGTTTTCCTTGCGCAGAGCCTCCGCACTGACGCTGGATTGCGCGGCCAGCGGATGGGTGGATGGTACCGCGGCCCAGAAGGGTTCGTCATAGAGCGCGGCCTGCGCCAGGCCGGAATCGGGAAACGGCTCGGCCAGGATGGCGCAGTCGATCTCGCCCGAGCGCAGCATCTCCAGCAGCTTGCTGGTGAAGTTTTCCTGCAGCATCAGCGGCATCTGCGGCGTGAGCTGCATGTTCTGCCGCACCAGGTCGGGCAGCAGGTAGGGGCCGATGGTGTAGATGATGCCCAGGCGCAACGGCCCGGCGAGCGGATCCTTGCCGCGCTTGGCGATGTCGCGGATCAGGTTGGACTGTTCCAGCACCACCTGGGCCTGACGCACCACTTCCTCGCCCAGCGGCGTGAGGGTGACTTCGCTGGCGCTGCGCTCGAACAGCTTCACGTCGAGTTCTTCCTCCAGCTTCTTGACGGCCACCGACAGCGTCGGCTGGGCCACGAAGCAGGCTTCGGCGGCACGGCCGAAATGGCGCTCGCGCGCAACGGCAACGATGTACTTGAGTTCGGTGAGCGTCATGGCAGCAATGGAAGAAAGGGTGCCGGCATGGTATCAAACCCGTGGCGCCGGCCTGCATCCCGCAGATGCGGTATGGGTGCCACAGATCACCCTAGGAAAAACCCCTGATCTGCCATGCTATGACACATGATTGTTTCAGGTAAGCTGATAGTAAGATATAACTCCACACCGAACGATCGTGCTATTCGGTACGGTCAAACAGATAATAGCCACACGCTGCCGCAGTCAGCCAGCGGGGCACGAGGAAGACATTGCATGAGCGAATTTATCGACAGCCGCCCCTGGCTGGCTGAATATCCCCCCGGCGTTGCCGTGGACATCGACATGGGCGGCTACGAGTCGCTGGTGGAGTTGCTGGAGCAGACCTTCACACAGTTCCGCGATCGCACCTCCTTCACCATGATGGGCCGCGACATGAGCTACGGCGAGCTGGATCAGGCCAGCAAGTCGATCGCGGTGTATCTGCAGAAGATCGGGCTGCAGCGCGGCGACCGCGTGGCGGTGATGATGCCCAACATCCTGCAGTACCCGATCGCGGCCATGGCCATTATCCGCGCCGGTATGGTGCTGGTGAACGTCAATCCCCTCTATACGGCGCGCGAGCTGGAGCACCAGCTCAAGGACTCCGGTGCCAAGGCCATCTTCATCGTCGAGAACTTTGCCCATACGCTGGAGGCCTGCGTGGCGCGCACCGACGTCAAGCACGTGGTGGTGGCGGCCATGGGCGACCGCATGGGAATGGTGAAGGGCCTGGTGATGAACTACGTGGTGCGCCACGTGAAGAAGCTGGTGCCGGCCTACAACCTGCCCGGCTCGGTGCGCTTCAACGAGGCTCTGAACAAGTATCCGGCCAAGCAGTACCAGCCGGTACAACTGGGCCTGAATGATATTGCCGTGCTGCAGTACACCGGCGGCACCACGGGCGTGGCCAAGGGCGCGGTGCTGCTGCACCGCAACATCGTGGCCAACGTGCTGCAGTGCGAGGCCTGGTACCAGCCTGGCCTGTCGCAGCGCCCGGCGCACCACCAGCTGGGATTTGTCTGCGCGCTGCCGCTCTACCATATCTTCGCCTTCACGGTGAACATGCTGCTGTGCTCCAAGCTGGGCGGCAAGAACATCCTGCTGCCCAACCCGCGTGACCTGGGCTCGGTGATCAAGGAACTGAAGCAGCACATCTTCCACAGCTTCCCGGGTGTGAATACGCTGTTCAACGGGCTGGCGCACCACCCCGATTTCGACCAGGTGGACTGGAAGCACCTGCGCATCACCGTGGGTGGCGGCATGTCGGTGCAGGGCGCCGTCGCCAAGCTCTGGCTGGAAAAGACCGGCTGCCCGATCTGCGAAGGCTACGGCCTGTCCGAAACCAGCCCCGTGGCCAGCTGCAACCCGGTGACCAACACGGCATTTACCGGCTCCATCGGCGTGCCGGTGCCAAGCACCATGATGAAGCTGGTGGACGACAACGGCAACGAGGTGTTCGACCTGGGCGACCGCGGCGAGATCGCCATCAAGGGGCCGCAGGTGATGGCCGGCTACTGGCGCCGCCCGGACGAAACCGCCAAGTCCCTCACGCCCGACGGCTACTTCAAGACCGGCGACATCGCCGTGATGGACAAGCGAGGCTACTTCACCATCGTCGACCGCAAGAAGGACATGATTCTGGTGAGCGGTTTCAACGTCTACCCGAACGAGGTGGAAGATGTGGTGGCCTCGGTGCCGGGCGTGCTGGAATGCGCGGCCGTGGGTTTGCCGGACGAGAATTCCGGTGAATCGGTCAAGCTGTATGTGGTGCGCAAGCCGGGCAGCAATGTCAGCGAGGAGGACATCCGCGAGCACTGCCGCGAGGACCTCACCGGCTACAAGCGGCCCAAGACCATCGAGTTCCGCGAAACGCTGCCCAAGACGCCGATCGGCAAGATCCTGCGCCGCGAGCTGCGCGACGAGGAAATGAAGAAGATGCAGACCGAGGCCCAGGCGGCCTGACATCGCCGCGCCACGATTCCCTGTTATGCTGATCCCATGGTCAAGATGATTGTGAAATGGCTGCTCTACGCAGCCGCCCTGATGCTGGTGGCCAATCTGGTCGGCGGCATTTCCGTGAGCAGCTTCGGCTCGGCCCTGCTGGCCGCCGTGGTGATCGGCTTGCTCAACCTGCTGGTGCGTCCCGTGCTCGTGGTGCTGACGCTGCCGGTCACGGTGATCACGCTGGGCCTGTTCCTGCTGGTGATCAACGCGCTGCTGTTCTGGTTTGCCGGCAGCGTGCTGGCGGGCTTCAGCGTGGCGGGCTTCTGGGTGGCCGTGCTGGGGGCGATCGTCTATTCACTGATCGGCCTGGTGATTGATGCGGTGGTGGAACGGGTGCTCTGACCCGTTCTGAGTTCAGCCCTTTTTCACCAGCTGGCCGCCGGCATCCACCACCGGCTCGCCGTCTTCCTTGCTGAAGGCGCCGCGCTGGGGCTGGTCCAGAATCTCCAGCACTTTCTCCGAGGGGCGGCACAGGGCGGCACCCTTGGGCGTGACGACGACCGGGCGCTGCAGCAGGATCGGGTGCTGCACGATGAAGTCGATCAGTTCTTCCTCGCTCCACTTCGGGTTGCCCAGATCGAGTTCGGCATAGGGCGTGCCCTTTTCGCGCAGGATGGCGCGCGCGGGCAGTTGCAGTTGCTGCAGCAGGGCGCGCAGGGCGGCATGATCCGGCGGGGTCTTGAGGTATTCGATCACGGTGGGCTCGATGCCGGCATTGCGGATCAGGCCCAGCACGTTGCGCGAAGTGCCGCACTTGGGATTGTGGTAGATGGTGGTGCTCATGCGGGGGCTCCGGAAAATCTCGGTTGGGATGCGCGGGATTGTGGCATGGAGCGGGCCAAGCCGCGTGGGCAGGAGTGCAAGACCGGATGCGGCAGCGGCCCTTGGCTGCAGTGGCCCGCCGACATCCTTATGCGGGCGCCTTATTGCTCCCAGTATCCCGGATCGCCGTACCGGCCTTTGAGATAGTCGATCCACAGGCGCAGGCGCAGCGGCAGGTGCTTGCGCTGCGCGAAGACGGCGTAGATGCCGTTGGGCGGGGCGGCAAACTCGTCCAGCAGCGAAACCAGCCGCCCGCTGGCGATGTCGTTGGCCACTTCCCAGGTGCTGCGCCAGGCAATGCCGTGTCCGCCCAGGCACCAGGCGTGCAGCACCTGGCCGTCACTGCAGTCGAGCGGGCCGCCGGGCTTGATGTGGAGCAGTTCGTCGTTTTCCAGAAAGGCCCAGCCGCGTGTCTGCGAGGCTTCGCTGCTGAGTGTCAGGCACTGGTAGCGTTCGCTGTCCAGCAGCTCGCGCGGGTGGCGCGGTGTGCCGTGGCGGCGCAGATACCCGGGCGTGGCCACGCACAGGCGGCGGTTGTCGGCCAGGCGCGTGCTGACCAGCGAGGAGTCGGGCAGGTCGCCCACGCGCACGCCGCAGTCGAAGCCTTCGGCAGCCAGGTCGACCACGCGGTCGCTCAGGTTGAGCGAGATGCGCACATCGGGGTGCAGCTCGTGAAACAGCGGCACCAGCGGTGCCACGTGGCGGCGGCCGAAGCCGGCGGGCGCGGTGATGCGCAACTGGCCGCTGGCGCGCACGCTGCCGGCGCTGACGGCGGCTTCCATGTTGGCCACGTCGGCCAGAATGCGGATGCTTTCCTCCAGAAAGGCCGTGCCCTCATGCGTAAGGGAGAGGCGGCGCGTGGTGCGCACTAGCAGCTTCACGCGCAGGCGCGCCTCCAGCGCATCCAGGCGGCGGCCGATCATGGCCGGTGCCACGCCCTCGGCCTGGGCCGCTGCCGTCAGGCTGCCGCGCTGGGCCACGGAGACGAAGGTTTCGATCTGCTTGAACTTGTCCACGATGAACGATCATAGCGGGACAGGCCGGCCAAGAGCCGCCTCAGCCCAGATCGAGCGCTTTCTCCATCTGCAGGAATTGCTGCATGCAGGTGTCTGCGGAATGCTCCTGCAACTGCTCGAAGGGATCGTCTTCGCTCACGGTGGCGTAGCCCAGGCGGAAATCGGCGAAGCGGCGCTCCGGCAGCTCGCGCTGCAGCAGCATGATGATGTCGCAGTGACGCTCGTCCTTTTCGATCGAGCGCATGATGGCCAGCACCTGTTCGCGCGGCCCTTCGAGCTGCTGGCAGAAGCGCGCGCCGTTGAAGACCAGCAGGCCGGTCACGTCCTGCTGCTGGTTGCGCTCGCGCGCCACCTTGAGGATGGGGGCCACCACGGATGCCGTGTGTCCCGGCGCCAGGGTGCTGACGTAGAGGATTTCAAACAGGGGCATGGTGCCGGCAGGGTGAAAATTGGGGGAAGCGCCATTATCGGCAAATCCCCGGACAACGCCAATCGGGATCAGCCTGTGTTTGATCTGGCTCAGAGTGGGAAATAACCGACGCCGGCCGGTTTTCCGTGTGGACAGGCTGCTGCGCCGGAGGTTCTGCGCCGGCTCTGCCAGTACACTTTCAAGATGACGTCGCTTGAACTCACTCTTTTCTTCCTGCTGGCGGCGGTCCTCGGTGTGGTGATCTTCCGCAGCTTCAAGCTGCCCCCCATGCTGGGCTACCTGGCGGTGGGTGCGGTGATCGGCCCGCACATGCTGGGCATGGTGCAGCGCAGCGAGCGCATCCAGCATCTGGCCGAGTTCGGCGTGGTGTTCCTGATGTTCGTGATCGGGCTGGAGTTCAGCCTGCCCAAGCTGCGCACCATGAAGCGCCACGTGTTCGGTCTGGGCCTGTTGCAGGTGCTGGCCACCATGCTGCTGAGCACGCTGATCATTCTGGGCATCCGCTGGATCATGCCCGAGCTGTGGCGCCTGTCCTGGCAGGGTGCGGTGGCGCTGTCGGGCGTGCTGGCCATGAGCAGCACCGCCATCGTGGTAAAGCTGATGGCCGAGCGGCTGGAGCTCGACACCGAATACGGCAAGCGCGTGATGGGCGTGCTGCTGTTCCAGGATCTGGCCGTGGTGCCGCTGCTGGTGCTGATTCCGGCGCTGGCCGCCAATGACGACGATCTGGGCATGGAACTGCTGTTTGCGCTGCTGAAGGCGGTGGCGCTGATTACGCTGCTGCTCACCGGCGGCCAGCACGTAATGAAGCCCTGGTTGTTCACCGTGGCGCGGCGCAAGAGCAGCGAGCTGTTCATGCTCAACATCCTGCTGATCACGCTGGGCCTGGCCTGGCTGACCGAGCAGGCCGGTCTCAGCCTGGCGCTGGGTGCCTTCATCGCAGGCATGCTGATTTCCGAAACGCCCTACAAGTACCAGGTGGAGTCGGACATCAAGCCCTTCCACGACCTGCTGCTGGGCCTGTTCTTCATCACCATCGGCATGATGCTGGACTGGCACGAGATCGTGCGCCACTGGGAATGGGTGCTGGTGCTGATCACGGTGCCGGTGCTGTTCAAGCTGCTTGTGGTGTGGGGGCTGGCCTATGTGCTGGGAGCCAGCAATGGCGTGGCCTTGCGCACCGGCCTGTATCTGGCGCAGGCGGGTGAGTTCGGTTTCGTGCTGCTGAACCTGTCGCTGCACAACAAGCTGCTGCCGGCGCCGCTGTTCAATGCCATCCTGGCCAGCATGGTGCTGTCGATGATCGCCACGCCCTTCATCATCATGTACAGCAAGGACATCGTGCTGCGGCTGGCGGCGAGCGAATGGATGAGCGAGTCGCTGCAGATGACCTCGATCGCACGCCAGAGCATGGGCCAGAAGGGCCATGTGATCATCTGCGGCTATGGCCGTACCGGGCAGAGCCTGGCGCGCATGCTGGACAAGGAGGCGATTCCGCATATCGCGCTGGATCTGGACCCGGACCGTGTGCGCAAGGCCAGTGCGGCCGGCGAGGCGGTGGTGTATGGCGATGCCTCGCGCGCGCAGGCGCTGACGGCGGCGGGTCTGTCGCGTGCCAGCGCCGTGGTGCTGACCTTTCTGGATGTGCCGCTGGCGCTGCATGTGCTGGACCAGCTGCGCAAGCTGGCGCCGCAGGTGCCGGTGGTGGTGCGCACGCAGGATGACCGCAATCTGGATGCGCTGCGTGCGGCCGGCGCGACCGAGGTGGTGCCCGAGGCCATCGAGGGCAGCCTGATGCTGGCCGGCCATGCGCTGGCGCTGGTGGGCATCCCGATGCGGCGTGTACTGCGCACGGTGCAGCAGCAGCGCGAGCAGCGCTATCGCCTGCTGCGCGGCTACTTCCGCGGCGCGAACGAGGAGCTGCAGGAAGACGACAGCGAATACGAGAAGCTGGAAACCCTGGTGCTGCCGGAAGGGCTGCAATGCCTGGGCCAGACCGTGGACGACCTGCGCCCCTTGCTGGACAGGTTCAACGTGCATCTGGTGAGCGTGCGCCGCTCCACCGGCACCTCGCTGTCACCGCGCGGCGACCTGATCCTGGAGCCGGGCGACACGCTGGTGCTCAGTGGCAAGCAGGTGGACCTGGCCGAGGTGGAGGATGCACTGAGCCACTGAGCGGGAGCGGCAATGGCTCCGCAGATGCCACATCGTCAGCAAAGCCGGTTCAGGCAGGGTTCAGCGCCAGAGCCGGTAGGGGTTCAGGTAGGCACCGCGCCACCAGTTGCGTTCCGGACCCAGCTTGAAGGCGGCAAAGTGCAGGTGCGGGGCTGCCGGGTTGGCGTTGCCGCTGCTGCCCACGTAGCCGATCACGTCGCCACGCCGCACTTGCTGGCCTTCCTGCAGGCCTTCGGCATAGCCCTGCAGGTGGGCATAGTAGTAGCCGAAGCGGCCGGACGGATCGAACTGGTAGAGGGTGAGTCCGCCGGCCTCGCTCGTGAACAGCTTGACGATGCGGCCGTCCTCCACGGCGCGCACCGGAGTGCCGGCGGGTGCCATGATGTCGATGGCCTCATGCAGGCGGCCGCTGCCACGTGACTGGGTGTAGGTGTCGGTCAGTTGCGACGGCCTGATGCCATCCACCGGCAGCAGCAGCTTGCGTGCAGCCAGCTCGGCGATCTCGGACTCGGTGACCGGGGAGACGGACGGGGCGCCCGCTGCCGAGGCTGGTACGTAGTTGACGCCGTCGACACCGCCGGGTGACTCAGGGGTGCCGGCGGAAGCGGCCGGCATGGCCGCGGCGGGGGAACTGGCAGGTGGTGCTGCGCTGTCCATGCCGGGGGTGGCCGCGCTGGCGTGCGGGACTGCCGCAGTCGCCATCGCATCGGAGGCGGCGCTGGCGGTTGCCGCCGGCAGCGGTGCTGACGAAGCGGCAGAAGCCGGCATCACGACCGCCGAAGCTGCCGACGCCGGCGTTGCGGCCGGATCGGGCTGGCCGCCACGCTTGAGCCACCACATCTGGGCCGCATACAGCAGCACGCCCAGCAGGATCAGCCAGAACAGCGTGCGCCGCAGCGTGACGAGCAGCCAGCTGCGGCGCGGAGGCTGCCGGGACGGGGCGCCGGCAGCATGGTCGGAGTCGGTCGGAGGGGAGGTCGGTCGTTGCTCTGCCATACCCCATTATGTCTCAGGCCCGTACAACGACCTTGAAGCCCGGCTCGGCCAGCTGCGCCACGCGCGCCACGTCCCAGTTGGTCATGCGCACGCAGCCATTGCTTTCCATATGGCCGATCTTGCCCGGCTCCGGAGTGCCGTGGATGCCCCAGTGCGGCTTGCTCAGGCCCAGCCACAGGTTGCCCACCGGGCTGTTGGGGCCGGGGGCGATGCGCGCCTTTTCGTCGTTCTGGTTGGCCTTCTTGAGCAGCTTGGGGTTGTACATGTAGTCGGGGTTTTTCACCTCGTTGCGGATGTCCATGGTGCCGACCGGCAGCGGATCGCTGGTGCCGCCGATGGTGACCGGGAAGGCGGCCACGATGCTGCTGCCGTCCTCTCCGGTGAGGAACAGGGTGTAGGCCGACTTGTCGATGCGGATCGAGCCGGCCTTGGCGGGTGCGGGCGTGTCCAGCACATTCGGCACCACGATCTCGGTGCCGGCCTTGAACGCCTTGCCGGGATTGAGGGCGGCCAGGAAGCGCGGGTTGGCGTGGAATTTTTCGCCAAGGGCTTCTTCGAGCGACTGGTAATTGAGCGCCTTGAGCCTGGCCTTGTCCGACATCCTGCGTGGAATGCGTGTGAAGGGGCCGGCCGCATCCTGCGCAGTAATGGTGTAGCGCGTGAGCGGGGCCGCGCTGTCCGTGCGCAGCGCCTTCCAGGTCTCGGCATCGATCTGGCCGCTCACCTTCAGGCGGCGTGCCTGCTGGAAAGCGCTCACGATGCGGTGCATGTTGCGCCCGAAATGACCGTCGGTCTCGCCGGTGGAGAACCAGGCGCGATCCAGCAGGATCTGCGCGCGCGCCACGGCCGCCCCCTTGCTGCCCTGTTTGAGCAGCGGAGTATCGGTGGCGGCATTGAAGGCATCGAAGGCCAGCGAATCGGCGCTCTTGCCTGTGGTGGCGGCTGCACTGGCGGCACTGGCGGGTGGCGTGGCCGGTTTGGCTGCAGCGGTGGCGGCCCAGGCGGGAAGCGTGGTGGCGGCCAGCGTAGCGGGCACGGCAGCTCCATGCAGCAGGAAGCGGCGGCGGCTGGAAGCGGGGGTGGCATTCGGCATGAAAACTCCTTCTTGTCGGTTCCCGGAACTGGCACCGCGCGCAGGGCAGCAGCGCCATCGATGCTCCTGATTGTGCAAACCTCCCGGCGGCACATCCTGTAGGAACCGGCCGCACCTCCGGGGCAGCGCATCGCCCCTTGTGCAGGACATCCTGCGTGCTTGCCGACCTCCATCATTCGGTGGACAGGCGTGCAGCAGGCCGGAAAACCGCCCCGCAGCTGTCTCCGGCCGTGCCGAGCCGGTACACTGTGCGCATGCGGCCCGAGCATGCCGAAACAAGGGGAGTGATGACCATGCCAATGAGCAGCTACAACGTGCAGGACTATCTGCGCAGCCATATCCGTACCGTACCCAACTGGCCGGCGCCGGGCGTGCAGTTCCGCGATATCACGCCGTTGCTGCAGAACCCCAAGGTATTCCGTGTGCTGATCGATGCCTTCGTGCACCGCTACATGGATCCGGGTATGCGTCCCGATGTGGTGGCGGGGCTGGATGCGCGTGGCTTCATCCTCGGCTCGGTGGTGGCTTATGAGCTCAACGTCGGCTTTATCCCGGTGCGCAAGAAGGGCAAGCTGCCTTTCACCACGGTGGAGGAAACCTACGAACTGGAATATGGCAGTGCCACGGTCGAACTGCACACCGACGCGGTCAAGCAGGGTGACCGCGTGCTGCTCGTGGACGACCTGATCGCCACCGGCGGCACCATGCTGGCCGGCAAGCGCCTGCTGGAGAAGCTGGGTGCCACGGTGATGGAGGGCGCGGCCATTGTCGACCTGCCCGAACTGGGGGGCAGCCAGCGCCTGCGGGAGTCGGGACTGAAGCTGTTCACGCTGGTGGAGTTCAACGGACACTGAGCGCGGGCGGAACGGACGCCTGATCGCGCTGCCTTTCCATGCAGAATGCCCCGGAGCTGGTAGCCAGCGGCCGGGGCATTTTTTCTTCTGACGTGCGGGGCCGTTGATGCGCCCCGCGCCGCATTCAGCAGTGCGATCAGTGCGCCGTACTGCGGATCAGGTGATCGAACGCGCTCAGCGACGCCTTGGCACCCTCGCCCATGGCGATGATGATCTGCTTGTACGGCACCGTGGTGCAGTCACCGGCGGCAAATACGCCCGGCACACTGGTGGCGCCTCGGGCATCCACCACGATCTCGCCCATGCGGTTGAGTTCGATCGTGCCCTTGAGGAAGTCGGTGTTGGGCAGCAGGCCGATCTGCACGAAGATGCCGGCCAGTTCCAGTTCGTGCGCTTCCTCGGTCGCGCGGTCTTTGTAGCGCAGCGCAGTCACTTTCTGGCCATCACCCACCACTTCGGTGGTCTGCACGTTCTTCAGCACCGTCACGTTGGGCAGGCTGTAGAGCTTCTTCTGCAGCACGGCATCGGCCTTCAGTTCGGGCATGAATTCGAACAGCGTCACGTGCTCGACCACGCCCGCCAGGTCGATGGCCGCCTCGACGCCGGAGTTGCCGCCGCCGATCACCGCCACCTTCTTGCCCTTGAACAGCGGGCCGTCGCAATGCGGGCAGAACGCCACGCCCTTGGTCTTGTACTCGGTTTCGCCGGGGATGTTCATCTCGCGCCAGCGGGCGCCGGTGGCCAGAATCACCGATTTGGCCTTGAGCACGGCGCCATTCTCCAGCGTGACTTCGGCCAGACTGCCTTCGGTTGCGGGCTTGAGGGCACTGGCGCGCTGCAGCGCCATGATGTCCACGTCATAGTCCTTCACGTGCTCTTCCAGCGCGGCACCGAGTTTGGGGCCGTCGGTGGCTTTCACGGAGATGAAGTTCTCGATCGCCAGTGTATCCATCACCTGGCCGCCGAAGCGCTCGGCCACCACGCCGGTGCGGATGCCCTTGCGCGCCGCATAAATGGCGGCTGCGGCGCCGGCCGGGCCGCCGCCTACTACCAACACGTCGAAGGCCTCTTTCGCATTGAGCTTTTCGGCATCGCGCGCGGCAGCGCCGCTGTCCACCTTGGCCAGCAGCTCCTCCACTGTCATGCGGCCATTGGCCAGCATCTCGCCGTTGAGGTAGACCGTGGGCACGCCCATCACCTGACGCTCTTCCACTTCCTTCTGGTAGAGCGCGCCGTCGATGATGGTGACCTTGATGTTGGGGTTCTGGATGGCCATCAGGCTGAGCGACTGCACCGTCTCCGGGCAGCTGTGGCAGCTCAGGCTCATGTAGCACTCGAAATCGTACTGGCCGGGCAGGGCGCGGATCTGCTGCAGCGTGTCTTCTTCGACCTTGGGCGGATGGCCGCCGGTCCACAGCAGGGCCAGCACCAGCGAGGTGAATTCGTGGCCGAGCGGAATGGCGGCAAAGCGCAGTTGCGTGCTGGTGCCCACACGTTGCAGCGTGAACGAGGGCTTGCGCGCATCGCTGCCGTCGGTGCGCAGCGTGATCTTGTCGCTCATGCCCTGGATCTGCTCCAGCAGGCCGCGCAGTTCGGCGGAGGACTGGCTGTCATCCAGCGAAGCCACCAGCTCGAACGGCTGCGTGACGCGTTCCAGATAGGCTTTCAGTTGGGTGGCGAGTTCCTGGTCGAGCATGATGTTCTCCTCTCCTTGGGCAAAAAACTGGTGTCAAGAATGTCGGGCCTTGTGGTCAGACATTGTTCAAAGCAGTCTTCGTGGGCACGTTTCGGGTAAAAAAAGGCCAGACGGCGCAGCAAGCCGGGCTGCGTCGCCGTCTGGCGGCTGGGGATGGCCCGCAGCGAGCCATCATCCTGGGGCAGATTAGATCTTGCCGACCAGGTCCAGAGAGGGCTTCAGCGTCTCGGCGCCTTCGTTCCACTTGGCGGGGCAGACTTCGCCCGGGTGCTCGGCCACGTACTTGGCAGCCTTGGCCTTGCGCAGCATTTCGCCGGCGTCGCGGCCGATGCCGTTGTCATGGATTTCGCACAGCTTGATCTGGCCTTCGGGGTTGATCAGGAAGGAACCGCGCAGCGCCAGGCCTTCTTCCTCGATCATCACGCCGAAGTTGCGGGTGATGGTGCCGGTCGGGTCGCCGATCATCGGGTACTTGACCTTCTTGATGGCGTCGGAGGTGTCGGCCCAGGCCTTGTGGGAGAAGTGCGTGTCGGTGGACACGGCATAGACTTCCACGCCCAGCTGCTTGAACTCTTCGTACTTGTCGGCCAGGTCTTCCAGCTCGGTCGGGCACACGAAGGTGAAGTCGGCCGGGTAGAACACGACCAGAGACCACTTGCCCTTCAGGTCTTCGTTGGAAACCTGGAAGAAGCCCTTGCCGGCCTGGAAGGCCTGGGCTTTGAACGGCAGCACGGTGGTGTTGATCAGGGACATCGCTTATCTCCTTGGATGGATTGCAGGTGGAAATGGAACGGAAGCGGCAGCAGCCGGCTTCATGGTGCACCGGCCGGGAGGCAGGTGTGTGACAGAGAGGCAGTTGCCGTTTCCGAACACAGGGTTATGGTAACGCAGGGTGGGCGATTTGGGGTTTGGATTGTTCTAACAACTCAATAGCTACAGACTATTATGATGGTGGTGCTTGTTTATTGCGAAGAGCAGCTTCTCCTGGCGGCTCAAGTTCTGGGTGTCGAGTGCATCTGAGTGAGATGGGCGGATTCAAGCCACCAACGCCTCCAGCCGAAACGAGCGCGCCACGGGCCGCACTTCTTTCATGCGCCCATGCCCCGGCAAAGTCTTCGTTTCCACAATCACCAGTCCGGCGCTCTCCAACTGGTCCACATCCCGCTTGACGGCGCTCCGATCACGCTGCAGCCGGGCAGCGATGATGGTGATGGAGGCGGGAGCCTCCTTGACGCTGCGCAGTAGCTCCAGCTTGGCGGGCGTCAGCAGGCTGAGCATGTCGGCAGGGTCTTCAAAGCTCACCACATGCTGTGCAGGCAAGGGCTGACCAGCATCGGCAAGTTTGCTCAGCCGTTTGCCGCGGCGGAAAAATTCGCTTTCGCCTGCTGTCTTGATGGTGACTTCACTCATGCTGTACTCCTCAAGGCCAGCCAGTCGGCCTTGAACCGTTCTTCGGTATCCTCGAAACTGACAAATTCCACCGGCGTGACCTGGCCGAAGTAATGGCGGTGGTGGTAACCGTGCTGGTTGTCATAACCCACAACGCGCCCATTGTCTCCCGCATGCAAGGCCTGATTGATGTAGGCGAGGTTGTAGCGGGTGATTTTGCCTTGCTGGTCTATCCACACCTCGCGGCGTAACTGGCCGTTGCCACGCTTGCGGGAGATGTAATGAACATCGTCAATCACCTTTTGATCAGCCATGATCTATATTATCATGGCTGAATCTGGCGGGCAACACGTTGCCTGAGGTCCACGTAGAACATGACTGTACAAGGAGGTCATCGTGCCAACCAGCCGCACCGAACACGACTCCATGGGTCCCGTTGAAGTCCCTGTCGATCGCTACTGGGGCGCCCAGACCCAGCGCTCGCTGGAGCATTTCCCCATCGGCACCGACCGTTTCCGCTGGACGCGCCCGATGGTGCGCGCTCTGGGCATCCTCAAGCAGGCCGCCGCGCGCGCCAATGCCGAACTGGGCGAACTGCCAGCCGATTTGGCCCAGGCCATTGATGCCGCCGCACAGGAGGTCATGGATGGCACCCTCGACGCCCATTTCCCCTTGGTCGTCTTCCAGACCGGCTCCGGCACACAATCCAACATGAATGCCAACGAGGTGATCGCCAATCGCGCCATCGAGCAGCTGGGAGGCGAGCTGGGCAGCAAAACGCCGGTGCATCCCAACGACCATGTCAACCGCGGACAGTCGTCCAACGACACCTTTCCCACCGCCATGCATATCGCCGTGGTGGAGCAAGTGCAGCAGCGCCTGCTGCCTGTCGTGCGCACGCTTAACGCGACGCTGCAGCAGCGTGCCCAAATGTTTGACGATGTGGTCAAGACCGGCCGCACGCACCTGCAGGACGCCACCCCGATCACGCTGGGACAGGAGATCGGGAGCTGGGTGGCGCAAATCGAACAGGCGCTGGCGGGCGTGGAGCGTTCGCTGGGCGGCTTGCACGCGCTGGCGATCGGCGGCACGGCGGTGGGCACGGGTTTGAACGCGCATCCGCGCTTTGGCGAAACCTGCGCCGCGCATATTGCGAGCATCACCGGCCAGCCCTTCCATGCGGCCGACAACAAGTTTGCCGCGCTGTCCGCGCACGATGCGCTGGTGGACTGCTCCGCCAGCCTGCGCACGCTGGCAGGAGCGTTGTTCAAGATGGCCAACGACGTGCGCTGGCTCGCCAGCGGCCCGCGCTGCGGCATCGGCGAGTTGCGCATTCCCGAGAACGAGCCAGGCTCGTCCATCATGCCGGGCAAGGTCAATCCCACGCAGTGCGAGGCGCTGACCATGGTGTGCGCGCAGGTATTCGGCAACGATGCGGCGGTGGCCTTCGCCGGCACGCAGGGCAATTTCCAGCTCAATGTGTACAAGCCGGTGATGGTGCACAACGTGCTGGAGAGCATTGCGTTGCTGGCTGATGCCAGCTTGGCCTTCGAGCGCTACTGCGCCGCCGGCATCGAGCCGGACCGGGCGCGCATCCGGGAGCATCTGGAGCGCAACCTGATGCTGGTGACTGCTCTGAACCCGCACATCGGCTATGACGCCGCGGCACGCATTGCCAAGCATGCGCTGGCTCGGGGCATGACCCTGCGGGCAGCGGCGCTGGAGCTGGGGCTGGTCACGCCGGAGCAGTTCGATGCGTGGATGGATCCGATGGCGATGGCAAAGCCGCACCAGGATCGGCCGACACTTCGAGGCGTTTCGCCGGGGTAACTGCGGCGACGGTGCTTGCTGCTCTGTTGGTCAACCAAGGGGCGGTGTCCATCACGTTGACCATGGCAGCGACGGACCGCTGCAACTTTGGCAGGCAAGGTCACCGATTCCGCATCCCCCTGCGCACCAGCTTGCGCAACTCCCCATGCCACAGCACCGTACTCGCCATGGCCGCGCACAGCGCCCAATGCTCCGGCGTCAGCGGCGCCGTGCCAAACGCGGTATTCAGCCACGACACATGCACCACCGCCACCTGCAGCAACACCGAGAGCAGCACCGCGCCCCACACCCACGGATTGCTGCCCAGCCCGCGGAAGGCGCTGGTGTCTTCCGAGCGCACGTTGAAGCAATTGAACAGCTGCGCCAGCACCAGCACGGTAAATCCGGCCGTGCGCGCCGTGGTCAGGTCGTGCTCGCCGGGCAGCAGGCCGCCCGGCAGGAACAGGTCGATGGTCAGCAGCGTGGCCAGCGCCATCACCAGCCCGGTCTGGATCACGCCCGACCACATGGCGCCATCGATCACGCGATCGCCCAACTTGCGCGGCGGCCGGTGCATGGTGTTGGCGCTCGGCGGGTCCATGCCCAGCGCCAGCGCCGGCGCCGAATCGGTGATCAGGTTGATCCACAGGATCTGCGTGGCCAGCAGCGGCAGCACCAGCGCGCCCGCCGGGCCATGGCCATCGGCAGCCGTCAGCCCGATCACGCCGGCCCCCACCACGCCCAGAAACACCGTCAGCACCTCGCCCATGTTGGACGACAGCAGGTAGCGCAGAAACTTGCGGATATTGCTGAAAATCCCCCGCCCCTCGCGTACCGCCTGCACGATGGTGGCGAAGTTGTCGTCGGCCAGGATCATGCGCGCCGCTTCCTTGGTCACCTCGGTGCCGGTCACGCCCATGGCCACGCCGATATCGGCCGACTTGAGCGCGGGCGCATCGTTCACGCCGTCCCCCGTCATGGCCACGATATGGCCGTCGGCCTGCAGCGCCTGCACGATGCGCAGCTTGTGTTCCGGCGCCACGCGCGCATAGACGGAGGTGCTGCGCACCGCCTTGGCAATTGCTGCATCGCCGAGCGACAGCAGCTCGTCCAGCGCATCGCCGGTCAGCACCGTCTCGCCTGCCTCGATGATGCCCAGATCGGTGGCAATGCGCTGCGCGGTGCGCGGATGGTCGCCGGTGATCATGATCACGCGCACGCCGGCGGCGCGCGCCTCGGCAATGGCCTGCGCCGCCTCGGGGCGCGGCGGGTCGATGATACCGACCATGCCGGCCAGCACCAGGTCCTGCTCCAGTTCGGGTGAGGGCTGTGCCGCGGCATCGCCCGGCAGCACACGGTAGCCCACCGCCAGCGTGCGCAGCGCATCGCCCGACATCGCTTCTATATCGCGCTGGGCTTGCTCCACGGCGCCGTCGTCCAGCGGCTGCACCTCGTTGCCTACGCGCTGGTGCGTGCAGCGCTGCAACAGCACATCGGGCGCGCCCTTGGTCACCAGCAGGATGTGGTCGTGCTGCTTGTCGCGCACGATCACCGACATCAGCTTGCGTTCGGAGTCGAACGGAATCTCGGCCACGCGCTCGAAGCGCCCGCTGCGCGCACCCTCCACGCCCAGCTTGCGCTCGGCCACCAGCAGCGCCGCTTCGGTCGGATCCCCCTGGATCTCCCAGATGCCCTCGCCGCAGTCACGCAGCGTGGCATTGCTGGCGAGCGACCCGCCGGTCAGCACCGCGCGATGTTCGGAATGCAACGGCCCCTGCTCCAGCACAGCGCCTGCATGCTGTATTTGTCCGTCCGGCGTATAGCCCACGCCCGTCACATGGCTTTCTCCGGATGCGCTGATCACGCGCTCCACCGTCATTTCGGACTTGGTCAGCGTGCCGGTCTTGTCCGTGCAGATCACCGAGGCCGAGCCCAGCGTCTCCACCGAAGACAGCTTCTTCACGATTGCCTTGTGCTCCGCCATGCGCTGCACGCCCAGCGCCAGCACCAGCGAGAGGATGGCGGGCAACCCCTCGGGCACCGCCGCCACCGCCAGCGAAACGCCAAACAGCAGCGCCGTCACCACGCCCTGCAGCGAGTCCACATGGCCCACCCACAACAGCGTGCCGATCACCGCAACGGCAATCACGATCACGGCTATGCCCAGCATGCGGCCGATATAGCGCACCTCTTTCTGCAAGGGGGTGTCGTCTTCCTTCCCGGTGGCGAGCATATGGGCGATGGCACCCATTTCGGTGTCCATGCCGGTGGCGGTGACCACGGCCAGACCGGTACCGCCCGCCACTGCCGTGCCCTTGTAGACCATGTTCAGCCGGTCGCCCAGCGAGGTCGGCGCCTGCAGCACCGCCGCATCCTTCAGCACCGCCTCGCTTTCCCCGGTGAGCGAGGCCTCCTGCACGCGCAGCGCATTGGCCTGCAGCAGGCGCGCGTCGGCGCCCACGGCATCGCCTTCGGCCAGCACCAGGATGTCGCCCTTCACCAGTTGCTGGCTGGGCACGCGCGTTACAGCGCCGTCGCGCAGCACGCCTGCCGTCACCTCGGTCATGCGCGCCAGCGCTGCCGCCGCGTTCTCGGCCTTGGCCTCCTGCACATAGCCGATCAGCGCATTCACCAGCACCACGGCAGCAATCACCACCGCATCCACCGGCCAGCCCTGGTAGCCCTCGATGGCCCAGGCCCCCAGCGTGATCAGGATGGCTGCGAGCAGCAGGTAGATCAGCGGATCATGGAACTGCTGCAGGAACCTGCGCCAGCCCGGAACCGGCGCCACCGTGGCCAGTGCGTTGGGGCCATCCTGCTCCAGCCGGCGCGCCGCTTCGGCGCTGTCAAGACCGCGCTCGCAGTCGGTGCCGGCGTGCTGCAGTACGGCATCGGCAGGCAGCAGGCTCGGGTCGTCCTGCCGCAAGGGCGGATCGGCGGGGGCGGGCGTCTGCGCGTCGGTCGGCATCGGTCAGGGCACTCCTTGGTTTTTGCGGGGGAGCTGCCAGCCGGCTTGCAGGCCATGACGCAAGCCCGGCATGTCAGCCCAGCTCCTCGAGCATGGGATCGGTGGCTTCCAGCTCGTAACTGGCCGCCAGCATCGCCAGCCGCGCCACCACGCCGTACATGTAGAAGCGGTTGGGTGCGCTGGCACCGGGTTTCTTGCCCGGCTCCGGCAGCAGGTTGCTGTCGTCGAACGCCAGCGGCACGTAGCGTGCGCCGGGCGCGTTCAGGTTCTCGTCGATGCCGCGGTGCGCATGCACGCGGTAGAAGCCGCCCACCACGTAGCGGTCCAGCATGTACACCACCGGCTCGGCCACGGCATCGTTGATGCGCTCGTGCGTCAGGATGCCTTCCTGGATGATCACGTTGCTGATCGGCTGGCCGCCCTGGCGCAGCGGCACCGTCTTGCGCACGCGCTCTTCCAGCACATCCAGGTCGTGCATGTCGCGCACCGTGGTGATGCCCAGGCCGGAGGTGCCGTTGTCGGCCTTCACCACCACGAAGGGCTTTTCCTGGATGCCGTATTCCTTGTACTTGCGCCGGATGCGGCCCAGCAGCGCATCGGCATTGTTGCGCAGGCAGTCCAGCCCGGTGCTGCTGGCAAAATCCACCTCGCCGCACTGGTTGTACATGGGATTGATCAGCCAGGGGTCGATGCCCAGCATCTTGCTGAAGCGCTTGGTCACTTCCTCGTAGCTGGCAAAATGCCGGCTCTTCAGGCGCACATGCCAGCCGGCGTGCAGCGGCGGCAGCAGGTACTGCTCGTGCAGGTCTTCGAGGATGCCCGGGGCACCGCTGCTCAGGTCGTTGTTGACCAGAATGGTGCAGGGGTCGAAGCCCTTCAGCCCCAGCCGGCGCTCGCTGCGGATCACCGGCTCGAGCAGCACGCTGCCGCCGTTGGGCAGGGCAATCTCGGTCGGCTCCTTGATGTCCGGGTCGATAGAGCCCACGCGCACGTTCAGCCCAGCCATGCGGAAAATCCGCACCAGCTGCTCGATGTTGCACAGATAGAAGGTGTTGTTCTGGCGGTGGTTCTCCGGAATCAGCAGCAGGTTGCGCGCTTCGGGGCAGATCTTCTCGATCGCCGCCATGGCCGCCTGCACGGCCAGCGGCAGCATCGGCTCGCTCAGGTTGTTCCAGCCGTCGGGGTACAGATTGGTGTCCACCGGCGCCAGCTTGAAGCCGGCATTGCGGATATCCACCGAACAGTAGAACGGCGGGGTATGCTCCATCCACTCCAGGCGGAACCAGCGCTCGGTGGCCGGCATGGAGTCGATGATGCGTTGCTCTAGCTCGTTGATGGGGCCGGTCAGGGCAGTCACGAGGTGGGGAACCATGGGGGATCCTGTTCAGTGGGAAGGGTCATCTTACCGCGAACCGGTGTCATGAAAGCCGGTTGGGTCCGGGCAGATGCCATGTCGCGCGCGAGCCTGCCAGATGGGGGCGGCAGGCCCGGAATCCAAGATACCGCCCATAAGGGGGAGGCTGAAGGAAATTCAGCGCTTCCAGTAGGAGGGCAGCAGCAGCGCGAAGAAGCTCAGCAGCTCCAGCCGCCCCAGGATCATGCCGGCGCTGCAGACCCAGATCTGGAAGTCGGTCAGCGCCGCGTAGTTGGAGGTCGGCCCCACCTTGGCCAGTCCCAGCCCGGTACAGTTGATGCTCGCCAGCGTGGCGGCAAAGGCCGACACCAGATCCAGTTCGCTGGCCAGCATCAGCAGCGTCATGACCAGCACCGTGGCCACGTACAGCACGGTGTAGGCCACCACGGCGCGCACGATATGGTCGGGAATGCGGTTCTGCCCGATGCGCGGCGGCTGCACCAGACGCGGGTGCACCATGCGCTTCAACTCGTGCCGCGCCTGCTGGAACAGCACCAGCACACGCAGCGTCTTGATGCCGCCTCCGGTCGATCCGGCGCTGGTGGCGAAGCTCGACAGCAGCAGCATGAACATCGGCGCAAACGGCGGCCACAGCTCGAAGTTGGTGGTGCCATAGCCGGTGGTGGTGGCGATCGACACGGTGTGGAACATGCCGTAGCGCAGCGCCTTGAGCGGCTCGTAATGCCCCTCCAGCCAGATCACGAAGGACACCAGCAGGCCGCCGCCGACCAGGCAGATCAGCGTGATGCGCAGCTCGGGGTTCTTCCAGATGATGTCGCTGCGCTTCTTGCTGATGGAGGAGAAATACAGCGCAAAGTTGGCGCTGCACACCAGCATGGTGATGATGGCCACGGTCTCGATCGCGGCCGAGTCGAAGTAGGCAAAGCTCGCATCATGCGGCGTCAGCCCGCCCAGACTCACGGTGGTGAACATGTGCAGCACCGCATCCACCGGTGTCATGCCTGCCAGCCAGTAGCCGAAGGCGCACAGCACCGAGATGGTGGCATACACCAGCCACAGGCCCTTGGCCGTTTCGGCGATGCGCGGCGTGAGCTTGGTTTCCTTCATCGGCCCGGGCGACTCGGCGCGGAACAGCTGGCTGCCGCCCATGCCCAGGAAGGGCAGCACCGCCACCACCAGAATCAGGATGCCCATGCCGCCCAGCCACTGCAGGAAGCAACGCCACAGGTTGATGGAAACGGGCAGCTTGTCCACCCCCGACATCACCGTGCCGCCGGTGGTGGTCAGCCCCGACGTGGCTTCGTAGAACGCATGCGTGAACGACATGGGCTGGCCCAGCGCCTGCATGCCGAGCAGCAGCGGCAGCGTGGCGAACAGCGGCAGCATGCTCCAGGTCAGCACCACCAGCAGCACGCCGTGGCGCGGCTGCAGTTCGTCGCTGGCCGAGCGCGTCGCCAGCCAGAGAGCGCCCCCCGACAGCCAGGTCAGACTGACCGCCTGCATGTGCACCCACAGCAATCCGTCGTCGAACAGGGCAGAGGCACCCACGGGCAGCAGCATGGCGCCCGAGAAGAACATGATCAGCATGCCAAGCAGCCGCAGGACAGGAAGTACATCGCGCATGGCAGCCTCAGAAGAAGGTCGGCTTCACCCGGAACAGCTTTTCCACGGCGGGCACCAGACGGCGGTGCGGCACGAACAGCAGCACATGGTCGCCGGGCTGGATCACGGTGTCATCCGTCACGGACAGCACGAAGGGCGCGTATGCGCTGTCCGGGTCGTTCACGGCGGAGGCATCGTCGTCCGGCCGGCCGGTGTGCAGGTCGGGCAGGCCGCGCACGATCAGGCCGATGCGTACATCCTCCGGCATGGGGATCTGGCCCACGGTGCGGCCCACCACGCGCGAGGTGCGGCGGTCGCCATGGGCCGCCAGCTCGATCGCCTCGGCATTGCCGCGGCGCGCGCTGTGCACGGCATACACATCGCCCTGGCGGATATGGGTCAGCAGTTCGCCCATCATGGCCTGCGCCGGCGCCAGGGCAATGTCGATCTGCGTGCCGTGTACCAGGTCGGCGTAGCTGCGCCGGTTCACCAGCGAGAGCACGCGCGTGGCGCCCAGCTGCTTGGCCAGCAGGCCGCCCATGATGTTGTTCTCGTCGTCGTTGGTCGAGGCCACGAAGAAATCCACCTCGTGGATGTTCTCGTCGCTCAGCAGGTCCTCGTCGGTGCTGTCGCCGTGCAGGATCAGTACCGATTCGTCCAGCTGCGTGGCCAGGTATTCGCAGCGCGCGCGGTTGCTGTCGATCAGCTTGAGGTGCACGTGCTTCTGCAGCACGCGCGCCAGGTGCAGGCCCACGTTGCCGCCGCCGGCAATCACCACGCGGCGCACCGGCGGGCTGGTGCTGTGGACCGACTTGAGCACGGCTCGGATGTCGTCGCGCGCCACGAAGAAGAACACCTCGTCCCCCGGCAGGATCACGCTGTCGGGCCTGCAGGGCACGAAGCGGTCGGGCTCGTTGGCAAAGCGGCGGTAGATCGCCATCACGTGCATGCTGGCGTCGGGCAGCAGCTCGGAAAAACGGCGGATGGGCTGGCCCACCATGGGCGCCCCTGCGGTGGCGCGCACCGACACCATGGAGGCCATGCCATGCGCAAAATCGCGCACCTGCATCGCCTCGGGATATTCCACCAGCTTCTGGATATAGCGCGTCACCGAGGCTTCGGGGCAGATCACGTTGCTCACGGCAAAGCCGTCTTCGCCCAGCAGTTCCATGTGCTTGGACCACTCGGTCGAGCGCAGCCGCGCGATGCGGTGCGGCGTATGAAAGCGCATGAAGGCGGTCTTGCACACCGTCAGGTTGACGGCATCGTCGGCCGCACAGGCCAGCAGCAGGTCGGCATCGTCGGCGCCGGCATCGGCCAGCACCGAGGGCTGCGAACCGTCGCCCAGAATGCCGCGCAGGTCGAAGCGCTCCTGCAGCTTGCCCAGCAGTTCCGGATCGTTGTCGATCACGGTGATGTCGTTGCGTTCCGAGACCAGGTGCTCGGCCACGCTCTCGCCGACGCGCCCGGCGCCGAGAATGATGATTTTCATGGGAACAAGTCCGGCTGTGAATCAGGCCCCTTCACGGGCGGTGCGGTAGGCGGCTGCCGCTGCTCCGCCGTGGGCGGCTCGGGGCTGGCCGGATGCCGGGGGTCGTCCCCTGCTGCTTCGAGTGTAGTGCGCAACGGGGGATTGGTGGCGGTTTCGGGCGTGGCTGCTTCGGCCTGATGTGCTGCGGCCACACTGGCCGCGCGGTCCGGAGCGGGATCCGTGGTGTCGGTGGCCTTCGGTACAGGGGCCGCTGCGGCCGGCGACTGCAGTGCCCCGTACATGGCACTGGCCAGCGCCGGATACAGCGGCCGGCTGATGCTGCGCGACACGATGCTGGCCACCATGGCTGAGGCCATCAGGCTCAGTACCATGGCGCCGCCGTCCACCATTTCCATCACGATGATGAAGGCGGTGAGCGGCGCCTGCGTCACCGCGGCGAGGAAGGCCGTCATGCCCATGGCCACCAGCGGTGCCATCAGCGGCATGTTGCCGCTGTATTGGGCCACGTCATAGCCGACGCCGGCACCCACGGCCAGGCTGGGCGCAAAGATGCCGCCCGGCACCCCGGACCAGGCCGTGAGCCAGGTGGACAGGAACTTGAACGGCACGAACAGCGGCGACGGCTCCTGCTGCTGCGCCAGCAGTTCGCGCACCGACTCGGCACCGCCGCCGAAGGTCTGCCCGTTGGTGGCCAGACCCAGGATCGCGATGATCAGGCCCAGCACCCCGGCAAAACGCAGCGGATGCCGCTTGCGCCAGCGGTTCAGCGACCAGCCGGTGCCCGTCAGCGCCAGCGTCATCAGGCGCGCAAACAGCCCGCCCAGCAGCCCGCACACCAGCGTCACCATCAGCCCCGGCAGCAGGATGGACAGACCCAGCGGCGGCACCTTGATAGTGCCGAGAAAATGGTTGTTGCCGAAGAAGGTGATGCCGACCAGACCGGCCAGCACGATCACCGCAATGATCAGACCGCTGCTGCGCGCCGGCATCTTTCGGCCCAGCTCTTCCAGCGCGAACACCACGCCGGCCAGCGGCGCATTGAAGGTGGCGGCTAGACCCCCGGCGCCGCCGGCCACCAGCAGCGCATGCACGCCCAGATCGGTATCGTTGCGCAGCCAGCGCCGCGCATGCAGCATCACGCCGGCCGCCACCTGCACCGAAGGGCCTTCACGCCCGACGGACAGGCCCGCCATCACCCCGGCCGAGGCCAGCACGATCTTGGCAATGGAGAGCTTGAGCGAAACGAAGATGCTGCGCTGCGTGGCAGGCAGGGCCGGCTCCAGCGCCACCATCACCTGCGGAATGCCCGAGCCTGCCGCCTTGGCAAACCAGCGCTGCGTGACCCAGACAATGCCCATGGTGCACAGCGGCGTCCAGATCAGCACTGTCCACCAGGCACCGTGGTACATGCCGAGAAACCAGGCAAAGCCGATATCCGTCAGCCAGGTGAACACCACCACGCTGAGGCCCGCCAGCGCCGCGTACGAGAGCACGATGGCCCGGTCCACCCACAGCCGCCCATGCGACAGCTCGCGGCGCATGTTCTGCCAGATATCGGGTTCGATGGGGTGCTGCGGATCGGACATGGCAAGAAAAAGCGGGCGCCCGTGACACAACGAGACGCCAGCCTCAAGCATAGCGCCGTCGGCGCCGCTGACGCAGGCTTACAGCCCCAGCATCAGCTGCAGATTCTGCACCGCCGCGCCGCTGGCGCCCTTGCCCAGGTTGTCCAGACGTGCCACGGCCACCGCCTGCTGCGCGCCATCGTTGCCATAGACCCGGATTTCCAGGTTGTTGGTGTCTTTCAGGGCCACGGCATCGAGCTTGTTGTCGGACGTTGGATCCGGCGCCGTCACGTACTGGCTGCCGTCATAGTGGCGGCGGTACACGGCGTGCAGATGCTCCACCGTCTGCTCACCCTTGAGCAGATCGAAGTGCAGCGGGAGTTGCACCAGCATGCCCTGGTCGAAATTGCCCACGCTGGGCACGAAGATCGGCTTGCGCGTGAGGCCGCTGTAGGCCATGATTTCCGGAATGTGCTTGTGCGACAGGCCCAGCGCGTACAGCTCGAACGGCGGCGCGCCGCCGGCCTCGTAGGCCTCGATCATCTGGCGGCCGCCACCGCTGTAGCCGCTCACCGAGGGCAGCGCCACCGGATAGTCGGTCGGCAGCACGCCGGCATCCACCAGCGGGCGCAGCAGGGCGATGGCGCCGGTGGCATAGCAGCCCGGGTTGGCCACGCGCTCTGCCTTGCGGATCGCCTCGGCCTGCTCGGCGTTCAGCTCCGGAAAACCGTACACCCAGTTCGGATCCACGCGATGCGCGGTGGACGCATCGATGATGCGCGGCTTGCGGCCGGGCAGGGCGTCGATCAGCGCCACCGACTCCCGTGCCGCATCGTCGTGCAGGCACAGGATCACCACATCCACTTCGCCCATCAGCTTCTGCTTGGCGGTCGGGTCCTTGCGCAGCGCCGGATCGATACTGACGACCTCGATGCCGGGCATGTTCGCCAGGCGTTCGCGAATCTGCAGACCGGTGGTTCCGGCCTCGCCATCGATGAAAATTTTGTGCACGGTCATTAGGGTTTTCCTCTAGAAAGCTGCTAGGCTGAATAAGCTGGCTGTAAGTAGTACATGATACATTTATCGCCGGATTTTTTCCGTCCCGTACAGTCGCCTACAGGCCGGTTCACGGGCTCATTTTCCACTCACAAGAGAGATACCGCATGAAGATTCATGAGTACCAAGGCAAGGAGATCTTGCGTCAGTTCGGAGTGCCCGTACCGCGCGGCATTCCCGCATTTACCGTTCAGGAAGCCGTTGAAGCGGCCCAGAAGCTGGGTGGCCCGGTGTGGGTGGTGAAGGCTCAGATCCATGCGGGCGGCCGTGGCAAGGGCGGCGGCGTGAAGGTTGCCAAGTCCATCGACGACGTCAAGGCCCTGGCCGGCGACATCCTGGGCATGCAGCTCAAGACGCACCAGACCGGCCCCGAAGGCCAGAAGGTCCGTCGCCTGTATATTGAAGAAGGCGCCGACATCCAGAAGGAATACTACCTGTCCTGCGTGACCGACCGCGGCACCCAGAAGGTGGCCTTCATCGCTTCCAGCGAAGGCGGCATGGACATCGAGGAAGTGGCCCACTCCACCCCCGAGAAGATCATCAAGGTGTTCGTCGATCCCGCTACCGGCCTGACCGCCGAGCAGGGCGAGGAGCTGGCCAAGGGCGTGGGCATGCCCGAAGACTCCAAGGCGCAGTTCATCGACGTCTGCCAGAAGCTGTACAAGTGCTACATGGACACCGACGCGTCCCTGGTCGAGATCAACCCGCTGAACCGTGACAGCAAGGGCAACATCATCGCCCTGGACGCCAAGTTCAACTTCGACAGCAACGCCCTGTTCCGTCATCCCGAGATCGTCGCCTACCGCGATCTGGACGAAGAGGACCCGGCTGAAGTCGAGGCTTCCAAGTTCGACCTGGCCTACATCAGCCTGGACGGCAACATCGGCTGCCTGGTGAACGGCGCCGGCCTGGCCATGTCCACCATGGACACCATCAAGCTGTACGGCGGCGAGCCGGCCAACTTCCTCGACGTGGGCGGCGGTGCCACCACCGAGAAGGTGACCGAAGCCTTCAAGATCATGCTGAAGAACAAGAACGTGAAGGCCATCCTGGTCAACATCTTCGGCGGCATCATGAAGTGCGACACCATTGCCGAAGGCGTGGTGGCTGCTTCCAAGGCGGTCGGCCTGTCCGTGCCGCTGGTGGTCCGCATGAAGGGCACCAACGAAGACGCCGGCAAGAAGATCCTGGCCGAATCCGGTCTGCCGATCATCACCGCCAACACCATGGCCGAAGCCGCCGAGAAGGTCGTGGCCGAAGTCAACAAGGCCTGAGCCTTCCCGAAACCCATTCCGGAGCCCCATTCATGAGCATCCTGATCAACAAAGACACCAAGGTCATTACCCAGGGCATCACTGGCAAGACCGGCCAGTTCCACACCCGCATGTGCCGCGACTACGCAAACGGCAAGAACTGCTTCGTGGCTGGCGTCAACCCCAAGAAGGCCGGCGAAGACTTCGAAGGCATCCCGATCTACGCCAACGTGAGCGAAGCTGCCAAGCAGACCGGCGCTACCGTTTCCGTGATCTACGTGCCGCCGGCAGGCGCTGCCGCCGCCATCTGGGAAGCCGTTGAAGCCGACCTGGACCTGGCCATCTGCATCACCGAAGGCATCCCGATCCGCGACATGCTGGAAGTGCGCAACAAGATGAAGGCCAAGGAAGCCGCCGGCGGCAAGCGCACGCTGCTGCTGGGCCCCAACTGCCCCGGCACCATCACGCCCGATGAAATCAAGATCGGCATCATGCCCGGCCACATCCACAAGAAAGGCCGCGTGGGCGTGGTGAGCCGTTCCGGCACGCTGACCTATGAAGCCGTGGCACAGCTGTCCGAACTGGGCATCGGCCAGTCCAGCGCCGTCGGTATCGGTGGCGACCCGATCAACGGCCTCAAGCACATCGACGTGATGCGCATGTTCAACGAAGACCCCGACACCGATGCCGTGATCATGATCGGCGAAATCGGTGGCCCGGACGAGGCCGAAGCCGCCTACTGGTGCAAGGAAAACATGAAGAAGCCGGTGGTCGGCTTCATCGCGGGCGTGACTGCGCCTCCCGGCAAGCGCATGGGCCATGCCGGTGCGCTGATCTCCGGCGGTGCCGACACGGCCGAAGCCAAGCTCGCCATCATGGAAGAGTGCGGTTTCACCATCACGCGCAACCCGTCCGAGATGGGCAAGCTGCTCAAGGGCCTGCTCTGATCTGACGCAGCCGGCCGGTCTGCGGCGCCTGTACGGGCGCGCGGGCCGGATGCCTGCTGGCGCACCCAACCGCTGCTCCTCACGGCGCAGCGGTTTTTTTGTGCGCGCCGCAACGGTGCGCACGGGAATGGCCGCTGCATTCCGGTACATTCGAAGGGGAAAGAGTCAGCAACAGGGGCAGCGTCGGGTGGTACATCAGGCATCTTCCGGAACCGGACAGTCGCAGGGCAGGCGCTGGGCCATGCGCAGCCTCGAGTTCTGGCGGGCGGGTGCCTGGCGGCGCGTGCTGCTGGGCCTTCTGCCCTTGCTGGTGATGCTGCCGCACGCCATCGGCATCGTGCAGTACGGGATGGTGACGCGGCTGGAGCAGCAGGTGAATGACGTGCTGCTCATGCATGGCCGGGCACCGGCCACGCTGGATGAACGCATCGTCATCGTCGACATCGACGAACGCAGCCTGCTGCAGTATGGGCGCTGGCCCTGGTCGCGCAGCGTGCTGGCCACACTGAGCGAAGAATTGCTGCACCGCCAGCAGGTGGCGGTGGTGGGCTACGACGTGCTGTTTGCCGAGCCCGAGCGTGACGATACCATTGCACGCCTCGGCACCTGGCTGCGGGAGCAGCGCCTGTCAGGCCCCGTGCTCGAGGAGCATGTGAAGGAGCTGGAAGCGCGGCTGGACCGGGACGGCCTTCTGGTGAAAGCGCTGGCCGGCCAGCCCGTGGCGCTGGGATACTACTATTCGGACCGTCCGCCGGTAATGGAAACCGGGAGCCTGCCGCGGCCCCTGGTCGTCGAGCAGTTGCCGGGCGAGCCGGTCGAATTCACACGGGTGCCGCTGATGCAGGGCTATGCGGGCAACCTGCCGGAACTGGTGCGTGCCGTCGGTCACGGCGGCTTCATCAACGCAGAGATCGACAGTGACGGTGTGCTTCGCAGCATTCCGCTGCTGGCCCGCCGTGTGGAAAACAGGGTGACGGCCTACTATCCCGCGCTGGCGCTGGAGATGCTGATGATGGCCATGCAGGTGGACAGTGCCCGCATCGTGCCCCTGCAGCAGGAGGGGAAGGGGTCGCGAGCGCGCATGATCGGCCTGCAGCTGCAGCAGGATGGACGCAGCCTGACGCTGCCGACGGCAGTGGGGGGGCGTTTCCTGGTGCCGTTCCGCAAGGGCAGCGGGGTGCCCGGTGCACGCTACCGTTATGTGTCGGCCGGTGACGTGCTCGAAGGCAGGCTGGCGGAAGGCGAGTTGCGCCACAAGCTGGTTCTTGTGGGAACCACGGCACCCGGCCTGCGCGACCTGCGCGCCACGCCGGTCTCCACCTCGTATCCGGGGGTGGAGGTGCATGCCAGCGTGCTGTCTGCCATGCTCGATGGCGACTTTCTGCAGACGCCCGACTACAGTCGCGGCTATGCGACGGTGGCCATGGTCGTCGCCGTCGGCCTGCTGTTGCTGGTCATGGCGCGTGTCGGCATGGTGGGGGCGCTGCTCTGGAGCCTGGGTGTGGCGGCCGTGTTCGTGGCTTTCCACCTGCAACTCTTCCAGCGACAGGGCTTGATGCTGCCGCTGGCCTCGATTCTGCTGACCATCCTGCTCACCTACGTGCTGCATACCAGCGTGGGGTACTTTGTGGAGCGGCGCACCAAGCGCCAGCTGGTGGAACTGTTCGGGCACTACGTGCCTTCGGAGCTGGTCGCGCGCATGGCCAGCCAGCCCGAGCAGTACACCACGCAGGCCATCTCGCGCGAGCTGACGGTGATGTTCTGTGACCTGGAACAGTTCACGCCGCTGTCCGAATCCATGGACCCGCAGGCACTGCAGGCGCTGCTGAACGACATCTTCAACCGCATGGCAGACGTGATCGGGCCGAATCAGGGCACCATCGACAAGTACATGGGCGATTGCGTGATGGTGTTCTGGGGCGCACCCGTGGCGGATCCCGACCACGCATGGCATGCGGTCAAGACGGGCATCGAACTGGGCGTGATGCTGCAGCGCTTCAACTCCGAACGCGAAGCGGCCGGCCTGGCCCCCCTTGGGGCCAGCATCGGCATCAACACAGGCATGATGAGTGTGGGCGACATGGGTTCGGAAATGCGGCGCAGCTATACGGTGATCGGCGATGCGGTCAACCTTGCCGCACGGCTGGAGCCGCTGGCGGGGATCTATGGCGTGCCGATGGTGGTGGGTGAGCAGACGGTGCAGCAGGTGGCGCAATGCCACTGGCAGTGGCTGGATTGCATCCGGGTCAGCGGCAAGGCGCAGGCGGCGAACATCTATGCGCCTTTTACCGAAGATGCGCAGCTCGATGCCGATCAGCAACGCGAACTGGGTCTGTGGCACCAGTTCCGCGAGGCCTACCGCATGCAGGACTGGCCGCGCTGCAGCACCCTGCTCGCAAAGCTGCAGGGCCTGGCGCCGGGGCGTGTGCTGTACGGTGTGTACCGCGAACGCATCGACGCCTTCCTGAAGCAGCCGCCGGCACCGGACTGGGATGGCGTGACCCTGCAGCAGGACCTCAAGAGGCCGGCAGATGTGCGATATCTCACGGATCGGGCAGGATGACAGGACGGCGGAACAGCCGCACGGGCGTGGCCTCACGGACAATGCAGAAATGACCGTCTGACTCCTGCTGCGCTACCGTCGGCAGCAGGGCGGTGGATTATGCAATGCATGGGGCCATGAAATGCAGATTACGGTGCTGGGATGCGCTGGCGGCATGGATGTCCGGGCGCGGACGACCTGCTTCCTGATTGATGACGACACGCTGATCGATGCCGGCACCGGCCTGTTCGATTTGCCCCTGTCGGTGCAGCAGCGCATCGACCATGTCTTCATCACCCATGCGCACCTGGACCATATCGCCGCGCTGCCGCTGCTCGCCGATACGGCGGTGCGTCAGCGCATGCAGCAGGGACGCGGGCCGATCCGCGTGTACGCGCTGCCCGAAGTATTGAAGGCCATGCACGAACACCTGTTCAACCAGCAGATCTGGCCCGACTTCACCGTGCTGCCGACGCCCGCGCAACCCGCCATCACCCTGGTGCCGGTACGCACGGGCGAGCGGCTGGAGTGGAGCCAGGGGCGGGTGATCGAGGTGCTGCCGGCCTTGCATTCGGTGCCTGCCGTGGGCTATGCGGTCTCGCATGGCGGAGCGCACTGGGCCTTTACCGGGGATACCGGACGCAACCCCGCACTGTGGCAGCGCCTCAACGCCTTGCGTGCGGCAGGCACGCCGGTGCGCTGGCTGGTGACGGAAACCACGTTTTCCAATGCCGACCAGTCCTTTGCCGATCTGAGCGGGCACCTGACGGCGGCAGCGCTGGCCGAGGATCTGGAGGCGCTCGATGCAGGGGCGCTGGAACTGTTCCTGAGCCATATCAAGCCCGGCGACCAGAACGCCATCCTGCGCGAGCTGGAGCCGCTGCGCGAAGTTGCAGGGCGCAAGCAGTGCCGTCTGCACCTGCTGCAGCAAGGACAGACTTTCCGCTTTAACGGAGTGCCTGCATCCGGCATAGATAATGATATAGTACTAAATATCTAGTTTTCCGGAAGAAGCGTGGCAGCAGACGGCGGCCGGCGGGCTTCCGGCAGGAGCCTGTGCATGCACGCAAAGAATCGCCAACGCGGATTTACCTTGATCGAACTGATGGTGGTGGTTGCCATCGTGGGCATTGCCGCCACGCTGGCGCTGTCGTCCTACCAGGACCATGTGAGCCGCACCCGCATCACCGAAGGGCTGGCTCTGGCCGAGGCGGCCAAGCAGCGCATTGCGTCCGAGGGCGCCAGTTCGCAGGACGACCTGACGCGCGTGAGCAACAGCTGGAACCAGCAGGCTGGCGAAACCGGTGCCAATGCCAAGTATGTGGAGCGTGTCTGCATCGGCAATGCCGACTGCGCGCAGCTCGACGGTGCCAGCAGCGGCATCATCACCGTGGTCTACCGCGAGGCCGCAGGGGTTGGCAGCAACAACCGCGTGCAGCTGGTGCCGCTGGTGCGTGCAGGAGCCGAGGCCGGTGCGGCAACGCCCCTGGCCACCGCGCTGGCCGATGGCAGCAGCGGCGCCATCGACTGGGCCTGCGTGGGCCAGACCAACACCGTGGCCAGCGGCATGGCGGCGGCCGACCAGGTGTCCCCGCCGGACAACGCCGTGCGCGCGGAACTGCTGCCGGCGCAGTGCCGCTGAACAGGCCATGGGCAAACCGGAGCGCGCGCGGCATAATGCGGACTGCTCCGAACTAGTCCGTGGCCCGCATGTCTACCGTTTCTGAACGCTCCCTTTCCCGGCCGGTCCCGGAGACCAGCAACGCCGCCTTTCATGCGGCGTTTTTCTTGATCTGTGCCAGCATTCCCTGGCTCAATCCGGTCGCCGGCGGTGCCATGACGCCCGCCATCCCGCTGCTGACCGGATGGATGTGCATCAGCCTGCTGTTCCTCGCCTTCCCCGCATGGCGTGGCAATGCCATGGCGGTGTATGCCAGCGCCTTCGTGCTGGTGGCCGCCCTGGGAGGCCTGCTGTTCGACCGGGCCTGGCAGTTGCTGGCCCTTGGCGTGCTCATGATCGGCGCCGCCGCTGCGGTGGGCGCGCGCATGGCACAGGATGACCACGCCGCAGCGTCAGAAGGCTGTGCCCTGCCGCTGGCCGGTGGCGTGCGCCTGATCGCCTGGGCCTGGCTGCTGGCCGGACTGCTCAATGCCGGCATCGGCCTGCTGCAGTATTTCCAGCACACCGCCTGGCTGGGAGAGCTGGTCAACCACGCGACCGTGGGGCAGGTCTATGGCAACCTGCGCCAGCGCAACCAGTACGCCACCCTGATGAATATCGCGCTCTGGTCGCTCTGGTACCTGTGGCAGTGCGGCGCGCTGCAGCAGCTGGCCGGGCGCTGGCTGGGGCGCCATGCGGGCACGCTGCTGGCCTGGCTGCTGATGCTGCCGCTGGCGATCTGCATGGCGCTGACACTGTCGCGCACCGGGCTGGTGCAACTGGCCGTGCTGCTGGTGCTGCTGGCCTGGTGGGACTTGCGCCGTCCGCCCGCCGCGCGCCATGCCGGGCAGCCTTCGCGCACTGCCGTGCTGCTGTGGCTGGTGGCGCTGGTGCTGTGCTATCTGGCGGCGGGCTACGTAATGCCGCATCTGGCCGGCATGACCGACATCCTGCTGCGGCTGGAGGGCAAGGACAGTCGCGCCTGCATCAGCCGCACCGTGCTCTGGGGCAACGTGCTGCAGCTGATCGCGCAGAAGCCGCTCACCGGCTGGGGCTGGGGCGAGCTGGATTACGCCCATTACCAGGCCAGCTATCCCGGCATGCGCTTTTGCGACATGCTGGACAACGCCCACAACCTGCCGCTGCACCTGGCGGTGGAACTGGGGGTGCCGGTGGCCGTGCTGTTCTGCGCGGTGGTGCTGTTCTGGGCCCTGCGTGCACGTCCCTGGGCCGAAAACTCGCCTGCACGCCAGCTGGCGTGGGGCGTGCTGGCGGCCATCGCCGTGCACAGCCTGCTCGAATACCCGCTCTGGTATGCGCCGTTCCAGCTGGCCTGCGGGCTGGCGCTGGGGGTGTTGTGGGCCGGCGCCGGCACTGGCTCCGCAAGACAGGCGGAGGAGCAGACGCGCTACTGGCTCAGGGGGCAACATCTGGTGGCCGTGCTGATGCTGCTGGGCCTGTTCTATGCCAGCTTCGACTTCGTGCGCGTGACCCAGCTCTACACTGCGCCCGAGGAGCGCGTCTGGCCGTTTGCCAGCAACACGCACGCGCAGGCCAGCCGCACGCCGCTGTACCAGAACGCGGTGCGCTTTGCCGGCATCAGCACCATCCCGCTCACCGAACAGAATGCCGAGGTCCAGCTGGCGGAAGCACGGCGGCTGATGCACTTCAGCCCGGAGGCGCGCGTGGTCCAGCGCATCATCGAGGCGCTGCGCCTGCTCGGGCGCGATGCCGAGGCCGACGAGGCGCAGGCCCACTTCCGCGAGGTCTATCCGCTCGAATACCGGCAGTGGGAGCATGAGCAGCGCTAGCGGCTTTCCATGCGCGTGTGCGGCGCACCAATTACAATAGTTCGTTGACCCAGGACGCGGTCGGGGCGCAGCCTGTGCCGCCACCGTGCCAATTCACCCCCTAACAGGAGTCCAATCCGTGTTCATTTCCAATGCCTACGCCCAGGCCGCCGGCGGCGCCTCCGGCGATCCGATGTCGTCCATCATGTCCTTCCTGCCGATGATCGCGATGTTCGCCGTGCTGTACTTCGTGATGATCCGTCCGCAGATGAAGAAGCAGAAGGAACATCGCGCCATGGTCGAAGCCCTGGCAGCCGGCGACGAAGTCGTGACGGCCGGCGGCATTCTCGGCAAGGTCACGCGCGTGCGCGAAGGCAATGTCGACGTGCAGGTGGCCAACGGCGTCGAAGTGCAGCTGCAGAAGTCTGCCGTGGTGCAGGTCCTGCCCAAGGGCACCATCAAGTAATTTCCCGCGAATGGCGCCGGGTCGTGTGGCCGGGCGCTCCCGGCAGGTGCGGACCGCGGTGTCCGGCCTGCCGTTTGTTGAAAGACGCAAGCCATGAACCGTTACCCGGTCTGGAAACACGCCATCATGCTGGTGGCCCTGCTGGTGGGGTTGATCTACACCCTGCCCAACTTTTTCGGCGAGGCGCCGGCCGTGCAGGTGTCGCCCGCCAAGTCGGTCGCCAAGGTCGATGCCAATGTGCAGCAGCAGGTAACCGCTGCCCTGGCCGCCGCCCAGCTCACGCCCGACCTGAACGCGCTCGAGCAGAATTCGCTCAAGGTGCGCTTCAACAGCACCGACACGCAGATCAAGGCGCGTGACGTGGTCGAGAAAGCGCTCAACCCCGATCCGGCCAACCCCTCCTACACCGTGGCGCTGAACCTGGTGTCGCGCTCGCCCGAGTGGCTGACAGCGCTGCATGCCGCCCCCATGTACCTGGGTCTGGACCTGCGCGGCGGCGTGCACTTCATGCTGCAGGTCGACATGAAGACGGCCGTGACCAAGCGTCTGGATGCCATCGCCGGCGACGTGCGCACGCTGATGCGCGAGAAGACGCTGCGCTACGAGGACATCGCCCGCGTGGGTGACACGGTCGAAACAACCTTTGCCGATGCGGCCACTGCCGAGAAGGCGCGCTACGCCATCCAGGACACCATGCCCGAGATGGATGTGGTGCAGACCGACACGAAACTGGTCACCAGCTACAAGCCGCCGTCCCTGGTCAAGTTCCAGGAGCAGGCACTCAAGCAGAACATCCTGACGCTGCACAACCGCATCAACGAGCTGGGCGTGGCCGAGCCGGTGATCCAGCAGCAGGGCCTGGACCGCGTGGTGGTGCAGCTGCCCGGCGTGCAGGACACGGCCAAGGCCAAGGAAATCCTGGGCCGCACGGCCACGCTGGAAGTGCGCATGGTCGATGACAGCACCGAGGCGGCCGCTGCCGCTGCGGGCAACGGCCCTGTGCCCTTCGGCGCCGAGAAATTCCCGGATCGCGAAGGCCGCACCGAGATCGTCAAGAAGCAGGTCATCCTGACCGGCGAGAACCTGACCGATGCCCAGCCCGGCTTCGACAGCCAGACGCAGGAGCCCACGGTCAACCTGACGCTGGACGGCAAGGGCTCGACCATCTTCAAGAACATCACGCGCGACAACGTCGGCAAGCGCATGGCCATCCTGCTGTTCGAAAAGGGCAAGGGCGAGGTCGTGACGGCGCCGGTGATCCGCAGCGAGATCGGCGGCGGCCGCGTGCAGATCAGCGGCCGCATGACCACGCAGGAAGCGGCCGATACCGCGCTGCTGCTGCGCGCCGGCTCGCTGGCGGCGCCGATGGAAATCGTGGAAGAGCGCACCATCGGCCCTAGCCTGGGTGCCGAGAACATCGCCAAGGGCTTCAAGAGCGTGACCTGGGGCTTCCTGGGCGTGGTGCTGTTCATGATTCTGTACTACCACCTGTTCGGCGTGTTCTCCGCGCTGGCGCTGGGCCTGAACTTGCTGCTGCTGGTGGCGGTGCTGTCCATGCTGCAGGCCACGCTGACGCTTCCGGGCATGGCGGCCATGGCGCTGGCACTGGGCATGGCGATCGACTCGAACGTGCTGATCAACGAGCGCGTGCGCGAGGAGCTGCGCAACGGGGTGTCGCCGCAGGCGGCCATTCATGCCGGCTACGACCACGCCTGGGCCACGATTCTGGACTCCAACGTCACCTCGCTGATCGCCGGCCTGGCGCTGCTGGCCTGGGGTACCGGCCCGGTGCGCGGTTTTGCCGTGGTGCACTGCCTGGGCATCGTCACCTCGATGTTCTCCTCGGTGTTCTTCTCGCGCGGGCTGGTCAACCTCTGGTATGGCCGCCAGCGCAAGCTCAAGAGCGTGTCGATCGGCACGGTGTGGAAAGCCGGTGCCACCGGCCCGACGGCCTCGCTGGCTTCGGTGATGGACAAGCGCGTGGGCAAGGAGTAAGCGGCCATGGAATTCTTCCGCATCAAAAAAGACATCCCCTTCATGCGCCATGCGCTGGTGTTCAACATCATCTCCGTGGTGACGTTTGCGCTGGCGGTGTTCTTCCTGGTTACGCGCGGCCTGCACCTGTCGGTAGAGTTCACCGGCGGTACCGTGATGGAAGTGGCCTACAGCCAGCCGGCGCAGATCGAGAAAGTGCGTGCCTCGGTGTCCAAGCTCGGCTACCAGGACGTGCTGGTGCAGAACTTCGGCTCCTCGCGCGACGTGATGATCCGCCTGCCGCTCAAGCAGGGCGTGACCTCGGCCGAACAGAGCGAGAAGGTGATGGCCGAACTCAAGGCGGCCAGCCCGGACGTGGCGCTGCGCCGCGTGGAATTCGTCGGCCCGCAGGTGGGGCAGGAGCTGGTGACCAACGGCCTGAAGGCGCTGGCCTTCGTGATCGGCGGCATCATCCTCTACCTGGCGATCCGCTTCGAGTGGAAGTACGCGGTCTCGGCCATCATCGCCAACCTGCACGACGTGATCATCATTCTCGGCTTCTTCGCCTTCTTCCAGTGGGAATTCTCGCTGGCGGTGCTGGCGGCGGTGCTGGCGGTGCTGGGCTATTCGGTGAACGAGTCGGTGATCATTTTCGACCGGATCCGTGAAACCTTCCGCCGCTACCGCAAGCTGAACACGCAGGAGGTGATCAACCACGCCATCACCAGCACCATCAGCCGGACCATCATCACGCACGGCTCGACGCAGCTGATGGTGCTGTCCATGCTGATCTTCGGGGGCGAGACGCTGCACTACTTTGCCGTGGCGCTGACCATCGGCATTTTGTTCGGCATTTACTCCTCGGTGTTCGTGGCAGCAGCCATTGCGATGTGGCTCGGCATCAAGCGCGAGGACCTGATCAAGGGCCCGACGCGCAAGGAAAACGACCCGACCGACGAAAACGCCGGCGCCGTGGTCTGACCATGGCCTGCCTCACAGCCCCGTTCGCGGGGCTGTTTCTGTTTCTGCTGAGTGAAGGCCGCTGATGGATTGGTTCATCGTCATAACCGCCTCGCTGTTTGCCGGCTGCGTGGATGCCATCGTGGGCGGCGGCGGGCTGATCCTGCTGCCGGCCCTGTTTGCCACCTTTCCCAACGCCGTGCCGGCCACGCTGCTGGGCACCAACAAGTCGGCCTCGGTATGGGGCACCAGCTTTGCCACCTGGCGTTTTGCCCGGCGCGTGACCATGCCCTGGCAGGCGATGCTGCCGGCTGCTGCTGCGGGCTTTGCCGGCTCGTGGGTGGGGGCCTGGGCGGTGACCATGGTGTCGCCCGAGCTGCTGCGCAAGGCGCTGCCGCTGGTGCTGGTGGCCATCCTGTTCTACACGCTGGCGCGCAAGGACCTGGGCACCCGGCATCAGCCGCGTTGGGGCGGCAGGCATGAAATCCTGGCTGCCAGCCTGATCGGACTGGGGCTAGGGATCTACGATGGCTTCTTCGGGCCGGGCACGGGCAGCTTCCTGGTGTTCCTGCTGGTGCGCGTGCTGGGCTACGACTTCCTGCATGCCTCGGCCGGGGCCAAGCTGATCAACGTGAGCACGAACATCGCTGCCATTGCGCTGTTTGCCAGCAAGGGCCATGTCTGGTGGCAGCTGGGGCTGGCGATGGCGGTCGCCAATGTGGCAGGGAGTTTTCTAGGTTCGTGGCTGGCGCTGCGCCATGGCGCGGGCTTTGTGCGCAAGGCCTTCATCGTGGTGGTGCTGGCGCTGGTTCTCAAGACGGGGTACGACGCCTTTCTGGTCTGAAAGCAGGTCGGCATCGTGTAATATCCCGGGTTTTGTAAATCAAATTCTGACAAGCGGCAGATTCTCGCAATCTTTCCTGCTTTTCATTCCCCGTGGAAGGGTTTGAAAGGGGAAGCGGATCGCTGCTTGCGCATTGCATTCTCCACGCCCATCCATCTACCCGGGTGGTTGCGTGATCCCGTGATCATGAGCATCTACGCCCTCAAGCCCAAGTTCCAGAACCTGCTGCGCCCCATGGTGCGCGGCCTGCATGCGGCCGGCATCACGGCCAATCAGGTCACGTTGCTGGCCTGCGCGCTGTCCATGCTGCTGGGGCTGGCCCTGTACCTGTTTACGGAACGGGCGGCGCTGTTTTATCTGCTTCCCTTGTGGTTCTTCCTGCGCATGGCGCTCAATGCCATTGACGGCATGCTGGCGCGTGAGTTCGGCCAGCAATCGCGGCTGGGCGGCTATCTGAACGAGGTGACCGACATCGTGGCCGACGCCATGCTGTATCTGCCGTTTGCCCTGCTGGTGCCGCAGGGCGCACTGGCGGTGGGGGTGGTGATCTTTCTGGCCGCGCTGACGGAAACCGTGGGCATCCTGGGTCAGGTGCACGGCAACGGCAGGCGCTATGACGGACCGGTGGGCAAGAGCGATCGCGCGTTCGTGTTTGGCGCGCTGGGGCTGTGGTATGCCGTGACAGGCAGCCTGGGTGCCTGGAGTCTGCCCTTCATGTGGGTGCTGGCGGCGCTGCTGGCCTTCACCTGCTGGCGACGCCTGCAACGCGGACTGGCCTGAGACAGCATCCCGATTTTTCACGGAAAGGCAGTCGCCATGGAGCTCCTGCAAAACCTGCTGGTACGGATCATCGATACCGTTCTGATCTTCTTCGCTTCGCTGGTGACGGGCGTGACGCCCAAGCGCCCGCACGAACTGGCGTTTTCGCCGCGCGGCAAGGTGTACTACGCCAACCACAACAGCCACGGCGATTTCGTGCTGGTGTGGGCGGCCCTGCCCAAGCGCTGGCGCCTGAAGGTGCGCCCGGTGGCAGGGGCCGACTACTGGGGCAAGGGAGCGCTGCGGCGCTTTCTGATGCACAAGGTGTTCAACGGCCTGCTGATCGACCGGCAAGGACACGATCCGCGCGCGGCCATCGACGCCATGGGCGAGGCGCTGATGCGCGGCGAGTCGCTGATCATCTTTCCCGAAGGCACGCGCAAGATGGATGACGACATCGTGATGCAGCCGTTCAAGAGCGGCATTTACCACCTGGCGCTCAACCATCCGGGCACGGAATTCATTCCGGTCTGGCTGGAGAACATCAACCGGGTGCTGCCCAAGGGCAAGCTGATTCCGGTGCCCTTGCTGTGCCATGTGAATATCGGTCAGCCGGTGGCTTTGCAGGAAGGGGAGGGCAAGGCCTCGTTCCTCAAGCGCACCAGCGATGCCTTGCTGGCCCTGGCGGTCCTGCATGCACCTGAACGGCAGGCCGCCCCCACCACATCCAGCGGAGAAAAAGCATGAGCCTGTTCGATACCTCGCGCCAGGTTGCAGACGGTGTGGCGCAGCATGCGCAGCGTTTCCAGGCCGAGGCCGGCCACGTGTTCATGGTGCTGTTCGCCGTGCTGCTGGTGGCCAGCCTCGTGGGCCGCACGCTCAAGTACCGCCTGCACGGCCAGCCCAGCGCCACCATCGACAACCTCAATGCGCGCATCGATGCCTGGTGGATCATGTCGCTGGTGCTGTTGCTGGCCTTCCTGTTCGGGCGCGTGGGCACCATCGTGCTGTTCTTCCTGGTGTCCTTCGTGGCCTTGCGCGAGTTTCTGGCGCTGGTCTACAGCCGGCGCAGCGACTACGGCGTGCTGGTGGCCTGCTTCTACCTGCTGCTGCCGCTGCAGTACTGGTTCGTGCTGACCGACTGGTACGGCATGTTCTCGATCTTCATTCCGGTCTACGGCTTTCTGTTGCTGCCGATCCTGGCCAGCCTGGGAGGCGAGACGGCGCGCTTCCTGGAACGCACCTCCAAGATCCAGTGGGCGGTGATGATCAGCGTGTTCTGCCTGTCGCACGTGCCGGCGCTGATGAACCTGCGCATCGAGGGCTATTCCACCAACATCCTGCTGCTGGTGTTCCTGATCGGCGTGGTGCAGGCCAGCGACGTGCTGCAGTACATCTGGGGCAAGCTGCTGGGCAAGCGCAAGATTCTGCCGGCGCTGTCACCGTCCAAGACGGTGGTGGGCACCGTGGGCGGCATCGCCAGTGCCAGCCTGCTGGCCGTGGCACTCTATCCACTGACGCCGTTCACGCCCTGGCAGGCCGGCCTGATCGGGCTGCTGATCTGCACCATGGGCTTTCTGGGCGGACTGGTGATGTCCGCCATCAAGCGCGACCGCGGCGTGAAGGACTGGGGCAACCTGATCCAGGGCCATGGCGGCATGCTGGACCGGGTGGATTCGATCTGCTTTGCGGCACCGGTGTTTTTCCACGTGGTGCGCTATTTCTGGAAGGCCTGATCGGCTGCAGCCGGGCACATTCAGCGCCGGGAGGCGCTGAGAGCGAGATCCTGTGGGGGCTCAGCGGAGGCAGCGAACTCAGCGCACGCCGTAGCGCTCGCGATAGGCCAGCACTTGCGCATGGTGCTCGGCCATGCTGGTGCCGCCTTGCGGCAGGTGCGCCAGATAGCCCAGCAGGTCGTCCAGCGTGGCAATCGCGCAGACCTGCATGCCGAGCTGCTCGCGCACATATTGCACGGCGCTGTAGGGCACGTCCTGGCCGTTTTCGGTGGCCATTTCCTGGCGATCCAGCGCCACGGCCACGGCAGCCGGGATGGCGCCGGCAGCCTGGATCAGCGCAATCGACTCGCGCACTGCGGTGCCGGCCGACATCACATCGTCCACGATCAGCACGCGGCCCTGCAGCGGCGCGCCCACCAGACTGCCGCCTTCGCCATGGTCCTTGGCTTCCTTGCGGTTGTAGGCAAAGGGCTTGTTGTGGCCCAGGCGAGCCAGTTCGACCGCCACCGCGGCCACCAGCGGGATGCCCTTGTAGGCCGGGCCGAACAGCATGTCGTATTGGATGCCGCTGGACAGGATGCGCTGCGCATAGAATTGGGCCAGCCGGCCCAGCATGGCGCCGTCGTTGAACAGCCCTGCGTTGAAGAAGTAGGGCGACTGGCGGCCGGCCTTGGTGATGAAGCTGCCAAAGCGCAGCACGCCGCTGTCCACCGCAAAGGCAACGAAATCTTCGGCCAGATGGTCGATCGGGGCGGGAGTGGGGGCGGCTTGGCTCATGGTTGGGCAGACAGAAAATCAGTGAATCGAGGGAGTAGCGCGCAGTGTTCCGTTTGACCAGTTTGAATCTCAATGGCATCCGTTCGGCCACCACCAAGGGCCTGGAGCCCTGGCTGGCTGCGCATGCTCCTGATTGTATGTGTGTTCAGGAAGTGAAGGCACAGCAGGCCGATATCGTGGGCCGCTTCGAAGTGCTGGCCGAACTGCAGGGCTATTTCCATTTTGCCGAGAAGAAGGGCTATTCGGGCGTGGGCATCTACACGCGCCACGCGCCCAGCGATGTGCGCGTGGGCTTCGGCTCGGCCGAGTTCGATGCCGAGGGCCGCTACATCGAACTGCGCTTCGATACGCCGGCGCGCAAGCTGTCCATCATCAGCTGCTATTTCCCGAGTGGTTCCTCGGGCGAGGAGCGCCAGGCGGCCAAGTACCGCTTCCTGGACGAGATGTTCCCCTACCTGCTCGAACTCAAGCGCGACCGGGAGTTCATCCTGTGCGGCGACGTGAACATCGCGCACAACGAGATCGACCTGAAGAACTGGAAGGGCAACCGCAAGAACAGCGGTTTCCTGCCCGAGGAACGCGCCTGGATGACGCGCCTGCTGGGCGAGGCGGGCATCGTCGATGTCTATCGCCAGCTCAAGCCCGAGGCCACGGACGAGTGCTACACCTGGTGGAGCAACCGCGGCCAGGCCTATGCCAAGAACGTGGGCTGGCGTCTGGATTACCATCTGGCTACGCCGGCGCTGGCCGCGCATGCACAGGTCGAGTCCATCTACAAGGGCGAGAAGTTCTCCGACCATGCACCGATCACGATCGACTACGATTTCACACTCTGACCATGCTGCACTACCACACCATTCCCGTCACGCCGTTCCAGCAGAACTGCTCCATCCTCTGGTGCGACCAGACCATGGAAGGAGCGGTGGTCGATCCGGGCGGCGACCTGCCGCGCCTGCTGGCCTTTGCCCAAAAGCAGGGCATCACGCTCAGGCAGATCCTGCTGACGCACTGCCATGTGGACCATTGCGCAGGCACGGCCGAACTGTCCGGCAAGCTGGATCTGCCCATCATCGGCCCGCACGAGGGTGACCAGTACTGGATTGATGCGCTGCCGGCCACCGCAGTGAACTATGGCTTTCCTCCGGCCGCCACCTTCACCCCGACGCGCTGGCTGCACGATGGCGATACGGTGCAGGTGGGCAACAGCACGCTGCAGGTGCGCCACTGCCCGGGGCACACGCCGGGGCATGTGGTGTTCTACTCGCCCGAGGCCAATCGCGCCTTTGTGGGCGACGTGCTGTTTGCCGGGTCGATTGGCCGCACGGATTTTCCGGGCGGTGACTACGACACCCTGATCGCCAGTATCACGCAGCGCCTGTGGCCGATGGGGAACGACACGGTGTTCATCCCCGGCCACGGCCCGGAGAGCAGCTTCGGGCGCGAGCGGGTGAGCAATCCGTTTGTCGCCGGAACCTGATCAGGCTTCGCAGCTTCCCATGCCAGCCGCCTGACCACAAGTGGCCAGAGCGGGACAGCAGCCGTGCTTCAGCCCTTGCCGCCCGCCTGACGGTACAGGTTCTCTACCTTGGGGATCGTCGCCTGCAGCTGCCGGATGCGGTCCGGCCCGCTGGGATGCGAGGACAGGAAGGCCATGTTGCCGCGTCCGTTGGCGGCAATCATCTTGTTCCACAGGGACACACCGGCACGCGGATTGAAGGCGCCGCGTGCCGACAGCTCCAGCCCGACCACATCAGCCTCGGTTTCGTCGCTGCGGCTGTAGCGCAGCGCCAGCAGTTCGGTGCCGATATTGGCCGCCGCCTGCCCCAGATCGCCCAGGCCGAACAGCTGCGAGGCAATCGACAGACCCATGTTGGTGGCGCTGGTCTTGGCCAGGCGCTCGCGCGCATGTTCGCGCAGGGCATGCGCCATTTCGTGGCCCATGATCACGGCGGCTTCGTCCGACGAGAGCTTGAGCCGGTCCAGAATGCCGGTGAAGAAGGCGATCTTGCCGCCGGGCATGCAGAAGGCGTTCAGGTCCGGGCTGTCGATCAGGCTGATTTCCCACTTCCAGTCGCGGGCGCGCTCGTTCCAGCGCGGCGCGTGCGGAATGATGCGCTCGGCGATCTTCTGCAGTTGCTGCAGCTGCGGATCGCTGGCCGGACGCAGCACCCGCTTGCTGCGCGCCTGCGAGCGCATCTGGTTGTATTGCGAGGTGGCTGCCTGCTCGATCTGGTCCGCAGGAATCAGCTGGCGCCAGGCCGAGGATTTGCCCACGTCCACCTGCGCCTGTGCCGGCACGGCGGCAGCCAGCCCGGCAGCGGCGGCCGCAGCCGAACCGCCGCGCAGGAACAGGCGGCGTTGCGGGGAAGAGGGGCTGGAGCCCTGGCTCCAGGCGGAATGGCGCGAGATGCAGAACAGGCACATAGTGCGCGGATAATAGCGCGAGCCCGCCGAAATTGCAGGCAGTTTGCAAACCCTTGCAGCTGTGACGACAGCGGTACAGAAAGAACCCGATGGCCGATTCCCCTTCCGTTACGTCTTCTCCCAAGCTCACCTGGGCCCAGTCGCTGCGCGTCTATCTCGAACCGGCCAGCCTGCGCATGCTGGCGTTGGGCTTTTCCGCCGGCCTGCCGCTGCTGCTGGTGCTGGGCACGCTGAGCTTTCGCCTGCGCGAAGCGGGCATCGACCGCGCCACCATCAGCTTCCTCGGCTGGGTGGCGCTGGCCTACGGCTTCAAGTGGGTGTGGGCGCCGCTGGTAGACCGGTTGCCGATTCCGCTGCTGACGCGCTGGCTGGGACGGCGCCGCAGCTGGCTGCTGGTGGCGCAGCTCACCATCATGGGCGGCCTGGTCGGCATGGCACTGTACAACCCGGCCGAGCAGGGCGTGGAAACGCTGGCCAAGCTGGCGCTGCTGGTGGCCTTCGCCTCGGCCACGCAGGACATTGCGCTCGATGCCTTCCGCATCGAATCGGCGACTATTGAAAGGCAGGCCGTGCTGGCCGCCAACTACCAGACCGGCTACCGGCTGGCCATGATCTGTGCCGGAGCCGGTGTGCTGAGCCTGGCCGCCTGGGCCGAGCGCACCTATGCGCCGGCTGGCCCCGGCTACAACAACCAGGGCTGGACGGTGGGCTACCTGTCCATGGCCGCGGCCATGCTGGTGGGGGTGATCACCGTGCTGTTCTCGTCCGAACCGGCGGAGCGCAACCGGGATGCCGACGGCAAGGCCCATGATCCGGTGTACGAGCGTGCCCTGCAGCAGGTGGCCGGGCAGGGTGTGGCGCTGACGGGCATTGCGGCCTTTCTGGGCTGGGTGGCGTTTGTGGTGGTGTCGGTGGCGCAGGCGGCCAAGGCAGAGTGGATCAAGCCCTTGCAGGCGGCCACCGGCGGCCATCTGCTGACGCTGGTGGTGCTTCTGGCAGCGGCGCTCACGGCAGTGACCTTTGCCGGCAAGAGTCCGCGCCTGCGTCCGGCTGCCGGCAGCAGCGCGCAACGCGGGCTGGCGCGCGTGCAGGCCTCGTTCGTCGCGCCCTTCGTGGACTTCTTCCAGCGCTACCGCTGGCATGCGCTGCTGATCCTGGCGCTGATCAGCATCTACCGCATCAGCGACGTGGTGATGGGCATCATGGCCAACCCCTTCTATGTGGACATGCAGTTCAGCAAGGAACAGGTGGCACTGGTCAGCGGCGTGTTCGGCATCTTCTTCACGCTGCTGGGCACCTTCATCGGCGGCGTGCTGGCGCTGCGTATCGGCGTGATGCGCGTGCTGATGCTGGGTGCGGTGCTGTCGGCGCTGAGCAACCTGCTGTTTGCCTGGCTGAGCACCATGCCCGGGGTGGCGCAGGACGTGTGGCAGTTCAGCGTGTTCGGCTACGCGTTTGAGATTCCTCGTGCGCTGACGCTGGTGATCACGGCAGACAACCTGGCCGGCGGCATCGCTTCGGCCGCCTTCATTGCCTACCTGTCAGGCCTGACCAGCATCAGCTACTCGGCAACGCAGTACGCGCTGTTCAGCTCCATCATGCTGTTGCTGCCCAAGTTCATTGCGGGCTTCTCGGGCACCTTCGTCAACCACTATGGGTATGACACTTTCTTCGTGACGACGGCTTTGCTGGGCTTGCCGGTAGTGGTGCTGGTATGGCTGGCCAGCCGGGTGTTGCCGGTGCAGGCGAAAGAGGCCTGAAGGCTGGCAGATCTTGCGGGCGCAGGGGAGGGGCGCGCATTGGGCGCCGTCCGTTCTTCGCGCGCATCAGTGGACCCAAGGGTGCCTCCAAGGGAGATGCAAGCCCGTACAGGCATGGCGGCGTTTCAACGATGCCGTGCGGTGCACGGCAAGCGCTGGCCAGCTTGACGGTCTGTTTGCTGCCTTAGGTGCCCCTGGCGTGCTGTTTGCGTTGCAGTTCCAGCAGCTTGGCCTCACTCAGATAAGCATAGCCTGCCTGCAGGCCGGCATACACCAGCCCGGGCAGCCCTTCCTTCCAGAAGTGCCGCACCAGCATGTAGCGCGTGAAGTATCCCAGCGGGGACAGCAGCATTTTCGCGACCGAGCCGCGCTTGCCGGCATTGAGCTTCTGCTGCGCCTTCAGGCTGGAATAGCTGTTGATCTTGCCCAGCGCCTTGGATACGGTGTCGTTGCCGTAGTGGATCATGTGCGGCCCGATGCGGCCGGTGGGCTGCTGCACCTCCACATGCTCGTGCACCAGCCGCACCAGATCCCATTCGGCCTTGTCCTTGCGGTACAGGCGCATCATCTGGTCGGGCCGGCTGCTGGTCATGGGCCTGCCCATAAAGACTTCGTGGCGCGGGATGGTGAAGCCGTTCATCGGCGTGCTGGCGATGAGGGTACGGATATGGTCGATGGCCCCAGGCTGCAGCACCTCGTCACCATCCATGGACAGCACCCACTCACCCTGGCACAGGCTCATGGCATGGGCCTTCTGTCTGGCGAAGCCGAGCCAGTCCTGGTGCACCACGCGCGCACCGAAGCGGCGCGCAATGTCCTGCGTGCCGTCGGTGGAGCCGGAGTCCACCACCACGATCTCGTCCACGCCCTGCAGGCGTTCCAGCACTTCGGCCAGGTGTTCGGACTCGTTCAGCGTGATCAGGTAGGCGGACAGCAGCATGCAGCAGGGAACAGTATCAGTGGCCGTGCGCCACGACTTCGCCTTCCTTCAGGCGATACACCGTGCCGCAATACGGGCACTTGGCTTCGCCATGCTGCGCGGCCACGTTCAGGTAGACCTTGGGATGGCTGTTCCAGAGTTTCATGTCGGCCAGGGGGTTGGGGCAGAATACGCCGCCCTGCGGGTTGAGGTCGCTGGCCTTGAGTTCGACGATGGCTGTCATGGGAGTGGTTCCTGGGCTTGAAGCATTAAACGAGGGTGAGCCAGTGGGCGTACTTGGGGTTGCGTCCGTTCACGATGTCGAAGAACGCAGTCTGGATCTTTTCGGTGACCGGGCCGCGGCGACCTTCGCCGATCTGCACGCGGTCCAGTTCGCGGATGGGCGTGACTTCGGCGGCAGTGCCGGTGAAGAACATCTCATCGGCAATGTAGCACTCGTCGCGCGTGATGCGCTTTTGCACCAGTTCGACGCCCAGGTCCTTGCAGATGTGGGTGATGGTGTTGCGTGTGATGCCGTTGAGGGCGCCGGCGGACAGGTCGGGGGTGTAGACCACGCCGTCCTTCACCAGGAACACGTTCTCGCCCGAGCCTTCGCTCACGAAACCGGCGCTGTCCAGCAGCAGGGCTTCGTCGTAGCCGTCGTCGGTGGCTTCCATATTGGCCAGGATGGAGTTGGTGTAGTTGCTGACCGTCTTGGCCTGCGTCATGGTGATGTTGACGTGGTGGCGCGTGAAGCTGCTGGTCTTGACGCGGATGCCGATGGCCATGCCGTCTTCGCCCAGGTAGGCGCCCCAGGGCCAGGCGGCGACCATCACGTGGGTTTTGGCGCCCTTGGGCGAAACGCCCAGCTTCTCGGAGCCCAGCCACACCAGCGGGCGCAGGTAGCCGCTGTCCAGATTGTTCTCGCGCACCACGGCACGTTGTGCCTCGTTCACTTCTTCCTGCGAGAAGGGCATGGGGATGCGCAGGATCTTGGCGCTGTTGAACAGGCGCTGGGTGTGCTCCTGCAGGCGGAAGATGGCCGGGCCTTTGTCCGTCTTGTAGGCACGCACGCCTTCGAAGGCGCCGCAGCCGTAGTGCAGGGTGTGCGTCAGCACGTGGACCTTGGCATCGCGCCACTCGACCATCTGGCCGTCCATCCAGATTTTTCCGTCGCGGTCGGACAGTGCGGTGGGTGCGCTCATGCAGATCTCCTCTTCGATTGGCAGCAGAAAGCGGCAGATCCCCCTTGAGCTGCCGCTTGCAATTATTCAGACAAACAGGAAGTTTACGCCTATTTTCGGCTGGTTGCAGCCTGTGCGCGGAGCGAGGGCTGCCTCATGGGTGTTTGCCGAGCCTGGCTGCGCTTGCCGCATGGCGCTGCGGAGCAGCGGTCGACGCCTGGCAAAGGCGCCGCCGCGCGGCAGCAATCATCAGCGTTTGCCAGCAGCGCGCGCCTCGGCGATCCAGCCATCGAACAGGCGCTGGTGCGCCTTGATCCAGCCGGCCACATGCTTGTCGATGTCGGCCTGCTTGTTGGCGCCATCGTTCATGGCCTTGTTCTGGGCGTTGATCGCGGCAATCGGCAGCTTCATCACGCTGAACAGCTTGGCCGCCGCGGGGTTCTGCTCGATGAACTGGCGGTTGGCCATGATGCGCTGGTTGTTCACGATGAAGCCGTAGTCCTTGCCGTTGGGCAGGGCGGTGCTGTCGGCGCCGACATCTTGGCTGGTGGGCACCTGCAGCCACACCACGTCCTTGCCCGGCTTGAGCACATTGCTCACCCAGTAGGGCGTCCAGGTGTAATAGAAGATGGGCTTGCCCTGCTGGTAGCGCGTGATGGTGTCGGCGATCAGCGCGGAGTAGTTGCCCTGCACGTGCTGGATGTGGCCGCGCAGCTGGAATTTGTCCAGGTGCTTCTCGATGGCTTTTTCGCAGCCCCAGCCGGGGTTGCAGCCGGTCAGGTTGGCCTTGCCGTCGCCGTCGGTGTCGAACAGCTTGGCAATGGCGGGGTCCTTCATCTGCTCGATGTTGGTGATCTTGTGCTGCTCGGCGGTCTTGCGGTCGACCAGGTAGCCCTGCAGGGCGCCGGCGGAATAGGTGTTGTCGCGCCAGAGCTTGCTGTCGCCACCTGCGTTCTGGTAGAAGTCTTCGTGCAGGCGGTCCCAGTGGTCGGCCATGAAGGTGGCGTCGCCGTTGGCGATGGCCAGGTGGGCGGCGGTGTAGTCCACTTCCTTGATGGGCTGGACCTGGTAGCCGAGCTTCTCCAGCGCCTTCACCACCAGCTGGGTCTGGAAGGTTTCTTCGGCGATCGGGCTTTGCAGCGGCTGGATGCGGATGCCCTTGCCGGGTTGTTCGTCGCTGGCGTGGGCGTTGAAGGCGGCCAGGCCGATCAGGCTGGCGCAGAGCAGGGCGCGGGGAAAACGGAGGGCGGAGGGAAGCAGGGTCATGGGGTTCCTTTCGGAGAATCGACAGGGCCGGGTGACGCGGCGCGTCACCGGGGCGGGAGTGGAGGTCAGACAGCGACGTGAGACAGCGGCTGAACAGCGGCCGGGGCACCCTTGGCCTGGGCGCGCGGCTGCAGCAGGCGGCGCAGCAGCCCGACCGGGCCGCGCTGGTACCAGCGCAGGCTCTTGCGGTCGCTCTGGCCCATGGCCTGCGTGATGCGGTCCAGCAGAATGGCCAGAATCACGATGCCCAAGCCACCCACGGTGGCCAGGCCCATGTCCAGGCGGCCGATGCCGCGCAGCACCATCAGGCCCAGGCCGCCCACGGCGATCATGGAGGCGATCACCACCATCGACAGGCTCAGCATCAGCGACTGGTTGATGCCGGCCATGATGGACGGCATGGCCAGCGGCATCTGCACCTTGGTCAGCATCTGCCAGGGCGAGGCGCCGTAGGCACGGGCCGCCTCGACCAGATCCGGGCGCACCTGGCGGATGCCGAGCGAAGTCAGGCGCACCAGTGGAGCCAGGGCAAAGATGATGGTGACGATCACGCCGGGCACGTTGCCGATGCCGAACAGCATCACCACCGGCACCAGATAGACGAAGGCGGGGGTGGTCTGCATGGCGTCCAGCACCGGGCGCACGAAGCGCTCGGCCCGGTCGCTGTTGGCGAGCCAGATGCCCAGCGGCAGGCCGATCACGATGCAGAAGAACAGCGAGGTCAGCACCAGCGACAGCGTGACCATGGTCTCGGGCCAGATGCCGAGCACGGCAAGCACCAGCAGCGAGACCAGCGTGCCGATGGCGAGGCGCGCGCCGGCCAGCTGCCAGGCGAGCAGCGACAGCAGGGCGATCATCACGGGGGTGGAAGGGTACAGCAGGGCGGCTTCCACGCCGCTCAGGATGCCGTCCACCGGGCCGCGCAGGGCCTGGAAAGCAGGGCGGAAATGCGCCACGAACCAGTCCAGTCCCTGGTTGATCCAGTCCTGCACCGGCAGGCTGCCGTCGAACAGCTGGTTGAAGGACAGGCCTTCGCTGCCGGCAGTGTCGAGCGCGGCGACACCGGTATCGGCGCCGGCGGCAGTGGCATCTCCCAATGCTTCATTGGTGACCACCGCATCGGGGCCGTTCAGCCAGTTGTCGTTGCTGTCGCTGGCGCCGCTCAGGGCGTAGGGGTCGCCGGCATCGGCCGCGTCGGTGACGGGGGCCTGCAAGGCTTCGTTGGCCGTGACGGCATCGGGGCCGTTGAGCCAGTTGTCATTGCTGCTGGCGGCGGTGGTTTCATAGGGATTGTCCGTGCCGGCGCCGGAATCGGCCGGGCGCGAAAGGTCCTGCGTGGACTCTGTGCTCATGGAATTGCTCCTGATCGGTCAGCGGCGGCGCGCAAGGGGCGCTGCCGCAGAAAGCATGCGGGAAAAGGGCAGGGTGCGCGGCGGGGCCTCAGGCTTGATGTTGACGCTGCAGCGCATCCTGAAAAACGAACGGGTTCAGGCCGCGGGGGTGGCTGCGGGGCGAGGGGCCTCGGCAGCCAATGCCAGGGCCGGCAGCTGATCCGGCGCCGCAGCTTCGGCGGTTTCGCCTTGCGGCAGCGGATTGCCCGCGATATCGGTCTCCGGATCGAGAAAACGCAGCAGCGTGTTCTTGCTGATGCTGCCCACGTAGCGGCCACGCTCGTCCACCACCGGCAACGGGCTGGGCGTTTCCAGCATGCGGCCGTACAGCTCGCGCACCGGGAAACTGCTGTCCACCGGCGTGATGCCCGGTACCAGCGCATGCTGCAAGCCGAGCGGGCCTTCGTGCCCGTGCAGCGCCGCGCGCAGCGAGTCGGCCGACACCATGCCCTGGTAGGTGTAGGAGGGATCGACCACGCAGGCCCAGTCGCGATCGTGTTCGGACAGGCGCTGCAGCGCCGGCCGGCAGCCGCGCAGGGGGCTCACAGCCACTTCCACCTGCAGCTTGCGTGCGATGTCGCCGGCCTTGAACACCGCCGACGCATCCACGCCGCTGATGAAGCTGCGCACATAGTCGTTGGCCGGATTGCGCAGAATGTCTTCCGGGCTGCCCACCTGCACCACCATGCCGTCCTTCATGATGGCAATGCGGTCGCCGATGCGCATGGCCTCGTCCAGATCGTGCGAGATGAACACGATGGTGCGCTGCTTCTCCTGCTGCAGGCGCAGCAGCTCGCCCTGCATCTCGCTGCGGATGATCGGATCCAGCGCGGAAAAAGCCTCGTCCATCAGCAGGATGGACGGATCGGCCGCCAGCGCCCGGGCCAGGCCCACGCGCTGCTGCATGCCGCCGGAAAGCTCATCCGGATAGCTGTTGGCCCATACGTCCAGGCCCACCTGCGCCAGCGCGAGGCGTGCCTGTTCGTTGCGCGCTGCCTTGTCCACCCCGGCCAGCTCCAGACCGAAAGCGGTGTTCTCCAGCACCGTCAGGTGCGGCAGCAGCGCGAAGGACTGGAACACCATGCTGATGTCCTTACGGCGGAAGGCGCGCAACTGCGGTTCGTTGTAGGCACCGATATCCTCGCCATCGACCAGAATACGGCCGGAAGTGGGCTCGATCAGGCGGTTGAGCATGCGCACCAGCGTGGACTTGCCCGAGCCGGACAGCCCCATGATGACGAAGATTTCACCGGCCTCGATGGTGAAGCTGGCGTCGAACACGCCGATGGAGGCACCGGTCTGCTCGACGATCTGCTGCTTGGTCAGACCCTGGCGCACCAGCTCCAGCGCCTTGGCGGGGTCGTCGCCAAAGACCTTGAACAGATGCTCGATCTCGATTTTTCTTGCCATGCTTTCCTCTCTGCAGAGGCAGGCGGCGGGCACTGTTGTGAATGAAATGAAGACGCCTGGGACGCCGACAACAGGCCGGACAAAGCCGACTGCCTGGTTGTAGGGATGGGGTTGTGCGCCACTGCACGAATGGCGAACCCCGGGCGGGCGATGTGGGAGGCGCGATGCTCCCAGCAAGTCCTTGCCGTCACGACACAGGCGGTGCGGACGACCAACGAGGGATGTTTTTTCGCAAACAGGCGCCACCGGCGGCAGCGCCAAAAAACGGAAAGGCGGCAGTCTAACGGCATTTCCTTAGAAATGCAAATCTGACGAAATGCTGTCGGATCAATGAAGTTGTCGGTGAATTGACGGACGATGGTGAAAATTCGTCCGGGCGACCGGGTTTGCGCCCCGTCATCTCCCTTGGCAACGCCACTTACTGTAACTGCCGCACCAGCTCCATCGCCTGCTCCACCCGCTCTACGGCGTGGATGGTCAGCCCTTCGAACTCCTTGCCCGGCTTTTTCGGCATGTTGGCCTTGGGCACGATGGCCACCGAGAAGCCCAGCTTGGCCGCTTCCTTCAAGCGTTCCTGCCCGCGCGGCGCCGGCCGCACCTCGCCTGCCAGACCCACCTCGCCAAACGCAAAGAACCCTTTCGGCAGCGCCTTGCCGCGCAGGCTGCTGGTAATCGCCAGCAGCACGGCCAGATCGGCGGCCGGCTCGCTGATGCGCACGCCGCCCACGGCGTTCACGAACACGTCCTGATCACCACTGGCCACGCCTCCGTGCCGGTGCAGCACCGCCAGCAGCATGGCCAGACGATCGCGCTCCAGACCCACGCTCAGCCGGCGCGGACTCGGTCCCGCGCCATCCACCAGCGCCTGGATTTCCACCAGCAGCGGCCTGCTGCCTTCCAGCGTCACCAGCACGCAGCTGCCCGGCACCGGCTCGCCATGCGTGCTCAGGAAAATCGCGCTCGGATTGCTCACGCCCTTGAGTCCCTTTTCCGTCATGGCAAAAACGCCCATTTCATTGACGGCGCCAAAACGGTTCTTGAAGGCGCGGATCAGGCGGTAGGCGCTGTGCGTATCGCCCTCGAAGTAGAGCACGGTATCGACGATATGCTCCAGCACACGCGGCCCGGCCAGTTGCCCGTCCTTGGTCACATGGCCCACCAGCACCACCGCCGTGCCGCTGGCCTTGGCAAAGCGCGTCAGGTGCGCCGCACACTCGCGCACCTGCGCCACGCTGCCCGGCGCGCTGCTCAGCGCATCGCTGTATACGGTCTGGATCGAGTCGATCACTGCCACCTGCGGCTGCTCGGCCTGCAGCGTGGCCAGGATTTTCTCCAGCTGGATCTCGGCCAGCACCCGCACCTGCGAGCCTTCCAGCCCGAGCCGGCGCGAACGCAGGGCCACCTGGGCTGCGCTCTCCTCGCCCGTGACATACAGCGTCTGCAGCCCCTGCAACTGCAGCGCATCGAGTGCCTGCAGCAGCAGCGTCGATTTGCCAATGCCCGGATCACCGCCGATCAGCGTCACCCCGCCATCCACCACACCCCCGCCCAGCACGCGATCCAGCTCGCCGATGCCGGTCGGCGTGCGCGCCACGTCCTCCGCCTTGATGTCGGCCAGGGTGGCCACTTCGCTGGCACCGGCCAGCGCCTGGTGCTGGCCGCTCAGCCGGTTCTTGCCGACGATGCCCTGGGCCGGATTGAGCACGGTCTCTTCCAGGCTGTTCCAGGCGCCACAGGCGGGACATTTGCCCAGCCAGCGCGGACTGGCCGCGCCGCAGGCATTGCAGGTAAATTGGGATTTGGGGGCTGCCATGGCGGCATTGTAGGGGGCAGGATCGGCACCCTCAGCCGGCCGGCCGGGGCCGCGGCGGCAGCCAGGCCAGGGTTGCCGCCAGATCGGTGCTGGCCAGCGGCAGCTCCACCAGCTCGCAGCGGCTGCGCTGCGCCTGCACTTCCACGCTCCATTCGCGCAGCCCCGTACGCACGCACTTCTCGGCCGCCTCGATGCGCGTCCACAGCCGTGCGCAATCCAGCGGATCCGGTGGCGCCGCAATGCCGCCATACAGTTGCAGCACCGCATCCCAGCCCGCCAGGTCCAGCAGGTGCCCCGCGCTCAGGTCGATCCCGACAGGAAACGGCGCAATCGCCAGCAAAGCCAGCGCCTGTGGCGCCGCCGGCTGCAGATAGCTCCATGACAGCCACAGCGCCGGCTCCGACTGCAGGCGCTGCGGCTCCGAAATCGGCGTCGGCACATTCGGCGGCCAGTGCGCATGCTGCCAGGACGCCACCGGATAGTGCCGCATCAGCAGTTCCTGCGCCTCGGCGCGCACATGCTGGCGCTGGCGTGCGCGGCTCAGGTCGGCGGGCAGCAACAGGCGCCAAAGCGCAATCTCGCCGAACGGCGTAGCCACATGGCCGGCGCTACTGCTGTACGGGCTGCTCATGCCTGCTTGCCCGCGATGGCCTCGGCATACAGCGCATTGCGCGCCTCGCCGGTGATCTCCGCCGCCAGGCGCACCGCGCTTCTGGTCGGCAGCTCCGCCAGCAGCAGGGCCAGCACGCGCCGTGCCTCCGGACTGATGGCGTCCTCATCCGCTGCAGCGGCCGGCGCCGCATGCACCACCAGCACAAATTCGCCCTTGCTGCGTTCGGGCGCCTCGTCCAGCCAGCCCGCCAGCGCCTGTGCCGGCAGTGTGGTGATCGATTCATACTGCTTGGTCAACTCGCGCGCCAGCGTCACCGGCCGCTCGCCCAGCAGCGCCAGCGCGCTGGCCAGTGCGCCAATGCGATGCGGGGCTTCCAGCAGCACCACCGGACGCGTCTCCTGCTGCAGCGCCTGCAGCGCCTGCTGGCGCTCCTGCCCCTTGGGTGGCAGAAAACCCGCAAACACCCAGCCTCCCTGCAGCCCGGCCACGCCATTGCTGTGCTGCGCGCCTTCCACGCCCGCCGCACACAATGCCGTGATGATGCTGCTGGCTCCGGGTAGCGGCATCACGCGCAGGCCAGCGGCCTGCACCGCCTGTACCAGCACGGCGCCAGGATCGCTGATCGCCGGCGTCCCCGCATCGCTCACATAGGCCACGCGCTGCCCTTGCTGCAGGCGCTCCACCACCTGCCGCGCCGCTTGCTGCTCATTGTGCTGGTGCAGCGCCAGCAGGCGCGATGCGGGTGCCGCAATCCCGTAGGCACGCAGCAGCAGCGCCGTATGGCGCGTATCCTCGCAGGCGATGGCATCGGCCAGCTGCAGCACATGCAGCGCACGCAGCGTGATGTCGGCCAGATTGCCGATCGGCGTGGCCACCAGATAAAGCGTGCCGGCGGGATATGATTGGCGGCCTGCAGCCGCCGTGGCAGCCTGCAGCGCAGGCCCGAAATCGGCCGCCAGCGATCCCGCTGGCCCGACGGGGGCAGAAGTGGCAGACACTCGCAATTCCTTCCTTATGAGCGCCCCAGCCCTGCCGGACACAGCATCCGGCCCTACACGCAAGCAACTCGGCGATGCCGCCGAAGCCAGCGCCATCGCCTGGCTGCAGCAGCGCGGCCTGGTCCTGCTGGAGCGCAATTACCGCACGCCGGGTCGCGGCGGCGGCGAGATTGACGCCATTATGCGGGACACGGATGGCACCCTGGTGTTCGTCGAGGTGCGCCAGCGTTCCGGTGCGGAGCACGGCGGTGCGGCCGCCAGCATCGGCGCCACCAAGCGCCGCCGCATCATCCGCGCCGCCCAGCACTACCTGCTGCGCTGGCGCTCCTGGCCGCCCTGCCGCTTCGACGTCATGGCCTGCGATGGCGAAATCCACTATGGGCAGGGTGCCTGGATCTGGCTGCCCGGCGCCTTCGACGCCTCCTGATTCCAGTCGTGCGCGTTGCAGAACGCCGGACTGCGCGGCTTCGTCTGCACGCGTCACTGATCCAGCGCATGCGGGCGTTATCATCCCTGACATGCAATCCCCGGACGCCCCCGACCAGCCCGATCCCCATGCCGCCCTGATGCGGCATTTCGCCGAAAACGCCGAAGCCTGCATGCAGACGGCGCAGGAAGGCCTGTTCCAGCTCGACCTGGCGGCCCAGTTGCTGGCCGACACCGTCTCGCGCGGCGGCAAGATCCTGCTCTGCGGCGCCGCCGAAACCGCCTTCCTGCCCCCCTATCTGGCCTCGCGCCTTGGTGGCCTGCTGGAGCGCGAACGCCCGCCGCTGCCGGCGCTGGCGCTGCTGGGTGACATCGGCTGGCCCGTTGCCAACCCCAGCGCCACCGCGCAGGCCCTGCCGCCGGACATGCTGGAGCAGCTGCAACAAGGTGTTGCACAAAGCCTGGTGTCGCAACTGCAGCAATTCGGGCAGATGGAGGATACTCTGTGGCTCTACAGCATGGACGCGCAGCAGCCCTACGCGCTGCAGGCTCTGGCCGCAGCGCATGCGCGCGATCTGCCCGTGCTGTGGATGCATGGCGGCGAGCCGTCCGATGCGCTGGGAGAACTGGACGTGGAAGTCCTGCTGGCCCAGCCGCGCGGCCTGCGCCTGCTCGAACAATGCCTGCTCGCCTCGCACGTGGTGTGCGACGCGCTCGACCGCATTCTGCTTGGTGATGAAGAGGAGAACGATTGATGACACCGACCCCCACGTCCCGCCGCACCGGCCGCCTCGGCCGCACCCTGGTTCTGGCCGGAGTCCTGGCCGCCACGCTGAGCGCCTGTGTGCCGCTGGTGGTGGGCACCGCCGTGGGCGGCGCCTGGCTGGCGCTGGATCGCCGCACCTCCGGCGCCCAGCTGGAGGATGAGGGCATCGAGGCCCGCGGCAGCAACCGCATCCAGGAAGTGCTCAAGGACCGTGGCCGCGTCAGCGTCACCAGCTACAACCGCGTCATGCTGCTCACCGGCCAGGTTACCACCGATGCCGACCGCCAGCTGGCCGAGAACATCGCCCGCACCGTGCCCAACGTGCGCCGCGTCGTCAACGACATCCTGATCAACCCGCCGGCTACGCTGAGCCAGCGCTCCACCGATGCGCTCACCAGCACGCGCGTCAAGGCGGCGCTGGTCGGCTCCAACCAGATCAACTCCAATGCCGTCAAGGTCACGACCGAACTCGGCACCGTCTACCTGATGGGCATCGTCACCCAGCGTGAATCGGATGCCGCGGCCGAAGCGGCGCGCAACGTCGGCGGTGTGCTCAAGGTGGTCAAGGTGTTCGAAATCGTTCCGGAAAGTGCCCTGAGCAGTAACACCACGGTGCCGGCGCCGGTGCAGAGCACGGCCCCGGCCGCGGGCAGCGCCACCACCACGCCCTGACCGTTCACAGCCAGCGCCGCACGCGCCGGCTGTACGCCTCATACGCCGCGCCGAAGTGTGCACGCAGCACGCGCTCTTCCGGCCGGATCTGGAAGCGCTGCAGATAGGCCAGCGCCAGCGGAATGCAGGCAAAGGCCAGCGGGTGCGCCAGCCAGCAGGCCCAGCCCAGCAGCACCAGCGCCATGCCCAGGTACATGGGATTGCGCGTGAAGCGGTAGACGCCTTGCTCGACAAGCGCGGACGCGCGCTCCGGGTGCAGCGGGTTGAAGGTGGTGTGCACGCGCTGGAACGCCCACAGGCCGCCCAGCGCGATCAGTCCCCCGGCCAGTGACAGCCCCGCCAGCAGCCCCCAGCGCCAGAGTCCATCCCATTGCCACTGCAGGGTTGGCGTGGCGCGTGCCACCAGCCACATCAGCAGCGCGCACGCCGCATCGACCACCGGTGGCGGTACCCGGTATTCCAGTGGATGCTGGCGCTGCACCTCCATGGCCGGTCAGCCGCCGAACTGCTCGGCCAGTTCGCGCCCGCGTGCCGCGCAGGCATGCATGGCCGCCACGATGGCCTGTTCCACGCCATGCTGCTGCATGGTGGTGATGGCTTCGTGCGTGGTGCCGCCCTTGCTGGTCACGCGCTGGCGCAGCACTTCGGGCGCGTCCGGCGAGGCCTGCACCAGCGCCGCCGCCCCGGCAAAGGTCTGAGCGGCCAGCGTCTTGCTCTGCTCGGCCGTCAACCCCAGCTCCACGCCGCCGCGCACCAGCGCCTCGATGAAATAGAACACATAGGCCGGCCCGGAGCCGGAAATCGCCATCAGGCTGTCGATCAGGGCTTCCTGCTCCAGCCACATGCGCTGGCCGGTCGGTGCCAGCAGCGCGTCGATCACGGCGCGGTCCTGGGCGCTGGCGCCGGCGCCGGCAAACAGCCCGGTCATGCCCTGGCCGACCAGCGCCGGCGTGTTGGGCATGGCGCGCACCAGCCGCTCGGTACCCAGCCAGCGCGTCAGGGCCGAGGCCGGAATGCCGGCGGCCACACTCAGGTGCAGGGCCTGTCGCACATGCCCGGCCACCGGGCGCGTGGCTTCCTCGAACTGCTGCGGCTTCACGGCCCAGACCACCACGTCGGCCTCGGCCAGGCTGGCGTCGGCTGCTTCCAGCACCTGCACGCCGAATTCCTGCTGCAGGCGCGCGCGCGTCTCGGCGAAGGGCTCGACCACGCGGATGCGGTCCGGAGCCATGCCCTGGCGCACCAGTCCGCCGAGAATGGCGCTGGCCATGTTGCCGCCTCCGATGAAGGCAATCTGCAGGTGTTCCGGAATGGGGCTGGTAGTCATGGTGGCAGTCGGGAAAGAGTGGGAAGGAGGGGCTTGTCGGTCAGGGTCCGGACAATTGCCGCGTGAAGGGCATTATCCGATAGCATGGCGCGTCGAAGGTATTTCCCCGGCCCGAAGCCCCTGTCCGAAGCGTCCCTGCGCCGCGGGGGCGCGGCACGGGCACACGCGCCCGGTGCCCGCCGCACCAGCCGCAAGCGCTAACTCCTTGTGCCTGATGCAAAAAAAGCACAGGCAGGTGTTGACGAATGCATCCTGATCAACGACAATACAAGGCTTCGCATCATTTCGGGTGCGATATGTCTGCCCAACTGCAGCGCTGTGAGAGTCCTTTTGCGGCGTGAATGACGGGCCCAAGACTGGCTTTGGAGCGTATTCGCATGCGGGTACGCAACCAGGTACAAGTTGGGAATTACAAATGATCCAAACAGAATCTCGTCTAGAGGTTGCCGACAATACGGGCGCCAAGTCTGTCCTGTGCATCAAGGTGCTGGGCGGTTCCAAGCGTCGCTACGCCAGTGTCGGCGACATTATCAAGGTCAGCGTGAAAGAAGCTGCTCCGCGTGGTCGCGTCAAGAAAGGCGAGATCTACAGCGCGGTGGTGGTCCGTACTGCCAAGGGCATTCGCCGTGGCGACGGTTCCCTGATCAAGTTTGATGGCAACGCAGCCGTGTTGCTGAACAACAAGATGGAGCCCATTGGCACCCGCATCTTCGGCCCCGTGACGCGTGAACTGCGTACCGAGCGCTTCATGAAGATCGTGTCCCTGGCTCCCGAAGTGCTGTAAGAGGAGTGACGGCATGAACAAGATTCGCAAAGGCGATGAGGTGATTGTCATCACCGGCCGTGACAAGGGCAAGCGTGGCACCGTCGCGCTGCGCAAGGACGACTCGTACCTGCTGGTCGATGGCGTCAACATGGTCAAGAAGCACGTCAAGCCCAACCCCATGAAGGGCGAGGCTGGCGGCATCGTGGAAAAGGCCATGCCTATCCACCAGTCCAACGTGGCCATTTTCAATGCGGCTACCGGCAAGGCCGACCGCGTCGGTATCAAGACCCTGGAAGACGGCAGCAAGGTGCGCGTGTTCAAGTCCAGCGGTGCAGAAATCAAGGTGGCATGATCATGGCACGTTTGCAAGACCAATTCCGCGAGAAAGTCGCTCCCGCGCTGACCGAGAAGTTCGGCTACAAGTCCCCGATGCAGGTTCCGCGCATCACCAAGATCACCCTGAACATGGGTGTGGGTGAAGCCGTTGCCGACAAGAAGGTGATGGACAACGCCGTGGCCGACCTGACCAAGATCGCCGGCCAGAAGCCCGTCGTGACCAAGGCCAAGAAGGCCATCGCCGGCTTCAAGATCCGTGAAGGCCAGCCCCTGGGTTGCATGGTGACCCTGCGCGGCGTGCAGATGTACGAATTCCTGGATCGCTTCATCAACATCGCGCTGCCCCGCGTGCGTGACTTCCGTGGTATCTCCGGCCGTTCCTTCGATGGCCGCGGCAACTACAACATCGGTGTGAAAGAGCAGATCATTTTCCCCGAGATCGAATACGACAAGGTGGATGCGCTGCGTGGCCTGAACATCAGCATCACCACCACGGCCAAGACCGACGAAGAGTGCAAGGCACTGCTCGCCGGCTTCCGTTTCCCGTTCAAGAACTGAGGTGAACTGTGGCTAAAGTTGCACTTATCCAACGCGAACTCAAGCGCGCCAAGCTGGTTGCCAAGTTTGCCAAGAAGCATGCCGAGCTGAAGGCTGTTGCCAACGACGTGAGCAAGAGCGACGAAGAGCGCGATGCCGCCCGTCTGGCTCTGCAGAAGCTGCCCCGCAATGCCAACCCGACCCGTCAGCGCAACCGTTGCGAACTGACCGGCCGTCCCCGTGGTACCTTCCGCCAGTTTGGCCTGGGCCGCGCCAAGATCCGTGAAATCGCCTTCGCCGGTGGCATCCCCGGTGTCACCAAGGCCAGCTGGTAATCGGCAGGAGAATCAAGAATGAGCATGAGTGATCCCATCGCCGATCTGCTGACTCGCATCCGCAATGCACAGATGGTCAACAAGGCCGTCGTGAACGTGCCGGCTTCCAAGGTGAAGACCGCCATCGTCAAGGTGCTGCAGGACGAGGGTTATATCGACGGCTTCCAAGTCAAGACCGAAGACGGCAAGTCCGTCCTCGAGATCGCCCTGAAATATTACGCCGGCCGTCCGGTGATCGAGCGCATCGAGCGCGTCAGCCGTCCCGGCCTGCGCGTCTACAAGGGTTCCAAGACCCTGCCGCAGGTCATGAACGGTCTGGGTGTGGCCATCGTCACCACTCCGCAAGGCGTGATGACCGATCGCAAGGCGCGCGCAGCCGGTGTCGGCGGCGAAGTGCTGTGCTACGTGGCGTAATCGAAGCGAGGAGAAATACAAGATGTCCCGTGTAGGTAAAATGCCCGTCGCCATCCCCCAGGGTGTGGATGTTGCGATCAATGCAGAAACCATCGACGTCAAGGGCGCTGGCGGCAAGCTGTCCGCTGCGGCCAGCCGTCTGGTCAAGGTCGAGCTGAACGACGGCAAGCTGTCCTTCGTGCCGGCTGACGAATCCCGTGAAGCCAACGCCATGTCCGGCACCCTGCGCCAGCTGGTGAACAACATGGTGGTCGGCGTGAGCAAGGGCTTCGAGAAGAAGCTGAACCTGATCGGCGTGGGCTACAAGGCCTCCGTCCAGGGCAACAAGCTCAACCTGAACGTCGGCTACTCGCATCCGGTGATCCTGGAAATGCCCGAGGGCATTACCGCGGCCACCCCGACGCCGACCGAAGTCGTCATCAAAGGTGCTGACCGCCAGGTCGTTGGCCAGATTGCCGCCGAAGTGCGCGCAACGCGTCCGCCCGAGCCCTACAAGGGCAAGGGTGTGCGCTACTCCGACGAGCGCGTCATCATCAAAGAGACCAAGAAGAAATAAGGAACGGCATCATGTTGAACAAGAAAGCCCAACGTATTCGCCGTGCACGCCAGACGCGTATCCGCATCGCCGCCCAAGGCGTGCCGCGTCTGACCGTGAACCGTACCAACATGCATATGTATGCATCGCTGATTTCCGGTTGCGGCACCAAGGTGCTGGCTACCGTGTCCACTGCCGAAGCCGATATCCGCAAGGAACTGGGCGCTGCCGGCAAGGGTGGCAACGTGGCGGCTGCCGCCATGATCGGCAAGCGCATCGCCGAGAAGGCGAAGGCTGCTGGCGTCGAGAAGGTTGCCTTTGACCGTGCAGGCTTCGCCTACCACGGCCGCGTCAAGGCTCTGGCCGACGCTGCCCGCGAAGCCGGCCTGCAGTTCTAAGGATTGGAATCGAAAATGGCAAAAATTCAAGCTAAACCGCAAGACGACGCTCGCGACGACGGCCTGCGCGAAAAGATGATCGCGGTCAACCGCGTGACCAAGGTTGTCAAGGGTGGTCGTATCCTGGGCTTCGCAGCCCTGACCGTGGTCGGCGACGGCGACGGTGGTGTCGGCATGGGCAAGGGCAAGTCCAAGGAAGTGCCCGTGGCCGTGCAGAAGGCCATGGAAGAAGCGCGCCGCGGCATGCTGAAGGTGTCCCTGAAGAACGGCACCATCCACCACACCGTGATGGGTCACCACGGCGCTTCCCGCGTCATGATGACGCCGGCTCCCAAGGGTACCGGTATCATCGCCGGCGGCCCGATGCGCGCCGTGTTCGAAGTGATGGGCATCACCGACATCGTGGCCAAGAGCCATGGTTCGTCCAACCCGTACAACCTGGTGCGTGCCACGTTTGATGCACTGCGCAACTCCACGACTCCGGCCGAAGTGGCCGCCAAGCGTGGCAAGAGCGTGGAAGACATCTTCGCCGCCTGATGGAGAGAAACATGTCTGACAAGCAAACCGTCAAAGTGCAGCTGGTGCGCAGCCCGATCGGCACCAAGCAGTCCCATCGCGACACCATTCGCGGTCTGGGCCTGCGCAAGCTCAACAGCGTCAGCGAACTGGAGGATACTCCTGCAGTGCGCGGCATGATCAACAAAGTCGCCTATCTGGTGAAAGTTCTGTAAGGTCTGAAGATGGAACTCAACAACCTCAAGCCTGCCGAAGGCGCCAAGCACGCAGCGCGTCGCGTGGGTCGCGGCATCGGCTCCGGTCTGGGCAAGACTGCAGGCCGTGGCCACAAGGGCCAGAAATCCCGCTCCGGTGGCTACCACAAGGTCGGCTTCGAAGGCGGCCAGATGCCCCTGCAGCGTCGTCTGCCCAAGCGCGGCTTCAAGTCCCACCTGCTGAAGTACAACGCCGAGATCAACCTGTCCGAGCTGGATCAGCTGGGCCTGGATGAAGTCGACATGCTGGCCCTGAAAGAGGCCGGTCTGGTCGGCCAGATGATCAAGGTCGTCAAGGTCATCAAGAGCGGCGAGCTGACCCGTGCGGTCAAGCTGACCGGCATTGGTGCCACGGCTGGTGCCAAGGCCGCCATCGAGGCAGCCGGCGGCAGCCTGGCCTGATTGACCCAAGCACACAAGGGCGTGTAACGTGGCTACTAGTCTGGCAAACAAGGCAAGTGCTCCCAAGTATGGCGACCTGCGTCGCCGTCTGGTGTTCTTGCTGCTGGCCCTGGTGGTGTACCGGATCGGGGCGCATATCCCCGTTCCGGGCATCGACCCTGACCAGTTGCACCAGCTGTTCCAGGGGCAGCAAGGCGGCATCCTGAACCTGTTCAACATGTTCTCGGGTGGCGCCCTGTCGCGCTTTACGGTGTTCGCACTCGGGATCATGCCGTACATCTCTGCATCGATCATCATGCAGCTGATGACCTACGTGGTTCCCACGTTCGAGCAGCTCAAGAAAGAGGGCCAGGCCGGACAGCGCAAGATCACGCAGTACACCCGCTACGGCACGCTGGCCCTGGCGCTGTTCCAGTCCTACGGCATTGCCATGGCGCTGGAATCGCAGCCCGGTCTGGTGATGGACCCCGGCTTCATGTTCCGCATGACCGCCGTCGTCAGCCTGAGCGCCGGTACGCTGTTCCTGATGTGGCTGGGCGAGCAGATCACCGAGCGTGGCCTGGGCAACGGCATCTCGATCCTGATCTTTGCAGGTATCGCTGCCGGTCTGCCGAGCGCGATTGCCGGCCTGATGGAACTGGTCCGCACCAATGCGATGAGCATCATCGTGGCGCTGATCATCCTGGCACTGGTGGTGCTGGTGACCTACTTCGTGGTGTTCGTGGAACGCGGACAGCGCAAGATCCTGGTCAACTACGCGCGTCGCCAGGTGGGCAACAAGGTCTACGGTGGCCAGGCTTCGCACCTGCCGCTGAAGCTGAACATGGCCGGTGTGATTCCGCCGATCTTCGCATCGTCGATCATCCTGCTGCCCGCCACGGTGGTGAACTGGTTCAGCAGTGCCGAGAGCATGCGCTGGCTGCGTGATATCGCATCCTCGCTCACTCCCGGTCAGCCGATCTACATCGCCCTGTATGCTGCTGCGATCATTTTCTTCTGCTTTTTCTACACCGGCCTCGTGTTCAACAGCCGGGAAACTGCCGACAACCTGAAAAAGAGCGGTGCTTTCGTGCCCGGTATCCGTCCCGGTGACAATACCGCACGCTACATCGACAAGATCCTGCTCCGGTTGACGTTCGTCGGCGCAATCTACATCACCCTGGTGTGCTTGCTGCCGGAATTCCTGATTTTGAAATACAACGTGCCGTTCTACTTTGGCGGAACATCCTTGCTGATCATCGTTGTCGTCACCATGGACTTCATGGCCCAGGTGCAGAACTACCTGATGACGCAGCAATACGATGCCCTGTTGAAAAAGGCCAACTTCAAAGCTCGTTAACTCATCATGGCTAAAGATGATGTGATCCAGATGCAGGGTGAGGTTGTCGAAAACCTCCCGAATGCGACATTTCGCGTCAAGCTGGAAAACGGACATGTGGTGTTGGGCCATATCTCCGGCAAGATGCGGATGCACTACATCCGCATCCTGCCAGGCGACAAGGTAACGGTCGAGTTGACCCCGTACGATTTATCCAAAGCGCGCATCGTGTTCCGCGCCAAGTAAAGAACAAAGGAGAGAGAAATGAAAGTCTCAGCTTCGGTAAAGAAAATTTGCCGCAATTGCAAGGTTATCCGCCGCAAAGGCGTGGTGCGCATCATCTGCACCGATCCCCGTCACAAGCAGCGTCAAGGCTGATAGAAACATCTAGAGGAATCACATGGCACGTATTGCTGGTATCAACATTCCGCCGCACCAACACGCTGAAATCGGCCTGACGGCGATCTATGGCATCGGCCGCACCCGCGCCCGCCTGATCTGCGAAGCCTGCGGTATCGAGTACTCCAAGAAGATCAAGGAACTGACTGACGGCGACCTGGAGAAAATCCGTGACGCCCTGGCCCAGTTCACGCTGGAAGGTGACCTGCGCCGCGAAACCACGATGAACATCAAGCGCCTGATGGACATCGGCTGCTACCGTGGTTTCCGTCATCGCCGTGGCCTGCCGATGCGTGGTCAGCGTACCCGCACCAATGCCCGCACCCGCAAGGGCCCGCGCAAGGCAGCCCAGTCCCTGAAGAAATAATTGAGAGCGAAGAGTAACCATGGCTAAACCGTCCAACGCTGCATCCCGCGTCCGCAAGAAGGTCCGCAAGAACATTGCCGATGGCATTGCGCACGTGCACGCCTCGTTCAACAACACCATCATCACCATCACTGACCGCCAGGGCAACGCCCTGTCCTGGGCTTCTTCCGGCGGTCAGGGTTTCAAGGGTTCGCGCAAGTCCACCCCGTTCGCTGCACAGGTCGCTTCCGAAGTGGCCGGCCGCGCTGCCGTGGAACAGGGCATCAAGAACCTGGAAGTCGAAATCAAGGGTCCCGGCCCGGGTCGCGAGTCTTCCGTGCGCGCACTGGCTGCACTTGGTATTAAAATCACGTCCATCTCCGACGTGACGCCGGTGCCGCACAACGGCTGCCGCCCGCAAAAGCGCCGTCGCATCTGATTTTTTTTCAACCCAAGCCCACTGCCGCCAGCTGCATTGCGTTGGCGGCTCCTGCGCTTTTGTGAGCGCAGCAGCAACAATCAAAGGAAAATACTGTGGCACGTTATCTTGGCCCCAAGGCAAAACTCGCCCGCCGTGAAGGCACCGACCTGTTCCTGAAGAGCGCCCGCCGCTCCATCAGCGACAAGTGCAAATTCGAAGCCAAGCCCGGCCAGCATGGCCGCACCTCCGGCCAGCGCACCTCCGACTTCGGTCTGCAGCTGCGCGAGAAGCAGAAGGTCAAGCGCATGTACGGTGTGCTGGAGCGCCAGTTCCGCCGCTACTTTGCCGAAGCCGAGCGTCGCCGTGGCAACACCGGTGCCAACCTGCTGAGCCTGCTGGAAGCCCGTCTGGACAACGTGGTGTTCCGCATGGGTTTCGGTTCCACCCGCGCTGAAGCCCGTCAGCTGGTGTCGCACAAGGCGATCCTGGTGAACGGCCAGCAGGTGAACATCCCCTCCTACATGGTCAAGGCCGGTGACGTGATCTCCGTGCGCGAGAAGTCTGCCAAGCAGGCCCGCGTGATCGAGGCGCTGCAGCTGGCAGGCCAGGTGGGCTACCCGGCATGGGTGGAAGTGAACGCCGACAAGGCCGAAGGCACGTTCAAGAAGTCTCCGGACCGCGACGAGTTCGGCGCCGACATCAACGAATCGCTGATCGTCGAACTTTACTCCCGCTAATCCTCATGGAGATACGGCTTCGGCCGTATTTTCCATGGACGGCGCTGCCGCGCCCGTCACTCTGGTTCCTGGTGCACCTTGCATGAAGCACCAGGGGCTTCGCCAGCCTTACCGGTGTAACGAGCCGGGGGTATTGAGAGGAAGTCAGAATGCAAACCAATCTGTTGAAACCCAAAAACATTCACGTCGAGCAGCTGAGCGCGAACCGTGCCAAGGTGACGCTGGAGCCGTTCGAGCGCGGCTATGGTCACACCCTGGGCAACGCCCTGCGCCGTGTCCTGTTGTCGTCCATGGTCGGCTACGCGCCCACCGAGGTGACGATTGCCGGCGTGCTGCACGAGTACTCGTCCATCGACGGCGTGCAGGAAGACGTGGTCGGCATCCTGCTGAACCTGAAGGGTGTGGTGTTCAAGCTGCACAACCGCGACGAAGTGACCCTGAGCCTGCGCAAGGACACCGAAGGCGTCGTGACCGCCGCCGACATCCAGGTTCCGCATGACGTAGAGATCATCAACCCCGATCACGTGATCTGCACCCTGTCCCAGGGCGGCAAGATCGACATGCAGCTGAAGGTGGAAAAGGGCCGCGGTTATGTGCCCGGCAACCTGCGTCGCCACAACGACGAAGCCTTCAAGTTCATCGGCCGCATCGTGCTGGACGCGTCCTTCTCCCCTGTCAAACGCGTGAGCTACGCCGTGGAAAGCGCCCGTGTCGAGCAGCGTACCGACCTGGACAAGCTGGTGATCGAGATCGAGACCAACGGTGCCATCTCCGCTGAAGACGCCGTGCGTTCTTCCGCCAAGATCCTGGTGGAACAGCTGGCCGTGTTCGCACAGCTGGAAGGCGGCGCGCTGGACGCGTTCGACCAGCCGGCATCGCGCAGCGCTGCCCAGTTCGATCCGGTGCTGCTGCGCCCGGTCGATGAGCTGGAACTGACGGTGCGTTCGGCCAACTGCCTGAAGGCCGAGAACATTTACTACATCGGCGACCTGATCCAGCGTACCGAGAACGAGCTGCTGAAGACCCCGAACCTGGGCCGCAAGTCGCTCAACGAGATCAAGGAAGTGCTGGCCTCCCGTGGCCTGACGCTGGGCATGAAGCTGGAAAGCTGGCCGCCCGCAGGTCTGGAAAAGCGCTGATCATTTTTTCGCCACGTTGCCGGCTGGTCCGGCGCGTGGCCCAACCCGGGGCCTTGCCCCAATGTGTGCCCGGGCAGTACCTGATACGGCTGTCCGCTAATAATCGAAAGGAAGCACCATGCGTCACGGACTGAAACTCCGCAAACTGAACCGTACATCGGCCCATCGCCAGGCGATGCTGCGCAACATGATGAACTCCCTCATCGCGCACGAAGCCATCAAGACCACCCTGCCCAAGGCCAAGGAACTGCGCAAGGTCATCGAGCCGATGATCACGCTGGCCAAGAAGGACACCGTGGCCAACAAGCGCCTGGCGTTCGACCGCCTGCGCGACCGCGACAGCGTCGTCAAGCTGTTCAACGACCTGGGTCCCCGTTTCGCCAACCGTCCGGGTGGCTACACGCGTATCCTGAAAATGGGCTTCCGCGTGGGTGACAACGCCCCCATGGCCTATGTCGAACTGGTGGATCGTCCCGAAGTGGAAGAAAATTCTTCCGAAGAGGCTTCCAAAGCCGAATAATCGGTGATACAATAAATGTCTTGCCGCGCGATGGAGCAGTCTGGTAGCTCGTTGGGCTCATAACCCAAAGGTCGGAGGTTCAAATCCTTCTCGCGCAACCAATACATACGAGGAGCCCGCAAACCGAAAGGTCTGCGGGTTTTTTGTTTGTGCGCGTGGTGATGGAGCGGGTATTGGCGGCAGGAGTCCGCCTGTCGGCGGGCGGGGGAGCGCGGGCTGCGCGCCACGCGCTCCCTGGCCTGCACACCCGTTACGCCAGCATGGAAATCACTTGCCAAACAGTTTCCGCATGAATATAGTGAGTGAACTATTACTTTGTGGGATGGGCTGCCCTTCATTGGCATGGAGCAGACATCCGAAAGGAGCGGGACATGGCACGGCAGACAGAAAGCAGGGGTTGGGGATTGCGCGTTCTGGCCCTGGTGGCTGTGGCGTTCGGCTTGCTGACGCTGAAGGAGGGCGGCGCGGTGCTGTTCGTGGATGGCGCAGGGCGGCAGGCGGCGGGGCAGTACGTGCCCTTTGTGCTCTGGTTCAACTTTCTGGCGGGCTTTGCCTATGTGCTTGCAGGCATCGGACTGTGGCTGCACCGGCCATGGGCGGCACGGCTGGCGGTGGCGATCGCGCTGGCTTCGGTGCTGGTGCTGATTGCTTTCCTGTTCCTGGTAATGGGCGGCGGAGCCCATGAAAAACGCACGCTGGTGGCTATGCCGCTGCGGGCGCTGATCTGGAGCGGCATCGGCTGGTGGTCGTGGCGGCAGCTGGTTTCCTCGCCGAGGGGCTGACGATGACGGAGCAGGATGACAGCTTGTCGGCTATTGCCGGGGCGGATGCGGCTGCTGAAGAGGCCCGCGCGCGCCGCGGTCGTTATCTGCCCAGCGAAGAACGGCGCAATCAGGCGATCGATGCCGTGATTGCGCTGGCGGGACAGGAGAATCCGGCCGAGATCAGTACGGGCGACGTGGCACGCCGCATGCAGCTGACGCAGGGCGCGCTGTTCCGCCACTTTCCCAGCAAGGATGCGCTGTGGGAGGCGGTGATGGAGCGCGTGAGCGGACTGCTGCTGGCGCGGATTGCGCGCTCTGCCATGCAGCAGGAAACGCCGCTGGCCAAGCTGCGCGCGATGTTCATGGCGCATGCCGATTTTGCCGGCGAGTATCCCGGCGTGCCGCGCATGCTGTTCGGCGAAATGCAGCGCGCGCAGGATACACCGGCCAAGCGCATCGCCAAGGCGCTGCTGGTGCGCTATGCGGGCCATCTGCAAGAGTTGCTGGAGCAGGGCAAGCGCGAGGGGGAGTTGCCGGCGACGCTGGATGCCGAGGCGGCGGCGCTGCTGTTCATCGGCACCTTGCAGGGTCTGGTGATGCAGTCGTTTCTGGTGGGGGATGTGCAGCGCATTGCGCGCTATGCCCCGCGCGTGTATGCGATTTATGAGCGGGGGTTGCAATGCAGTTGAAGTTGCCGGTGCGGGGACGCACGCTGGGTTTAGCACTGGTGGTGCTGGTGCTGGTTGCGGTGTTTGCCTGGGTCGGGCTGCGTTCCGGGCCGCTGGCGCCGGTGCCGGCCACGGTGGCCAGGGTGGAGTCGCGGGCGATCACGCCGGGGCTGTACGGCATCGGCACGGTGCAGGCGCGCTATACCTACAAGATCGGGCCGACGTATGCGGGCCGTCTCAAGCGCGTGGAGGTGCATGCGGGCGATGCGGTGCAGGCAGGACAGTTGCTGGGCGAGATGGATCCGGTGGATCTGGACCAGCGCATCCAGGCGCAGGAGGCGGCCTTGCGCCGCGCCGAGGCGGCGCAGCGTGAGGCGCAGGCGCGTCAGAGCTTTGCGCGCGGGCAGGCCAAGCGCTATCGCGATCTGTATATGGCCGAGGCGAGCAGCCGCGAACTGGCGGAGTCCAAGCAGCAGGAGTTGCAGGTGGCCGATGCGGCGGTCAGCAGCAGTGGCAGCGAGATTGCCCGTCTGCGGGCCGAGCGTGCCGCCTTGCAGGCGCAGCGCGGCAATCTGCGGCTGGTGGCGCCGGTGGCCGGGCTGGTGGCGGCGCGCAGTGCCGATCCGGGGACCACGGTGGTGGCCGGGCAGGCGGTGCTGGAGCTGATCGATCCGGCGAGCCTGTGGATCAATACCCGTTTTGACCAGGTGCATGCCGGCGGGCTGGCTGCGCAGTTGCCGGCGCGCATCGTGCTGCGTTCGCGCAGCGGGCAGCCGGTGCAGGGCGCGGTGCAGCTGGTGGAGCCGCTGGCCGACCAGGTGACGGAGGAGACGCTGGCCAAGATCGTGTTCAGCCAGCCGCTTGCGGTGCTGCCGCCGATTGGCGAGCTGGCCGAGGTGACGGTGCTGTTGCCGCAGCAACCGGCGCAGCCGGTGATTCCGAACGCAGCGGTGCGCAAGCTGAATGCGCAGACCGGCGTATGGGTGCCGGATGGCAGTGGCGTGCGCTTTGTGCCGGTGCGGCTGGGCGCTTCCGATCTGGATGGCCGGGTGCAGGTGCTGGAGGGCCTCAAAGCCGGTGACGAAGTGGTGGTGTACAGCGAGCGTGCGCTGAGCGAGCGCAGCCGCATCAAGCGTGTCGAACGCATTCCGGGAGTGAAGGCATGATCAGCCTGGCCGGGCGTGACATTCTGCACGCCTGGGGCAAGTTCCTGTTCACCGGCATCGGGCTGGGGCTGCTGATCGGCGTGACGCTGATCATGGCGGGTGTGTACCGCGGCATGGTGGACGATGGCAAGGTGCTGCTGGACAACAGCGGCGCCGATATCTGGGTGGTGCAGAAGGATACGCTGGGGCCGTATGCGGAGTCGTCCAGCATTCCGGATGATGCGTGGCGTGCGATTGCCACCATGCCCGGGGTGCGCACGGTGGCGAACGTGACCTACCTGACCACGCAGGTGCGGCACGAGGGCGGCGACGTGCGTGCCATGGTGGTGGGGATAGCGCCAGGATCGGTGGGCACGCCGGGCTGGCCGTCGTTCCTGATTGCGGGGCGGCAGATCACGCGCGGGCACTATGAGGCGGTGGCGGACCGGGCCTCGGGCTTCCGGCTCGGGCAGCGCATCCAGATCCGGCGCAACCACTACACGGTGGTGGGGCTGACGCGACGTATGGTGTCGTCCAGCGGCGATCCGATGGTGTTCATTCCGCTCAAGGATGCGCAGGAGGCGCAGTTCCTGAAGGACAACGATGCGATCCTGCAGAGCCGGCGCCGCACCGAGGCGAATCCGGCCTTCAACCGCCCGGGCGTGCCGGGGCTGCTGGAGGCGGTGCAGGGCTCGCAGAGCGCCAACAATTCGGTCAACGCGGTGCTGGTGACGCTGCAGCCGGGCGCGGATGCCGATGCCACGGCGCAGGCGGTGCGGCGCTGGAAGCGGCTCAATGCCTATACGCGGGCCGAGATGGAGGAGATCCTGATCGGCAAGCTGATTGCGACCTCGTCACGCCAGATCGGCATGTTCCTGGTGATCCTGGCGATCGTGAGCGCAGCCATCGTGGCCTTCATCATCTACACGCTGACCATGGACAAGATCCGCGAGATTGCGGTGCTGAAACTGATCGGCACGCGCAACCGCACGATTGCCATGATGATCATGCAGCAGGCGCTGGCGTTGGGGCTGATCGGCTTTGTAGTGGGGCGAATCAGCGCCACGTTTGCGGCACCGGCCTTTCCGAAGTACGTGCTGCTGATGCCGAAGGATACGCTGATCGGCTTCGTGGCGGTGATGGTGATTTGTGCGCTGGCGAGCCTGGTGTCGATCCGGCTGGCGCTGAAGATCGATCCGGCCGAGGCGATTGGAGGCTGACGATGGCAGGTTTCGGTATCCGCATCGAGGGCCTGCGCAAGCGCTACGGGCAGGGCGACACGGCGGTGGATGCGCTCAAGCGTGTGGACATGCAGGTGGCGCCGGGCGAGGTGGTGGGGCTGATCGGGCCTTCGGGCTCGGGCAAGAGCACGCTGCTCAAATGTCTGGGGGCCATCATCGACCCGACCGAGGGGCGCATGACGCTGGGTGACGAGGTGATCTACGACAACGGCTGGAAGGTGAAGGACTTGCGTGCGCTGCGGCGCGACAAGATCGGCTTCGTGTTTCAGGCGCCGTACCTGATTCCGTTTCTGGACGTGACGGACAACGTGGCGCTGCTGCCGATGCTGGCGGGGGTGGCCAATGGCGAGGCGCGCGAGCGGGCGCTGGAACTGCTGACGGCGCTGGATGTGCAGCACCGGGCCAAGGCCATGCCCTCGCAGCTTTCGGGCGGCGAGCAGCAGCGCGTGGCGATTGCGCGCGGGCTGGTGAACCGGCCGCCGGTGATCCTGGCGGACGAGCCGACGGCGCCGCTGGACAGCGAGCGGGCGCTGGCGGTGATCCGCATCCTGAACAGCATGGCCCAACAGTTCCAGACCGCCATCATCGTGGTGACGCATGACGAGAAGATCATCCCGACCTTCAAGCGGATCTACCACATCCGGGACGGGGTGACGCATGAGGAGGCGGGGGAAGGGCGCTCGCTGGAGTAGGCGCGAGCGAGGAGTCCATAATCGGGGCGCTGTTTCGCAGCCTGCTGGAAAATGCTCCGCATGACGACCATCCCTATCGCCGTGAACGCACAGGCCATGTCAGACACGGCGCTGGAACGCCTGCTGGAGGAGGTGCGCGCGTGCCGGGCGTGCGCGGATCATTTGCCGCATGAGCCGCGGCCGGTGCTGCAGGCGGGTGCGGATGCGCGCATCTTGATCGTGGGACAGGCACCGGGAGCCAAGGTACATACCAGCGGTATTCCCTGGAGTGATGCCAGTGGCAGACGCCTGAGGGAATGGATGGGCATCGACGAGGCGGTGTTCTACGATGCCGGGCAAGTGGCCATTATGCCGATGGGGTTCTGCTTTCCGGGCCGGGGAGCGAGTGGTGACCGGCCGCCGCAAAAGGCCTGTGCGCCGCTGTGGCACGAGCGGCTGCTGGCGTTGATGCCGCAGATCCGGCTGACCTTGCTGGTGGGCGGCTACGCGCAGCAGCATTTTCTTGAGCGCCATGGGCACACGTCCGTCACCGATACCCTGCGCAACTGGCAGGGGCTCGGGCCGGATATGCTGCCCTTGCCGCATCCCTCACCGCGCAATGTGGCGTGGTTCAAGGCCAATCCGTGGTTCGAGGGTGAGGTGCTGCCCGCGCTGCGCGAGCGGGTGCGCGCAGCGCTTGCTCAGGGCACCGAAACGGGCGGCAGCAGCCGGTCGTATTCGCGCCGCACTACCGCATAGCATTCGCAGCAACGTGCTTCCAGACCGGGGCGGTCCAGCACGGTGATGTGCCCGCGGCGCCGCCCGATCAGGCCGGCGCGCTGCAACTGGCCGGCGGCCTCGGTCACGCCTTCGCGGCGCACGCCGAGCAGCTGCGCGATGTTTTCGTGGGTGACGGGCAGCTCGTTGCTGTGCATGCGGTCCAGGTTGAGCAGCAGCCAGCGGCACAGGTGCTGCTCGATGCTGTGGTGGCGGTGGCAGACGGCGTTCTGCGCCATCTGCGTGATCAGCGCCTGCATGTAGCGCAGCAGCATGTGCATCACGGCGGGCTGGGTGGTGAACTCCTGCTCCAGAAAGTCGGCAGGCAGCCGCATGGCCTGGCCGGAGTACTGCACCACGGCGCGGCTGGGGGTGTTTTCGCCGCCGCGCAGGCGCGAGACACCCACCATGCCGGGGCGGCCGATGATGGCGATTTCGGTGGCGCGGCCATCCTGCAGCAGGTATTGCAGCGAGACGATGGCGGTGGTGGGAAACACCACGTGCGAGATCGGGTCGCCGCCGTCGTACAGCACGTCGCCGCGGTTCAGATCCACCACTTCCAGAAAGGGCTGCCAGCGTTCCCAGGCATCGGCAGGCAGGCCGGCGAGCAGCAGGTTGCCGCAGGCTTCTTCGCGGGTCGGGGCGCGGTCGCTGGTGGAGTTGCCGGGCAGAGAGGGGGAGCGCATGGAGGCAGCATGCCAGCAATTTCCCTGGCCTTGCCCCAGACGCGCGGGAAACCCGTGCGCGCGTGGTGGTATGGGCCCCGTGTTCTGTGCGCTACCGCACAGACGAAAGCCCTGGCGGCTGTCACGCTTACGGCTTGCAGGGAGAGCAGTTGTTGGCATGGCCGGACCGGGCATGCGGCCCTCCCTGCATCAAGGATGTTGTATGAGTACCGCTTATCTTCTGCTGTCGGCCTTCGTGATTTCGTTCGTGGCGCTGATGCTGTTCATCTGGTCGCAGCGATCGGGCCTGTTCGACCGCACCAGCCAGGGGGCCGAGGTGATTTTCGCGCCCGGCGAGATCGGCCGCGTGGACGATCCTGCAGCCACTCCCACCGAGCGTGCGGAACTGCAAGGCACGGTGAACGCGGCGCGTGATGCCGCTCCCTGCCCGCCGGATGCGCAGGAACTGGCCGATCGGGCCCAGGCCGATGCCTCCACCGCCCGGCTGGTGCTCGTGCTGTTCTGCTGCGCGGTGTTCTGGCTGCTGCTGGCCTCGACGGCGGGGCTGACAGCCTCGATCAAGCTGCATGAACCGGACTGGCTGACGCAGCAGGCCTGGCTGACTTTTGGCCGCATCCGCACCCTGCACCTGAACGGCGTGGCCTACGGATGGGCGCCGATGGCAGGGCTCGGCATTGCCATGTTCATCCTGCCGCGTGTGCTCAAGACGCCGCTGGTGGGGGCCAACTGGGCGCTGGTGGGCGTGGCGCTGTGGAACATCGCCGTGATGGCGGGGCTGACCAGCATTGCCATCGGCATCAACGATGGGCTGGAGTGGCTGGAAATTCCCTGGCAGATCGACATTGTGCTGCTGCTTGGTGGTGCGCTGATGGCCTTGCCGCTGCTGTTCACGCTGGTGCGCCGGCGGGTGAAGCACCTGTATGTGTCGGTCTGGTACATGGGTGCGGCGCTGTTCTGGCTGCCGGTGATGCTGGTGGTGGCGAAGTTTCCGGGCCTGCACAGCGGCGTGCAGCAGGCCACGACGAACTGGTGGTATGCGCACAATGTGCTGGGCTACTTCTTCACGCCGCTGGCGATTGCGGCGGTGTATTACTTCCTGCCCAAGGTGATCGGGCGGCCGGTGCAGTCGTACAACCTGTCGCTGCTGGGCTTCTGGGGGCTGGCCTTCTTCTACGGGCAGGTGGGCGGCCACCACCTGATCGGCGGGCCGGTGCCGGCCTGGGTGGTGACGCTGTCCATCGTGCAGAGCATGATGATGATCATCCCCGTGGTGGCCTTTACCGTGAACCAGTGGCAGACCATGCATGGCCGCTGGGCCACCATGCGGCATTCGCCCACGCTGCGTTTCGTGGTGGCGGGCGCGGCCATGTACACGCTGAGCTCGCTGCAGGGTTCGTTCGGTGCGTTGCGCGAACTGAACGTGGTGACGCACTTCACGCATTACACGGTGGGCCATGCGCATCTGGGCATGTACGGCTTTGTGAGCTTCGTGTTCTTTGGCGCGATGTATTTCGTGATGCCGCGCATCATGGGTCGCGAATGGCCGTACGCGGGCTGGATCACGGCGCATTTCTGGCTGGTGTTTGCCGGCTTCATGGTCTATTTCTGGGCGCTGACCATTGGCGGCTGGCTGCAGGGCACGGCCATGCTGGATGCGGCGCGCAGCTTCATGGACTCGGTGGCGGTGACGCTGCCCTATCTGAAGGCGCGCAGCGTGGGTGGCAGCCTGATGCTGGCCGGGCATCTAGTGTTCATCGCCCATTTCGTCATGCTGGTGATGGGCTGGGGGCCGCAACGCGAAACGCCGACGCTGTTCCGCGCGGCCAAGGTGGAAGGGGTGTACGCATGAAAAGCGAAGCCAGGCTGATTTCGGGCGCCATGGTGATGCTGGCGTTTTCGGCGGCGGCGCTGGTGGTGCTGCCTTACCTGCAGGTGCACAAGGCGGTGCCCACGCCGGGCCTGAAGCCGTATGACGATGCGCAGCTGCGCGGGCGCGAGGTGTACATCGCCAACGGTTGCGTCTATTGCCATACGCAGCAGCCGCGGCCCAAGGGCTTTGCGCCCGACTTCGATCGCGGCTGGGGCCGCGCCACCGTGGCGGGCGACTATGCCTACGACAAGCCGCACCTGCTCGGCACCATGCGCACCGGGCCGGATCTGATGAATATCGGCGCGCGCCAGCCGAGCGAGCAGTGGCATCTGGGCCATCTGTACCAGCCGCGGGCCTATGTGCCGGGCAGCATCATGCCGTCCTATCCCTATCTGTTCGAGTTGAAGGCCAAGGTGCAGGAGGGCGATGTGGTGGTGCAGCTGCCGCCGGAACATGCGCCCAAGGGGCAGGTCGTGGTGGCCCTGCCGGATGCGGTGGAGCTGGTCAGGTACCTGCAATCGCTGGACCGCACCGGTCCGGCTGAGGCGAGCCCGGCGGCTGCGCCGGCATCGCGCCCGTGAAGGAGGTGGAGATGCAGGCAACAGGCAACAATCAGGGCATGCAGTGCAATCTGCAGCAGCAGCGCGAATATGGCGAGCCGCACGAGGGCAATGGCGCAGTGCCGTGGTTCGTGAGTTCCATCGTGGCGGGTTTGCTGGTGTTTGGCGTGGTGTACATCGTGCGCGCTCCCATCAACAGCATGCCGCCGGCGCGGGGCGATGCCCGCGTGCTGGCCGAATTGCAGACGCCGCCCAAGGTGGCCGGTGCGGCGGTGGACGGGGCTGCGGTCTATACGGCGCGCTGTGCTTCCTGCCACCAGGCGACCGGTGCAGGCGTGCCGGGGGTGTTTCCGCCGCTGGCCGGATCGGAATGGGTGCAGGGCAAGGAGGCCACGCTGGCGTCCATCGTGCTGCATGGTGTGAACGGGCCGCTGACGGTGAAGGGTGTGACCTACAACGGTGCCATGCCGGCCTTTGGCGGCCAGCTGCAGGATGCCGAACTGGCGGCGGTGCTGACGCATATCCGCAGCCAGTGGGGCAATGCCGGCCCGCCCGTGAAAGGGGATGTGGTGGCAGAAATCCGCAAATCGAGCGCGGCCCGCAAGGAGCCCTTCAAGGGCGATGCGGAGCTGGCGCCGATGAAGTGACCGGGACGTGGACATGGACGCCCTACCCGCATCCGTGGCACGCAGCGCGCGCGGCCTGAGCGGGGCGCTGAGCGCTCTGCTGGCAGGGGGGCTGCTGGTCTGGCTGACGTGGTACACGCAGGGTTTCGAGGTGTGGACCTTCGAGGCGCGACGTCAGGTGGCAGCGCGCACTGGGGGCATGCAGGCGGCGGTGGTGCCGGTGCGGCTGGCGGCTGGGGCTGACGCTGGAGCTGACCATACCGGGGAGAGAGGGGTGCCCGCCATGGCGAATGGAGTGCTGCCCTGGGCGCACCCGGATGCGGGCGGAAAGGCCTACCTGGTCGATTTCATCTACACCCGCTGCCCGACGGTCTGCCTGGCGCTGGGTTCGGAGTTCCAGCAGGCGCAACGCACAATCGCGCAGGATCCGGCCTATGCCGGCGTGCGGCTGCTATCGGTGTCCTTCGATGTGAAGAACGATAGCCCGGCTGCGCTGGCCAGCTACGCGGGCAGCCTGCGTGCCGATCCGGACTGGTGGACCTTTGCCGTGCCCGGCAGCGTGGCTGGTGCCGAAGCGCTGCTGCGCTCGCTGGGTGTGGTGGTGATTCCGGATGGCATGGGCGGCTTCGTGCATAACGGTTCCATCCATCTGCTCGATGGCCAGGGACGGCTGCGCGGGCTGTATGGCTACGACGGCTGGTCGCAGGCGCTGGCCGATGCCCGCCGGCTGAGCGAGGAGGCAGCGCCATGAGCGCCAAGTACACCCCCTGGATTGACGGCATCGCGGCCCTGGTGGCGCGCACCCGCGCGGCGCCCCGCTTGTCCGTGCTGCTGGCCATGGCGCCGCTGCTGCTGTTCTGGCCGGATCTGCGCCACTTTGTGGAAAGCCGCATGGCGTTGCACATGCTGCTGGAGTTTCCCCTGCTGATGGCCTCGGGCTGGTGCCTGCGGCGCTGGTGGCAGCGCCGGCGCCCCATGCAGGGCGGAGCCGGCCGGTTGGAACAACTGCTGGATTGGCGCGGCTGGACGGGGGCTACCTTCGTCACCGTGGTGACGGTGGTGTGGATGGTGCCGTCCATGCTGGATGCGGCCTTGCTGGCGCTGCCGGTGGCGGCGTTCAAGTACGTCAGCTGGTGGCTGGCCGGCTGGCTGCTGGCGTCGAGCTGGTACCGCATGGATGCCGAGGTGCTGCTGTTTTTTGCCGGCAACCTGGCGTGGATGACGGCGACGGCCGGCCTGCTGTATCTGGAGACGCCGTCGCAGTTGTGCGTCAGCTATCTGCAGGATGACCAGCAGCACGCCGGCCTGGGCCTGGTGGTGCTGGCCGTGGCGGCGGGCGGGTTGGCGCTGCGGCAGATGATGCGCAGCGGGGAGGCGGTGCAGGGTGTGGCAGACCATTGAGCGTGGCGAGGGAGGCGCCAAGTGGCTTGGCCGGAGGCTCAGGCGCTCGACATCTTCATCAGCACCAGTCCCCCCACGATCAACGAGGCCGCCACCAGGCGCATGGCGGTAACCGGCTCACCCAGGAACAGGATGCCGACCACGAACGCCCCCACGGCACCGATGCCGGTCCAAACCGTGTAGGCCGTGCCCAGCGGCAAGGTCTTCATCGCCAGGCCCAGCAGCAGCACGCTGCCGACCATGGCGACCAGGGTGAGAACGGACGGCCACAGGCGCGTGAAGCCCTCCGATTGTTTCATGGCAACCGCCCACACGATTTCAAGCAGGCCGGCGAAAGCGAGCCAGATCCAGGCCATGGAATACTCCTTCATTCCGGGCCGTCCCGCATGGTTGCCCACAATGGCGTGGGGGAGGTCGTCCTCCATGAAAAAAATAATGCCACAGGCCCGGATGCCACCGGGCCTGGAGCAGGAAGCCTGTGCTGCAGGCCGTAATCAGACCGGTTCAGCCGCGCGCAGCCTGCAGCAGCGGCTCGATCTCCGCCGGCGTCAGCACCTTGCCGACCGAGACGACCTTGTCGTCGATGGCCAGGCCGGGCGTGGACATGACGCCGTGGGCGGCGATATCGGCATAGTCGGTGACCTTGACGATATCCGCCTGCAGGCCCAGGTTGGCGAGTGCAGCGGCCACATTGTCGCCCAGGGTGATGCAGCGCTTGCAACCGGATCCGAGTACCTTGATGATCATTGGGTGGTTTCCTTGCAACGGTGAGGCTCAGAGGAGCAGGTGGGAAAAGGCGTTGAACACATAGCCGATCAGCATGATGCCGCCGGTCACGATCACGAAAAACAGGGCCAGCAGTGGCGGCTCGATCACCTTGCGCAGCATGATCAGCGATGGCAGCGAGAGCGCGGTGACGGCCATCATGAAGGCCAGCACCGTGCCCAGCCCCACGCCCTTGCCGACCAGCGCTTCGGCAATCGGCAGCGTGCCGAAAATGTCCGCATACATGGGCACGCCGATCAGCGTGGCGACGATCACCGACCACCACTTGTCCTGCCCCAGCAGCGCCGTGACGAAGCTCTGCGGGATCCAGTTATGGATGAGGGCGCCGATGCCGACCCCGATCAGTACGTAGAGCCAGACGCGGCTGACGATTTCCCGGACCTGTTCGCGGGCGAAGGCGAGGCGGTCCTTCAGGGTGAGCTGTTCCAGTGCGATTTCGCCCACGCGCTGCTGGCGCACGAACTCGGCCACGTAGCGCTCCATGCCGGCCCGGCCGATCAGCGTGCCGCCGATCACCGCCAGCACCAGGCCCACCACCACATAGGCGATGGCGATCGGCCAGTTGAAGATGCTGGCCAGCAGGATCACCGAGGCCAGATCGACCAGCGGCGAGGAAATCAGGAAGGAAAAGGTGACGGCCAGCGGCAGCCCGGCGCCGGTAAAGCCGATGAACAGCGGGATCGACGAGCAGGAACAGAACGGCGTGACGGTACCCAGCAATGCCGCGGTGGTGTTGGCGCGCACGCCCCGCATGTTGCCCAGAATGCTGCGCGTGCGCTCGGGCGGGAAGTAGCTCTGCACCCAGGAGATGCCGAAAATCAGCACCGACAGCAGGATGAAGATCTTGATGACGTCGTAGATGAAGAAATGCAGGCTGCCGCCGATGCGGCTGCCCATGCTCAGGCCGAAGCCGTCTTCCACCAGCAGGCGGACCAGATCATGCAGCCACTGCATGCGCAGCAACTGGTCATTGAGCCACTGGAACACGTTCATTTTTTTACTTTCGTCGGGGAGTGCTCCAAGCACTATCCACTTTCATCATAGCGAATATCACACCTGTGCGAATGCAGGGCACAGATGGCGTCACGTTGTCCGTTCGTACCACCCCTTGCTCGCATTCACCACCCGCACCACCAGCAGCATCACCGGGACCTCGATCAGCACGCCCACCACGGTGGCCAGCGCCGCGCCTGATTCGAAGCCGAACAGGCTGATGGCGGCTGCCACGGCCAGCTCGAAGAAGTTGGAGGCACCGATCAGCGCCGACGGGCAGGCCACGTTGTGCTTTTCGCCGACGGCGCGGTTGAGCCAGTAGGCCAGCGCCGAGTTGAACAGCACCTGGATCAGGATCGGCACCGCCAGCAGCGCGATCACCAGCGGCTGCTTCAGGATCGCTTCGCCCTGGAAGGCGAACAGCAGCACCAGCGTGGCCAGCAACGCCGCCATGGACCAGGGCCCGATGCGCGCCATGGCGGCATCGAACGCCGCCTGGCCGCGGCGCAGCAGCGCCTTGCGCCAGAGCTGGGCGATGATCACCGGAATCACGATGTACAGCACCACCGAGGTTAGCAGCGTGTCCCACGGCACGTGGATGGAGGCGATGCCCAGCAGCAGGCCCACCAGTGGCGCAAACGCCAGCACCATGATGGTGTCGTTCAGCGCCACCTGCGACAGCGTGAACAGCGGATGGCCGTTGGTCAGCCGGCTCCAGACGAACACCATGGCGGTGCACGGTGCGGCGGCCAGCAGGATCAGGCCGGCGATGTAGCTGTCGATCTGGTCCGGCGGCAGCATGGGCGCAAACAGGTTGCGGATGAACAGCCAGCCCAGAAAGGCCATGCTGAAGGGCTTGACCAGCCAGTTCACGAACAGCGTCACGCCGATGCCCTTGACGTGCTGGCGCATTTCGCCCAGCGCGCCAAAGTCGACCTTGACCAGCATCGGGATGATCATCACCCAGATCAGCAGGCCGACCGGCAGATTGACCCGGGCCACTTCCATGCGGCCGATGGCCTGGAACGGGCCGGGAAACAGCTGGCCCAGCGCAATGCCGGCGATGATGCACAGAAACACCCAGAGCGTCAGGTAGCGCTCGAACAGGTTCATGCTCTGCGCCGGAGGCGGCGGGCAGGCGGCAACGGTGGTAGGGGCGTTCATGCGCTGCGCTCCGTGGTGTCGATCGGCTCGCTGCCGATGCGGTCCATCTCGCGCTTGATGGCGAGCGCGTCCAGCGCTTCCAGCGGCAGGCTGGCGAACTGGCGGATGCGGTTGCTCAGGCCGTGCAGCACTTCGTTGTAGGCATAGCGCTGGTGCGCTTCATCCCCGCTGGCGGCGGCAGGATCGGGGAAGCCCCAGTGTGCGCTGACGGGCGTACCCGGCCAGAGCGGGCAGACTTCGCCGTGGGCACGGTCGCAGACCGTGATGATGAAATCCATGTGCGGCGCATCGGGTCGGGCGAATTCATCCCAATTCTTGCTGCGCAGGCCTTCGGTCGGCATGCCGACCGATTCCAGCAATTCCAGCGCAATCGGCTGGACAAAGCCGGTGGGGTGGCTGCCAGCGCTGTAAGCCTGGAACTTGCCCTGGCCGATGCGATTGAAAAGAGCTTCTGCCAGGATGCTGCGGGCGGAGTTGCCGGTGCACAGGACGAGGACGTTGAAGGGGCGGGAAGGGGCGTTCATGGAAAACTCCGGGGCAATGGGAGAGGCGTGTTGTCGACGCGTTTCAGCAGGCCGAGCCGGTGCGCTCCGTAGACAGGGGCGGCAGCAGTTCGGGCGCACAGCTGGATGCCTTGCGCATGCCGGCGCACTCTTCGGGATGGCCAGCACAGCACTCTTCGGTGAGGTAGCCGATCAGATCGAGCATGAGCGGGATGCTGGCGCGGTAGCGCTGGTAGCGGCCCTCCTGCTCCACGCTGAGCAGGCCGGCCTGCGTCAGCGTTTTGGCGTGGAAGGACAGGTTGGTGGGCGGCAGGCCGAGGGCCGCCGCCAGTTCGCCCGCAACCAGGCCCTGTGGGCCGGTGCGGACCAGCAGGCGGAAGATTTCCAGTCGCGGGCCGGAGGCCAGTGCGTCGAGCAGGGTGGCAGCTTGTTCGGTGTGCATGGTTTGACTATACAACAATTATTGAAATATCAAAATGAAGATTTCGTGACAGTCTGCCGAAGGGTTCGGAGAGGGATGGACAGTCGGACGCCATGTTCGCTTTTCCGTCTGGATCGCTGCTGGTTCTGGGCGGACGGGCGCTGACGATGTCGCGGCGGTGGCGGCACGGGCCGCATGTCATCGACTTGTGGCGGGAACGTGCTACATTGGGCCTAGAATGTCTGCATCAGACCGACAACCCGTGAGAGGAGAAAACCATGCTGTACAAGTTCAAATCCCAGGCAGCTGCCGACGTCATCATGATGCAACCCCATGGCGACAAGGTCCTCGCGGCGCTCGGCCGTGAGCCGTCCGAGCGCGGCGTGATCCAGGTCGCCGCCATGCAGGACGCCATCGACGCCCTGCAGCAGGCCATGAAGGCTTCGCACGAGAAGCAGCAGGCCCCCAAGGATGAAGACAGCAACGAGGATGATGACGAAAACTACGACGACATCCCCTTCCATGTGCGCGCAGAACCCTTCCTGAACCTGCTCAAGCTGAGCCTGGCCGAAGGCAAGGACGTGGTCTGGGGCGTGTAAGCCCGGCCATGTAGCGCTGCGGCCCATGATGCAGCGACGCAGCGCTGACTGAACGTGAACAGAGGCTTGCCAGTGATGGCAGGCCTTTGCTGTTTTTGTAGCACCGGCAACACGCCAGCCCGCAAGAACGACCCCGCCTAATCCTTTCGGCGGAGCAATCCCCCGCCATCCGCAGGGACTTCTCCGCCTGTGCGGTGGATGGAAGCAAAGGGCACGGACGCCTATCGTGGAAGCTGTTCCATCCACGAGGTATCCACCATGGCTTCCCAAACCACCAAGCAGTACGCGGTGCTTACATCCAGCACGGTCGCGTTCACTGTCTGCTTCATGATCTGGATGATGTTCGCCGTGCTCGGCATTCCGATCAAGCAGAAGCTCGGTCTGAACGAGACCGAGTTCGGCATTCTGGCGGCAACGCCGGTGCTTTCGGGCTCGCTGATCCGCGTGCCGCTGGGCATCTGGACCGACCGTTTCGGCGGCCGCATCGTGCTGTTCCTGCTGATGCTGGCTTGCGTGGTGCCGATCTTCGTCATGCAGTACGCCACCGAGTACTGGCACTTTCTGGTGATCGGCCTGTTCGTCGGTCTGGCCGGCGGTTCCTTCTCGGTCGGCACGCCCTATGTGGCGCGCTGGTTCCGCAAGGACCAGCAGGGCATGGCCATGGGCGTGTTCGGCGCCGGCAACGCCGGTTCTTCGCTGACCAAGCTGATCGCCCCCTCCATCATCGCCGCCTGGGGCTGGCAGATGGTGCCGACGGTGTATGCCGCCATCATGCTGGTCACGGCCATCCTGTTCTGGTTCTTCTCGTACAGCGATCCCAAGCACCTGGTGTCTTCCAAGGTCACGCTGGGCGAACAGCTGGCGCTGATGAAAGACCCCGCCGTGCTGCGCTACTGCCAGTACTACTCCGTGGTGTTCGGCGGCTATGTGGCGCTGGCGCTGTGGATGACCAAGTACTACGTCGGTGAATACGGCTTTGACCTGAAGCACGCCGCCTTCCTGGCTGCTGCCTTCTCCCTGCCCGGTGGCGTGCTGCGCGCCGTGGGCGGCTGGCTGAGCGACAAGTTCGGTGCCTACAAGGTGACCTGGGCCGTGATGTGGATCTGCTGGGTGGCCTTCTTCATCCTGTCCTATCCGCAGACCGATTTCGTGATCCAGACCACCAAGGGTCCGCAGACCTTCCACATCGGCCTGAGCGCCACCATGTTCACCGTGCTGCTGTTCGGCGTTGGTGTGGCCATGGCCGTGGGCAAGGCCTCCGTCTTCAAGTTCATCGCGGATGAATTCCCCACCAATATCGGCGCCGTCTCCGGCGTGGTGGGTCTGGCCGGTGGCCTGGGCGGTTTCCTGCTGCCCATCATGTTCGGCGCGCTGCTGGACATCACCGGCGTGCGCACCAGCGCCTTCATGCTGCTCTACGGCTGCGTGTGCGTGAGCCTGGTGTGGATGCACTTCTCCTTCAAGCCGCTGGCGCGCCAGCAGCAGGCACTGCCTGCCGCTGCCTGATTCCTTCCATCCCTTTCTTCACCTGATGGGCCGCCGCGTGCGGCCTGGGAGACAACACCATGAGTGCACATGTTCTGACCCGCTGGGAGCCGGAGAATTCCGCCTTCTGGCAACAGGAGGGCCGCGCCGTTGCGCGCCGCAACCTCTGGATCTCGATCCCCGCCTTGCTGCTCGCGTTTGCCATCTGGCAGGTGTGGAGCGTGGCGGTGGTCAACCTGCCCAACATCGGCTTCAAGTACACGCCCAACCAGCTGTTCTGGCTGGCCGCGGTGCCGGCGCTGTCGGGCGCGACGCTGCGCATTTTCTATTCCTTCATGGTGCCGATCTTCGGCGGCCGGCTCTGGACCACGCTGACCACGGCCAGTCTGCTGATTCCGGCCATCGGCCTGGGCCTGGCGGTGCAGAACCCCAACACCAGCTACGTCACCATGATGATGCTGGCACTGCTGTGCGGCTTCGGCGGCGGCAACTTCAGCTCCAGCATGGCCAATATCAGCTTCTTCTTCCCCAAGGCGGAGAAGGGCACGGCGCTGGGCCTGAATGCCGGCCTGGGCAACCTGGGTGTTTCGGTGGTGCAGTTCGTGGTGCCGCTGATCATCACCATGGGCGTGTTCGGCGCCATTGGCGGCGAATCGCAGATCTGGGTCAAGGGCGACCAGACCAAGCAGATCTGGCTGCAGAACGCCGGTTTCGTCTGGGTGCCGTTCATCATCGTGTCCTCGCTGGCCGCCTGGTTCGGCATGAATGACATCGCTTCGGCCAAGGCCTCCTTTGCCGATCAGGCCGTGATCTTCTCGCGCAAGCACAACTGGCTGATGTGCTGGCTGTATCTGGGTACCTTCGGCTCCTTCCTCGGTTTTGCCGCCGGCTTCCCGCTGCTGATCAAGAGCCAGTTTGCCGGCGTCAATCCCACGCAGTACGCCTTCCTGGGCGCTCTGGTGGGCGGTCTGTCCCGCCCCTTCGGCGGCTGGCTGAGCGACAAGATCGGCGGGGCCAAGGTCACGCAGTTCGTGTTCCTTGGCATGATCGCCGGCGTGATGGGTGTGCTGGCCTTCCTGCCGCATGGCGGCCAGGGCGGCAACTTCTGGGGCTTCTTTGCCTGCTTCCTGGCGCTGTTCGCGCTGACCGGCATCGGCAACGGCTCCACCTTCATGCAGGTGCCGGCCATCTTCTCCACGCTGCACCAGCGCCTGGCCGCCGGCAAGGGCGGCGAAGCGCAGCAGCAGGCCGTGGCCAGCGCCAACAAGGAAGCCGCTGCCGTGCTGGGCTTCTCGGCCGCACTGGCTGCCTACGGTGGCTTCTTCATTCCCAAAAGCTACGGCACCTCGATCGAGCTGACCGGGGGCGTGGAAGCGGCGCTGTACGGCTTCATCGTGTTCTACGTGAGCTGCGTGCTGATCAACTGGTGGTACTACGCGCGCAAGAACGCCGAGGTGCCGTGCTGATCCCTCTCCCCCGAAAGGCGTAGGCGGCATCCGCCTTACGCCGCCCCCGCCAGCCCCCACTGGCGAATACCTCGAAACCCCCCGGATTTCTAGACTTGTATCCATGGACCAGGCAGGCGGCGCGGTGCCGCACCTGGGCGCAAACGGAGGCACCATGAGCCATTTTCTCGACCGACTGAAATTCATGAGCAAGGTGAAAGCCACCTTCTCCAACGGCCACGGCGCGGTGGTGAAAGAAGACCGCCAGTGGGAAGACGCGTACCGCCAGCGCTGGCAGCATGACAAGGTCGTGCGCAGCACGCACGGCGTGAACTGCACCGGCTCCTGCAGCTGGAAGGTGTACGTGAAAAACGGCCTGATCACCTGGGAAACCCAGCAGACCGACTACCCCCGCACCCGCCCGGACCTGCCCAACCACGAGCCGCGTGGCTGCCCGCGTGGCGCTTCCTACAGTTGGTACGTGTACTCGGCCCAGCGCGTGAAGTACCCTATGGTGCGCGGCAAGCTGATGCAGATGTGGCGCGAAGCGCGCAAGAGCCTGGGCGCCATCGACGCCTGGCAAAGCATCAGCCAGAACCCCGAGAAGGCGAAGGAATACAAGTCCCGCCGCGGCCAGGGCGGCTTTGTGCGCGCAACCTGGGATGAAGTGAACGAGATGGTGGCTGCCGCCAACGCCTACACTATCAAGAACTACGGCCCTGACCGCGTGATCGGCTTCTCGCCGATTCCGGCCATGTCCATGGTGAGCTACGCTGCCGGCAGCCGCTACCTGAGCCTGATTGGTGGCGTGCCGCTGTCCTTCTACGACTGGTACTGCGACCTGCCGCCGGCCAGCCCGCAGGTCTGGGGCGAGCAGACCGACGTGGCCGAATCGGCCGACTGGTACAACTCCACCTACCTGATGGTGTGGGGTTCCAACGTGCCGATGACGCGTACGCCCGATGCCCACTTCTATACCGAAGTGCGCTACAAGGGCACCAAGACCGTGGCCGTGTCCAGCGACTTTGGCGAAATGGCCAAGTTCGGCGACATCTGGCTGGCGCCCAAGCAGGGCACCGATGCAGCGCTGGCCATGGCCATGGGCCACGTCATCTTCAAGGAATTCCACCTCGAGAAGCCGAGCGAATACTTCACCGACTACATCCGTCGCCTGACCGACATGCCGATGCTGGTGCGTCTGGTCGAAAAGGACGGCCGCCATGTGCCGGAGTACTTCCTGCGCGCCAGCCAGCTCGCCAACAACCTGGGCGAGGACAACAACCCCGACTGGAAAACGCTGCAGATCGACGAGCTGACCGGCGACATCGTGGCGCCCAACGGTTCCATCGGCTTCCGCTGGGGCCAGCCCGAGGGCAAGACCGGCAAGTGGAATCTGGAGCACCGCGACGGCGGCAGCGGCCGCGAGGTGAAGGCACAACTCACCCTGCTGGGCAAGCAGGATGAAGTGGTCGGCGTCGGCTTCCCGTATTTCGGCGCCGAGCACGACGAGCTGCTCACGCGCAACGTGCCGGCCAAGCGCATCACGCTGGCCGATGGCAGCAGCGCACTGGTCGCCACCGTGTTCGACCTGATGGCCGCCAACTACGGCATCGACCGCGGCCTGGGCGGCGGCAACGTGGCCACGAGCTACATGGATGACGTGCCCTACACCCCGGCCTGGCAGCAGAAGCACACCGGCGTGAAGCCCGAAATGGTGATCCAGGTGGCGCGCGAGTTTGCGCAGAACGCCGACCAGACCCAGGGCAAGAGCATGGTGATCGTCGGTGCCGGCCTGAACCACTGGTACCACATGGACATGACCTACCGCGGCATCATCAACATGCTGATGCTGTGCGGTGCCATCGGCCAGAGCGGCGGTGGCTGGTGCCACTACGTGGGCCAGGAAAAGCTGCGCCCGCAAAGCGGCTGGGCCCCGTTGGCCTTCGGCGCCGACTGGAACCGCCCGGCGCGCCAGATGAACGGCACCAGCTTCTTCTACGCCCACACCAGCCAGTGGCGCCACGAAAAGCTTGGCGTGAACGAGATCCTCTGCCCGACGGCCGACGGCTCCATGGCCAGCCTGTCGCTGATCGACTACAACGCCAAGGCCGAGCGCATGGGCTGGCTGCCGTCGGCGCCGCAGCTCACCACCAACCCGCTGGACATCACGCGCCAGGCGGCCGATGCCGGTCAGGACCCGGTGGCCTACACGGTCGAGGGCCTGAAGAACGGCTCCATCGACATGGCCTGCAACGACCCGGACAACCCGAAGAACTTCCCGCGCAACCTTTTCGTGTGGCGTTCCAACATCCTGGGTTCTTCCGGCAAGGGCCACGAGTACTTCCTGAAGTACCTGCTGGGCACGCAGAACGCCGTGATGAGCGACGAGGCGCACTGCATCACCCCGAGCGAAATCACCGTGCGCCCTGCCGCCGAAGGCAAGCTGGACCTGCTGGTGGTGCTGGACTTCCGCATGAGCACCACCTGCCTGTACGGCGACATCGTGCTGCCCACGGCCACCTGGTACGAAAAGGACGACCTGAACACGTCCGACATGCACCCCTTCATCCACCCGCTGAGCGAGGCCGTGCAGCCGCTGTGGCAGAGCAAGACCGACTGGGAGATCTACAAGGGCTTTGCCAAGGCGATCAGCGAAGTCGGCGGCGACTACCTGGGCGTGCAGAAGGACCTGGTGCTCACCCCGCTGATGCACGACTCCCCGCAGGAACTGGGCCAGCCGTTCGACCCGCGCGACTGGAAGAAGGGCGAATGCGAGCCCATTCCCGGCAAGACCATGCCGGCGATGACGGTGGTCGAGCGCGACTACCACCAGATCTACCAGAAGTTTACCTCCATCGGCCCGCTGATGGAAAAAGTGGGCAACGGCGGCAAGGGCATGGCCTGGAAAACCGGCCACGAGATCGAAAAACTGCGCGGCATGAACAAGGTGGTGCAGGACGGCGTGGCCAAGGGCCAGCCCAAACTCGATACCGCCATCGACGCCGCCGAGATGATTCTGACGCTGGCGCCGGAAACCAACGGCCACGTCGCCGTCAAGGCCTGGGAGTCGCTGAGCAAGATCACCGGGCGCGACCATACGCACTTGGCGATTCCGCGCGAGCATGACCACATCACCTTCCGCGACATCCAGGCGCAGCCGCGCAAGATCATTTCCTCGCCGATCTGGTCCGGCCTGGAAAGCGAAGAGGTGAGCTACAACGCCGGCTACACCAACGTGCACGAGCTGATCCCGTGGCGCACCCTGACCGGCCGCCAGCAGTTCTACCAGGATCACCAGTGGATGCGCGCCTTCGGCGAAAGCCTGTGCCTGTACAAGCCCCCGGTCGACCTGAAGACCACGGCGGCGGTGCACAAGCACAAGCCCAACGGCAACACCGAAATCCTGCTGAACTTCCTGACGCCGCACCAGAAGTGGGGCATTCACAGCACCTACAGCGACAACCTGCGCATGCTCACGCTCTCGCGCGGCGGCCCGCACGTATGGATCAGCGAGAAGGACGCGCAGGCGGCCGGCATCGTCGACAACGACTGGATCGAGGTATTCAACGTCAACGGCACGCTCACGGCCCGCGCCGTGGTCAGCCAGCGCATTCCGCAGGGCATGACGCTGATGTACCACGCGCAGGAAAAGATCGTGAACGTGCCCGGCGCCGAGATGAGCGGCAAGCGCGGCGGCATCCACAACTCGGTGACGCGCGCCGTGACCAAGCCGACCCACATGATTGGCGGCTATGCCCAGTACAGCTACGGCTTTAACTACTACGGCACCGTGGGCGCCAACCGCGACGAGTTCGTGGTGGTGCGCAAGATGAAGAACGTGGACTGGATGGACCAGCCCAAGTAAGGCACCTGCGGGCGGCGCGATCCGCCCGCTGCCCACAGCAAGAATTCTGGAGAAATCTGCCATGAAAATCAGAGCGCAAATCGGCATGGTGCTGAACCTGGACAAGTGCATCGGTTGCCACACCTGCTCGGTCACCTGCAAGAACGTCTGGACCAGCCGCGACGGCGTGGAATACGCCTGGTTCAACAACGTGGAAACCAAGCCCGGCATCGGCTTTCCGAAGAACTGGGAAGACCAGGAGCAATGGAAAGGCGGCTGGGTGCTGGATGAGGCCGGCAAGCTGCAGCCCAAGCAGGGCGGCAAGGCCAAGATCCTGTCCAACATCTTCGCCAATCCCAACCTGCCGCAGATCGACGAGTACTACGAGCCGTTCACTTACGACTACGAGCACCTGCAGAACGCCCCCGAGATGAAGACGCCGCCCACGGCGCGCCCCGTCTCGGTGCTGACCGGCAAGAAGATGGACAAGATCGAGTGGGGCCCGAACTGGGAAGACGACCTGGGCGGCGAGTTCCACAAGCGCGCCAAGGACGCGCTGTTCGAAGGCATCCAGAAGGATATGTACTCGGCCTTCGAGAACACCTTCATGATGTACCTGCCGCGCCTGTGCGAGCACTGCCTCAACCCCACCTGCGTGGCTTCCTGCCCGAGCGGCTCGATCTACAAGCGCGAGGACGACGGCATCGTGCTGATCGACCAGGACAAGTGTCGCGGCTGGCGCATGTGCATCAGCGGCTGCCCGTACAAGAAGATCTACTACAACTGGACCAGCGGCAAGGCCGAGAAATGCATCTTCTGCTATCCGCGCATCGAGGCCGGCCAGCCCACCGTGTGCTCCGAAACCTGCGTGGGCCGCATCCGCTATCTGGGCGTGCTGCTGTATGACGCCGACAAGATCGAAGCCGCTGCCAGCATGCAGGACGAACAGGACCTGTACCAGGCCCAGCTCGACCTGTTCCTGAACCCGCACGACCCCGCCATCATCGAGGAAGCGCGCAAGCAGGGCATCCCCGAAGCCTGGCTGGACGCCGCGAAGAAATCCCCCGTCTACAAGATGGCGATGGAATGGAAGGTGGCCTTCCCGCTGCACCCGGAATACCGCACGCTGCCGATGGTGTGGTACATCCCGCCGCTGTCCCCGATTCAGAGCGCCATGGAAAACGGCCTGATCGGCGAGAACGGCATCATCCCCGACGTGAAGGACCTGCGCATCCCGATTCAGTACCTGGCCAACCTGCTCACGGCCGGCAAGGAAGAACCGGTGATCCAGGCGCTGGAAACCATGGTCGCCATGCGCCGCTACATGCGCAAGAAGAGCGTGGAGAAAGTCACCGACGAGAGCACGCTGGCCGGCACGCACCTGAGCGGCGCGCAGGTGGAAGAGATGTACCAGATCATGGCCATCGCCAACTACGAGGACCGCTTCGTCATCCCCACCTCGCACAAGGAAGTGGTGGAAAACACCTTCGACGAGAAGGCGGCCTGCGGCTTTACCTTCGGCAACGGCTGCTCCACCGGCACCAGCCAGGAAAGCCTGTTCGGCCGCAAGAAGGCGTCGCCCATCGTGTTCCACGACATGCGCAAGCAGCTCAAGGCCAACCGCGAGAAATAAGGAGAAGGTGATGACATCTTTGCATTACCAGGCATGTTCGGCATTGTTGTGTTATCCCGAACAGGAACTGATCGAAGCTTTGCCTGAGATCAGAAGCGCGCTGTCCACCCGGCCGGCGCTGCTGGCCGCGGTCGAGCCGCTGCTGGCGCGGCTGCAGGGCACCGAGCTGATCACGCTGCAGGAGGCCTATGTGGCCACCTTCGACCGCAATCCTTCGCACTCGCTGCACCTATTCGAGCACATCCATGGCGAGGACCGCGCTCGCGGCCAGGCCATGGTGGACCTGATGGAAGAGTACAAGGCGCACGGCTTCGAGCCGGTGTGCGAAGAGCTGCCGGACTATGTGCCGCTGTTCCTGGAATTCCTCGCCCAGTGCGAGCCGGACGAGGCCACGCGCCTGCTGGGCGATGCGGTGCACGTGCTGCACTACGTGGCCGGCAAGCTGCAAGGCAACGGCTCGGAATACGCCGGCGTGCTGCAGGCGGTGGTCAGCCTCTCGCCCGTGGCGCCGCTGCCGCTCACCGTGCCGCCCGTGCGCGACATGGATGAAGCCATGGAAACCTTCGGCCCCGGCGTGGATGGCGTCGAGCCGCTGCTCAAGCCGTCCCTGCCTGCCGTGGCACCGATCAACTTTTACGCGCAGCGGCCCGCCCCGGCGGCCGCCTGCTGAGAGCCGGGAGAATCCTCATGAGCTATCTGCACCAATTCGTTTTCGGAATCTATCCGTACATCGCGCTGACCATCTTCCTGCTGGGCAGCCTGATCCGCTTCGACCGCGAGCAGTATTCGTGGAAGTCGGAATCCAGCCAGGTGCTGTACCGCGGCAACCTGCGCATGGCCAACATCCTGTTCCACGTCGGCATCCTGGGTCTGTTCTTCGGCCATCTGGTCGGCCTGCTGACGCCGGTGATCGTGTGGGACACGCTGGGCATCACCCACGGCCAGAAGCAGGTCTTTGCCATGGTCATGGGCGGTATTTTTGGCGTGATGTGCCTGATCGGGGTGTTGATGCTGCTGGCGCGCCGTTTCGGCAACGAGCGCCTGGCGGCCAACACCACCTGGCGTGACAAGCTGGTCATGATCTGGATTCTGGTCACGCTGCTGCTGGGCCTGTCGACCATTGCCGTGTCTGCCGGGCACCTCGATGGCCACCAGATGGTGTTGCTGATGAGCTGGGCGCAGCATGTCGTTACCTTCCAGGGGGATGCCGCCAGCTTCATCGCCGATGCTTCCTGGGTGTTCAAGCTGCACCTGTTCATGGGCATGACGCTGTTCGTGATCTTCCCGTTCACCCGTCTGGTGCACGTGTGGAGCGGATTTGCGAGCGTGACGTATCTGGGGCGTGCGTGGCAGCTGGTGCGTCCGCGCCGCGTGTAACTGCAGTGCATAACTAGACTTCGGTTCACCTCTTGGCCGCCTTTTGGGCGGCCTTTTTTGTCTGCCGCGTTTTGCCATTACCGGCGACGCAGTTTCTGCAGGCGCGCTAAGCTCAGCGCGTTGCCATGCAGTTTTTCAGCACGATCCAGCAATTCTTTGCGGCGCTTCTGCGCCCCCCTGCGTTCGCGCACGGCCTGTGCGCCGCCTGTGCCGGCGCTCCCTGAATTTTCCGTTTTTCAATCCGCCGGGCCCGGATGCCTTCGGCGTGCCTCGTCACGCCCGCAATCCGGCACCGGCCCCATTCAGCAAGCAAAGGAAGTACCCCATGATCCGCAAGAACCCCCGCGGCGATCTGCCGCAGATCCACCCCAGCGCCTTCGTCGACCCCACCGCCATCCTGTGCGGCAAGGTGGTCGTGGAAGAGAATGTATTTATCGGCCCCTACGCCGTGATTCGCGCCGACGAGATGAACGCCAGCGGCGAGATCGAACCGCTGGTGATCGGCGCCCATTCCAACATCCAGGATGGTGTGGTGATCCACTCCAAATCCGGTGCCGCGGTGACCATCGGACAGCGCACCTCCATCGCACACCGCGCCATCGTGCACGGCCCCTGCACGGTGGGCAATGGCGTGTTCATCGGCTTCAACAGCGTGCTGTTCAACTGCACCGTCGATGACGGCTGTGTGGTGCGCTACAACGCGGTGGTGGATGGCGTGCACCTGCCGCCGGGCTTCTATGTGCACTCCACCGAGCGCATCGGTCCGGATACCGACCTGGCCTCGCTGCCGCAGGTGCCGGCGGATGCCAGCGAGTTTTCCGAGGACGTGGCGCGTACCAATAATGCGCTGGTGCAGGGCTACAAGGCGATCCAGAACGAATTCTGATCATCCCTAAGCACTTCGACGGATAAGCGCATCGGGGCATGCGTGATATAGTCGCCTACATAACGAAATCCCCTTTCCACACAGAGAGCCTCGCATGACCCCTTTCCGTCCTGTTTTCCGCGCAGTGGCCATCGTGGCCCTGCTGGGCGCCGGTGCCGCCGCACACGCCGCCGACATCACCGTCTCCGCCGCAGCCAGCCTGACCAACGCCTTCAAGGACATCGGCCAGGCATACGAAAAGCAGTACCCTGATGCCAAGGTGCGCTTCAACTTCGCGGCCTCGGGTCCGCTGCTGCAGCAGATCGCCAAGGGCGCGCCGGTGGACGTGTTCGCCTCGGCCGATCAGGAGACGATGGACAAGGCCCAGCAGCAAAACCTGCTGCAACCCGGCACCCGCCAGGACTTTGCCCGCAACACCCTGGTGCTGATCGTGCCGGCCGACAGCAAGCTGCCGCTGCGCACGCTGGCCGACCTGCGCCGTGCCGAGGTCAAGCGCATCGCAGTGGGTAATCCGGACAGCGTGCCGGTCGGCCGCTACAGCAAGCAGGCACTGGAAACCGCCGGCCAGTGGACGCCGCTGCAGCCCAAGGTGATCAACACGCAAAGCGTGCGCCAGTCGCTCGACTATGTGGCGCGCGGCGAGGTCGAGGCCGGCTTCGTCTACGCCACCGATGCAGCCATCATGCCGCAGAAGGTACGCACCGTATTCACCGTGCCCACCAGCAAGCCGGTGAGCTACCCGATCGCCACCATCGGCAGTAGCCAGCAGCAGGTCGAGGCCAAGCGCTTTGCCCGCTACGTGCTATCGCCGCAGGGACAGGCCATTCTGCAGCGCTACGGCTTCAGCAAGCCCTGAACAGCGTCACAGGCTGCAGCCCCCATGGATCAGGTCGCCTCCGCGCTCACGCTCTCGCTCAAGGTAGCGGGGCTGGCCACGCTGCTTGATCTGGTGCTGGGTGTGGCGGTGGGCTACCTGCTGGCGCGCAAGCGCTTTCCGGGGCGCGAGCTGCTCGATACCGTGCTCACGCTGCCCATGGTGATGCCGCCCACGGTGCTGGGCTACTACCTGCTGGTGCTGCTCGGCCGCAAGGGCTGGCTCGGTGGCTGGCTGCAGGACACTTTCGGCATCCACCTGATCTTTACCTGGCAGGGCGCGGTGATTGCGGCCAGCGTGGTGGCATTCCCGCTGGTATTCAAGCCGGCGCGCGCCGCCTTCGAGGCGGTGGATGGCCGGCTGGAGCAGGCTGCGCGCGTGCTCGGCGTGAGCGAGTGGGGCGTGCTCTGGCGCGTGACGCTGCCGCTGGCCTGGCGCGGCATTCTGGCCGGCGTGCTGCTGGCCTTTGCCCGTGCCATGGGCGAGTTCGGCGCCACGCTGATGGTCGCGGGCAGCATTCCCGGCCAGACGCAGACCCTGTCCATCGCCGTGTACGAAGCGGTGCAGGCCGGGCAGGACGATGTGGCCAACCTGCTGGTGCTGATCATTTCCGTCACCTGCGTGGCCATCCTGTTGGCCGCCGGCAAGTTGGCGCCCGGGCGCATTGCTTCGCGGGAGGGGTGAGCGCATGTTCGATATCGCGATTGACAAGGTGCTGCATTCCGGCGAGCGGCGCTTCCATTTGCAGCTGCAGTGGCGCTCCGAACATCGCCGCGTGGTGCTGCTGGGCAACTCGGGTGCGGGCAAGACGCTCGCGCTCAAGGCCATTGCCGGCCTGCTGCAACCCGATGCCGGCCATGTGCGCGTGGCGGGGCGCACCTTGTTTGATGCGGCGCAGGGCATCAACCTGACGCCGCAGCAGCGCCACGTGGGTTATGTGTTCCAGGACTACGCGCTGTTCCCGCATCTGACGGTGCGCCAGAACATCGGCTTCGGCCTGCAGCGCGGCTGGCGCAATCCGCGCCCGCGTGCGCGCCAGCCCGAGGTGGACCAGTGGCTGGAGGCGCTGCACATCGACCCGCTGGCCGAGCAGATGCCGCACCAGCTTTCCGGTGGCCAGCGCCAGCGCGTGGCCCTGGCGCGCGCACTGGCGGCGCAACCCGGTGCGCTGCTGCTGGACGAGCCGTTTTCCGCGCTCGACCCGGCGCTGCGCCAGACCCTGCGCGACGAACTGAACGGTTTGCAGCAACGCCTGCAACTGCCCATGGTGCTGATCACGCACGACCCAGAGGATGCGCGCCAGCTGGGCGATCACATCATCCATCTGCAGGACGGCCGGGTGTTGCGCGAGGAATTCGCCCACGCGCCGGCAGGAGCGCAACGCACGGAGCACCGGGACCCGGTGCCGGAGGAGGTGGCACATGGCGGCATGCGTCTCGCCCCTGTTGCTGCGGCCTGACGGCCAGCGCTTTACCCTGGCCGACCAGCTGGCGCAGGAGCGCCAGGAGCCGGCGGAGCGCGTGGTGATGCACGTGATGCGCGCCGCACAGCAGGGCGACCTGCCGCTGTATGCGTGGACGCTGGGCCTGCCACAGGCCGAGCTGCTCGCCATGCTGCACACCCTGTTCCCCGAATTGTCCCCACTGCAGGCCTTGCCCGAACCACACTACCGCCTGCTGCAGGCCCAGGTGCCGCCGCGCAAGCACCGGCTGGCCCGGTGCCTGCAGGCCTGTGCCGCGCCGGATGCCGATCCCGTGCACAGCGAAGCGCTGGCCCGCGCATTGGCCATGGTCAGCGCCGGCGAGAGTGAACTCTGGCAAGATGCAGGTATTGCCAGTCCGCAGGCCTTGCTGGCGCTGTTGCAGGCACACTTCCCCGGCCTGCCTCTTGCCGGACAGCTGCCCGACAAGGCCTGGCTATGGCGCTGGCTGGACCAGCCGGCCTGAGCGGAACCCTCTGCGCGGAGCATTCAGCATGTCTCAGACCCCCCCCACCAGTCCCCCGATCGACCTGCAAGGCCAGCTCAGCATGACCGTGCAGGGCGAGTTGCTCGGCGGCACCCGCCAGGTGGCGCTGCTCGAAGCGATCGCCAGCACCGGCTCCATCACCCAGGCCGCCAAGGCCATCGGCGTGAGCTACAAGGGCGCCTGGGACACCATCGATCACATGAACCAGCTCGCCGGCGAGCCCCTGCTCGAACGCAGCAGCGGCGGCAAGGGCGGCGGCGGCACGCGCCTCACGCAGCGTGGCCTCCAGCTGGTGGACAACTTTCGCCAGATCGAGGCAGAACACCAGAAGTTTCTCGCCTTGCTCTCCCGCCAGGCCGCCGGCATGGCGGACGACTATTTGCTCATGAGGAAAATGGCCATGAAAACCAGCGCACGCAACCAGTTCACCGGCACGGTCCACAGCATCCACACCGGTGCCGTCAACGACGAGGTGGTCATCGACATCGGCGGCGGCCACCAGATCGTCGCCGTGGTCACGCACGACAGCGTGGTCAGCCTGGGCCTGCAGACGGGTGGCCCGGCCATTGCACTGGTCAAGTCCTCCTCCGTGCTGCTGGCCACCGAAGTGGAGGATGTGCGCTTTTCCGCGCGCAACCGTCTGACGGGCAGCATCAGCCGCGTGCATCCCGGGGCCGTCAATACCGAGGTGGTGCTGGATCTGGGCGAGGGCCGCTCCATCGCCGCCATCATCACCCAGGGCAGCGCCGATGCACTGGAGCTGGCCGAAGGGCAGCGTGCCACGGCGTTGTTCAAGGCGTCCAGCGTGATTCTGGCAGTGCCGGTGTAAGCGTCCTGCTGCCTTGTTTTGGATCCTGCTGGCTGCACTGGACAGGGGTGCCGGAATGCACGGCGGGCGCAGCGTCAGGCTGGCGTGGGTGCGTTCAACTCGCCTCAGCCACCCCGATCCGTCTTGTCGAAGCCATGCTCGACGGCATACACCGCCGCCTGCACCCGGCTCTGCAGGCCCAGCTTGCGCAAAATGTTCTGCACGTGCACCTTGATGGTGCTTTCGGCCACATCCAGCGTGCGCGCGATCTGCTTGTTGCTGGCGCCTTGTGCCAGCCAGGCCAGCGTCTCGCGCTCGCGCGGGGTGAGAGATTCGTACTCGGACGGCTGCTGCACGGGCGCCGGCGCACGCAGGCGCTGCACCAGCTTGGCCGTCATCTCGGGCGAGAGCACGCTGTCGCCTTCCACCGCACGGCGGATGCTGCCCAGCAGAAAATCGGCATGGATGTTCTTGAGCAGGTAGCCACGCGCGCCCAGACGCATGCATTCGGCCAGATCCTCGCCATCTTCCGAGACGGTCAGCATCAGCACCGCCAGTTCCGGCTGCGAACTGAGAATCTGCGCCAGCGCATCGCGCCCGTGCATGATGGGCATGTCCAGGTCGAGCAGCACGGCATCGGGTTTGAGCTGTTCGGCGAGCTTCACGCCTTCCAACCCGTCGCCAGCCTCGCCCACAACCTCGAAATCGCCCTGGCGCTGCAGCAGGGCCTTGAGTCCGCTGCGGAACAGGGTATGGTCGTCCACCAGCAGAATGCGCAGCGGCGGGGTGTCTGCGGGCATGATCATGTCGCTATCCGTTCTTTCTGGGGCAGCAGCAGCGACACCAGGGTGCCGCCTGCTGCCTGCCGGGTAATGGTAACGCTGGCGTGGATGCGGCGGGCACGCTCCTGCATGATGGACAGGCCCACGTGGCGCTCGCGGCGCGCCTCCATCTCGTCCGCATCGATGCCGCGGCCATTGTCGGCGATGCTCATGACGAAATCGTCGTCGTTACGGATGGTAACGGCCACGCTGTCGGCCTGTGCATGCTTGCGCACGTTCGACAGCGCCTCCTGCAGGATGAAGATCACCTGCAACTGCTGCTGCGGATCCAGCGGCAATCCGTCGCCGCCCATGTCGAGCGAGGTGTGCACCCCGGTCTGCGCCTCGAAGCGCGACAGCAGGGTCTGCACCGCCTCCGGCAATTCCTCCTTGCTGATGCGCACGCGGAAGTTGAGCAGCAGTTCGCGCACGTCGTCGTAGCTTTCCTGCACGCCGGCGCGGATGAAGGCGAGGTTCTCCCGCGCCTGCTCCTGCTCGCCGGCGGCCACCGCCGCTTCCAGCATCTGCACCTGCAGGTTGAGGAAGGAGAGCGACTGCGCAATGCTGTCGTGCAGGCCCTGGGCCATCAGGTTGCGCTCTTCCATCACGGCGAGTTGTCGGTCGCGGGCGGCCAGGCGCGTATTGGCGATGGCTACGCCCAGATGGCTGCCCAATGCTTCCAGCAGCTGCCGGGCTTCCTCGCCCGGCTGCTCGCCATCGCGGAAGAACAGCGTGAAGATGCCCAGATCCTGCTGGCTGGCACGGATCTGGAACACCGAGACCGCGTCAAACCCCGCATTCTGGCAGGGCAGGCTGGGAAGCAGCGGCACCGTGTGCTCCATGCGGTCGATACGGCGCAGCACGGTTTCGCCGGTCTGCACGCTCTGGCCGCAGTAGCAGGCATTCACGCGCGAGCATTCCTGTTGCGTGAGCAGGGTGTCGGGCAGGCCGATCTGCACCACCGCGTCGATCTTGCCGCGTTCGCTGTCGAGCAGGCGCACGGCGCCGGCGCTGGCGCCGGTCAGCTGCATCACCTGCTGCAGAAAGCCCTCGCAGGTCTGCTCCAGATCCTGCGACTGGTGCAGGAATGCCGTCACCTGGTACAGCGCCGTGAGCTGCCGGTTGTTCGATTCCAGTTCCCGTGTCTTGTCGCGTACCTGCTGCTCCATGGTCTGCACCAGCCCCTGCAGGCGGTCCGCCATCTGGTTGAAGCCGTCCGACAGCGCGCCGAATTCGTCCTGCCGGTCCAGATCCACGCGGCTGCCCAGGTCGCCCTGGCTCAGGCGCTGCATGCCCTGGTGCAACTGGTTCACCGGCAGGATCACCAGGATGTAGAGCAGGTACATCATGCTCAGCGCGCCCACCGTGGCCATGCCGATCAGCACCAGCTGGAATACGCGCAGCATGGAGGTGTTGCGCGCATTGTCGATCTCGATCAGCCGCACCAGACGATCGATGCCGTCGACGAAGGCATCGGCCTCGCGGTCCAGCAGCTGGGCGCCGTTGCTTTGCAGCTGTCCGGGCTGCAACAAGGGCACCATGCGCAGTTGCCAGTGCTCGCGGATCCAGGCGGCCTGCGCATGCACCTCGGGCGTGTCGGGCAGGAACAGCGGCCGTGCCGGGTCGCCGGCGATCAGGCGGTCGAGCGTGGTCTGGAACAGGCGACGCTGCTCCTCCACCACCGCGGGAGATTCGTTCTGGCTCAGCAGCATCACGGTGCGGTAGGTGCGCATGCGCAGGCTGCCGGCATCGTTGATGGCGGCGGCGCCCCCTTCCAGCTTCCACGACAGCAGCAGCGTGAAGCCGATGGACACCATGGCGACCACCAGCCACAGCACCGAGAGCACCAGCAGTTTGGTGCTCAGGCTGTGGCGGCTGGGGAGCTGGTCGAGGTTCATGCTGCGATCATAGTGCGCCGCTGTGCTTCACGGGCGCGCTCCAGCGGGCAGACCAGCGGCAGGAACTGGCGCGCATCGGTGTCATAGCCCCAGAGCGAGCCGCTGTGCATGTCGAAATACCAGCCGTGCAGCGTGAGCGTGCACTGCTGCACGCGCTCGGCCACCCAGGGGTAAGAGAGCAGGTTTTCCAGCGATACCAGCACGGCAGCGCGTTCGGCCAGCGCCAGTTGCTTCTCCTGCGAGACGCCCGCGTGGTGCGTGCACACAAAGCGCCGCGCCGGCTCGGCAATGCGCAGCCAGCGCCCGAGCGCGCTGTCCGGCAGGGTGCTGCGCTGCATCAGCGCGCGGATGCCGCCGCAACTCGAATGGCCCAGCACGATCACGTGCTGCACCTCCAGGCTGAGCACGGCAAACTCCAGCGCCGCCGCCACGCTGGCATGCGGGTTGTCCGGCTCGTTGGGCGGCACCAGATTGGCCACATTGCGCACGGTAAACACATCGCCCGGCGCGGAATCCATCAGCATCGGTGGATGCACGCGCGAATCGCAGCAGCCGATTACCAGCGTGCTGGGGTGCTGGCCGTCGCGCAGGGTGTCGAAAATGCCGCCATCGTCGCCGAAATGCTGGTGCTGGAAGCGCTTGAAGCCTTCGAGCAGATGGTCGATCGAGTGTTTCATCTCAGCCTCCGGTCATGGACATGAAGCGCACGATCTTTTCCGGCCGCGCCAGAAAGTCGTGTCGCTCGGGCTTGAGCGTGATGGCCTGGCGGATGGCATGCTCCAGCTCGGCATCGCTGCAGCCGGCGCGCAGCAGCGGGCGCAGTTCGAACTTGTCCTCCTGCCCCAGGCAGAGATACAGCGTGCCGTCTACCGACAGGCGCACGCGGTTGCAGGTTTCGCAGAAGTGCTGCGACAGCGGCGTGATCAGGCCGAGCGTGAAGCCGGTGCCGGGGCTGGTCCAGTAGCGGGCCGGGCCGCCGCCCAGGGGCATGGTGCAGCGTACCAGGCCGAAGCGCTGCTGCAGATCCTCCAGCAGCGGCCCCAGCGGCACGCCTTGCGTCTGCCGCCCCTGTTCACCTACCGGCATCGCCTCGATCAGGCGCAGCACGAAGCCGTGCTCCATGCAGAAGGCCACCATCGGCTCGATATCGTGCTCGTTCACGCCTGCAATCGGCACCATGTTGATCTTGATGCGTTCAAAGCCGGCACGCTGGGCGGCGCGCAGGCCGTCCAGCACATGGTCCAGGCAGTCGTTGCCGGTGATGTGCTGCACGCACTCGTGGCGCAGCGAATCCAGGCTCACGTTCAGGCGCTGCACGCCGGCCGAGCGCAGCAGCAGGGCCTGGCGGCCGAGCTGCGTGCCATTGGTGGTGAGCGACAGGTCCTCGATGCCCGACAGGGCGGCGATGTTGGCCGCCAGCTCCGGCAGCCCCTTGCGCAGCAGCGGCTCGCCGCCGGTCAGGCGCACGCGGCGCGTGCCCATGCGGCTGAAGGCGGCTACCACGCGCGTGATCTCTTCCAGCGTCAGCCAGTGCCCGGGCTGCTCGAAACCGCGAAAGCGCCGCGGCATGCAGTAGGTGCAGCGCAGGTCGCAGCGGTCGGTGACCGACACGCGCAGGTAGTCCACGGTGCGGCCGAAGGGGTCAGACAGGACGGGAGAGGCGGGGGCGGAAACTTCCATGCCCTGTTTATAGAAAAACCGGGCCGGTTTGCCACTTGGCGGGTGGGGGGAGGGGGCTAGTTATTTTGGTGGATCAGCCGCGCTTCTTTGCCTGCTTGCGGGCCTTGTCGAACGCCTCGCGCTGGCTGTCATGCGCCTCCCAGCGCTGCGCCACCTGGTTGCACACCAGATCGCACAGGGCGAAGACGGAAGAATCGGCCACGCTGTAGAACACGCTGTTGCCCCGGCTCTCGCGCGTGACCAGGCCCTGCTGCGCCAGCAGCAGCAGGTGGCGCGAGACATTGGCCGGGCTGGATTCGACTTTTTCGGCAATTTCTCCCACACTGCAGGGGCCACTGCGCAGCACATTGAGAATGCGCAGGCGGGTGGTTTCTGACAGGGTGCGGAAGTAGCTGGCGATGTGTTCCAGCGCTTGCGCGGGCAGATGCTGAAGCAATCCGTCGGAAGTCATGCGGGCAGGAAATGCGGTTGGAGAGTTGGCACTGTACAACTATTCAATTGATTGCGCAATTAAGAATTTGCGTATTCACACAAATACGTATAATGTAAATTGTCTGCGCGGCCTTGCCGTGCTGCTGCGTGGTGTTCGCCTTCGGGCCGCCATGTCGCCCCACTCGAACAAGATAGGTGTGTTTGCCATGAAGCCTCAATCCATTCTGCGCCGCGTTGGCGGCTGGCTGGCCGTCGCGGCCCTGGGTGCCGGTGTCGGTCCTGTTGCGCTGGCGGCGCCCCTGCCCAGCGTGGCCGTTTCCAGCGCTGCCAACGGCAGCATGAGCAGCTACGAAGGCACGGTCGAGTCGCTGCGCCAGACCACGCTGGCGGCCCAGGTGCCCGGTGCCGTGGTCGAGCTGCCGGTGCGTGCCGGCCAGCGCGTGGCTGCCGGCCAGTTGCTGCTGCGCATCGACGCCCGCGCCGCCAACCAGGCTGCCACCGCGAGCCAGGCGCAGATCGGCGCCGCCCGCGCCCAGCTCGATGTGGCTGCCAAGGATCTGGAACGCAAGCGCCAGCTCGCCGCCAAGAACTACATCAGCAAGGCCGCGCTGGAGCAGGCCGAGGCCGGCTACCGTGCCGCCGCCGCCCAGGTCAACGCGCTGACGGCCGCCGCCGCTGCCGCCACCACGCAATCCGGCTTCTACGTCGTCAAGGCGCCCTATGCCGGCATCATCTCGCAACTCTCCATCGAACTGGGCGACATGGCCATGCCGGGCCGCCCGCTGCTCACCATCTACGATCCGGCCTCCCTGCGCGTGACGGCTTCGGTGCCGTCCTCCGTCATCGGCAAGGTCGATCAGGCCAAGGCCCAGGTCGAATTGCCCGATGCCGGCGGCAGCATGATTGCGCCCACGCGCGTCGAGGTGCTGCCCGCGGTCGATCCGCGCTCGCTCACGCAGGCGCTGCGCGCCAACCTGCCGGCCGGGCTGGACCGCGCCGTGCCGGGCATGTTCGCCCGCGTCTGGCTGCCGGTGCCGGCCGCTGCCGCAGCCGCACAAGGTGGCTCGGCGCCTGCATCCGGCTCCGCTCTGCTGGGCCAGAACATCCGCGTGCCGCTCAAGTCCATCGTGCGCCGCGGCGAAATGACCGGCCTGTACGTGCTCGACGCCAAAAACCGTCCGCTGCTGCGCCAGGTGCGCCTGGGCCGCACCACGGGCGACCAGGTCGAGATCCTGTCCGGCCTGCAGGCCGGCGAGCGTGTGGTGACCGAGCCGCAGGCTGCGGCCCGCGTGCAGTAAGCGTGGCAGAGAGGCAGGCATGAGCGAACAACACACCACGCCCCCGCCCACCACGGCGCGCATGGGCATTTCCGGACGCATCGCCGCGTTCTTCCAGTCGGCGCAGATCACGCCGCTGCTGGCACTGGTGGCCTTCCTGCTCGGCGTGTTTGCCGTGCTGGTCACCCCGCGCGAGGAAGAGCCGCAGATCGACGTCACCATGGCCAACGTGATCGTGCCCTTCCCCGGCGCGGCCGTGAAGGACGTGGAATCGCTGGTGGCCACTCCGGCCGAGCAGGTGCTGTCGCAGATGACCGGCGTGGAGCACGTGATGAGCGTGTCGCGCCCCGGCGTGGCGGTGCTCACGGTGCAGTTCAAGGTGGGCGTCAAGCGCAACGATGCGCTGGTGCGCCTGTATGACACGGTTGGCGCCAATGCCGACTGGCTGCCGCCGGGCCTGGGCGTGCTCTCGCCCATCATCAAGCCCAAGGGCATCGATGACGTGCCCATCGTGGCCCTCACGCTCTACACCAAGCGCACCGACAGCGACACCTTCGATCTGGAGCGCGTGGCGCACAGCATCGAGGCAGACATCAAGCGCGTGCCGGGCACGCGCGAGGTCACGACCATCGGCGGCCCCGGTCATGCCATCATGATCGAAGTCGACCCGGCCCGCCTGTCCGCGGCCGGCCTCACCGTGCACGATCTGCGCAATGCGCTGCAATCCGCCAACTTCGGCCTGCCGCTGGGCGACCTGATCAGCGGCAACCAGGCCGTGGCGATCGAATCCGGCCCCTACCTGCGCAATGCGGACGACGTCTCCGACCTGCTGGTGGGCGCCCCGGGCGGCAAGCCGGTGTTCCTGAAAGACGTGGCCAATATCCGCGACGGCGCACCGCCGCCGGCGCGCTATGTCTGGTATGGCGAGCCGCTGCAGCAGGGGGACAGGGCCGTTGACAGCGCCAAGGCTGCCCCCGCAGCAGCGCAAGCCTCCGGCGCAGCCCCGGCAGCCGCAGCCGGGCAGGGCGCCAGCGCCCGCAGCGGTGCCGAATACCCCGCCGTCACCATCGCCGTCACCAAGAAGCCGGGCGAGAACGCCATCGACGTGGCCAACGCCGTGATGACGCGCGTCGACCAGCTCAAGAACACCGTGATTCCGGCCGATGTCTACGTCGAGGAAACGCGCAATTACGGCGAAACCGCCAACGACAAGGCCACCAAGCTGATCCAGAAGCTGCTGTTCGCCACGCTGTCGGTGGTGGCGCTGGTGTTCATCGCGCTGGGCCGCCGCGAGGCAGCCATCGTCGGCACCGCGGTGGTGCTGACGCTGACCGTGACGCTGTTTGCCTCCTGGGCCTGGGGCTTCACGCTCAACCGGGTGTCGCTGTTCGCGCTGATCTTCTCCATCGGCATTCTGGTGGACGATGCCATCGTGGTGGTGGAAAACATCCACCGCCACCAGCAGCTCTACCCGGGCAAGTCCCTGCGCGAGATCATTCCCGGTGCCGTGGACGAAGTGGGCGGCCCCACCATCCTGGCCACCTTCACCGTGATCGCCGCGCTGCTGCCCATGGCCTTCGTGTCCGGCCTGATGGGTCCCTACATGAGCCCGATCCCGATCAACGCCAGCATGGGCATGCTCCTGTCGTTGGCCATTGCCTTCATGGTCACCCCTTGGCTGGCGCGTCTGTGGATGAAGGCCACGCATGGCGATGACCATGGCAAGGCCGCCGGCCATGGCCTGGCCGGCAAGCTCGATCCGCTGTTCCGCAAGGTGTTCAATCCGCTGCTGCACCCGCAGTCCGGCAAGCGCAACCGCCGCCTGCTGGGGCTGGGCGTGGCCGGCCTGATCGCGCTGTCGGTGCTGCTGCCGGTGTTCGGCCTGGTGGTGCTGAAGATGCTGCCCTTCGACAACAAGAGCGAATTCCAGGTGGTGGTCGACATGCCTGCCGGCACGCCGCTGGAGAAGACCGCTGCCGTCATGCACGAACTGGGCGCGCATCTGGCCACCATCCCCGAGGTGAAGAACTACCAGGCCTATGCCGGCACTGCTTCGCCGATCAACTTCAACGGCCTGGTGCGCCAGTACTATCTGCGCACCGCCAGCGAAATGGGCGATATCCAGGTCAACCTGGTCGACGCCAAGCACCGCAAGGACCAGAGCCACGCCATTGCCACGCGTGTGCGGCCCGGCCTGCAGGAAATCGGCAAGCGCCACGGCGCCAACGTGAAAGTGGTGGAAGTGCCGCCCGGCCCGCCGGTGATGTCGCCCATCGTGGCCGAGGTCTATGGCCCCGAGGCCGAAGGCCGCCAGCAGGTGGCGAACGCGCTGCGCAAGGTGTTCGAGAACACCGCCAACGTGGTTGACGTGGACACTACCAACACGGCAGCCGCTCCCAAGGTCGAGCTGATCGTCGATCGCCGCAAGGCGGCCCAGCTCGGCGTGCCGCAGCAGGCCATCGTGGCCACGCTGCGTACCGGCCTGTCGGGCGACGCCGCCACCTTCCTGCACGACCAGAGCCGCTATGCCGTGCCGACGCAGATCCAGTTGCCGGCCGAGGCCATGGGCAGCCTGGACGCGCTGCTGCAGCTGTCCGTGCGCACCGGCGCCGGCACGCTGGTGCCGATCCGCGAACTGGTGACCGTGAGCGACAGCGTGCGCGAGCAGCCTTCCATCCACAAGGACCTGCTGCCGGTCAGCTTCGTCATGGGTGACATGGCCGGCGAGGTGGACAGCCCGCTCTACGGCATGTTCAAGATGCGCGGCGAGCTCGACAAGATCCAGGCGCCCAACGGTGGCAAGCTGGATGAATACTTCATCAAGCAGCCGCAGGACCCGTACCGCAACTACGCCGTCAAGTGGGACGGCGAGTGGCAGATCACCTACGAAACCTTCCGCGACATGGGCGCCGCCTATGCCGTCGGCCTGATCCTGATCTACCTGCTGGTGGTGGCGCAGTTCGGCTCCTACCTGGTGCCGCTGATCATCATGGCGCCGATCCCGCTGACCATCATCGGCGTGATGCCGGGCCACGCGCTGCTCGGCGCGCAGTACACGGCCACCAGCATGATCGGCATGATCGCGCTGGCTGGCATCATCGTGCGCAACTCCATCCTGCTGGTGGACTTCATCAACCTGCAGCTGAAGGAGGGCGTGCCCTTCGAGGAAGCCATCGTCAAGTCGGCCATCACGCGCGCCCAGCCCATCATGCTGACCGGCCTGGCCGCCATGATCGGCGCCTTCTTCATCCTGGATGACCCGATCTTCAACGGCCTGGCCATCTCCCTGATCTTCGGCATCTTCGTCTCCACCATTCTGACGCTGGTGGTGATTCCGATGCTGTACTACATGGCCTACCGCAAGCAGTACGGACAGCCCGGCAACGGGCTGGACAACGGCGGGCCGGTCCCCGCGAGCAATGGCCCGACAGAGGCTGTGCCGCATTAACTGCAGAGGCTACTGAGGAGACAAACCATGGCCCACATCGTCATCATGGGCGCCGGCATCGGCGGCATGCCCGCCGCCTACGACCTGCGTGCGGCATTGCCGGCGCAACACAAGGTCACCGTCATCAGCGCGGTCGACTACTTCCACTTCGTGCCGTCCAACCCCTGGGTGGCGGTGGGCTGGCGCAAGCGCGAGGACATCATTCTGGAGATCGCGCCCCTGCTCAAGCGCAAGGGCATCGATTTCATTGCCAGCCCGGTCACGGCGATCGACGCCCCCGGCAACAAGCTGACGCTGGAAAACGGCCAGACGGTGGATTACGACTACCTGGTCATCACCACCGGCCCGCGCCTGGCCTTCGAGGAAGTGCCCGGCTCCGGCCCCAACGGCGGCTACACGCATTCCATCTGCACGGTGAACCACGCCGAGCAGTTCTGGGCCGATTACGAAAAATTCCTGCAGAACCCGGGCCCGGTCGTGATCGGCGCCATGCCCGGCGCCAGCTGCTTCGGCCCGGCCTACGAGTTTGCCTTCATCGTGGCGGCCGATCTGCGCAAGCGCAAGCTGCGCCACAAGGTGCCGATCACCTATGTCACCAGCGAGCCCTACATCGGCCACCTCGGCCTGGGCGGCGTGGGCGACAGCAAGAGCATGCTCGAGAGCGAACTGCGCAGCCAGGACATCAAGTGGATCACCAACGCCAAGACCACGCGTGTGGAAGAAGGCAAGCTGTTCGTGGACCAGCTCGACGACAACGGTGCGCTGGTGAAGCAGCATGAGGTGCCGTTCAAGCTGTCCATGATGCTGCCGGCCTTCAAGGGCGTGGATGCCGTGGCCGCCGTGCCCGAGCTGTGCAACCCGCGCGGTTTCGTGCTGATCGACGAGCACCAGCGCAGCAAGAAATACCCCAATATCTTCTCGGCTGGCGTCTGCGTGGCGATTCCGCCGGTGGAAGTGACGCCGGTTGCCACCGGCGCACCCAAGACCGGCTACATGATCGAGACCATGATCAGCGCCATCACCGAGAACATCGCCGCCGACCTGAAAGGCGAGAAGGCCGAGGCCACCGCCACCTGGAACGCCATCTGCCTGGCCGACATGGGCGACACCGGCGCCGCCTTCGTGGCGTTGCCGCAGATCCCGCCGCGCAACGTCAACTGGTTCAAGAAAGGCAAGTGGGTGCACCTGGGCAAGATCGCCTTCGAAAAGTACTTCATCAGCAAGATGAAATCGGGCAACACCGAGCCCATCTACGAAAAATACGTGCTGAAGATCCTGGGCATCGTGCGGCTGAACAAGCCCTCCGGTCCGGTCTGAGGCCTTCCGGTTTTCTTACTATCCATCCTCAAGGAGAACTCATCATGACATCCTGGCAACTCGTCCGTATGATCGGCGGTACCTTCATCCTGCTGTCCCTGGCACTGGGCGTGCAGGGCAGCCCGATCTTCCACAGCACCAACTGGCTGTGGTTCACCGCCTTCGTCGGCGCCAACCTGCTGCAGAGCGGCTTCACCAAGTGGTGCATGCTGGAAACCATTCTGCGCAAGCTGGGTGCCCGCCCTGGCAACTGAGAGCGCTTTTTCCGCAAAGGAGTCCATCATGCAAATCGTCTGTGCAGCCTGCGGCGCGAAGAACCGCGTCGCCGAAACCGATCTGGACAAGGAAGTCAACTGCGGCCGCTGCAAGGCGGAGCTGTTGCCGCGCCATCCGGTGGCGCTCACCGACGCCAATTTCCAGGCCTTCGTGTCTGGCACCGAAATGCCGGTGGTGGTGGATTTCTGGGCGCCATGGTGCGGCCCCTGCCGCATGATGGCACCGCAGTTTGAACAGGCCGCGGCACGCATGCCGCGCGTGCGTTTCGCCAAGCTCGATACCGAGGCCAACCAGCACACCGGTGCGGTGCTCGGCATCCGCAGCATTCCCACGCTCGCCCTCTATGTGGGCGGCCGGGAGGTGGAGCGCAAGAGCGGCGCCATGAGCGCGGCCGACCTGCAGCGCTGGATCGAGGGATCGCTGGCGCGGCACAAGGGATAAATTCATGCGTAGACAGACTTTGCTGGCCCTGATGCTGGCAGCCCTGGCCGGTGGCGCCCAGGCCACCACGGTCGACCTGCTCGAAGCCTGGAACGGCGTGCAGGGCCATGACCGCGAACTGGCCAGCGCGCGCCTGAACCATGCCGCCAGCCAGACCAAGCGCGACCAGGCCTCGGCGCTGTGGAAGCCCAACGTCATGCTCAGCGGCACGGCAGGCGCTGCCACCAGCGAAACCGAGATGAATGGTGCGGCGTTTTCCATGCCGGGCCAGCCCCAGATGACGGGGGTGAACTTTGCCACCTCGGTCACCGGCGGCAAGATGACACGCTGGGGCGTGCAGGCGCAGCAGCCGCTGTACAACCGCGGCCGCTCGGCCGGCAGCGCCCAATTGAAGCTGCAGGCCGATCTGGGCGACAGCGGCTGGCAGGCAGCGCAGATGGACCTGATGCTGCGCACCGCCCAGCGCTACTTCGACGTGGCGCTGGCGCAGGAACGCCAGCGCATCCTGGCGCACCAGCTGCAGGCGGTGCAGCGCTCGGCCGACGAGGCACACGAGCGCTTCCGCCTGGGCGACGTGGCCGTCACCGACAGCCACGAGGCCGATGCCGCGCTGGCCGGCCTGAAGGCACAGAAGGTCGCGGCTGACCTCGATCTGGACAACAAGCGCCGGATCCTGGCCGACAGCACCGGTGTGGCCCATCCTACGGCCATGCTGCCCACGCGCGTGCCCACGCTGGTGAGCGACAAGGCGCTGGAGCAATGGCTGCAATCGGTGCAGGGCGACAACCCGCAGCTGCGCATGCAGCAGATCGCCGCCGAAATCGCGCGGCAGGAAGTACGCAAGCACGATGCGCTGTCTTCCGTGACAGTCGATCTGGTGGCGCAGGCCGGCAAGGACCGTGTCTGGGGCAGTGGCGACTTCGGCCAGGCCAGCAACCGCAACACCAACTACATGGTGGGCGTGCAGGTGAACATTCCGCTCTATACCGGCGGCATGCGCAGCGCCAAGGAACGCGAAGCGATCGCCCTGGCCGACAAGGCCGAGGCGGATCTGCAACAGGCCCAGACCACCGTCGGCCAGCAGGCGCGCCTGCTGTGGAGCGCGCGCGAGGCCGATGCCGCCCGCGTGCGCGCACTGGAAGAGGCGCTCAAGGCGTCGGCTTTGCGCCTGGATGCAACCTATCTGGGCCGTGCCGTGGGCGACCGCACCACGCTCAACGTCCTGAATGCGCAGACCGATCACGCCAACACCGCACAATCGCTGGCCGAGGCCCGCGTTTCGGCGGTGATGAACCAGCTGCGCCTGGCCGCCATGACCAGCCAGCTCGACGAAGGCGAGCTGCGCCGCGTCAACGCCACGCTCAAGCCGGTGACGGCGCCGTAAGGGTCGCCGCATTCGCGCCTGGCGCGACCGGGCAGAGGGGACTCGTGCAGAGTCCCCTTGCATTTCCGGGCCCACTGGCAGGCGCTAGGCGTATCATTCGGGAGATGACTTCCCTGGCAGTGCCGGGCGGCAGCGCATTCCCATTCCAACGGCACCCCGTGTGACTTCCACTCCCATTCCCGAATCCTCCCCTCTGCCGGTCGCCATCATCGGCGCCGGTCCGGCCGGCCTGATGGCGGCCGAGCGCCTGTCCGCGGCCGGCGTGCCGGTGCATGTGTTCGATGCCATGCCCTCGGCCGGACGCAAATTCCTGCTGGCCGGCAAGGGCGGCCTCAACCTGACCCATTCCGAACCCTTTGCCGCCTTTGCCGCGCGTTACGGCCGGCGCCAGCCTCAGGTCGAGCCGCTGCTGCGTGCCTTCGATGCCGAAGCGGTACGCGCCTGGGCCGGGGGGCTGGGCGTGGAGACCTTTGTCGGCACCTCCGGGCGCGTGTTCCCCAAGGAGATGAAGGCCGCGCCGCTGCTGCGTGCCTGGATGCAGCGCCTGCGCCATCCGGCCTCCGGCGTGCCGGTGCAATTTCATATGCGGCACCGCTGGCTGGGCTTTGCCCGGCCGCCGCAGCCCGGCGAGGCGCTGGCGCTGTGCTTCCAGACCGCCAATGGCGAGCGCAGCGTACCGGCCGGGCGTGTGTTGCTGGCGCTGGGTGGGGCCAGTTGGCCGCGTCTCGGTTCGGACGGCCGCTGGGTGAAGCTGCTGCAGGAGCGGGACATCGCCCTGGCGCCGCTGTTGCCCGCCAATTGCGGCTTTGATGTGGCGCCGACCACGGCCCGCCAGGCGGAGCAGGGCACGGCACCCGCCGATGCCGCTCCCGGCGGCTGGTCGCGCCATTTTCGCGAACGCTTTGCCGGCCAGCCTTTCAAGGCGGTCGCCATCGACTGCGACGACGGTCAGGGCGGCCGCTTCCACCGCCGCGGCGAATTCGTCGCCACCGAAACCGGCATCGAGGGCAGCGTGGTCTACGCAGCCAGCCACCTGTTGCGCGATGCCATCCTGCGCAGCAGCCAGCCGGCCGAACTGCGCATCGACCTGCTGCCCGACCACAGCTTGGAGCAGGTACTGGCCGCCGTGCGCCATCCGCGCGGCAGCAAGAGCCTGTCCGGCCATCTCAAGAGCCGGCTGGGCCTGCAGGGCATCAAGGCGGCGCTGCTGTACGAGCTGCTGGACAAGGCCGCCATGCACGATCCCGAGCGGCTGGCGCAGGCCATCAAGGCCCTGCCGCTGCCCTTGGCGGCGGCGCGTCCGGTGGAGGAGGCCATCAGCAGCGCCGGCGGCGTCTGCTTCGAGGCGCTGGACGCGCAACTGCGCGTGCGTGCCCTGCCGCAACTGGCCTGCGCTGGCGAAATGCTCGATTGGGAGGCGCCCACGGGCGGCTATCTGCTCACGGCCTGCCTGGCCAGCGGCGTGGTGGCGGCCCAGGGCCTGCTGGAGCGGGAGGCTGCCTGAAATCAAACAACCCGCGCTCCGGCTCTGGCAAAAGCCGCGGTAGCCGGCAACCGCCACAAAATTCCGCGACAATCACTGACCCGTTTCGCTGCGAGCCGTTCCCGGCCCGGCCAAACCTGGCGCTCCGCAGTGGCGCGGCAGACGGAACAACCCGGTCCGGCAGGAGCGGACACAGGCGGTGCAGGCGCGGCCGCGAAACATAGGAATCTACATGGGTGCACTCGAACAACGGTTGAACACGATCACGGCGGACCGCCTGGCCGGCATGCTGCGCGGCGTGGAAAAGGAAAGCCTGCGCACGCATCCCGACGGCAAGCTGGCGCTCACGCCTCATCCGCAGGAGCTGGGATCGCCGCTCACCCACCCCAATATCACCACCGACTTCAGCGAATCGCAGCTGGAGCTTGTCACCGGCGTGCACGGCAGTGCCGAAGCCTGTCTGGACGAACTCGTTCGCATCCACCAGGAGGTGTACCGCGTGCTGGCGCGCCGCGGCGACGAAATGCTGTGGGTGGCCAGCATGCCCTGCGGCCTGCCCACCGACGAAACCATTCCGCTGGGCCGCTACGGCAATTCCAACGTGGGCCGTGCCAAGAGCGTGTATCGCATGGGCCTGGGCCACCGCTATGGCCGCCGCATGCAGATGATTTCCGGCATCCACTACAACTGGTCGCTGCCCGGCCTGGACAATGCCGGCTACTTCGGCCTGATCCGCAATTTCCGCCGCAACGCCTTCCTGCTGCTGTACCTGTTCGGCGCCTCGCCCTCGGTGTGCTCCAGCTTCGTCGACGGGCGCCAGCATCAGCTGGAAGTGCTGGCCGGCAAGACCATGTACCGCCCCCATGCCACCTCGCTGCGCATGGGGCGTCTGGGCTACCAGAGCGATGCCCAGTCCTCGCTGGCGGTGAGCTACAACGGGCTGGAAGGCTACGCTGCCTCACTGCACGAGGCGCTCACCAAGCCCTATCCGCCCTACGAGGCGATCGGCCTGCGCAATCTGGGCGGTGACTACAATCAGCTCGACACCAGCCTGCTGCAGATCGAGAACGAGTTCTACGGCACCATCCGTCCCAAGCGCGTGATCGCCGCCGGCGAGCGCCCGCTGCATGCACTGCGCGAGCGTGGCGTGCAGTACGTGGAAGTGCGCCTGATGGACCTGAACCCGTTCCTGGACGTGGGCATCGACGCCGAAACCATGCGTTTCCTCGACTTGTTCCTGCTGCATGCGCTGCTCAGCGACAGTCCGCCCGACACGCCGGAAGAGATCGCCGCGCTCAAGCACAACCAGCACCTGACAGCCGAACGCGGCCGCGAGCCCGGCCTGCGGCTGGAGCGCAATGGTGCCGAGGTGCTGCTGGTGGACTGGGCCGCCGAAGTGATGGCGGAACTGGCGCCGGTGGCACGGCATCTGGATGCCATCAAGGGCGGCACGCGCTATGCCGAGGCGCTGGCCATGGCCCAGGCGCGCATGGACGATCCTGCCAGCCTGCCCTCGGCGCGCGTGCTGCAGGATATTGCGGCCGGGGAGGGCAAGTCTTTCGTGGGCTTCGTGCGCCAGCGTTCGGCAGCCGCACGCGAGGCGCTGATGGCGCTGCCCTATCCGGTGGCCGAGCAGGCACGTTTTGCCGCGCTGGCGGCAGAATCCACCGAGGCGCAAAAGGAAATCGAAGCCGTGGACGAAATGCCGTTCGAGCAGTACCGCGCCTATTACGTTTCGCCCGACCGGCTCACGCCCGGCTCGGCGGCGGGCGCCTGACGAACCGGTCGGCGCAGGCGGCACGGCCCCTGCGGCCCGAATCGTCTCAGGGCGCGTCAGCGGGCGGATTTTTCGGCACCAGCGGCGGCGGCATGGCCGGATCGGCCTGCTGGCGCCGCCGGAACATGGCAGCACGCGCCAGCAGCACGGTGGTGATGGGCACGGTGATGGACAGCACCACCACGATGATCCAGCTGCGCAGCGCCAGGCCTTCCTGCACGATGCTGAAATAGATCGCCGAGGCCAGCGCCGCGCTCCAGGAGGCGGCGGTAAAGCCCAGCGCGGGCGGGTGCATGCGCTGGAAAAAATCCTTCAGCCGCAGCACGCCCCAGGCAGCCAGCAATGCCGAGATGCCGCTGATGACCAGCAGCACGGCCAGCGTCCACTCGGCCCACAGCGGCAGCGTGACGTTCATTCGATCACCTCGCCGCGCAGCAGGAACTTGGCCATGGCGGCCGAGCTGACGAAGCCCGTGAGCGCAATCAGCAGCGCCGCCTCGAAATACATGGCGCTGGTGTTGCGGATGCCGAGCACCAGCACGGCCAGGATGGCGATGCAGTACAGGTAGTCCAGCGCCAGCACGCGGTCCTGCGCCGAGGGGCCGACGAGCAGGCGCCACAGCGTGAGCACGGCGGCGATGCCGAAGCAGGCCAGCGCAAAAATCAGGGCGATGTGCAGCACGGGGCTCATTGGTAGATCTCCAGCAGGGGCGCCTCGTAGGTGCTCTTGTAGTGGGCGATGAAGGCGGCTTCGTCCTGCACGTCCCATACATGCAGGCGCACGGCGCTGGCGTCGCGCGCCAGCTCGCACCAGACGGTGCCGGGCACCACGGTGGTGATCATGGCCAGCGCTGCGAGGGCGGTGGGGTCGCGCAGTTCCAGCGGAATGGTGACAAAGGCGCTTTGTGGCTGGCGCCGGCGCAGGCGCAGCACGCCGCTGCCGACCTGCAGGTTGGACAGCAGCACGTCACGCCCCACCACCAGGATCAGCTGCAGCACCCGCAGCGGGCGGCGGATGCGCGGGCGCTGCGGCCGCAGCGAGGCAAACAGCGGCGGCAGCAGCAGGCCGAACAGCAGCGCCAGCACGGTGTGCCCGATGGACAGCGGCTCGTTCAGCAGCAGCCACAGCACGACCAGGGCGGCCGACAGCAGGGGAGCGGGAAACAGGCGGCGCATCATGGCAGGCTCCTCCCGGCCGCAGCCGGGGCCGGCGCGGGAGCATGAGGCCGGGCCGGTGTCTGCAGCGCAGCCGCGGCGGGTGCCGGTACGGCCAAGGAGGACGGCGGCGGCTTGAGCGGCCCGGGCGCCGGACGCACCGTGGCCGCCATCACGGCATCGACATAGCCATCCGGCTGGTGCAGCCCATGCGCGGTGCGGTGGGTATAGCCCAGCACCGGCTCGGCGCGCACCACCAGCAGCAGGCAGAGCAGCAGCAGGAAGGAGATCGGCAGCGACTCGATCACGCGCAGGCGCGGGGCCGGCCGGTCCTGCGGCGCCCAGAAGAAACGGATGCCGGCGCGGCTGAACGCAATCAGCGCCAGCAGGCCGGACAGCACCAGCAGGATCAACAGCGCCCAGCCGGCCGGGCGGATGCTGGCCACGCTTTCAGTCAGGCCATAGGGGTTGAACAGGGCGGTCAGCATGGCGACCTTGCCGATGAAGCCGGACAGCGGCGGCAGCCCGGCGATCAGCAGTGCGCAGGCGATGAAGGCCGCGCCCAGAAAGGCCATCGCGGCCGGAATGGCGCGGCCGATCAGCGCGTCTTCCTGCTCGTCCAGGTTGGTGTCCTGCTCGTGCAGCAGCATGTCGATCGGGAAGGGCAGCGGCTCGTCGTCCAGATCGGCCGGCGGCAGCGGCTCATCCGCCTCGCGCGAGCGCTCGACCAGATCGGTGATCAGGAACAGCGCGCACAGCGCCAGCGTGGAACTCATCAGGTAGTACAGTGCCGCGCCGGTGAGCGTGGAATGGCCGAAGCCGAAGGCCGCCAGCAGCGTGCCCGAGGACACCAGCACCGAAAAACCGGCCAGCCGGCCGATCTGCTGCGAGGCCAGCATGCCGATGGCGCCGAAACCCAGCGTGAGCAGGCCGCCCCACACCAGCACCTCGCTGCCGAACATGGCCGAGCCTTCCGCGGTAGGCGGGAACAGCAGCGTCCACAGCCGCAGCAGCGCGTACAGGCCGACCTTGGTCATCAGCGCAAACAGCGCAGCCACCGGCGGGCTGGCAGCGGCATAGGCCGGGGTGAGCCAGAAGTTGAGCGGCCAGACGGCGGCCTTGGTCAGAAAGGCCACGGCCAGGATGGCGGCGCCGGCATGCAGCAGGCCGCGGTCGGTAGTCGGAATCTGCGGGATCTTTGTTGCCATGTCGGCCAGGTTGAGCGTGCCGGTGATGCCGTACAGCAGCGCCGCGCCCAGCAGGAACATCAGCGAGGCCATCAGGTTCAGCGCCACGTAGTGCAGGCCCGAGCGCACGCGCGGCCAGCCGGTGCCATGCAGCAGCAGGCCGTAGGAGGCCGTCAGCATGATCTCGAAGAACACGAACAGGTTGAACAGGTCGGCCGTGAGGAAGGCACCGTTCAGGCCCATCAGCTGCAACTGGAACAGCGGGTGGAAATGCACGCCCGCCTTGTCCCAGCCTGCGGTCGAGAACAGCAGCGAGGCCGAGGCCACGATGGCGGTGATCAGCAGCATCATGGCGGTGAGCCGGTCGGCCGCCAGCACGATGCCGAAGGGCACCGGCCAGTTGCCCGGCAGGTAGACACCGACGGCGCCGGTGCCGCCGCTCTCCTTCACCCAAGCCAGCAGCACGATGGCCACGCCCAGGCCGAGCGCGGTGGAGAGCACGCCCAGCAGGCGCTGGCTCTGCGGCATGCGGCGTGCCAGCATCAGCATCAGCGTGGCCGTGAGCATGGGCAGCAGGATGGGCGCGGCGACCAGATGCGGCATCAGGGTATCGATCCAGCCGTTCATGCCTCGTCCTCCTCGCCGTCGACGTGGTCGGTATCGGACAGGCCGCGCGCAGCCAGCAGCAGCACCAGGAACAGCGCGGTGGTGGCAAAGCCGATCACGATGGCGGTCAGCACCAGCGCCTGCGGCATGGGATCGGTGTAGTTCTCGAGCGTGGGCTGCAGCCAGGACAGCACGATGGGCTCGCGCGCGATCGACAGGCTGCCCGACACGAAGATGAACAGGTTCACCGCATACGACAGCAGCGACAGGCCGATGATGACCTGGAAGGTCCGCGGGCGCAGCACCAGCCAGGTGCCGGAGCCGGCCAGGATGCCGATCACGATGGCCATCAGGATTTCCATCAGCGGCCCTCCTCGCGTGCTGCGGCGCGCACGGCGTCGTCCACTGATTCGGAGGTGGCGCCCGGATCGCGTACCGGCTTGCGCTGGCGACGGATCGACTGGTGGGCCAGTGCCGTCAGGATCAGCAGCGTGGCGCCCAGCACCACCGAGAACACGCCAAGGTCGAAGAACAGCGCGCTCGGCAGGTGCATGGCGCCGAGCAGCGGCAGCTCGAAGTGCGCGGTGTGCGTGGTCAGGAAGGGGTAGCCGAACAGCAGCGAACCCAGTCCGGTGAGCAGCACCAGCGACAGGCCGACGGCGATCCAGCGGCGCAATTGCAGGTTGAAGCGGGCCTCGACCCAATGCGTGCCGGCCATCATGTACTGCGTGATGAAGCCGATCGCCATGACCAGACCGGCGACGAAGCCGCCACCCGGCTCGTTGTGCCCGCGCATGAACAGGTGCACGGCCAGCATGGCCGTGACCGGCAGCAGCAGGCGCGAGAGCACGGCTGGCACCAGCAGGTAACCCACGGCCGTGTCATGCGCTTTGCGCGGGTTGACCAGGTCGGTCTGCAGATCGAGCGGGGTGGCGCGCTGCTGGGCGGGCGCCTGCAGGCTTTCCAGCGGCGGGCGGAAGCGCCGCAGCAAGGCATAGACGGTGAGCGCCACGATGCCCAGCACCACGATCTCGCCCATGGTATCGAAGGCACGGAAATCGACCAGCATCACGTTCACCACGTTGGTGCCGCCGCCTTCGGGCAGTGCGCGTTCCAGGAAGAAAGGCGAAATGCTGTAGGGGGCGGGGCGTGTCATCAGCGCATAGGCCAGGCCGGCAAGTCCCAGTCCGGCCAGTACCGACAGCACCAGGTCGCGGCCACGGCGCAGGCGGGCGCGCAGCGGAGTGCGGTCGCCCAGCGGCTGGCGCTTGGGCATCCAGCGCAGGCCGAGCAGGAACAGGATGGTGGTGACGACCTCGACTGCCAGCTGCGTCAGCGCCAGATCCGGTGCCGAGAACCAGACAAAGGTCAGGCTGGTGGCCAGGCCGGCACCGCCCAGCATCAGCAGCGCGGCCAGCCGGTGGAACTTTGCCTGCGTCGCCGCGCCGATGGCGCAGGCCGCGCCCACCACCCAGATCAGCACAAAATCCCAGCCAAGCGGCACGCGCGGGCGGTTGCCCCAGCTCAGGCCGGAAGACCAGAGCGAGGCCGTGATGGCCGCCATGCCCACCAGCACCAGCAGCAGCATCTGCGGCTGCAGCCGGCGCGTGTACAGGGTGCGCTGCACCTTGCGCGCGCCCAGCGCCAGCAGGGCCAGCACTGCCTCGAAGCTGCGCTGGCCGTCGAAGCGGCCGAACAGCGGAATGCGCTTCCAGCGCTTGTCGCGCAGCGGCTTGCGCAGCAGGAACCAGATCGCCGTGCCGCCGCTCATGGCGATCAGGCTCATCATCAGCGGCGCGTTCAGGCCATGCCACAGCGCCAGGCTGTAGGCAGGCATCGGTCCGCCCACCACCGGCTGCGCCGCCATGTGCAGCAGCGGGCCGATGACGGCGGCCGGGGCCATGCCCACGGCCAGGCACAGCAGCACCAGCAGCTCGATCGGCACGCGCATCCAGCGCACCGGCTCGTGCGGCTCGCGCGGCAATCGCGTGGCCGCCGGGCCGAAGAACACATCGACCACAAAGCGCAGCGAATAGGCGGTGGCAAACATCGAGGCCACCATCGCGGCCAGCGGCAGCGCCAGCTCGACCCAGGGCAGCGATTGGATGTAGACCGTCTCGGCAAAGAACATTTCCTTGGACAGAAAGCCGTTGAGCAGCGGCACCCCGGCCATGGCGGCGCTGGCCACCAGCGCCAGCGTGGCGGTGACCGGCATGGCATGGCGCAGGCCCGACAGGCGCCGGATATCGCGCGTGCCGCTTTCGTGGTCCACGATGCCCGCGGCCATGAACAGCGAGGCCTTGAAGGTGGCGTGGTTGATGATGTGGAACACCGCCGCCACGGCCGCCAGCGCGCTGTTCAGCCCGAGCAGCAGCGTGATCAGGCCCAGGTGGCTGACGGTGGAGTAGGCCAGCAGGCCTTTCAGGTCGTTCTGGAACATGGCCAGATACGCGCCCAGCAGCAGCGTGGCGAGGCCGGCCGACGTAACCAGCCAGAACCAGGGCTCGGTGCCGGCCAGCACCGGCCAGAAGCGCGCCAGCAGGAACACACCGGCCTTCACCATGGTGGCAGAGTGCAGATAGGCCGATACCGGCGTGGGGGCCGCCATGGCGCGCGGCAGCCAGAAGTGGAAGGGGAACTGCGCGCTCTTGCTCAGCGCCCCCAGCAGGATCAGCACCAGCAGCGGCTTGTACAGCGTATGCGACTGCACGCGCGCGCCTGCGGCCAGCACGGCATCCAGATCGTAGCTGCCCACCACATGGCCGAGCAGCAGCACGCCGGCCAGCAGCGCCAGGCCGCCGGTGCCGGTCACCGTCAGCGCCATGCGGGCGCCGCGCCGGGCATCCTTGCGGTGGTGCCAGTAGCCGATCAGCAGGAAGGAGAACAGGCTGGTCAGCTCCCAGAAGAACACCAGCTGCACGATATTGCCCGACAGCACCACGCCCAGCATGGCGCCCATGAAGGCGAGGAAAAAGGAGAAGAAGCGCGGAACCGGATCATCGCGCGACATGTAGTAGCGCGCATACACGGCGACCAGCATGCCGATGCCGGTGACCAGCAGGGCGAACATCCAGGCAAAGCCGTCCACCCGTACCACGAAGTTGACGCCGATCGACGGCAGCCAGCGCAGCTCCTCGCGCAGCACCTCGCCCGCGGCGATGTCCGGGTAGAGCAGACCGACCTGCACGAGGGCAGCCAGCGCCACCAGCGCGGCCCAGCTGGCAGCGGCGGTACGGGCGTGCGTGGGCAGCAGGGCCGCCACGGCGCTGCCGATGAAGGGCAGCGCGAGCAGGAACAGCAAGGTCATGCAGGCTGAAAGGAAATCGCGATGGGGTGGGCAGAAGCGCCCGGGATGGGGCCATCCGCCTTATGAGTTGCGGAAGGTATAGCTTTGATTCTAATGAAAAATCGTCATGAAGCCGGATTTTCCGGCATAAAACCTGCGATTTTCCCGGCCATGAAAAACGGCCTGCAGGATGGGCTCCCGCAGGCCGTCAAAGCCGGCACCGCCGCAGGGCGTGCCGGGCAGGGCTCAGTAGTCCGACAGCGGAATGCAGCTGCAGAACAGGTTGCGGTCGCCGTAAACGTTGTCCACGCGGCCAACCGGCGGCCAGTACTTGTTGCCCAGGGTCACGCCGCTGCCCGGATGGATGGCGGCGCCTTCCTCGCGGCTGTACGGGTGCTTCCACTCGGCATCCATCAGGGTCCTGGCCGTGTGCGGTGCATTCTTCAGCGGGTTGTCGTCCTGCGGCCACTCGCCGCGCTCGATCTGGCGGATTTCCTCGCGGATGGCGATCATGGCATCGATGAAGCGATCCAGCTCCTCGCGCGTTTCGCTTTCGGTCGGCTCCACCATCAGCGTGTTGGGCACCGGGAAGCTCAGCGTGGGGGCGTGGAAGCCGTAGTCCATCAGGCGCTTGGCCACGTCCTCGGCCATCACGCCGCTGGTGTCCTTCAGATCGCGCAGATCCAGAATGCACTCATGCGCCACATGGCCGTTGGCGCTGGCGTACAGCGTGGGGTAGTGGTCCTGCAGGCGCTTGCTGATGTAGTTGGCGCTCAGGATGGCGGCCTCGGTGGCATGCGTCAGGCCGTCCGGGCCCATCATGCGGATGTACATCCAGCTGATTGGCAGCACGGCCGCGTTGCCATAGGGCGCGGCAGAGACGGCACCCACGCCACTGTGCACACCGGCGGTAGCGTGGCCGGGCAGGTAGGGCACCAGGTCTTCCACCACGCACACCGGGCCGACGCCCGGACCGCCGCCGCCGTGCGGGATGCAGAAGGTCTTGTGCAGGTTCAGGTGGCTCACGTCACCGCCGAACTCGCCCGGAGCAGCCACGCCGACCAGCGCGTTCATGTTGGCGCCGTCCACATAGACGCGGCCGCCATGCTGGTGCACCAGCGCGCACAGTTCCTTCACCTGGGTCTCGAACACGCCGTGCGTGCTCGGGTAGGTGATCATCACGCAGGCCAGATTGGCGCTGTGCTGCTCGCACTTGGCGCGCAGATCGTCCAGATCGACGTTGCCGTTGCTGTCGCAGGCCGTCACCACCACCTGCATGCCGGTCATCATGGCGCTGGCAGGGTTGGTGCCGTGGGCAGAGGACGGGATCAGGCAGATGTTGCGGTGGCCCTGACCCTGCGCTTCATGCCAGGCCTTGATGGCCAGCAGGCCGGCGTATTCGCCCTGCGAGCCGGCGTTGGGCTGCAGGCTCACGTCGGCATAGCCGGTGGCCTGCGACAGCCACTGGCGCAGTTGCTGGTCCAGTTCGGCGTAGCCGGCGAGTTGCTCGGCCGGGGCGAACGGGTGCAGATTGGCGAATTCGGGCCAGGTGATCGGGATCATCTCGCTGGTGGCGTTCAGCTTCATGGTGCAGGAACCGAGCGGGATCATGCTGCGGTCCAGCGCCAGGTCCTTGTCGGCCAGTGCGCGCAGGTAGCGCAGCATGCCGGTTTCGGAGTGATAGCGGTTGAACACCGGGTGCTGCAGGTAGGCGCTGTTGCGGCGCAGGGCGGCGGGGATCAGATCGGGCGTGCCGGCTTCCAGGGCCTCCACCGTGGGCAACGCCTGACCGTCTTTGGCGAAGATGGTCCACAGCAGGGTCAGGTCCTCGCGCGTGGTGGTTTCGTCCAGCGAGATGCAGAGGTAGTCGCCCCAGGCGGTGCGCAGGTTGGCGCCATGCTGGCGTGCCTTTTCCGCGATGGCGGCGGTCTGGTCATCGGTCTTCAGGCACAGGGTGTCGAAGGCGCTGTCCTGGTGGAAGGCGCTGTAGCCCAGCTGCTGCAGGCCGGCCTTGAGGATGGCGGTGTAGCGCGCCACGCGCTCGGCAATGCGCTTGAGGCCCTGCGGGCCGTGGTAGACCGCGTACATGCTGGCGATGACGGCCGGCAGCACCTGCGCGGTACAGATGTTGGAGGTGGCCTTCTCGCGGCGGATGTGCTGTTCGCGCGTCTGCAGCGCCAGGCGGTAGGCCGGGTTGTCGTGCGCATCCACGCTGACGCCGACCAGGCGGCCGGGCATGGAGCGCTTGTAGGCATCGCGGCAGGCCAGATAGCCGGCGTGCGGGCCGCCTGCGCCCATGGGCATGCCGAAGCGCTGCGTGGTACCGACCACGATGTCGGCATCCATCTCGCCCGGCGACTTGAGCAGGGCCAGCGCCAGCAGGTCGGCTGCCATGATGAAGGCCGCCTGCTTGCCATGCACGGTGGCAACGTCGGCACTCCAGTCATGCACCCAGCCGCTGCTGGCGGGGTATTGCACCAGCGCGGCGAAGTAGTCGTCCTGTGCCAGTGCCTGCACCCATTCCTCGTGCGACTGCACCAGCTGGACCTGCAGGCCCAGCGGCGCCGCGCGCGTCTGCAGCACCTCGATGGTCTGCGGGTGCACGTCGCCGGACACGATCATCACGTTGCCCTTGGCCTTGACCGAGCGCTTGGCCAGCGTCATCGCCTCGGCGGCGGCAGTGGCCTCGTCCAGCATGGAGGCGTTGGCGATCGGCATGCCGGTCAGGTCGGTGATCATGGTCTGGAAGTTGACCAGCGCCTCCATGCGGCCCTGGCTGATCTCGGCCTGGTAGGGGGTGTAGGCGGTGTACCAGGCCGGGTTCTCCAGGATGTTGCGCAGGATCACGCCCGGAATATGGGTGCCGTAATAGCCTTGGCCAATGAAACTCTTGAAGATCTGGTTCTTCTGCGCGATCGCCTTGAGTTCGGCCAGAGCCGCGGCCTCGGTGGTGGCAGGTGGCAACTGCATGGCGCTGGTGCGCGCAATGCTGCGCGGCACGATGGAGTCGATCAGCGCCTGGCGCGAGGCCTCGCCGATGACGGACAGCATGTGCTGCTCGTCTTGCGGTGTGATGCCGATGTGGCGGGCGATGAACTCGCCGGCGTTTTCGAGGGAGGAGAGGGTGGACTGGGACATGCGTGGCTCCAGGAGACTCAATGCACGGCAGCGACCACGCCCGAAGCAAGGGGCGGGTCGCCGGGAAGGGCGCAGGGCCGGATCAGGCGGACTTCAGCAGTTCGTCGTAGGCGGTGCTGTCCAGCAGCGCGTCGAGCTGGCTGGCGTCGGACAGCTTGACCTTGAAGAACCAGCCGGCACCCAGCGGATCGCTGTTGATGGCGGACGGATCGTCCTGCAGTGCGGTGTTCACTTCGGTGACTTCGCCGCTGACCGGCATGTAGACATCGGCGGCGGCCTTGACGGATTCGACCACGCCGGCCACGTCCTGCTGGGCGTAGCTCTTGCCCACTTCGGGCAGTTCGACGAACACCACGTCACCCAGGGCGTCCTGGGCGTGCTGGGTGATGCCGACAGTGGCGATGTCGCCGTCGATCTGGATCCATTCGTGGTCGGGGGTGTACTTGATGGACATGCAAAAAGCTCCGGTGAGTGTCAATTTAATAAAGAAAGGGGTTGGCGCTGCCGGACTGCCGGCCGCGCCGCAGGAATCAGCCGCGGTAGTAACGCGTCGGCACGAACGGCATCCGGGTCACGGTCATGGGCACCGGCTTGCCGCGCACCATGGCAAACAGTTCGGTGCCTTCGGCCGCATAGTCGGGCTTGACGTAGCCCATGGCGATGGGCTGGTTGAGCGTGGGGCTGAGCAGGCCGCTGGTGACCTGGCCGACCTTCTGGCCGTCCATGTTCTGCAGCTCGGCCGGCTCACGCACCGGCACGCGCTCCCTGGCGATCAGGCCGACGCGCAGGCGCTCGGTGGGCAGGCGGCCGTCGAGCTGGGCCAGCACGAAATCGGCACCCGGAAAACCGCCCGCGCGCTCGCCGCCGGTGCGGCGCACCTTCTGCATCGCCCAGTTGATGGCAGCCTCGACCGGCGTGGTGGTTTCGTCCAGGTCATTGCCGTACAGGCACAGGCCGGCTTCCAGGCGCAGCGAGTTGCGTGCGCCCAGGCCCGCGGGCTTGACTTCGGGCTCGGCCAGCAGGGCGCGGGCAAAGGCCTCGGCCTGGTCCTTGTGCAGGGAAATCTCGAATCCGTCCTCGCCGGTGTAGCCGCTGCGCGTGACGAACAGCGGCACCTCGCCCCAGGCAAAGTTGCCGCCGGTCATGAACACCAGGCTTTCCACGCCGGGCGCCAGGCGCTTGAGCACGTCCACCGCCTGCGGGCCCTGCAGTGCCAGCAGTGCATGGTCGGGCATGGGGGTGATGGTGCAGCGATCGCCGATCTTCGCCTGCATGTGGGCCAGATCGTTCACCTTGCAGGCACCGTTCACGATCACGAACAGGTCCTCGCCGGTGTTGACGAACATCAGGTCGTCCAGAATGCCGCCGGCCTCGTTGAGCAGCAGACCGTAGCGCTGCTTGTTCACGCCCAGGCCCTGCACGTCCACCGGCATCAGCCTTTCGAACGCGGCTGCGGCGTCGGGGCCGGACAGGCGCAACTGGCCCATGTGCGATACGTCGAACAGGCTGGCGGCAGTGCGGGTGTGCTGGTGTTCGGCCATCAGGCCGGCATATTGCACCGGCATGCTGTAGCCGGCAAAAGGCACCATGCGGGCGCCGAGTTCGAGGTGCAGCGCGTTGAGCGGGGTGAGGTACAGGTCGTCAGAGGCCATGGCGTCTCGCTTTCAAGGAAATAGGACAGGCAGCAACGGGCCGACACCCGCTGCGGGGCCGCGCTGTCCACTTTACCTGAGAGATTCGCCACCGCGATCGGCCGCTTGCTCCTTCGGTGGCAGGCATTGCCGTGGCAACGCTCCGCACTCTCCAGCACGACACACTCTCCTTGCGGAAAGTGGCTGTCAGTCCTCGGTACCTGAGCGTTTCTGGCGGATCTTGCGTCCGCGCGCCTTCGGCGGCCTGCCCGCTAGGGGACTGGCGCTCTCCTGACAATGGCGGAATTATAAAAAGTTCAGACCAGTTTGCGGCAGAACGCTCCATGAAAAACAGCGAACAAGGGTTAACCCCAGACTCCATATTTCATTTGTCAATATAATGTAACTTATTGAAATCAAAGCTGTAAACCCTTTACAAAACGGGTTTGCGGCAGGCAGTGCATGAACGGTATGTCCTCTCCCCGCCAGCTCACCAACGAACTGATCCTGCTGAATGAACTGGTGCCGCTGCAGGCGCAGCGCATCATCGAACTGGGTTGCGGCAATGCGCGGCTGTCGCGCGACCTGCTGCGGCAGTATCCGCAATGTCATGTCACCGGGCTGGAGGTGGACCGAATCCAGCATGCGGCCAACATGGCCAATCCGGCCGAGCGGCTGGAGTTTGTCGAGGCCGGCGCGCAGGCGATTCCTGCGCCGGATGCCAGCTTCGATCTGGCCATCATGCTCAAGTCGCTGCACCACGTGCCGCTGGAGCGGATGGACGAGGCGATGGCGGAGATCGAGCGTGTGCTCAAGCCGGGCGGCTACTGGTATGTCTCCGAGCCGGTCTATGCCGGCGACCTGAACGAGCTGGTGCGCGTATTCAATGACGAGGGCACGGTGCGCGCCGCCGCGCAGGCGCTGGTGGACAAGGCGGCCGCCAACGGCCGCTGGGACCGGGTGAGCGATGTGTATTTCGACGTGCCGGTGGCGTACCGGGATTTTGCCGATTTCGAGCGCCGCATGGTCGACGTGACCTATGCCGACCGGCGCTTCGACGAAGCCACACGCATCAGGGTGCAGGCCCTTTTCGGGCCGCACATGACCGAGGAGGGGGCCCGCTTCGTGCGCCCCATGCACGTGACGCTGCTGCGCCGGCGCTGAAAGGCTCCGGCACCGGCAGCATGAGGTTTTGAGAAGAGGAAAGGGTGAAGACGATGGATAACAAGGTATCCAACCAAAGCCGCCGCAAGCTGCTGCAGGCCCTGGGCGCAGGCTCGGTAGTGGCCGGTGCAGCCAGCATCACGCAGCCGGCACTGGCCGCAAGCAAGATCAAGACCAATGCGCATATCGTCATCCTGGGCAGCGGCCTGGGCGGCATTGCCATGGCCAACCGCCTGAGCAGCATGCTCGACGGCGCGAAGATCACCATCGTGGACGGCAAGGAAGAGCACAACTACCAGCCGGGCTACACGCTGGTGGCTTCGGGCGTCTGGCCGATCGAGAAGGTGCGCGACCGCAATGCCGATTTCCACCCCTCCGGCATCACCTGGGTGAAGGAGATGGTGGCCGAGATCGACGCGCCCGCCAACACCATCACCACCGCTGGCGGCCAGAAGATCAAGTACGACTATCTGGTGGTGGCCACCGGCCTGGTGATGGACTGGAACCTGATCGAGGGCATGGACCTGAACGCCATCGGCAGCAACGGCCTGGCCAGTGTCTACCCGAGCCCGCAGGCCGCCGAAGCGACCTGGAAGGCCATGCAGGAATACGTCTCCAAGGGCGGCCAGGCCGTCATGACGCTGCCCGCCACCGCGCTCAAATGCGCCGGCGCCCCGCTGAAGATGACCTTCATGGTGTGCGACCGTCTCAAGCGCGCCGGCAAGCTGGAGCAGTCGCAGGTGATGTTCAAGTCCGGCGTGAAGAACATCTTCGGTGTCAAGGCCGTCAACGACAACGTGCTGGCGCGCTGGGAAAAACTCGGTGTCAGGACCGATTACGAAAGCAAGCTGGTGGGCGTCGATATCGGCGGCCGCAAGGCGTACTTCGAAACGCCGGCCGGCCGCGTCGAGCAGGCCTATGATTTCCTGCACGCCGTTCCGCCCATGCGTGCGCCGGACTGTGTCAAGAACAGCGACCTGGCCTGGAAGGAAGGCCCGATGGCCGGCGGCGGCTGGCTGGAAGTGGACAAGGCCACGCTGCAGCACAAGCGCTACCCCAATGTGTTCGGCATCGGCGACGTGAACGGCACGCCGCGCGGCAAGACGGCTGCCACCGTCAAGAAAAGCGCACCGCTGGTGGCCAACCACCTGGCGCGCGCCATTGCCGGCCAGGCCCCCGACCAGGTGTTCGACGGCTACACCTCCTGCCCGATGCTGGTGCGCGAGGGCTCGGCCATGCTGATCGAGTTCGACTACGACGGCAAGCTGATCCCGTCCCTGCCCATGATCGAGCCGCTGCAGGAAAGCTACATGGCCTGGCTCATGAAATACCGCCTGCTCAAGCCTGCCTATGTGGCGGTGCTCAAGGGCCGCGTCTGATCGGGAGGAGAACACATCATGTATGAAATCTGGCTGACTCTGAATATCCTGTGGGAACTGGGCATGACCATCCTGCCCTGGCTGATTGCCAGCGCGGTGATCTGGGCCGTGCTCATGCTGCCGGCGCTGCGCCGCCCGCGCGCGGCCTGGGGCCGCAACTTCTCGCTGGCCTTCTGGCTGGCGCTGCTGTTCGGCGCCTTCATCTTCGTCGTCACGCCGGCCTGGACCAAGGCGTCGTTTGCCGACATGGGCTACTGGATCGACTGGGGCAACCTGCTGATGATCGGCGTGGCCTGGGCGGCCGGTGCATTTGCCTTCCTGTGGCCGCTGCTCACGCTGCTGCGCGGAGGCGGCAGAAACTCGCTGGCCTGAGGCGCTGGCACAATGGACAGGCAGCCCCCTCGGCTGCCTGTTCTTTTTTTGCCGGACGCATTTTCATGACTGACCCCGTTTCCCGCGAGCTGGATCTGGCACAGGCCACCCGCATGGTGCAGGCCCTGCTGGAACAAATGCGCCGCCGCAGCGCGCATCCCGGGCAGGTGCAGTGCATCGAGACGCATATCTCCTGGGTGCTGCTGGCCGACGATCTGGCCTGGAAGATCAAGAAGCCGCTGCGGCTGGACTTTCTGGACTTCGGCACGCGCGCGCTGCGCCAGGGCTGCTGCGAGGAGGAGCTGCGCATCAACCGGCGCACCGCGCCGCAGCTGTATCTGGACGTGGTGCCCATCACCGGCACGCCGCAGGCGCCTGAGCTGGGCGGCACCGGCCCCCTGCTGGACCATGCGGTGCGCATGCGCCGCTTTCCGCAGGAGCAGTTGCTGAGCCGCCTGGTGCAGCGCGACGCGCTGACGCCGCAGCTGGTCGATGCTCTGGCGCGGCAGGTGGCAGCACTGCACGCGCAGGCGGGCCGGGCCACGCCGCTGGACAGCCACGGCCAGCCGCAGGCGATCCTGCGCGCGGTGGCAGAGAACTTTGTCACCTTGCGGCGTGTCTTGCCGGCAGGAGCAGGAGCAGGAGCGGTCGAGACGGCGAATGCCGCCTCCTCCTTCGGTGCACAGGGCAAGGCGCCAGTCCATGTGCGCCAGGAGGCCGCCATAGTCACACGCACGGACCTGCGCGCGCTGCTGCGCTGGACGCGCGACGAACAGCGGCGCCTGCGCCCCTTGCTGGCGCGCCGGCTGGAGCAGGGCTGGGTGCGCGAATGCCATGGCGACCTGCATCTGGGCAACCTGATGCTGCATGACGGGCAGCCGCTGCTGTTCGACGCCATCGAGTTCGACCCGGCGCTGCGCTGGGTGGATGTGATGGCCGACATCGCCTTTCTGGTGATGGACCTGCTGCACCGCGAACGCGCCGATCTGGCCTGGCGCGTGCTCAACGGCTGGCTGGAGCAGACGGGGGACTATGCGGGGCTGGAGTTGCTGCCGTATTTCATGACCTACCGCGCACTGGTGCGTGCCAAGGTGGCCTCGCTGCGGCTGGGACAGGCCGATGGCGAAGCGCGCGCACAGGCCGAGGCCGAGCTGCATGGCTATCTGCGCCTCGCGCGCCAATGCACGCAGCCGCGCCCGCGCTACCTGTGGATCACCATGGGCCTGTCCGGCTCGGGCAAGAGCACGCAGACGCAGGGCCTGATCGCCGAAACCGGGCTGATCCGCCTGCGTGCCGACGTGGAGCGCAAGCGTCTGTTCGGGCTGCGCCCGGAAGCGTCCAGCCGCGAGCTGGCCGAGGACATTTACACGCCCGAGGCCTCGCGCCGCACCTTTGCGCATCTGGCGCAGCAGGGGCTGAGCGTGCTGGCATCCGGTTTCCCGGTACTGGTGGATGCCACCTTCATCCGGCGCGAACTGCGCGACCAGTTCCGTGTGCTGGCGCAGCAGGCGGGTGTGCCGTTCGGCATCCTGGCCTTCGAGGCGCCCGAAGCCGTGCTGCGGCAGCGCATCCACCAGCGCCAGCAGCAGGGCGATGACGCTTCCGAAGCGGATGCGCAGGTGCTGGAGGGACAGCTGCAGGCGCTCGAACCACTGGCTCCGGATGAGATGGCCCACGCCGTGCGGGTGGACAGCACGGTGCTGGCGGACTGGCCCCGTTTGCGGGCCGAGGGTGCCCTGCGGGCCATCGGATTCGGCCCGCAGGCCGCCGCCGTGTAAGCAATCGCATCAGCCGTCGCGGGATGTATGTCGCTGCCGGCATGCTTGCCGCTGGCAGCTGCGGCGTTTGCCCGCAGCAAGCAGGCGAACGGACAGGCAGCGCCTGCATCCCGTACGCACACTTCTTGTTGCACGGCGGCCCGCACCGCTTCCTATGATGGGGCTGTACCGGTGCGGCTCGCCATCCAGCGTGCCAGGCCGGGCCGTGATACCCAAAGGAGAACCCTCATGCGCAAAACTCTCGCAATCCTGTCCCTGGCTTCGTTGGCTGCCCTGGCCAGCGGCTGTTCCACTTGGGACAACCTGTCCCGTGCAGAAAAAGGGGCTGTGATCGGCGCTGGCGCCGGTGCTGCCGTTGGCTCGCAAGTGGGCGACGGCAGTGCGCTCAATACGCTGGGCGGTGCGGCCGTCGGTGGCGTGATCGGACACGAAGTGGGTCGCCGCACCAAGTAAGCCTGCACGACGGGCCGGCTTCAGGCTCCCGCAATTTCGCTGCCCCCGCGACCGGAAACGGTCCCGGGGGTTTTGCCTTGTCCTCGCATCGGTGCCTCAGAACATCAGCCGGTGCATCCAGCTTTCCGGCACCGCCCACATCAGCAGCGCCGTCATGGTCAGGTAGCGCAGGAACTTGCCCGCCGCCATCCAGCCCATGCAGGGCCAGAACGGCAGCTTGAGCCAGCCCGCCACGGCGCACAGCGGGTCGCCGATCACCGGCAACCAGGCGAAGAAGCAGGCCTTGGGCCCGAGCCGCTCCAGCCAGCGCAGCGCACGCACATCGGTGCTGGAATGGCGCGCCTTGTCCACCGCCTTGTGCGCGCCCAGGCCCATCCACCAGCTCACCGCGCCACCCAGCGTGTTGCCGGCGGTGGCCACGAGGATGGCTGGCCAGAACAGGTCGGGATTGAGCTCTACCAGCCCGAACACCGCCGGTTCCGACCCCAGCGGCAGCAGCGTGGCAGAGACAAAAGCCACTACAAACACCGTGCTCAGCCCGTACCGGGGCAGCGCCAGCGCCTGCAGCAGCGAGGCAAAGAAGGCTTCCATGGCGCGCAGTATACGGCGCGATCTTGCATAAAAAATGGGCAGGTGTACAATAGCGGCCTTCCCGTATCCACATTGATTTCCAGCCGTTTCCCGCAAGCGGCTGGCGCAACGCATTTCCGCCGTTTTCGGCACCACTTCCCCTGCCGGCCCCTGTGGCCGCTGCTGACGCTTTCACCATGCAACTGGCCCAGTTCTCCCTGCCGAACCCCGTGTTCGTCGCCCCCATGGCGGGAGTGACGGACCGGCCGTTCCGCCAGCTGTGCCGGCGCTTCGGTGCCGGCCATGCCGTGAGCGAAATGGTCACCTCGAAAAAGGAACTCTGGAACAGCCTGAAAACCTCGCGCCGTGCTGACCACAGCGGCGAGCCGGGGCCGATTGCCGTCCAGATTGCCGGCGTCGAGGCTGCCGAGATGGCCGAGGCGGCGCGTTACAACATCGAGCGGGGCGCACAGATCATCGACATCAACATGGGCTGCCCGGCCAAGAAGGTCTGCAACAAGTGGGCCGGCTCGGCGCTGATGCAGAACGAAACACTGGCCATCGGGATCGTCGAGGCCGTGGTACAAGCCTGCGCGCCGCACCAGGTGCCGGTGACGCTGAAAATGCGCACCGGCTGGGCCCGGGATCACCGCAACGCCGTCAGCATCGCCCGCGCCGCCGAGCAGGCCGGCGTGGCGCTGCTGACCGTGCATGGTCGCACGCGCGAGCAGGGCTACAAGGGCGAGGCCGAGTACGACACCATTGCCGCCGTGAAGGCCGCCGTGCGCATTCCCGTGGTCGCCAATGGCGATATCGACAGTCCGCACAAGGCGGCCCGTGTGCTGGCACAGACCGGCGCCGATGCCGTGATGGTCGGCCGTGCCGCCATGGGCCGTCCGTGGATCTTCCGCGAGATCGCGCACTTCCTGGCCACGGGCGAGGAGCTGCCGCCCCCGCGCGTGGCCGAGGTGCGCGAGGCGCTGCGGGAGCATTTGCACGAGCACTACGGCCTGTATGGCGAATGGTCGGGCGTGCGCAGCGCGCGCAAGCACATCGGCTGGTATGTGGCGGCGCTGCCGGGCGGCGAGGAGCTGCGCCAGGCCATCAACCGCGTCGAGCAGGCCGAACAGCAATGGCAGCAGGTGGATGCGTGGTTCGCCCGGCTGGAACAGCAGCAGGAGTTTTTGACCCCTGTCAATCGGGCTTTCGGCCCGGTGGAAAACTGGCGCCAGGCGGCTTAAACTGCATAAAATTTAGTCAAGAAGAAAGAAATCGCGAATACCATGGCACATGAAAAACTGGAAGAGTGCGTACGCAGCAACCTGCAGCTCTATCTGGATGACCTGCAGGGCATTGAGCCCAGCAATATGTACGACATGCTGCTGCGCGTGGTCGAAAAGCCCATGCTCGAACTGGTGATGGAGCAGACGCGCAACAACCAGAGCCGCGCCGCCCAGTGGCTGGGCCTGAACCGCAACACCCTGCGCAAGAAGCTGGTGGAGCATGGCATGCTCACTACCAGCGTGCGTTCCTGATCGCCCCTGTTTCCCATTTTCAAGAAAAAACCGAGGATCTCCTGATGACCACTCTGACCGCACTGCTGTCCGTGTCCGACAAGACCGGCATCGTCGAACTTGCCAAGGAACTGAACGCCCTGGGCGTGAAGCTGCTTTCCACCGGCGGCACCGCCAAGCTGCTGGCCGAGCAGGGCCTGCCCGTGACCGAAGTGGCCGACCACACCGGCTTTCCCGAGATGCTGGACGGCCGCGTCAAGACGCTGCATCCCAAGATCCACGGCGGCCTGCTGGCGCGCCGCGACCTGCCCGAGCACATGGCCGCGCTGGGCGAGCACGCCATCCCCACCATCGACATCCTGTGCGTGAACCTGTACCCGTTCGAGGCCACCGTGGCCAAGCCCGGCTGCACGCTGGCAGATGCGATCGAGAACATCGACATCGGCGGCCCGGCCATGGTGCGCTCCGCTGCCAAGAACTGGAAGGACGTGGCCGTGCTGACCGACGCCGGCCAGTACGAAAAAGTGATCGCCGAGCTGAAGCAAAACGGCAAGGTCAGCCTGCCCACCAAATTCGCTCTGTCCGTCGCCGCCTTCAACCGCATCGCCCAGTACGATGGCGCCATCAGCGACTACCTGTCGGCCATCAGTTTCGACGAAGCCAAGGTGGACGGCACGCCCGAGCGCGGCCAGTTCCCGGCCCAGGCCAACGGCATGTTCGTCAAGCTGCAGGATCTGCGCTATGGCGAGAACAGCCACCAGCAGGCCGCCTGGTACCGCGACCTGTACCCGGTGCCCGGCTCCATCGTCACCGGCGAGCAGCTGCAGGGCAAGGAACTGAGCTACAACAACATCGCCGATGCCGATGCGGCCTGGGAATGCGTCAAGCAGTTCGACGTGCCGGCCTGCGTGATCGTCAAGCATGCCAACCCCTGCGGCGTGGCCGTGGGCAAGGACGGCGCAGATGCCTACAGCAAGGCCTTCCAGACCGACCCGACCAGCGCCTTCGGCGGCATCATCGCCCTGAACCGCACGCTGGACAAGGCTGCGGCCGAGTTGATCGTCAAGCAGTTCGTCGAAGTGCTGATGGCCCCTGACTTCACGCCCGAGGCGCTGGAAGTGTTCAAGCCCAAGACCAATGTGCGCCTGATGAAGATCGCGCTGCCCGAAGGCGTGGCGCGCGTGGCCAACAGCATGGACATGAAGCGCGTTGGCGGCGGCCTGCTGCTGCAGACGTCCGACAACCACGAGCTGACAGCGGCCGACCTGAAAGTGGTGACCAAGCTGCAGCCCACGCCGCAGCAGATCGAGGACCTGCTGTTCGCCTGGAAGGTGGCGCAGTACGTCAAGAGCAACGCCATCGTGTTCTGCAAGGACGGCATGACCATGGGCGTGGGCGCCGGCCAGATGAGCCGCCTGGATTCCGCCCGCATCGCCTCCATCAAGGCCGAGCACGCCGGCCTGAGCTTGCAGGGCACGGCCGTGGCCAGCGACGCCTTCTTCCCGTTCCGTGACGGCCTGGACGTGGTGATCGACCACGGTGCCACCTGTGTGATCCAGCCGGGCGGCTCCATGCGTGACCAGGAAGTGATCGATGCCGCCGACGAGCGCGGCGTGGTGATGGTGTTCAGCGGCGTGCGTCATTTCCGCCACTGATCCGCCATGCCGGCTTGAGACGGATCAAGCTCTGATCGTGAGGGGAAGCTTTCGGGCTTCCCTTTTTCATGGGCGTGTCATACGGTGTGACAACTTGTACCGCTTTGTTTCTATAATTGCGATCCAGTGAAACTGTCCCGCCTGCAATCCCTCCGTCGTTCGCGCCCTGCGTGGCTGATGGCCCTGTTCGCAGCCTTGCTGCAACTGGCCATGGGCATGCAGAGCCTGCAGCACCAGGTGGGCATGGCGGGGCAGGCCGATCTGCTGGCGGTCTGTACGCCGACCGGCATCACCTGGGTGGCGGCAGATGCCCAGGGCGGCGACGAGCCGGATCCGGTTCCCGCTGCCCAGTCGCAGTGCGTGGTTTGTGCGGCGGCGGCCTTCCTGCCGCTGCTGCCGGAGATCGCCTCGCCGCTCCCTGCGCTGTCGGCCATCACGTTTGCACCTCTTCCGGCCCCGCAATGGTGGCCAGCCAGCGGGCCGCCGGTGGGCTTACCACTGGCGCGGGCTCCGCCGCAGCTTTCCTGAAGTTCTCCCTCTTTTTTCCGCTCTGACTGCTCCCCGGCCGTGCTGTATCCGGGGCCTGTCTCGGCTTGCCCCTCTTCAGGAAGTTGTTCTCATGGATTCCCGTACTTTTCTTTCCTTCGCCCTGACTCCCGTTGCCTGCGCCGTGCTGGCGCTGCCTGCTGTTGCTGCCGAACCGGTGCAGGATGCATCCGCCCCCGTGCAAGTCGCCCAGGCGACGCCCGCGGCCCCGGACGGCGAAGGCACCGACTACCGCGTTGTCGTGACTGGCGCCGGCACTGGTGCCAGCAAGCCGCTCGCCATCGTCACCGATCCACGCAAGGCGCGCCAGCCGATCCCGGCCCAGGACGGTGCGGACATCCTCAAGACCGTCCCCGGCTTCTCCGTGATCCGCAAGGGCGGCACCGATGGCGACCCGGTGCTGCGCGGCATGGCCGGCTCGCGCCTGAACGTGCTGCTGGACGGCGAGCACATCCTCGGCGGCTGCGGCGGCCGCATGGACCCGCCCACCGCCTACGTCTTCCCCGATTCCTATGACCGCCTGACCGTGCTCAAGGGCCCGCAGACCGTGCTGCACGGCCCCGGCAACTCGGCCGGCACCGTGCTGTTCGAGCGCGACCGTGAAGCACGCCCCGAGCAGCCCGGCCTCAAGGCCAACCTGAGCGGCACCGTCGGCAGCTTCGGCCGCCGCGACGTGATGGGCGATGTGAACTACGCCACGCCCGACCTGTATGTGCGCGGCACCGGCACCCACACCCGTTCGGATGACTACAAGGACGGCAGCGGCAACCCCGTGCATTCCTCCTACGAACGCTGGAGCGGCCGGGTGGCGCTGGGCCTGACGCCCGACGCCAACACGCTGTACGAATTGACCTATGGCCGCAGCGACGGCGAGGCCGCCTACGCCGATCGCATGATGGACGGCACCAAGTTCGACCGCGAGAACATCGGCCTGCGTTTCGAGAAGCGCAACATCTCCCCGCTGGTGCGCAAGATCGAGGCCAACGCCTACCGCAACTACGTGGATCACGTGATGGACAACTTCAGCATGCGCCCGGCTACCCCCGCGGCCATGCGCGCCGTGAGCAATCCGGATCGCGAAACCATCGGTGGCCGCGTGGCCGTGACGCTGCAGCCGGTCGACTCCACCCGCGTGATCACCGGCGTGGATATGCAGGAAAACCAGCACACCCTGCGCATGTCCAAGGGGATGCTGGCCGGCAGCGCTTACGAGTCCATGCCGCGCACGGAGGACGGCAAGTTCCGCCAGATCGGCCTGTTTGGTGAAGTGCACCACAATCTGGACGACAAGCAGCGCCTGATCGGTGGTGCGCGCGTGGACTGGTGGGATGCCACCGACCAGCGCATGACGCCCGGCCTGGCCACGCGCGGCCTCCAGCGCGACGACACCCTGCCCAGCGGCTTTGTGCGCTGGGAGCGTGACTTCGACCAGAGCAATGGCACGGTCTACGCCGGTCTGGGCCATGTGCAGCGCTTCCCGGATTTCTGGGAAACCGTGGGCGGCAACCGCCAGAGCGAAACCAGCAACAGCGCCTTCAACACCCGCCCGGAAAAAACCACCCAGCTGGATGTGGGCGTGAACTGGAAGAATGACCGTCTGAGCACCAGCCTGTCGGCCTTCTACAACCACATCGATGACTACATCCTGATCGATGCCTTCAACACCTCGGCGCGCTTTGGCAAGCCGGCGGGCAACCCCGCCGTGGTGCGCAATATCGACGCTCGCAGCTACGGGCTGGAAGCAGCGCTCAGCTATGCGCTCACGCCCCAGTGGAAGCTGGATGCCAGCGTCGCCCATGTGCGCGGCAAGAACCGCACGGACGGTACGCCGCTGGCACAGATGCCGCCGCTGGAAGGCAAGCTGGGCCTGAACTGGAGCAATGGCACCTGGAGCGCCGGCGCCCTGTGGCGCCTGGTGGCGCGTCAGGACCGCGTCGATCCGGGCAAGGGCAACATCGCCGGCCAGGACGTGGCAACGGCCACGCCGGGCTTCGGCACCCTGTCGCTCAACGGCAGCTACAAGGTCAACAAGCGCGTGCGCGTGATTGCCGGCGTGGACAACGTGTTCGACAAGACCTATGCCGAACACCTGTCGCGTTCCGGCAGCATGATCCCGGGCTACATCCAGACCGGCCGCATCAACGAGCCCGGCCGCAACTTCTGGCTGAAGACCACGGTGGCGCTGGACTGACGGCAATCGCGGTCACCGATCGTCACAGCTGTACGCCGGCCCGCCGCGTACAGTGCGAGGAAGCCTTCGGGCTTCCTTTTTTGCTGGAGCGCCCGTGCTGGGCGCACCAGCAAAAAGCCGCAGCGCCATCGTCGCTGCGGCTGCGCGTCAGTCCTTCGGGATGCTGGGCATGGCCTGAAGGCCGGCCGCCTGCGGGTGCGGCCGGAGCGTCAGAGGAAGATCAGCGTGCCGCGACCTTCTGCGCCTTGGCTTCGTCGGACTTCTTCTTCAGCTCGTCCTTCAGCTCCTTCATCTTCTCCTGCAGCGGCTGGAACGGACCGAAGCGGTGGTCTTCAGCCGTGGCGCCTGTCACATAGGGCGGGAAGGCGGCGTCGACCGGCTTGTTCCAGCGGGCCGGGAAGTCCTTGTCCAGACCGGCCTTGATCGGGCGCGGCTTGCTCAGCACGTAGCCGGCCACGTCAAATGCCTGCTCTTCGGTGAGCTGGGGCTTGTCGTGGGCCGTGCCCTGCGGCATGTTGGCGCGTATGAAGGCGGCGGCCGTCAGCATGCGGTTCATGCCGGCGCCGTTGTTGAAGGTGTCCTTGCCCCACAGCGGCGGGAAGGTGTAGCCGGCCGGCTCGCCCGGCTTGGCCGGTGCAGCACGCACGCCCTGGCCTTCCGGGCCATGGCAGACGGCGCAGGTCTGCTTGTAGATGGCCTCGCCGGCCACCAGGTCGACCTTGCGGTTGGGCGGGGTGTACTTCATCAGGCCCTGACCAACCACCTTGGTGCCCACCGGCACATCCTTGGACAGGAAGTGGATGTAGGTCGCGAAAGCCTTCATCTCCTTGCTGTCGAAGGGCAGGGACTTGCCGTTCATGCTGCGCTCCATGCAGCCGTTCACGCGCTCCTCGATGGTGCTGATGGTGTCTTCACGGCCGCGGTACTGCGGGAAGGTGGAGTGCGAGCCGACCCAGGACATGGCAAACGGCTTGGTGGCCGAAGCCTGGTGGCAGGAGGTGCAGGACAGGTTGTTGCCTGCATAGCGCATCTTCACGTCCTTCACCTCGGGGCCGATGTGGGCGTAGGTGCGCTCGGTGAGCTCCTTGCCGTACTTGACCATCTTGCCGTAGGCGTCGTCAGGCAGGCTGGCGGGATCGTAGGCGGCAGCCGGCTTCATGGCCATTTCGCCGTTGACCACCTGCGGTGCGGCAGCGGGGGCCGATGCAGCGGCAGAAGCTGCAGCCACGCTGGTGGAGGCCGCCGCAGATGCGGTTTGCGCTGCGGCCGACGCCGTCTCGGCAGCCGCACTGGCGGCTTGCGTGGTCGGTGCGGGGGATTCGGATTGGCCACATGCGGCCAGCATGGCAGCCACGGCCATCAGGGTGGGGGCCAGATAGAAACGGGTCGACATCAATACTACTCCTGTGTTCAAGGGAAAAACTACGTGCTCTGTCCCTGCCCGTTAGTGATTTATCTTTTTGTAAATTATCGCATCGAACACCATTTCGATAGTAAGGGCATGCCCGGATTGTGTCCAGCCGGACGTGGTGTGCCGGCGCAGGAAGCGGCGTGCTACGGGCGCTTTCGGGCGTTCCGGGCGCTCAGGCTGCCTTGGGCGGCAGCAGTCGGTAGCCGGCCAGCAGTGCGCCCAGCAGCGCCACGCTGACGGCGGCCACGGCACCGCGCCAGTGGCCCTGCGCATAGGCCAGCCCGCACAGCCAGGCGCCGAGAAAGCCGCCGCTGTAATAGGCCATGTAGTACAGCCCCGAGGCGAGCGAGCGCCCCGTTTCCACCTTGTGTGCGATGAAGCTGATGGTGGCAGATTGGGTGATGAAGATGCCGCTGGACATGATGGCCAGAGCCAGCACGATCAGCGGCACGCCGGGCAGCAGGGTGAGCCACAGCCCGAGCAGCGAGGTGCCCAGTGCCAGCAGGATGGTGCGGCGAAAACCCAGCCGCGGCAGCAGGCGCCCGGCAATCGGCGTCACCACCACCCCCAGCAGGTACACGGCGAAGATATTGCCCAGCGCTGCCGTGTCGAGGTGGTAGGGCGCATCGGCCAGGTACAGGTTGATGTAGGTGAAGCAGCCCACCAGCGCGAACAGCACGCACACGCCGAGCGCGCAGGCGGTGAGCACCGAGCGGTTGCGCAGGTGCCGGCCCAGCATCTGCAGGCCGCTGCGTACCTGCGGGTTGGCGACGAAATGGCGTGATGCGGGCAGGATGCGCCAGACCAGCACGGCACCCAGCAGATTCATCAGCGCCATCAGGACAAAGGCCTGCTGCCAGTGCATCACGGCGCTCAGGTGGCCGAGCAGGAAGCGGCCCAGGAAACCGCCCAGCACCGTGCCCGCCACATACACCGACATGGCGCGTGCCATGGCACGGGCGCGAAATTCCTCGCCGATGTACGCAATGGTGACCACGGTGATGCCAGGCACCGCCAGGCCCTGCAGAAAGCGCAGCACCACCATCCACTGGATGTCCGTCACGAAATACATCAGCGCCGTCGGGAGGGCAAGGAAGAACACCGAACCCACGATGATGGGCTTGCGCCCGAGCGCATCCGACAGCATGCCGGTGAATGGCGCCGTGAGTGCCACGGCCAGCACGGTGGCGCCCACGGTGGTGCCCACCTGCACCGCGCTGGCCTGGAAATCGCGCACCAGCAGCGGCAGGATGGCCTGCACCGAATAGACCTGCACAAAGGCGAAAACGCCGATCAGGCCGAAGGTGAGCAGCAGCATGGGCCCCGGATTCGCATCGGCGGGGGATGCGGAGGAGGATGCCGGGGAACGGGACATGGAACTGCGGAACGCGGACGCTCAGGCCGCTTCGGGGCGGGATGGGGGCGGCAGGTCGGAGTCGGCGGGGGCTTCGGCTGCGGCAGGTGCGCCGCCATGCAGGATCTGCTCGAGCTGCGCGTCCTTGGCCTTCCAGATGCGCTGGATCCAGCGCTGCAGGCCGATGGGGGAGATCGGCTGATCCGGCGCCGGGCGCAGGTTGTGCGGCACCGGCAGCTGCTGCACCTGCACCACCACCTCGCTCAGGCGGCCGGCCAGCACGTCGCCGAAGGTGGGCACGCCGTTGGGATAGGCAATGGTCACGTCCAGCACCTGGGTGAACATGTCGCCCATGGTTTCCAGTGCCATGCCCACGCCGCCGCTCTTGGGCTTGAGCAGGTGCTTGTAGGGCGACTTTTGCGCCGCATGCTTTTCGGGCGTGAAGCGCGTGCCTTCGGCAAAGCTGATCAGCGATGTGGGGATCAGGCGGAACTTTTCGCAGGCCTTGCGGGCGTTTTCCAGATCCTGCTGCACGGTGGCGGCGCCGCCGCGTTTCATGAACGGAAAGTCCAGCGCCCACCACACCAGACCGATCACGGGCACGTAGATCAGTTCATGCTTGATGAAGAACTTCAGGAAGGGCGCGCGGCGGTTCAGGATGGTCTGCAGCACCAGAATGTCGACCCAGCTCTGGTGGTTGCTGATGACCAGATACCAGGATTTGGTGTTCAGCCCGTCCAGGCCGGAGACTTTCCAGCGCGTGCGGTTGATGGCATTGATCCAGGCGCCGTTGACGCTGACCCAGCCGGTAGCGATGCTGTTGAGCGCGTGGTCGCACAGCGCGCGCACGGGCTTGAACGGCAGCAGGAACTTGAGCAGGGCGAACGGCAGCATCAGCAGCGCGCCGGCCAGGGTATTAAGGGCCACCAGCAGGCTGGCCAGCACCGTGTAGATTGCAGACATGGACTTCGTCAGTCAGTAAGGAAACAGCAGGCCGGCCACCGGGCCGGCACGGCAATCAGGCCAGGGTGCGGAACACCTCGGCGGCGACGGCGATGGACTGGTCGATATCGGCGTCGGTATGGGCGGCGCTGACGAAACCGGCTTCGTACAGCGCGGGAGCGATGTAGACGCCGCCATCGAGCAGGCCGTGGAACAGCTTGTTGAAGCGGGCGCCGTCGGTCTTCATTACCTGCTGGTAGTTCTGCGGCAGTTCGTTCATCAGGAAGAAGCCGAACATGCCGCCCTGGCTGTCGGTGCAGAAGGGCAGGCCGGCCGCATCGGCCGCAGCCTGCAGGCCCTGCATCAGGCGCTGCGTCTTGGCCGAGAGCGCCTCGTAGAAGCCGGGTTTCTGGATTTCGCGCAGCGTGGCCAGGCCGCAGGCGGTGGCGACCGGGTTGCCGGACAGGGTGCCGGCCTGGTACACGCCGCCCAGCGGGGAGATGTGTTCCATTACGGCGCGCTTGCCGCCGAAGGCCGCCAGCGGCATGCCGCCGCCGATCACCTTGCCCATTACGGTGATGTCCGGCTCCACGCCGAGCACCGACTGGGCGCCATGCAGCGCCACGCGGAAGCCCGTCATCACCTCGTCGATGATGAGCAGAGCACCGTGCTGCGTGCACAGTTCGCGGATGCGCTGGGCAAAGGCCTGGGTCGGGCGCACGAAGTTCATGTTGCCGGCAATCGGTTCCATGATCACGCAGGCCAGCTCGCTGCCGTGCAGGGCAAAGGCCTCTTCCAGCTGCTGCAGGTTGTTGTACTCGAGCACCACGGTGTCCTGCACCACGGCTTCGGGCACGCCGGCACTGGTGGCCGCGCCGAAGGTGGCCAGACCCGAGCCGGCCTTCACCAGCAGGGCATCGGCATGGCCGTGGTAGCAGCCTTCGAACTTGATGATGCGGTTGCGGCCGGTAGCGCCACGGGCCAGACGGATGGCGCTCATGCCGGCTTCGGTGCCGGAAGAGACCAGACGCACCATCTCCACGCTGGGCATGATCTTGATGATTTCCTCGGCCAGCTCGATCTCGCGCTCGGTCGGCGCACCGAAGGAGAAGCCTTCCAGCACGGCCTTCTGCACCGCCTCGAGCACGGCGGGGTGGCCGTGGCCCAGGATCATCGGGCCCCAGGAGCCGATGTAGTCGATATAGCGCTGGTCGTTGGCATCCCAGAAATAGGCGCCCTGGGCGCGCTGCACGAAGCGCGGCGTGCCGCCGACGGCGCGGAAGGCGCGTACGGGCGAGTTCACGCCACCGGGAATCACGCGCTGGGCGCGCTCGAACAGGATCTGGTTCTGGTCAGGAGTGGAGGTTTGCATCGTTTTCCGGGGCCGGGGCGCCGCGCATGGGGCCGCCGATGGCAATGAAAGGGCAAGGGCAGCCAGGGGGCTGCAAAGCAGCGAGTTTACCGCGCTGGCAGGTATTCGGGTAGCCTGACCGGCTTCTTAAGAGGGGCATGCGCCATCTCCCTTCGCATGGAGAGACTGGATAGAATCGGTTTTTATTTGCCTGATTGCGGAGACGAGTTGTGCCCGAAATGAAGACCTGGATGTGCCTGATCTGCGGCTGGATCTACGACGAAGAGGCCGGCGACCCCGAACATGGCATTGCCCCCGGCACCCGCTGGGAAGACGTGCCCGTCGACTGGACCTGTCCGGAATGCGGCGCCGGCAAGGCCGATTTCCAGATGGCGCAGTTCTGACACTGTGCCATTGCAGGCAGGGCGCGGGAGCCCGGCCTGTCCGCGCCGGCTGCGGCCGGCAATCCGATCCGACCGCGTGAGCGAAAGCACCTTCCATGACGCAGAACGACCCGGCTTCCCCCCAAGCGCCAGCCAGCTGGCAGACTCCCCAACGCGGCGTGCTGGCACGCCTGTTTGATGGAGTGCAATCGGCACTGCCGTCCTGGCTGGGGGAGGGGGCCGAACAGGCCGATGCCTGGGTGCTGGCGGCGGAGCGGCTGGGCCAGGCGGTGCAAGCCATGGAACAGGCCGGACGCCCGGCCCCGGCCCGGCTGGTACGTGCCATGGAGCGTGCCGTGGCGCGCGTGGCCGCGCAGCCCGAACTGCGCACCATGGACAACGCCAGCCTGATCCAGCAGGCCAGCGTGGCGCTGCGCAGCTATGTGGATCATACCCGCAATGCCTGCCCCGAGGATGCGCGCGCGCTGTTCCCGGTGTACCAGCCGGTGGCGGCGCTGGCGAGGCTGGACCGCTGCGAGCCGGCGGATCTGTGGCGCTGGCATCCGTTTCCGTGGAAGCCGGTATCTGCGACCTTGCTGCCGGCGGTGGAGGCGGGCGATCTCTACGAGTGTGCCCTGCGCGTGTTCCGCGAACAGGAGCCGCAGGCGCTGCTGGCGCTGGCGAATGTGGCCGGAGCGCAGGCGGCAGTGGCTGGTGGGGCTTCTCTGACGACCTGCTGGCAGTTGCTGGCTGCCGTGCTGCAGTTGCGCGCGGCAGGGGCGCTGGAATGGGATCGCTTGCTGCAGCGTGCCGTTTCCGGGATGGTGGCGCAGCATGCGCGGGCGCGTCGCGGCCAGCCCGCAGATGCGGCGCAGCTGGAGGCGCTGGCGCAGGACATGCTGTTTCTGCTGGCCCAAGGCGTGCCGTTGCTGCCGGAGGGCGAACAGCCGCTGGCGCGGGCGCTGGCGGATGCCTATGGCGTGCTGCCGCAGCCGCCGGTGGTGGTGCGGGTGGATACCGCGCAGGCGCGTGCGCTGCTGGCGGAATCTGCGCAGGGTCTGCCGGAGGACGCCGTCAAGACGCTGGGCGAGTTGCGCATGCCGCAGGACATGTACAACGCCTATCTGCAGTCGGCCGATGCCTGGTCGCGCGAGTTGGTGCAGCAACTCAACCGCTGGGCGCGCCAGCCGGCGCATCCGGTGCCCGCCTCGGCGCTGGGTTTATCGGCGCAGCTGGCGCGTGCTTCCGCCCAGATCGGGCTGGATGAACTGGCCACGCTGGGCCATGCCATCGAGCGGGCATTGGTGGCGCTGCAGGTGCGCATGGCGCGCGGGGAAGAGGCCGAGCTGCTGCATCAGGCCGCCACGGTGCTGGGGCATGAGCTGCATCAGGTGGCGGTGGATTTCGTGCGGCCGGTGCCGGGGGCGCTGCTGGAGCAGTTGGCCGCGCTGGCGCAGGCGCCCGACCGCGAACGGGTGGTGCTGCCCTTGCCGGAACCGGCGCTGGGAGTAACCGCCGTGGATGTGCAGGCCTTGCCCGAGCAGAAACAGGGCGAGGAATGGCGTGCCTTTCTTGCCAGCGGGCTGGCGCAGGTGCAGCAGGTGCAGGCCGTGCTCAAGCAGTGGGAGGCGCGGCCGGACAATGCGGGGGCCAGCAGTGAATGTCTGCGCTTGTTGCAGGGCTTGCAGCAATCCGCTCGCGAGGCCGGGGCTGCCTCGCTGCTGCCGCTGGTGCAGGTTGCGCTGTCGGAACGTGCGCTGTTGCGGGTGCGGGATGTCGAGGCGCCGGATCGGCTGCAGCCCTTGCAACAGGCGGTGCAGGGGCTGGAGAACGGTTTCCGGAACAGTCTGGCCGAGTCAGCCTGAAACCGGGTCTGACGGAGCCCGCGCTGCCCGGCGCGCAGCATTGTCTGAATGACGCCTGCCTAGTCCGGAAATCTCGTGAGGGCCACTGCCTCGGCCCACGGTGTCTGCTGGTCCATGTTCAGCGTCGTCGCTCCTGCCGCAAGGCCGCATGCCGCTGCAACGCCGCCCGCCGCGCTTCCCCCAGATCCACAATAGGCGCGGGATAGTCCACCCCCAGCGTAATCCCCGCCGCCTCCAGCTCGATCGGCGACGCGCGCTCCGGCGCGTGGATTTCCTCATCCGGCAATCGCGCCAGTTCCGGCAGGTAACGCCGCAGGAACTTGCCTTGCGCGTCGTACTGCAGGCTTTGCGCCGTCGGGTTGAAGATGCGGAACCACGATTGCGCGTCGCAGCCGGTGCCTGCCGCCCATTGCCAGTTGCCGTTGTTGCTGGCCAGTTCGTAGTCGTTGAGATGCTCGGCAAAGTGGCGCTCGCCCCAGCGCCAGTCCACACCGAGCTGGCGCGTGAGAAAGCTGGCTGCCACCATGCGCAGCCGGTTGTGCATGTAGCCGGTAGCGTGCAACTGGCGCATGCCGGCATCCACCAGCGGAAAACCGGTCTGGCCGGCGCACCAGGCGGCAAACAGCTTGCGGCCATGCGCGCCATGGTCCCAGGGCAGGCGGTCCATGTCCTTCTGGAAGGCATGCTCCACCACATGCGGAAAATGCGCCAGCAGCTGGATGTAGAACTCGCGCCAGACCAGTTCCACCAGCCATTTGGTGGCGCCGGGGTCGCCCTGGCGGTAGCGCTCCCAGGCCAGCCGCGCCACTTCGCGGATGCCGAGCGTGCCGAAGCGCAGGTGCACGCCCAGATAGCTCGGCCCGCGCACAGCCGGGTAGTCGCGGGTGAGGTGATAGTGGTCCATGCGGGCGGCAAATTCCTGCCACTGCGCCTGCGCGCCGGCGCTGCCGGGATAGAGCGCAAGCTGCCTCAGGTTGGTGGCATGAAAGCCCAGGTCCTGCAGGCTGGGCAGGGGCTGGCGCCAGGCGGCCGGGCGGGGCGCCAGATGCGCGGCATGGGCCTCGACTTCGTAGGCACGAAGGTGGAAGGGCGTGAGCTGTGCCAGCCATTGCGCGCAATAGCTGGAGAACTGCGCGTGCGGCGTGCCGCTGGGGCTCAGCACCTCGTCCCGTTCGAACACCACATGGTCCTTGGTGGTGCGCAGCGAAATGCCGGCGTTGGCCAGGCCGCCGCGCACCTGGTTGTCGCGCGCAATCGCGGCGGGTTCGTAGTCGTGGTTGGTGAACACGGCCTGCACGTGCAGCGCCTGCGCCAGTTCGGGCAGCAGGGTGCGCGCGGGGCCGTGCAGCACGATCAGGCCGTGTGCCGGCTGTCCGGGGGCGCTCGAATCAGTCGGATCGGGGACGGTTCCGGCACTGCCCGTGCCGTTTGCGCCTGCAGCACCCGCGGCCATCCCCGGGCCAGCGCCGGTGCCCGACCCCAAGCTGGCAGCAGCCAGCTCCCGCAACTCCGCATCCAGCGCTCGCACACTGTGGTGGATAAACTCCACCCGCCGATCCGCCCGCGGCAGTGGGTCGAGCAATTCGCTGTCGAACACGAACACGCAATACACCCGCCGGCAGCTGCGCAGGGCGTGAAACAGCGCCGCGTTGTCCTGGCAGCGCAGGTCGCGGCGGAACCACATCAGGCCGGCATCGAACTGTTCGGGAGCGTGCATCGGAAATCCGCAGGAGAAGGGGGCCGGAAGCCGGCGCCGGGCACGCACGGCCGACGCGAAGCCTCTAGAATGACGGCATGTCTTCCGATTCTGCCTCAACGCTGGATTTGGCGCAGCATTTCCTGATCGCCATGCCGGGCATGGAGGATGACCTGTTCGCGCAAAGCGTGGTCTACATCTGCGAGCACGGCGCCCATGGCGCGCTCGGTCTGGTCATCAACAAGCCGGCCGATCTGCTGCTCGACGACCTGTTCGAGCAGGTGGCCATGCCGCTGGGGCGCCAGGATCTGCAGGGAAGTTCCATCCTCTGGGGCGGGCCGGTGCAGACCGAGCGTGGCTTCGTGCTGCACCCGCGCGTGGAAGACCCAGAATCCAAACTCTCCGCCTACGACTCGTCCATGACCATGGCCGACGGCCTGCAGCTCACCACCTCGCGCGACATCCTGCAGGAACTCTCCGAAGGCCGCGGCCCCGAGCGCCTGCTGGTCACGCTGGGCTATTCCGCCTGGGATGGCGGCCAGCTGGAAGATGAGCTCAAGCGCAACAGCTGGCTCACCGTGCCCGCGTCGCACGCCGTGATGTTCGACACCCCGGTGTCGCAGCGCTATGAGAAGGCGATGGAACTGCTCGGCATCCATCCCGGCATGCTGTCTTCTGCTGCGGGGAGGGCCTGATGGCGCAGCCCCTGATCCATGGCGTGACGGTGGACGACCTGTTCCAGGTGCCGGGCCAGCCGCCGCTGGTCGATCCGCAGCCGTTCCAGAGCTTTCTGGCACTGGACTACGGCAAGAAGCGCACCGGCGTGGCCACCGGCAACCGCATGCTGGGCCGCGCCACTCCAGGCAAGAGCATCGCCGCCACCGGCGACGCCCGCTTTGCTGCCGTGGCCGCCCTGATCGCCGAGTGGCAGCCGCAGGCACTGGTGATCGGCATTCCCTACCATCCCGACGGCGCCGCGCACGAGAACACGCGCCGCGCCACCAACTTCGGCCGCCAGCTGTCGCAACGCTTCAAGTTGCCGGTCTACACGGTGGACGAGCGCTACAGCACCACCGAGGCGCTTGCCAGCGGCGCGGCCGATGCTGACGCGACGGCCGCCTGTATCATCCTCGAACAGTTTTTCAACACCCTGCCATGACCGATTCCACCCCCGCCACCGGCGCCCTGATGCTCGACGCCGAAGCCCTGTACCAGACCCTGGCACGCCAGATCGAGCGCATCCGCACGCCCGAAACGCAGTTTGCCGGCATCACCTCCGGCGGCGCCTGGCTGGCGCAGCGCCTGCAGCAGGACTGGGGCCTGGGCCCGGTCGGCACCATCTCCACCGCCATGCACCGCGATGACTTTGCCAAGCGCGGCCTGGCGGTGACGGCGCAGACGCAGATGCCGTTCGAGGTGGACGGCGCCCACATCATCGTGCTGGACGACGTGCTCTACACCGGCCGCACGGTGCGCGCGGCGCTCAACGAAATTTTCGACTACGGCCGCCCCGCCAGCGTGAAGCTGGCCGTGCTGGTCGACCGTGGTGGTCGCCAGCTGCCCGTCGAGGCCGATATTGCCGCCGCCCGCCTGCAGCTCGCGCCCGGCCAGTCGCTGGCGCTGGCACGTGCCGACGATGGCAGCTTCAGCTTCCGTCTCAAGCCCAGCAAATAAAGCATTCCGCAAAGTCTCCAGGAGCCTCTTCCGATGCGCCCGTCCCGCAACCCGCAGCTCAACAAGAACGGCGAGCTGATCCATCTGCTGTCGCCCGAAGGCCTTTCGCGCGACATCCTCACCCACATTCTCGACACCGCCGCGCAGTTTGTCAGCGTGAGCGACCGCGAGGTCAAGAAGGTGCCGCTGCTGCGCGGCAAGAGCGTGTTCAACCTGTTCTTCGAGAACAGCACGCGCACGCGCACCACTTTCGAGATCGCGGCCAAGCGCCTGAGCGCGGACGTATTCAACCTCGACATCGCGCGCTCCTCCACCGCCAAGGGCGAGAGCCTGCTGGACACCATTGCCAACCTGAGCGCGATGGCGGCCGACATCTTCGTGGTGCGCCATAGCGAAAGCGGCGCGCCCTACCTGATCGCGCAGAACGTGGCACCGCACGTGCACGTGATCAACGCCGGCGACGGCCGCCATGCGCACCCGACGCAGGGCCTGCTCGACATGTTCACCATCCGCCACTACAAGGGCGATTTCACCAAGCTGCGCGTGGCCATCGTGGGCGACGTGCTGCACTCGCGCGTGGCGCGCAGCGACATCCATGCGCTCAACATCCTGGGTTGCCCGGAAGTGCGCGTGGTGGGGCCGCAGACGCTGGCGCCGGACAGCTTCGGCCCGATGGGCGTGCGCGTGTTCAACAACCTGGAAGAGGGCATCCAGGATTGCGACGTGGTGATCATGTTGCGCCTGCAGAACGAGCGCATGAGTGGCGCGCTGCTGCCGAGCAGCCAGGAATACTTCAAGAGCTTCGGCCTCACGCCCGAGAAGCTGCAGCGCCATGCCAGGCCCGATGCCATCGTGATGCACCCGGGCCCGATCAACCGCGGCGTGGAGATCGACTCCGCCGTGGCCGATGGCAAGCACAGCGTGATCCTGCCGCAGGTGACCTTCGGCATCGCGGTGCGCATGGCCGTGATGAGCATCGTTGCCAGCCATGACGCCTGAGGGAGAACCGACATGAAGACACTGATCCAGGGCGCACGCCTGCTCAACCCGGCCGATGGTTCTGACCAGCAGGCCGATATCGCCATTGCGGCCGGCCGCATCATCGCCGTCGGCACGGTGCCGGCCGATTTCGTGCCGCAACGCACGCTCGACGCCAGCGGCTGCTACGTGCTGCCGGGGCTGGTCGATCTGGCCGTGCGTCTGCGCGAGCCGGGACAGGAACACGCGCGCATGCTCGAGAGCGAGATGCATGCGGCCGTAGCCGGGGGCGTCACCAGCCTGGTGTGCCCGCCCGATACCGAACCGGTGCTGGATGAATCCGGCCTGGTGGAAATGCTGCGTTTCCGTGCAGCACGGCTGCGCCAGGCGCGGGTGTTCCCGCTCGGGGCCTTGACGCGCCAGCTCAAGGGTGAAGTCCTGACCGAGATGGTCGAGCTGACCGAGTCGGGCTGCGTCGGCTTCTCGCAGGCCGATGTCACCATCCGCAACACCCAGGTGCTGCAGCGTGCGCTGCAGTACGCGAGCACGTTCGGCTTTACCGTTTGGCTGCGCCCCGAGGACGCCTGGCTGGGCGGCGGCGTGGCCGCCAGCGGCGCGCTGGCGCAGCGCATGGGCCTGTCCGGCGTGCCGGTTCTGGCCGAAACCATCGCCATCATGACCATCGTCGAAATGATGAAGGTGACCGGCGCGCGCGTGCACCTGTGCCGTCTGTCCAGCGCCGCGGCGGTGGAACTGGTGCGCCAGGCCAAGGCCGCCGGCCTGCCGCTGAGCTGCGACGTGAGCATCAACTCGCTGCACCTGACCGATGTGGACATGGGCTACTTCGACAGCCGCGCGCGCCTGAACCCGCCGCTGCGCCAGCAGGGCGACCGTGCCGCGCTGCGTGCCGCGCTGGCCGATGGCACCATCGACGCGCTGGTGAGCGACCACAACCCCATCGACGAGGACCACAAGGTGCTGCCGTTTGCCGAGGCCGAGCCCGGTGCCACCGGCGTGGAGCTGCTGCTGGCGCTGGCGCTGAAATGGGCGCAGGAAGACGGCGTACCGCTGCTGCAGGCCATTGCCACGGTCACCAGCCGCGCCGCAGGCGTGCTGGGTGATTCCCTGGGCACCCTGGCGGCCAGTGCCGGCCAGATCGTGGCTGGTGGCGTGGCCGACCTGTGCATCTGGGATCCGGCTGCCGAATGGGAGGTAACGCCGGACGAGCTGCTCAGCCAGGGCAAGTACACGCCGTTCGAGGGCATGCGTCTGCAGGGCCGTGTGCGCGCCACCGTAGTGGACGGGCAGATCGCCTTCGAGGCCAGCCAGCGGGCGGCACAGCCGGCCTGATCCAGTCTTCTCGACCTGTCTATGCAAACCAGTACCTGGCGTGGCCTGGGGCGTCTCGTGCGCCTGGTGGCCCATATCCTGGCAGGCTTCTGGATCGTCTACGCGCGCTTCCCGCGCCTGGGCGAGGCCGAGCGCCGCGCCACCGTACAGCGCTGGGCGGCCGAGGCGGTGCGCCGCTGCGGCATCACGCTGCAGGTGCGCGGCACGCCGGCCGAGGCAGGGCCGGACGGCCTGATGCTGGTGGCCAACCACATCTCCTGGGTCGACATCCCGACCATCCACGCGATCCGCTTCTGCCGCTTCATCTCCAAGTCGGAAGTGAAGCGCTGGCCGGTGATCGGCCGGCTGGCCGATTCGGCCGATACGCTGTATCTGGAGCGCACCTCGCGCCGGGATGCACACCGGGTGCTGCACACCATGGCGGAGCGCCTGCAGCAGGGCGATGTGCTGGCCTTCTTCCCCGAGGGCACGACCAGCGAAGGCATCGATCTGCTGCCATTCCATGCCAACCTCCTGCAGGCGGCCATCAGCGTGGATGCGCCGGTGCAGCCGGTGGCGCTGCAGTTTCTGGATGCGCAGGGCCGGCTGAACCAGGCGCCTTGCTATATCGGGGACGACACGCTGCTCGAGTCGCTCTGGCGCACGGTACGTGCCGAAGGCGTGGTGGCGCGGGTGACCTTTGGCGAACCCGAGCGCGCAAAGGGGCGCAGTCGGCAGCAGTGGGCGCAGGACTTGCGGCAAACCGTGGCGGAACTGCGGCGCTGAGCCAGCGGCGCTCGGGGGCCGGGCCATGCTGTTTCTGCAAAAAAGCCCCGTGCGCCATGCCATCAGGCACCGCAACGGGGCACAAGCCCTGGCCTCTCAGGCCAGGGTAACAGGAGCCGGTACTCGGCTCAGCGCGGACCGAAGGCCGCCGCAAAGATGCCGACGATTTCGGCGTGGCTGGCCTGCACCGGGTTGGTCAGGCCGCACACATCCTTGAGCGCGTTCTCGGCCAGCACGTCGAAGTCCTCGCGCTTCACACCCAGCTCCTCCAGCGACTTCGGAATGCCGACGATATCGGCCAGCTTCTTGATGGCAGCCACGGGGTCCAGGCCGGCCAGCTGCGGGTTGTTGGCCTGCAGGATGGCACCCACTTCATTGAGCTTGCCGGAGGCTGCGCCCATGTTGAAGGCCTCGACATGCGGCAGCAGCAGTGCGTTGCAGACGCCGTGCGGCAGATCGTAGAAACCGCCGAGCTGGTGCGCCATGGCGTGCACGTAGCCGAGCGAGGCATTGTTGAAGGCCATGCCTGCCAGGAACTGCGCATAGGCCATCTTCTCGCGCGCCTCCTGGTTATTGGGCTCGCTCACGGCGGTGGGGAGGTAACGCGCGATCAGCTCGATCGCCTTGACGGCGCAGGCGTCGGTGAGCGGCGTGGCTGCGGTCGAGACATAGGATTCGACGGCGTGCGTCAGCGCGTCCATGCCGGTGGCAGCCGTCAGCGCGGCCGGCATGCCTTCCATCATGCCGGAGTCGTTCACCGACAGGAAGGGCGTAACGTGCTTGTCGACGATGGCCATTTTCACGTGGCGTGTCTCGTCGGTGATGATGGTGAAGCGCGTCATCTCCGAGGCGGTGCCGGCCGTGGTGTTGACCGCCAGCAGCGGCAGTTGCGGCTTGGCGGACTTGTCCACGCCTTCGTAGTCCTCGATTTTGCCGCCGTTGGCGGCAACCAGCGCGATGCCCTTGGCGCAGTCATGCGAGGAACCGCCGCCAAGCGACACGACCAGATCGGCCTGTGCTGTCTTGAGCGCTTCCAGCCCGGCATTCACGTTGCTCACGGTCGGGTTGGGCTGGGCGCCATCGAACACGGTGGCAGGAATGCCTTGCGCCGCCAGCTTGTCGGACACGGTGTTGGCCACACCGATCTTGCTCAGACCCGGGTCGGTGACGATCAGGGCCTTGCGAAAGCCCATTTTGCCGACGATCTGCAGCGCTTCGTCGAGCGCGCCGGGGCCAATGATGTTCTGCACGGGCATGAAGAAATGGGATACGGACATGGGAGTCTCCTTGTAGGTAGTAAATAGGCCAGAGGGAAGGTACTGCAGGGGATCAGAAAAAGCCCAGCTTGTTTTCGCTGTAGCTCACCAGCAGGTTCTTGGTCTGCTGGTAGTGGTCGAGCATCATCTTGTGGTTCTCACGGCCGATCCCCGATTCCTTGTAGCCGCCAAAGGCAGCGTGCGCCGGATAGGCGTGGTAGCAATTGGTCCAGACGCGGCCGGCCTTGATGCCGCGGCCCATGCGGTAGGCCACGTTGCCGTTGCGGCTCCACACGCCGGCGCCCAGTCCGTACAGCGAGTCGTTGGCGATTTCCAGCGCCTCGGCCTCGTCCTTGAAAGTGGTCACGGCCAGCACGGGGCCGAAGATTTCTTCCTGGAAGATGCGCATCTTGTTGTGGCCCTTGAACAGCGTGGGCTGCACGTAGTAGCCGCCGGCCAGGTCGCCTTCGAGCTTGGCCGGAGCGCCGCCGATCAGCACCTGCGCGCCTTCCTGCTTGCCCAGTTCCAGGTAGGAGCTGATCTTCTCGAGCTGGACCTGGCTGGCCTGTGCGCCCAGCATGGTTTCGGTATCCAGCGGGTTGCCCTGCTTGATCGCTGCCACACGCTGCAGGCAGCGCTCGATGAAGCGGTCGTAGATGGACTCCTGGATCACGGCGCGTGACGGGCAGGTGCAGACTTCGCCCTGGTTGAAGGCGAACAGCACCAGGCCTTCGATCGCCTTGTCGAGAAAGGCATCGTCCTTGTCCATGATGTCGGCAAAGAAGATGTTGGGCGATTTGCCCCCCAGTTCCAGTGTGGCCGGAATCAGGTTGTTGGCAGCGGCCTGGGCAATCACGCGGCCGGTGGCGGTGGAGCCGGTGAAGGCGATCTTGGCGATGCGGTTGCTGGTCGCCAGCGGCATGCCGGCTTCGCGGCCGAGACCGTTCACCACGTTGAGCACGCCCGGCGGCAGCAGGTCGGCAATCAGCTCGGTCAGCACCAGAATGCTGGTCGGCGTGGATTCTGCGGGCTTGAGCACCACGCAGTTGCCAGCGCCGAGGGCTGGCGCGAGTTTCCAGGCGGCCATCAGGATCGGGAAGTTCCACGGAATGATCTGGCCGACCACGCCCAGGGGTTCCTGGTAGTGGTAGGCGACGGTGGTGGCATCGATTTCCGACATGTGGCCTTCCTGCGCACGCAGGGCACCGGCGAAATAGCGGAAGTGATCCGCCGCGAGAGGAATGTCGGCGTTCAGCGTCTCGCGGATCGGCTTGCCGTTGTCCACGGTTTCGGCGTAGGCCAGCTTTTCCAGGTTGGCCTCGATGCGGTCGGCGATCTTCAGCAGGATGTTGCTGCGCTCGGTGGCGGAAGTCTTGCCCCAGGCGTCGGCTGCGGCATGGGCGGCGTCGAGGGCGCGCTCGATGTCTTCGGCGGTGGAGCGGGCCGCCTGGCAGTAGGCCTGGCCGTTGATCGGGGTGATGTTGTCGAAATATTCGCCTTTCACCGGCGGCGTCCACTGGCCGTTGATGAAGTTGTCGTACTTGGCCTTGAATTGCAGCGGGGCGCCTGCCTGGCCGGGTGCGGGATAGATCATGGGGTGTCTCCTTGGATGTCGGTTGTGGTTTGCAACGGCGGCAGTTGCGCCGTGGACCTGCTTCTTGCAAGCGATGTGCCAACTTCGCGGACCTGCGGGTTTGTCCGGAGATCTGGCGGCCTGGATGGCTGTTTGTGGTGCTCCGGAGTACCCGGTGGTTGCGCCAGGGTGTGCCATCTGTACCAGCCCGGACGTGTCCCCGGTGTACCAGGTGTTCCGTTTTGGCACAGTGCAAACGCCAACACGGCGCCGAGGCCTTGCGTGCTAGCATCGACTGCTCAATGACAGAAAAAGCAGGATCCGTACCGTCCTGCACAAGGAGACAGCCATGACCGCACTTGGCACTGTCGAATCAGACGCCCTGTTGCGCCGGGCCCGCCACGCGCTGTACGCGCGCGATGCGCAGCCCGAGGATCTGCTGCCCGCATCGCTGGCGCACGTGTCGCGTTCGTGGCGGCGCAGCCTCGCGGCTGGCGTGGATGCCTTCGGCATGCGCCCGCACGTGCCGCATCTCTCGCGCTTCGAGGTGGAGCGTGCTACCGAACGCCAGCATGAGCTGCTGGCCCACGCGCGCCCGGTGATGGAATACCTGCACGGACAGACGCGCGGCAGCGGCAGCGTGCTGCTGCTGGCCGATGCCGATGGCCTGCTGCTGCATGCGCTGGGCGATCCCGGTTTCATGACGCGGGCCGAGCGCGTGGCACTGATGCCTGGAGCGAGCTGGCACGAGCAGTACCGCGGCACCAATGCGGTGGGAACTGCGCTGGCAGAAGGCGTGCCGGTGGTGGTGCACGGGGCGGAGCACTTTCTGGAGTGCAACACTTTTCTGACCTGCGCAGCGGCGCCCGTGGTGGCGCCCGATGGCAGTGTGCTGGGCGTGCTCAACATGTCCGGCGAGCGCAGCAGCCGGCATCCGCACACCTTCAGCATGGTGCGTGCGGCCACCCAGATGATCGAGAACCGCCTGTTCGACGCCTGCCACGGGCGGCACATGCGGCTGCACGTGCATCCGCTGGCCGAAGGCATCGGCACGCTGGCCGAGGGTGTGCTGGCACTGTCGGAAGAAGGCGTGCTGGTGGGTGCCAACCAGGCGGCGCTGGCATTGCTCAACCTGCGTGCCAGTCAGCTGGGTCGGGTGCGGCTGGAGCAGGTGGTGGACGCGGACCGCGAACACTTGCTGCGCGCCAGCCATCGCAGCCCGGCGCCCTTGCGGCTGCGCTGCCTGAGCGCGCCTGCGGTGCCGGTGCTGCATGTGCGGGTGGAACAGGGCTGGTCGCGTGCGGCCACGCTGGATATGCCGAGCCGCAGCATCAGCCGCGAGCCGGATGCGTTGCAGGCGCTGGATACCGGCGATGCAGCCTGGCACGGCGTGCTGGAGAAGGCGCGCAAGGTGCTGGACAAGCCGATTGCCGTGCTGCTGCATGGCGAATCCGGTTCGGGCAAGGAGGTGCTGGCCAAGGCCATCCACGCCAGCAGCCAGCGGCGTGAGCAGGCCTTTGTGGCGGTGAATTGCGCGGCCTTGCCGGAAAATCTGATCGAGGCCGAGCTGTTCGGCTATGCTCCTGGCGCCTACACCGGTGCGCGGCGCGAGGGCGCGCCGGGAAGCATTCGCCAGGCGCACCGAGGCACGCTGTTTCTGGACGAGATCGGCGATATGCCGCTGGCCATGCAGACGCGGCTGCTGCGCGTGTTGCAGGAGCGTCAGGTAGTGCCGCTGGGGGGTGGCCAGCCGGTGGCGGTGGATTTTGCGCTGGTGTGTGCCACGCACCGCGACCTGAAGGAAGAGGTGGCTGCAGGGCGTTTCCGTGCCGACCTGTACTGGCGCCTGAATGGATTGACCCTGCATCTGCCGGCGCTGCGCCAGCGCAGCGACTGGGATGTGCTGGTGCAGCGCATGCTGCAACGGCATGCGCCGCATCGTGCGATCGAACTGGATCCGGAGCTGGCGCGCGTGCTGCGCCAGCATCCCTGGCCAGGCAATCTGCGCCAGCTCGACAACACGCTGCGCACCACGGTGGCGCTGCTCGATGATGCCTGCGTGATCGGCATGGAGCACCTGCCGGACGATCTGGTGCAGGAGCTGCAGGAGGCGCGGCAGGCCCCGGGCGCTGGCGCGCCACAGGATATGCCATACGGACATCGCCGGAGCGCCGACCCGGGTTTTGCCACAACACGAACGCCAGTCATCGAGGAGGGCGAATTATCTCGCCTGCGCGCGGGTTGCGTGCCGCTGGCGCAGTACACGCGTGACGTGATGGAGCAGGCTTTGCGCGAGGCAGAGGGCAATCTCTCGCTCGCAGCGCGCCGGCTCGGCATCAGCCGCAATACCTTTTACCGAAGGATTATGCGAAAGCGCCCGGACGGGGCGTGAGCGAAGGGGCGCTGGCAGGCGCGTGTGGACTGCGTTACAGCAAGCGCACGAACATTCCGCCCGCAATCCCTGGCTGACACACGTGCGAGACGCTTGGACGAACGGCGCCCAGATCAGGCGGCCCTCTCGCGCCGCTCCAGCGCCCGCACCAGTCCCATGCTGCCTGCCAGCCACAGGCTCCCGGAAAGCCAGCCGCCCAGCACATCGGTCAGATAGTGCACCTGCAGCCCGATGCGGCTGTAGCCCACGGCGGCCACTGCCAGCGCAGCAGCGGTGAGCACGGCAACGCGTAGCCGGCAGGGCCAGCCGGGGTGCAGGTGCAGCAGCATCCACGCCAGCATGCCGTAGGCCACCAGCGAACCCGAACTGTGGCCGCTCGGAAAGCTCAGGCCGCCCGCCATGGTGTAGCCCTCCACATGCGAGGGCCGCACGCGGCCCACCCATTGCTTGAGCATCACGTTGAGCAGGGCATTGCCTGCGATGGCCCAGACCCAGCCCGCCGCCATCTTCCGCTCGCCGCGCCAGGCGAGGAGTACGGCACCGACAATGCAGGCGGCCGTCAGCACCGGGGTATCCGCCAGATGGCTCACCGTACCGAACAACGTCAACAGCGCCGGATGCACGTGCAGGCTGAGCGTATGGGCAAGAGCGGTGTCCAGCCGCGTGACCGGCCCGTCGTGCGTCACCTGCCAGGCCAGGGCGCTCCAGAGTGTGGCGGCCAGCACCATCCAGACGATGGCGGCACTGCCCAGCGGTGCATGCAGCGGCCTGCGGATGGCGCTGTCGCGTTGCATGAATGCGCAGAGGGGCAAGGCGGTGGCGGCCACCAGCAGCAGCCAGAGAATGAATACCATGCCCGGCGCCTGTCCCCATTGCAGGGCCACCGAGGTCCAGAACGCGCTCTGCGTGGCCAGGGCATCGGGGCTGTTGGGCGGCAGGGCGCTGTTCATCGCAGCCAGGTGGTGGCAACGCAGGTAAAGGCCTGCAGGCTGGCGTCGAAGTCCCAGCGCTCGACCTGCCATTGCGGCTCCAGCAGTTGCAGGGGATTGTGCAGATGGCCTTGCGGGGCGGCGGTGGCAGGGCGGAGCAGATTCACGGAATTCGGGTAGTTGTCGCGGATGCGGTCGGAAACAGCCGTGCCGGATTGTAGGGCCCAGAGCGCGCCGGGCGCATCGTCCGGCCCGGGCGGGATCAGCTCCACATACGGTTCATGGATGTGGCCGCCGAGCACACCCAGTGCCCCGGCGGCGCGCCAGGTCGCATTGGCGTGCGCGGCGCCACGCAACAGGTTTTTGCGCTCCTCTTCTTCGATCACCAGCGCCGGCTGGTGGACGGCCACCAGCTTGAGCGCCGTGTCGGGCAGTGCGCGCAGACGCCGGCTGACGTTGGCGATCTGTGCCTGCGAAGCCTCACCCTGGATATGCCGGTAACGCCGCGTGGTGCGCACGCCGATCAGCTGGATGGGGCCCAGATCCCAGTGGATCACGCCGTCGGCATCAAAGGCGGTGGGGAAATACTTCTGGAAGAGGCGATAGGGCCACAGAAAGCGGCGCCAGGGCAACCACAGCGAGATGTCATGGTTGCCGGGCAGGGCCATGCGCGTCTGCACCGGCAGGCTGTCCATGAAGGCGCGGGCGGCCGCGAACTGGCCGCGCCGGGCGCGCATGGTGATGTCGCCGGCGAGCAGCACATGCTGCACCTGCTCGGCTTCGGCCAATGCGCGCAGGGCCTGCAGCACGGCGGGCTGTTCGGTGCCGAAGTGGGTGTCGGAGATCTGCAGCAGGCTGCTCATGCGCCGCCTCCGGCAGAGGGTTGGGGTGGCGTGCTGGCCAGACTCAAGCCGCTAGCGGCCTGTACTGCTGCCGCTGCCGGCTGCAACAGGCCTTGGGGAATCAGGTCGGCCAGCAGGGAGGTCGGCTCCTCGTCCACCGGCGCGCGCAGCGGCGTCGGCACGATCAGTTGCAGTGCGTCACGCTCCACCTCGAAGCGCAGCGGCGCGCGCATCCAGTGCACCTCGCCATCGGTCGCCACCTTGATGCGGCGTCCGCCCAGATAGCCGCGCGCCTGTACGTCGAGTTGCTGGAACGGAAAGTGCAGCACCGCATCGTCGGCTTCGCCCAGCGTTCCGAAGGCGCCGCGCAGGGCCAGTCCGAACAGGCGCGGCGTGCTGACCGGCGCCAGCAGCACGGCGCGCAGGCGGCCGTCGAGTTCGGCCGGCAGCTCGGGCTCGCCCCCATCTTCGCTGTCCAGCAGGCCGGTTTGCTGCAGCTGCAGCGCATTGTTGGCGACGAACAGGGTGGGCGTCCTGCGCACGGTGTCATGGCCTTCGCCGCTCAGGCGCAGCGTCAGTTGCACCGGGCGGCGCAGCAGGGTGTAGAGCGCCGCCAGCGCGGCAACGAAACGGCTGCGGCCCAGCGTGGCCTTGAAGCGCTCGCGGTCTTCCAGCACCAGCGGATACAGCCCCACGCTCGCATTCACCAGAAACAGCCGGCCATTCACCCGCCCAGCCTGTACGGCGTGCACGATGCCGTCCAGCATTTGCTGCACGGCTTCTGCGGGATCTGAAGAAATGCCATACGCGCGGCAGAAATAGTTGAAGGTGCCCTGCGGAATCACGCCCAGGAGGCAGCCGCTGCCGGCCACCTCATGCGCCACCGTGCTGATGGTGCCATCGCCGCCGGCGGCCACCACGATGGCGCCCTGCTCGCAGGCCTGCTGCACGGCGGCACGGATCTGCTGCGGCAGCGTGCGGCCCGGCTCCAGCGCGATCAGGCGAAATGCGCGCCCGGACGCCCCCAGTGCGGCACGAATGGGCCGCGCGGCATCGTCCTCTGCATGGCGCCCTGCGCCTGCATTGAACAGAACCAGCAAGGGAGCGTCGGGAACAGGTGTCATGGGCAGACCCGGGCGATACACTTTATCTTGTTCTTGTGGCAAAACATCCCAGAAACGGAGTGACAGGCATGGCGCGATTGGCAAGGCTGAGTGTGGCGGGCTATCCGCATCACGTCATCCAGCGGGGTAACAACCGCCAGGCCATTTTTCTGGATGAGCCTGATTATGAGCGCATGCTGCAATTGCTGCGCGAGGCGAGTGCGCGACACCGTGTAGGACTGCATGCCTGGGTGCTGCTGCCCGGCCAGTTGCAACTGCTGGCCACGCCGCCGGATGCCGAGAGCCTGCCGCGCATGATGCAGGACGTGGGCCGCGCCTACGTACGCGCCTTCAACAACCGCCACCTGCGCAGCGGCACGCTCTGGGAAGGGCGCTATCGCAATACCGTGGTCGATCCGGACCTGCTGCTGCACGCCATGGCCTGCCTGGACAGCCTGCCGGTACGCGAGCATCTCGCGCGCAGCCCCGAGGCCTATCCCTGGAGCAGCAGCGCTCACTACACCGGTGAGCGCAGCGAACGCATGGTCACGCCCCCAGCACAGATCTGGCAGCTGGGCAATACGCCGTTTGCGCGCGAAAGCGCCTACCGCAACCTGCTCCACAGCCATGAGGCGGGACAGGATTGCGCGCGCTTCGAGGAGGCCGCCCTGGGCGGCTGGGCCTGGGGTTCGGACGATTTCGTCATGAAGCTGCAACAATTGACTGGCAGAAGATTGCAAAAGTCACACGCAGGAAGACCGCGCACCAAGCCTGTGAGCGCCACCTGAAGGGGCCGGAATCGTTGCTTCTATCCACAATCGTCCTTGAAAAACAGCAATTTGAATATGTCCCCAATTAATTGGCGACAATTTCATGGATGGAAATGAATAGGAATCTGACCCCAATTATTCCTGATGCACGGTAGAGGGTTTTGCCGTATTCTTCGATCTGTAAATGGATCCCCGATCCACCCACTTTCTGAACGGGACTTTCCTATGACCTCTACAGCAGAAAAAAACCATCTGGAACAGAACGGCCTGTACTGCGCATCCAACGAGCATGATGCGTGCGGCGTCGGCTTCGTGGCCCACATCCGCGGCGAGAAGAGCCATGCCATCGTCACCCAGGCGCTCAAGATCCTGGAAAACCTCGACCATCGCGGTGCCGTCGGTGCCGACAAGCTGATGGGCGACGGCGCCGGCATCCTGATCCAGATTCCCGATGCGCTGTACCGTGAAGAGATGGCCAAGCAGGGCGTGGAGCTGCCCCCGGTCGGCGAATACGGCGTCGGCATGATCTTCCTGCCCAAGGAGCACGCCAGCCGCCTGGCCTGCGAGCAGGAGATGGAGCGCGCCATCAAGGCCGAAGGCCAGGTGCTGCTGGGCTGGCGCGACGTGCCGACCAACCGCGACATGCCCATGTCGCCCGCCGTGCGCGAGAAGGAGCCGGTGATCCGCCAGGTCTTCGTCGGCCGCGGCCCCGATACCATCGTGCAGGACGCGCTCGAGCGCAAGCTGTACGTGATCCGCAAGACCGCCAGTGCCAACATCCAGGGCCTCAAGCTCAAGCACAGCAAGGAATACTATGTGCCCAGCATGAGCAGCCGCACCGTGGTGTACAAGGGCCTGCTGCTGGCCGACCAGGTGGGACAGTACTACGACGACCTGAACGACGAGCGCTGCGTCTCCGCCCTGGGCCTGGTGCACCAGCGCTTCTCCACCAACACCTTCCCCGAGTGGCCGCTGTCGCACCCCTACCGCTACGTGGCGCACAACGGCGAGATCAACACCGTCAAGGGCAACTACAACTGGATGCTGGCGCGCGAAGGCGTGATGTCCTCGCCGGTGCTGGGCGAAGACCTGCAGAAGCTGTACCCGATCAGCTTTGCCGGCCAGTCCGACACCGCCACTTTCGACAACTGCCTGGAACTGCTGACCATGGCTGGCTACCCGATCAGCCAGGCCGTGATGATGATGATTCCCGAGCCGTGGGAACAGCACACCACCATGGATCCGCGCCGCCGTGCCTTCTACGAATACCACGCCGCCATGCTCGAGCCCTGGGACGGCCCGGCCTCGCTGGTGTTCACCGACGGCCGCCAGATCGGCGCCACGCTGGACCGCAACGGCCTGCGTCCCGCGCGCTACTGCGTGACCGATGACGGCTTCGTCATCATGGGCTCCGAATCCGGCGTGCTGCCGGTGCCCGACCACAAGATCGTCAAGAAGTGGCGCCTGCAACCCGGCAAGATGTTCCTGATCGACCTGGACCAGGGCCGCATGATCGACGACGAGGAACTGAAGGCGCAACTGGCCAACAGCAAGCCCTACAAGCAGTGGATCGAGAACCTGCGCATCCGCCTGGCCGACCTGCCGCTGCAGAAGGTAGTGCGTGGCCAGACCAACGTCGGTGTGTCGTTGCTCGATGCGCAGCAGGCCTTCGGCTACAGCCAGGAAGACATCAAGTTCCTGATGGCGCCCATGGCCGCCAACGGCGAGGAAGGCATCGGCTCCATGGGCAACGACAGCCCGCTGGCCGTGCTGTCCGACCGCAGCAAGCCGCTGTACAACTACTTCAAACAGCTGTTCGCGCAAGTGACCAACCCGCCGATCGACCCGATCCGCGAGGCGATTGTGATGTCGCTGGTCAGCTTCATCGGTCCCAAGCCCAACCTGCTGGACATCAACCAGGTGAACCCGCCGCTGCGCCTGGAGGTGAGCCAGCCGATCCTGGATTTTGACGACATGGCCCGCCTGCGCGCCATTGCCGACGAGACCCAGGGCAAGTTCCGCAGCTACACGCTGGACATCACCTACCCGGTGGCCTGGGGCCCCGCGGGCGTCGAAGCCAAGCTGGCCTCGCTGTGCGCCGAAGCGGTCGATGCCATCAAGGCCGGCAACAACACTGTGCAGGGCCAGCACAACATCCTGATCATCAGCGACCGCGCCATCGGCGCCGATCGCGTGGCCGTGCCGGCGCTGCTGGCGCTGTCCGCCATTCACCAGCATCTGGTGCGTGAAGGTCTGCGCACCACCACCGGCCTGGTGGTGGAAACCGGCTCCGCCCGCGAAGTGCACCACTTCGCCGTGCTGGCCGGCTATGGCGCCGAAGCCGTGCACCCCTACCTGGCGATGGAAACCCTGCAGAGCATCCACAAGGAGCTGCCGGGCGAGCTGAGCGCCGAGAAGGCCATCTACAACTACATCAAGGCGATTGGCAAGGGTCTGTCCAAGATCATGTCCAAGATGGGCGTGAGCACCTATATGAGCTACTGCGGCGCCCAGCTGTTCGAGGCCATCGGCCTGAACACCGAGACGGTGCAGAAGTACTTCACCGGCACCGCCAGCCGCGTGGAAGGCATCAGCGTGTTCGAGATCGCCGAGGAAGCCCTGCGCATGCACAAGGCTGCCTTCGGCAAGGATCCGGTGCTGGCCAGCCAGCTGCAGGCTGGCGGCGAATACGCCTGGCGTGTCCGGGGCGAAGAGCACATGTGGACGCCGGACGCCATCGCCAAGCTGCAGCACAGCACGCGCGCCAACAACTTCAACACCTACAAGGAATACGCGCAGATCATCAACGACCAGAACAAGCGCCACATGACGCTGCGCGGCCTGTTCGAGTTCAAGTTTGATCCGTCCAAGGCGATTGCCGTGGAAGAAGTGGAACCCGCGGCCGAGATCGTCAAGCGCTTTGCCACTGGCGCCATGTCGCTGGGTTCCATCTCCACCGAGGCGCATGCCACGCTGGCGCTGGCCATGAACCGCATTGGCGGCAAGAGCAACACCGGCGAGGGCGGCGAGGACCCGGCGCGTTACCGCAACGAGCTCAAGGGCATTCCGATCAAGCAGGCCACCACGCTCGGCGCCATCATCGGTGAAGACAAGGTCGAGGCCGACATCGCGGTGCAGGCCGGCGACAGCCTGCGCAGCAAGATCAAGCAGGTGGCGTCGGGCCGTTTCGGCGTCACGGCCGAATACCTGAGCAGCGCCGACCAGATTCAGATCAAGATGGCCCAGGGCGCCAAGCCGGGCGAGGGTGGCCAGCTGCCGGGCGGCAAGGTGAGCGACTACATCGGCTTCCTGCGCCACAGCGTGCCGGGCGTCGGCCTGATTTCGCCGCCGCCGCACCACGACATCTACTCGATCGAGGATCTGGCCCAGCTGATTCACGACCTGAAGAACGTGGCGCCGCATGCCGACATCAGCGTGAAGCTGGTGAGCGAAGTGGGCGTGGGCACGATTGCTGCCGGCGTGACCAAGTGCAAGGCCGACCATCTGGTGATCGCCGGCCACGACGGCGGTACCGGCGCTTCGCCCTGGAGCTCCATCAAGCACGCTGGCGGCCCCTGGGAAATCGGCCTGGCCGAAACCCAGCAGACGCTGGTGCTGAACCGCCTGCGCGGCCGTGTGCGCGTGCAGGCCGACGGCCAGATGAAGACCGGCCGCGACGTGGCGATTGCTGCGCTGCTGGGCGCCGACGAAGTGGGCTTTGCCACCGCGCCGCTGGTGGTGGAAGGCTGCATCATGATGCGCAAGTGCCACCTCAACACCTGCCCGGTGGGCGTGGCCACGCAGGACCCGGTGCTGCGCGCCAAGTTCAGCGGCAAGCCCGAGCATGTGGTCAACTACTTCTTCTTTGTGGCCGAGGAAGTGCGCCAGATCATGGCCCAGCTCGGCATCCGCAAGTTCGAAGACCTGGTGGGCCGCAGCGACCTGCTCGACATGCAGCAGGGCCTGACACACTGGAAGGCCAGCGGCCTGGATTTCAGCCGCCTGTTCGCCCAGCCGCAGGTGCCGGCCGAAGTGGCCCGCCTGCACGCCGAAACGCAGGAGCACGGTCTGGAGAAAGCACTCGATCAAACCCTGATCCGCAAGTGCAAGCCTGCCATCGAGAAGGGCGAGAAGGTCAAGTTCATCGAGCACGCCCGCAACGTGAACCGCACCGTCGGCGCCATGCTGTCCGGCGCGGTGACCAAGGTGCACCCCGAGGGCCTGCCGGATGACACCATCCACATCCAGCTCGAGGGTACGGGCGGCCAGAGCTTCGGCGCCTTCCTGTGCAAGGGCATCACGCTGAGCCTGATCGGCGAAGCCAACGACTACACCGGCAAGGGCCTCTCCGGCGGCCGTGTGGTGGTGCGCCCGAGCCTGGAATTCCCGGGCGTGGCGGCCGAGAACATCATCGTGGGCAACACCGTGCTGTACGGTGCCACCACGGGTGAAGCCTACTTTGCCGGCGTGGCGGGCGAGCGCTTTGCCGTGCGCCTGTCTGGTGCGACTGCGGTGGTGGAAGGCACGGGCGACCATGGCTGCGAATACATGACCGGCGGCACTGTTGCCGTGCTGGGCAAGACCGGCCGCAACTTCGCGGCCGGCATGAGCGGCGGCGTGGCCTACGTCTATGACGAGGACGGCCAGTTCGCCAGCCGCTGCAACACCGCCATGGTGACGCTGGAGCCGGTGCTGAGCGCCGCACAGCAGAAGGCTACGGTCGATGTGGGCGTATGGCACCGCGGCCAGAGCGACGAAGAACAGCTGAAAAAACTGCTGTTGGACCACAGCCGCTGGACCGGCAGCCGCCGCGCCCGCGACCTGCTCGAGAACTGGGAAGCCAGCCTGCCGAAATTCGTGAAGGTGTTCCCGACCGAGTACAAGCGCGCGTTGGCCGAGATCCACGCCAAGGGCAAGACCGACGCCGGCAAGGGCGGTATCCCGGACGACTCGCTGGTGTCGGCTTCTGCGGCCATCCACACCGAAGTCGAGCCGCCGAAAGCGACCCGCAAGACTGCCGTGCGCCGTGCGCCGGGCCAGACGGCTACGGCCAAGGCCGATGCCGCCAAGCCGGTGGCCGCGAAGGCAGCCGCTGCAGCGCCCAAGCGCACGGCGAAAGCCGCAGCCAAGCCTGCTGCCGTCAATAAGCCCGTCGCCAAAAAGGCGAACTGAATCCTGAACCGACCCTGAACAGTCACTAGCTATAACGGAACACGATCATGGGAAAAATCACCGGCTTCATGGAGTATGAGCGTCTGGAAGAGGGCTACAAGCCCGTGGCCGAACGCCTCAAGCACTACAAGGAATTCGTCATCGGTCTGGACGACAAGCAGGCCAAGGTCCAGGCAGCGCGCTGCATGGACTGCGGCACGCCGTTCTGCAACAACGGCTGCCCGGTCAACAACATCATTCCGGATTTCAACAATCTGGTCTATGAAGGCGACTGGCAGGCGGCCATCGAGGTGCTGCACAGCACCAACAACTTCCCGGACTTCACCGGCCGCATCTGCCCGGCGCCGTGCGAAGCAGCCTGCACGCTGAACATCGATGCAGCGCCGGTCGGCATCAAGTCGATCGAGCACGCCATCATCGACAAGGCCTGGGAAAAAGGCTGGGTCAAGCCGCAACCGGCTGCGCACAAGACGGGCAAGAAAGTCGCCATCGTCGGCTCCGGCCCGGCTGGTCTGGCCGCGGCCCAGCAACTGGCGCGCGCCGGCCACAAGGTGACGGTGTTCGAGAAGAACGACCGCGTCGGTGGCCTGCTGCGCTACGGCATCCCCGACTTCAAGATGGAAAAATCCCACATCGACCGCCGCATCGAGCAGATGCAGGCCGAGGGCGTGGAATTCCGCCGCGGCGTGGTGGTGGGCGACTGGCCCAAGGACAGCAAGGTCACCAACTGGGCCAAGGAAACCGTCAGCGCCAGGCAACTGCAGAAGGACTATGACGCGGTGCTGATCGCCGCCGGTTCCGAGCAGAGCCGCGACCTGCCCGTGCCGGGCCGCGAGCTGGACGGCGTGCATTTCGCCATGGAATTCCTGCCGCAGCAGAACAAGGTCAACGCCGGCGACAAACTGGCCAAGCAACTGCGCGCCGATGGCAAGCACGTGATCGTGATCGGCGGCGGCGACACCGGCAGCGACTGCGTGGGCACCAGCAACCGCCACGGCGCCGCCAGCGTCACCCAGTTCGAACTGCTGGCCCAGCCGCCGGTGGAAGAAAACCGCCCGCTGACCTGGCCCTACTGGCCGATCAAGCTGCGCACCAGCTCCAGCCACGACGAAGGTTGCACGCGCGAATTTGCCATCGCCACCAAGGAATTCATCGCCGGCACCGGCAAGGACAAGGGCCGCGTGGTGGCAGTCAAGACCGTGCGCCTGGACTGGACCGACGGCAAGATGACCGAAGTGCCCGGCAGCGAGCAGGTGCTCAAGGCCGATCTGGTGCTGTTGGCCATGGGCTTCGTGAATCCGGTGGCGTCGCTGCTGCAATCCTTTGGCGTGGCGCTCGATGCGCGCGGCAATGCCAAGGCCACGACCGAGGAAGAGGGCGGCTACGCCACCAACGTCAAGGGCGTGTTTGCTGCGGGTGATGCGCGCCGTGGCCAGTCGCTGGTGGTGTGGGCGATCCGCGAAGGCCGCCAGGCTGCGCGAGCCATCGACCAGTACCTGATGGGTTCGAGCGACCTGCCGCGCTGATTATTGATTTGGTTTCTTCATTGCATCCCTCCTTCGGGCCGCGTTGGTACGCGGCCCTTTTTTTGTTGAGTGGCGTGCTGATGGAAGGGGTAGAGAAAATAAAAGTAATATATTGGTTCTAGAATTTCGGTCGAAAAAGGCCCCAATCGTGTGCCGCTGGGAGTAGTGCACGACGAATCGATCCCGGCCCGAGTCATCTTTACCTGGAATTCAGCCAATGGATAAATATACCCGTATCGGGTACACTTCTGGCAGGCAGATTGCTGTCCTCAAAAGAAAAGACTTTGCACGATGGCAATCGAGCGAGAGGCTCCCGGATACGGCGCTGTGCAGGGCCGTGGAGGAGATGGAGCTTGGTTTGGTGGATGCGGATCTTGGGGGCTTTCTTTTCAAGAGCGACAAGGCAAACGTGACGCAGGAGGAGCGCAAGGCGCTGCAGTTTGCCGGCAAGGTGTTTCTGGAGCTCTCTGCGGAAGCGTTGACGAAAGCGCTCAAGGCAGGCGTGTTGTTGGAGGTGCATTGTGAGCAAGATCATTGAATCGCTGCGTGGCGACCTGGCCGCGTTGCAGCAAGCGGGAGCGATCGACAAGGTAACCATGCGAGAGTTCGACGCGATTTGTCCGGCTCCTGTTCGGCAGTTTGGCGCGGCCGACATCAAGCGCTTGCGCGAAACATTGAAATTCAGCCAGCCCGTATTTGCGCTCCATCTGCATACCTCTGCATCGACGGTGCGCAAGTGGGAGCAAGGCGAAACCCATCCCTCCGGCCCGGCCCTCAAGCTGCTGAACATCATTGCCGACAAGGGCTTGCAGGCCATCCTCTGACGACGGCAGCCTGCCGCTCAGGAGTTGATCGGCAGGGTGATGCGCACGGCCAGCCCGGGGTTTGCATTGCGTATCGCAAACTGTCCGCCGTGTGCCTCCGCCACCAGCCGACAGAGATAGAGCCCAAGTCCGACGCCACCGCTGCTGCGCTGTCGTGCGCTATCGGGGCGGTAGAAGGCCTGTGCCAGATGCGGCAATTGCGTCTCGGGCACGCCATTGCCGTAGTCGCGCACTTCCAGCACGACTTTGTGGCCCTCGTCGCGCGAAATCGATACAGTCGGCGCCGTGCCAGGCGGACTGTGCCGCAGCGCATTGTCCAGCAGGTTGCGCAGCAGCAGCTGCATGCGGGTGCGATCCAGATCGAGTAGCGGCAGCTGTGAGTCGGCGTTGACTGCAATTGCCGCCGCGGCCGGCTGTGCACGTGCCATTTCGGCCACTGCACTGCGGGCCAGTAGCGCCAGATCGGTGGGTTCGCGCTGCAGCAGCGCATGGGGATTGGACAGGCGCTCGCTCTCCAGAAGATCCTGGATCAGGTCGCGCATCAGGGCGAGATCGCGCAACAGCGCGCTGTGTGCGGCGCGCGCTTCGGCATCATCCGGCTCGGGCAGCAATTCCATATTGAGCCGCGCGCGGGTCAGCGGGCTGCGCAGTTCATGACTCACCGCGAGCAACAGGTCGCGTCGCGCGTCCAGCATGTGGCGCAGGTTGTCAGCCATGCCGTTCACATCTTGCGCCAGGGTTGTCAGTTCGTCAGCGCCGCGCCCGTTTCCGGTGGCAATCGGTGTAGCGAAATCGCCCGTACCGAAGCGCCTTGCTCCCGCGCTGATGCCCTGCAGCGGCAGCAGCATGCGATGCACGCGCCAGTAGGCCAGCGCCGTCAGCAGCAGCAGCGCCGCGAGGGTGTACCAGAGGATCGGCGGCGGCCCATCTGCCCGTGCTCCGGGGAAACTCAGTCGGAACACGATGCGATGCCCGTCCGCCGTCTGCCGCGTGAACAGCGAGGCATCGCGCTCGTTGCGCGGCCCGAAACGGCGTTCGCGCTGGGGCTGGGAATCCCAATTGGTGACCGGCCCGCTGATATGGATGGCGATCGGCAACTTCTGCGCCAGCGCCTGCGCACGCACCACGTCGGGCGGGCTGCCGATCTCTGCCGCAAGGCGATCCACATAGTCCATCGCCAGCGGGCGCACGGCGTTCTCCCAGCCCTGGTTGAAGCCCTTGCGGATACCGCTGACAAACACGGCGGCAATGGCCAGACCGAGCAGCAGGAACAGCAATACCAGCCGCAGCCGCAGCGAGTGGCGCCAGCGCAGCCAGGGGCGACCGGACACGTTTGAGGGGCCTGAAGAAGGAGGAGTTGCGGATGTCGCGCCGGGAGCAGGCGAGGCAGATTTCATGGCGACACCTGCGGCAAGGGTGGCAGCGCCAGCGAATAGCCTGCATGACGCACAGTACGAATGCAGTCGAGCGGTTCCAGCTTCTTGCGCAGGCGGCTCACCACGATGTCCACCGCGCGGGTGTACAGGTCGGCATCGTGTCCGCGCAGCGCGGCCAGGATATCGTCCCGGCTGTGCACTTTCGCCGGCGCGCGGGCCAGCAGCAAAAGCAGGTCGAACTCGGTACTGGTCAGTTCCAGCGGCTCGCCCTGACGTTTTGCCGTGCGTGTGACGGGATCGACTTCCAGCCCCTCGAAACGCAACGGACCCTCCAAAGCAGCCGAAGCGGGCGCGGGTACACGCAGGCGCCGCAGCACGGTCTGCAAGCGCGCCACCAGTTCGCGCGGCTCGAACGGCTTGGGCAGATAGTCATCCGCCCCCAGCTCCAGCCCGACCACCCTGTCCATCACATCACCGCGTGCCGTCAGCATCACGATCGGCAGATCGCTCTCGCGCCGGATGGTGCGGCACAGTTCGAAACCGTCCATTTCCGGCAGCATCACGTCGAGAATGGCAGCATCGAAGCCGCCGGAACGCAGCAAGCCAAGCCCTTCGGAGGGCGCAAATGCCTGCACCAGCTCCAGGCCGAAGCGACGGAAATAGGCCGCCAGCGGCGGCCCCAGATCCGTATCGTCATCGATCAGCAGGATGCGTGCCATGGCGCTCATTGTGACACCGCACACACGCTCAGGGACGTCCCAGCCCCATGCGAGCCAGCAGGCGGTCGCGATTGACGAACTGGTGCTTGAGCGCCGCCAGCACATGCAGCGTCACCAGCAGCACCAGCACGCCGATCAGCGTCTTGTGCACACCCAGCATGGTCACCCTTTGCAGGCTGGCCGGCAGCAGCGCGGCATTGCCGGCAGACAGGGCCTGGCCGATGGCGCTGCTGCGCACCGTGGCCATGCCGCTCAGCGGCACCAGGATCAGCACTGCGTACAGGCCACGATGCACCCAGCGCGTCAGCGCCTGGTACAGACGCGGCTGCAGCGCCGGAGCCGGCACGCCGTCGCGCCGGCGAAAGAACAGGCGCAGCGCAGTGGCGGCCAGCACCAGCAGGCCCGCCACCAGATGCCACTGGTAATCGGTCAAGGTGACACTGCCGCTTTCGCGAGCCTGCGTGACGGCCTTGCCGAGGACGAAGGCACCGCCGAGCAGCGCCAGCGTGAGCCAGTGCAGGGCGATGATGCGGGAACTATGGCGTTGCATGCTTGCGTTTTCCATGATGCCCTGCCTTACATGCGGCGAAAGCGCTTCTGCTTCTGCATGAAATCGCGCACCTTCTGCTGCTGCTCGGGGCGCAGGCTGTCATAGAAGTCGCCCATGGCGGCAATCACCTGCGGGCTGCCGGCGCGGATGGCGTCGGTCTTTTGCTGCACCAGATTCTGGGCCGCGGTGCGGTCGAACTTCGGGCCGGCAATCAGCGCCTGGAATTCGGCACGCGGGTTGTCCGCATTGCCGCGCAGGGCCTTGCGCTGCAGCGCCATCATTTCGCCCAGGGCGGCGAGCTTGGCTTTCTGCGCGGCATCCAGATCCAGGCGATCGGCCACACGTTCGATCTGCTTGGCTCGCCAGGCGGTGGCGTCGGCCTCGCTCATGCTGCCCGTGCCGTGATAGCGGGAAACGCCGCAGGCCGTCAGGCCGCCAACGACGAGGGTGATGCCGGCAAAGCCCAGCACGATGCGTTTGATCCAGGGTTTCATGGAAGCTCCTTCAGGAGAGGGTGGAACATGCTTCCATGGTGCCGGGGCATCCCGCCGCGGTCATCTCGGCGGGGTTTCGCTGTGTTTCGTTATATTTCAGCGCAATCCGTCAGCGGAAATTCACCGTCACCGGACGGGCGCCGGGCAACCCGTCCTAGCGCACCGTGACCAGCTGGCCGGCCTTGGGCGGGCTCAGCGGCGAGAAGGGGCCCAGATGGAATCCAGAGAGCGGTTACTCCGGAAAACGTCAGAAGACCTTGATCTTTATGTCTATCTATATGACGAAAAACGCCCGTTCAATTTACACAGTAGTGCCAATATAATTCAAACAATTTATTTCCAAGGAGATGCTCATGCGCAAAAATCAATGGGCGAGCGGGTTGTTGTTGACGGTATGGGGGCTGGGACTGGGCGCTTCCGCGGCCATGGCGGCTCCCGCTCTGCCAGCCCCTGTCAAGGCCCACATTGCCGACATGCGAGCCCAGTGCAAGGACGTGGGAGGGCGTCCGGAGCGCTCACCGCGCCTGCTGCAGACTGCCGACATCACCGGCGATGGCCGGGCGGACTACGTGATCAATGAAGGCGAGTTCGACTGCGATGGTGCGGCTTCGCACTTCTCCGGGGGATCCGGCGGAGCTTCCGTCAGCGTCTATGTCAGCGATGCGGCCGGCTCTGCCAAGCAGGCCTTCACCCACGGCGTGTCGGGCGTTTACCTGGAGCGAAGCGGGCAAACCGCGCGCGTCTGGCTGGGCGTAGGCGGGCCGCTGTGCGGTCAGACGCAGTTCCGTTCGCGTGCCGAGGCAGAGGTTTGCTGGCGCCCCTTGCAATGGAAAGGCGGCAAGCTGGACTTTGCCCCGGTCAGCCAGAAGCGCCCATATTCCGCCTTTGCGAAGCCTTGAGCGGGCTTGGGAAGGGTCTTCAACAGCACGGTCGCTGAAAGGCGACCGTGTCGGACCGCACTGACGCGCGATGCAGTAACCGGCCGATAGGGCACCCTGGCAGGGCTGATCACAATGCAGGACATGCAAGCACTTCAAGGAGAAACAACATGTCCTTCCTGCTCTACATGATCGGCTTCCTGATTGTCATCGGCGGCCTCGCCTGGGGCGCAACGGTGGCTGGCGTACCGCAGCTCTACATCATCATCGGCGCCGTGGTCCTGCTGGGCATCGGCATCCTGACGGCGGTGTCCAACACGCGCCACCGCGATCCGCCGAATTAAGGCAGCTTGACTGATGGCGTGGTTCTTGCCGCGCCAGCATGCAGAAAAACAAATGCCGGCTACTTGCCGGCATTTTCTATTCCGCCTCTAACGTACCAAGAGGCTTCAGCGAGGCAAGCCTCCTCCAGGAGGGAAGCCGCCCCCAGGAAAGCCACCGCCTCCCAGGCCTCCAAGCCCACCCAGCCCCTTCATGCCCCCCATGCGGCGCATCATCTTCATCAGCCCGCCGCCTTTCATCTTTTTCATCATCTCCTGCATCTGCTCGAATTCCTTGAGCAGCCGGTTCACTTCCTGCACCTGCACACCGGCGCCGGCCGCAATGCGGCGCTTGCGCGTGGCCTTGATCAGCTCGGGCTTCTTGCGCTCCTGAGGCGTCATGCTGCAGATGATGCCTTCCTTGCGCTTGATGTCCTTCTCGGCACGGTCCAGATCGCCGGGCTTGGCATTGGCGGTGATCTGCGTGGGCAGCTTGTCCATCAGGCTGGACAGGCCGCCCATCTGCTTCATCTGCTGCAGCTGGCCGAGGAAGTCGTTCAGGTCGAAGCCGTCGCCCTTTTTGACCTTGGCCGCCAGCTTCTGAGCAGCCTCCATATCCACGCCGGAAGTGACCTGTTCCACCAGCGCCACGATATCGCCCATGCCCAGGATGCGGCCGGCATGGCGTTCGGCGTCGAACTGCTCCAGACCGTCCATCTTCTCGCTGATACCGGCGAACTTGATCGGCGCATCGGCAATCTTGCGCACCGACAGCGCTGCACCACCGCGCGAGTCACCATCCAGCTTGGTCAGCACCACGCCGGTGAGCGGCAGCGCTTCCTTGAAGGCCTTGGCGGTATTGGCCGCATCCTGGCCCTGCATGGCATCCACCACCAGCAGCGTTTCCACTGGATGGACGGCGCCGTGCAGCGCCTTGATCTCGGCCATCAGCGCTTCGTCGATGGCCAGACGACCGGCCGTATCCACCAGCAGCACGTCGATGTAATGCTTCTTCGCATAGTCCAGCGCCGCGCGGGCAATGTCCACCGGTTTCTGGTCGGGCGAGCTGGGGAACCACTCGGCCCCCACCTGTTGCGTCACGGTCTTGAGCTGCTCGATGGCGGCCGGGCGGTACACGTCGCCGGACACCGTCAGCACCTTCTTCTTGCGCTTCTCGATCAGGTATTTGGCCAGCTTGCCGGTCGTCGTGGTTTTACCGGCACCCTGCAGACCCGCCATCAGGATCACCGCCGGCGGCTGCACCGACAGGTTCAGGTCGCTGATGCCCTCGCCCATGGTGGCGGCCAGCTCGCGGTTGACGATGCCGACCAGCGCCTGGCCCGGCTTGAGCGAGCCCAGCACCTCCTGGCCCATGGCCTTGTCCTTGACGCGGGCAATGAAGTCCTTCACCACCGGCAGCGCCACGTCGGCCTCGAGCAGGGCCATGCGCACCTCGCGCAGCATGTCCTGCACGTTGCTTTCGGTGATGCGCGCCTGGCCGCTCAGGTTCTTGACGAGGCGCGAGAGTTTGTCGGTGAGTGCGGAAGCCATGGGGCAGGGCGCTTTCGGAAGGGGGTGTACGGCCAGGCGAGGCGGCGGGCAGTCGGCGGGGATTTGACACGGAGCAAACCCATCCGCTACAAGCCATGGCCGGAGAAGATAAACTGTAGTCCATGATTGTAGCCAGTGCCCAGTCTTACGTCCCCATATTGACCTTTGCCAGCGCGGCCGCCTATCTGGCTGCAGCGGGTGTGTGTCATGGGCGGGCGAAGCTGAGCCGCACCGGCGCCGTCCTGCTCGGCGTGGCGGCCCTGCTGCATGCCGTAGTGATCGGCCTCGGGCTGACCAGTCCGCCGCGCTTCGGTTTCGGCCCGGCCCTGTCGATGACGGCCTGGCTGGCCTTGCTGGCCTATGCGGTCGAAAGCATCAACTACCCGCTGATGCAGTTGCGCTGGCGACTGGCCGTCACCGGCGCGGTTACCGTGCTGCTGGCCTGGCTGTTTCCCGGATCGCCGCTCAAGTCCGCCACTTCCGAATTGCTGCCGCTGCACCTCGCGCTGGGGCTGGCTTCCTACGGCCTGTTTGCCGTCGCGGTCTGGCACGCCTGGCTGATGACGCGCGCCGAAGCCCGCATGCGCGAAGGCCCGGCCCTGCTGCGAGACGAAAGCGCTGACGAGGGGCCGAAGATGCTGCCCCTGCTCACGCTCGAACGGCTCACCTTCCGCTTCGTCACGCTGGGCTTCGTGCTGCTTACCATCACTATCCTGCAGGGCTGGTTCTACAGCGAGCACCTGTATGGCGCAGTCACCAGCAGCCACTGGCGCTGGAGCCACAAGACCATTTTCTCCCTGCTGTCCTGGGTGGTGTTCGCGGCCCTGCTCTGGGGCCGCCACAGCCTGGGCTGGCGCGGTCAGCGTGCGGTGCGCATGGTGTATGCCGGTGCCGGCCTGTTGCTGCTGAGCTATGTAGGCTACCACTTCATGCTGGAGGTGGTGCTGCACCGTGGCTGATCATCTGTCGCATGCGCCGCACTGGCGCCAAGTCCTGCCTGCCGACGCACCATTTCCCGTAGCGGGTGTGCGCGGCATTGCACCGTCATTCCCTTACCCCGCTGTGAGCCCGTGCATTGCCGCACGCAGTCAGCAGCCAACCCGAACACAGCGATGAAATACCTGGTGGTGCTGGCGGTCGTCGCGATCGCCTTCTGGATCTGGAACAGCAACCGCAAGGATGCCTTGCGCGAGCGCCGTGCCGCGCAGGCGCCGCGCGTGCCGCAGGCCACGGTGCGCTGTGCCCACTGCGGTGTGCACGTGGTGCGGCAGGACGGGGTGCAGCATGACGGCCAATGGTTCTGCAGCAAGGAGCATGCGCGCCTCGGCGCACGCAGCCCGGCGGAACACAACGGGGTATCGTCATGAAGAGGCCGCCAGGGAGCGCGGCTGCTCGTCGGGCTCCATCGGCTCGGCATACACTGGCAGCTCCCCAGACCCCTGCGGAGCGCCTGACTCCGGCAGCAGGCATCCCCAAGGCGGCCGCATGAGACAGCCTCTGTGGAACCGCGGCTGGTATCGCCACGCCGCCCATCAGCCCTCGCCCAACTTCGGCCCGCGCCCGCAAGGCGCGTGCATCGACCTGCTGGTCGTGCATTCCATCAGCCTGCCACCGGGGCAGTACGGTGGCCCCGAAGTGCTGCAGCTGTTCGCCAACACGCTCGACTGGGACGCCCATCCCTACTTCCAGCAGATCCGCGGGCTGGAAGTGTCCAGCCATTTCCTGATCCGGCGCGACGGCAGCCTGTGGCAGTTCGTCAGCTGCGATGACCGCGCCTGGCACGCAGGTCCCTCCTGCTGGCGCGAACGCAGCAACTGCAATGACGATTCCATCGGCGTGGAGCTGGAAGGTCTGGAAGGCGATACCTTCGAGCCGGCCCAGTACCAGGCGCTGGCCGAACTTGGCGAAGCCATCCGCCTGCAGTACCCGCTGGCCCATGTGGCCGGCCACGAACACATCGCACCCGGCCGCAAGCAGGACCCCGGTCCCGGCTTCGACTGGCCGCGGCTGCAGCAGCTCACGCACTGGCCGCGGGAATGGTTTCCTGAGCAAGTTGCACCCTGAAATTTCAGAGTAATCAAGCCCTGATCTGCGCAGAAAAAGCCGCACTGCACGGGCCTGCTGACGCCTGTGCGCCCCCTTGTACACAGCCTGTTTCAGCGCCTCCCCCTATTTTGAGGCAAGCGCTTTCCACGTGGGAGAGAGGGCGGCCCTGTTTTGTCCAAAAAACAGTCAAAAACACCACCAATAGCGTTTCTATCTATGATCGACACTAGATATGTGGTTATGATTCCCCTCACGCGCTTTCCACTCAACCAGCCGCGCACCTCCGCCAGACAGGGCGACAGGCGGCGAGGGCAGGGCGCGGCACCCTTGCAGCGCAGTGCAATCCGGGTGCCGTCCCGGTAGGGCAAGCAGCCCCCATTCTCCGCAGCCGTTGCGCCGGCCGCTCCCAGCAGGAAGTCCCGATGTCCGCCACCCTCGCTCCCAGCACGTTCGCCGCAGCCACGCCGTTCCAGCCGGTGCATGGCGCCCCCAAAGCCAGCAGCGACTCCCCTTACGCCCACTACCAGATCATTCGCCGCAACGGCGCCGTGGTGCCGTTCGAGCCGCAGAAGATCGCCGTTGCCATGACCAAGGCCTTCCTGGCCGTGCATGGTTCGCAGGGCGCTGCCTCCAGCACTGTGCGCGAGGTGGTCGAGCAGCTCACGCAGGGCGTGGTCAAGGCGCTGCTGCGCTCGCGCCCCAACGGCGGCACCTTCCACATCGAGGACGTGCAGGACCAGGTAGAGCTGCAGCTGATGCGCAGCGACTACCACGAGGTGGCCCGCGCCTATGTGCTGTACCGCGAAAAGCGTGCGCAGGAGCGCGCCCAGCAGCAGGCGCAACAACAGGCCGTGGCCCCTGCGCCCGTGCTGCACGTGCTGGACAACGGCATCCGCACCCCGCTGGACGAAGCCGCGCTGCGCACCCTGATCAGCACCGCCTGCACCGGCCTCGGCGCCGACGTGCAGCCCGACGTCATCATCAGCGAAACCGTGCGCAACCTCTACGATGGTGTGCCGCTGGCCGAAGTGCACAAGGCCGCCATCCTGGCCGCACGCACCAGGATCGAGCTCGACCCCGACTACACCTACGTCACCGCCCGCCTGTTGCTGCATACCATGGCACGCGAAGTGCTGGGCGAGGAAGTTACGCGCGAGCAGCTGGCCATGCGTTATGCGGACTACTTCCCGCAATTCATCAAAGAGGGCGTAGAGGCCGAACTGCTCGACGAAAAGATGCTGCAGTTCGACCTGAAGCAGCTCGGCGCCGCCCTCAAGCCCGAGCGCGACGACCAGTTCGACTACCTCGGCCTGCAGACCCTGTACGACCGCTACTTCCTGCACGTGAAAAAGCGCCGTATCGAACTGCCGCAGGCCTTCTTCATGCGCGTGGCCATGGGCCTGGCGCTGAACGAAATCGAGCGCGAGGCACGCGCCATCGAGTTCTACGAGGTGCTGTCCTCGTTCGACTTCATGAGCAGCACGCCCACGCTGTTCAACAGCGGCACGCGCCGCTCGCAGCTTTCGAGCTGTTACCTCACGACGGTGCCGGACGACCTGGACGGCATCTACGAAGCCATCAAGGAAAACGCGCTGCTCTCCAAGTTCGCCGGCGGCCTGGGCAACGACTGGACGCGTGTGCGCGCCCTCGGCAGCCACATCAAGGGCACCAACGGCGAATCGCAGGGCGTGGTGCCTTTCCTCAAGGTGGTAAACGACACGGCCGTGGCCGTCAACCAGGGCGGCAAGCGCAAGGGCGCAGTCTGCACCTACCTGGAAAGCTGGCATCTGGACATCGAGGAGTTTCTGGAGCTGCGCAAGAACACCGGCGACGACCGCCGCCGCACGCATGACATGAACACCGCCAACTGGATTCCCGACCTGTTCATGCGCCGCGTGATGGAAAAAGGCCAATGGACGCTATTCTCGCCTTCCAGCGTGCCCGACCTGCACGACAAGTTCGGCGCCGACTTTGAACAGGCCTACGTCGCCTACGAAGAGAAAGCGGCACGCGGCGAAATCAGCCCGAGCAAGACCCTGCCCGCGGTGGACCTGTGGCGCAAGATGCTGTCCATGCTGTTCGAAACCGGCCATCCCTGGATCACCTTCAAGGATGCCTGCAACGTGCGCAGCCCGCAGCAGCACGTGGGCGTGGTGCACTCCAGCAACCTGTGCACCGAGATCACGCTCAACACCAACGACAACGAGATCGCCGTCTGCAACCTGGGCTCGGTCAACCTGCTGCAGCACCTCGCGGACGGCGCCAAGGGCAAGGAACTAGACCACGCCAAGCTGCGCAAGACCATCGCCACTGCGATGCGCATGCTCGACAACGTGATCGACATCAACTACTACGCCGTGAAGAAGGCGCGCGATTCCAACCTGCGCCACCGCCCGGTCGGTCTGGGCCTGATGGGCTTCCAGGATGCGCTGTACGCGCTGCGCGTGCCCTACGCCAGCGATGCAGCGGTGCAATTTGCCGACCAGTCCATGGAAGCCATCTGCTACTACGCCTACGAGGCTTCCAGCGCGCTGGCCGAGGAGCGTGGCCGCTACAGCAGCTACCGCGGCTCGCTCTGGGACCAGGGCATCCTGCCGCTGGACAGCCTGACCCTGCTGGAGCAGGCCCGCGGCGGCTACGTCGAAGTGGACCGCAGCAGCACGCTGGACTGGGAGGCCCTGCGCGAGCGCATCCGCCAGCACGGCATGCGCAACTCCAACTGCGTGGCGATTGCGCCCACGGCCACCATCAGCAACATCATCGGCGTCGATGCCTCGATCGAGCCCTGCTTCGGCAACCTGTCGGTCAAGAGCAACCTGAGCGGCGAGTTCACCATCATCAATGCCGCGCTGGTGCGCGACCTCAAGCGCCTGGGCCTGTGGGACGAAGTGATGGTGATGGACCTGAAACACTTCGACGGCTCGCTGCGCCAGATCGACCGCGTGCCGGAAGACCTCAAGGCCCTGTACGCCACCGCGTTCGAGGTGGAGCCGCAATGGCTGGTCGAAGCCGCCTCGCGCCGCCAGAAGTGGATCGACCAGGCACAAAGCCTGAACATCTACATCGCCGGCGCCAGCGGCAAGAAGCTGCACGACACCTACACCCTGGCCTGGCTGCGCGGCCTCAAGACCACCTACTACCTGCGCACCATGGCCGCCACCCATGCCGAAAAGTCGACCATCAAGGCCGGCAAGCTGAACGCGGTGTCCTCCGATGTGGGCAGTAATGGCATCGCGATGAGCGGCGCCATGCAGACGGGCGCACGGCAGCTCCAGCCGCAGGCACCGGGGTCTGCCAGTGCGGACAACCAGGCGGAACTGCCGCCAGCCGCCACAGACGTGCGCTTCTGCGCCATCGACGATCCGGGCTGCGAAGCCTGCCAGTGAGTTTTCGCGTTGCCGCACCGGCGGGTGCGGCCTTTTCCAGGGAGTCAGCCATGAGCATTGCCTTCATCGAAACCGCGCGTTTCCCGAGCCAGTTTGCAGCCGTCGAATGGTCGGCGGCCGCCAGCAGCCCGGAACTTGCCGTCTACCGCCTGCTGTCCGGCAACTGGCCGCTGGCGCAGGAAGGCGGCGACTACATCGCCATCGAGCCTGCCTCGCAGGCGGTGTACCGCTATTCACCTCAGGGCGGCGTGCAAGGGGAACCGCTCGACCAGCTGCTGTCCATTGGCCCGCATGCCTGGAACTGACGCTGCTGCCAGCCGCCACTCCGACGCCAGCACGCAACACATGCGGATTTTCCCTGTAGGGACGCCAACTTGGCTTTGCCGTAAAGCGCACTTACTTTCATAATCAGAAAACAGGACATTTACCATGCTCACCTGGGACGACGATACTGCCCTCGCAGACGCCTCACCTGCCATTTCTCCTGCTGCCGCGCAACCCCGGTCTGCGGCTGCGGCTGCGGCACTGTCCTCTCCGCAACGGGAGGCGCACGCGCTGGCCCAGCGCGTCAACGCCGCCGACAAGCGCATCATCAACGGCCACACCGACGTCAACCAGCTGGTGCCCTTCAAGTACAAATGGGCCTGGGACAAATACCTCGCCACCTGCGCCAACCACTGGATGCCGCAGGAAGTGAACATGACGCGCGACATTGCGCTCTGGAAGGATCCCAACGGCCTGACCGAAGACGAGCGCCGCATCGTCAAGCGCAACCTGGGCTTTTTCGTCACGGCCGACTCGCTCGCCGCCAACAACATCGTGCTCGGCACCTACCGCCACATCACGGCGCCCGAGTGCCGCCAGTTCCTGCTGCGCCAGGCCTTCGAGGAAGCGATCCACACCCATGCCTACCAGTACATCGTCGAATCGCTGGGGCTGGACGAGGGCGAAATCTTCAACGCCTACAACGAGATCGCCTCCATCCGCAACAAGGACCAGTTCCTGATCCCCTTCATCAACGCGCTGACCGACCCTGACTTCAGCACCGGCACGCCCGAGGCCGACCAGCTGCTGCTCAAGTCGCTGATCGTGTTCGCCTGCCTGATGGAAGGCCTGTTCTTCTACGTCGGCTTCACGCAGATCCTGGCACTGGGCCGCCAGAACAAGATGACCGGCGCCGCCGAGCAGTACCAGTACATCCTGCGCGACGAATCCATGCACTGCAACTTCGGCATCGACCTGATCAACACCATCAAGCTCGAGAACCCGCACTTGTGGACGCCTGCCTTCAAGGACGAGATCCGCGCGCTGTTCCGCGAGGCCGTCGAGCTCGAGTACCAGTACGCCGAAGACACCATGCCGCGTGGCGTGCTCGGCATGAATGCTTCGATGTTCAAGGGCTACCTGCGCTACATCGCCAACCGCCGCGCGACGCAGATCGGCCTGGAAGAACTGTTCCCGAACGAAACCAATCCATTCCCGTGGATGAGCGAGATGATCGACCTGAAGAAGGAGCGCAACTTCTTCGAAACCCGCGTGATCGAGTACCAGACCGGCGGGGCGCTCTCATGGGAATGATGTCGGTCACAATATGAGGTCTTCCTGACCAGCGCGTGGGCCCCAGGGCCGCGCAGAGGCAGGCAGTCCGTTTGAATTCAAGGCGCGCATCCCCGTCGGGGGTGGGCGCCCTGGGTCGTTTCCGGTGTTCCGTGCCGCCGGAAGCGCTGCTTGCCGCACGCTTGAGATCACAAGGAGACCCTGATGGCCACTGCCAAGAAACCGGCTACCCCCAAGAGCACCGCCAGCAAGGCGGACGAGGCTGCCACCCCGACCACCACCGCCGCCAAACCCGCTGCACGCAAGGCTCCGGCCAAGGCGGCAGCGACTGCGGTGAAGGCGACTACTGCGAAGACGGCGGCTGCCGCCAAGCCTGCAACGACAGCCAAGGCGGCTGCGGCGAAGCCCGCTGCGAGTGCGACCAAGGTGGCTGCGGCTGAGGCGGTTGCAACCAAGGCGGCTGCCCCTGTCAAGGCAGCGACCAAACCGGCCGCAGCCAAGCCCGCCGCAAGCAAGACGACCGCTGCCAAACCTGCCGCAGCAGCCAAGTCGGCCGCCAGCAAACCCGCAGTCGCTGAGGCCGCCGCCAAGCCCGCAACGGCCACGACGACTGCTGCCAAGGCAGCCACCGTGAAGAAGGCATCCCCTGCAGCCGCGGCAAAACCGGCTGAGCCCAAGGCAGCTGCGGCGAAGTCTGCCACCAGCAAGACAGGCACCAGCACCAAGTCCGCCGACGCGGCGGCAGCCACCGCCGCGGCCCCGGTAACGAAGAAAACAGCTGCTGCCAAGTCCGCGAGCACGGCCGCCAAGCCTGCTGCCAAGGCCGTGGCGTCCAGGGCGGCTGCACCCAAAGCCGCAGCACCCAAGGCGGCCACCAAGGCAGCGGCACCCAAGGCAGCGGCACCCAAGGCCACAGCACCCAAGGCCGCAGCCATCACGACCGCCACCAAGGTGAGCGCACCCCGCAAAACGGCTGCCGCCAAGGCAAGCCCGGTGAAGGCAGCGCCTGCTGCCAAGACCCAGCTGAATCCGCAAGCCGCCTGGCCTTTCCCGTCTGGCCGCAAGCCCTGAGCGCACGCGCTTCAGGGTCCTGACGAACTGAAGGATCCGGGCTCCGCAGGCAAGCGCGGCGTCCGGCTTTGCCGCCTTCTTCCGCGAGGAGGAGGGCGGCCTTGTTGCGCCCGAAGCTAGGTCAGGCGAATGTGCTCTTCATGGCAGGGCCACAATGGCTCCGTGCCCGTGCCCGTGCCCGTGCCCGTGCCCGTGCCCGTGCTTACGCGCGACGCTCAGTAGCCGGCCACCACCGCCGGATCCACCTGGTAGTTCTGCGGTCCGCGATGGGCTACCTTGAGCGCGCCCATGTAGTTGCCCAGGCGTGCGCAGCGCGCCAGATCCCAGCCCTGCTCCAGCCCGTGCAGCAGCGCGCCGCGCCAGGCATCGCCACAGCCGGTGGGATCGACCACGGCGGCCGGCGCCACTGCCGGCACCAGTTCGCAGCTGCCCTCGCGCCAGACCTCGCAGCCGGATTCGGCTAGCGTCACCACCAGGCCACGCAACTGGCGCGACAGCGCCGCGCGGTCATAGCCCAGCTTCTCGCACAGCAGCAGGGCTTCATATTCGTTCAGCGTGGTCCAGGTCGCCAGATCGATCAGGCGCTGCAGTTCCTCGGCATTGAACATCGGCATGCCCTGACCCGGATCGAACACGAAGGGAATGCCCGCCGCATGCAGCTGCTCGGCATGCTGCTGCATGGCCTCCTTGCCGTTGGGCGAGACGATGGCGACGCCGATCGGCTTGTCCTGCGGCACCGGATTGAGGTGCGCCTGCGCCATGGCGCCCGGGTGGAAGGCGGTGATCTGGTTCTGCCGGTTGTCCGTCACGATGGTGCACTGGGCCGTGTAGCAGTCATTCGCCACCGCGATATGCTCGGTCGAAATGCCCAGCTGGCGCAGGCGCTCCAGATAGTGCCCGCCGTCCTGCCCCACGGTGGCCAGCGGCAGCGCGGTGCCGCCCAGCTGGCGCACGGCATAGGCGATATTGCCGGCGCAGCCGCCGTAGTCGCTGCGCATCTGCGGCGTCAGGAAGGAAACGCTCAGCTTGTCGAGCTGGCCGGGCAGGATGTGCTCGGCAAAATGGCCGCCGAACTCGAGGATGTGGTCAAAGGCGACGGAACCGGAAATCAGGATGGACATGGGTCAGAACGGAAAAAGCCGGACGGTGCCGGGTCATACAAGGAACAGGAAGCGAGGGTGAGCAAGGGAGGCGAGCGACACCCATCTGGCGGGGCCTGCAACAGGAACCATCAGGACGCCCGCATAGTGGGCCAGGTTCGGCGCGCCGCCAGCCTCCGCCGCCAAATTGAGATTCAGGCCGGCTTGCGCCCGGTCATCAGGATCCAGCCATCCTCGCTGTCGGAGACTTCCAGCGCGATGTAAGGTGCGTAAGCTTCCTTCAGCTCATCGGCCTGCCGCTCCAGAATGCCGGCCAGCACCAGATGGCCGCCAGCTGCCACATGCGCCACCAGCAGCGGCGCCAGCACCTTCAGCGGCGTGGCCAGGATGTTCGCCAGCACGGTCTGGTAACGGCCTTCGGCCGGGTCCACCAGATCCGGCAGGCCGGCGTTCAGCGTCACGTGGTTGCTGTCGGCATTGATGCGCGTGGACTCGACCGCAGCCGGGTCGATATCCACCGCATCGATCTGCGTGGCGCCGAATTTGGCAGCGCCGATCGCCAGAATGCCGGAGCCACAGCCATAGTCCAGCACCGTACCCAGCTTGCCGGCATCACCCGGCTGGCCGTGGCGCGCAATCCAGCGCAGGCACATGCGCGTGGTCGGATGCGTGCCGGTGCCGAACGCCAGACCCGGATCGAGCCGGATCACCTGCTGCGCCTCGGCGGGCGGCTCGTGCCAGCTCGGCACGATCCAGAAAGAAGGCGTAATGTCCACCGGCGCAAACTGCGACTGCGTCAGCCGCACCCAGTCCTGCTCGGGCACGTTCTGCACGCCCACGACGCTGGAGCCGGCAAAGAAATCCTGCAGCTGCACCAGGCGGGCCGCTTCGCGCGCCGGCTCCTCCTGCGCAAACAGGGCCACCAGCAGTGAACGCTGCCAGCCCTCGCGCGGCGCCGGCATGCCCGGCTCGCCGAACAGCGGCTGCTCGGCTTCGGTATGGGCGTCGGCGTCCTCCACCGACACGCTCAGCGCATCGAGCGCATCCAGCGCTTCGCAGATCACGTCGACATCGGCTTCGGGACAGAGCAGGCGCAGTTCGTACATGACAACCTCGGACAATCAATCAGGAAAAAGACCCGCACGGGGCGGGTCGTCGAAGGGGCCGAAAATCAGCGCTCGCGCTGGTGCAGCCACTCTTCCAGGTAGTGGATGTTGGTGCCGCCTTCGATGAAGCGGGCATCCACCATCAGCTCGCGGTGCAGCGGGATGTTGGTGTTGATGCCTTCCACCACGATCTCGCCCAGGGCGGTGCGCATGCGCGCCATGGCCTGCTCGCGCGTGTCGCCATGCACGATCAGCTTGCCGATCATGGAGTCATAGGTTGGCGGCACGAAGTAGTTGGTGTAGACATGGCTGTCCACGCGCACGCCGGGGCCGCCGGGCGGATGCCAGGCGGTGATGCGGCCGGGCGACGGAATGAACTTGTAGGCGTCTTCCGCGTTGATGCGGCACTCGATCGCATGGCCGCGCGACTGCGTCAGGATCTGGCGCTGCGTGAACGGCAGCTTCTCGCCGGCAGCGATCTGGATCTGCGCGCGCACGATGTCAATACCCGTCACCATCTCGGTCACCGGATGCTCCACCTGCACGCGTGTGTTCATCTCGATGAAGTAGAACTCGCCGTTCTCGTACAGGAACTCGAAGGTGCCGGCGCCACGGTAGCCGATCTTGCGGCAGGCAGCGGCACAGCGGTCGCCGATGCGCTCCAGCGCGCGGCGGTTGATGCCGGGGGCAGGGGCTTCCTCGATCACCTTCTGGTGGCGGCGCTGCATGGAACAGTCGCGCTCGCCCAGATAGACCGCATTGCGGTGCGTGTCGGCCAGCACCTGAATCTCGATATGACGCGGGTTCTGCAGGAATTTTTCCATGTAGACCGCGGGGTTGCCGAAGGCAGTGCCGGCTTCGGCCTTGGTCATGGCCACGGCGTTGATCAGCGCGGCCTCGGTATGTACCACGCGCATGCCGCGGCCACCGCCGCCGCCGGCGGCCTTGATGATCACCGGATAGCCGATCTGCTTGGCAATGCGCTTGATCTCGGCCGGATCATCCGGCAGTTCGCCATCGGAGCCGGGCACGCAGGGCACACCCGCCTTGATCATGGCATGCTTGGCCGACACCTTGTCACCCATGATGCGGATCGACTCGGCGGTAGGGCCGATGAAGGCAAAGCCGCTTTTCTCCACGCGCTCGGCAAAGTCAGCGTTCTCGCTCAGAAATCCGTAGCCGGGGTGAATGGCCTCGGCATCGGTCACTTCGGCCGCCGAAATGATGGCCGGCATGTGCAGATAGCTCTGCGCGGAGGGCGCCGGACCGATGCAGATGGCCTCGTCGGCCAGCTTCACGTACTTGGCTTCGCGGTCGGCCTCGGAATACACCATGACCGCCTTGATGCCCATTTCCTTGCAGGCGCGCTGGATGCGCAGGGCGATCTCTCCACGGTTGGCGATCAGAATTTTCTTGAACATGTGTTTTCTCCTGCCGCTCCCGACCTCCTGGCGCTGCGTCTGCGGCGCGGGGATGGCCTGCCCGGCCAGTTTCAGGGGTCTCTGCGGCAAAGCGCCGGGCTCTCAGGCGGGCCGCGTGCGCATCCAGGGCAGGAAGTGCCGCCGGCCGGGCCCGAGGGGGCCGGCAGCGGAAAGACTTACTCGATGATGAACAGCGGCTGGCCGAATTCGACGGCATCGCCGTTTTCGCACAGGATCTGCTTGACGGTGCCGGCCTTGTCGGCCTCGATCTCGTTCAGGATCTTCATGGCTTCGACGATGCACAGCGTGTCGCCTTCCTTGACCGTGCTGCCAACCTCGACGAACGGGGTGGCGCCGGGGCTGCTGGCACGGTAGAAGGTGCCCACCATGGGCGATTTGACGCTGTGGCCGGCCGGCACTGCCGCCGCTGCGGGCTCGGCTGCTGCAGCCGGGGCGGCAGCCGGTGCCGGAGCAGCGGCCATCGGCATGGCCTGCTGCATGGGCATCATGGGCGCGTAGCCCTGCACCATGGCGCCGCCGCCCTTGACGATGCGAACCTTGCCCTCGGCTTCGGTGATTTCGAGTTCGGAAACGTTCGATTCAGACACCAGATCGATCAGGGTCTTGAGTTTGCGTAGGTCCATGTGGGTCTTTCAGACGTTGGGCTGCGATATCGTCGAAATGTAGCGTAAAACCGCACATCTTCGGTGATTTTTCGTCAATCCTGCATCAGCTTGTGCCTGATGCCATCGCAGCAGAAAAATTCGGGTGGGCTGGAGCAATGCATGTTCCATGCCGGGTTGGGACTTATTTTACCCGCAGATGGCTTCCGTAATCATGATTTTGCGAGTTGAACCATGCCGGCCCAGCGCGCCAGGGTGTTCTGGTCGATCTCACCCAGCCGGTGTTCCAGCGCTTCGCCATCGGCATTGAACAGCACGCTGAAGGGTAGGGCATTGCGATTGTTGCCCAGCGGCAGGGCCAGGCCCATGCCGGCGTCGCCGGCCAGCAGCACCGGAAAATCCAGCGGCCGCTGGCGCAGGAAGCGCATCACGGCTTCCGGCTGATCCACGGCAATTCCCAGCATTTGCAGGCCGTTCTGGCGATGTTGCTGGTAGAAGGCGTCCAGCAAAGGCAGTTCGCGGATGCAGGGCGGGCACCAGGTGGCCCAGAAATTCAGTACCAGCGGCTTGCCGCGGAAGGTGGAAAGCGCCACCGTGCCATCGCCCTGCGGCGGCGCCAGGCGCTGGCTCCACCAGTCGGCCGGTGGTTGCGGTACGGAAGGGCCGGCGCCGAAACGCCAGGCGGCCAGGCCGGCGGCGCCCAGTCCGGCGGCAGCGGCGGCCCATCCCAGCCAGCCACGACGGGTCGGGGCGGCTGCGGGGTTTTTCCTGGGTGATGTCATGGCAGATCAGGGAGATGGGAGGTCAACAGGGGTCAGGCGGCAGGCTCCTGCTGCATGCGCTGCCGCAACTGGGCAGCGGTGCCACGAGGGCGCCGGCCCTGGCCGTCGGGTTGCAGGGCACCGCGTTGGGCCAGGGTGTCGTTCACCAGCAGGTGAACGCCAACATCCTCCTCCAGCCCTTCGCACCAGGCGTGGATGCTGAGCGCATCCACCGCACCTTGCAGCCCGCCTACACGGGTTGCCTCATAGTCTACACCTTGATTAAGTAATACGATTTCTACGGCTTTTGGGTCATCGCTGAACAGCTGCAGGTAGATATCGCTCAGGCGCGTGGCCGTGCCATGCCAGATGGCGCCGCCGATCAGGGGCTGGAATTCCGCCAGACGCTCCATCCACAGCAGCGCCAGTTCGCGCAGCGCAGCCAGTTCGCCGGGCTGGGTGTCGGCACAGAACAGCGCGATGTACTCGCGCACGGCCGCCTCCAGCGCCTCGTTGTCGGGCAGGGCGGTGCGTGCCGGCAGCTTGAGCTGCTTCACGGCGCGCTGCTTGGCCGGCCCGTAGTCCATGCCTTCCTCCACCACCAGACGGGCCGCCGTCTGCAGCAGTTCCGTCTCATGCAGGCCGTTCATGGCTCAGCCCTTTGCGGCCAGTTGCTCCAGCAGCTTGCCGTGGATGCCGCCAAACCCGCCATTGCTCATGCACAGTACATGATCGCCGGGCTGCACGGCCGCCAGCACCTGGGCGATGGCGGACGGTACATCGGCGGCCACCTGGGCGCGCGCGCCCATTTCTTCCAGCGCTTCGGCGGCATCCCAGTCCAGCCCGCCGCTGTGGCAGATTGCGAGATTGGCCTGCTCCAGGCTCCAGGGCAGCTGCGACTTCATCGTGCCCAGCTTCATGGTGTTGCTGCGCGGCTCGAACACGGCCAGAATGCGGTCGTTGCTGCGGCCCTCGGCATTGAGCTTGCGGCGCAGTCCGTCCACCGTGGTGCGGATCGCCGTGGGGTGGTGCGCAAAATCGTCATACACGGTAACGACGCCGCCCTCACGCTCGACCGTGCCACGCACCTCCATGCGGCGGCGCGCATTGGCAAAGCGTCCCAGTGCCTCGGCCGCCACGGCCGGGTCCACGCCCACGTGCGCGGCGGCGGCGATCGCTGCCAGCGCGTTGAGCTGGTTGTGCACGCCGCTCCAGGCCCACTGCACGCGGCCCACCGTGCGGCCCTGGTACAGCACGGCAAAGTCATGCGGCTCGCCCTCGGCGCTGTAGTCGCTCACGGTGCTGCCGAAGGTGCGCACGGGGCTCCAGCAACCCTGGTGCAACACGCGCGTCAGCGATTCTTCCAGCCCGTTGGCCACCACGCAGCCGGTGGACGGCACGGTCCGCACCAGATGGTGGAACTGGCGCTCGATGGCCGCGAGATTGTCGAAGATGTCGGCGTGGTCGAATTCGAGGTTGTTCAGGATCGCCGTGCGCGGACGATAGTGCACGAACTTGCTGCGCTTGTCGAAGAAGGCGGTGTCGTACTCGTCGGCCTCGATCACGAAATAGTTGCGCGCATGGCCGGGCGCCACTTCGCCCAGGCGGGCCGAGACGCCGAAGTTGAGCGGCACGCCCCCCACCAGAAAGCCCGGCTGCAGGCCGGCGGCTTCCAGAATCCAGGCCAGCATGGCGCTGGTGGTGGTCTTGCCGTGCGTGCCCGCCACGGCCAGCACATGGCGGCCCTGCAGCACATGCTCGGACAGCCACTGTGGCCCGCTGGTATAGGGCAGGCCCTGGTCCAGAATGGCTTCCATCAGCGGAAACTTCGGCGTGCCGTCATCGAGCCGCGCCCGGCTCACCACGTTGCCGATCACGTACATGTCCGGCTGCAGCGCCGTCTGCTCCGCGCCAAAGCCCTCGATCAGGTCGATGCCGAGCGCGCGCAACTGGTCGCTCATGGGGGGATAGACGCCGGCGTCGCAGCCGGTGACCTTGTGGCCCGCCTCGCGGGCCAGCGCCGCGACACCACCCATGAAGGTGCCGCAAATGCCGAGAATGTGGATATGCATGGCTGGCATTGTAGGCCCAGCCAGCCCTGCCCGAACGCCTCAGGACAGGTCCGGCGCCATGTCCTGCGGGGGGTGCTGTTCCAGCCAGGCCTGCTCCTCGGGCGTGAACACGCGCGAGCGGGTATGGAAGGCCTTGCCGGTCGGCTCCTCCAGCGAAAACGTGCCGCCGCGGCCGTCGATCACGTCCAGGATCAGCTGGGTGTGCTTCCAGGTTTCGAACTGGGTCTTGCTGATGTAGAACGGCACGCCGCCCACTTCACCCAGCTTCAGATCGCGGATGCCGATGGTCAGGTCGGTGGGCAGGTAGCAGTTGGCCGCGCTGTTGTCGCAGCAGCCGCCGGACTGGTGGAACATCAGCTCGCCGTGTTCCTGCTGCAGTTGCCGGATCAGTTCCAAGGCCTCCGGAGTGGCCACGACACGATCAACCATGTCTGTCTCCTGAAGAAATAGGCAGCCTGCATCGCCGGGTACGATGCAGGCATGCCGGCCTATGTCAGGGCTGCTCAGAAAAAGCCCAGCTTGTTCTCGCTGTAGCTCACCAGCAGGTTCTTGGTCTGCTGGTAGTGCGCCAGCATCATCTTGTGGTTCTCGCGGCCGATGCCGGATTCCTTGTAGCCACCGAAGGCGGCATGCGCCGGATAGTGGTGGTAGCAGTTGGTCCAGACGCGGCCGGCCTTGATGCCGCGGCCCATGCGGTAGGCGATGTTGCCATTGCGGCTCCACACGCCGGCACCCAGGCCGTAGATGGTGTCGTTGGCAATCGCCAGCGCTTCGGCCTCGTCCTTGAAGGTGGTCACGGCCAGCACCGGGCCGAAGATCTCCTCCTGGAATACGCGCATCTTGTTGTGGCCCTTGAACAGCGTCGGCTGGATGTAGTAGCCACCGGCCAGATCGCCCGGCATCTGCGCGCGCTCGCCGCCGCACAGCACCTCGGCACCTTCCTGCTTGCCCAGTTCCAGGTAGGAGCCGATCTTGGTCACCTGCTCTTCGGAGGCCTGTGCGCCCAGCATGGTTTCGGTATCCAGCGGGTTGCCGTGCTTGATGGCGGCGATGCGCTTGAGGCAGCGCTCCATGAAGCGCTCGTAGATCGATTCCTGGATCAGCGCGCGCGACGGGCAGGTGCAGACTTCGCCCTTGTTGAAGGCAAACAGCACCAGGCCTTCCACCGCCTTGTCCAGATAGGCATCATCCTTGTCCATCACATCCTCGAAGAAGATGTTGGGCGACTTGCCGCCCAGCTCCAGCGTGGCCGGAATCAGGCTGTTGGCGGCGGCCTGGGCGATGACGCGGCCGGTGGAGGTGGAGCCGGTGAAGGCGATCTTGGCGATGCGCGGGCTGGAGGCCAGCGTCATGCCGGCGGCGCGGCCGGAGCCGTTGACGATGTTGAGCACGCCGGGCGGCAGCAGGTCGGCGATCAGCTCCATCAGCACCAGAATGCTGGTGGGCGTGGCCGAAGCGGGCTTGAGCACGATGCAGTTGCCGGCTGCCAGCGCGGGCGCCAGCTTCCACGCGGCCATCAGGATCGGGAAGTTCCAGGGAATGATCTGGCCGACCACGCCGAGCGGTTCATGGAAATGGTAGGCAATGGTGGTGGCGTCGATCTCGGAGATGCCGCCTTCCTGCGCGCGGATGCAGCCGGCGAAATAGCGGAAATGGTCGGCAGACAGCGGGATGTCGGCCGCCATGGTCTCGCGGATCGGCTTGCCGTTGTCCACGGTTTCGGCATAGGCCAGCTTTTCCAGGTTGGCCTCGATGCGTTCGGCGATTTTGATCAGGATGTTGCTGCGCTCGGTGGTGGAGGTCTGGCCCCACTTGTCCTTGGCGGCATGGGCTGCGTCCAGCGCCAGCTCGATATCCTCTGCCGTGCCGTCCGGCACCTGGCAGTAGGGCTTGCCGGTAATCGGGGTGACGTTGTCCGCATACTTGCCCTTCACCGGGGGCGTCCACTGCCCGTTGATGAAGTTCTCGTAGCGGGCCTTGAATTGCACCGGGGCGCCGGCCTGGCCGGGGGCGGGATAGATCATGGCTGGTCTCCTGTCTGAAGCGGAAAGGAAGCCCTGCGCGAACAGAACGCCCGTGCAGGGTCAGGATCCAGCATAGCGGCGGATGTCCGCCGCATCGACACGTTTCAGGGAAATTACCGACGAAAAAAGCCGGCGCTTGTGCTTCCTCAAGCCCGGCGTGCGTGCGGTCTCAGAAGGAGATTGCGGTGTTTTCCGTATCGATCACGATCACATCCTTGGCCAGGGCGGCACGCGCGGCGCTGGCGAAGGCCTGGGCCCATTCGGCGTTGGCGAAACCGCTGACACCGGCAGCCTGGGCCACGCGCACCACCTTGTCGGCGTTCAGGACCTTGCCGGAGCCGCGAATCGGTTCGCACTCCATGCGCGTGAACTCGCCGTCCAGCCACTGGCGTGCGGCGTGGGAATCCATCTGCGGCACGTGTTCCAGCGGCAGCACGAATTCGTCGCGCGCATTGAATTTGACCTTGAGTTCGCTTTGCATGGTTGTCTCCGGAAATTGTTGGAATGGTAATGCGCCATATGGCCGGAAGGCCGGCAATGTAAAAGAGCATACCATCTGACGACAATTCGCACAGCGTCGGCAGGGGGTTTGCAGGATAGGACAAACCCTGAAAGTAGCGCTTTTGCAGACGAAAAAAAGCGCCAGCCCGACAATTGGCTGGCGCTTTGCGGTCTTTGGGCTTACTTGTGCTTGCGGCGGGCCAGCACGCCGTCGGACAGCAGCTGCAGCGCCTGGATGGAATCGTCCCAGCCCAGGCAGGCATCGGTGATGCTCTTGCCGTATTCCAGATCCTTCACCTGGTCCTTGCCGGGCGTGAACTTCTGCGCGCCGCCGTGGATGTGGCTCTCGATCATCACGCCGAACACCTTCTTCGAGCCGCCGGCGATCTGGCCGGCGATATCGCGCGCCACTTCCACCTGGCGCTCGTGCTTCTTGCTGCTGTTGGCATGGCTGCAGTCCACCATCACGCTGCCGTGCAGCTTGGCGCCTTCCAGCTCGTTGCAGGCGTGCTTGACGCTGTCGGTGTCGTAGTTGGTGTTCTTGCTACCGCCGCGCAGGATCACGTGGCAGTCCGGGTTGCCATCGGTCTGCACGATGGCCACATGGCCGCTCTTGTGTACCGACAGGAAGTGGTGGCCGCGCGAGGCAGCCTGGATGGCGTCGGTGGCGATCTTGATGTTGCCGTCGGTGCCGTTCTTGAAGCCGATCGGGGCCGACAGGCCGCTGGCCAGCTCGCGGTGTACCTGGCTTTCGGTGGTGCGCGCACCGATGGCGCCCCAGCTGATCAGGTCACCGATGTACTGCGGAGAGATCACGTCCAGGAACTCGCTGCCGGCGGGCAGGCCCAGGCGGTTGATGTCGATCAGCAGCTGGCGCGCGATGCGCAGGCCTTCGTCGATGCGGCAGCTCTCGTCCAGGTAGGGGTCGTTGATCAGGCCTTTCCAGCCCACGGTGGTGCGCGGCTTCTCGAAGTAAACGCGCATCACGATTTCCAGCGTGTCCTTGTAGGTATCGCGCAGCTTGACCAGGCGCTTGGCGTAGTCGATGGCGGCGGCCGGGTCGTGGATGGAGCAGGGGCCGATCACGACCAGCAGGCGGTCATCCTTGCCGCGGATGATGTCGTGGATGGTCTTGCGCGTACGACTGATCAGGGATTCGACCGGCGATCCCTTGATCGGGAAGAAGCGGATCAGGTGTTCCGGGGGAGGCAGCATGGTGAGATTCTTGATGCGGGCGTTGTCGGTCTGGCTGGTCTTGTCGGCCGGCTGCGCATACAAGGCATTGTCTTGGGACTTGGGAGACATCTGCAAAACTCCTTTGGAGGAAATTGATCGAGGAAAACGTTGCTGAAACTCGGGCGAAAAAAAACCGCCAGGGGGAGCCCAGGCGGTTCATGAGGGTTGCGCTTAACAGCTGTGCTTAAGCCTCTCGTCCGCCAAAGACTGAGAACCAAAAGCCAAAATAGAAAGCGCGTGAAACTTGCATGGAACCTAATATACCACGAAGCCTGACGCTTTTGTCAAACTGCCGTAGCGAATTTTTACACTTTTACAAATCAGGCCGTTCCACCCACCGTCAGGCCGTTGATGCGCATGGTCGGCTGGCCCACGCCCACCGGCACGCTCTGGCCTTCCTTGCCGCAGGTGCCGACGCCGCTGTCCAGCCGCATGTCATTGCCGATCATGGCCACGCGGGTGAGGGCATCGGGGCCGTTGCCGATCAGCGTGGCGCCCTTGACGGGGTATTGCAGCTTGCCGTCTTCCACCCACCAGGCCTGGCTGGCCGAGAACACGAACTTGCCACTGGTGATGTCGACCTGGCCGCCGCCGAAGTTGCTGGCGTACAAGCCTTTCTTCAGGCTGCCGATAATGGCCTGCGGATCCTCGCTGCCACCCAGCATGTAGGTATTGGTCATGCGCGGCATGGGGGTGTGGGCATAGCTTTCGCGGCGGCCGTTGCCGGTGGTCTTGCCGCGCATCAGGCGCGCGTTCATGCGGTCCTGCAGGTAGCCGGTGAGGATGCCGTCCTCGATCAGCGCGGTGCGCTGCGTCGGATTGCCTTCGTCGTCCACGTTCAGGCTGCCGCGGCGGTCGGGCAGGGTGCCGTCGTCGAGCACGGTCACGCCCTTGGCGGCCACGCGCTGGCCGATGCGGTCGGTGAAGGCGCTGCTGCCCTTGCGGTTGAAGTCGCCTTCCAGGCCGTGGCCGATGGCCTCGTGCAGCAGCACGCCGGGCCAGCCGGCGCCCAGCACCACGTCCATCTCGCCGGCGGGGGCGGGGCGGGCCTCCAGGTTGGTCAGGGCGGCGCTGACGGCTTCGTCCACATACTGGGCGAGCAGGGCATCGTCGAAATAGTCCAGGCCCAGGCGGCCACCGCCGCCGGCCGAGCCGACCTCGCGGCGCGTCTGTCCGTCCTGCTGCTGTTCGGCGATCACCGTCAGACTCATGCGCACCAAGGGACGCACGTCGGCCGCCAGCGTGCCGTCGGCGCGGGCCACCAGCACCACGTCGTGCTCGGCAGCCAGCCCCGCCATCACCTGCTTGATGCGCGGATCCCTGGCGCGGGCCATTTTCTCGATGCGCTCGAGCAGGGCCACCTTGGCGGTGCTGTCCAGCGTGGAAATGGGGTTGAAGGCCGCATACAGCTGGCGGCTGCGCGCCACTTTTTCAGCCTTGGCCTTGACGCTGGTCTTGACGCGGCCCTGCTTGCCGGTGGCGCCGATGGCGCGCACGGTACGCACGGCGTCCATCAGCGAGGCGAACGAGATGTCGTCCGAGTAGGCAAACGCGGTTTTCTCGCCCGAAACGGCGCGCACGCCCACGCCCTGGTCGATGCTGAAGCTGCCGGTCTTGACGATGCCTTCCTCCAGGCTCCAGCCTTCGCTGCAGGTGGTCTGGAAATACAGGTCGGCGTCATCGACCTTGCGCGTGTGCATGGCGGCCAGCGCCTTGTGCAGATGGTGGCGCGTCAGGCCGAAGGGTTCGAGCAGCAGCGATTCGGCAATGGCCAGGCGCTCGCGCGTGCCTTTGACCGAGGGAGAGGCCACTGCAGGAGCGGCAAAAGGGGCACTCATGTTCATGCACGGATTGTAGGGGCAGGAAGCAAAACAGCCATTGCCCGCGTGCGTTGCGGGGCAATGGCTGCCGGCGGGATCAGCGCGGGAATCAGGCGCTGGTCAGGTCGTTCACCGTCGCGCCGGGCGCGTTGGTCTTGACCGACTCGACGCCGGCATCGCGCGTGGCTTCGCTGGCGTACATCTGGCTCTGGCCGATCACCTGGCCGTTGGTGGCCTTGAGGGTGAAGTAGGGCGAGCCGTCCTTGGCGGTCAGGCGGTCATAGCGCGCGTCTTCCGGAGCGTTCTTCTTGACGGATTCGATGCCGTTGCTGGCACTGGCCTTGGCTTCGTACATCTCGCTGCTCAGGATCACCTGGCCATTGCCGGCCTTGAGCGAGAAGAAGAACTTGCCGTTGCTGGATTTTTTCAGGTCGAACTGGGCGGCCATGGAGGGACTCCTTGCGTGCGGGTAGGGAAGGTCGGGCCGAGGAAGGCCCGGCGGGAGACTGCCAGCGCCCATGGTAGCGTGTAGGGAGCGCCCGGAAGAAGCGCTGGAATGATGGTTCTCCCGTATTTCGCGGCATATGTCACGCATCGCTTCCCGCGCTGGGTGCCTGCGCTCAGGTATGAAAGCTGCGCTTGTCGCGCGCAATGGCAAACAGCATGCCCAGCGCCAGCCCCAGCGTGATCATGGCGGTGCCGCCGTAGCTGATGAAGGGAAGCGGTACGCCCACCACCGGCAGAATGCCGCTCACCATGCCCATATTCACAAAGGCGTAGGAGAAGAAGATGACGCCGATGGCGCCAGCCAGCAGACGCCCGAACTGGGTAGGCGCCCTGGCGGCAATATGGAAGATGCGAAAGATCAGGAACAGATAGGCAGCCAGCAGCGCCAGGTTGCCCACCATGCCGAATTCTTCCGAATAGGCAGCGAAGATGAAATCGGTGGTGCGCTCGGGAATGAACTCGAGGTGGGTCTGCGTCCCCTGCATGAAGCCCTTGCCCCACACGCCGCCGGAGCCGATGGCAATCATGCCCTGCAGGATGTGGAAGCCCTTGCCGAGCGGATCGCGCGTGGGATCGAGCAGGGTGCAGACGCGCTGGCGCTGGTATTCATGCAGCACATGCCAGTCCACGCCGGGCTTGCACAGGCTGGGCTCGAAGGCGATCAGCAGGCCGATGCCGATGGCGCCCAGCAGCACTGGCGGCAATACCAGCTTCCAGCTCAGGCCGGCAAAGAAGATGACGGCGCCGCCGGCAAGAAGCACCAGCAGCGAGGTGCCGAGGTCGGGCTGCTTCATGATCAGGCCTACGGGCAGCATCAGCAGCAGGCCGGCGATGATGAAGTCGATGGCGTAGAGCGAGCCTTCGCGCCGCTGGAACCACCAGGCCAGCATCAGCGGCATGGCGATCTTGAGCAGTTCGCTCGGCTGGATCACCACGCCCACGTTGATCCAGCGCGTGGCGCCCTTCTTGGTGATGCCGAACAGCAGCACGGCCACCAGCATGATCACGCCCAGCGTATAGAGCGGCACCGCCAGCTGTGCTAGGCGCTGCAGCGGAATCTGTGCCACGACGAAGATGATGCCCAAAGCCAGCAGCATGTTGCGGCCATGGTCGACAAAGCGCGTGCCATGGTCGAAGCCGGATGAATACATGGCCGTCAGGCCGATGCCCATCAGTAGCAGGATGGCCAGGGTCAGCAGGGGATCGAAACCCCGGAACAGCGCTAATGCGGACCGCCACAGCGGCGGCCGGTCGAGAACAGCAGACATGGGGCTGCATTATCCCAGTTCCCTTTTGTGCGCGGGTGACTGTTGCACGTCGGGTGCAGGCATCGGAGCGGCGGCGCAACAGGGTATAGTGACGGGGTACATTTTTCCACTCACAAGAATCCTGCGAGGAGCCTGACCATGACCTATGAATGCATTACCACGCGCGTCGAAGCCGAGAAGGTTGGCGTTATCACGCTGAACCGTCCCAAGGCACTCAACGCCCTGAACGACACGCTGATGAACGAGCTGGGCCAGGCCCTGCAGGCCTTCGATGCGGACGACGCCATCGGCTGCATGGTCATCACCGGCAGCGAGAAGGCCTTTGCCGCCGGCGCCGACATCACGCTGATGGCCAAGTACGGCTTTGCCGATGCCTACGGCGGTGACTTCATCACCCGCAACTGGGAAACCATCCGCACCATCCGCAAGCCGGTGATCGCTGCCGTGAGCGGCTTTGCCCTGGGTGGCGGCTGCGAGCTGGCCATGATGTGCGACTTCATCATCGCTGCCGACAACGCCAAGTTCGGCCAGCCCGAAATCAAGCTGGGCGTGATTCCCGGTGCCGGCGGCACGCAGCGCCTGCCGCGCGCCGTGGGCAAGAGCAAGGCCATGGACATGTGCCTGACCGCCCGCATGATGAACGCCGAGGAAGCCGAGCGCGCCAGCCTGGTGAGCCGCGTGGTGCCGCTGGACAAGCTGATGGAAGAGACCCTGGCTGCCGCCATCACCATCGCCAGCATGCCGCGCCTGACGGCCATCGCCTGCAAGGAATCCGTGAACCGCGCCTTCGAAGGCTCGCTGAACGATGGCGTGTGGTTCGAGCGTCGCCTGTTCCACAGCCTGTTCGCCACCAACGACCAGAAGGAAGGCATGGCCGCCTTCGTCGAGAAGCGCCCGGCCAACTTCACCAACAGCTGATTGGCGGTGATTGCCTGCGAAAATTTTGCAACACAGCATGCAAACATGACGCAGGCATGAAAAAACGCTGCTACAATGGCGTTCTTCGGCGCTTTAGCTCAGTCGGTTAGAGCGATGGAATCATAATCCACAGGTCCGCGGTTCGAGTCCGTGAAGCGCCACCAGATACAAGCACCCAGACGAGAAATCGGCTGGGTGCTTTTTCTTTTGCGCGCAGAGTCAGGCCTGTAATTTCTTGATCTCGGCCATGTTGTCGTTTGCCGCATGCGGTGCCGGGCACAACCCATGCCAAAATCGGCCGAAATTGCATATCAGTACAGGTGAGCCACAAGCTCGCCACCATTGATGAGAGGACTCCCCACCCATGGAAATCGCACTCAACGGCTACTACACCATGATCCTGGCCACGCTGGTTCTGCTGCTTGGCCGCTTCCTGATCGTCAAGATCAAATTCCTGTCGGACTTCAACATTCCCGAGCCGGTGGCGGGCGGCCTGGTGGCGGGGCTGATCGTGGTGCTGCTCAACGCGGCTTTCGGCCTGACCTTCAAGTTCGAGACGCAGCTGCAGACCGCCTTCATGCTGATGTTCTTCTCGTCGATCGGCCTGAGTGCGGATTTCAGCCGGCTCAGGGCGGGTGGCAAGCCGCTGGCCGTTTTCCTGATGGTGGTGGCGGCGTTCATCCTGTTGCAGAACGTGGTGGGCGTCAGCATGGCGGCTGCGCTGGGGCTGGAGCCGCTGATCGGCCTGGTGACCGGCTCCATCACGCTGACGGGCGGCCATGGCACGGCCGGTGCCTGGGGGCCGGTGCTGGAAAGCCGCTACGGCATCTCCGGAGCCACCACGCTGGGCATCGCAACGGCGACCTTCGGGCTGGTGGCCGGCGGCCTGATCGGCGGACCGGTGGCGCGCTACCTGATCCGCAAGATCGGCCACCAGAAGCTGCCCAAGCCCGAACAGCAGACCGCCGTGGAAGCCGTGGCAGCGTCGCAGTCGCTCTACAGCACCCGCCACACCGAAGGGGGCGACCAGCCCGATGAGGCCATGTTCGACAAGCCCGACGAAATCCGCCTGATCACGGCCTCGTCCACCATCGAGACGCTGGCCCTGTTTGCCGGCTGCATGGCGTTTGCCGGTGTCATGACCACGGTGGCCAAGGGCACGGCGTTCGAACTGCCGACCTTCGTCTGGGCGCTGGGCGGTGGCGTGATCATCCGCAACGTGCTGACCAACTTCTTCAAGTTCGACATGTTCGACCGCGCCATCGACGTGTTCGGCAACGCATCGCTGTCGTTGTTCCTGGCCATGGCGTTGCTGTCGCTGCGCCTGTGGGAGCTGACCGGGCTGGCGCTGCCGGTGATGGTGATCCTGGTGGTGCAAACGCTGGTGATGATGCTCTATGCCAGCTTCGTCACCTTCCGGGTGATGGGGCGCGACTACGATGCCGCCGTGCTGGCGGCGGGCCATTGCGGCTTCGGCATGGGGGCCACGCCCACCGCCATTGCGAACATGCAGGCCATTACCGACCGCTACGGGGTGTCGTACAAGGCCTTCCTGATCGTGCCGATGGTCGGGGCCTTCTTCGTAGATCTGGTGAACGCTGCCATCCTGCAGGTGTTCACGCAGCTGCCATTCCTGCGCTGAGGTCGGGCGAGCGGGTGGGGCGCGGCCAGCGTCCCTACAGGGTGCGTACAGCAATCAGGCTGGCCTTGAGGGTCCGTACTGCAGGCACCAGTCGCGCTGCATCCTGGGCTTTACAGCACCCACGATCCAATCAGGAATCCCAGTCCCACGCTCAGCGAGATTGCGACCACGCCGGGAATCATGAACGGGTGGTTGAACACCCAGCGCCCGATGCGGGTGGAGCCGGTGTCGTCCATTTCGACGGCGGCCAGCAGCGTGGGGTAGGTGGGCAGCACGAACAGGGCGCTGACGGCGGCGAAGGAGGCGATGGCCGTGAGCGGCGAGACGCCCAGGAGCAGCGCCGACGGCACCAGCGCCTTGGCCGTGGCGGCCTGCGAGTACAGCAGCATGCTGGCAAAGAAGAACACGACTGCCAGCAGCCAGGGCGACTGCTTCAGGATGTCGCCGGAAACGGCCTTGATGTCCTCGATATGCGCGCTGATGAAGGTGTCGCCCAGCCAGGCCACGCCCAGGATGCAGATGCAAGCGCTCATGCCGGACTTGAAGGTGGCGGTGGAGGTGATGCGGCTGGTGTCGATGCGGCATAGCAGACAGATGAAGGTGGCCGCCGAGAGCATGAACACCATGATGGCCTCGTTGCGCGGCAGCACCGGCTTGGCAATCAGGCCGACCTTGTCGCTGATCAGCGTGGCATACAGCACCACGGCGACGATCGCGCTCAGGAAGATCAGCACCGACTTCTTGGCGCCGGGCAGGATTTGCAGCTGCGTGGCGCCACGCACGGTGACCTGGCCCTTGGCCAGGCGCTCCTGGTAGATGGGGTCATCGGCCAGCTCGGCGCCGAGGTAATTGGTGAGCAGGGCGGTGAGCATGCAGGCCACGAAGGTGGACGGAATGCAGATGGCCAGCAGCGTGAGATAGCCGACGCCCAGCGGCTCCAGCGCGCCGCTCATGAACACCACGGCGGCCGAAATGGGCGAGGCGGTGATGGCGATCTGCGAGGCCACCACCGCAATGCTCAGCGGCCGCGAGGGGCGGATGCCCTGTTCCTTGGCCACTTCGGCAATCACCGGCAGGGTGGAGAACGCGGTGTGGCCGGTGCCGGCCAGAAAAGTCATGATGTAGGTCACCACCGGGGCCAGCAACACCACCTGCCGCGGATTGCGGCGCAGGATGCGCTCGGCGATATGCACCATGTAGTCCAGCCCGCCGGCCATCTGCATGGCGGCAATGGCGGCGATCACGGCCATGATGATCAGGATTACGTCCATCGGGATGTGGCCCGGGGCCAGGCCCAGGCCCAGCGTCAGCACCAGCACTCCCAGGCCACCCGTATAGCCGATGGCGACTCCCCCCAGTCGCGTTCCCAACACGATGGCTGCAAGCACCACCGCCAGTTCCAGCATCCACATGAATATTCTCCGGTTACTGCATACAGCTACGGAAACTTTACGTCCGGGGGTTCACTTTTGGCACGGCGCCTGGCGTTGAAATTTTTGCCTGAGTCGGCAAGGGAGTTGAAATAAGGGAAAACCCTTGGTTCTGGCTTGACTCTGCGGGGAAGGTGTGCACTGAAATGCCGAGTGCGTTTGCGAGCATGGCCGGGTTTTCCGCTGTGCCTGGGGCCATCAATAGGCAGGATGTAGGACGGAAGCGGCTATTGCTGCCGGTGCCCGATTTGCCGGCGCAGTCTTACAAGGATGGCCCCGTGCTCCTGCCTAGACTGCCCTGACGCCCCGTTGCCCGGCAGGAACTGCGGCACACGGGTTACTCCATTGGCACCAGTGAAAGAGGTCATTTCATGAGCACTTCCAGCAAGAACGGCATCCCCGGCCATCCCGCCCCGAACGCAAACGGCGCACCGCCGGAAGTGCGCGGCAAGGGCGACGAGCTGCAGCAGCAGGCCGGTGGCACGCACCCGGTATTGAGCACGCAGCAGGGCATTCCGGTACCCGACAACCAGAATTCACTGCGTGCCACGCCCAAGGGCCCGACGCTGCTGGAAGACTTCATCCTGCGCGAGAAAATCACGCATTTCGACCATGAGCGCATTCCCGAGCGCATCGTGCATGCGCGCGGCAGCGCGGCGCACGGCTTTTTCGAGCTGACCGAATCGCTGGAGCAGTACACCACTGCCAGGGTGCTGACGGAAACCGGCAAGCGTACGCCGGTGTTCACGCGCTTCTCGACCGTGGCGGGCGGTGCCGGCTCGGTCGACACGCCGCGCGACGTGCGTGGCTTTGCCGTCAAGCTGTACACCGACGAGGGCAACTGGGACATCGTGGGCAACAACATCCCGGTGTTCTTCATTCAGGATGCGATGAAGTTTCCCGATTTCATCCACGCGGTGAAGATGGAGCCGGACCGCGGCTTTCCGCAGGCGGCCAGCGCGCACGACACCTTCTGGGATTTTGTGACGCTGGTGCCCGAAACCATGCACACCATGATCTGGGCCATGAGCGACCGCGCCATTCCGCGCAGTCTGCGCATGATGGAGGGCTTCGGCATCCACAGTTTCCGCCTGATCAACGCGCAGGGCGAATCGACCTTCGTGAAATTCCACTGGCGCCCCAAGCTGGGCCTGCAATCCACCGTGTGGGACGAAGCCGCCAAACTGCAGGGCGCCGACAATGATTTCCACCGCCGTGACCTGTTCGAGGCGATTGAGGCCGGCCAATATCCCGAATGGGAGTTTGGCGTGCAGCTGTTCACCGAGGAAGATGCGGCTGGTTTCCCGTTCGATCACCTGGATCCGACCAAGCTGATTCCCGAAGAGCTGGTGCCGCTGCGCATCGTCGGCCGCATGGTGCTGGACCGCTGGCCGGACAATCTGTTTGCCGAAACCGAGCAGGTGGCGTTCTGCCCCGCCAACGTGCCGCCGGGCATCGACTTCTCCAACGATCCGCTGCTGCAGGGGCGCCTGTTCAGCTATCTGGATACGCAGCTGTCGCGCCTGGGAGGCAGCAATTTCGCGCAGATTCCGATCAATGCGCCCAAGTGCCCGTTTCACAACAACCAGCGTGACGGCCATTTGCAGATGCAGGTGCACAAGGGCCGCGTGGCCTACGAACCGAGCAGTTTGCAGGCCGATGCGCCGCGCGCCAGCCTGCAGCAGGGCTTCCGCAGCTATGCCCAGTTGGACGATGGCGTAAAGGGCCGCGTGCGCGCCGAGAGCTTTGCCGATCACTATTCGCAGCCGCGCCAGTTCTGGAACAGCCAGCTGCCGGTGGAGCAGGCGCACATTGCGTCGGCGCTGGTGTTCGAGCTGTCCAAGGTGGAAACCGCGCATGTGCGCGAGGCCATGGTGGGCCATCTGCGGCACATCGATGAAGGCTTGGCGCAGCGCGTGGCCGACGGACTTGGCATGACGGAACTTCCGGCCGCACCGCCCGCGAAGGTGCCGCCGCAGGATCTGCCGCCGTCTCCGCCGCTGCAGCTGATCGGCAAGGCGAAGGACACGCTGCAGGGCCGCACCATCGGCATCCTGGTCAGCGATGGCTCCAACCAGGAGACGGTGGCCAAGGTGCGTGCCGCCGCCGAAAAGGAAGGCGCGATGGTCAAAATCGTGGCGCCCAAGCTCTCCGTCAAGCTCAAGGATGGCAGCCAGCTGGTAGCCGATGGCCAGCTGGCCGGTACGCCGTCCATGGTGTTCGATGCCGTGGCCAGCGTGCTCAAGCCGGAAGAGGGCGAGCGTCTGGCGAAGGATGGCGCGGCCGTGGAGTGGTTCGCCAACGCCTACGGCCACCTCAAGGCGATCGCGGCCTGCAAGGGCACGCGCGTGATTCTGCACAAGGCCAACGTTGAGGACGATGCGGGCGTGGTGGAGATCGAGGACGTGGAGGGCTTCATCGCCGCTGCTAAGACGCGCCAGTGGGAGCGCGAACCCAAGGTGCGCACCCTGGCATAAGCGGGGGCGCAGAAGAACGCAGAGGTGTCGATACGATGCCTCTGCCAAGGAGAACCGCATGGCAGACTCTGAAGCTCCCGATATTGGCCGGGGCAGCAGCCCGCCTCCGCCACGGGTGGTGTGGAAGGGCGCGATCAGTTTCGGCCTGGTGCACATTCCGGTAGCGCTCTACGCAGCCACCAGCAGTTCCGGCGTGGACTTCGACTGGCTGGACCGCCGCACCATGGAGCCGGTCGGCTACAAGCGCATCAACAAGAAAACCGGCAAGGAAATCGCTGCGTCCGACATTGTCAAGGGAGTCGAAGTGGAGGATGGCCGCTACGTCGTTCTGAGCGCCGAAGAGATCAAGGCGGCTTTCCCAAAATCGACCCAGACCATCGAGATCGAGACCTTTGTCAAGGCCGATGAGATCCCGCTGGTCTATCTGGAACGTCCCTACTATCTGGCCCCGATCAATCGGGGGGAGAAGGTGTATGCGCTGCTGCGCGAAGCCTTGCAGCAGAGCGGCCGCGTGGGCGTCGCCCGGGTGGTGATTTCGGCGAAACAGCATCTGGCGGTGCTGATGCCGACCGGGCGGGCACTGATCCTGAATCTGTTGCGCTGGGGCGGGGAAATCCGTTCCTGGGAGGAACTCAAACTGCCGCCCGCCGATGCCAAGGCGGCGGGACTGAAGGATGCGGAAATCAAGATGGCGCGCCAGCTGATCGACGACATGACGGCGCCCTGGGATGCAGACGCCTTCCGGGATTCCTTCCGTGATGAAATCATGCGGCTGGTGCAAGCCAAGGCCAAGGCGGGCGAGCTGGAGCAGGTGGACAAGGTGGAATCCGACCCAGCGTCTACTTCGCGCGGCGGAGCCGAAATCATCGATCTGACCGAACTGCTCAAGCGCAGCCTGCAGGGCGGCGGCAAGGAAAAAACACCGAGCCAGAGCAAGGATGCCGCCGATGCCGGCATGCCCAGCGGCACCGGACGTGCCAGCCCCCGAAAGACAGCGACGAGCAAGAACAAGGAGGCTGACGATGCCCCAGCCACGCACAACACGGCAAGCCGCACGCGCAAACGCGCCTGACTTTGACAAGCCTGCCAAGCCGCAGAGTCCTGGCCGGCGCAAGCCCGCTCCGGAAACGCCAGGACGCCAGCGTCCCCAGCGGGAGATGCCGCGACGCGAAGCGCCGGATCCGGAAATTCCCGACCGGAAGGAACCGGAGCCGGAAATAGCCGACCCCGATACGCCCTTGGCGCGCTACCAGGCCAAACGCAATTTTGCGCGCACGCCAGAGCCCCGCGGCAGCGTTGCCGACACCAAGGCTGGCACGCTGCAATATGTGATCCAGAAACACTGGGCCAGCCATCTGCATTACGATCTGCGCCTCGAAATCGACGGCACCATGCACAGCTGGGCCGTGCCCAAAGGCCCCAGCCTCGATCCGCATGACAAGCGCCTGGCCATGCAGGTCGAGAACCATCCCATGTCCTACAACACCTTCGAAGGACAAATCCCTCCCGGCCAGTATGGGGCGGGCCGCGTCATCATCTGGGACCGTGGCAGTTGGGAGCCGGAAGGTGACGTACACGCCATGCTGCGGCAGGGGCAACTCAAGTTTCGCATCCACGGTGCCAAATTGCACGGGCGCTGGGCCCTGGTGCGCATGAAGAAAGACGCCAATGCCGCCAAGCCGGCCTGGCTGCTGATCAAGGAAAAGGATGAGCACGCGCGCGCTGCTGCCGAATACAGCATCGTCGATGCGGAGCCTGATTCGGTGGTGCAGACCGCACTCGATCTTGCTGACTCCTCCAGCGATGACAGGGGCAGCAGCACCAGCAGTAATACAAGTAGCCGCAAGGGGACACCGGCCGACCCGCTCCCCGACGCTCTGTCGCCGCAGCTGGCCACCCTGGTCAGCGCGCCCCCGGACGCCCTTGCCGACTGGCTCTGGGAACTCAAGTTCGACGGCTACCGCCTGCTCACCCGCATCGACCAGGGCAAGGCACGGCTCTTCACGCGCAACGGGCTGGACTGGACGCACCGCATGCCCGAACTCGCTGCAGCGCTGGCACGCTTGCCGGTCCGGCAAGCCTGGCTCGACGGCGAAGTGGTTGCCGTGGATGACGAGGGCATGCCCGACTTCGCCGCCCTGCAAAATGCGTTTGACGGGGCAGGCACCAAGGCGCTGGTGTATTACCTGTTCGATCTGCTCCATCTGGATGGCACCGACTGGCGCACCCAGGCGCTGCGCCTGCGGCGCGAGCAACTCGACCAGATACTGCTGGACGCCGACGACAAGCGCCTGCGCCTGTCACAGGCCTTCGAAGCCGCTCCTGCCGACCTGATCGCCAGCGCCTGCCGCATGGGCATGGAGGGCATCATCGGCAAGCGTCGCGAAGCGCACTACACCAGCGGTCGCAACCAGGACTGGATCAAGCTCAAGTGTGGCCAGGGCGAAGAGCTGGTAATTGCCGGCTACACGGAAGGGCAGGGCGCACGCGCCGATTTAGGCGCCCTGGTGCTGGCTGCGCACGATGCCAAGGGGGCCCTGCGGCATGCCGGCAACGTCGGCAGCGGTTTCGATACGCGCACGCTCGCCATGCTGCAGCAGCGCCTGCAAGCGCTGGAAATCGCGGAAAGCCCCCTGACCGACAGCCCGCGCCTGCCAGGCAGGATTCACTGGGTCCGTCCGGAACTCGTCGCGCAGGTGACCCACGCCGGCTGGACGCCGCAACGCAAGTTGCGCCACGGCGTCTTTCGTGGCCTGCGCGAAGACAAGCCCGCCGCCGAAGTGCATTTCGAACGGGCGATCGCACCACCGAAGGAAGAGCCGGGACAGACGGAACACCCGCAGGCATCGGCAGCCACACGATCGAAGGCGCAGCGCACCGCGTCCACCGGCACAACTCGCGCAAAACCCGCTCCAGCCAGCTTCTCCGGCATCACCATCACGCACCCCGATCGCGTCATCGACGCAAGCACCGGCCTGCAGAAAATCGATCTCGCCCGCTACTACCAGACCGTCGCCCCTTTGCTCCTGCCGCACCTGGACCTGCGCCCGGTGGCGCTGGTGCGCGCGCCTGACGGCATTGCCGGCGAACTGTTCTTCCAGAAACATCTCGAACGCATCACCTTGCCCGGCGTCGTCCTGCTGGATCCCGCGCTCGATCCCGGCCATGCCAGCTTGCTCGAAATCGAGAACGAAGCCGGCTTGATGGGCGCCGTGCAGATGAACGTGATCGAACTGCACACCTGGAACGCCCGTCACGACCGCATCGAACGCCCCGACCGTTTCACGCTCGACCTCGATCCCGGCGAAGGCGTGCCCTGGGAGCGCGTGCAGGAAGCGGCCCGGCTCGTGCATACGCTGCTGACCGAACTGGGCCTACAGCCCTTCCTCAAGACCAGTGGCGGCAAGGGCCTGCACGTCGTGACTCCCATCAAGCGTCTGCACGACTGGGACACCGTCAAGGGTTTCAGCAAGCTGCTCGCCGAACATCTCGCCCGCCTGATGCCCGATCGTTTCAGCGCCCTCAGTGGCCCGAAAAACCGCGTCGGCAAGATCTACCCCGACTACCTGCGCAACGGCCGCGGCGCCACCACCGTAAGCGCCTGGTCGGCCCGCGCCCGGGCGGGGCTGGGCGTTTCCGTTCCCGTCAGCTGGAATGAGCTGGACAAGCTCACGGGCGGCGCTCACTGGACGGTGGCGACTGTGGAAGACCGCCTGCGTCTGGGCAACGGCCCCTGGGCGGATTACAAGCAGTCGGCTCGCTCCATCGGCGAGCCGCTGCGGCAATTGCAGGCCATCGCCAAGGGATAACATCCGGCCTTTACTCGCCCATGTGATCCGCTCTTGGTCAAATCCCGCGTCCGGAATAAAATACACGGTTCCGCCCAGCGCCGGTCCATTCCTGCGCAGGCACCCCTTTCCAGCCTCTGGATCAACACCACGAACCGCTGACGCCATGACCGACACCACCACCGCCCCCAAGAAAGTCTTCATCAAAACCTTCGGCTGCCAGATGAACGAGTACGACTCGGACAAGATGGCCGACGTGCTCGGCGCAGCCCAAGGCTACGAGAAGACCGACAACCCCGAAGACGCCGACCTGATCCTGTTCAACACCTGCTCCGTGCGCGAGAAGGCGCAGGAAAAGGTCTTCAGCGATCTGGGCCGCGTCAAGCACCTCAAGGCCAAGGGCGTCAAGATCGGTGTCGGTGGTTGCGTGGCCAGCCAGGAAGGCGAGGAAATCATCAAGCGCGCTCCCTTCGTCGATGTGGTGTTCGGCCCGCAAACCCTTCACCGCCTGCCCGAACTGCTCACCGAAAGCACCGCTCAGCAAAAGGCCCAGGTCGACATCAGCTTCCCCGAAATCGAGAAGTTCGACCACCTGCCGCCGGCACGCGTGGAGGGCGCCAGCGCCTTCGTCTCCATCATGGAAGGCTGTAGCAAGTATTGCAGCTACTGCGTCGTGCCCTACACGCGCGGCGAGGAATTCAGCCGCCCGTTCGAGGAAGTGCTGGTCGAAGTCGCCGGCCTGGCCGAGCAGGGCGTCAAGGAAATCACGCTGCTGGGCCAGAACGTCAACGCCTACCGCGGAAAGATGGGCGACAGCGACGAAATCGCCGATTTCGCCATGCTGATCGAGTACGTGGCCGAAATCCCCGGCATCGAGCGCATCCGCTACACCACCAGCCACCCCAACGAATTCACCCAGCGCCTGATCGACGTCTACGCCAAAGTGCCGCAACTCGTCAGCCACCTGCACCTGCCCGTGCAACACGGCAGTGACCGCATCCTGATGGCCATGAAGCGCGGCTACACCGCGATGGAATACAAGAGCATCATCCGCAAGCTGCGCGCCGTGCGCCCGGACATGTCCATGAGCAGCGACTTCATCGTCGGCTTCCCCGGCGAGACGGAAGAGGATTTCCAGAAGATGATGCAGCTGATCGACGACGTCGGCTACGACAGCTCCTTCAGCTTCATCTTCAGCCCGCGCCCCGGCACGCCCGCCGCCAACCTGCATGACGACACCCCGCACGAAGTCAAGCTCAAGCGCCTACAGCAACTGCAGGCCAAACTCGAAGAAAACGTGCGCCGCCTCAGCGCCAGTCGCGTCGGCACCGTGCAGCGCATTCTGGTCGAAGGCCCCTCGCGCAAGGATCCCAATGAGCTGATGGGCCGCACCGCCTGCAACCGCATCGTCAACTTCCCCGCCGGCCCGCAGCGCGACCGCCTGATCGGGCAGATGCTGGACGTGCGCATCACCAGTGCGCTGCCGCATTCGCTGCGTGGCGAAATCGTTGTCGCATAACGGCCAAGGCGCTGCACCGCGGTTGAGATAAGGGAGTTCAGTGCGCCGGCTCGAACGGATGCACCAGGATGTCTGCATCCGGAAACGAGGCCACCAGCTTCAGCTCGCCCCCCAGGGCCCTGACGTACTCGCGCAAAGTGCTGACGTACATGTCATCGCGGCGCTCCAGCTTCGAGACAGCGGCTTGCTCCACGCTCATCGCCTTGGCCAGCTGGACTTGCGTCACTTTCCGCGCCTTGCGCAACTCCTGCAGTTGCATTTCGACGAGCATTGCCTCGGCGCGGGCTGCTGCGCGTGCCTGGGATTCAGGCGACATCCCGGCACGCAATTCGCTGAATTTCCTAGCCATTGATCTGTCCCTCCTTCTTCAAAGTCTGGATGTGCGTGTCGTAGAGCCTGTCAGCGATCGGCACATGCACTGCATACCAGCGTTCGTCACCCGTCTTGTCCCCGCCCAGCAACGGATGGCGCAGCGGCGAGGGTCAAACGCATACAAAATCCGGTACGGCCGACCTTCATGCTGAATACGAAGTTCACGCATGTGGGAATGCTTTGACCCCGCGATTCCCGAGGTGTGCGGAAAGCCCAGGTTCGGTCCTCTTTCCTCCAGAAGCCGCACCGACGCATCAATGGACTCCTGTTCGGTCTCGTCCAATCCGGCCCACCACTCACCGAGTTCATCGGTGTATTCCACTTCCCATTTATTGGGCATTATTCCTCCTGATGACTATTCCGTCAAGGGAATATAAAATATGGAAAATAATAAAAAAGCCGTAATTATGCAATGGGCGACGGGGTCTTTTCATGGTCCATCCGTTCGCAACAGAATGTATTGCCACCGCCGCGCGCCGACAAATTCACACTGCTCCCAAAGGATGATTTCCGCCGCCAATTAGAATGCTGCGTATGTCATCCGTTTCACCCGAGTCCTTGGCCGAGCCGTCCGTGCCGCTGGTACAGCTGCAGCATGTCCATTTCGGCTACGGCGGCCCGCGCAAGATCCTTGAAGATCTCTCGCTGGACGTGCCGCGCGGCAAGGTCACGGCCATCATGGGCGCCTCCGGCGGCGGCAAGACCACCGTGCTGCGCCTGATCGGTGGCCAGCAACGTGCCCAGCAGGGCCAGGTAATGTTCGACGGGCAGGACATCGGCAAGCTCAGCCAGACCGAGCTCTACGCTGCCCGCCGCCGCATGGGCATGCTGTTCCAGTTCGGCGCGCTGTTCACCGACATGAACGTGTTCGACAACGTGGCCTTCCCGCTGCGCGAGCACACGCGCCTGCCCGAATCCATGATCCGCGACATCGTGCTGATGAAGCTCAACGCCGTCGGCCTGCGCGGCGCGCGCGACCTGATGCCGAGCGAAGTCTCCGGCGGCATGGCCCGCCGCATCGCCCTGGCCCGCGCCATCGCGCTCGATCCCGAACTGGTCATGTACGACGAACCCTTCGCCGGTCTCGATCCGATCTCGCTCGGCACCATCGCGCGCCTGATCCGCGAGCTCAACGACGCCATGGGCCTCACCAGCATCATCGTCTCGCACGACCTGGTGGAAACCTTCCTGATCGCCGACCACATCGTCATCCTGGCCAATGGCGGCGTCGCCGCGCAAGGCACGCCGGAAGAAGTGCGCAACAGCAGCGATCCGCTGGTGCACCAGTTCGTCAACGCCCAGCCCGAAGGCCCGGTGCGCTTCCACTACCCCGGCCCCACCCTGGGCGAAGACTTCGGCCTCGCCCGCCAGAAAGGCCGCCCATGAGCCTGCTCAATCCCGCCGACATCGGCTACGCCGTCCGCCAGCAGATCGTGCGCCTCGGTACCGGCGCGCGCCTGTTCGCGCGGCTCATCACTTCCTTGGGCGCCTGGCGCCGCTTCGGCCTGATCCGTGACCAGGTGCACTTCCTGGGCAACTACTCGCTCTCCATCATCGCCATCTCCGGCCTGTTCGTCGGCTTTGTGCTGGGCCTGCAGGGCTACTACACGCTCAAGAGCTTCGGCTCCTCCGAATCGGTCGGTCTGCTGGTGGCGCTCAGCCTGCTGCGTGAACTGGGCCCGGTCGTTACCGGCCTGCTGTTCGCCGGCCGCGCCGGCACCTCGCTTACCGCCGAAATCGGCCTGATGAAGGCCGGCGAGCAACTCGACGCCATGCAGATGATGGCGGTCGATCCGGTGCAGCGCATTCTGGCGCCGCGCTTCTGGGGCGGTGTCATCGCCATGCCGATCCTGGCCGCCATCTTCAGCGCCGTCGGCATCATCGGTGCCTGGCTGGTCGCCGTGCAGCTCATCGGCCTCGATCCCGGCTCCTTCTGGAGCCAGATGCAGAACGGGGTCGACGTCTGGAAGGACGTGGCCAACGGCGTCATCAAGAGTTTCGTGTTCGGCATCGCCGTCACCTTCATTGCCCTGCTCGAAGGCTACAGCGCCCGGGCCACGCCCGAAGGCGTGTCGCGCGCCACCACCCGCACCGTGGTGGTGGCATCGCTCACCGTGCTCGCGCTCGACTTCCTGCTCACCGCCATGATGTTCAGCATCTGATCGCATTCCAAGGAAAGCTTCCATGCAACGTTCCAAAATCGATATCTGGGTCGGCCTGTTCGTGCTGCTGGGTGCAGCCGCACTGCTGTTCCTGGCCCTGCAAGCCGGCAATCTGCTCAGCCTCAGTGGTGGCGGCGGCTACCAGGTGCAGGCCCAGTTCCAGGACATCGGCGGCCTCAAGCCCAAGTCTGCCGTCAAGAGCTCCGGCGTGGTCGTCGGCCGCGTCAAGAGCATCGACTTCGACGACAAGACCTACCAGGCCACCGTCACGCTCGACATGAACGAGCGCTACCACTTCCCCAACGACAGCTCGCTCAAGATCATGACCAGCGGCCTGCTGGGCGACCAGTACATCGGCATCGAGGCCGGCTACAGCGACACCAACTGGAAAGCCGGAGACAAAATCACCAACACCCAGTCCGCTGTCGTGCTCGAGAACCTGATCGGACAATTCATGAACAGCAAGGCGCTCGAAGCCGGCACGCCGCCGGCCGGTAGCGAAAGTGCCGAGCCGGCCACAGACGCAACACCGGCGGATGCCGAAGCCGCGCCCGCAGCGTCTGCCGTGCACGGTCAGGCAAGCGCCGATGATCCGGCCACCGCTGCAGGCGCTGCCTCTGCGGCAAGTGCAGCCGCACGCTAAGCAACTGCCATCCTGGAAAAACCCGGCGCCGCCGCTCACAACCGCGTTTCGAGCCCCATCATGAACCATCCGTCCACCGCCATCCGCCGTACAGCCCTGCGCCGTACCACCGCCGTGCTCTGCCTTGGCAGCGCTGCCGCGCTCGCCGGTTGCGCCACCGGCCCCAACGCCCACCCGCGCGATCCGCTCGAGCCCTGGAACCGCGGCGTCTACAAGTTCAACGACGCCGTTGACCAGGCCGTGCTCAAGCCGGTCGCCACCGTCTACACCAAGGTCACGCCCAACTTCGTGCAAAGCGGCGTGCGCAACTTCTTCAACAACCTGAGCGATGCCTGGTCGGCGATAAACAGCGCGCTGCAGTTCAAGGGCCAGGAGGCCATGGACAACTTCTGGCGCTTCACCATCAACACCACCTTCGGCCTCGGCGGCGTGTTCGACGTCGCCAGCGAGGCGCAGATTCCGCGCGTCAAGCAGGATTTCGGCCTCACGCTCGGCCGCTGGGGCGTGGGCACCGGTCCGTACCTGATGCTGCCGCTGCTTGGCCCCTCCACCGTGCGTGACACCGTGGCCCTGCCGGTCGACATGAACGGCAACCCCATCGGTGCCATCGAGCACGTGCCCACGCGCAACCAGGTCACCGCCCTCAGCGTGATCAACCAGCGTGCCCAGCTGCTCGATGCCAGCGACCTGCTCAACCAGGCCGCGCTCGACCCCTACAGCGTCCTGCGCGATGCCTACCTCCACACGCGCGATGCCGGCAAGCGCAGCGCGGCCCTGGCAGCGTCCGCAGGCGCCTCGGCCCCTGCCGATGGCGCCGACAGCGATGGCTACGAGCCGCCGCCGGAAGGCATGGAGGGCGAGGCGCCGGCAGGCGCCGCCTCCGCCTCCGTGCCAGCCACCCCGGCAGCTCCCTCCGGCCCCGGCGCGGATGCCGACGGTTACGAACCCCCGCCGGAAGGCTTCGAACCCGAGAGCGGCGCCCCGGTGCAAAAAGGCCCGACTCCCTACTATGTGCCCGCCGTGCCGCAGCTGCTGGAGCATCTGGATCCGAACTGGGGCACCAACTTCTGGCGCCGCTGAACCACAGTATTTGTAACAATGACGGCAAGGGAAGCAACAAGGCACATCGCCGCCACGGCTGGCGTTGCACCGTGTTGCAACTCGGCCCCGCGCTGGCGGAAACCCTTGCCATGATCAGGTATCCAATGCCTGTCCGCGCAAACCGCACAGTGCACGCAACCAACAAGGAGCAAAGAACATGATGATGAATCGCCGTACCCTGACCCGTATCGCTGGTGCCGCCGCCCTGGCCGCTGCAGTGGCCACGCCGTCCTTCGCCGCCGACCTGGCTCCCGATGCCATGGTGCTGAAGGTTTCCGGCGAAACCCTGGCTGCCATCAAGGCCGACAGGGCGCTGCAGGGCGGTGACATCAACAAGATCATCGCGCTGGTCGACAGCAAGGTCATGCCCCACGTCGATTTCGCCCGCATGACGGCCTCGGCTGTCGGCCCGGCCTGGCGCAACGCCACCCCGGCCCAGAAAGGCCAGCTGCAGCAGGAATTCAAGCGCCTGCTGGTGCGCACCTATGCCGGCGCTTTCAACTCCGTCGGCAACCGTGAGGTCAAGGTACTGCCCATGCGTGCTGGCTCCGCTGGTGCCAATGACGTGGTCGTGCGCAGCCAGCTGGTCGGCTCCGGCGACCCTGTCAGCCTCGACTACCGCCTGACCCGCACCCCGGGCAAGGGTCTGGGCTGGAAGGCCTACAACCTGAACATCGGCGGCGTCTGGATGATCGACTCCTACAAGCAGCAGTTTGCCCAGGAAGTCAACACCAAGGGCATCGACGGCCTGATCGCCACCCTGGCGGCCAAGAACAAGTCCAACGCAGCCGGCAAGTAAGCATGACCACCCGCGAGCCTTCCGCCGGCAGCACGCCCGTCATCAGCCTGGCCCTGCCGGTCCGGCTGGACGCCACCAACGCCGGCACGGTCACGCAGGCCCTGATGGCGCGCCTGCGCGAGGGCGGGCAAGGGCAGCAGGCCCAGGTCGACGCAAGTGCGCTGCAGAGTTTCGACTCTTCGGCGCTGGCGACCTTGCTGGCCCTGCAGCGGCAGGCGATGGAGCGGGGCGCCAGCCTGCACCTGCACGCGGCACCGGTGCGCCTCGTCGAACTGGCGCGCCTGTATGGCGTGCATGAGTTGCTGCTCCCCGCGCCGGCCGCGCAGCCTGCCTGAGCGCCTGCCTCGCGCAACGCACGAAAAAAAACGCCCCGGTCTGCCTTGCGGCATCGGGGCGTTGTCACGTATGGCCCTGACGGGGCCGGCGTGCTTACGACTTGCTGCTGTCCTTGGCGGCGGCAGCCGGTGCCGCCGGCTCGGCTGCAGGCGGCACGGCTTCAGCCTTGGCCGGTTCTGCCGCCTTCTTCGGGGTCGCTGCCTTCTTGGCAGCAGGCTTGGCAGCCTTGGCTGCGACTTTCACCGCTTCGGACGGCTTGGTGCTGGCGGCCTTCTTCTTCGGTGCCGGCTTGGCAGCAGCCTTCGGGGCGGCCGGAACGTCGCCCGCCGCCGTCATGCCGGCCAGATGCATGGAGGCATCGTACAGGCGGGACTTGCCGGCAAAGTGGCGATCCAGGCGCCACTCCTGCAGGATTTCCAGGGCCAGCTTGAACTTGTCATAGTCCAGCAGATAGATGTCGGTGATCGGGAAGTCGATTTCCGACTCCAGCGCCAGCACCAGACGCGACAGGGTAATGGCGTCGGCACTGCTGGAGTTGCTTTCGATGAACTTCCGCGCTTCTTTGATGGCACGCATGTTGAAATTTCCTAGGCTGTGAGTTCTGGTATCCGATTCTCGCCGGAGCAATCCGCATTATCCAGATACCGTCCGACCGATACGGGCGGGTTAGCCGGATTTTAGGGGCAACCCTGATACGCCAGAAGGGGGTGTCATGAATCTTTCACACCGGTGTCGCAGAGAGGCCCTTGTGCGCCAAGTCCGCGCCGGAAAAAAGAAAAACCCGCATGCCTGATGAGGGTATGCGGGCTTGTCTGCTGGCTGTTGTCCAGTGCCATAACTGGTGCCGAAGGCCGGAATCGAACCGGCACGAGGTCGCCCCCGGCAGATTTTGAATCTGCTGCGTCTACCAATTTCGCCACTCCGGCAGGAGAAGTAGAATCAAGCCGATAATTATGACATAAAGCCGTTCCCACGGCGTGGCCTCTACACCACTGCGAGCAGCGCATGCACTACCCCACCATCGAACATTTCATTGGCAAAACCCCGCTGGTGCGGCTCCAGCGCATCGGCGCCCAGGCCAACGCGGCACGCGGCAACGTGGTGCTCGGCAAGCTCGAGGGCAACAACCCCGCAGGTTCGGTCAAGGACCGTCCTGCGCTGTCCATGATTCTGCAGGCCGAGGCGCGCGGCGAGATCCGCCCCGGCGATGCCCTGATCGAAGCCACTAGCGGCAACACCGGCATCGCGCTGGCCATGGTAGCCGCCATCCGCGGCTACCGCATGATCCTCATCATGCCCGAGGATCTCAGCATCGAGCGCGCCCAGTGCATGCGTGCCTACGGCGCCGAACTCATCCTCACCCCGCGCAGCGGCGGCATGGAATACGCGCGCGACCTGGCCCTGCAGATGCAGGCCGATGGCAAGGGCCGCGTGCTCGACCAGTTCGGCAACAGCGACAACCCGCTCATCCACTACCAGACCACCGGCCCCGAGATCTGGCAGGACACCCGTGGCCAGATCACCCATTTCGTCAGCGCCATGGGCACCACTGGCACCATCACCGGCGTGGCGCGCTACCTCAAGGAGCAGAATCCCGCCATCCGCATCATCGGCGCGCAGCCGGCCGATGGCTCGCGCATTCCCGGCATCCGCAAGTGGCCGCAGGAATACCTGCCCAAGATCTACACCCCCGAGCTGGTCGACGAGCTGATGCTGGTCTCCCAGTCTGACGCCGAGGACATGTGCCGCCAGCTGGCGCGCGAAGAGGGCATCTTTGCCGGCATCTCGGCAGCCGGCGCCTGCTGGGTGGCCCAGCAACTGGCCGCTACCGTCGAAAATGCCACTATCGTCTTCGTCGTCTGCGACCGCGGCGACCGCTACCTGTCTACCGGTGTCTTCCCCGCCTGAGGATCCTGTTTCATGCCTACCGATGCAAGCGCAACCCCCCTGCACCACGACACCGAAATCGACACCAGCGGTCTGCAGTGCCCGCTGCCCATTCTGCGCGCCAAGAAGGCGCTGAATGCCATGGAAAGCGGCCAGGTGCTGCGCGTCATCACGACCGACCCGGGTGCCGAGCGCGATTTCCAGGCCTTTGCCGTGCAGACTGGCAACACCTTGCTCAGCCAGCAGATGGACGGCCAGCGCGGCGTTCACTATCTGCGCCGGCGCTGAGCCGCCGGAGGAGGGCCGCACACAGGCAGCCGCGCCTGCCCTCCGGGCTTGTCTCCTTGCCCCCGACGAAGCAAAAAAAAGCCCCAAGTCTTGTGGACTTGGGGCTGAATCCACCTGATAGGAGGGTGGAGGAGACAACTATTGCATGAAACTGAATAATGCAACGGTTCAAAGTTTAGCCAAAATTTTGCTGCAGTGCACATAAGCAGCGTGACCAAATGCACGGCGCTGCCCAAAAACCTCGTTTTTTTGCGAACGTCTGTGCTTTCCTGGCAACACTTTGGGGGCTAAGTCCGCATTTTTCCGAGAAATTCAGAAAAATTTCACAAATTTGTCATGGCTGAGCCTGTTTGCTGTCGATCAGGGTGAGGCTGGTCGTCATCTCTGCCGTGCGGCCGAGCATGGCGCTGGCAGAGCAGTATTTTTCGTGGCTCATCGCAATGGCGCGCTCCACGGCGGCTTGCGGCAGGCCCGCGCCACGCACCTCGAAAGCCATGTGGATGCGGGTAAATACCTTGGGATCGGTCTCGGCGCGTTCGGCCTCGATCGCCACGCTGCAACCCTCCACGGCATGGCGCCCGCGCTTGAGAATCAGCACCACGTCATAGCTGGCGCAGCCGCCCAGGGCGGCCAGCAGCATTTCCATCGGGCGCGGCGCCAGATTCTGTCCGCCATTTTCCGGACGCACGGCATCCGGCGCGCCATCCATCATCACCGTATGGCCGCTGCCGGTTTCGGCCACAAACCCCATGCCCGACCGTGTGGCCAGGCCGCCAGTCCAACTCACCCTGCATTCCATCGCGCCTCTCCTGAAAGATCCGGAGCGCTGATTGTAGGGGCCAGCCGGTTGCCCGGGCCGAAGCGGGGCTGTTCGACGGGAAAATGCCGGGGCCGGCCCGCGGCGGTCAGAGGCGGTGCGCCACCGTCGTCATCACCTTGGCGGCGAGCCGCATCAGGCCCTGCACTGGCGTGCTCAGGGGTGCGGCACCGGCATTGAGGGCGGCATCGGCATGGCGCTGCTCGTCTTCCTTCATCTGCTGCACGATCACGCGCGAAACCGCGTCGCCGGCAGGCAGGCGTTCCAGGTGGCTGTGCAGGTGCGCTTCTACCTGGCGCTCGGTTTCCACCACAAAGCCCAGGCTGTTGCGGTCGCTCACGCGGCCCATCACCATGCCCAGCGCAAAGGCGCCGGCATACCACAGGGGGTTGAGCAGGGAGGGGCGGTCGTTCAGCTCGTCCAGGCGCTGTTTGGTCCAGGCCAGATGGTCCATCTCCTCGCGGGCCGCTTCCTCGAAGTGGGCGCGCAATTCGGGATCGCGCGTGGCCAGTGCCTGCGACTGGTACAGCGCCTGGGCGCAGATCTCGCCCACATGGTTCACGCGCATCAGCGCGCCCGCCAGGCGCTTGTCGGCATCGGACAGCTTGGCATCCTGCACCAGGCTGTGCATGCCCTCGCGCTCGGGCGGGTAGGGCGCGCTGGCGTGAGGGGGCGCGAACAGCACGCGCAGCGAGGCATCGGCGGCGTGCAGCCAGGAATCCAGGGCAGAGGGTTGTTGCATGGAGACAGCCGTAAGAATCATCAAGAAGGGGCGAAGCCGTCAGCAGCGCGGCCGTCGCCGGAACAGCTGATTGTAGGGAGCCCGGCGGACGGAGAGAGGCGAAGGGCGTTGCCGGCGTGCCACAGATTGGATGCCGGAGGGGACTCGAGCGGGCCCTCCTGCTGCGGCTTGCCCCGTGTGTGGCCGAGGCTGCATGTCCGCCCCCGAGGCTTGCCGGCAAGGGCTGCTGCCGAGAGGCCAACTTAAAGCAATTCCTGAGCTTGTGCCCCCAATGGCACGGTACAGCCGCTGTTGCTGAAAAGAGTGCCGTGCGCTCAAATGGCATAAAGGCGCCCTGCTTGTCCAGCAAGCGCGCGTTTTGTGGCTTGATGGCAACAAACCTGTTGTCGACCTGCAACGGTGCGCAGATAAAAGTGTGATTTCCTTTGCTGAAGGGGGGAAGCTCTGGTGCAATAGAGACAACTTCCGAAAAGGAGGTTGGCCCGGGGAACCGGGGGCTGCGCAAAAAGGCACAACGCCAGCGCAAGCCCACGAACCGGTGCCCTATGTTTAACCTTGGAGAAACTTGCAATGAAAAAATCTCTGATTGCTATCGCTGCTCTGGCTGCTGTGGGCGCCGCTTCCGCTCAGTCTTCCGTGACCATGTATGGTCTGGCTGACGTCAACCTGGGCTACAGCAAGGATACCGTTACCGTAACCACCCCCAATGGCTCTGGTAAGCTGACCAACCGCAAGACCGGCTTCCAGTCCGGTGGCCTGCAGGGCAGCCGTCTGGGCGTGAAAGGTGTTGAGGACCTGGGCAACGGTCTGAAGGCTGTGTTCAACTACGAGCTGGGTTTTGACGCCATCAATGGCGCCTTCACCGACAACAGCAAAGACGGCATCGGCTTCAGCCGCCGTGCTGTGGTGGGCTTGCAGGGTGGTTTCGGCAGCGTGCTGTTCGGTAAGGACTACACCCCCCTGTACAACCTGATCACCGCCACCTCCGCTGACGGTCAGTCTTCGTTCGATGCAGGCGCACTGACGACTGGCGCCCCGAACCTGGGCGGCCTGGGCGGCGCTGCTGCTAAGACGTACAAGCTGGGCGGCTACAAAGAGCGTGCTTACGGTGTGCACTACGCTGGCAACTTCTCTGGCGTTGGCGTGCAGGCTTTTGGCGAATACAGCAACTCCAAGACTGAATTGGCCGTGACCGGCCAGCAAACCAATGTTTTGGCAAACACCAAGAGCCAAGGTTACGGCCTGGGTGTGAGCTACGCTAACGGCCCGTTCATGGTCGGCGTTGCTGGTCACCAAGTGAAAAATACGGCGATGGGTACGACTGTGTCCAAGATCACTGAGTATGGCGTGGGCGGTACCTACGATTTTGGTGCAGCCAAGCTGTTCGCTAACTACCTGTACAGCAAGAACCGTCCCAACGCTGCTTTGGCTGCCACACCACTCAATGCAAACGTGAATACCAAGGCTGAAGAAGCCAACATTGGCGTTCTGGTACCTTTCGGAGCCGCTTCCCTGGTTGCTGAATACGGCCACAACCGTGTGAAGTTCTACGACGGCGTGAGCGGTGAGCAAATGGCCAAAGGCAAGGGCAACGACTGGATGATCGGTGCCAACTACGCTTTCAGCAAGCGCACCGACGTATACGCTCGCGTTGGCCGCAGCAACGACCTGAAGGTTGAAGGCGTGAACGGCTATTTCGACGACATTACTGCTCGCGCCAAGACTGAAAAGGCTGCCATCGGCCTGCGTCACAAGTTCTAATTCACGGCTGGCGTCAGCCAGCTTTGAATCAGCTTGATGCGAGAGCCACCCTTCGGGGTGGCTTTTTTGCGTCTGCCATCAAGCTGGGCAGTGTCCAAAACACAACGATTTAGCACGGTCGTTCGGGATTGTCCCTATTCGAACTTTCCGCGTGCTTTTTACAATTTGATCCAGCGAATCAATGGGATACGCTGTATCGAAAAGCGTTGTTTGGACACAGTTTAGGAGACAAGATGAAACGTAATGCTATTGGCGCCGCCGTTCTGCTGGCCATGCTGCCTGTCACGGGTGCATTTGCAGCCGGCCTCGATCGTTCCGGCCAGCCGGTGGCCCCGATTTTCCAGCAGGGCAACCTCATCGAGCTGGGCTGGACCTCGCTCTTTCCTACTGTGGAGGGCAAAGAGAGCATCGGCCTGAAGCGCGAAATTCCCAACATGGCTGACAAGTACTCCTTCCCGTCCGGAGCCATCAAGTACCAGGCGAATGACCAGTGGTCGTTCTCCTTCCTGTACGACCATCCGTTCGGTGCAGATGCTGCCTATGAAGGTACCAATATCTTTACCACCACTCCGGCCGAGCGCGGGGCGGCTGCCACGCTTCCATTGGCAGCCAAGCTGGCGGCCGCCAACCCCACATGGAGCCAAGACCAGATCAAGGCGGCCGTCCAGGGTTTGCTCGCGCCCACGCCCACGCCTAGCCCCGAACAAATTGCAGCACGTCAAGCCGTAGCGAAGTATTCGACCTTGGCAACGGGTTCCGATGCGACCAACGTCAGCGTTACCACACAGAGTTTCTCCCTGATTGCCGGCTTCCAGCCCAACAAGAACTGGCACTTCTACGGCGGCCCGGTCTACCAGACCGTCAAGGGTGACTTGAGCCTGCGCGGTGCGGCTTACTCCGTTTTCAACGGCTACGACGCCACCTTCCATAACTCGGGTGCCTGGGGCTTCCTGGCGGGTGCCGCCTACCAGATTCCCGACATCGCCTTCCGCGCTGCGCTGACTTACCGTTCGGCCATCAAGCATGATGTGGACACCACCGAAAACTTCGTCAACTACCAGAAGCTGGGCGGTGCAGCCGGCACCAGCGGCACCACGCGGATCAAGACGCCGCAATCCGTCAACCTGGACCTGCAAAGCGGCGTGGCGCCCAACACGGTGGCCTTTGCCAACCTGCGCTGGGTGGACTGGTCCAGCTTCAGCATCCGTCCGGGCCAGTTCGGCGCCGTTTCGAAGGATCTTGGCCCGTACGTTGGCAAGCCCAACGGCTTCAACCTGGTCGAGTACGGCAAGGACCAATACAGCGCCACCGTAGGTGTGGGCCGCAAGTTTAACGAGCAGTGGGCCGGCAATATGTCCCTCGGCTGGGACAGCGGCACGGGCGAATATGTGACCACCCTGGGCCCGACCAAGGGCAACTGGAACCTGGGCATCGGCGCGCAGTACAGCCCGACCAAGAACTTCTACGTGGGCGTCGGCGCCAAGTACTTCTGGCTGGGGGATGCCAAGGCCCAGGTCGCCTCCAATGTCGGTAGCACCACGTATCAGGCCGACTTCAAGGACAACAACGCCGTGGCCGTGGGCGTGAAAGTGGGTTACCGCTTCTGATCCCGGTCCGCTGACCCAGTTGGAAAGAGCGTCGCTTGTGCGGCGCTCTTTTTTTAACCAATCACCCTCCCCGAAACCTTGGGTGGTTCAAAATTGCGTGGCGAGATCGAATCCGCTCTGCACCCTAATGCAATGCCGGCTCGTAAGCGACGAAAAATCGTTGTGCGAGCTTGGCAAGACGTTTGTCGGCTGTCCACAGCAGGGCTCCGGCTGTGAGCAGGGTGGACGACAGCAGCAACAAATCCACCAGGCCGCAGCCCAGGCCATACAAGTGCTCACGCTGGATGAAATCGAGGACTTCCGGCAAGGCTGCTTGCTGGGACTGCGGAAGGAGCAACAAGCTGCTCAGGGTTTGGTCCCGCTGGGGGGGAGTGCCGCAGGCTATTTCGCCGATCACGAGCGGGTGAGCCATGACCCGGTTGAGACTCAGCAACTCAACCAGCGTGGAGTTTCCATGCCTGAAGTGTTCGACCCAGATCGAAGTGTCAACCAGAACCTGTTTCATTGCTCGCCACTTTCGCGGCGGCGTGGAATCTCCTGCATCTGAGGGGCGGTGCCGCCCAGTGCGGCCAGCCGTTTTCCGGCCTGCACCTGGATGAAAATCTTGATGGCCTCCCGGAACAGGTCAGCCTTGTCCATGGAAGCGTCCGCAACTTCCAGCGCTTGCCTGTACAGCCGATCATCAATCGTCACGGTGGTTCTCATACTTGCTCCTGCATCAAATTTGTTATCACATTACATCATATTTGATGCGACTTCAAGTGACTCCCGTATGTTGGAACAAAAAGAGGCGCTTGCGCGCCTCGTTCGTATTCAGGGTCGTCAATCAGGTGTCATAGCCCGGCTGCCGCCCGCAGCAGCGCCGCCTTGTCCGTCTGCTCCCAGCTGAATTCCGGCTCGCTGCGGCCAAAGTGGCCATAGGCGGCGGTCTTGGTGTAGATCGGGCGCTGCAGGTTCAGCATCTCGATGATGCCCTTCGGACGCAGGTCGAAGTGGTCCTGCACCAGCTTTTCGATGGCATGGTCCTCGATCACGCCGGTGCCTTCGGTGTACACCGTCACGTTGATCGGGCGCGCCACGCCGATGGCGTACGACACCTGGATCTGGCACTGGCGCGCCAGGCCGGCCGCCACGATGTTCTTGGCCACATAGCGCGCGGCGTAGGCGGCAGAGCGGTCCACCTTGGTCGGGTCCTTGCCGCTGAAGGCGCCACCGCCGTGCGGGCAGGCGCCGCCGTAGGTGTCCACGATGATCTTGCGGCCGGTCAGGCCGCAGTCGCCCTGCGGGCCGCCCACCACGAAGCGGCCGGTGGGGTTGATCAGGAATTCGGTGTCCACCAGCATCTCGGCCGGAATCACCGGCTTGATGATGCTCTCGACGATGGCCTCGATGAACTCGGGCTTCATCTTGTCGCCCACGCTCATTTCGGGCGTGTGCTGGCTGGAGATGACCACGGTCTGCACGCTCTGCGGCTTGCCGTCCAGGTAGCGCATGGTGACCTGGGCCTTGGCGTCCGGGCGCAGGAAGGGCAGGGTGCCGTTCTTGCGCAGTTCGGCCTGGCGTTCCATCAGGCGGTGGGCGTAGTGGATGGGCGCGGGCATCAGCTCGGGCGTTTCATCGCAGGCGTAGCCGAACATCAGGCCCTGGTCGCCAGCGCCGGTGTTCAGGTGGTCGTCACTGGCGTGGTCCACGCCCTGGGCGATGTCGTTGCTCTGCTTGTCGTAGCAGACCATCACGGCGCAGCCCTTGTAGTCGATGCCGTACGCGGTGTCGTCGTAGCCGATCTGCTTGATGGTGTCGCGCGCCACCTGGATGTAGTCCACGTTGGCATTGGCGGTGATTTCGCCGGCCAGCACCACCAGGCCGGTGTTGGTCAGCGTTTCGGCCGCCACGCGCGCGCGCGGATCCTGCTCGAGCAGGGCGTCGAGGATGGCATCGGAGATCTGGTCGGCGACCTTGTCGGGGTGGCCTTCAGAGACGGATTCGGAAGTGAAGAGAAAGTCGTTCGCCATGCGGGGAAGCTCCAGTTTGTTGGCACGGTTGAAACAGACGCGTTGCCATTCAAGAGCCTGGCGAACGCTTTAGCAGTAGGCCGCTGTGCCGGTGGGCAGGCCCTGGATGGCGGGCTGCAGGGGTTTGCCTGCTGCCTTCCCGCATCCCCGTGCGACAATGTCGGAGGGATGGATCGCCCTGCAAGTTGCTCGTTTAACTCGGCGATGGGGGCTATTGTAATGAATCCGTCAAAACCCGGCCAGAAGTGCAGGTTCTGCCCTGGCTGCAAACACTTGCCATGGATCAACTGTTTCGATTTTTTGCCCGTTTCCCTCTCTGGCTGCTGCACGGCATGGGCGCCGTGGTGGGGTGGCTGGTGTATGGCCTGTCGTCGCGCTACCGCCAGCGCTGGGCCGAGAACCGCGATCAGGCCGGCCTGAGCAAGGCGCAGGTGCGTGGCGCCATTGCGCACGGCGGACGCATGATTTTCGAGTTGCCGCGCATCTGGTTCGGCAAGCCCGCGCCCTATCAGTGGCAGGGTGTCGAACATGTGGAGCGCGCCTATGCGGCTGGCAAGGGCGTGGTGTTCCTCACGCCGCACATGGGCTGTTTCGAAATCACGGCGCAGGCGCTGGCCGAGAAATTCGGTCCGCAGTATGGCGACCTCACCGTGCTCTACCGCCCGGCGCGCCAGGCCTGGCTGGCCGAGATGATGAAGCATGTGCGCCACCGTCCGGGGCTGAAGTCGGCGCCGACCACGCTGGCCGGCGTGCGCCAGATGATCAAGGCCTTGCGCAAGGGCGAGGCCGTGGGCCTGCTGCCCGATCATGTGCCGCCGGAAGGGCAGGGGCTGTGGGTGCCATTCTTCGGGCGCCCGGCCTACACCATGACGCTGGCGGCCAAGCTGGTGCAGCAGACCGGCGCCGAGGTGATCGTGATCTGGGGCGAGCGACTGCCGCACGGGCGGGGATTCCTGCTGCATTGCAACCCGCTGTCCGAACCCCTGCCGGCCGAACTGGAGCCTGCGGTGGCGCAGATCAATCGCGAGATGGAAAAGGTGATCCTGGCTGACCCCAATCAGTACATGTGGAGCTATGCGCGCTATCGCCAGCCGCGGCCGCAGCCGGCGGTGGAGCAGGCGGGCAAGGAGCCTGTGGCATGAGCGAGCCGTCGCAGCGTGACATGACGCCCCCGGTTGCGGGAAGTACACCCGTGGGCGAGGCGCGGGCGCCCGCTCGGGCGGCGCAGGCTTCGGAGCGCCCGCTGAAGCCGCAGGAAAAGGAGTTGCCCCCGCTCGGCGGCCGGGAGCGTCTCTGGTACGCGGTGCTGGGCGTGCTGGCGTATCTGCCGCTGTGGGTGTGGCGCGCCCTGGGGGCTGCGCTGGGAAGCCTGTTGTACTGGGCCATTCCGCGTCGCCGCCATGTGGCGCTGGTGAACCTGGCGCTGTGTTTTCCGGAGTGGAGCGATGCCGAGCGCAAGCGCGTGGTGCGGCGCCACTTCATCGTGTTCGTGCAGACCTTTTTCGACCGCATCTGGCTCTGGCATGGCAGTCCGGAGCTGCTGCGCAAGCGCCTGCGCATGGTGGGCGATGTGCAGGCCCTGCAGGGCGATGAGCCCACCATCCTGTTTGCGCCGCATTTCGTCGGGCTGGATGCCGGCGGCATGGCCTTGTCGGGGCAGCTGCCGCAGCGCGACTTCATCTCCATCTACACGCCGCAGCGCAATGCGGGGGCCGACCGCTGGCTGCGACGCGGCCGCACGCGCTTCGAGAATGCGCGCGTGGTGTGGCGGCGTGACGGGGTGAAGCCCATCATTGCGGCGCTGCGGCAGGGCGGCATGCTCTACCTGCTGCCCGACATGAACTTCGGCCCGCAGGAGTCGATTTTCGTGACCTTCTTCGGCCAGCCCGCGGCCACCGTGCCTTCGCTGTCACGCTTCGCACGGCTGGGCAGGGCGCAGGTGGTGACCACTGTCACCTTTCTCGATCCGCATGGCTACACCCTGCATGTGGAAGGGCCGTGGAAGGACTTTCCCACGGCCGATGTCGAGGCCGATACCCAGCGCATGAATACTTACCTCGAGGCCTGGGTGCGCAAGCGCCCGCACGAGTATTTCTGGGTGCACAAGCGCTTCAAGACGCGGCCGGAGGGGATGCCGCCGGTGTATTGAGGGTGAGCGCGGAATTTGACTTTTGGCATCAATGTGGAATGATGCAATTGTGTTTTCGCATTCTTCTGATGACCATGCGTCCTTCCGTAGCCCTCCACGCCAGACGATATGCTGTGCTTGCAGCAACGCAGCGTTTTGGTGTGTCCAATCCGCGCGTGTTTGGCTCGGTGTTGCGGGGCACTGATACAGAGGGCAGCGACCTGGATCTTCTGGTGGATGCGAAGCCGGGAACGACCTTGTTTGACCTCGGGGGACTCAAGGACGAGCTTGAGGAGGCTTTGGGAATCACCGTGGATGTGCTGACGCCGGCCGATTTGCCCGCCAAGTTCCGCGCCGCTGTTCTGGCGGAGGCGCGGGCCATATGAGCATCAACCGGTTGCCGGACTATATCGAGCACATGCAGCAGGCTGCGTCGGATGCCTGTGTCTTTACAGCGGGGCTGTCCAGGCGGATTTTCTTGAGGACAAGCGCACGCAGCAAGCAGTCATCATGAGTCTCATCATTCTTGGCGAAGCGGCCACCAAGGTGATGGATGGCTATCCTGATTTTGCGGCCAGCCGTGCAGAAGTTCCATGGCGCAGCATGCGGGGGATGCGTAATCGCATCGCGCACGGCTACTTCGAGATCAATCTGGAGCTTGTTTGGGATACTGTGCAGCAGGCTTTGCCCGAGCTGTTGGCGCAGCTGCCTCGGGTGCATGCCGCTGCTATGGAGCAGGGCTAGCGTCGTCTCCCATGTTGTCGGGGTCGTCAAGACATTCCGGCTCATCGGGAGCATCTGCATCAGGGAACCCGCTCTCGGATGTGGGCAGGTCACCATTGTCGTGCGTCCAGGCCCACAGCAGTTGCGCCACTTCGGCCACGCCCTGCTTCTTCAAGGCCGAGAACAGCATCACGTCGCCGCCGCCAGCCTGCAGGCGCGTGATGGAGAGCACCTTGGCGGCTTCGCTGCGGGTAAGCTTGTCGGCCTTGGTGAGCAGCACCAGGAATTTCAGGCCTTCCTCCACGCGCGGGCGGATGGCCTCGAGCAACAGTTCGTCCAGCTCCGTCAGGCCCAGACGCGGATCACTCATCAGCACCACCCCCTTGAGGTTCTTGCGCGTGACCAGGTAGTTGGCCATCACGCGCTGCCAGCGCTGCTTGTCGGCCAGCGGCACCGAGGCGTAGCCGTAGCCGGGCAGGTCGGCCAGCACCGCATCGGTCTCGCCCTGGCGGCCGAGCGCGAACAGGTTGATGTGCTGGGTGCGGCCCGGCGTCTTGGAGGCGTAGGCCAGCTGGCGCTGCTGCGTGAGCGTGTTGATGCAGGTGGACTTGCCGGCGTTGGACCGGCCGACGAAGGCAATCTCGGGAACGTCCAGCTCGGGCAGCTGGTGCAGTTGCGCGGCAGTGGTGAGGAAGCGCGCGGTGTGCATCCAGCCCAGCGCGGTTGGCGTCTTGGGCGGTTTGGCGGGAGCGGCGGGCTTGCTGCGGGACGCAGACTTGGGGGAGCGCGGAGAGGCGGCCATGGCGGAATCGCTGTGAAGGGTCTTGCCCGGGAGCAAGCATTGCTGCGCGAATGGCAACAGAAAATGAAGGCAGGGTTATTTTTGGTTACCTTGCGTTGTAGAATGAAAGAGTTTACCCGGATTGAGCGGTCTTCCGGGGTCTCTGTTCACTACGGACCCATGCAACCATGAAGCCTGTTATCTCTTTTGCTGCTTCCCTGATTTCCGCCGCGATGCTGGCTGCTGCCGGTTCGGCCGTGGCTGCCACGCCCGCTGCTGCTCCTGCTGCTCCCAACCTGGAAAAGGGCAAGGCATCGTTCAATGCAGTGTGTGCTGCCTGCCACGCGGCTGACGGCAACTCCACCATTGCCGCCAACCCGGTCCTGGCCCAGCAGCACCCCGAGTACATCATCAAGCAGCTGCAGGAATTCAAGGAAAACAAGCGCAAGGGCACCGTCATGGCCGGCTTTGCCGCTCCGCTGAGCGATGAAGACATGCGCAACATCGCCTACTTCGTGCACAGCCAGAAGGCCAAGCCCCAGGCCGCCACCAACAAGGATACGCTCGCCCTGGGCGAGAAGATCTGGCGCGGCGGCATCATCGCCCGTGGCGTTCCTGCCTGCGCAGCCTGCCACAGCCCCAACGGCGCCGGCATGCCGATCAAGTATCCGCGTCTGGCAGGCCAGCACGCCGGCTACACCGAGCTGCAGCTCAAGGAATTCCGCGACGGCATCCGCACCAACGACAAGGTCATGCCCGAAGTGGTCAACGGCATGAACGATGCCCAGATCAAGGCGGTTTCCGACTTCATCCAGGGCCTGCGCTGATCCTGACGCTTTCGGCGGCCAGCAGTTCGCGCTGCCGGAGCAGCAGGTGCAGGGCTCCTGCCATACCTCAAGAGCGGGCTGCGGCCCGCTTTTGTGTTTTTTGAATCTGGTTAAGACCGGCTTCAGTGAATACCCGTATCATGTGCGCGGGTGCGGTGCGCGCCTGATGTTTGCCCCAGACCACAGATTTTCCCGAGCATGACGACTTTTTCCACACAAGGCCTGCAGGTACGCAGCGGCGGACGCTGGTGGCGCTCTGCCGTCGAACTGGTGTCGTCCATGCGCTTTGCCATTGCGCTGCTGACCATCATCTGTGTGGCGTCGGTAATCGGCACCGTGGTCAAGCAGCACGAGCCGTTCAACAACTACATCAACCAGTTCGGCCCGTTCTGGGCGCGCGTGTTCGAGGCGCTCAGCCTGTACAGCGTGTACAGCGCCTGGTGGTTTCTGCTGATCCTGGCGTTTCTGGTGGTGAGCACCAGCCTGTGCATTGCCCGCAACCTGCCCAAGATCGTGCAGGATCTGCGCAACTACAAGGAAAACATTCGCGAGCAGGCGCTCAATGCCTTCGGCCAGAAAGCCACAGCGCAGTTTGGCGAACAGCCCGAACAGGCGGCCCAGCGTATCGGCCGCACCCTGGCCAGCGGCGGCTGGAAGGTGAAGCTGCAGCAGCGCCAGACCGCGCAGGGCGCAGGCTGGATGGTGGCGGCCAAGGCGGGCGGCATGAACAAGATCGGCTATCTGGCTGCGCACAGCGCCATCGTGCTGATCTGCATCGGCGGCCTGTTCGATGGCGACCTGATGGTGCGTGCCCAGACCTGGTTCAACGGCAAGAGTGCCTACACCGGCGGCGGCATGATTGCCGACATCAAGCCCGAACACCGCCTGAGCGCCAGCAACCCCAGCTTCCGCGGCAACCTGTTCGTGCCGGAGGGCACGGCGGCCGACAACGCCATCCTCAACCAGAAGGATGGCGTGCTGATCCAGGAGCTGCCCTTCATCCTGGAGCTGAAGAAGTTCATCGTCGAGTATTACCCCACCGGCATGCCGCGTGTGTTTGCCAGCGAGGTCGTCATCATCGACAAGGAAACCGGCAAGCGCGAAGACGCCCGCATCGAGGTGAACAAGCCGGCCAGCTTCAAGGGCATCGAGATCTACCAGTCCAGCTTCGAGGATGGCGGCTCCGAGATCACGCTGCAGGCCATCGGCATGGGCAACCCGACCCAGCCCTTCGAGGTGAAGGGCGCGGTCGGCACCTCGCAGACCATGGTGGGCGGCAATGACAAGCGCACGCTGGAGATCACCAACCTGCGCACCATCAACGTCGAGAACTTCGGCGACGATGGCAAGGGCGACCGTGGCGTGGACGTGCGCAAGGTCGACCTGCAGCAGACCCTGAAGCAGAACCTGGGTTCGGCGCAGAACAAGAAGGAACACCAGTTGCGCAACGTGGGCCCGAGCGTGACCTACAAGCTGCGTGATTCTTCTGGCCAGGCGCGCGAGTTCAACAACTACATGCTGCCGATCAACTCAGGCGAAGGCGTGCCCGAGTTCATGTTCGGGGTGCGCGCCAATACCGCCGAGCCCTTCCGCTACCTGCGCATTCCGGCTGATGAGAAGGGCGAGCTGAACGAATTCCTGCGCCTGCGCGAGGCGCTGATGGATCCGGCGCTGCGCGCCGAGGCCGTCAAGCGCTACGTGGCGGCCAATGCCGGCACCGAAAGCCCCGAAATGACCGAGCAGCTCACCGCCTCGGCCGAGCGCGTGCTGTCGCTGTTCGCCGGCGACCCGGCGCTGTTGCCGCAGGCGCGCCTCGATCCCAACAGCGAGGCCGCCCGCAGCTTCGGCCTGCAGGCGATTGCCGCCTTCATCGAGAAAACCATTCCCCCGGACCAGCAGACGCGCTTTGGCGATGTGCTGCTGCGCATTCTCAATGGCACGCTGATCGAGCTGCTGCAGGTGGAGCGTGCCAGGGCCGGGCTGCCCGAGCTGGACCTGAACAAGGAACAGAACCGGGCCTTCATGGCCCAGGCCGTGGTGGCGCTGAGCGACGCGCCACTGTATCCTGAACCCCTGCTGTTCCACATGAAGGAATTCAAGCAGGTGCAGGCCAGCGTGTTCCAGGTGACGCGCAGCCCGGGCAAGTGGGTGGTCTATCTGGGCTGCCTGTTCCTGATCCTGGGCGTGTTTGCCATGCTCTATATCCGCGAGCGCCGCGTGTGGGTGTGGATTACCCCGACAGGTGAGCAGGGACAAGCGAGCAGCGCTACCATGGCGCTGTCCAGCAACCGTCGCAATATCGACAGCGACAAGGAATTTGCAGTGCTTAAAGACAAACTGCTGGGAGTCCGATGACATGAGTACCCCTATGAGCACCACCAGTCCGCAGGCGCCCATTGGCGCTCCGGTCACCATCACGCTGAGCGAAGGCTATTTCAGCCGGCGCAACTGGTTCGACTGGCTGTTTGCCCTGCTGGTCGTGGCAGGCGGCGTGTTTGCCTTCCTGCAATACAACCACGCCATGGATGGCTACGAGAAGGGCATCCTGATCGGTACCGTGCCGGTGCTGATCTGGCTGGGCTGGTTCTGGCGCCCGGCGGCGGTGCTGATGCTGGTGGTGGCGGCATTCTCGCTGTTGTCCATCTCGCTCTATGACGGCGACCTCAAGCGCGCCGACAGCGTGTTCCTGCTGAAGTATTTCCTCTCCAGCCAGTCCGCCATCCTGTGGATGTGCATGATGTTCTTCATCAGCACGCTGTTCTACTGGGTGGGCATGTTCACCGGCAAGGTGGAAACGGCCGGCGGCGACGCCTACCGCAGCAACACCATGGAAGTGCTGGGTTCGCGCATCACCTGGGCAGCCATCGGCATGGCGCTGGTCGGCACCATGGTGCGCTGGTACGAGAGCCACCACATCGGTGCCGGCATCGGCCACATCCCGGTGAGCAACCTGTACGAAGTGTTCGTGCTGTTCTGCTGGATGACGGCGCTGTTCTACCTGTACTACGAGATGCAGTACCGCACGCGGGCGCTGGGCGCCTTCGTGATGCTGGTGGTGAGTGCGGCCGTGGGCTTCCTGCTGTGGTACACGCTGGAGCGTGAAGCGCAGGCGATCCAGCCGCTGGTGCCCGCGCTGCAAAGCTGGTGGATGAAGCTGCACGTGCCGGCCAACTTCATCGGTTACGGCACCTTTGCCCTGGCGGCAATGGTGGCCTTTGCCTACCTGATCAAGAAGCAGGCCACCGAAACCCAGTGGTACAAGCTGGCGCCGCTGTGGCTGCTGGGCATCGTGCTGTGCCTGGAACCGGTGGTGTTCCGCCAAAGCGGCATGAAGACGCTGAGCACCTACTGGGCGATCTACTTCGGCATTTCCGCGCTGATCGTGGCCGGCATCCTGCTGGGCCGCAAGGCGATTGCGGCGCGCCTGCCGGCACTGGAGGTGCTGGATGACGTGATGTACAAGTCCATCGCCGTGGGCTTTGCCTTTTTCACCATCGCCACCGTGCTGGGCGCCCTGTGGGCCGCTGAAGCCTGGGGCGGCTACTGGAGCTGGGACCCGAAGGAAACCTGGGCCCTGATCGTGTGGCTGAACTATGCGGCCTGGCTGCACATGCGCCTGATGAAGGGCCTGCGCGGCACCGTGGCGGCCTGGTGGGCGCTGGCCGGCCTGGCGGTGACGACCTTTGCCTTCATCGGCGTGAACATGTTCCTGAGCGGCCTGCACAGCTACGGTACGCTGTAAGGAACACGCCAGCACTCAGCAGGACGGGCATCCGGAAACGGATGCCCGTTTTTTCTGGCAGAGGATTTCGTCCCGGTCCTACGCGTGGCAAAGAGGTGGGTGGAGCATGCTGGATGGCGTGTTCCTGACACAAGGAGACGATCATGAAACACGGCAAGACGCTTCTGGGATCCCTGCTGGGCGGTGTAATGATGGCGGGGTGTATTGTGGTGCCGGACCATCCGCGCGTTCCCGACGGGAGCCAGCGTCCGGTGACGGAGGTGGCACGCCTGACAGGTGAGCGACAGTGCGAACGCGGCGGCGAAACGCTGCTGTACCAGCAGCGCCGGCTGGAAGCAGCAGGTGTACCGGTGCTCGCATCGACCTGCGGCACCGATGGTCGCATGTATCCGGCCGTTTGTGGCGGGGCGACCGGACATTTGGGCATTTTCACGATTCCCGCTGGACGCACGCAGGCTGCAGAGGCGGCAGGTTTCGTTCCCCTGTCCGCTTATCCTGATGCGCAGCGCACCGTTTGCCGCTGAGGGCTGATCCCTGATACGAGGGTGGGGACTCTGTCCTGCGAACGGCGCGCAGAGCCGCCGGTCTGCAAGAATGCCATGACCTATGGCAGAAGGAGCCCACCATGCATTTCCTCCGCGAACGGGGGTTCGAACACCGGATCCCGAGCGATATCACCCCGCCAGAGCAATACGCTGTGCGCCGGCAATGGCTGCGGGAGGCGGGCTTGCTGGCAACGGTGGCAGTGTCGGGCGGGCTGGGGGTTTCTGGTACGGCAATGGCAGCCCCGGCGCCGCAGGGGAGCACAGGGGCGCGCAAGCTGTCAGCCAGCGCATCCCGGGTGCCGGGCGCCAGCAGCAGCGAAACCCGGACCAGCTACCGCGACGCGACCAGCTACAACAATTTCTACGAATTCGGCACCGGCAAGTCCGATCCTGCCCGCAATGCCGGCCGTCTGCGCACCTCGCCGTGGACCGTGCGCATCGAAGGGGCGGTGCACAAGCCGCTGACGCTGGGCATCGAGGACCTGCTCAGGCTGGCGCCGCTGGAGCAGCGCGTGTACCGCCTGCGCTGTGTCGAGGGCTGGAGCATGGTGATTCCGTGGGTGGGGTATTCGCTTTCGAACCTGCTGCGGCGGGTGGAGCCGAACGGCAGTGCGCGTTTCGTCGAGTTCGAGACGCTGGGCGATGCCGCGCAGATGCCGGGGCTGCGTTCGTCCGTGCTGCAGTGGCCCTACACCGAAGGGTTGCGGCTGGATGAGGCCATGCATCCGTTGACGCTGCTGGCGCTGGGCATGTATGGTGAGGTGCTGCCGGCCCAGAATGGCGCGCCGGTGCGTCTGGTGGTGCCGTGGAAGTACGGCTTCAAGAGCGCCAAGAGCCTGGTCCGCATCCGCCTGACGGAGCAGATGCCGCGCACGGCGTGGAACAAGGTGGCGCCCACGGAATATGGTTTCTATTCCAATGTGAACCCGTCCGTGCCGCATCCGCGCTGGAGCCAGGCGACCGAGCGGCGCATTGGCGACAGCCTGTGGACGCCGCGGCGCAAGACGCAGCTGTTCAACGGCTATGCTCCGCAGGTGGCCAGCCTGTATGCCGGCATGGATCTGGCGAAGAATTTCTGAAAGGACAAGAATGAGTGCAATCAAGGGCCTGCTGGCCAGCCGCAAGGCCAAGCCCCTGCTGTGGCTGCTGGGCTTGCTGCCGCTGGCGTGGATGGTGTGGCAGACGGCGCAGGGTGCGTATGTCAATCCGGAAGAGTCGCTGGTGCGCGGTGCGGGCGACTGGGCGCTGCGCTTCCTGTGCCTGACGCTGGCCGTCACGCCGGTGCGCGTGACCTTCAAGCTGCCGCAGGTGCTGCGTTTCCGGCGCGTGCTGGGGCTGCTGATGTTCAGCTATGCGGTTGTGCACCTGCTGCTCTACGCGGGGCTGGCCATGGGTTTCAGCCTGGGCGAGGTGGCGCGTGACATCGGCGAGCGCCCCTTCATCCTGGCCGGGATGCTGACCTTTGGGCTGCTGTTGCCGCTGGCGCTGACGTCGAACAACGCCGCGATCCGCGCGCTGGGTGCCTCGAACTGGCAGGCGCTGCACCGCCTGATCTATGTGGCCGCGGGCACCGCGGTGCTGCACTTCCTGTGGATGCGGGCCGGCAAGAACGATACGGCCGAGGTTTGGGTGTATACCGCGATTCTGGGCCTGCTGCTCGGCTGGCGGCTGTGGTACTGGAACCGCAACCAGCCGGCGGCAGGGGCTTGCGGGCATTGATCCGGCCGGCGGCATGCAGTGCACATGCCTGCCCGCCTATTACAGCAGCCGTTCGCGCGCGTAAATGGCGCTGACGGTTTCACGCTCGGCCACCAGGTGCGCCTGGCCATCGGCCACCAGCACTTCGGCCGCACGGCCGCGGCTGTTGTAGGTGCTGGACATGCTCATGCAGTAGGCGCCGGCGGAGAGCACGGCCAGCAGGTCGCCCTGCTGGACCGCCAGGGTACGGTCGCGGCCCAGCCAGTCGCCGCTTTCGCAGACCGGGCCGACCACGTCGTAATTCAGACTGATGGCCTCCGGCTGTTGCGGGCCGACCGGCACGATCTGGTGGTAGGCCTCGTACATGGCGGGGCGCGGCAGGTCGTTCATGGCGGCATCGACGATGCAGAAGTTCTTGGCTTCTGCATGCTTGAGGTAGAGCACCTCGGCCACGCAGATGCCGGCGTTGCCGACCAGCGAGCGGCCGGGTTCGATCAGGATCTGGCGCTCGCCCATGCCGCGGGCGTCCATTTCGGCCAGCAGGGCCTGCCACAGCTCGTTGGCGGCGGGCGGGGTTTCGTCGGCGTAGGTGATGCCCAGGCCGCCGCCGAAATCGAAATGCGGCAGCGGGATGCCATGCGATTCGATCAGTTGCACCAGATCGAGCATGCGCTGCATGGCGTCCAGGTAGGGGCCGGACTGAGTGATCTGCGAGCCGATATGGCAATCGATGCCCACCACGCGCAGGCCGGGCAGGCTGGCGGCCAGCTGGTAGGCGGAGAGGGCTTCCTCGTGCGCCACGCCGAACTTGTTGCCCTTGAGGCCGGTGGAGATGTAGGGATGGGTGCGGGCGTCGACGTTGGGGTTGACGCGGATGCTGATGGGCGCCTGGCAGCCCAGCTCCACGGCAACCTCGTTGAGCACGTGCAGTTCGTTGATGCTTTCGACGTTGAAGCAGCCGATGCCGGCCTGCAGCGCCTGGCGCATTTCGCTGCGTTTCTTGCCGACGCCGCTGAAGATGATCCTGGCCGGGTCGGCCCCGGCTGCCAAGGCGCGCTCGAGTTCACCGCCGGAGACGATGTCGAAGCCGCAGCCGGCCTGGGCAAACACCTGCAGCACGGCCAGCGTGGAGTTGGCCTTCATGGCGAAGCAGATCAGGGCGTTGCGGCCGGCAAAGCCCTGCTGGTAGGCCTGCAGCGCGCGCAGCATGGTGGCCTTGGAATAGATGAACAGCGGCGTGCCGTGCTCGCGCGCCAGATCGGCGACGGACACGCCGTCGACGCAAAGCTGGTTGTTGGCATCGTAGGCCAGGGAAGGGGCGCCGGGGAGTTGCAGGGTGGTCATGATGGCGGTGCTTCGCAGGAGGGAAGGGGATCGGGGCCGAAGGCCGAAAGGGGACGGGGCGTCAGCGGATGTCGTCGTGTTGCAGCGGGTCTGCTTCAACGTCTGGCGCGAGGATGGGGGCCGGTAGAGGGGCAACGGCCGGCGTGGCGCCCGAAGCCGTGACGGAAGCGGACGCCGCGCTGGCGGCGGGCGTGGCTGCCCTGGCGCGTGGCAGTACCGGGCCAAGCAGTGTTTCGGGCAGCGTGGCACGGTGGGCCGCTTCCGGCGCGGTGGGCAGATACAGAGGCCCTTTCTGGCCACAGCCCATCAGCGGGGTACAGCACAGGCCGAGCAGGGCGCTGTTTACAATGATTCGGACATTCAACATAGGCTGGAATTGTAATGACTGACCTGGAATACCTGGAAGCGGCGGAGCAGGTGTTGCGCCGTATCGAAGCAGCATGCGACCGCATCAATGACGACACCGACGCCGATATCGACAACCAGCGCGTGGGCGGCATGATCACGCTGGTGTTCCCCAACCAGAGCCAGATCGTGATCAACCTGCAGAAGCCGCTGCACGAGATCTGGATGGCGGCCCGTGCGGGCGGTTTCCATTACAAGTTTGATGGCAGCCAATGGCAGGACACCAAGGGCCATGGCGAATTCTTTGCCCACCTGAGCCGCTGTGCCAGCGAGCAGGCGGGCCTGGCGCTGGAATTTGCCTGAACCCTGCCCAGACGAATCAGGCAGCCCGCGGGCTGCCTGAAGGGGTGCGGCCTCAGTTGCCGCGGAAAACGTCATCGGTGGCGAGCGGACTGTTGGAGGGGGCGCCGGCCGGGTCGGCTCCCTGGGGTTCGCCGTCACTGCTGTCGCTGCCCTGGCCTCCCGACTTGGAACGGCCGGGATTGGGGTTGTAGTTGGAGACGCCGATCCGGCTGATGCCGCGTCCGCCGGCGTATTCCTCATAGACCCAGTCGCCCTGGCGCGTCACGCCTTCCGGCGCCTTGCGGTTGAGATCGGTGACCGGCACGCCCTTGAGCGCCGTCTGCATGTACTGGATCCAGATCGGCAGGCTCAGGCCGCCGCCGGTTTCGCGGTCGCCCAGGTTGCGCGGGTTGTCGAAGCCCATCCAGACCACCGCGACCTGGGTAGCCTGGAAGCCGGCAAACCAGGCGTCTTTCGAGTCGTTGGTCGTGCCGGTCTTGCCATACAGGTCGGAGCGGCCCAGCGTGCCGGTGGCGCGTGCGGCGGTGCCACGGGTGGTCACCTCGTTCATCAGGCTGTTCATGACGAAGGCATTGCGCTCGGGGATGGCGCGGCGGTCTTCGGTCAGTTCGACCGGCTTGACTTCGGAGATGGTGTTGCCGCGCTGGTCCTTGATCAGCGAGATGATGTAGGGATTGACGGCATAGCCGCCGTTGGCAAACACCGAGTAGCCCACCGCCATTTCCAGCGGCGTGACGGTGCCGGCGCCCAGCGCCATGGTCAGGTAGGGCGGGGTGCGTTCGGCCGGGAAGCCGAAGCGGCCGGCCCATTCCTGGGTTTTCTGCGTGCCCACGGACTGCAGGATGCGGATGGACACCATGTTCTTGGACTTGGCCAGGGCCTGGCGCACGGACAGCGGCGGACCGTTGCCTCCATCGTAGTTCTTGGGCGCCCAGGGTTTGCCGCCAGTGACGTCGGAGCCGAAGTACAGGGGCGAGTCGCTGACGATGGTGCCCGGCATGATGCCCGTTTCGAGGCCGGCCGAGTAGATGAAGGGCTTGAAGCTCGAGCCCGGTTGGCGGTAGGCCTGCGTGACGTGGTTGAACTTGTTCTTGTTGAAGTCGAAGCCGCCGACCAGGGCCTGGATGGCGCCGGTGCGCGGGTCCATGGCAACGAGGGCGCTTTCCACTTCGGGCAGCTGGCGGATTTCCCAGCCGCCCTTGCCCTTGACGATGCGGATGACGGCACCGGGGCGGATCTTCTGCGTGGCCGAGGCCTTGGACGACAGCGCAAAGCTGGCAAAGCGCAGGCCGTTGCCGGTGATGGCGATGTCCTCGTTGTCGCTGCGGCGCACCACGACCTTGCGCGGCGAGGCTTCGGTGACGATGGCGGCGACCATTTCGCCGGCATCCGGATAGTCGGTCAGGGCATCGGAGATGGCTTCTTCCAGCAGCTCCTTGTCCTTGGGCAGCGTCACGAAGTGCTCGGGGCCACGGTAGGCGCGTCGGCCATCATAGGTGAGGATGCCGCGGCGCACGGCCTCGTAGGCGGCATTCTGGTCGCGGGTGGAGATGGTGGTGTAGACGTTCAGGCCGCGCGTATAGGCTTCGGGGCCGTACTGGTCGTAGATGAGCTGGCGCACCATCTCGCCCACATAGTCGGCGTGCACGGTATCGCCGAAGCTGGCGCGCTTGTACACCAGCTGTTCATTGCGGGCTTCCTCGGCCTGTTCGGGCGTGATGAAGCGGTTCTCGACCATGCGTTCCAGGATGTAGACTTGGCGCGTGCGGGCGCGGCTGGGGTTGACGATGGGGTTGTAGAGCGAGGGGGCCTTGGGCAGGCCGGCCAGCATGGCGGCCTCGGCAATGCTCACGTCCTTGATCGACTTGCCGAAATAGGCTTCGGAAGCCGCGGCAAAGCCGTAGGCACGATTGCCCAGGAAGATCTGGTTGAGGTAGATCTCGAAAATCTGGTCCTTGGTCAGCGAGTGCTCGAGCTTGAATGCCAGCAGCATCTCGTAGATTTTGCGCGTGAAGGTCTTTTCGGAGGAGAGATAGACGTTGCGCGCCACCTGCATGGTAATGGTGGAGGCGCCCTGGCTCTTGGACTTGCTGAAGTTGGCCAAGCCGGCACGGGCCACGCCGACGTAGTCGATGCCGCCGTGCTCGTAGAAGCGGGCGTCCTCGATGGCGAGCACGGCGTCCTTCATGACCTTGGGAATTTCATTGAAGGGCACGTAGCTGCGGCGCTCCTCGCCGAATTCGGAAATCAGGTTGCCTTCGGAGCTGTAGATGCGCAGCGGCAGCTTGGGCTGGTAGTTCTGCAGGCTGGAGACGTCGGGCAGGTTGGGGTAGGCCACGGAGAGGGCGACCAGCACCAGCAGCGCCAGGGTGGCGGCTCCCGCCACGGCCAGGCCGATCAGCCACAGAAACAGGCGAACCAGCCAGTGACGCTTCTTGGGTGGGGGAGGGGAAGGAGGTTGTGCCGGGTTGGACGGCCCGGAGAAAACGGGATCGATCGGTGATGTCATGGGTGCATGGGGTACGGAGCGCAAGACTGCACACTGCGCGCATGGCAAGGGTACGGGCAGGCCCAGGCCCCCGCCGGATCACGACATTGTGCATCAGAGGGCTGGCATCTGCATCACGTCTCTGGATGGCGCTTGTAACAAGGGCTTGCGGCTGTGGGGTGATTGCCACTCGGGGGAGAAAGTGGTGTTTGGGTTGTTGGTGTTCAAATATGGAGTATAAAATAGATAAAAAGTACTATTAATTTTAATCATGAAATGGATCAGGCTAGGGGCTGGGTGGCCATGGAAGCGCCAATCGGCCCCGGTGATGGCGCTGGGGCTGTATCGCGGTACGCAGGAGTGGCGCCTGCTGCAACTGGTGCGCGGGCGCGAAGGCGGCTTGCGCGTGCATGCGGCTGGCGTATTGGCAGTGCGCGATGCGGCGGATGAGGGGCGCCCCGGGGCGGAGCCCGAGGGCTTGCGCCTGCGGGCCTGGATGGGCGACTGCGGGGTGGTGGCCTCCACGGTGGTGGCAGGCTTGCCGCGCTCGGCCCTGCGCCTGTGGCGCATGCAGGTGCCGGCTGGACTGGACGCAGAGGACATGGAGCATATGGCTCTGCTGGATGCGCAGGGCCGGCACGGGCTTTCCGGGGAAGCCTGGTGTGTGGATTTTGGCGTGCTCGGGCCTGCTGCACGGATGGACGAGGGTGTGGAGCTGCTGGTGGCAGCAGCGCCCCGGGCTGAAGTGGAGGGTTGGCAGCAAGGGCTGCATTCGGCCGGGCTGCCGCTGCAGATGCTGGAGGTGGCTGCCCATGCGGCCAAGGCGGCCGTGCTGCGGGCCTGGCGCTGCCAGGCCGGGGAAGGCACGGGTTGTCACTGCATTGTGTTGTGGGAAGAGGAGGTGGCGACCCTGCTGTGGATGCTGGACGGGGTGCTGCTGGAAGAGCAAGGGCTGGAGGTACGCGAAACGCCGGAGCTGGCGGCAGGCTTTGCCCACCACTGCCGGGTGCGTGGGGTGGAACTGCAGCAGATCTGGCTGGCGGTGGATGTGCCGATGGCGGAGGCCGGGTTGCTGCGGCTGTATGAGGCGCTGCGGCAGGGGATTGGCATGGCCTGCAGGGATGAGGCGGAGCCGGCCGTGCAGTGGCTGCAGCCCTGGTGCGGCATGGCGTTCGGTGATGCGGGTGTGCACGAACGGCTGCTCGCGCAGGCATCGGGCTGGTGGACCGTCTGTGGGCTGGCCTTGCGCGGGGTGGATGCATGGTCCTGCTGAATCTGCTGCCGCACCGGGAGCAGGCCCGCTGGCGCCAGCGGCGGCACTGGCACGGCATGCTGGGGGTTGCGCTTGGCGTTGCCGTGCTGGCAGGTGTTGCCCTGTATGCGCAGGGACAGCAGCGCCTGGGCCGCCAGGAGCGGGCCACGGCGGTGCTGGAAGAGGCCGTCGCCCGGCTGGGACCGCAACTGGCCGAGGTGCGCAAGCTGGACGCTGCCCTGCGCGAGGGGCGCACGCGCCTGCAGCAATGGCAGGCCTGGCAGCAATCCGCCCGGCAACCCTTGCGTCTACTGGAGTTGCTGGCGCGCGAGCTGCCGCCGGGCACCGGTTTGACGCGGGTGGAGCAGGAACCGGGACAGATGGTGCTGCAGGGGCTGGCCGTGTCGCGCGAGGCGGCGACTGCCCTGCGCGAGTTGATCGACGGAAGCGGCCTGCTGGCGCAACCGGCGTTGCTGGCAGATATGCGGGACGAAAAGGACGGGGTGGTATTTCGCCTGGTGCTGCCGCTGGCGCCGGTGGGCTCGGGACAGCCTCCTGTTGCCGCGGCGGATGGAGTTGCTGAATGATGGCGGATCAAGGCGAGCGCGCAGGTCTTTTGCTTGCCTGGCAGCGGCTGCAGGGGCGCCCCATGGCGCAATGGCCGGTGCAGGCGCAGTTCGGAGCGGCGCTGCTGCTGGCAGCCGGCCTCTCTGTGGCGGCGGGGCTGGTGCTGTTGCGCATGGAGCAGGAGGCCCTGGCCGGGCATGAGGCGCGGCAGCAGGCGCTGCAGTCGGACTACCGCAAGCATCTTGCCGAGGTGGCCGCCTTGCCGGCCCTGCGTGCCCGGATGCAGGCCATGGAGCAGCAACAGGCTGCACATGCCGCGCTGGCGCCCAGGGCCGCGCAGGAGGGAGAGCTGCTGTCGGCCTGGCACCGGGCGGCCGCGGCTCAGGGCTTGCAGCTGGGGCGCCTGCAGCCCGGCAAGGAGAAGCTGCAGGAAGCTTACGCCCGCCAGTGGCTGCAGTTGCGCGCCGAGGGCGGTTACCAGGGCGTGACCGGCATGCTGGCGGCCCTGCAGGGATTGCCATGGAGCGTGGTGCCGGAGCGCTGGAGCCTGGCCCCCGACCGCAGCCGTTCGGGGCGCAGCCGGGGCGCGCTGGTGTGGCAAGGCAAGTTTGCCGTGTACCGCTTTGCCCTGGCGGGAGAGCGTCCGGTGCGCAAGGGGCGCAAGACGGGAGGGAAAACATCATGAAGGTGGAGCAGGCAGGGGCGATCCTTGCAGTTGCGGCGGTGCTCGCGGGATGTTCCGGACAGCAGGATCCGGAAGCCCGGATGCGGGCCTGGGTGCAGGCGCAAAAGGCGGAACCGGCGAAGGCGCCGGAGCCGTGGCCCGATGCGGCCATCGAGGCCGAGGTTGGCGTGGCAGGACAGGACGGGGCGGCGAAGGCACAGGCTTTGCATGATCCCTTTGCTGCGGTGCAGGCTTTGGGCGGAATCAGCGATCCGGCTTCTGCGGCTTTTCCGGCTGGTGCAGCGGGGGCAGGCGGGCAGGCAGGCACGGCAGGTCCGGTCTATCTGGGCATGCTGCAGCGTGGTGCGGACAGGGCCGCGGTGGTGCGCACGGGCGAGAGCGTGGAACTGGTGCGGATCGGGCAGCGCATCGGAAAGGATGGCGCACGGGTGGCCGGCATCGGCACACAAGCCCTGACGCTGCACGCAGCGGGTGCCAGCGGGCGCGACGCAAAGGGAACGGGCGTGCAGCAATTGCCGCTGGAACAGGATGGAATGCAATGAGCGACAGGCGCAAGGCGGGGAATGGCCGCTGGATGGCAGCAGGGCTTCTGGTCCTGCTGCTGGTACAGGGACCGGCAAGGGCGAGCAGCCCTGCGACGGGCGTCCCGGGAGATACCATGTCGGCCGGTGAGGCTGTGGTGGAGCCGGCAGCGCAGCGAAAGCGTGACCGCATGCGCACTGACCGCATTTCGCTGCATTTCCAGAACATCGAGGTGCGGGCATTGCTGCAGGTGATTGCCGACTTCACCGGCCTGAACGTTGTGGCCTCCGATTCGGTGACGGGGAGCATGACGGTGCGCCTGAAGGAGGTGCCCTGGGAGCAGGCGCTGGACATCATCCTGCAGACGCGCGGGCTGGCCATGCAGCGCAAGGGCAATGTACTGTGGGTGGCGCCGCAGGGAGAGCTGGCGGCGCGGCAGAAACTGGATCTGGAAGCCGGTTCGGCCATCCAGGGGCTGGAGCCGGTGCGAACGCAGGGCTTTTCGCTCAACTATGCACGGGCGTCGGAACTGGTGCGGCATCTGGCCGGGAGTGGCACCAGCGGCTCGCGCATGCTGAGTGCGCGTGGCCATGCCTTTGCCGAGCCGCGCACCAACCAGCTGTTCGTGACCGATGTGCCTTCGGTGCTGGAGCAGGTGCAGGGGCTGCTGGCGAAACTGGACATCCCGGTGCGGCAGGTGATGATCGAGGCGCGCATCGTGGAGGCGGGCGACAGCTGGGGCAAATCGCTGGGCGCACGGCTGTCCATCCTGGGGCAGGGGCAGAGTGGCGCCTCGATTGGTTCGTGGAACGGGCGCGACTACCGGGTGGGTGTGGCATCGCGGCCCGGCGCAGCGGAGACGACGCTGTACAACCTGCCGGCGATCGGGCAGAACGGCTATAGCCCGGCGACGCTGGGGTTGAGCATTTTCAGCCCGGCGGCGGCGCGCTTCCTGAGCCTGGAGATTTCGGCGCTGGAGGCCGATGGCAAGGGCAAGCTGGTGTCCAGCCCGCGGGTGGTGACGGCCGACCAGACCAAGGCGCTGATCGAGCAGGGCACCGAGTTGCCGTACCAGGTGGCGACGGCCAGCGGCGCCACCTCGCTGGCCTTCCGCAAGGCCAACCTCAAGCTGGAAGTGACGCCGCAGATCACGCCGGAAGGCAATGTGATCCTGGATCTGGATGTGAACAAGGATTCGGTGGGGCGCTCCACGCTGGACGGCTTTGCCATCGACACCAAGCACATCCAGACCAATGTGCTGATCGAGGATGGGGGCACGCTGGCGATTGGCGGCATTTTCGAGATGAGCGAGCGCAACGATGTGAGCCAGGTGCCGGTGCTGGGCGATATCCCCGTGCTGGGCAATCTGTTCAAGACGCGCACGCAGGCCACCGAAAAGAAGGAGATGCTGGTCTTCATCACGCCTAAAATCCTGTCAGGAGGCGTGGCGATGCGCTGAAGGCACAGGAGAGGCAAGAATGATCGTACTGGTAGGCATGCCCGGATCGGGCAAATCATCGGCAGGGCGGCAGGTGGCGCGCCGCTTTGGCCTGCCCTTTGTCGATTCGGACCACCTGATCGAGGCGGAGATCGGCATGCCGATCAAGGATTATTTTGCGCGGCATGGCGAGGAGGCCTTCCGCGATCTGGAGACGGCCACGCTGCGCCGGGTGGGCGAGCGGCCGGGGCAGTGCGTGCTGTCGACCGGCGGCGGCTCGGTGCTGCGTCCCGAAAACCGTGCGCTGCTGCGCGAGAAGGGCACGGTGCTATATCTGCGCGCCTCGCCCGAGGAAATCTATCGCCGCCTGCGCCACGACACCAAGCGCCCGCTGCTGCAGGTGGCCGATCCGCGGGCCAAGCTGCAGGAACTGTTCCAGGCGCGTGATCCGCTGTACAGAGAGACGGCGCACTACGTGATCGAGACCGGGCGCAGCTCGGTGCAGGGGCTGGTGCACCATATTGCGATGCAGCTGGAAGTGGCGGGTGTCCTGCCGGCGCGTGGCCAGCGCGGACAGGCCCCCCGGAGCGATGCCCGGTAACGGTGTGCCGAACACGGCGCCCCATTGCTGACAGGGCGGCGGCTGCACATTCTTGCGTCACAATGATGGCATGAATGCTGCATCCGCCCTGACCCGTTTCGACATCACCGCCTCGCTTCCCGACTTTGATCCCGTTCCTGCCCGGGGCGGCGATACCGTACCGATTGCGCTGGATGCGCGCAGCTATCCGATCCGCATCGGCAGCGGGCTGCTGGGGCAGGCGGAAACCTGGAGCGATCTGCCGAAGGCGCGGCAGGCGGTGATTGTGACCAATACCACGGTGCAGCCCCTGTACGCCGCGCAACTGGAGCATGCGCTGGCACCGCACTACGCCCAGGTGCGCACGGTGGCGCTGCCGGATGGCGAGCAGTACAAGACCTGGGAAGCGCTGAACCAGATTTTCGATGCGTTGCTGGGTGGCCAGTGCGACCGCAAGACGGTGCTGTTTGCTTTGGGCGGCGGCGTGGTGGGCGACATGACCGGTTTTGCTGCAGCCTGCTACATGCGCGGTGTGCCTTTTGTTCAGGTGCCCACCACGCTGCTGGCGCAGGTGGATTCTTCGGTGGGCGGCAAGACGGCCATCAACCATCCGCTGGGCAAGAACATGATCGGCGCCTTCTATCAGCCGCGCCGCGTGGTATGCGATATGGACTCGTTTGCGACGCTGCCGGACCGCGAGCTGAGCGCCGGCTTGGCGGAAGTGATCAAGTACGGTCCGATTGCCGATATGGCCTTCTTCGAATGGCTGGAGCAGAACATGGAAGCGCTGCGTGCGCGCGATGCCGATGCGCTGCGCGTGGCGGTGCGCCGCAGCTGCCAGATCAAGGCCTGGGTGGTGGGGCAGGACGAGCAGGAAAGCGGCATGCGCGCCATCCTGAACTACGGGCACACCTTTGGCCATGCGATCGAGGCGGGGCTGGGGTTCGGCACCTGGCTGCACGGCGAGGCGGTGGGCTGCGGCATGGTGCTGGCGAGCGAGCTGTCGGCGCGGCTGGGGCTGGTGGATGCCGCCTTTGTGCAGCGCGTGCGCAGCCTGGTGCAGCGCGCCGGCCTGCCGGTGCTGGCGCCTCAACTGGAGGATGATGCAACTGCCGGGGCCGCGGGTGATGCCGGCGCAGGGTCGGGCATCGATGCCAACGCCGAAGCCTGGCTGCACCACATGCGCGTGGACAAGAAGGCCGAAGCCGGCCAGATCCGGTTCGTGGTGATTGCGCAGCCGGGCGAGGCGGCGCTGGCGACCGCGCCCGATGCACTGGTTGCCGAGGTGATCGCCGCGCACAGCAACCCGCATGCCTGCCTGATGCAGCGCTGAGTACGCCGTGGCGATCTTCGTTCCGGACCTGCCTGATACCATGCGCGGCAATGCGCCTGCGCAGGCGCATGCCCCCTGGGCGGCGCATCCGCTGCAATCGCGCGGACGCCGCCATGCAGAGCAGGAAGCGCCCACGCGCGGCATGTTCCAGCGTGACCGCGACCGCATCGTGCACTCCTCCGCGTTCCGGCGGCTGGTGTACAAGACGCAGGTGTTTCTCAACCACGAAGGCGACCTGTTCCGCACGCGGCTGACGCATTCGCTGGAAGTGGCGCAACTGGGCCGCAGCATTGCGCGTGCGCTGGGGCTGGACGAGGATCTGGTGGAGGCGATTGCGCTGGCGCACGATCTGGGACATACGCCGTTCGGCCACGCCGGGCAGGACGCCCTGCACGCCTGCATGACCGATTACGGCGGCTTCGAGCACAACATGCAGAGCCTGCGCGTGGTGGATGTGCTGGAGCTGCGCTATCCGGAGTTCGACGGGTTGAACCTGTGCTTCGAAGCGCGCGAAGGCATTCTCAAGCACTGCTCGGCGCGCAATGCGCGCTGGCTGGAGGAGCGCGAGCCGGGTGGCGTGGGACTGCGCTTCCTGCAGGGCACGCAGCCCAGCCTGGAGGCACAACTGTGCAATCTGGCCGACGAGATCGCCTACAACGCCCACGATATCGACGATGGCCTGCGCAGCAGTCTGCTGAGTTGGGAGCAGGTGCTGACAGTGCCGCTGGTGGCGCGCCACCATGCCAGCGTGCAGCGCGATCATCCGCAACTGACGGGGCGCCGCCTGCTCTACGAAACCATCCGCCGCATGCTGAGCGAGCAGGTCTATGACGTGATGACAGCCACGCGCGCGGCGATCAGCCGGCACCGGCCGCAGCATGTGGACGAGGTGCGGCAATGCCCGCCGCTGGTCGGCTTCAGCGCCGGCATGCGGGCCGAGTCGCTGCAACTCAAGCAGTTGCTGCTGCATGCGCTGTACCGCCATCCGCAGGTGATGCAGAAAATGGGCGTGGCGCAACAGGTGGTGCGCGAGCTGTTTGCGATCTACCTGCAGCAGCCGGGCGAGATGAAGCCGGATTTTGCCGCCCGCCCGGATACGGAGCGCGCCGTGGCGGACTATATCGCCGGCATGACCGACCGTTTCGCGCTGCGCGAGCATGCGCGCCTGACCGGCCAGCAGGTGCCGATGTGACCGCGGAGGCGCCCGGCGGCATGCGCGCCGCGTGGATCGTGATGGTCACGGGCGTCTGTGCCGCCATGATCATTGGCAAACTGCCGCCGGCCGTACCGGCCCTGCAGCGCGAGCTGGGCATGACGCTGATGGAGGCGGGCTTCCTGTTGTCGCTGGTGCAGGTGGCGTCGCTCAGCATGGGCTTGTTCCTCGGGCTGGCGAGCGACCGCTTCGGCCTGCGCCGCTCCATGCTCACCGGTCTGGGTCTGATGACGCTGGCCAGTTTTGCCGGCGGCTGGGCGCACAGCGCATCCGTGCTGCTGGTGCTGCGTGCGTTCGAGGGGCTGGGTTTTCTGCTGACCTCCTTGTCGGCGCCGGCCGTGCTGCGCCGGCTGGTGCCGCCGGAGAGGGTCACGCAGGTGATGGGCATCTGGGGCGCCTATGTGCCGTTCGGTACGGCGCTGGCGATGCTGCTGGGGCCGGCGGTGATCCTGGCGGCGGGCTGGGAGGGCTGGTGGTGGCTGATCGCGCTGCTGTGCGCGCTCTGCCTGCTGGCCGTGTGGCGCTGGGTGCCGCCCGATCCGCCGCAGTCGGCGCAGCCAGCCGGTGCCGGAGGCTGGACGGGCAAGCTGCGCCTGACGCTGTCCAGCGCGGGGCCGTGGCTGCTGTTTCTTACCTTTTGCGTCTATGCCGCGCAGTGGATGGCGGTGATCGGTTTTTTGCCGACCATCTATGCCCAGGCCGGCGTAAGCGGCTGGACGCTGGGCGTGCTGATGGCGCTGGTGCCGGCGATGAACATCTTCGGCAACGTGGCGGCGGGGCAACTGCTGCACCGCGGGGCGGAGCCGGGCACGCTGCTGATCACGGGTTTCGCGGTGATGGCGCTGGGGGCCTGGCTGGCATTTGCCGGGCTGGAGCTATCCACGGCGGTGCGCTATGGCGGCATGCTGCTGTTCTCGCTGTTTGGCGGGTTGGTGCCGGGCACGCTGTTCGCCCTGGTGCCCCGGCTGGCGCCGGACGGCAGCCTGATTTCCAGCACGGTGGGCTGGATGCTGCAGGGTTCTTCGCTCGGGCAGTTTTCCGGGCCGCCGGCCGTGGCCTGGCTGTCGGGCCTGGTGGGCGGCTGGCACTGGACCTGGGCGGCGACCGGTGCCTGCGCGGTGCTGGGCTGCCTGCTGGCCACGCGTTTCGGCAGGCTGCGCAGCGGATCGCCAGTACGCCGCTGAGGTCGGCTGTGGCGAACGCGCTCGGCGCCGAGGCAGCCTATGCCCCACCGAACCCGCTGCGTGGCACAATGCGCGCATGACTACCGAACTCGCCGCCACCGTCGTCGCAGATGTCCGCCACTGGCTGGAACAGGCCGTGATCGGCCTCAATCTGTGCCCCTTTGCCAAGGCCACCTACGTCAAGGAGCAGGTGCACTATGCCGTGTGCGGTGCGCAGACCGAGGACGAGGCGTTGCAGGCCGTGCACGACGAGCTGATCGCGCTGATGGAAACGCCGATGGACGAGCGTGAAACCACGCTGATGATTTTCCCGGCGATGTTCGACGACTTCCTCTATTTCAACGATTTCGCCGGTGCGGCCGACGACATCCTGGCCGATCTGGGGCTGGAGGGCGAACTGCAGATTGCCTACTTCCACCCGCGCTTCCAGTTCGACGGCACCGAGCCGGAGGAAATCAGCAACGCCACCAACTGGGCGCCGTACCCCATCCTGCACCTGCTGCGCGAGGAAAGCATCGACCGTGCGGTCGAGACCTATCCCGAGGTGGACGAGATTCCCGAGCGCAACATCGAGCTGCTTGAGCACCTGGGCGTGAAAGGCTGGAACAAGCTGGGCATCGTCACGCGCGTGAGTGCGGACGAGTGGGTGAAGCATTGCCCGGTGCATGGCCAGGCCGCGGGTGTGGAGGAGCCGGATACGCCGGACGAAGAAGGTCGCCATGGCTAAGCCGGAGCAAGGTGGCCGGACGCAGCGCGGCACCGGAGCTGCAGCCGCTGAGCGAGGTGCTGCTTCCGGCGCACGAGGAAAGGGGGCCAGGTTGTCCAAGAGCGACGCCATGGCCCGTCAGGTGCAGGAAGCGCTGCGGCCGGGGCAGTCGGTCGAACTGCTCAAGGAGCTGCACATCCTCACGCGCGAGGGTGGGCTGAACCAGGACTCGCGTCGCAAGCTCAAGCAGGTATACCACCTGTTCGGCTTCATCGAAAAAATCCTGCTGCAGCTGGAAAGCAGCGGTCGAACCGACATCACGCTGGCTGACCACGGCGCGGGCAAGTCCTACCTGGGCTTCATCATCTACGACCTGTTCTTCCGCCAGCGCGAGGCGGGCACCATCTACGGCATCGAGACGCGGCAGGAACTGGTCGAGAAGTCGCGCGAGCTGGCCGAGCGGCTGGGTTTTGCGCGCATGCGTTTTCTGCCGCTGACGGTGCAGCAGTCGGCACAGAGCGACGCATTGCCGGCGCAGATCGACGTGGTGACGGCGCTGCATGCCTGCGATACCGCCACCGACGATGCGATTGCCTTCGGCCTGCAGAAGCAGGCGCGCCACATGGTGCTGGTGCCGTGCTGCCAGGCTGAAACGGCCGGCTTTCTGCGCAGGCACAAGGCGCTGAACCTGTCGCGCACGCCGCTGGCCGAGCTGTGGCGCCATCCGCTGCATACGCGCGAGATGGGCAGCCAGCTGACCAACGTGCTGCGCTGCCTCTACCTCGAATCGCAGGGCTACAGCGTGACGGTGACCGAGCTGGTGGGCTGGGAGCACAGCCTGAAGAACGAGTTGATCCTGGCCGAGTACACCGGCCAGAAGAAGCGCAGCGCGGCTCAGCGCATGCACGACATCGTGCAGCAGTTCGGGCTGCAGGAGCTGCTGGCGGTGCGTTATCCGCTGGTGGCGGGCAGTGCGCCGGCGCCCGAGATGGCGTGAGCGAAGGAGTTCCGCTCGTCAGCAGGCCTTGCTTCCCGGCGCCTGCCGGCTTTTCTTGAAACTCTTGTCGGCATCCGGCATCGCGAGTATCCCCAATCTCCATGGCGTTATTGCAGGCCCGGTTTGCAGCGCCGCGTGTGCCGCCTAGTATCGGGGCATGCGCCTGTGGTGGCGAGCCCTTTGCATGGAGGAGAGCTTATGTACACATCCGGCTACGATATGCCTGACCTGTTCAAGCAACTGGGTCTGGAGCATGACCAGGCGTCCATCGATGCGTTCATCCGTCGCCACAACCCGCTGGCGGAAGGGGTGCGCATCCACCAGGCTCCCTTCTGGAACGAAAGCCAGGCGCGTTTCCTGTGCGAGGAAATCGCGCGCGATGCGGCCTGGACCACAGTGGTGGACGAACTGTCGGAGCGTCTGCGCTGCTGCCTGCCGGCAGCCGGATGCGATTCTGTCTGACACGCGGCGGCAGGACCCCCGCGTAGAGTGGTGCGTGTGACCGGCCCCGTTCGGCCTGGCCGGCCATGACAAGGAGATCACCATGTATACCGACAATCTCGACATGCGCGCCCTGTTTGACCAACTGGGCCTGGAGAGCAGCGATGCGGCCATCGAATGCTTCTGCGCACAGAACAAGCTGCCCGACGGTCTGCCGCTGCATCAGGCCGCCTTCTGGAGCGAATCCCAGGCGCGTTTCCTGCGCGAGGAAATCGCCTGCGATGCGGCCTGGGCACCGATTGTGGACGAACTCAATGCGCTGCTGCGCGGCGCGCCGGAGGATACCGATTCCTGCCGGATTTGATGGCGGCAGGGACGCCGACACGGGTCCGCTTTGTTCATGGAGCCGCTGCCAGTGCAAAGCGTGGCCGGCAGAGGGTCGCTGTGTTGCGTCAGTGTGCGGCAGCCATGGCACGGCAGGCTTCGGCACAGGCGCGGCAGGCACTGGCGCAGGCCTGGCAGTGCTCCATGTCGTTGCGGGCACATTCGGCGCCGCAAGCATCGCACACCTGGGCACACAGTTCGCACAGCGCAGCCGCATGCTGGCGGCCGCGGGCGGTGAAGGCGGCACACAGGCGGCAGATCTGGGCGCAATCGATATCGCTGCGGATGCAGGCCGCCATGGCGGTGACGTCGGCCTCCTGCAGGCAGGAAGCGGCGCAGAAATCGCAGGCCTGGGCGCAGGCATTGCAGGCGTCGATACAGGCCTGCATGGCGGGAGAAAGCGTATGGGGGGCGTGTTGCATGAGGGGCTCCTCGGTCGGGATAGGAGCTTCTACCGTAAACCTGCGGTGTCGGCCGGTACTGTAGGACGTTGCCGCGAGCCCGCTGCAGTGCCGTGCGGCGACTGTGCTTGGGGTTATCCTCATCCGGAAGGACAGCAGGCCACGGCATGATGTTCCCGTATCGAATCCATTGCAGGAGCTAGTCATGACGCTTGCCCATCCGATCGCCACCGAACACGACCTCCTCAGGCCCGAGCGCAATTGGGACCGCCACCCCCTTTACCTCACGGTGCAACCCGATCCGGACATTGAGGGACAGTGGGAGTGGGTCATCGTGGAGCGGGATGGCAACGAGATGATCATGCATGCCGAATCGGAAGGCAGTTATGCCGTGTTTGCCGATGCCCTGCGCGCGGGAGCCGTGGCCTTTGCCGTGCACGCGGGGCAGGATTATGAGGATGAGGCGGCCGACCCGGTGGGGAATGTGGCTGGGGTGGGGTATACCGAGTGACTGCACCTCTCGGAATGTCGTTGCCTGAACGAAAAAGCCGGAGAGCATGGAGGCTTCCGGCTTGCAGGGTGGTACCACCGACAGGAATCGAACCTGTATCTAGCGCTTAGGAGGCGCTCGTTCTATCCATTGAACTACGGCGGCATACCAGATGGCGCCGCTCGGGCGTCAACAAGCGCGTATTGTAAGGCCGTTGTTGATTGGGGAGTGAACGAACGCCATTCTGTCGTCTCAGGGTGCAGGGTCAGTGTGCAGCCGGTTTGACCATCACCCGCGCCATCAGCAGCCGGAACGGCAGCAGCAGGCCCACGCCGAGCACCAGCTTCACGCCCAGGTCGCCCAGCGCCCAGGTGACCCAGGGCTCGGCCACGCCGGCAAAGGCGATGCTCCAGAACAGGAAGGTGTCCAGCAGCGCGGCCAGCAGGGTGGCCACCAGCGGTGCGCGCCACCAGCTGCCCGCGCGCAGGCGGTGGAACACGCCTACGTCCAGCCATTGCGACAGCAGGAAGGCCGTGCCCGAGGCGACGGCAATGCGCACCGGCGCCAGCACCAGCGAGGCGGCCACAGCCACGGCAAAGCCGACCCAGACCACGCGCCGTGCCGCGTGCGGGCCGTGGGCGCGGTTCATCAGTTCGGTCACCAGGAAGGCGAAGGGATAGGTGATGGCGCCCCAGGTCAGCCAGTCGTTGATGGGGTATTGCACCAGGATGTTGGAGGCCAGCACCACTGCGGCCATGTAGGCTGCGGCGATCAGGAAGCGGGGCAGGGTGGGCGCCACGAAGGTGCCGGAAACAGCTTGCATGGGAGTATTGAAATCAAGAGTCAGGCGGCTTTGCGCGAGGTGCGCCAGTATACGTACAGAAGGGTGGCCAGCAGCATGGCCAGCGGTAGCACGTACAGGGTCTGGCTCACGGCGAGCGTATCGCCATGGCGCATCAGGTAGCCGGGGATGAAGACGAGGAAGGCACCGGCCAGGAACTGGCTGCCGTTGACCAGCGCCGCCGAGGTGCCGATGTAGCGCACGTCGACGGCACTGCCGGCGATGGCGAAGGGCAGCATGGAGGTGCCGGTGAAGAAGCCGAACAGGAACAGCACCGGTCCGGCCACGCCGATCTGCTGGATGGGCATGCCGACCAGCACCAGCAGCAGCAGGAGCTGTCCGGCCAGGCCATAGCCGAGCGCGCGCACGTCGTCATGCCAGTTGCGACCGAGCCAGCTGAAGAACGGGGCACCCAGCGCCAGGCCGAGCCAGCTCAGGGCGATGGCCACGTTGGCCTGGTTCATGGTTTTACTCCTTGTTATTGTCCGGGCGACGCCACGCGCTTACTGCGCGGCGTAGACTTCCTTGCCGGCTACGTAGGTGGCTGCGATGGCGCGGTCATCGGCCAGCGTCATCTGGATGAAGAGGACTTCTTCCAGGCTCTTGGCGTAGCGCATGCGGTAGTCGATGATGGGCGTGGATTTGAGGTTGATCACGGCCAGGTCGGCTTCCATGCCGGGTTCGATCGAGCCGATCTTGTCGGCCAGGCGCAGGGCCTCGGCGGTGCCGCGGCTGGCCAGGTAGAAGGCGTGCAGCGAGCTGTAGGGCGCGTTGTTCATCTGCGCGGCCTTGTAGGCTTCGTTCATGGTCTGCAGGATCGAGAAGCTGGTGCCTGCGCCCAGGTCGGTGGCCAGACCGATGCGCACGGGACGCTCGGTGCTCTTGAGTTTCTTCACGTTCAGGCAGCCGGAGCCCAGAAAGAAGTTGGACGTCGGGCAGTGCGCGATGGCGGCGCCGGTTTCGCTGAACACGTTCAGTTCGCGCTCGGTCAGGTGGATGCCGTGGCCGTAGATGGCGCGGTCACGCAGCAGGCCGTATTTGGCGTAGGCGTCGGTGTAGTCCTTGGCGTCGGGGCACAGCTCCTTCACCCAGGCCACTTCGTTCACGTTCTCGGAGACGTGCGACTGGATCAGGGTGTCGGGGAATTCCATGGCCAGCGCGCCGACGGCTTCCATCTGCTCGGGCGTGGAGGTGGGGATGAAGCGCGGGGTGATGACGTATTCGGCGCGGCCGTTCTTGTGCCACTTCTCGATCAGGGCCTTCGATTCGTCATAGGAGCGCTGGGCGGTGTCGAGCAGCTCCGGCGGGGCGTTGCGGTCCATGCAGACCTTGCCGGCCATCACGCGCATGTTGTGCTTGGCGGCTTCCTCGAACAGGGCATCGACCGACTGCGGGAAGATGGTGCAGTACACGGTGGAGGAGGTAACGCCGTTGCGGAACTGCTCCTTGATGAACACTTCGGCGACTTCGGCGGCATGGTCCTTGTTGGCAAAGCCCTGCTCGGCGATGAAGGTGTAGTTGTTGAGCCAGTCGATCAGCTGCTCGCCGTAGGCGGCAATCATCTCGGTCTGGGGATAGTGCACGTGGCTGTCGATGAAGCCGGGAACGATGATGCTGTCGGTATAGGCCTTGACGGGGACATCGCCCAGCGTGGGCAGGATCGCGCTGGCGGCTCCGGCCTGCACGATCTTGCCGTCTTCCATGACGACGATGGCGTCGGACTCGTACACCATGCATTCGGACATGTCGTGGAAGAACGGGTCCTTCTTGAACGTCAGCATGGCTCCGCGAATAGCTGTCTTGGTACTCATCTCTGATCTCCTGGTGTTGGTTGAATACGAACTCTGAGTGCGTTCATGATGCTCCGGATTTATCTTGATATCAAGATAAATGGGCGGAACTTTTTATCTGCTGCTACCGGGCAACACCGGGTTGCCATGGAGCTGGAGGGCGTGATGGAGAGATGCCCCTTGTGTCTGGCCGGGTGGGGCTGGGAATTTTCGGCGCGAGGAAATGGCTGCGCCAGTGCCTGGGCAGCGAAGGAGACGGTCTGGAGACGCGGAGGGTCAGGCGGCGGGGAGCAGGCTCAGTTCGCCGGGGTTCTCGAGGGCCACAAGCAGGGTGGACAGGCGGGCATTGAGTTCTGCCAGCATGTTCGGCGGCATGACCGAAAGCAGGCGGCGCTCGTTCTCGATATGCTTTTCGACTGCGCGGTCGATCAGGTTCAGGCCTTTGTCGGTCAGCTGCACCAGCATGCTCCGTGCGTCCTGTTCGTTGGGAACGCGGGCGACCAGGCCGCGCTGTTCCATGCGCTTGAGGCGGTGCGTCATCGTGCCTGAGGTAACCATCAGTGTGGAAAACAGCGTGGTGGGAGTGAGACAGTAGGGCGCACCGCTGCGTCGCAGCGTGGCCAGCATGTCGAACTCCCAGTAGCTCAGCCCGAACTGCGACAGGCCGGCTTCGAGATACTGTTCCAGCAGGGCCGCACAGCGCTTGATGCGGCCGATCGGGCCCATGGGGCGGGCATCCAGATCGGGACGCTCACGCTCCCAGTGTTTGAGGATGAGGTCGAGCGAGTCAAACTGCTTGTGGTGTGCGGCGGGTGTCATAGTATCTTCATTTCAAGCTATTTCATTGGGCCCATGATAGACTCTTTGCCCATTTTTGGGAACCATTGCCCAACACGTCAATGTGTCAATGCGTCTGTCCGTCTGCGGCCGCTCAGTCATAGCTGATGGTGTAGATCAGGTCGATGGCGCTTTCCGTGCCGGTTTCGCCACGCAGCTTGAGGCGGCGGCTCAGGTCGTAGAAGAAGTAGAGCGTGCCCATGGTGGCATCCAGTCCGCGCTCGTAGGCCACATAGAAGTTGCGCGAGAAGCGCTTGCCCAGCGTGACGCTGCCGGAGGCCACGCCGTTTTCGCCGCCCTTGAAGGAGAGTTCGTCCAGGCCCAGCGCATCCGCCAGTTCGCCGGTAATGCCGCGGCCGCTGCCCGAGAGCAGGGCGAGCGCTGCCTGCTGCAGCAGCGCGGCATCGGCCGCGCCGGCGGAGGAGCGGCCCAGCACCAGCCAGGAGAGTTTTTCGGAATCCGGCATGGCGGGGTCGGAGAACAGCTGTACCCAGGGCAGCTGCGCGGTGCCGCGCACATGCACGCCGACGCGCATCTCGTCGAGGTGCGGGCGGATGGCAATGATGTCCAGCGTGGGGTTGTCGAGCGCGCCGTTGAAGGTGATGTGGCCGCGCTCGACCTGCAGGTCCTGTCCGTAGGCACGGAAAGTGCCACGGTCGGTGCGGATGGTGCCGGTGAGGCGCGGCATGGACTGCAGCGTGGGGCCGTTCACCACGCTGAGCTTGCCGCGCAGGCGCGTGTCCAGGCCGCGGCCGCGCACGCGCAGGTCATCGCCCAGGTCGATCTCGATGTTGATGTCGGGCGTGATGGTGGCGTTGGTGCGGGCCATGCCGGCCTTGACCCTGGGATCCTGCAGCACGGCGCGGGCTTCGGAGTTGGTGGCGATCAGGGTGCGCGTTTGCGGCGAGGCGGCCTTCGAGCCAGTGCGGGGTGCAGTGCCGGTACTGGCGGCCGTGTCGGTTGTTGCGTTCCCGTTGCCGGAGGCGGCTCGGGTACCGCCACTGGTGCCGGTATTGGCGCCCGAACGGCTCGGCTTGATCACGATATCGCTGCTTTCGGCCGCGGCAGCCATCCGCTCCGCTTGCGCCGGCTGCGCCAGCACGGCCTTGGGGTGCTTGCGGCTGGGCAGCACCACCACATCATTGTCGAGCTTGGGTGCGGTATCGGTCGGCAGCTCGATCAGCGCATGGTCGACCTTCAGGCCGCCGCGCATCACCAGCCGCAGGTTGGCCAATTGTGTGCTGACGTTGCCGGAGAGCACGATCTGGCGCTCGGGCATGCTGGAGAGCTGCAGTTCGCGCAGCTGCGCGTTCAGGTCCATGCGCATGGATTGCAGCAGCGCGCCGCCACCACCCCATTGCACATTGCCGGTGATGGTGGCCGAGCCGCCGGCGCGGCGGTTGACCGTGGGGCCTTGCAGAGAGAATTCGTCGATGTCCAGACGCTGGCCGCTCAGGCGCGTGCGCAGGCGGCCGCGACTGAACTCGATGCCGTCCACCACCGAGCGCACGCCCAGGTCATCGGCATTGAGCGTGCCGTGCACCAATGGAGCACGCAGGGTGCCGCCCAGCGTGGTGTCGGCCTGCAGCGTGCCGCGCAGGCGCCAGCCCGGCGGCGCGAACATGCTCCACAGGCCCATGCGCGGCAGGTTGGCCTGCAGGCTGCCGCTGAGCGGGGCGTTGTCGGACAGCGTCCAGCCGCCACCGGCGCGCGTGAGGCGGGTGTTGACGAGCGCATTGGCGGTGCCGGCATTGCTGCTGTCCCAGGTCAGCTTGCCCTGGATGGCACCACCGTTTCCTGTGATGTCCAGGCGCGCGGTGCGTATGCCGGCCTGCACGCGGCCGCGTGCGCCCATGCCGCCGGCCTGCACGATCAGGTCGCCCTGGCTGCGTTGCAGCGTGGCGTTGATGCGCATGGCGTTGCCGAGCTGCACGTCCCAGTTGCCGGCCAGGGTGAGGTCGCCCGTCAGGCCGGAGCCGCTGATGGAACTGCTCATCAGTGCGTCCACCCATTCCAGCGGCACTTCGCTCAGGCGGCCCTTGCTGCTCAGCGTGTAGCCACCGCCGCTTCGCACGTAGTGGATCGGCTCGGCCAGGATGTGTGCGTTGCCCGGTACGGAGCCGGTCAGGTCGATGCGAAAGGCGCCGGTTGTCGCTTGCAGGGTGTTGCCGGATTGCAGCAGGCGGATCTGCACCGGGTTGGCGAGGGCAGCCTGCCAGGCCTTGTTCTGCAAGGTATCGCGCAGCTGCAGTTGCGTGGCCTGCAGGTTGGCCTGCCAGCCGTTGGCCAGCTTGCCGCCACTGCCGCGCAGCGCCACGCGCATGTCGCGCGTGCCTTGCTGCATCTCGCTGCGGCCCTCGATGGCGGCGTTGGCCAGTGTGCCGTTCACACTCAGGCGCGTGTTGCGCAGGTAGGTGGCGGATTCTGCCGGCTGACCGGCGGTGTTCAGGGTGAGGGCGGGGGCGTCGAGCAGGGCGTTCAGTTGGAGGTTGCGCCCGTTGTTCTGCCAGCCGCCGCGCCAGCTGCCGTCCAGCCGGATGCTGCCGCTGGCGATCTGCTTGCGCAGGCCTTCGGTGCCCGGCCATTGCTGCAGCCAGTTCAGGGTTTGCTGCAGATTGGCGATGGCCAGTTGCAGCCTGCCCTGTCCGTTAGCCTCGCTCAGCATGCCCTTGACGCTGCCACGGGTGCCGGGCAGCGCGAGGTCGAGATCGGCCTGCGCGGCCTTGGTCGGCACCGAGTAGCTGCCGCTGCCTTTCAGTTCGGCATCGTGCGAGCGGGCCAGGATGCGTGGCAGGGTGACGGTGTCGTTCTGCCACTTTCCCTGCACGTCGATCACATCGACGGCCAGGCCCTTGGCCGCCTGCGCGGCGCGGCCCTTGCTGTCGCCGTCCGAGCGCAGCAGGATGGTGAAATCGACGGGCACCTGGGCCAGCGCCTGGCCGCTGGTCAGCGGCGAACTGGCTTTCAGCGCTCCGCTGATCGGGGCGGCGGCCAGTCGCGTGTCGATCAGGCCGGGGTTGAGGTGGCTGACGGTGACGTCGCCGGTCCAGCCTTGTTCCGGCAGGTAGCGGCCGCTGCCTTGCAGCGTGCCGCCGTTGCGGCCCTGGTTCAGCAGCAGGCGCTGGATGTCGAGCGCGCCGCGCTGGTAGTGCAGCTGGGCATCGAGCTGGCTCAGGGGCAGCAGGCCCTTGTCCCAGGCGCCTGCTTCGTCGTTGCTGGCCTGGATCCAGGCTTTCCATTGCGTGTCACCCAGGAAGCCGAGCATGCCGGGAGCCTGGCTCGCTGGCGGGGCCGAGGCGGGGGAGCGGGGAACATGGGGTGTGGCTTGCGCCACCTTGCCGGACGCGACCGGCTCCAGCGCCAGCGCCCCGTGCAGGCGCGTGCGCGGTGCGCTCGGCCAGAAGGCCTGCACGTCCAGTTGCTGCCATTGGGCGCGGGCACGGGCCAGCGGCTGGGTTTTCCAGGGATGGACACCGGCCTGCAGCTGCAGGCGCGTGCCTTGCGTCGCAGGGACTTCGGCTTGCGCTTTGGCGGCGGGGGCAGGGGCCGACGCCTGGCCCCCGGTCGCCGCAGGAATCAGCTGCAAGGGCACCACGGTCGCATCCACATCCAGCAGCGCATCCGGCCCGGCCAGCGTCCCGCGGATCTGTGCGCTGGCCTGCAGGCGCTGCGCCGGCATGCTGTTGCTGGCAGGCAGGTGCAGCAAGCCCCGGGCGCTGATGTCGGTGCGCATGGGAGCCTTGCCATCGATTCTGGCATCGGCCTCGTAAGTGCCGTTGGCTACGGTCAGGCCATCCAGGCGCAGGGTGTGCTGCGCCGTGACGCGGTCGTAGTCGTAGCGCCCGTGCAGGTTGGTGATGACGGTATCGCGCGCGGGGACGGTGGGTGCGGGCGCTGCCTCTGCAGGCAACAGTTCCTCGCCGCTGGCTGCCGAGGCGGCGAGCCCGGCCGCAGAGGCGACCAGCTCTGCCGGTGTGGCGGCACTGCCGGACACGGCCGGCGCCTGCAGGCGCTTGCGCTGGACGGACTGCTCCCGCCTGTCCTCGGCGCGCTTGGCGGCCGAAGCCTTGGCTGCTGCCTCTTCGGGCGACTGGTACTTGATATCCTCATCCTGCTGCTTGCCGACGATGCGCAGCGTGTCGATCCGGAACGGCAGTTCCACGCTGACCGGCAGCGTGAACGACTGCAAGGCTTGCTTGGGCGCAGTGACCGGCTTGGCGATGCGAGTGTCCTGCAGCGTGGCGGTGCGCACGTGCACCTTGCTGAAGCGCGTCGCGCGGTCCCACAGGGCGGCCAGCTCCCAGCCCACGTCCACATTGTCGAGTGTCACCACCAGTTCGCCGCCGGTGTAGCCGCCTGCGTCGGTGCCCTGGCTGGTCCAGATCAGGCGGTCGATATGGCCGCCCTGGCGCACGGTGCCACTCACGCCGTCGGCTTGCAGCGTCATGGTGGAGGGCATGTAGCCCTGGATGATGTGCAGTACGGTAGCCAGCGACTGGTCGCGTGCCGACCAGTACCAGACGCCGGTGCCGACCAGCCCGATCAGCAGGATCAGGCCGAAGATGGACCAGGCGCTCCAGCGCGCGGTGCGCCGGGCGGCGCGGCCCAGACGCTGGCGGCGCGTCAGCGCGGGCGGTGCGTCGCTGGCAGCTGCAGGGTCGACGGGAGGAAGAGGCGCCTTTGCCATCAGAACGTGAATCCCAGGTTCATGTGCAGCCGCACCTTTTTGCTCTGGATGCCGTAGGCCACCGACATCTGCACCGGCCCCACCGGGCTGCGCCAGAGCGCACCGGCACCCACGCCCACCTTGAGCGGGCGCAGGTCCTGCGGGCGGTTGGCGACCGAGCCGGCATCCATATAGACCACCGTATCCCAGTCCGACGGCTTGCCGCGCAGGAACAGCGGACGGCGGTATTCCAGGCTGCCGGCCACCATGTAGCGGCCGGGTTCGCCGTAGCCGTCGCCGGAGTCCACCCCGATATCCTGGTAGCCATAGCCGCGCACGGTGGCATCACCGCCGGTCAGGAACAGCAGGTTGTAGGGGATGACGGCGTCCTGCTTGGCATAAAGCCCTGCCCCTTCCAGCCGCACCACCAGTTCGCCGTTGCGGCGCTTTAGCACGCTGGAAGCTGTCGGCGCCTGCAGCAGCGGTTGCGCACTCAGGCCTGCGGCATTGCCGGTGGCGATGGCCTTCAGGTCCTGACGCAGCGGCAGTGCCTTGCCCACGCCTTCGCGCAGGCCCTCGTCCAGCGACAGGAAGCCGAGGTAGCGTGCGGCAAAGCGGCCAAATGGTGTGCGCTGCGGCTGCAGGGTAAAGCCGCCGCCCACCTCCAGCCCGATGCCGTAGCCGCTGGTGGGATAGGTCTGGCTGTTGAAGCGGCGGTAGGTCCACACATAGTTGGCGCTGAGCGCCTGCGACGCTTCCTTCTCCCCATCGCTGAAGCGGGTGCTGCCGTGGTCGTACTGCAGGTAGTAGGTGCGGTCGATGCTCTTCTCGAGCTTGGTGCGGCCGAAGCGCAGCTGTTGCGTATTGAAGATGATGTCGTCGTACTTCTCGCGCGTGACCGAGGCGTTGGCCAGCCAGCGCCAGAGCTTGTCATCGGGCGGCGCCAGCAGGCTGGTGCTGAAGGCCTGGCGCACCTTGTCCACCTGCAGCTTGTTGATGCCGCGCCAGCCGAAAACCGGCTCCTTGTTGTGCGTGTGGTCGATCGAGACGCGCGGCCCGCGATCGGTGCTGAAGCCAACGCCCAGCACCAGCTTCTGCAGCTTGGCCTCTTGCACCTGCACCAGAACCGGGGCGTTTTCCGGGTTGGATTCGGGGGTGGTGTCGATGCTGACGAAGGCGCCGGTGTAGTAGCCGCTGTCGAGCAGGCGCTGCTGCGCATCGACCATGTCGCGCTGCTTGTAGTCGGCGCCGGGCCGCACGCGCGTGAGGCGTTCGATGATGACCGGATCGTAACGCTCGGCGCCCTTGATCTGCACCGGGCCGTACTTGTACACCGGGCCGGAGTCGTAGTCGATGCGCAGGTTGGCGCTGCTGGTATCGGGGTCGATTACGGCCTGGCTCTCGGCCAGCTTGGCGGTGGGGAAGCGCTCAGCCTGCAGACCCCGCAGGGCCAGCGTCTTGGCATCGCTCCAGGCCGTTTGCGTGAACGGGTCGCCCTGCGGCAGGCCCCAGCCGTTGTAGATCTCGCCGAGCTGGGGCAGGGCGGGCGGGTAATTGGTGATGGCGCCGCCAAAGGTCAGGTCGACCTGCTGCACCACGGTGCGCGGGCCGGGCTCGACCGTGATCACGACCTCGGGCAGCGGGCCGCGCGCTTCGGCGGTGGTACTGGCCACGTGGGCCTGCAGTTCCTGCCGGATCTCGGGCGTGAAATAGCCTTGCGTGCCCAGCAGCTGGCGGATATTGGTTTCGGAGTTGCTCAGCAACTGGCGCAGTTCGGCATCGTCCAGGTCGGACACCTTCTGGTAGCGCTTGAGTTCCAGATGACGCTCCAGCAGCGTGCGGATATCGTCGTCGGGCGATTCGATGCGGATGTCGAAGGACTTGCCTTGCGAAACGGGGGAGAAGGCAGGGTCTTCGCTCGCGGGCGTCGTGCCCTCCGCACCGGTTTGCGCCAGATCGGCAGCCGGCTGCGGCTGGGCGGAACGGGTGCTTTCTGTGCTGGCGGGCTGTGGCGCCAGTTCGCTGGCCGTGGCCGCCTGGGCATGAGCGCCCGTGCACGCACCCGCCAGCACGGCTCCAGCCAGCAAGGGGAGGGGCAGGGGCCAGGGCAGAAAGCGGCAGGACGAAAGCGTGGATTGCAAGGGACTGGACAGGCGGGCAGTGGCTGGAGCAGTGGCCATCGAGCGCGCTGCAAGAAAAAAGCACGCACGCGCGACCCTGCCTCGGGGCAACGCACACTGTAGCGCATTCTGCGTGCCTGTCTGGTGCCCAGATGTAAACAGGAATCCTTTCAGTCACCGTTTACGCAGGCGGCAGTGGCGGTGCCGACCGCGGACCAGGCTTCTGCCCGCGCTGACGGACTCCTTGCCTGTTGCTTGCCCGATAGGGCGAGCGTCCTGACAGCGCAATTTGTCTGACGAAGCAGACAAGCGCAAGGTGCCGGCTGGCACAATGCCCGGCGCGATTCACCGGGGCATGCGGATGCCCCGTTTTCTTTCCCTCAACACACCATGTCCCTCTTTACCCCCACGCGAGCAGCGCTTGCTGCCGCCCTGAGCATGACCACGCTGGCCGCCAGCGCCGCCGAATGGAGCGATTTCTCGCTCACCTATACCTACGGCACGCGCTAAAAGGAACCCTATGTGGCCGATGGCGCGCCCATCGCCAAGAACATCGTCACCGCCCGCTATGTGGATGGCGACAGCTGGGGCGGCAACTTCGTCAACCTCGACCTGCTGAAATCCGACGCGGTCGACAACAAGGCCACCGAGGCCTATCTGATCTATCGCCGCCTGTTCGATTTCGGCAAGATCAGCCAGAAGGACCTGAGCTTCGGCCCGGTCAAGAGCGTGGGCGCCACGGTGGGTTTCGACCTGAACACCAAGAACAGCCCCGAATACGGCTCACGCACGCGCACCTTCGTGGCCGGCCCGACCTTCATCATGGACGTGCCGCAGGGCTTTCTGAACCTGAGCGTGCTGGCGATGTGGGAAAGCAATGACCCGGCCGCAGCCAAGCTGCCCAGCCGCTACTGGTACAAGACGCACCCGGTGCTGGACTTGTCCTGGGGCATTCCGCTGGGCAACAGCAACTGGCAGTTCGGGGGCTACGGGCAGTACATCGCGGCCAAGGGGCAGAACGAGTTCGGCGGCCCGACTTCGCCCGAAACCCATGTCAATGCGAACCTGATGTATGACCTCGGCCCGAAATTCGGCCTGCGCCAGGGCCAGCTCAAGGCCGGTTTCGGCTATGAATACTGGCGCGCCAAGTTCGGCAACCCCGTCAGCGTGCCGGGCGCGACCGCGAAAACGCCCTACGTGAGCGCGGAATACCACTTCTGAGCCAGGAGGGCCCAAGGCCCCCGCGCTCACAACAGCGTCTTCATCCCCGTTTCCAGCCCCTGCAGCGTCAGCGGCACCATCTTTCCGTGCCCGACGATCTGCTGGATGATGTCGATGCTCTGCCGGTACTGCCACACGCCCTGCGGCTCGGGGTTGATCCAGATGTGCTTGGGGAAGGCCTGCAGCAGGCGCTGCAGCCAGACCGCGCCGGCTTCCTCGTTGTTGTACTCCACGCTGCCGCCCGGCTGCAGGATCTCGTACGGGCTCATGGTGGCGTCGCCCACGAAGATCAGCTTGTAGTCCTTGTTGTACTTGCGGATGATGTCCCAGGTCGGGAACTTTTCCGCATAGCGGCGGTGGTTGTTCTTCCACATGTAGTCGTAGACGCAGTTGTGGAAGTAGTAGAACTCCAGGTGCTTGAACTCGGTCTTGGCCGCGCTGAACAGCTCTTCCACGCGCTGGATGTGGTCGTCCATGGTGCCGCCCACGTCCATCAGCAGCAGCACCTTCACGGTGTTGTGGCGCTCGGGCTGCATGCGGATGTCGAGCCAGCCGGCATTGGCCGCGGTGGCGCGGATGGTGGCGTCCAGCGCCAGTTCCTCGTGCGCGCCCTGGCGCGCGAACTTGCGCAGCTTGCGCAGGGCCATCTTGATGTTGCGCGTGCCCAGTTCCTGGCTGTCGTCGTAGTCGCGGTAGGCGCGCTTTTCCCAGACCTTGACGGCGCTGCGGTTGCGGCTGGCGCCGCCGATGCGGATGCCGGCCGGGTTGTAGCCGCCGTGGCCGAAGGGCGAGGTGCCGCCGGTGCCGATCCACTTGCTTCCGCCGGCGTGGCGCTCTTTCTGTTCCTCGAGCCGCTTCTTCAGCGTTTCCATCAGCTCGTCCCAGCCCATGGCCTCGATTTTGGCCTTTTCCTCGGGCGTGAGCAGCTTCTCGAAGGTCTGCTTCAGCCAGTCCGCGGGGATCTCTTTCAGGATCTCGCCCACATGCTCGATGCCCTTGAAATACATCCCGAAGGCCTGGTCGAACTTGTCGAAATGGCGCTCGTCCTTCACCAGGCAGGTGCGGGCCAGGAAGTAGAAGTCGTCCATACTGCAGGCGTCGCTTTCGGGGCCGACCACATTGGCCTGCAGCGCTTCGAGCAGCGTCAGGAATTCGCGTACCGACACCGGTACCTTGGCGTTGCGTAACGCCTGGAAAAAGGGGATCAGCATGGGGAATCCTTGTAGAAGGCCAGGCGGTACAGCAATTGCGCCCTGGCCTCGGGCCATTCGCCGGCCGCCATGCTGTACATGACGGTATCGCGCACGGTGCCGTCGCGGCGCAGCGCGTGGTGGCGGATCACGCCATCCTTTTTCGCGCCGAGGCGCTCGATGGCGCGCTGGCTGGCGAAGTTGAAGTTGTCGGTACGCCAGCCCACCATGGCGGCCTTGAGCGTCTCGAAGGCATGCTCCATCAGCATCAGCTTGGCGGTGGTGTTCACATGGCTGCGCTGTACGCTGCGCGCGTACCAGGTGTGGCCGATGCACAGGCGGCGGATGGGGGCGTCGATGTCGTGGTAGCTGGTGGTGCCGAGCACACGTTCGCTGGCCTCATCCACCACGGCAAACGGCAGACGCGTGCCGGCCTGCAGCATTTGCAGGGCGGTGTCGATGTAGGCCGCTTCCTCGCCGGGAGCGGGCACGCTGGTGACGCGCAGCTTCCAGAGCTCCCCGTCGCGGGCAGCAGCAGCCAGTCCCTCGGCGTGCCGGGGTTCGAGCGGTTCCAGCCGCACGCCGTTGCGGCGCAGCGTGATGGGAAAGGTCCAGGTCGTGGCGTTGTTCATGGCGCGGCTCCGGTGATGGCGAAACGGGTTGCTGGTCAGCGCATCCTGCTGAGCAGCGATGACGGTTCTGTGACGCAGCCGCCTGCTTCGCCTGCGCGGCTCAGCGGTTGCGGTTCTGCATCGCCACCAGCTTGTCGAACAGGGCCAGGTCCTGCTCGTTCTTCAGCAGCGCGCCCAGCATGGGCGGCACCTGCATCTTGCCTCCTTCGCTCGCCTTGAGCGCCGCCGGCGGCACGTCTTCGGCCAGCAGCAGCTTGAGCCAGTCCAGCAGCTCGGAAGTGGAAGGCTTTTTCTTGATGCCGGGAATGCTGCGCAGCGTGGTGAACGATTCGATTGCCGCGCCCAGCAGTTCCTGGCGCAGGTTGGGGAAGTGCACTTCCACGATTTTTTCCAGCGTGGGCGTATCCGGGAACTGGATGTAGTGGAAGAAGCAGCGGCGCAGGAAGGCGTCCGGCAATTCCTTTTCATTGTTGGAGGTGATGAACACCAGCGGGCGGTGCTTGGCCTTGATCAGCTCGCGCGTCTCGTAGCAGTAGAACTCCATGCGGTCCAGCTCGCGCAGCAGGTCGTTCGGGAATTCGATGTCGGCCTTGTCGATCTCGTCAATCAGCAGCGCGACCGGCTGGTCGGCGGTGAAGGCCTGCCACAGCACGCCCTTGACGATGTAGTTCTGGATGTCCTTGACGCGGTCGTCGCCCAGCTGCGAATCGCGCAGGCGGTTGACCGCGTCGTACTCGTACAGGCCCTGTTGCGCCTTGGTTGTGGACTTGATGTGCCACTGCAGCAGCGGCATGCCCAGCTCGCTGGCGACTTCCTCGGCCAGCATGGTCTTGCCGGTGCCGGGCTCGCCCTTGACCAGCAACGGGCGCTTGAGAGTGATGGCGGCATTGACCGCGAGTTTCAGGTCGTCGGTGGCGACGTAGTGGGAAGAACCCTGGAATTTCTGCATGGTGGAGAATCCGTTGATCAGGCGATAAGAATGGGTTAGGTGAGGAAAGGCATCGCGGTGTGTCGGTACGTGTTGCCATTCGCACGGTAGTGAAAGCTGCCCCGCACGATGCTGCACACCGCTTGCCGGCATGGTGCCGCACGGCGGCAGCGCAGGCTTATTCGATTGTCAGCCCTTTCAGCTCCTTGTTCGGCGGCGGATAGTCGAGCTTCAGCTCCTTGAGCCGGTCGCGCACCAGTGTGCCGATCATCAGGTTGCGGTGCGTCTTGCTGTCCGAAGGGATGATGGTCCAGGGCGCCCAGGGCGTGCTGGTGGCGCCGAGCAGGGCGCCGTAGGCATCGCTGTAGGCATTCCACTGCTTGCGCGCTTCCAGATCGTCGAAGTTGAACTTCCAGTTCTTGGTCGGATCATCCACGCGTTCCTGCAGGCGCTCGCGCTGCTCTTCCTTGCTGATGTGCAGCATGCACTTGATGATGACGGTGCCGGTCTCGGTCAGCATGCGCTCGAAGTCGTTGATCTGGGCAAAACGCTGGCGCGTGGTCTTCTCGTCGATCCAGCCTTTGACCACCGGCACCAGCACGTCTTCGTAATGGCTGCGGTTGAACACCACGATGTCGCCGGCGCGCGGCATGGCCTGGTGGATGCGCCACAAGTAGTCGTGGGCGCGCTCTTCCTCGGTGGGGGCCTTCCAGCCCACGGTGTGCACGCCCAGCGGGCTGGTACGGGCGAACACGCCACGCAGCGTGCCGTCCTTGCCGGCGGCATCGCGCCCCTGCAGCACCACCAACACCTTGTGGCAGCGGCAGGCCAGCAGTACGTCCTGCAGCTGGTTGATCTCCTCGGCCAGCACCTCGACCTGCGCCTTGTCCATCTCCTTGTCGCCGCTGGAGTAGGGCTTGGCGCCGGGGTCGTAATCCTTCAGGTTGACCGGCCTGGCCTGTGCATAGGCGCCGTAGCCTTCACCGGCATCACCGCCCTTGGCGGGCGCGGGTTGCCATTCCTTCAGCAGCTTGCCGTTCTTGTTGTTGGCCATGGTGAATGTCCTTGTGCTCACAATAAATCAGTCCTGCGTGGCCTTGCGCTGCACGCAGTCGATATACGACTGCCCGTCCGGCGGGCGGCCGGCGCGCTGGCTTTCCCACAGCATGCGGCCCAGGCAGTCCATCACGGCGTGGTGCGCATCGTGCAGATCGCCGCGGCGCGCGGCCAGCAGCTCCACGGCCTGGCGGATGCCGCGCGGCTGGTCGATGCTGCACTGCTCGCTGATGGTGAGGTGCATGGACAGGTGCAGAAAGGGATTGGTGCTGCCTGCCTCGTCGGGCTGGTGCATGCTGGCGATGGCGGCGTCCACGTCGGCAAAGTCGGCGTGGTATTCGGGATGTTCGTCCATCCAGCCGGCAATCAGCGTTTCCATGGCGTCCAGCGGCTGGCTGGCGCGCCATTTGGCGTAGGTGGCGCAGAAGTAGCGGCGCACATCGGTCTGGCTGGGTTGCATCAACATGGGAAACGGCTCTCGCAATGGGTTCTGCGTCTATTCTTACATGCTTGCGCAGGCTGTGCAGGGCGCGACAGCGGCGGCGGCTGGCCTGTTTTCTGCCGGCAGAAACGAAAAACAGCAAAAAGCAATCCCGAACGACCGTTTTGCGGTAGATGACAACGCCGTTTAGGGGGTACAGTGCGCTGATGCCCCGCAGGGGCGACGCCCGGCCGGTTCGGGTGCCGTTGTCCATGGCCGGCACGCAGGCGCGGGTGCCGTGTTCACGAGGAGGTCGTTTCCATGCCAGTCGTCGTTGTGATCAACCCCAAGGGGGGAGTCGGCAAGTCCACGGTGTCCACCAACGTGGCGGGGTATTTTGCGTCCAAGGGCGCCCAGGTGATGCTGGGTGACGTGGACAAGCAGCAGACCTCGCGCTGGTGGCTGGAACACCGCCCGGCCCATGCCAACCCCATCCTTCCCTGGGACATCGACGACGAGCACAAGCTGAAAGTGCCCAAGGGCGTGACGCATGTGGTGCTCGACACCCCCGCCGGTCTGGACGGCAAGGCACTCAAGGAAGTGCTCAAGCTCGCCACCAAGGCCATCGTGCCGCTGCAGGCCAGCGTGTTCGACATGCACGCCACGCACGAATTCCTGCGCGACCTGGCCGACTACAAGAAGGCCGCCCGCATCGACATCGGCCTGCTGGCCATGCGCGTCAAGGACAACACGCATTCCTTCCAGCACCTGCAGGACTTCTGCAAGGAGCTCCCGTTCCCGCTGCTGGGTGCCGTGCGCGATACGCAGAACTACGTGCACCTGGCCGCCCAGGGCCTCACCCTGTTCGACGTGACGCCCGGCCGCGTGCAGCGCGACCTGCAACAGTGGGGGCCGATCACGCGCTGGCTGGACGAGCCGGCCCGGCCGCAAACGGGCACGGGCAAGCACGCCTCGGATCCGAACGCCTGGTACTGATTGCGGCAGGCGGGCAGGGCGGCATACGGCGTCCGGCGCTGGCCGGTTCCGCAGCCGTATCGCCCGGATGCCCCTACGCCGCTGCGGGGATGTCGGCAGGGCGTCGTGCGCAAGCGCGAAGCCCCTGCGCATACTGCAGGTTTTGTCACTGATTCCGCACGACCCATGTCTTCCAACCGCCTGAATGACGCCGCCCTGGCGCAACTGTTCCTGGATGCCCGCACCGCCAACGGTTTTACCGATGAGCCGGTAGCGCCCGAGTTGCTGCAGCAGATCTACGATCTGGCCAAGATGGGGCCCACTTCGATGAACTGCCAGCCCGCGCGCTATGTGTTCCTGACCACGCGCGAGGCACGCCAGCGCCTGCTGCCCTTCCTGATGGAGGGCAACAAGGCCAAGACGCTGGCGGCCCCGGTCTGCGTGATTGTCGCCACCGACACACGGTTCCATGCACACATGGACAAGACCTGGCACGACCCGTCCGGCCAGCAGCTGTTCGCCGGCAACGAGGCGCTGGCTGCCGCCACGGCACAGCGCAACGGCACGCTCTCGGGTGCCTACTTCATGCTGGCCGCACGCGCCCTGGGGCTGGACTGCGGCCCGATGAGCGGTTTCGACGCCGCCGGCGTCAACCGCGAGTTCTTCCCGGATGGCCGCTTCCAGGCCAACTTCCTGCTCAACCTGGGCCATATCGACAACAGCAAGACTTTTCCGCGCAACCCGCGCCTGAGCTTCGACGACGCCTGTCAGGTGCTGTGACCGGTTTGCTGCGATGCCGCTGCCCCTGATCACCGACTGGCATTTCTACGCCTTCGCCATCCCCGCCGTGCTGCTGCTCGGCATCAGCAAGAGCGGCTTCGGCGCCGGCTTCGGCTCGCTCGCCGTGCCGCTGATGGCCATGAGCGTGAGCGTGCCCAAGGCGGCTGCCATTCTCATGCCCTTGCTGCTGGTGATGGACCTGATGGGCATCCACGCCTTCCGGCGTCATGTGGACTGGCCGCTGTTCAGGCGGCTGATTCCCTGGGCGCTACTGGGCACGGTCATCGGCACCGTGCTGTTCGGCTATCTGAGTGCGCCGGTGGTGGCGGGCATCGTCGGCATATTGACCCTGCTGTTCCTGGCGCAGCGCCTGCTGTTCCCGCCGCGTGCCGACAGCCCGGCGCCCCCGCACTGGCTGGGCCATCTGCTGACGACCACATCCGGTTTCACCAGCTTCGTGGCGCACGCCGGCGGGCCGCCGCTCAATGCCTACGTGATTCCGCTCAGGCTGCCGCCGCTGCTGTTCACCGGCACCATGGCCTATATGTTCTTCATCATCAACCTGAGCAAGTGGGTGCCGTACGGCTTTCTCGGCCTGCTCAACTGGGAGAATCTGGGCACCTCGCTGGCGCTGTTGCCGTTTGCGCCGATCGGCGTGTTCATCGGCGTGCGCATCGCGCACCGCATTGATCCGCTGTGGTTCTACCGGCTGGTGTACGCGGGCATGTTCCTGACCGGCTGCAAGCTGGTGTGGGATGGCGCGAAACATCTGATCGGGTGATCCGCCATTGCTTCGCGCGTTGCGGCTGAGGCAGGCGAACGGTCACAGCGTGTCCGGGCGCCAGGCTTGTCTGTCAGCGCGTGGCAAATCCGCACTGCCGCCACGCCTCATACACCACCACCGCCACCGCATTGCTCAGATTGAGGCTGCGCTGCCCCGGCAGCATGGGCAGGCGCAGCCGCTGTCCGGCGGGAAACTGATCGCGGATTTCCGGCGGCAGACCGGCCGTTTCGCAGCCAAAGACCAACCAGTCGCCCGGCTGGAAGTGAACGTCATGCGCCGGCTGCGACCCCTTGGTGGTGAGCGCAAACAGGCGTGCGGCATCGGGCTGCGCATCCCGCAGAAAACTGCTCCAGTCCGCATGCCGCTGCACGCTGGCGTACTCGTGGTAGTCCAGCCCGGCCCGGCGCATCTGCTTGTCTTCCATGCTGAAGCCCAGCGGCTCGATTAGGTGCAGCTGGCAGCCCGTGTTGGCCGACAGGCGGATCACGTTGCCGGTGTTGGGCGGAATCTCGGGGTGGACCAGGACGATGTGGAACATGGGCCGCAAGTGTACGCCAGCCGGTGATGTAGACCAAAAGGGTGGGCTAACCCCATCCCCCGCACGGCCGTACGTGCTTTACCATCGCATCCTGGATCACTGTTACATCTCGCATGTTGTATCTGCACAAGCCGTGGGCAGTGTCCTGGACGTCATCCCGATGCAACGCGAGCAGATCGGGACAAACCCTGAATTTCGCGGTTGGCGTTCATAAATAGCACGACCGTTCGCATTCTTTGTTATAGTCTCCAGCCATGTCCAACCCCAAGCACCTTTCTTCGCAAACCGCTGACAGCGCCGACGGCGCCAAGCGACGCGTCCTGCAAAAAGGTCAGCAGACCCGTGCGGTGCTGCTGGACGCAGGCCTGTCGCTGGCCAGCCAGCTCGGCCTGGAGGGCATCAGCATTGGTGCCCTGGCGGAAATGGTGGGCATGAGCAAGTCCGGCGTGTTTGCCCATTTCGGCTCGCGCGAAGATTTGCAGATTGCCATCGTGGACGAGTACTACCGCCGTTTCGAGCATGAGGTGTTCCAGCCCGCGCTGGAAGTGCCGCGCGGCCTGCCGCGCGTGCGCGCCATGTTCGAAAACTGGATCCGCCGCGTGACCGAGGAGGAAGTGCAGTCCGGCTGCATCTTCATCAGCGGTGCGGTGGAATTCGATGACCGCGAGGGCCCGGTGCATGACGCGCTGCAGCGCGCCATCAATACCTGGCTTGCCGCCCTGCAGCGCGCCGTCGAGCAGGCCAAGCAGGAGGGCCACCTGCGCCCCGATGCCGATGCCCTGCAGATGGTCTTCGAGGTGCACGGACTGATTCTGTCCGCGCACTACGAAGCCCGCTTCCTGCAGAACCCGGCTGCCATCGACCGCATCCATCGCGGCTTTGAACGAATCGTGGCGTATTACGCCTCGCCCGCTGCTGCCCCTGGCAGCGGCACCTGACAGTGCGTGCGTGCAGCCGGGCTGGCCGGATGGCACCACGTTTGGATTGATCGACCCGCATACAGCAACAGGAGACTGAACGATGCCTACTTACAACCCGCCGCTGCGCGACATGCAATTCGTGCTGCACGAGGTCTTCAACGTGACCGAAGACTTCCGGCAGATGCCTGCCTTTGCCGAGGTGGATGCCGACACCATCAATGCCGTGCTGGAAGAGGGCGGCAAGTTCGCCTCCCAGGTGATTCAGCCGCTGAACATCAGCGGCGACACCGAAGGCTGCACGCTGGACAAGGCGACCCATGAGGTGACGCCGCCCAAGGGCTACAAGGAAGCCTACCAGCAGTACGTCGAAGGCGGCTGGCCGGCGCTGAGCTGCGATCCCGAATTCGGCGGCCAGGGCCTGCCTGCCACCATCAACGGCTGCTTCTACGAGATGCTCAACGGCGCCAACCAGGCCTGGACCATGTACCCCGGCCTGAGCCACGGCGCCTACGAAGCCATGCTGGCCCACGGCACCGACTGGCAGAAGAAGGTCTATCTGCCCAAGCTGGTGAGCGGCGAGTGGACCGGCACCATGTGCCTGACCGAGCCCCACTGCGGTACCGACCTGGGCCTGCTGCGCACCAAGGCCGAGCCCGAGGCCGACGGCAGCTACCTGATCAGTGGCGAGAAGATCTTCATCAGCGCCGGCGAGCACAACATGGTGGACAACATCGTGCATCTGGTGCTGGCCCGCCTGCCCGATGCGCCGGCCGGCAGCAAGGGCATCAGCCTGTTCGCCGTGCCCAAGTTCAATGTCGATGCCGAAGGCAATATCGGCGAGCGCAACGGCATCTACTGTGCCGGCCTCGAGCACAAGATGGGCATCCACTCCAACGCCACTGCCCAGCTGGTGCTGGACAAGGCACGCGGTACCCTGATCGGCCAGCCGAACAAGGGCCTGCAGGCCATGTTCGTGATGATGAACGCGGCGCGTCTGGGCGTGGGCAACCAGTCCCTGGGCCTGACCGAAGTGGCCTACCAGAACGCCCTGGCCTACGCCAAGGACCGCATCCAGATGCGCAGCCTGTCTGGCGTGAAGGCCAAGGACAAGCCGGCCGACCCGATCATCGTGCACCCCGATGTGCGCCGCATGTTGCTGACGGCCAAGGCCTATGCCGAAGGCGGCCGTGCCCTGAGCGTGTACGCAGGCATGTTGCTCGACAAGGAGCACAACCACCCCGACGAGAAGGTGCGCAAGGACTCCGGCGAAATCCTGGCCCTGCTGACTCCGATCGTGAAGGCCTTCCTGACCGAGAACGGCTTCAAGGCCACGGTGGAATGCCAGCAGGTGTTCGGCGGCCACGGCTACATCAAGGAATGGGGCATGGAGCAGTTCGTGCGCGATGCCCGCATCAACATGATCTACGAAGGCACCAACACCGTGCAGGCGCTGGACCTGCTGGGCCGCAAGGTGCTGGGCAACCAGGGCGCCACGCTGAAGAAGTTCGGCAAGGAAATCGCCGTGTTCATCGAATCCGAAGGCGTTAACGAGAAAATGGCCGAGTTCATCAACCCGCTCGCCATGCTGGCTGACCAGATGACCAAGTTCACCACCGAGATCGGCTTCCGCGGCTTCCAGAACGCCGACGAAGTGGGTGGTGCGGCATTCGACTACATGAAGGTCGCCGGCCATCTGGTGTTTGCCTACATGTTTGCCCGCATGGCCCAGGTGGCCCTGCAGAAGATCGCCGAAGGCAATACCGATCCGTTCTACCAGGGCAAGCTGCAGACGGCACGTTTCTACTTCGCCAAGCTGTTCCCCGAAACGCTGACGCTGATGAAGACGGCGCGCAACGGCGTGAAGGTGCTGCTGGATACCGACGCGGCCCTGGCCTGATCGATCACTGCCGCAGGCGGGCGCACGCCTGCCTGCGGAGCGCTTCCCCTTTCCCTTTCCATCCCCCACCACACCACAGACATATTTCCAGGAGACAAGGATGAAAAAGATCACCACTTTCGCACTCGGCCTGCTGCTGGCCGGCGTTTCCTTCGCTGCCGACATGACGCCCGTGGGCACCTGGCGCAGCGTCGACGACAAGACCGGCGCGGCCAAGGCCCAGATTGTCATCAGCGACAAGGGCGGCGTGCTCACCGGCCGCATCGAGAAGCTGCTGCGCAAGGAGGCTGACCCGAACGCCGTCTGCGAGAAGTGCACCGATGACCGCAAGGGCAAGCCCATGGTGGGCCTGGAGATCATCCGCGGTGCCAAGAAGGCCGAGGGCAAGGACGTGTGGGAAGACGGCAAGATTCTTGACCCCGAAAGCGGCAAGAACTACACGCTGCGCCTGACCCCGAAGGACGGCGGCAGCAAGCTGGATGTGCGTGGCTCGGTGCTGGGCATCGGCCGTACGCAGACCTGGGTGCGTGTGAAGTAAGGCCGCGCCCCTGACACAACCGACAACCGACTGCCGGAGCCGGTGCTGCAGCATGGGCTGACAGCCCGCCCGGCGGATCAGAAAGAGAGCCATGTCCCGATTCCAAGTGAAGAAAGTCGCCGTACTGGGCGCCGGCGTGATGGGCGCGCAGATCGCCGCCCACCTCGTCAACGTGAAGGTGCCGGTGGTGCTGTTCGACCTGCCGGCCAAGGAAGGCCCGAAGAGCGGCATCGCCCTCAAGGCCATCGAGAACCTGAAAAAGCTCAAGCCCTCGCCGCTGGGCGTGGCCGACGATGCCGAGCTGATCCAGCCGGCCAACTACGAAGAACACATGGGCCTGCTCAAGGACTGCGACCTGGTGATCGAGGCGATCGCCGAGCGTATGGACTGGAAGACGGACCTGTACCACAAGATCGCGCCGCACGTGGCGCCGCACGCCATCCTGGCTTCCAACACCTCCGGCCTCTCCATCACCAAGCTGAGCGAGGCGCTGCCCGAGAGCATCCGCCCGCGCTTCTGCGGCATCCACTTCTTCAACCCGCCGCGCTACATGTATCTGGTGGAGCTGATCGCCACCCCGGGCACGCAACCGCAGATTCTGGACGACCTGGAAACCTTTGCCGTCAGCGTGCTGGGCAAGGGCGTGGTGCGCGCCAAGGACACCCCCAACTTCATCGCCAACCGCGTCGGCATTTTCGGCATGCTGAGCACCATGGTCGAGGCCGAGAAGTTCGGCCTGACCTATGACGTGGTGGATGACCTGACCGGCAAGAAGCTGGGCCGCGCCGCCTCGGGCACTTTCCGCACCGCCGACGTGGTGGGTATCGACACCATGGCGCACGTGATCAAGACCATGCAGGACAACCTCTCGGAAGAGAGCGACTCCTTCTACCGCCACTTCGGCACGCCGGGCGTGGTGGCCAAGCTGATCGAGAAGGGCAACCTGGGCCAGAAGACCAAGGCCGGCTTCTTCAAGAAGGTCGGCCGCGACATCCTGCGCTACGACCTGGCCGAAGACGAGTATGTGCCGGCCGGCGAGAAGAGCGACGAGGTGTATGGCCGCATGCTGAAGAAGCCTGCCGCCGAGCGCCTGAAGCTGCTGCGCAATGCCGAGGGCAACCAGGGCAAGTTCGTCTGGGCCGTGCTGCGCGACCAGATGCACTACGCCGCCGTGCACCTCAAGGACATCGCCCACAACGCCCGCGACGTGGACTTTGCCATGCGCTGGGGCTACGGCAGCAAGCAGGGCCCGTTCGAGCTGTGGCAGGAAGCCGGCTGGCTCGACGTGGCCAAGATGATCCAGGAAGACATCGAGAAGGGCGAAACCCTGAGCAGCCAGCCGCTGCCGGACTGGGTGTTCAACGGCCCGGTGGCAGAGCGTGGCGGCGTGCACCAGCCCGAAGGCTCATTCAACCCGACCACGGGCGCCTTCGAGCCGCGCTCCAGCCTGCCGGTGTACCAGCGCCAGCACTTCCCCGAGAACGTGCTGGGCAGCCAGGCGGCCGATCCGGCCACCGCAGGCAAGACCATCCACGAAGACGGCGCCGTGCGCCTGTGGACGCTGGATGACGAGGTGCTGATTGCCACCATCAAGACCAAGATGCACACCATCAGCCCCGACGTGGGCGAGGGCCTGGCGCAGGCGGTGGAACTGGCCGAGAAGGAATACCAGGGTCTGGTGATCTGGTCCAACGACGAGTGGTTCAGCGCCGGCGCCGACCTGCAGACCGTGCTGCCCGCCTTCATGGCCGGCGGTGCCATCACCGTGAACGGCATGGAGCAGGAGCTGCAGGAACTGATGCTGCGCCTGCGCTATGCCCAGGTGCCGACCATTGCCGCCGTGCGCGGCCTGGCGCTGGGCGGCGGCTGCGAAATGGCCGTCTACAGCAGCGCCCGTGTGGTCGCCATGGAAAGCTACATCGGCCTGGTGGAAGTGGGCGTGGGCCTGATCCCGGGTGCCGGCGGCCTGACCTACATCGCCCGCCGCGCCGCCGAAATGGCCGAAAAGAGCACCGGCAAGGACCTGCTGCCCTTCCTGACCGAGGGCTTCACCAGCGCCGCCATGGCCAAGGTCGGCACCAGTGCGCTGGAAAGCCGCAAGCTCGGCTACGTGCTGGACAGCGACGTGATCGTGGCCAACAAGGACGAGCTGCTCTACGTGGCGATCCAGCAGGCCAAGGCCATGTTCCAGATGGGCTACCGCCCGCCGCACAAGCGCCTGTTCAAGGTCGCCGGCCGCGACGGCATCTCAACCATCAAGGGCTCGCTGGTCAACATGCGTGACGGCGGTTTCATCAGCCAGCACGACTACGACATTGCCGGCATGATCGCCCACATCGTCTGCGGCGGCGACGTCGACCCCGGCACGCTGGTGAACGAGGACTACCTGATGCAGCTCGAGCGCGAGGCCTTCACCACGCTGCTGGGTCATCCCAAGACGCAGGATCGCATCATGTACATGATGAACACCAACAAGCCGCTGCGCAACTGAGCGAGGACAGAGAATCACCATGAGCAAGCAAATGCAAGACGCTTACATCGTTGCGGCAACCCGTACCCCCATCGGCCGCTCGCACAAGGGCTTTTTCAAGCACACCCGTCCCGAGACGCTGCTGGTCAAGGCAATCCAGTCGGCCCTGGCCCAGGCGCCAGGCCTGGATCCGAACAGCATCGAGGACGTGATCTGCGGTTGTGCCATTCCCGAAGCCCAGCAGGGCCTGAACGTGGCCCGCATCGGCGCCGTGCTGGCCGGCCTGCCGACCAGCGTGGGCGGCATCACCGTGAACCGCTTCTGCGCCTCCGGCCTGAGCGCCGTGGCCATGGCAGCCGACCGCATCCGCGTGGGTGAAGCCGACGTGATGATCGCCGCCGGTGTGGAAAGCATGAGCATGGTGCCCATGATGGGCAACGCGCCGTCGCTGCACCCGGACATCTTCAAGAGCGATGACGTGGGCATTGCCTACGGCATGGGCCTGACGGCCGAGAAGGTCGCCCAGCAGTGGAAAGTGAGCCGCGAGGCGCAGGATGCCTTCGCGGTCGAGTCGCACCGCCGCGCCATCGCCGCCATGCAGTCCGGCCAGTTCAAGGACGAAATCACCCCGATCGAGATCGAAGAGCGCAATCTGGACTTGGCCAGCGGCAAGGTGAATATCAGCACGCGCACCGTCGATCTGGACGAGGGCGCCCGTCCGGATACCACCCTGGAAGGCCTGGCCAAGCTGCGCACCGTGTTTGCCGCACGTGGCACCGTCACGGCCGGCAACAGCTCGCAGACCAGCGATGGCGCCGGTGCGCTGATTCTGGCCAGCGAAGCCGCGGTGAAGAAGTACAACCTGCAGCCGCTGGCGCGCTTCGTCAGCTTCGCCAGCAAGGGCGTGCCGCCGGCCATCATGGGCATCGGCCCGATCGAGGCGATTCCGGCGGCGCTGCGCTATGCCGGCCTGAAGCAGGAAGACATCGACTGGTACGAGTTGAACGAGGCGTTTGCCGCGCAGTCGCTGGCCGTGATCAACACGCTGGGCCTGGACACCGCCAAGGTCAACCCGATGGGCGGCGCGATTGCGCTGGGCCACCCGCTGGGCGCCACCGGTGCCATCCGCTCTGCCACCGTGGTGCACGCGCTGCGCCGCAACAAGCTCAAATACGGCATGGTCACCATGTGCGTGGGCATGGGGCAGGGTGCTGCGGGCATTTTCGAGCGCGTGTAAGTACACTGGCTGTACGCGCCCCGCATCTGGCACGGGCTGGAGGCGGGGCGTTGTTGTCTGTCTTCCCAGAAAGCAATTCCATGAGCGACATCCTGTTCCATACCGAAAACGGCCTGGCCACCATCACCTTCAACCGCGTCGAAAAGAAGAATTCCTTCACTGCCGCCATGTATGCGTCCATGGCGCAGTTCCTCGAGCAGGCCGCGCAGGACGACGCCGTGCGCGTGGTGGTGTTCCAGGGCCATCCCACGGTGTTTTCGGCCGGCAACGACATTGCCGACTTCCTGCACAATCCGCCTTCCACACCGGAGGCACCGGTGTTCCAGTTCCTGCAGCAGATCAGCGCCTTTCCGAAGCCGGTGGTGGCCGCCGTGGCCGGCCCGGCGGTGGGCATCGGCACCACGCTGCTGTTCCACTGCGATCTGGTGTACGCCGGCGACAACGCGGCCTTTGCCATGCCCTTCGTGAACCTGGGTCTGTGCCCGGAGGCCGGCTCCAGCTTGCTCGCACCGCGCCTGATGGGCCATGCGCGCGCTTCCGAGGCACTGCTGCTGGGTGAACCGTTCCAGGCCGAAGCCGCGCTGGAAATGGGCCTGGTCAACCGCATCGTGCCGCCGACCGAAGTGAATGCACTGGCCCAGCGCCAGGCCGCCAAGCTGGCCGGCAAGCCGATGTCTTCGCTGCTGGAAACCAAGCGCCTGCTCAAGCAGACGCAGGCCAGGGACATTCAGGTGCGCATGGCGGAGGAAGCCAGCAGCTTCGGCCGCATGCTGCAGGAGCCGGCGGCGAAGGAGGCGTTCACGGCATTCATGGAGAAGCGCGCACCCGATTTCAGCAAGTGCTGATCCTTACTGCTCCGCCAGCTTGCGCCCGAAGGCCTCCACCTGCGCCCAGTCGGTAAAGTCCGTCACCGAGCGCGGGTCGGTCGGGCCCTTGGTCATCCACATGATGAAGCGGATCACGTTGCGGTCCAGCGTGCCGAGTTGCGGGTAGTTGATCTTGCCGCCGAACACGCCGACCAGCGCCGGCTTCCACGGCACCTTGGCCAGGAACTTGCGCGTGTAGGGGTTGGTCTCGGCGGTCTGCTTGGCCGGCTTGCGCGCCACGGCATTGACGGCATAGAAGGCCGTCGGCTTGCTGGCAAGCAGGGCGGCATGGCGCTCGACAAATGCGTACAGCGCCGGCCGGAAATGGCCGTAGCGGATGCTGGCGCCGATCACGATCTGGTCATAGTCAGCCAGCGGCAGTGCGGGCGTTTCTTCCAGCCGGATCAGCTCGGGCGCATGGCCGCTGGCTGCCAGCTGCGCGTGCAGGCGGCGACCGATTTCCAGCGTATGGCCATCGACAGTGGAGCAGGTGATCAGAATACGTTTCATGAAACAGGCCGCCAAGGCAGCGAACAGGAAAGGCCGCGCACGCGCCGCCTACAATTTGACACAATGGCAATCATACCCATGCAGGACATCTCCACCATGACCACGAGCCTCCGACCCCTTTCCTTTGACCAGTTGGCCCAGGTGGAGCTGGAGGACGCGTTTGTGCGTGCCTCGGTCGAGATCTTCGAGGAGCGGATCACCTTCAACAAGGTGCTCGGCCTGCGCGCCACGCTCTGCACCCCGCTGGTGAGCGAAGCCGTGCTGGAGATGCGCCCCGAGCTGATCGGACATTATGGCCACAATCGCATCCACGGTGGCGTGATCAGTGCCTCGCTGGATACGGTGGCCGGCCTGGCGGTGATGAATGCCATCGGTGCGCGCTATGCCCATGAGCCGGTGGAGCAGCGCCTGCAGCACTTCTCGCGCCTGGGCACCATCGACCTGCGCGTGGACTACCTGCATCCCGGCATCGGCACGCGCTTCCGCATGCGTGCCGAGGTACTGCGGCTGGGGGCCAGGCTGGCCAGCACGCGCATGGAGTTTCTGTCGGAAGAGGGCAAGGTGCTGTCGCTGGGGACGGCCTCTTACATCGTTTCCTGAGGCGAGACCCGGTTCAGGGGAGTGGCACCACGGCCGGGCTGGCGCCGGGTTGTGGCGGCGGGCGCTCGAAGCCCGGCTTTTCGGTGCGCGCCAGCACCACGCCCACCACGGTCGCACAGCCGGCACGCTGCAGGGCGAGCGCGGCTTCCTGCAGCGTGCTGCCGCTGGTCATCACGTCGTCGATCAGCACGGCCCGTGCGCCATACAGGCGCGGTGCGTGCAGTGCCTTGGCGGCAAAGGCGCCTTCCAGGTTGCGCAGGCGCTCTTCCAGCGGCAGTGTGCTTTGCGCCACCGTATGCCGGGTACGCACCAGCCAGTCGTGACGCAGGCGGGCGAGCTCCGGGGCCAGTCCGTATCTGCGTGCAATCTGGCGCCGCAGGGCGCGGGCCAGCAACAGCGTCTGGCTGAAACCACGCTCGGCCAGACGCTCGCGGTGCAGCGGCAGCGGGACCAGCACGTCGCACTGCCGGATCGCTGCCGCGATGCCTGGCTGGGCCGCCATGCGCTCGGCCAGCGCCGGGGCCCAGCCGGGCTGCCGGCCGAACTTGAAGGCGTCGATGCAGCCCTGCCAGGGCCACTGGTAGGAAAGGGCGGCGTGCACGGCATCCAGACCATCGAGAGGTTCGGCCAGACAGTCGTCGCAGAGTGGGGGCATCATGGCAGCCGACGCAGCCGACGCAGCCGACGCAGCCGACGCAGCCGACGCAGCCGACGCAGCCGACGCAGCCGATGCAGCCGATGCAGCCGATGCAGCCGATGCAGCCTCAGCGGGCAAGCGGATGGCGCACCCGGCACAGCGCAACACTGGCTGTCCCTGTCCGGCAATGCACTCGCTGCAGATCAGCTCGCGCGGCCAGCCATGGCAGACCGCGCAGCGTGCGGGCAGCCGCAACTCGCCGGCAAGGCGCTGCAGCCAGCCCTTGCGCGCGGCCGGGTGCAGGCGCAGCGGGCGGGAGTTTTCATCCTTTTCTGGAACAATGTTCATGCCCGAACTATATACTCCGCGATCAGTGAAACCGAGCACCACGCCCCCTTCCATCGACCCCGTCGCTGCCCGCCGCTGGCAGCAGTTATCCCTGCCGCACAGCCCCTGGCTGCATGAGGAAGTCGCGCGCCGCATGGAGGAGCGCCTGCAGTGGATCACGCTGCAACCTGCCAGCTGGCTGCACTGGCAGCCGCTCAAGGGGGGCACGCAGGCGCATGCGCTGCTGCAGCAACGCTACCCGCAAGCCACGGCCTGGGCGATCGAGCCCGACGCGGCTCCTGACGTGCAGTCCCTCCTGCAGCAGCGCCTGGAGTCCTCCCAGGGGCAATCCGGCTGGCTGGAACGTACCCTGTCGCGCCTGCGTGGCCAGCGTCTGGGCACCCGGACCGATGCGATTGCCCCCGGCAGCATCGACATGCTCTGGGCCAACATGGCGCTGCATGGCGCTGCCGATCCGCAAGCGCTGCTGGCGCAATGGCGCAGCCTGCTCGCGGTGAACGGTTTCTTGATGTTTTCTGCGCTCGGCCCTGATACCCTGCGCGAAATCCGCGATCTGTACCAGCGCCTCGGCTGGCCGGCGCCCACGCACCAGTTCACCGACATGCACGACTGGGGCGACATGCTGGTGCAGGCCGGTTTTGCGGAGCCGGTGATGGACATGGAGCGCATCACGCTGACGTTCAATTCGCCCGAGCGGCTGCTGCAGGAGCTGCGCGAGCTGGGACGCAACGTGTCGGTGGAACGCGGCAGCCTCACGCGCGGGCGCCATTGGCTGCGCGAGCTGCACCAGGCACTGCGCACGCTGGAGCGCGAAGGCAGCATCCCGCTGACCTTCGAGGTGATCTACGGCCACGCGCTGCAGCCGGAGCCGCGCCACAAGGTGGTGGAAGGCACCACTGCCATCCCGCTGGACCAGATGCAGCAGATGCTGCGCAAGCCGCGCGGCTGATCCGGCTGGGGCAACGGCGATGCAGGGTGCCTGTACGGAACGGCCCCCAACCGGCTCCCGCGCCGTCGCTGCGAGTCAGTCCCTGATGGCCTGGTATTCCGAGAAGATCCCCAGTTCCACATGCCGGCGCGCACCGGCAAAGCCGCAGCCCTGCAGGGTCGCCAGAATCTGCGCTGGCGGCGCGCAGGCCTCGATGCTGTCCCAGTAGTAGCGCCACATGCGCGGTGTATGTGCCCTGGCGCGGCTCAGCCAGGCCAGCGTCGGCACCCAGCCGCGCATATAGCCCTTGAGCAGCGCGGTGCCCAGCGCGCTTTCCGGCTTGGTGATCTCCAGAATGCACACGCGCCCGCCCGGGCGCAGCACGCGGTGGAATTCGCTGAAGGCGGCCTCCACATCGCCCACATGGCGCAGCGCATAGCCCATGCTGACGAAATCCACGCTGGCATCGGGCACGGGCAGTTTTTCGGCCTTGCCCTGCAGCAGGCGCACCTTTTCCAGCAGCGGGCTGGCCTGCATCATGCCGGGACTGGGATCGACGCCGGTCACCAGGGCCGGATCGCCCACGATGCGGATGGCCTGCGCCGCGACCAGACCGGTGCCGAAGCCGACATCGAGCACCTGCATGCCGCGCTGCAGGCCGGCGCGCTCCAGTGCCTTGCCGCGGTAACCGGGGCCGGTGCCGAAGGCCAGCATGCGCTCCACGCGATCGTAATCGGCAGCTGTGCTGTCGAAGATGCCGCGCAGAAAGCCGGCACGTTCGTTCTCGTCGCCGTAATAGGCGGTCAACGGTGCATGGGGCTGGTGCACCGGGGCCGGAGCGGCTGGCGGAAGGTCTGGCTGCTGGGACATGGCAAGGCAATCCTGATCAAGAAAACGGCATACCTTAACACGGTTGCGCGCGGGGCCGGCGGCAGGGAGCCGGCACCGCCCGTACAATGCGTGCATGCAAAGCCTCCATTCCCCAAGCGCCCCTGCCGCGGGGCAGCCACGGCGCGCTGCGCTGCGCTGGATCGGCGCCGGTGCCGGCGGCCTGTTGCTGGCTGCCTGCGATGTCGGCAGCGTGAGCGAGCTGGGCAAGGCCGGCGGCCTGCCCAATGCCAAGTTCAACAGCCTGGACATCAGCGGCGGCAAATACGCCAAGGACTTCTCGCTGCTGGACATGAACGGCCAGCGCCGCAGCGTCGCCGACTTCCGCGGCAAGGTGATCGGCATGTTCTTCGGCTACACGCAGTGCCCGGATGTGTGCCCGACCACGCTGACCGAAATGGTGCAGGTCAAGCAGCTGCTCGGCGCCGATGCCGACCGTTTCCAGGTCATTTTCGTCACCGTCGATCCCGAGCGCGATACGCCGGCGCTGCTCAAGGAATACATGGCCAACTTCGGCCCGGATTTTCTGGCGCTGGTGCCCACGCCGGAAGAGCTGCGCAAGACCATTGCGCCCGGCTACCGCGTGTACTACAAGAAAGTGCCGGGCAGCAAGCCCGAGCACTACACCATGGACCACACCGCCGGCACGCTGCTGATCGACAAGCAGGGCCGCATGCGCCTGCACAGCAACTACGGCGCCAAACCGGAACTGGTGGCAGCGGATGTGAAAGCGCTGCTGGCCGAGTCTTAAACGCCCACTGGCGACGGGAGGCCTCCGCGCGCACGCTGGCCGAACGCCAGCCGCCGTTGCGCCCTCTTGAGGCGGGGTTCAGCCTTGCCCGAACAACTGGATGGCCCAGAACACCAGGAAGCCTGCAAACAGCACCAGCGTGAAGAACGGTTTTTCTTCCACCTCGTGCGCCTCCATCAGCAGCTCTTCCGTCACCAGGTAGAGCAGGGCGGCCGCACTGAAGGCCAGCACTGTGCCGATGGTGTCGTGCGAAGCCTGCGCCAGCAGCAGGCTGCCCGCCAGGGCGCAGCACAGCACCGTCAGCCCCAGCGCGCCGGACACGGCAATGATCTTCCAGCCGCGGATGCTGTCGGAGGCCAGCGCCAGGCCGAGGAACAGCAGTTCCACCGACAGACCGAGCGCCAGGATCATGCCGGTTTCGCCGCCCGCGGCAAAGCCGGCGCCAATGATGAAGCCGTCCACCGCCACGTCGATGAAGGTGGCCAGCAGCAGGCCGGTGGCCATGCCGGCAGCGGCCTGGCCGCTGGCAATCGCGCGCTGCTCTTCGGCATGTTCCAGCTTCATGGTCCAGAGCTTGAGTCCGTACATGAACATGCTGCCGGCTGCAAAGGCCGCCAATACGTGCCAGGGGGCCGGATGCTCGCGTGCGATTTCCGGCAGCAGCTCGACGGCCAGCGCTGCCAGCACCACGCCTGCCGCAAAGTGCTGGATCATGCTGCGCGTCTGGTGGCTCGGGGCCCAGACCGCCGCGAGAACCCCGCCAGCCAGCGCCACCAGCGCAGGAATGGCCATCAGCATCAGGGCATGGGAGTTCATGGGGGATTTCACTTTCCGGGGGGGCGAACAGTTCATTGTAGAACTGCGGTTTTTCGGACAAGCGAAGCGCTGACGGAAAATCTTCGGGCAACCGCACAATGGTGCGCAGGACATTCCCCCGCCGGCACACCAGTGGCGCAGAGTGACGTTCCGGGCCGGATTCCGCAATCGCTGTGGCCGCGTATCCTGCAGCACCCATGAAAAAGGCCGCTCATCCGAGCGGCCCCACAGGCTGTCAGGCGCCTAGGGCTCAGGCATACTCCACCAGCGCCGTCTTCATCTTCTTCATGGCCGCCGACTCGATCTGGCGGATGCGCTCGGCGCTCACGCCGTACTCGGCGGCCAGTTCGTGCAGCGTCATGCCGCCGGAGCCGTCGTCGTTCACGGCCAGCCAGCGCTGTTCCACGATGCGGCGGCTGCGCGGGTCGAGCGTGTCGAGCGCGGCGGCGATGCCGTCGGTGGCCATCACGTCGCGTTGCTGGGCTTCCAGCATGGCGGTGGGCTCGTGGCTGGCATCGCTCAGGTAGGCGATCGGGCCGAAGGCCTGCTCGCCGTCATCGCTGGGAGCCGGATCGAGCAGCACATCGCCGCCGCTCATGCGCGTTTCCATCTCCATCACTTCCTCGCGCTTGACGTTGAGGTCTTTCGCGATGATGTCGATTTCCTGCTCGGTGAGCGTGTCGCGGTGCATGGCCGCATCGTCCAGGCCGGCGATGGCCTTGAAGCCCTGCTTCTTGCTGCGCAGGTTGAAGAACAGCTTGCGCTGCGCCTTGGTCGTGGCGACCTTGACCATGCGCCAGTTCTTCAGGATGTACTCGTGGATCTCGGCCTTGATCCAGTGCATGGCGTAGCTCACCAGGCGCACGCCCTGATCCGGATCGAAGCGCTTGACGGCTTTCATCAGGCCGATGTTGCCTTCCTGGATCAGGTCGCCGTGCGGCAGGCCATAGCCCAGGTACTGGCGCGACACGGCCACCACCAGACGCAGGTGCGACATGATGAGGCGACCGGCGGCGTCCAGGTCGTTGTGGTCTTTCAGTTTCTTGGCGTAGTCATGCTCCTGCTCGGGCGTGAGCATGGGCATGCGGTTGACCGCGCTGATGTACGCGTCAAGATTGCCCAGTGCGGGCAAGGTGGCCACTGCCGACCAGTTGGGGGCAATGGCAATGTCTTGGGTCTTGGTGGAGGCAACAGCCCTATCAGCCATGTGTCTTCACTCCTTTCAGGGTATTGGATACATCTCTTGCCGAGATGTTCCTCATTGGCGAAAGATATTAGCACTCCTGAAAGTCGAGTGCTAAATCTGCCGGGAAAACCTGTAACAAATCAGGGGCTGTCGCAGAATTGCGAGAGCCATCGGGGCAAATGCTTCTACGCCTTGTTGCACATTCTGATGCCTGGGCCCTCCACGCGGCGTAGGACACTGCCCCGGATGCGCGACAGCTCCGGGAAATGCCGCTCAACCCAGCAGCGCCTGCGCAAATTCGCGCGCATTGAAGGTTTCCAGGTCTTCCAGTTTTTCGCCCACACCGACGAAATACACCGGAACCGGTTTCTCGCGCGCAATCGCGCACAGCACGCCGCCCTTGGCGGTGCCGTCGAGCTTGGTCACGATCAGGCCGGTCAGTTCCAGTGCGTCGTCGAACGCCTTGACCTGTGCCAGCGCGTTCTGGCCGGTGTTGCCGTCGATCACCAGCAGCACCTCGTGCGGTGCGGTGACGTAGGCCTTGGTGATGGTGCGGCGGATCTTCTTGAGCTCGTCCATCAGGTGCAGCTGGGTGGGCAGGCGGCCGGCAGTATCGACCAGCACCACGTTCTTGCCGCGCGCGCGGCCAGCGGCGACGGCATCGAAGCTCAGGGCCGCCGGGTCCCCACCGGCGTTGCTGACGATCTCGACCGTGTTGCGGTCGGCCCAGATGGCGAGCTGCTCGCGGGCAGCGGCACGGAAGGTGTCGGCAGCAGCCAGCAGCACGCTTTGCCGGTGGTCGCTCAGGTGCTTGGTGAGTTTGCCGATGGAGGTGGTCTTGCCGGCGCCGTTGACGCCAGCCACCATGATCACGGTGGGCGTGTGCTCGCCGATCACCAGTTGCTTTTCCAGCGGCTGCAGCAGTTCGGCAATGGCATCGGTCAGCAGGGTGCGCACCTGCGCCGGATCGGTGGCCTTGGCGGCCTTGACGCGGCGCTTGAGGTCTTCCAGCAGGTATTCGGTGGCCTGCACGCCGGCATCGGCCATGAGCAGGGCGGCCTCGAGGTCTTCGTAGAGTTCCTCGTCGATTCGGGTGCCGGTAAAGACGGTGGTGATGCTGCTGCCGGTGCGGCGCAGACCGGTCTTGAGGCGGTTGAACCAGCCGGCGCGGGTGGCGGTGTCAGCTGCAGCCGCTTCGTCGTCGGCGACCGGCTCGTCTGCGGATGCCGATGCCGATGCCGATGCCGCGGCGGGCGTTTGCGCCTCGGGAGTGGCGGCAGGTGCCTGTTCGGCGTGGCGCGGCGCCGGCGACTTGCTGCTGGCTGGCACATCGTCGGCTTCTTCCGGTGTAGCCGCGAGGGCGGCTTCGGTCAGGGCGGCTTCGTCGATGGGCGTGGGCTCCAGCGCGGCGAAACTGCTGTCCATGGCATCGTGCTGCAGCGCCTGGATCAGGGCCTGCTCGGCCAGCGGTAGTTCGCCGGAGGCGGCCGGGGCGTCGGCACTGGCCGGGCTTGCTTCGTCGCCCCCGAAACTGCGGCGCAGGCGGTTGAGCCAGCCACCGGAGGCGGGGACCTGTTCGGTTGCCGGAGCTTCGGGCGCAGCCTGCACGCCCGTCTCCGCAGTCGTCTCCGGCGCTGCCTCGGCAACGGGGGTTTCGACAGGGGATTCGGGGGCGGCAGGTTTTTTCTTGAAGAAGCTGAACATGGCAGAGTGGAGTGGGCGCAAGGCGGGCAACTCCCTCATTGTACGAAGTGCATGGGTCGGGCACATGACAGCCCGCAAGATATCCGGCGAAACCCCCTTTTTATCCTATGATTTCCGCCATGGGACGTTCCAGCCTGTCATTGTCAGCCATCGAAAAACGCCTGCGCAGCCAGGCGCAGTCGCCGCATGCCGAGCCAGATGCCGCCGAAGCGGGGGCGAAAGGCGTTGCGCATCCTGCCAAATTTGCTCCCGGAGGGCGCGCATCAGCGGCCGGCACGGGGAAAAAACCGGGTCAGGCGCCAGCGCGCGCAGCCGGCCAGGTCCGCATTGTCGGCGGCCAGTGGCGCCGTCGTCTGCTGCCGGTGGCGGCCGGCCCGGGCGTGCCGCCCGGCCTGCGCCCCACGCCCGACCGCGTGCGCGAAACGCTGTTCAACTGGCTGGGCCAGGACCTTGGCGGCTGGCACTGCATCGACCTGTGCGCCGGTACCGGTGCCCTGGGCCTGGAGGCCGCCTCGCGCGGCGCCGCCAGCGTGCTGCTGGTGGAGCAGCATGCCGCGCTGGTGCGCCAGTTGCGCGAACTGAAGGAGCTGCTGGGCGCCGATGCCGTGCAGGTGCGCCAGGGTGATGCACTGGCCGTGCTGCACGAGGCGGCGCGCCGGCCCGGCAGCATCGACCTTGTCCTGCTCGATCCTCCGTTCGACGCCGACTGGTATGCCAAGGCCCTGCAGGCCGCGTTGCCGGTGCTGCGCGCGGGAGGCTATCTGTATCTCGAGGCCGGCCGTGAATGGAAGCCGGAGGAACTGGCCGGGCTCGGCTGGCAGCGCTGGCGCCATCTCAAGGCCGGCCAGGTGCATGCGCACCTGCTGCAGCCCGCCTGAGCGCCATCACCATGCAGGACTGATTGCCGGCGCCCCGTGCGCAGCCCCACAAACCCCCGATTCATTGCAGGAGACACCATGACCAGGATCACCGCCATCTACCCCGGCACCTTCGACCCGCTCACGCTGGGGCACGAGGAGCTGGTGCGCCGCGCCTCGCAGCTGTTCGATCATCTGATCGTGGCGGTGGCGGCCGGCCACCACAAGAAACCCATGTTCGACCTGAACGAGCGGCTGGACATGGTGCGCGAGGCGGTGGCCAAGTACGGCAATGTGACAGTGGAAGCCTATGACGGCCTGCTGCGTGATTTCGTGGTGGCGCGCGGCGGCAAGGCCATGGTGCGCGGGCTGCGCGCCGTGACCGACTTCGACTACGAATTCCAGCTCGCCGGCATGAACCGCCACCTGATGCCGGAAGTGGAGACCGTGTTCCTCACGCCGAGCGTGCAGTACCAGTTCGTCAGCAGCACCTATGTGCGCGAGATCGCCACGCTCGGTGGCGAGGTGGATGTGTTCGTCTCGCCGAGCGTGTTCCGCCGGCTGATGGACAAGGTGGGCCGCGCATGACGCTGGCCCGCTGGCTGGTCGTGGTGTACGTATCCGCCAGCCTGTGTGCCTTCATTGCCTACGCCTGGGACAAGGCCGCGGCGCGCGCGGGAAAGCAGCGCATTCCCGAGAGCTTTCTGCATCTGCTGGGGCTGCTCGGCGGCTGGCCCGGCGCCTGGCTGGCGCAGCAGCTGTTCCGGCACAAGACGCTCAAGCCGCCGTTCCGCATCGTGTTCTGGTTGACGGTGTTGTTGAACCTGGCGGTTCTTGCGGGCGGCTTGTACTGGCTGGCGCAGGGTGGTTGACGCGGCGACGGGCTTGCGCGCGCGGGGCGAGACAGGGCGTCCAGTGCGTCTGCAGCGCAATGTATGCGGTGATTTTTCGGCCTGGCATCGCGGACGTCCGTGGTTTCTGCTGTGGGCGCTGGATGTCGACGTACCGGAGCTGCGACCATCGTTCACTCGAGCGCAGCGGCAGCTGGCGCCCTGGTTGCTCGATGGCTATCGCCGCCAGCCGCATGTGACGCTGGGACTGTGCGGCTTTCCCGTGCAGCAGGAGGCGGGCGGATTCCGGCATGCCGAAGACGGAACGCCGAAGGTGGCCGATCCAGAGGGAGCCTCGGCCGATGCCTGCCCCCGGGCTGCGTTGCACAGGCACATGCAGGGGCTGTCAGGGGCGGGCTTGGGGCCGTTCGAGATCGAGGTGGGTCGAGTGGGGACTTTTGCCACGGCCCCTTTCCTGGTGGTGCGCCACGCTGGCGAGCTGGATGCGCTGCGGACGGCGCTGGCGCTCGATCCGGCCTTGCAGCACCTGGATGATTACCTGCCGCACGTGACGCTGGGTCTGTATCGTGAATCCTGGTTGCTGGCTGACTTGCTGCCCAATCTGGCGGTGTTGGACATGCTGCCTCCCGTATCCGTGCATGTGCAGGAGGTGGCGCTGATGGCCTACGCCGCTGCGCAGGTGGGTGGGCCGCTGGTGACAGTGGCGACATTCGATTTGTCCAGCCGGCGCTTGCGCTGGCATCCTGCTGCCAGCTGCGTAGTGGGAACGGCCTGGCTGGAGGGCTGACCTGGCTGCAGGGCTGACCAGATGGCCGGAGAGCCGTCAGGCACATGCGTAGCCCGTGCGGCAGCCGTCAGTCCGCCATCCCTTCCACCACGAACTGCACGCTCTCGCGCCCCTGCCAGCTGTTGATGTCCAGCCGGTAGGCCAGATGCGCCCGCGCCGGCAGCGGCTCGCTGCGGCCGAACCAGATGCCGTCCACGGTTTCGCCGTGGTGGCGCAGCTGCAGTTTCAGGTGGCGCTCGCCCACCAGGCGTTGCTGGAGCACCTCCATCTCCTCGCTGAACACGGGTGCGGCAAAGCCCTGGCCCCAGACGGCCTGCTGCAGGCTGGCGGCCACATCGGTGCGTCGGAACCGGGCCGGCAGCGCGCCATCGGTTTCCAGCGTGCGCTGCAGCGTGGCGGCATCCAGCCACTCCTCGGCGACTTGTGCCAGCGCCTGCTTGAACACCTCCAGGTGCTCGCGTGCAATGGTGCAGCCCGCCGCCATGGCGTGGCCGCCGAACTTCTGCAGCACTTCCGGATGGCGCTTGGCCACCAGATCGAGTGCATCGCGCAGATGGAAGCCCGCAATCGAGCGCCCCGAGCCTTTCAGCAGATGCTCCATGCCGGGCGCCGCACTGGCGGCAAACACGAAGGTGGGGCGGTGCAGCCGGTCCTTCAGGCGCGAGGCGACGATGCCGACCACGCCTTCGTGGAAGCTGTCGTCGAACACGCTGAGCGCGGCCGGAGGCTCCTGCAGCGTGGCCTGCAGCTTCTCGGTCAGCGTGAAGGCCTGCGCGCCCATGCCGTCCTCGATGCTGCGGCGCTCGCGGTTGATGGCTTCGAGCTGCTGCGCCAGTTCGGTGGCGCGCAAGGCATCGTCGGCGAGCAGGCATTCGATGCCCAGCGTCATGTCGGACAGGCGGCCTGCGGCGTTGATGCGCGGGCCGAGCGCAAATCCGAAATCGAAGGTGGAGGCAGTCTGCCAGGGACGTCCGGACACCTGGAACAGCGCGCGCATGCCGGCCGGCATGGCACCGGCACGCACGCGGCGCAGGCCCTGCGCCACGATGCGGCGGTTGTTGGCATCCAGCCGCACCACGTCGGCCACGGTACCGAGGGCGACCAGCGGCAGCAGCGTATCCAGGCGGGGCTGCTGGCCGTCGGCAAAAGCACCGCGTGCGCGCAGTTCGGCGCGCAGGGCCAGCAGCACATAGAACATGACGCCCACGCCGGCCAGTGCCTTGCTGGGAAAACGGCAGTCCGGGTGATTGGGGTTGACGATGACATCGGCGTCGGGCAGTTGCGGGCCGGGCAGATGGTGGTCGGTCACCAGCACCTGCAGCCCGAGTGCATGGGCCTGGCGCACGCCGTCCACGCTGGCGATGCCGTTGTCCACCGTGACCAGCACATCGGCGCCGGTGGCACGCACGCGCTCGGCAATCGGCGCGGTCAGGCCGTAGCCGTCGACTACGCGGTCGGGCACCAGATAGCCGACCTGGCGCGCGCCGAGCAGGCGCAGGCCGCGCACGGCGACCGCGCAGGCAGTGGCACCGTCGCAGTCGTAGTCGGCCACGATGCAGATGGATTTGCCGGCGGCCATGGCATCGGCCAGCAGGCGCGCCGCCTCGCTGGTGCCACGCAACTCGGTGGGCGGCAGCAGGTGCGTCAGCGCATCGTCCAGTTCGGACGGCTGGGTTACGCCGCGGGCCGCGTAGAGCTGGGCCAGCAGGGGGTGCAGGCCGCCTTGCTCGAGTGCCCAGCGGGCGCGCGGCGGCACGTCGCGCTCGATCAGGCGCATGGCTTACAGGGCCTTGAGGAGCGTGCTGGCGCGGCTGGGGCGCAGTGCGCGGCCGGCTTTCTGGAGCAGGGAAACGGGGGCCGCATTCCAGGTCATGGCGCGGCGTTCGCTGCACAGGGTGATGCGCAGGCGCTGCACCTTGCCTTCCTTGTGGCGCTGCAGCAGCGGGCCGAACACGGCCTCGTCCAGCCACTTCCAGGCGGTGAGCCAGGCCTGCCAGTCCTCACGCTGGGCCGGGGTGACGAGCTGGCGCAGCAGGTGCGGCTGCAGGGCGTCCTCGGCCTCGGGCAGTACCGGCACTTCGGTCGGCAGAATGCCGGCGCCACTGACCCAGAACGAGTTGACCGGCAGTTCGTTGTGCGCCAGGCGGCGTTCGTTCACCGGATGGGTGTAGAGCAGCATCTGCATTTCGCTTTGCAGGCGCTGCAGCGGCGCGGCGCGGGCGGCCGTGGGGCTGGTGCTGGCGCGGGTGGAGGTCGGCATCCAGCTCTCGACGTTGCGGCCGCAGACGCGATCGAGCGAGGCGGTGCGCAGGTTCTCGAGCATGCGGCCATGGGCCAGCCATTGCACGATGCCGGATTTGTCCACCGGCAGCTCGACCAGATGCAGGCCTTCTTCGGCAAACCAGGGCTGCATGGATTCGCACAGGCTGTGTGCCTCTTCCGGCTTGAGCGCCAGTTCGGCCGGGTGCGCCATGGTGACATGGTCGGCATGGATTTGCCAGTGGCACAGCGTGACCAGGCCCCAAGCCATGGGCAGCTTGGAAGCCACCCCGAGCAGGCGCGCGGTGTGCGCGGCCCAGGGCATCTGGCCGTCAAGGCAGAGTTCTTGCGGCCAGGCCAACGCTTCGGCCAGCTTGTGCTCATGCGGCGTGCTGTAGCTGTACTCGTCGCATTCCCATACCGGATCGGCCTGCAGGCGGTCGAGCAGGGCCGGCAGATTGCCCAGCGAGAGCTGCTGCAGGGCCTGCTGGCAGCCTGGGGAGCTGGCCGAAGCAAAGGGAACGATCAGATGGTGGGCAAGAGCAGCGGACATGGAGGCAGGGAACAGACGGCGGAACACAGGCCTGCCGTGCCGGCCAACCGGCCACGCGACGACAATTGACTTCTATTGTAGAAGGCCTTGGACTTTATGTGTAAAGCCGCACCGCTGCGCTGGGCGGTGTTACGTGTCTGTTGCAATATGCGGAGGGCGTTCGCGATCAGCAAGGGGCCGATGGCAGGGCTTATGCCAAGCTGGGCAGGATTGCTTGCTACTGGCCGGGCCATTTCGTTGTTACGCCGGTTTCAGCACATCGTTCAGGCTAGCGAGCGCCCCCTGCGCCAGGTGCGTCACTTCGCTGTGGTTCAGGATGTAGGGGGGCATCATGTAGAGCGTGTGACCGATCGGGCGCAGCAGCAGGCCGTGGCGGCGTGCCGCGAGGTGGTAGCGCTGGGCGAAGCTGCCGCCCGCCATGCCGTCTGCGGCATCGTCGGCAGAAATCGCCGGGATGGCTTGCGGATCCACATCGAAGGCCCAGATCAGGCCCTGGCGCCGCGCATGGCGCACCGCGCCGTGGCTGGCCAGCGGTTGCAGCGCATTGTCCAGCCGCTCTGCCAGCAGCTCGTTCATGCACAGTACGTCGTCATTCTCGAAGATGTCCAGGCAGGCCAGTGCGGCGCGGCAGGCCAGCGGGTTGCCGGTGTAGGAGTGCGAGTGCAGAAAGCCCATCCGCACGTCGTCGTCGTAGAAGGCCTGGTAGATGGCATCGCGCGTGAGCACCAGCGACAGCGGCAGGTAGCCGCCGGTAATGCCCTTGGACAGGCAGAGGAAGTCCGGCCAGATGCCGGCCTGTTCGCAGGCGAAGAAGCTGCCGGTGCGGCCGCAGCCCACGGCAATCTCGTCGGCGATCAGGTGTACCTGGTGGCGGTCGCACAGAATGCGCAGCTGCTGCAGGTAGGAGGGATCGTGCATGGCCATGCCGGTGGCGCACTGCACCAGCGGCTCGACGATGACGGCGGCGATCTCGCCGGCGTGTTCGGTCAGCAGCGCATCCATGGCCTGGATGGCATGGCAGGCGGCCTTGGCCGGAGTTTCGGCGCTGCGCGCATCCGGGCTGGGGGCCATGAAGGCATGCTGCAGCAGCGGATGGTAGGCATGGCGGAACACGTCCACGTCGGTCACGCTGAGCGCGCCCAGGGTTTCGCCGTGGTAGCTTTTTTCCAGATAGACGAAGCGGTGCTTGTCCGGCAGACCCTTGTTGCGCCAGTAGTGCGCGCTCATCTTGAGGGCGATCTCCACCGCCGAGGCCCCATCCGAGCCATAGAAGGCATGGCCGAGCTGGTGCTCGGTGAGCGTGGCCAGGCGCTCGGACAGTTCCACCACCGGCGCATGGGTGCAGCCGGAAATCATCGCGTGCTCGAGCTTGCCGAGCTGGTCGATCAGTGCCGCATTGATGCGCGGGTTGGCATGGCCGAACAGATTGACCCACCAGCTGCTGATGCCGTCCAGATAGCGGTCGCCGTTTTCGTCCTGCAACCAGGCGCCTTCGCCGCGCACGATGGCAAGCGGCGGCAGCTTCTCGTGCTGTTTCATCTGGGTGCAGGGGTGCCAGACGCTGCGCAGGCTGCGCTGGCTCAGGGAATCGGGCGAAAAGTGCATGGCTCAGGGAAAAGTCCGCGACAGGCCAAGTGTAGCCTGACGATATGTTGCAACCTTGCATGCCTGCTCACAGGGGAGGGGGAATGCGGCATGCCACAATAGTCTTCGCTCCGGTGTGCCATGGCATTCCGGGGACTCAACAGGCGAGGCATACAACCAAGAACACATGCAGACTCCGTACGAACTATTGCTGGGCTGGCGCTACACACGCGCGGGCCGCTCCACCCGCCGCAACGGGTTCATCTCCTTTATTTCGGCAGCGTCCATCGTCGGCATTGCGCTGGGCGTTGCGGCGCTGATCATCGTGTTGTCGGTCATGAACGGCTTCCAGAAGGAAGTGCGTGACCGCATGCTGGGCGTGGTCTCGCACATCGAAGTGATGAGCGTGGACGGCAGCGGCCTGCAGGACGTGCCGGGCCTGCTGCAGCGCGTGAAGACGCAGCCCGAGGTGGTGGGCGCCGCGCCCTTCGTCAACGGCCAGTCGCTGATCGCGCATGGCGAGGACATGCGCGGCGTGCTGGTGCGTGGTATCGAGCCCGAGCTGGAGCCGCAGGTGGCTAACGTGGCGGCCAGCAATCAGGAAGTGCTCAAGCAACTGCAGCCGGGCAGCTTCGGCGCCGTGCTGGGCGTGCAGCTGGCGCGCGCGCTGGGCGTGCAGCCGGGCGACAAGGTGACGCTGGTGGCGCCGAGCGGCCAGGTCACGCCGGCGGGCGTGATGCCGCGGCTGAAGCAGGTGACGGTCGTCGGCACCTTCGACTCGGGCCATTACGAATTCGACGCCGGCATGGTGATGCTGCACGTGCAGGATGCGGCGCGCATCTTCCAGCTGGAAGGGCCGAGCGGCGTGCGCCTGAAGATCCGCGACCTGAACCAGGCGCCCATCGTGGCCGGCCAGATCGGCAACGCGCTCGACGGCCAGTACCGCATCAGCGACTGGACGCAGCAGAACCGCAGCTGGTTTGCAGCCGTGCAGGTGGAAAAACGCATGATGTTCATCATCCTGACGCTGATCGTCGCCGTGGCGGCCTTCAACCTGGTGAGCACGCTGGTGATGAGCGTGCAGGACAAGCGCGCCGACATCGCCATCCTGCGCACGCTGGGCGCCTCGCCGCGCAGCATCATGCGCATCTTCATGGTGCAGGGTGCCACGGCGGGCATAATCGGCACGCTGTCGGGCCTGGCGCTGGGCCTGCTGATCGCCTTCAATATCGACGTGATCGTGCCCTTCATCGAGAACCTGCTGCAGACCTCCTTCCTGCCGCAGGACATCTACCTGATCAGCAAGATGCCGAGCGATCCTGAGGCGAGCGATATCGTGCCGATCGTGGTGGTGTCGCTGATTCTGGCCTTCCTGGCCACCCTGTATCCGAGCTGGCGCGCCAGCCGTGTGAACCCGGCGGAGGCGCTGCGCTATGAATAATGCTGTCCACAACGGCCCGGTGCTGCAGGCCAGCGGTCTGACCAAGCGCTTCCACGAGGGCAAGAATATCGATCTGACGGTGCTGCGCGGGGTGGATCTGGCGGTGCAGGCCGGCGAGACGGTTGCCATCGTCGGTGCGTCCGGTTCCGGCAAGAGCACGCTGCTGCATATGCTGGGCGGGCTGGATGCGCCGACCAGCGGCACCGTGCACATCATGGGCAAGGAGCTGTCGCGCCTGTCGCTGGCGCAGCAGGGCGAGTTGCGCAATGCGCATCTGGGCTTTGTCTACCAGTTTCACCATTTGCTCCCGGAGTTCACCGCCGCCGAAAACGTGGCCATGCCGCTGTGGGTGCGCCGCATGGGCCGGCCCGAGGCGCGCAAGCTGGCGCTGGACATGCTGGCGCAGGTGGGACTGGGCGAACGTGCCGAGCACCGTCCGGCCGAGCTCTCCGGTGGCGAGCGCCAGCGCGTGGCAATTGCGCGCGCACTGGTGACGCGACCTGCCTGCGTGCTGGCCGACGAGCCGACCGGCAACCTGGATCGCAACACGGCCGAACAGGTATTCGGTCTGATGCTCCAGCTGGCACGCGACCACAACACGGCGTTTGTGCTCGTCACGCACGACGAACAATTGGCCGCGCGCTGCGACCGCCAGTTCCGCATGGATCGCGGGCAGCTGATGCCGATGCTGCCGCAGGCCGCCTGACGGCACGCCGGCTGCACCAGGGAGAAAGTCATGCGCAACTCGGGATTCAGGCGTTTGGCGTGGTTGGTGGCCAGTGCGGGTGTGCTGGCGGGCGCGGGCACACTGGCAGGCTGCGTGCATCCCGGCGCTTCGGGATTGGCCGATTTGCCGCCCTGGCTGCCGTCGCATCTGGCGCGCGTCAATGCCGATGAGCGCAACCCCTCCGTGATTGCGGTGTGGGAGTGGCCGTATCAGGGGCGCACGGTCTACGAAATCCAGGCCGGCTGCTGCGACCGTTTCAATGAACTGTATGACGCGCAGGGAACCTACCTGTGTGCTCCTTCCGGGGGCTTTACCGGCCGTGGCGATGGCAAGTGCCCTGATGCGGCAGCCGCCCGCGAGGCCGCTGGCGAGCAGGTGCGCAAGCGCTGGTTCCACATGGCTCCCCCGCACCCCGCAGACCGTGCCGGCAGCGCTCCCGATTTGCCATGATTCCCTGGATCGACACCCATTGCCACCTCGATGATGTCGCGTTCGCGCCCGACCGCGATGCGGTGCGCGCCCGTGCCCGCGACGCCGGTGTCGGGCTGTGCGTGATTCCCGCCGTTGCCGTGGACAATCTGGCCGCCGTGCAGCGGCTGGCGCGGCGCTGGGGCGATGGCTACGGGCTGGGCATCCATCCCATGTGCGTGCCCACGGCCCAGGAGGACGATCTGCAGGTGCTGGAGCAGGCCTTGCAGGCCGCGCAGGACGATCCGCATCTGGTGGCGGTCGGCGAGATCGGCCTGGACTTTTTCGTGCCGGGGCTGGAAACACCGGCCATGCGCGACAAGCAGGCATTCTTTCTGCACGAGCAGCTGAAACTCGCGCGCCGCTTTGACCTGCCGGTGCTGCTGCACTCGCGCCGCTCGGTCGACGCCGTGCTCGGGCAATTGCGGCAGGTGACGCCGCCCGGGGGCATTGCGCATGCCTTTGTCGGCAGCCGGCAGCAGGCCGATGCGTTCATCGGGCTGGGCTGCAAGCTGGGCTTTGGCGGGGCTGTGACCTTCGAGCGGGCCACGCGGCTGCGTGCACTGGCCACCGGGCTGCCGCTGGACAGCATCGTGCTCGAAACCGATGCGCCCGATATCGCGCCGCACTGGCTGTACGTGACGGCGGAGGAGCGCGCGGTGGGCAAGCCGCAGGCGCGCAACACGCCGGCCGAGATTCCCGGTATCGCGCAGACCCTGGCGCAATTGCGTGGCATGCCGCTGGCCGAGGTGCAGGAGCAGACCGGTCGCAATGCCCTGGCCGTGCTGCCGGGGCTGCAGCGTTTGCAGCACGCATGACGCATTCCGGATGAAAAAAGCCGCCAGCGGCGAGCTGGCGGCTTTGCGCGGGGTGAAAACCTGCCTCAGGCCTGCACCGGGGCAGCGGCTGGCAGCGGCAGGCCGCGGTAGCTCATCGGCGTCTCCGGTATCGGATAGCCGGCCGCGCCGAAGGTATCGACAATGGCCTTGTGCGTGTCGAAATACACCTGCCAGTAGTGCTGGTTGTTGGTGTAGGGGCGCACGCACAGCTTGGGGCCTTCGGGGGTGAACTCGAGGATCTCGATGTCCGGTGCCGGCGCTTGCACGACGTTGGGGAGCGCGGCAATCACCGGGCGCAGGCGCGCGATGGCGTCCTGCACGTCCACGCCGTTCGCGACCTTGGCCACGCAGTCCACGCGGCGCACCGGTAGTGTGCTGAAGTTCTGGATGTTGTCCGAGAAGATCTTGTTGTTGCCCACCATGGTGGCCACGTTGTCGGGGGTGACGATGGTGGTGGTGAACAGGCCCAGCTCGGTGACGGTGCCGGTCACGCCGCCAGCCTGCACGAAATCGCCGACCTTGTAGGGACGCAGCACCTGCATGAACACGCCGGCGGCAAAATGCGCCAGCAGCCCGCCCCAGGCTGTGCCGATGGCCAGGCCGGCGCCAGCCAGCAGGGCGGCAAACGAGGTAGTCTCCACGCCGAACAGGCCCAGAATGGCCAGGATCAGCACGATGGTCAGCAGCACCGACAGGATGGACTTGAGATACTTCACCAGCGTCGGATCGAGCTTGCCGGCGCGGTCCAGCCCCTTGCCGACCAGTCCCACGGCCAGGCTGATCAGCCAGCGGCCGACGATCCATGCCACAATCGCACCGATGATTTTCAGGCCGATGTCCACGCCTTGCGTGGCGATGAAGGTTGATACGTTGTCCAGATTGATGTTCATGAGCGTGCTCCGGAAAATGAGGAAGGCAGGCCAGAGCCTGCACGCTGCTGCATGGTAAGGACTAGATCGTCCGAAGCGGCCGCAACGCCGCTGAAAGGACTGGCTCCTGTGATCGATGTCACGGCGCGGGTGCTGGTGCTTGGCAGCTTTCCCGGCGTGCGCTCGCTGCAGCTGCAGCAGTATTACGCGCATCCGCAAAACCATTTCTGGCGCATTCTGGGCACGCTGTGGAACGAGCCGCTGCCGCAGATGGATTATGTGCAACGCTGCCAGGCCGCGCAGGCGCACGGCCTGGGCATCTGGGACGTGTATGCGTGCTGCGAGCGCGCCGGCAGTCTGGACAGCGCCATCCGCAATGCCGTGGTGAATGACTTTGCAGCGCTGCAGTTGCGCTGTCCGCAACTGCAGGCCATTGCGCACAACGGCGGAGAAAGCTGGCGGCATCACAAGCACACGCAGTCGCTGGGCCTGCCGGTGTACAAGCTGCCTTCCACCAGTCCGGCCAACGCCAGCTGGACGTTCGAGCGCAAGCTGCAGGCCTGGCGCGAGGTGCTGCAGGCGCACGGGGTTGCGTGAAAAAAACTTCTCGGATGGCTGCAAAAAAAATGTGGAAGCGTGCCGGGGGATAGTGCCACAATCGATTGGCATGGCAACTCTGGGGAACGGTTATGGGTTTCAAACGCATCCCGATGCTGATCGCTGTGGCGCTTGGATTGCTGATCTGGTTCGTGATTCCGGTGCCCGAAGGGGTAACTGAAAACGCCTGGCATCTGCTCGCGCTGTTTGTTGCAACGATTGCTGCCATCATCGGCAAGGCCATGCCGATCGGCGCCCTGTCCATCGTGGCGATCACGCTGGTGGCCGTCTCGGGAGTCACCGGGAACGAGGGGGCTGCCAAACCGGCGGTGACTGCGCCGGTTGCGGCAACAGCTGCCAGCGCAGCCGGGCCGGCACCAGTCGCGGGTGCATCCGCTGCTGCCGCGAAGACGGCCACGGTGGCGTCTTTGCCGGCAACGGCCCAGGCCCCGGCCGCCAGCGCTTCTCCGGCTGCACCGGCATCGGCGGCTGCAGCCAAGCCGGTAGTCAAGCCAGAAGCCAGGAAGCCGTCCACGCCCGCCGACCTGATCCGCGATGCCCTCTCGGCCATGTCCAACTCGCTGATCTGGCTGATCGGCATTTCCATCATGATTTCGCGCGGCCTGATCAAGACCGGCCTGGGGGCGCGCATCGGCTACTGGTTCATCTCGCTGTTCGGCAAGAAGACGCTGGGCATCGGCTATGCGCTGGCGTTGAGCGAACTGGTGATCGCGCCGGTCACGCCCAGCAACACGGCGCGTGGCGGCGGCATCATCCACCCGATCATGCGTGCCATTGCCGACAGTTTCGACTCCAAGCCGGAGAATGGCACGCAAGGCCGCATCGGACGCTATCTGGCGCTGACCAACTACCAGACCAACCCGATCACCTCGGCCATGTTCATCACCGCCACCGCACCCAACCCGCTGGTGGTGGACCTGATCGCCAAGGCCACCGGCAGCCAGATTCACCTGAGCTGGAGCCAGTGGGCGCTGAGCATGCTGCTGCCTGGTCTGGTGGCGCTGCTGGTGATGCCGCTGGTGGTGTACTGGATGAACAAGCCCGAGATCACCAACACGCCCAACGCCACCGAGTTTGCCCGTGGCAAGCTGCGTGAACTGGGTGCCATGCAGCGCGGCGAAAAAATCATGGTGGCCATTTTTGCCCTGCTGCTGTTCCTGTGGGCGGGCGTGCCGGCCATGCTGTTCGGCAAGCAGTATGCGGTCGATCCGACCACCACGGCCTTCATCGGCCTGTCGCTGCTGCTGCTGACCGGCGTGCTGGAATGGGATGACGTGCTCAAGGAAAAGAGCGCCTGGGACACCATCATCTGGTTCGGCGCGCTGGTGATGATGGCCGACTTCCTCAACAAGCTGGGGCTGGTGGCCTGGTTCTCCGGCAGCCTGAAGGACGGGATCGGGGCGCTGGGCCTGGGCTGGGAAGGCGCGAGTACCTTGCTGCTGCTGGCCTACCTGTATGCGCATTACATGTTTGCCAGCACCACGGCGCACATCACCGGCATGTTTGCCGCCTTCTATGCTGCCGGCCTGGCACTGGGAGCGCCGCCCATGGCGTGGGCGCTGATCATGGCGGCGGCGTCCAACATCATGATGACGCTGACGCATTACGCCACGGGGACGGCACCGGTGATTTTCGGCTCCGGCTACGCCACCCTGGGTGAATGGTGGCGCACCGGTTTCGTGATGAGCGTGGTCAACCTGCTGATCTGGCTGACGGTGGGTACGCTGTGGTGGAAGGTGCTCGGCTTCATCTGATCCGGGCGCCGCGGGGGCGGCCTCTTACAATCCTCGCCATGGCCAAGAAACGTTCCCGAGCATCCCCCCCCGCGTCCGGCGAGCTGCCGCCCGTCAACTTCACCGAAGACGGCGAGTGCCGCTACCTGCACCTGGGCACGGAATGGATCCAGGGCGCCATGCGGCTGGACGATCCGCTGGTACTGGAGCTGGAGTACATCCAGCGCATGATGGCCTGGCTGCTGTTCATGGACCCGGACAGCGTGCCCGAGCGCCACGCCATGCAGCTCGGCCTGGGTGCCGCCAGCCTGACGCGCTTCACCCACCAGCGCATGGAATTGCTCACCTCCTGCATCGAACTCAACCCGGTGGTGTATGCCGCCTGCCGCCAGTGGTTCCGCCTGCCGGACAACAATGCAACGCTGAATGTGGTGCTGGCCGATGCCAGCCGCGAAATCCGCCAGCCCGAGTGGCAGGGCGCGATCGATGCGCTGCAGGTAGACCTGTACGACCACGAGGCTGCCGCCCCGGTGCTGGACGACGCCGATTTCTACCAGGACTGCCGCAACCTGCTCACGCCGGACGGCATCATGACGGTGAACCTGTTCGGCCGCAGCAGCAGCTTCGACCAGAGCGTGGAGCGCATTGCAGCGGCCTTTGGCGACGAGGCGCTCTGGGCCTTCAAACCCACGCGCGAAGGCAACACCGTGGTGCTGGCGCAGCGCACGGCCAGCCGCCCGAGTCGCGCCGTGTGGGAGCAGCGCGCCGACATCATCCGCGAACGCTGGGGCCTGCCGGCCAACAAGTGGCTGAACGCGCTGCGTCCGCTGGTGCGGCGGTAACGATGACGGTTGAGAACCGTTCCACTGCCGACAGCCAGGCGCAGCAGCGTCGCCTGTTGTACTCCGGCATCGGCCTGGCCATGCTAGGCGCCATCAGCTTCAGCGGCAAGGCCATCATCGTCAAGCTGGCCTATCGCTGGCAGGTGGATGCCATCACGCTGCTGATGTACCGCATGCTGCTGGCGCTGCCGGTATTCCTGCTGATGGCCTGGTGGGCGGGCCGCCGGCCCGGCGCGCAGCCTCTCACGCGCAGGGACTGGGGCGGGGTGTTGCTGCTGGGTTTCAGCGGCTATTACCTGGCCAGCTATCTGGATTTCGTCGGCCTGCAATACATCAGCGCCTCGCTGGAGCGGCTGATTCTCTACCTCAATCCCACGCTGGTGCTGCTGCTGGGCTGGCTGCTCACGCGCAAGCCGGTGGGCCGGGGCCAGTGGGCCGCGATGGCATTGAGCTACGCCGGCGTGCTGCTGGTGTTTGCGCACGAGGTGCGCTGGGACGGGGCGCGCACCCTGCTTGGCGCGGCGCTGGTGTTTGCCAGCGCGCTCAGCTACGCCATCTATCTGGTCGGCAGCGGGCGCATGGTGCAACGGCTGGGCTCGCTGCGGCTGGTGGGGCTGGCATCCAGTGTGGCGGCGGGATTCTGCCTGCTGCAGTTCGTGGCGATGCGGCCCTTGTCGGCGGCGCTGGTGCCCGAGCCGGTACTGTGGCTGTCGCTGCTCAATGCGATCGCCTGCACGGTGCTGCCGGTCTGGCTGGTGATGCGGGCCGTGGAGCGCATCGGTTCCGGGCTGGCCTCGCAGGTGGGCATGGTCGGGCCCATGGCCACCATCGCCATGGGCGCGCTGCTGCTGGACGAACCATTTACCGGCTGGGTGCTGGCGGGTACAGTGCTGGTACTGGCCGGGGTGTTTGCCGTGACCTGGCTGAAACGCTGAACAATACGAACCAAGGAGACGGACATGGATCTGGGCATTGCAGGCAAGTGGGCGCTGGTGTGCGGCGCCAGCCGGGGGCTGGGTTTCGGCTGCGCCGCGGCGCTGGTGCAGGAGGGCGTGAACGTGCTGGTGGTGGCGCGCCGCCCGGACGTACTGGCCGAGGCTGCGAAGGAGCTGCGCGAGCTGGCGCAGGACTATCGTGGCAGCACGCCGCAGGTGCTGGCACTGGCCGCAGACGTGACCAGCGAGTACGGCCGCCAGCAGGTCTTTGCCCAGCACGACAGCTTCGACATCGTGGTCACCAACGCCGGCGGCCCGCCGGTAGGCGACTTCCGCGACTGGGACCGCGACATGTGGATGCAGGCGGTGGATGCCAATATGCTCACGCCGATCGCCCTGATCCGCGCCACCATCGATGGCATGGCCGAGCGCGACTTCGGCCGCATTGTCAACATCACCAGCAGCGCGGTGAAGGCGCCGATCGATATCCTCGGCCTCTCCAACGGCGCGCGCAGTGGCCTGACCGGCTTTGTCGCAGGCCTGGCGCGCAGTCCCGAACTGGCGTCGCGCAATGTCACGCTCAACAACCTGCTGCCCGGCAAGTTCGATACCGATCGTCTGGCCAGCACCTTTGCCGGCATCGCCGGCGAGAGCGGCAACAGCGAGGATGCGGTGCGCGCGGCGCAGCAGGCCAGCATTCCGGCGCAGCGCTTCGGCTCGCCGGCGGAGTTCGGCGCCGTCTGCGCCTTCCTGTGCAGCCAGCAGGCGGGGTATCTGACCGGGCAGAACATCCTGCTCGACGGCGGCGCTTATCCCGGCACTTTCTGAAAGCAGGCTGTAGGCAGGCTCCCACAGCCATCCCCTGAGGCTTCCGACAGGCCGGTGCACGGTCATGCCTGAAGATGACATCCAACCGCAACCTGGGCGTCACAGACGCAGCGGCGGCGGTGTCGGCCCCATGGCCGGCATGTGTTGACCTTCAAACAAGACTGGAGCCTCTCATGAAAGCATCCGCCAAACTCATCACCATCGCGGCCATCACCGGCGTCATGACCCTGACGGCCACCGGCTGCTCGGTGGCGCGCGACCAGCAGACCGTGGGCGCGTATATCGATGACGCCGCCATCTCCACGGCCATCCGCGCACGCTTCATCGAGGACCGCCTGGTGTCCGCCGCCGCCATCAAGGTGGAAACGCTCAATGGCGAGGTGCAGCTGACCGGCTTTGCCAAGACGCAGGCCGAGAAGGACCGCGCCGAGGAACTGGCACGCATGACCAGCGGCGTGAAGTCGGTGCGCAACAGCATCGTGGTGCGCCCGTAAGTACGCGCAGCATCCATCAAAGCAACAAGGGCCGGAAATCTCCGGCCCTTGTTGCTTTGGGTCGGGTGTGCACGTCAGCCTTGGCTGGTTATCGCTGCCGCGAGGAAACCAGAATCCCCGCCACAATCAACGTGAATGCCACCGCGTGGTACCAGGCCGGCATGTCGCCCAGGAACAGGGCCGAGAGGATGGCTGCGAACAGCGGCGTGAGGTTGACGAAGAACCCCGCCACCGTCGGCCCCACCATCTGCACGCCGCGGCTCCAGAACGCATAGGCCAGCACGGCCGGGCCGATCGCCACATAGGCCAGCGCACCGAGCAGCTTCGGGCTCCAATCGATATGCAGATGCGGCTGCAGCGCCCACTCCACTCCGGTAAATACGCCCGACCAGGCCAGCCCGAACACCACCTGCGCCAGCACGAAGGCCTGCCACCTGGCACGCACGGTTGCCGGTTCGCGCGTATGCAGCAGCATCCAGCTGTAGAGCGACCAGGCGATCGTCGCCGCCACCATGTACAGATCGCCAATCACCAGCTGCAGTTGCAGCAGGTTGTTCCAGGTGCCCCGTGACAGCACGAACAGCACCCCCGCCAGCGACAGCACGGCGCCGCCCAGCTTGTAGCGCGTGATCGGGGCATCGTAGAACAGGCGGCCGATCAGCATCATCCACAGCGGCATGCTGCTGGCCACCAGCGTCACGTTCACCGGCGTGGAGGTTTTCAGCGCCATGTACTGGAACATGTTGTAGCAGCCGATGCCCAGCAGGCCGAGGATGGAATAGCGCTTCCAGTGTGTCCACAGCGGGCTGCTCGGGCGCAGTGTCTGCCAGGCCATGGGAAGCAGGATCAGTGCCGCCAGTGCCCAGCGCACCAGGTTGAAGGTGACTGGCGGAATCAGGTCGGTGACTGCGCGGCCGACCACCGCATTGCCTGCCCACAGCAAGGGGGGCAGTACCAGCATCAGCGCGGCGCGTGGAGTCAGGCCACTGCTGGCCGATGGGGTAGGGGAAGACATATGGGGCATCACTGTAGCAAGAAATGCGGGATGGCACCGGCGCAGGGGCAAGCGGAAAGCGGCTAGGATGCGGTGGGAAAGCAACACCGGATTTCAAGGAGAACCCCATGCCCGTACTGACCAGCCGCGCCATCCAGATCGACGCTCCCGGCGGCCCCGAAGCCATGCAGCTGCGCCAGATCGAGGTGCCCGAGCCGGGGCCGGGCGAGGTGCGCGTGGCGCACCGTGCCGTGGGCCTGAACTTCATCGATGTGTACCACCGCACCGGCCTCTATCCGCTGCCCATGCCGGCCACGCTGGGCATGGAAGCGGCGGGCGTGGTCGATGCCGTCGGCAGCGGCGTGACGCACCTGCAGCCGGGCGAGCGTGTGGCCTACGTGGCCGCCACGCCGGGCAGCTATGCCGATGCCCGCACTTTGCCGGCCGACACCGTGTGCCGCCTGCCCGATGGGCTCGGCTTTGACGTGGGCGCCGCCATGATGCTCAAGGGCCTGACCGCGCAGTACCTGCTGCGCCGCGTGCGCGGCCAGCACGAAGTGGTGGCGGGCGATTTCATCCTGTTCCACGCCGCCGCCGGCGGTGTCGGCCTGATCGCCTGCCAGTGGGCGCGCGCCATGGGCCTGCAGCTGATCGCCACTGCAGGCAGCGACGAAAAATGCGCGCTGGCGCTGGCCAACGGGGCTGCCCATGCCATCAACTACCGCAAGGAAAACTTTGCCGAGCGCGTGCGCGAAATCACGGGCGGTGCGGGCGTGAAAGTGGTCTACGACTCGGTCGGCAAGGACACCTTCGAGGGCTCGCTGGACTGCCTGATGCCCTTCGGCCTGATGGTGAGCTTCGGCAACGCTTCCGGCCCGGTGCCGCCGGTGGCGCCGGCGCTGCTGGCGCAGAAGGGCTGCCTCTACCTCACGCGCCAGACCCTGTTCATGCACATGCGCGGCCGCGAAGCGACGCAGGCCATGGCCGATGACCTGTTCGCCGCGGTGGAAAGCGGCGATGTGAAGATCCACATCGACCAGCGTTTTGCGCTGACCGATGTGCAGGAGGCGCACCGCACGCTGGAGGCGCGACAGACTACGGGGTGTAGTGTGCTGATGCTGTGAGAGGGCGCGCCGGCTAGCCGTTTGCGCTGTGGCTGGCAGGGGCTTGAAAGTACGCGTTGTGATGGAGATTACAGTCGCTTGGTCGAGGTAACAAGCGGTTTTGAGTCGGCTGCTTCGGTCAGGGAGATGCTCTTCAGCTCGGCCCGGCTCAAGCGCTGATCGTGAAGAACGTCGTCAGGTCGTCAGTTCTGCGACTTGCTGGCCCCGCTCGCCGCGGCCTTCTTCGCAAACTCCGCCCGCAACGCCTTCAGCTTCTCGCGCGGATCTTCCTTCACGGTCGCCTTGTCCAGCGCCATTTCCTTGATGAAGCGGCTCGGCGAGGTAGCGACGATGTCGCGGCCCTTCTTGCGCTTTTTTGGCCAGCTCACGGCAAGCGAGCGCTGCGCGCGCGTGATGCCCACATACATCAGCCGGCGTTCTTCCTGGATACGCTGCAGCAGGCCCTCGCTGTCACCTTCGGCATCCTCCACCCGGAACGGCAGCATGCCCTCCGTCACCCCCACCAGCATCACATGCGGCCATTCCAGTCCCTTGGAGGCATGCAGCGTGGACAGCGTGACCACGTTCTGATCCTGCTCGCGCTCGCTGATGGTGGAGAGCAGCGCCACGTTCTGCGCGATTTCCAGCATGCTGCGGATTTCGCTTTGCGTGGTGACACCGGCCACATCCTCGATCACGCCGCCGCAGCGCTGCGCCATCCAGTCGCAGAATTCCAGCACGTTGTTCCAGCGCGCTGCGGCGATCTTCTCGCTGTCCTCGCTGTCGTACAGGTATTTCTCGAAGTGGATTTCCTTGAGCCAGTTGGCCAGGAATTCCCTGGCCGCCTCGGCGCCGGTGGTGGACTTGGCACGGAATTCCAGCTCGTTCAGGTAGCGGCCGAACTCGTGCAGGCCGTCCACCGCACGCTTGGGCAGGGCGGCCGCCAGCGAGGCGCTGAACAGGGCCTCGAACATGCTGATCTTGTACTTGCCGGCAAACTCGCCCAGTTGCTGCAGCGTGGTGTGGCCGATGCCGCGCTTGGGCGAGGTGATGGCGCGCAGGAAGGCTGGGTCATCGTCCTGGTTGGCCAGCAGGCGGAACCAGGCGCACAGGTCCTTGATCTCGGCGCGATCGAAAAAGCTGGTGCCGCCCGAGACCTTGTACGGAATCTGCGCGCGGCGCAGCGCGGTTTCCAGCAGGCGACTCTGGTGGTTGGCACGGTAGAGCACGGCAAAATCCTTGAACTCCTTGTGCGCCGAGTTGGCGCGCAGGCTCTGGATGCGCGCCACTACGCGCTCGGCCTCGTGCTCCTCGTTGTCGGCATCGACCACGCGCACCGGCTCGCCATCGCCCAGCGCGCTCCACAGCTTCTTGGGGAACAGCTTGGGGTTGGGGCCGATCACGTTGTTGGCGGCTTCCAGAATGGTGCCGGTGGAGCGGTAGTTCTGCTCCAGCTTGATCACCTTGAGGCTGGGAAAATCTACCGGCAGCTTGCGCAGATTGTCCAGCGTGGCGCCGCGCCAGCCGTAGATGCTCTGGTCATCATCGCCCACGGCGGTGAAGCGCGCATCGGCTTTGTCGGGCCAGCCGACCAGCAGCTTGAGCAGTTCGTACTGGGTGGCGTTGGTGTCCTGGTATTCGTCCACCAGCACGTGGCCGAGCGCCTTCTGCCATTTTTCGCGCACGTCGGAGTGGTTCTGCAGCAGCTTGAGCGGCAGGCCGATCAGGTCGTCGAAATCCACGCTCTGGTAGGCCGTGAGGCGCTCCTGGTAGAGCTTCATCACCATGGCGGCGCTGCGGTGCTCGTCATTGCCCACGGTGCACTGGGCCAGCGCGGTGTCGGCGTTCAGGCCCTGGTTCTTCCACAGGCTGATGGTCCACTGCCACTGGCGCGCTACGGCGGCGTCGGTGGTGCCGCCGCAGTCCTTGAGCAGGGCCAGCACGTCATCGCTGTCCAGGATGCTGAACTGTGCCTTCAGGCCAAGCGCCGCGCCATCCTCGCGCAGCATGCGCACGCCGAGCGCGTGGAAGGTGCAGATGATCACGTCCTTGGCCGCCTTGCCGATCAGCCCCTTGGCGCGTTCGCGCATTTCGGCGGCGGCCTTGTTGGTGAAGGTGATGGCGGCGATGCGCCTGGGCTCGCAGCCGGCCTGGATCAGGCGCGCGATCTTGTGCGTGATCACGCGTGTCTTGCCCGAGCCGGCACCGGCCAGCACCAGGCAGGGGCCGTGCAGGTAGTTGACTGCTTCTTGCTGGGAGACGTTCAGGCCGGCGGACATGGGCTCAGGGGAAACTGCAAAGGGGATCAAGCAAAAAACCCGCCGCAGCGGGTTTGGAGGCGGGCACCGCAAAAGGGCGCCAGATTGCGGTCTAGTGTAGCCGATCCCGTGCGGGCAGGCGGCAGGGCTTGATCTTTGCTGCAAGCCCCGCAACACCGGCTCGTTGGCGCTAGCATGTGCATCTGGAACCCACAAGAACAAGCAGGGAGACAAGGCGTGCTGGCCATCCTCGGAGTGACTTTTCCGTTTTTTGCACTGGTGCTGTGCGGCTATGTGGCGGCGCGGCGCGAGATGCTGCCGCTGGCGGCCATTCCGGGCCTGAACAGCTTCGTGCTGTACTTCGCGCTGCCGGCCATGCTCTACCGCTACAGCGCGCAGACGCCAATCGCCGAGCTGCTCGACACGGCGCTGCTCAGCGTCTATCTGCTGGTAGCGGCCATCATGATCACGCTGACCATCGTGGTGACCAAACGCGGCCGCATTGGCTGGAACGACGCCGCCCTGGGCGCGCTGGTGGCGACCTTTCCCAACGTGGGCTTCATGGGTGTGCCGATGCTGGTCGCGCTGCTGGGCGAGGTGGCGACCGGCCCCATCATCGTGCTGCTGGCGGCGGATATGGTGGTGACCTCTTCGGTCTGCATTGCGCTGTCGCGGCTGGATGGCGATGCCGAAACGGCCACGCTGCCCCCGTCCCGCCGTCTGCGGCTGGCCTTGGGCAAGGCCTTGCGCAGCGTGCTCGGCAATCCGATGGCTTGGTCCATGGTGCTGGGCGCTCTGGCGTCGGCCACGGGCCTGCATCTGCCTGCCGCACTCGACAAGACGGTGGCGCTGCTCGGCAATGCTGCGTCGCCGGTGGCGCTGTTCACCATCGGCGCCGTGCTGGCGCGTGCCAACATGGTGGCGGGGCAGGGCCGTCAGGGGCAAGGCGGCTGGAGTGGCGTGTGGCCGGTGGCCCTGTTCAAGCTGGTGCTGCACCCGCTGCTGGCCTTCGGCATGGGCAAGGCCGGACAGGCAGTGGGCCTGCCCCTGAGCGATGCGGTGATCACCGTGATGACCATGGCCGCCGCACTGCCCAGCGCCAGCAACGTCTCGCTGCTGGCCGAGCGCTTCGGGGCCGATACGGCACGCATCGCCCGCATCATCCTGCTCACCACCGTGCTTGCGTTCGGCAGCTTCACGCTGGTGGCCAGCTGGATGAGCTGAAGCATTGGAAATTCCTATTAATCAAATAAATACTATTGCATTGATGATTTGATAGATAAAAACTACAGTAAACCCATCGCCGGTTTGCAGCGGCATGGGGCTGCTGCAGAACTCGGCGAAATACACCGGAGGTTCCGTCATGTCCGCCACCATCCATTCTTCTGGCCCGCTTCCTGCGCTTGGCGCGTCGTCATGGCGGCAGGACTGGATGCACCGCCTTGCTGCCATGGCAGAGGCCTATGGCGCCCATCTCTGAGCTTTCGCACCTGTTCCAGACCCACATCAAGGAGGAATCCGTCATGCAATCCAAGTGCCCCGTCACCCATTTGACCACCGACTTCGGCGCCCCTGTTCCTACCAACCGCGACAGCCTCACCGCCGGCCCGCGCGGCCCGCTGCTGGCACAGGACGTGTGGCTGCAGGAAAAGCTGGCCAATTTCGTGCGCGAGGTGATCCCGGAGCGCCGCATGCACGCCAAGGGCTCCGGCGCCTTCGGCACCTTCACCGTGACGAAAGACATCACCCGTTACACGCGCGCCGCCATCTTCAGCGAAGTCGGCAAGAAGACCGAGATGTTCGCCCGCTTCACCACCGTGGCCGGCGAGCGCGGCGCGGCTGATGCCGAGCGTGACATCCGCGGCTTTGCCCTGAAGTTCTACACGGAAGAGGGCAACTGGGACATGGTCGGCAACAACACGCCGGTGTTCTTCATCCGCGATCCGCGCCAGTTCCCGGATCTGAACAAGGCCGTCAAGCGCGATCCGCGCACCAACATGCGCAGCGCGCAGAACAACTGGGACTGGTGGACGCTGGTGCCCGAGGCGCTGCACCAGGTCACCGTGGTGATGAGCGATCGCGGCATTCCCGCCAGCTACCGCCATATGCACGGTTTCAGCTCGCACACCTACAGCTTCTGGAACAAGGACGGCGAGCGCTTCTGGGTCAAGATGCACTTCCGCACCCAGCAGGGCATCAAGAATCTGACCGATGCCGAAGCCGCTGAGCTGGTGGGCCGCGACCGCGAAAGCCACCAGAAGGACCTGTACGAGGCCATCGAGCGTGGCGACTTCCCCAAGTGGACCATGTACGTGCAGATCATGCCCGAAGCGGATGCCGAGAAGTACCGCCTGCATCCGTTCGACCTGACCAAGGTCTGGTACAAGGGCGACTACCCGCTGATCGAGGTGGGTGAGTTCGAACTCAACCGCAATCCGGACAACTTTTTCGCCGACGTGGAGCAGAGCGCCTTTGCGCCAAGCAATCTGGTGCCCGGCATCGGCGCCAGCCCGGACCGCATGCTGCAGGCACGCCTGTTCAACTACGCGGACGCGCAGCGTTACCGCCTGGGCACCAACTACCACCAGATTCCGGTCAACCAGGCGCGCTGCCCGGTGCACAGCAACCACCGCGACGGTCTCGGTCGTGTCGATGGCAACTACGGCAGCCTGCCGCATTACGAGCCCAACAGCTTCGGACAGTGGCAAAGCCAGCCCGATTTCCAGGAACCGCCCCTCAAGCTGACCGGCAACGCTGCGCACTGGAGCTACCACGAGGACGACAGCAACTACTTCGAGCAGCCGCGCAAGCTGTTCCAGCTGATGACGCCGGAGCAGCAGGAGGCGCTGTTCGGCAACACGGCCCGCGCCCTGGGCGACGCGCCGGAATTCATCAAGTTCCGCCACATCCGCAACTGCCATGCCTGCGATCCGGCCTACGGCGCAGGGATTGCCCGGGCGCTGGGACTGGATCTGCAGAAGGCGCTGGACTCGAAGCAGGATGATCCGATGTTCGGCAATCCGCTGGTCGCGCTGCCCGCCTGATTGCACGGGGCGGAACGGAAAAAGGCTCGCAGTTGCGAGCCTTTTTATTGCCCGGTGCGTGAACAACCGGGCGGCAGGTACATGAACCAGCGTGGTTCATGACCTGGTTTTATGCCATTCAGGGCTTGGCGTTAGCCGGTTTGGTGGAGGTGGAAATGGCCTCCGGATTCATCTGCGTGGTGGACTTGTGCACCTGCTTGCGCACGCCCTTCTTGTAGCCGGTGTTCTTGCCCTTCACGGCCTTCTTGGCCTTGGGGCCAGCCTTGACGGCTACCGGCTTTTCGGCAGCAGCAATGGCAGCGGGAGAGGCCTGCGGCGGCAGGGTATCGCCCATGCTGCTCAGCGGAGCGGTGGTTTCGCTGCTGCGCAGGATGCCGCCACCCTGCACGCTGCCGACGCGGTCGCCGGCGCCACGCACGCGCTCTTCACAGGCTTCCTTGAAGCCGGCGGGCAGCGGGGCGCAGCGGGCCAGGGCGTTGGCGGCATATTCGCTCACGGGTTCGGTCGTCAACTGGCCCGGAGCGCCGCGCGCGGCAGCCGCTTCGTGCGCACCGGCGGACTGGTAGCCCTTGCGTGCGCCGCTTTCGCTCGGCGGTGCACTTTGGGCGGAAACGCCAAACGAGGCGGCGAGGGCGGCAGCCATCAGGGCAGTGCGGAAGGCAATACGTGTCATGTCTGATATCTCCTCTGGTTGGTATGGGTCAGGACAGAGCCTGCCAGTGCAGTCTAAGCCGGCGCCGGGCGGCGGTCGTGTAGTCCTGCACAGACAGAGTGTAGTCGCGCCAGTCCGGCATGCCGCCGGGCCGCGTGCCGGGATATTCCCGGTGCGCAGCAGCGCTTGCGTCCACGGACAGCATAGCGTGTTCCGGACAGGGGGCAAGGGCTTCAGGCAAAGCGGTCGGTAGCGGCCAGCAACTGCTCCTGGATGCCGGGCTCCGTCACGGCATGGCCGGCATCACCCACCCAGTGCAGTTCCACCTGCGGATTCACGCGCGACCAGGCCTGGTACAGATCCCAGGCCGTGGTGGCCGGGGTGCAGACGTCATAGCGGCCCTGCACGATGACGGCGGGAATGTCCTTCAGACGATCCACATGCGCGATCAGCTGGCCTTCATCCAGAAAGCCGCCATGGGTGAAGAAGTGGTTCTCGATGCGCGCGAATGCCAGCGCGAAATGCGGATTGGCGAAGGCCTCGGCCGCCGCGGTGGGCAGCAGCGAAATGGTGCGGCCTTCCCAGGTGGCCCAGGCCTGCGCCGCCTGCAGGCGCGTGGCCTCGTCATCGCCGGTGAGGCGGCGGTGGTAGGCGCCTACCATGTCGTCGCGCTCCTCTTGCGGAATGGGCGCCAGATACTCCTCCCACAAATCGGGAAACAGGTAGGAGGCGCCGGCCTGGTAGAACCAGTCGATTTCATGCTGGCGCAGCGTGAAGATGCCGCGCAGCACCAGCGCGCTCACATGCCCGGGAAACTCTTCCGCATAGGCCAGTGCCAGCGTGCTGCCCCAGGAGCCGCCGAATACCAGCCACTTCTCCGCGCCCAGCATGCTGCGCAGGCGCTCGATGTCGCTCACCAGGTGCCAGGTGGTGTTGTTCTCCAGGCTGGCATGCGGCGTGGAGCGGCCGCAGCCGCGCTGGTCGAACAGCAGCACGCAGTACTTTTCCGGATCGAACAGGCGGCGGTGGTTCGGGTTGCAGCCGGCGCCCGGCCCGCCGTGCAGGAATACCGCCGGTGTGCCGGCAGGATTGCCCACCAGTTCCCAGTACACTTGGTGCCCGTCGCCGGTATCCAGCATGCCGGTCCGGAAGGGCTCGATCGGCGGGTAAAGCTCGCGCTTGGGGGACCGGATGTCTTGCAGGGTGGTGTGGTGCTGGTGGATCGTCATGGTCGGCAGAAAGGCATGCGGAGGGGCAACAATGTGGCAGTCATGTTACAGCACCGGTCATATGCCCAGCGGATCCACGTCAATCGCCCAGCGCAGGATGGCGCGCGTACGCCCGGCATGCAGTTGGTGTGCCAGCTGCGGCAGGAAGCGCTGCAGGGCCGTGCGATTGCCGCTTTCCAGCAGCATCTGCGCACGCTCCCGATTGGCCACGCGCTGGGGCGTCATCGGGATGGCGGGGTAGCAGAACACTTCGGCCGCTTCGGGCAGATCCGCCGCGGCGGCACCGGCCGCATTGAGAAAGTCCTGCGCCGCCTGCTGTTCGCGGCTTTCGGCGCGTACCAGCGCCTGGTAGCTGAAGGGCGGCATGCCGGCGGCAGCGCGCTCTTCCAGCTGCTGTGCGGCAAAGGCCGGGTAGTCGTGCCGTTGCAGCGCGCCAAACAGTGCATGGGCGGGAAAGCGCGTCTGCACCCACAGCTCGCTGGTGCTGCCGATGGCGGCATCGCGCCCGGCGCGCCCCCCGGCCTGCAGCAGCAGGCTGAACAGCCGCTCCGGCGCCCGGAAGTCGCTGCTGAACAGGGCGGTGTCCGGGTTGAGTGCCGCCACCAGCGTGATGCGGCGGAAATCATGCCCCTTGGCAATCATCTGCGTGCCCACCAGCACGTCCACATCGCCGCTGTGCACGCGCGCCAGCTGCTGCTCCAGGCTGCCCGCATGGCGCGTGGTGTCGGCGTCGATGCGCGCGATCACGAGCGGGCTGCCATCCGGCCGGGCCAGGGAACGGAGCTCGGCCGCCAGGGCTTCCTCCAGCTGTTCCGTGCCCTGGCCCAGCGTCTGCACATCCAGATTGCCGCAGGAAGGGCAGGCGCGCGGCACGCGCTCGGTAAAACCGCAGTGGTGGCAGCGCAGCGTGCGGTCGATCTTGTGGAACACGCGGTAGGCGCTGCAGTGCGGGCACTCGCTCTTCCAGCCGCAATCGGCGCAGTGCAGCACCGGGGCGTAGCCGCGGCGGTTCAGCAGCACCATGCTTTGCTCGCCGCGGGCGGCGCGCCCGGCCATGGCCTCCAGCAATTGCGGGCTGAACACACAGCGGCGCGGCTGGTGGTTCATGTCGATCAGGCGCACGCGCGGCAGCGGCGCAGCACCGATGCGCGCCGGCATGGCCAGGCGCAGGTAGCGCCCCCCGGCATCGCCATCGCCGGGCGGGCGGCTCTGGTGCCAGCTCTCCAGCGAGGGCGTGGCCGATCCCAGCAGGATGCGCGCCTGCGCATGGTGGGCGCGGTAGATCGCCAGATCCCGCGCCGAATAGCGCGCGCCTTCCTGCTGCTTGTAGCTGGGATCGTGTTCCTCGTCCACCACGATCAGGCGCAGGCCCGGCAGCGAGGCCAGTACCGCCATGCGTGTGCCCAGCACGATGCGCGCCTGACCGGTATGCGCCGCCAGCCAGCCCTGCAGGCGTTGCGCCGGCGTCAGGCCGCTGTGCATGGCAGCGATGCGCTCGGCCGGAAAGCGGTCGGCAAAGCGCTGCTCGAGTTGCGGCGTGAGATTGATCTCGGGCACCATCACCAGCACCTGGGCGGCAGGATCCTGCTCCAGTGTGCGGGCAACGGCCTGCAGGTAGACCTCCGTCTTGCCGCTGCCGGTGCTGCCGAACAGCAGGCAGGGGCGGGGGGCCTTGCCGGATGGGAAAGGCTTGAGCAGGGTTTCCAGGGCGGCGTGTTGCTGTTCCGTCAGCGGCAGCGCGCTGCTTGCCGCGCCGGCTTCTGCGGCCTTGCCGGCAGCCAGCTTCCGGAGCCGGCGCGCCAGTTGCGTGCCATCCAGATCGCGCAGTTGCGGCGGCAGCGCCGACAGGGCCACTTCGCCCATGCTGCGCTGGTAATAGTGCGCCGTGAAGCCGACCAGCCGGCGCCAGCCGGTATCCAGCGGGGGCAGGGCGGCGAACGCCTCCAGCAGCGGCCGCAGTTGCAGCCCTTCCTGCTGCGGCAGCGGCACATCGTCCCACACCACGCCCAGCACGGCGCGCGCGCCCAGCGGCACCCGCACCAGCGTTCCCGCAGGCAGCGGCTCGCTATGCGTGTAATGCAGGGGAGTGGCCGACAGCGGGCTGTGCGCGGGCAAGGCGACGAGTACCGGAAGCACATGCAGGCTGCCGCCTGGCAGGGCAGGCGCCGTCTCGGCAGGGTGGGCAGAATCCATAGCCAGCACTGTAACCGTTCGGCGCCGCCGCTCCGCAGCGGCCAATGTGTCGAACTACCCACACATCCTGTGGACAAGTATGTGGGCCTGCGCAGGGACAACTGTCGAAAGCCGCGCCAGCCGTGGCCTTCAAGACGCTGCGTGAAAAAGGGGCAGCTTGCCGTGGCAGGGGATTGCGGAGCATCGGGAACGGAAATATACTGTATGTAAATACAGTATTTAAGGCCTTTGCCAGCTGTCTCCAAAAGCCCGGGCCGTTGACAGGTAGTCCCATGCAGCGCTTCTCCCTTGTTTCCTCGCCATCCTCCTCGTGCGGGCTTGTCCAGGGCAGCCTGTTCGCTGCCGAGCCGCTGACGCTGATTCCCGGTGCGGAAGAGGGCATGCGCTACTGGCCGCCGCGCCTTTCGGCGGAGCAGCAGCAGGCCTGGTTCCGGCAATTGCTCGAAGCGGTGCCCTGGCAGCAAGAACGGCGCCAGATGTACGAGCGCATGCTGGACGTGCCTCGCCTGCACGCCAGCCTGCCTGTGGCCGAAGCCTGTGTCATTCCCGCCGTACTGGGCGCGCTGCAACTGGCGCAGGAGCTGGTTCCGGCGCCATTTACCCACGTCGGTTTCAACCTCTACCGCAATGGACAGGATAGCGTGGCCATGCACAACGATCGCCTGCACAACCTGGCCCCCGGCCAGCCCATCGTGCTGGTTTCGCTCGGGCATGCGCGTGACATGCTGCTGCGCGCCAAGGACGGCAGCCATCGTCCGCTAAGAGTCTGCCTCGAGCCGGGCAGCGTGCTGGCCATGAGCCATGCGTCGCAGATCACGCACGAGCACGGCATTCCCAAGACGCGCGACAGCGTGGGTCCCCGCATCAGCTGCGCCTTCCGCGTGCGCCGGCAAGGCTAGCGGGGATTTCCACATTCCCACAGCGTCTGTGGACAACTTTGTGGGCGACTTTGGGACGGGTGCGCTAAACCCGCGTGGGGCAAGGCTTTGTACAGGCTGCCGGAAAAACGGGCATTTCCGATGTTCTTTTAAAAATCAAGTACTTACGGAATGCGCCAGGCAACCCGTGCGCTTGCGCCCGCCTGCCTGGTTTGCAGTTGCCTGACTGGGGACAACTGCATGTCTGTTGCGTGACATTTGCGGTTTTGGCCGCAAAAAACCCTGTCTTTCCATCCAGTCATCCGCTGCAAGCCTTGTCAGACAAGGCCTACAGCCCGGTCCGCGCTGCAAGCCAGCGTGCATGCGGGTTCCAGCGGGGGCCCTGTTGGAAACCGCATGAAACAAGGCTTTTGGCGGGGATGATCTCCTGCCCACACGAACTGTGGATAACTTTGTGGATGGCTTTGGGACGGATGCGCCAAAGCCTTGATGGGCAAGGCTTCCAACAGCTTGCCCATAAATAAGGCATTTTCGTGAATTCAAACAAAATCAACGGTTTAGCGAAAGATTTCCGCACTCTGCAGGGCGGCCTGAAAATTGCCGATGGAACATGGGCACTGCCACGCAAGGTGTGTACAAGTAAACAGTGAGGGGCCCGAACAGCCCCAGATTTCAGGGGTTTCCGGACCTTCCAATTCCCGGTCTGTCAAGGGCAAGATCCGGGCGATTGCTGAAGCTTCCCACCATCATCCGGCGCTAAGCACTTGTCACCACAGGGAATATCGGGGTTGTGCAGCAATCTGTGGATAACTTTGTGCATAGTCCGTGCGCAACCCGGCTTATCCTTGATAAATCAAGCGCTTGCAGCTTGTTTGGAAAAATCGCCGGGTTATGAATTCATGAATAAAATCAAGGGGATGGAGTGCGCTTGCATAACCCGGACATACAGTCGGGTAGGGAGTGCCGGGGCTGCCTCCCGCCCGCAAAAAAATGTGTACAAGTCCGCGTGGAACGGCCCGAAAACCCGGTATAAGGGAGGCCGCCAAGCCGTAGCGCGGAACACGGGCCGTACATGCACACCAAAGCAGACAGCCCCTGCCGGCAGGAACCGGAAGGGGCTGTAGCGGGTGTGGCAGGTAGCCGGATCAGATAGCGGTCTGCCGCATGGCACGGGAGTGGCCGTGCACCGTCTCTACCAGCGCGGCAACATGCTCCGGCGGCGTGAACTGGCTGATGCCATGGCCCAGGTTGAAGATGTGCGTCGGTCCGCGGCCTTCGCCCTGGTGGGGCTTGCCGAAGCTGTCCAGCACCTTGCGTGCCTCGGCCTGCACCGCTTCGGGCGGCGCAAACAGCACATTGGGATCCAGGTTGCCCTGCAGGCCCTTGCCCTTGCCATCCTTCCAGAGCAGTTCGCGCGCGGCGCCCAGGTTCACGGTCCAGTCCACGCCCAGCACGTCGCAATCCAGCGATTGCATTTGCGACAGCCACAGGCCGCCACCCTTGGTGAACACGATGCGCGGCACGTCCTGCCCGTCCGGGCCGGTGCGCTTGAGCTGACCCAGCACGCGCTGCGTATAGGCCAGGCTGAAGGCCTGGAAGGCGCCATCGGCCAGCACGCCGCCCCAGCTGTCGAACACCATCACGGCCTGCGCCCCGGCGTCGATCTGGGCATTCAGGTAGGCAGCCACGCTGTCGGCGTTCACCGAGAGGATGCGGTGCATCAGATCGGGGCGGCTGTACATCAGCGTCTTCACGGCGCGGTAGTCATCGCTGCCGCCGCCTTCCACCATATAGCAGGCCAGCGTCCAGGGGCTGCCGCTGAAGCCGATCAGCGGCACGCGGCCATTCAGCGCCTTGCGGATGCTGGTCACCGCATCAAAGACATAGCGCAGCTTGTCCATGTCCGGCACAGACAGCGCATTCACGGCAGCCTCGTCGCGCACATTGCGCTCGAACTTCGGGCCTTCGCCCAGCTGGAAGCTCAGGCCCAGGCCCATGGCGTCGGGCACCGTCAGGATGTCGCTGAACAGGATGGCGGCGTCGAGCGGAAAGCGCTCCAGCGGCTGCAGCGTCACTTCCGTGGCGTAATCCACATTGGTAGCCAGGCCCATGAAACTGCCTGCCTTGGCGCGTGTTTCGCGGTATTCGGGCAGATACCGTCCGGCCTGGCGCATCAGCCACAGCGGGGTGTAATCGGTTGCAAGGCCGCGGCAGGCGCGCAGGAAGGTGTCGTTGGACAGCGGTGCAAAGGCGGAAGTAGTCATGGCCGCTATTGTCGCAGGGAAAGGCGGCAAGACCCTTCACCATCCCCGATGGCCTTGCCCGGGGTTGCGCGCCGTCAATCCGCCAGCCCCGCGCGCAGTTGTAACCATTGATAAGCAAGCGGGCGGACTGCCTTGTAATTGCCACGAAACGGCGCAAATAATGCAACAGCACGGGCCGCTTCCGGTCCGCAGGCATCCCCCACAGTCAACAAGGAGCACTCCATGGGCCTTCTCGATACCCTCACCCAGATTGTCAATGCCGCCAGCCAGAACAGCCAGCCGCAGCCCCAGCATGTGGACGAACTGCAGCAGGCCCCGGCCGACGTGCTGTCGCAAGGCCTGCGCGAGGCGTTCGACTCCAAGGACACCCCCTCCATCGGCAACCTGGTCGGCCAGATGTTCGGCCAGTCCAGCAACCAGCAGCAGGCCGGCCTGATCAACCAGATCATCCAGGCCCTGGGCCCGGCTGCCGCCACGGCGCTGGCCGGAGGCGTGCTGCAGAAGGTGCTCAAGCCCGGCTCCAGCCAGGTCGATGCCGCCGATGTGGCCCAGCTGTCTGCCGACGAGGTCACATCCGTGGTGAACGAGGCCCAGGCCCAGCGTCCGGAAATCAGCCGGCAGCTGAGCGAGTTCTATTCCCAGCACTCCGGCCTGATCAAGGCCCTCGGTGGCGTGGCCCTGTTGGCCGCCGCCATCAAGATGAAACAGTACGCCGAGCGCAACTGAGGCTGCCTGCGCGGGGGCGCCATCGGCACCTCCGCCCTGCGTGATTCCATGCCCGGATGGCCTTATGGCTTCCAGGCGTTGTTGTTGGTGCGTTCTGATCGGGGCGGATGGTCATGCGGGCCGGTTGCAGGGGGGAGTCTGCGGCCATTGCCGCGCAGAAATCGAGGGTTTTCCCGAGCATGGGTAGGGGCGTGCAAAACACGTCTTTCGCAACTGTCATCTTGTTGTTATAAATGTAAGTTAGCCGTAATCAAGAGGCTGCCTTGTGGTCTGGAAAGCAAGCGCCAAAAGCCGCCAAGTGCTTGACAGATCACGTTTTTTTACATCCGGCCCGGCAAATTTGCTGCGGTGCAACAAAGTGCTGGATCGCATCAGGGAAAACCCGTATACTGCGCCCGAAGTTTCATGCTGCACCCATCAGTGCAGGCAATTGTTGGCAGAAACCCACATGCCAGCGCAGCCACCATGAAGAAAGGCATAGACCATGCTGATGACCGAAGAATTGACCGCCACCGAGAACTCCGGCGACAAGCCGGCGCACAAGGCGCTGCTGCGCGTCGATGCCCCCATCCGCGAAGTACCCGAGCGCCATCGCGAGCGCATCCTGCGCCATCTGCTGGCGCTGGACGAGCGCGACCGCTACCTGCGCTTCGGCTACATGGCCAACGATGCGCAGATCACGCGCTACGTGAACAGCCTGGATTTCTCGCGCGATGAACTGTACGGCGTCTACGAGAACAACCTGGAACTGGTGGCGCTGGCGCACCTGGCCTATTCCGAAGATCCGCAGCATCGCGAGTGCGCGGAATTCGGCGGTTCGGTAAACAAGACCGAACGCGGCCGCGGCCTGGGCCAGCAACTGTTCGATCGTGCCATCCTGCACTGCCGCAACCGTGGCGCCCACCTGCTGTTCATCCATGCCCTGTCCGAGAACAAGGCAATGCTGAAGATCGCCCGCAACGCCGGCGCCATCGTCGAACGCAGCGGCTCCGAATCCGAGGCGCACCTGGTGCTGCCCGAAGCCACCGTGGCCACCCGCATCGAGGAACTGCTCGACGACAGCGTCGCCCGTACCGACTACCGCATCAAGCAGCAGGTGCGCCAGTTCTGGGCCTTCCTGGATTTCCTGCACGATCTGCGCACCGGCGCCAACGCCAGCCGTCCCCAGGACGGGCGCTGATCCGCAGGGCGCAGCACGTTTGCGCCGCGCCTGCACAGCCGTGGCAGACAGTCTGCTGCCCGCTTGCGACAAGGGCCATCCCGACATCAGGGATGGCCTTTTTTTGTGTATGCTTGAATGTATTGCAACTTTCGCACCATAGGTGCACAGCTCAGTGAGTGAATCATCGCCTGCGCCCGGCATAGGGCACGAAGACAAACGCGGCCTGCTGCAAAAAATTGCCGAATTCCTGCACCCGGGCCCCGATTCGCACGAGGAGCTGTACAACACGCTGTCCCAGGCCGAGCACAACCAGGTCATCAGCGCCGAAAGCCGCATCATGCTCGAGGGCGTGATCCGCATCGCCAACCTCACCGCGGGCGACGTGATGGTGCCGGCCAAGCGCATGGACCTGCTCGACATCAACTGGAGCTACCAGGAGCTGCTGCGCACCGTCATCACCACCGCCCATTCGCGCTTCCCGGTGTACGAGGGCGAGCGCGACAACATCATCGGCGTGCTGATGGCCAAGGACCTGCTCAAGCTGCAGCGTGCCCCCGAACTGAACCTGCGCGTGCTGCTGCGCACGCCGCTCTTCATTCCCGAAAGCAAGGGCCTGAACGACCTGCTGCGCGAGTTCCGCGCCAAGCGGAGCCACTTGGCCATGGTGATCGACGAATTCGGCCGTCTGGCCGGCCTGCTCACCATCGAGGACATCCTGGAAGAAATCGTCGGCGAGATCGACGACGAGTTCGACGAGCCGGAGGAAGAGGGCAGCATCTTCAAGCTGGCCGATGGCAGTTACCGCGTCAGCGGCGACACGCCGATCGAGCGCATCAACGAGCACTTCGAGGTCGAGGTGCAGACCAGCGATCCGGAAGATGCCGACAACTTCGACACCATTGGCGGCGTGATCGCGCACGAAATGGGCCATGTGCCCAAGCGCGGCGAATACATCACGCTGGCCGGCCTGAACTTCATCGTGATGCACACCCAGCACGGGGCAGTGCGCTGGTTCAAGGTCACACCGGCCGTGGCGACCGATGCAGCCTGAAAACCAGGCAGGCGCCGTGCGCGCTGCCACTGCATCGCCGGCAGCGCCTGCAGAACCTTCAACATCGGCTGCAGCCGGCCTGTGGGCCTGGCTGCTCGCGCCTTCGCTGATGCTGGCCGGTATGCTGCATGCCGGCAGCGTCGCCTGGCCCTGGAGCGGGCAGGCTCAGTGGTGGCTGCAGCTGCTGGCGCTGGCGGGCGCTGTCTGGCTGATCGGCCAGCCCGTGCCGGGCGGTGCTTCGCGTCGGCGCGCCTTCCGGGCGGGCTTTCTGCGTGGCTGGCTGTTTGCCCTGGCCTGGCTGTGCGCCACCTTCTGGTGGCTGTATGTGTCCATGCACACCTATGGCGGCATGCCGCCCTGGCTGGCCGGAGGCGCCGTGCTGCTGCTGGCGGCCGGGCTCTCGCTGTATTACGCGCTGGCAGCCGGCCTCTGGCTCGCCTGGCGCAGCGCGCATCCCTTCCGTCCCTGGGGCGGCCTGCTGTTCGCGGCGCTCTGGCTGCTGGCAGAGCTGTGCCGCGGCGTGCTGTTTACCGGATTTCCGTGGGGCGCTGCGGGCTATGCGCACGTCGACGGCCCACTGGCGGGTTTTGCTCCCTGGCTGGGGGTGTACGGCATCGGCTTCGTCGCGGCCTGGTTCGCTGCCGGGCTGGGGCAGATGCTGTGGAAGCTGCGCACCGGCCGCATGCCGCGTCGCGCCACCCCGGCCACGCCGCGCGGCACGCTGGTGCTGGCACTCGGCACCGTCGGCCTCGGGCTGGTGCTGCAGCAGATGGTCAATCCCGGCCTGACGCGCGCCGCCGGCGAACGTCCGCTGCGCGTGGAACTGCTGCAGGGCAACATCCCGCAGAACGAGAAGTTCCAGCCCAACGGCGGCGTACTGGTGGCGCTGCAGTGGTATGGCGAACAGCTGGGCGCCTCCCGCTCCGACCTGGTGGTGATCCCCGAAACCGCACTGCCCATGCTGCCCCAGCAACTGCCGCCCGACTACTGGCAGGCGCTGCAGCAGCGCTTCGGCCAGGGCGGGCAGGCTGCGCTGCTGGGCATGCCGGCCGGCAATGCCGACACCGGCTACGCCAATGCCGTGGTCGGCATGGCGCCCGGTGGCGTGCGCACCATCGGCGGCACCCGGCAGGCCGAACTGGCGCTGCCCCCCGCGGCGCTGCCCGAATACAGCTACGCCAAGCACCATCTGGTGCCCTTCGGCGAATTCATCCCCTTTGGCTTTCAGTGGTTCGTCGACCTGATGCAGATGCCCCTGGGCAACTTCCAGCGCGGCGCGCTCAGCCAGCCGCGCCTGCTCTGGCAGGACCAGCGCATCCAGCCCAACATCTGCTACGAAGACCTGTTCGGCGAGGAACTGGCCGCCAGCTTCGGCGAGGGCGGGGTGGCGCCTACCGTGCTGGTCAACGTCAGCAACATCGCCTGGTTCGGCGACACGGTGGCGATCGACCAGCACCGCCACATCAGCCGCATGCGCGCCCTCGAACTGGGCCGGCCCATGCTGCGTGCCACCAATACCGGCGCCACCGCCATCATCGACCATGCGGGTCATGTGCAGCAGGAACTGCCGCGCCTGCAGCGTGCCGTGCTGGCCGGCGAGGTACAGGGGCGCGAAGGCGTCACGCCTTTTGCCTGGTGGGCGGCGCGTCTGGGGCTGGCGCCGCTGTGGCTGCTGGGCCTGCTGGCGGCCGGTGTGCTGCTGCTGGGAACGCGCAGGCGCTGACCAGCGAGCCGCGGAGGAGGGCGCCACCCGCCTGCGCTCTCCGGCAGCATTCGCCATGCGCGGAGGCTGGCTGCCGGGAATCCCCCTTAAAATCCATAGAGTCCCGCAGAAGAAATGCCCCTGGTTGGGCAAATGCGCGAAGTTCCTGTCCCGGGAAAAACGCCCCTCGTTGGGCAGAATGGAGAAAGTGCCCCTGCTTGGGCACGTTTAGAACGCAATGCTGACCTTCCAACAAATCATCCTCAAGCTGCAACAATACTGGGACGCCCAGGGCTGCGCGCTGCTCCAACCCTATGACATGGAGGTCGGCGCCGGCACCAGCCACACCGCCACCTTCCTGCGCGCTATCGGCCCCGAACCCTGGAAGGCCGCCTACGTGCAGCCCAGCCGCCGTCCCAAGGACGGCCGCTATGGCAACAACCCCAACCGCCTGCAGCACTACTACCAGTACCAGGTCGTGCTCAAGCCGGCCCCGTCCAATATCCTCGAGCTCTATCTGGGCAGCCTGGAAGCGCTCGGCTTCGACCTGAAGAAGAACGACATTCGCTTCGTCGAGGACGACTGGGAGAACCCCACGCTGGGCGCCTGGGGTCTGGGATGGGAGGTCTGGCTCAACGGCATGGAAGTCACCCAGTTCACCTACTTCCAGCAGGTGGGCGGCATCGACTGCAAGCCCGCCACCGGCGAGATCACCTACGGCCTGGAGCGCCTGGCCATGTACCTGCAGGGCGTGGACAACGTCTACAACCTCAAGTGGACCGACACGCTCAGCTACGGCGACGTCTACCACCAGAACGAGGTGGAGCAGTCCACCTACAACTTCGAGCACAGCGATGCGGATTTCCTGTTCACCGCCTTTGCCGCGCACGAGAAGCAGGCCAAGTACCTGATGGAGCAGCAACTCGCACTGCCGGCCTACGAGCAGGTGCTCAAGGCCGCGCACACCTTCAACCTGCTGGATGCCCGTGGTGCCATCAGCGTCACCGAGCGTGCCGCCTACATCGGCCGCATCCGCAACCTGGCGCGCGCCGTAGCGCAGGCCTATTACGAAAGCCGCGAACGCCTCGGTTTCCCGATGGCGCCGCGCGAATGGGTCGCGCAAATCGACAAGACCCTGGACAAGAAGGCCGCCTGAGAAAGAACCCCATGACTACCCCCAACCTTCTCGTCGAACTGTTTGTTGAAGAACTGCCGCCCAAGGCCCTGAAAAAGCTGGGCGAATCCTTCGCCGATTCCCTGCTGGCCTCGCTGCGCGCGCAGGGTCTGGCCAATGGCGACAGCGTCGTCACCCCGTTTGCCAGCCCGCGCCGCCTGGCGGCCCACATCACGCGCGTCGCCGCCAAGGCGGCCGACAAGCCGGTGCAGCTCAAGCTGATGCCGGTCAGCGTCGGCCTGGATGCGGAAGGCAAGCCCACGCCGGCCCTGCTCAAGAAGCTGCAGGCCATCGGTGCCGACGCCAGCGTGGTGCCGCAGCTCAAGCGCCAGCAGGACGGCAAGACCGAAGCCCTGTTCTACGACAGCATCGTCGACGGCGCCGTCCTCGACACCGGCCTGCAGAAGGCGCTGGAAGAGGCCATCGCCAAACTGCCGATCCCCAAGGTGATGACGTATCAGCTCGAGACCGACTGCGAATTGCCCGGCTGGAGCAGCGTGCAGTTCGTGCGCCCGGCGCACGGTCTGGTGGCCTTGCACGGCAGCACCGTGGTGCCGGTCAAGGCGCTGGGCCTGCGTGCCGGCAACAGCACGCGCGGTCACCGTTTCGAGGCGCAGGTGGATCCGGTCGTGATTCCCGATGCCGACAGCTACGCCGCCACGCTGCGCGAGCAGGGCGCCGTCATCGCCAGCTTCGATGAGCGCAAGGCCGAGATCGCCAGCCAGCTCGGTGCAGCGGCCGCCAGGATTGGCGGCGGCTGCGCCCCCATCAGCGACGAAGCCCTGCTCGACGAAGTCACCGCCCTGGTCGAACGCCCGCACGTGCTCACCTGCGCATTCGAAAAGGAATTCCTCGACGTGCCGCAGGAATGCCTGATCCTGACCATGAAGGCCAACCAGAAATACTTCCCGCTGCTGGATGCCGAAGGCAAGCTGACCAACCAGTTCCTGGTCGTCAGCAACATCCGTCCGGACGATGCCAGCGCCGTCATCGGCGGCAACGAGCGCGTGGTGCGCCCGCGCCTGGCCGATGCCAAGTTCTTCTTCGATCAGGATCGCAAGAAGAAGCTGGAAGACCGCATCCCCGGCCTGGCCAAGGTCGTGTACCACAACAAGCTGGGCACGCAGGGCGAGCGCAGCGAGCGCGTGCGCGGCATCGCCCACGCCATCGTCAACCAGCTTCGTCTGGCCACGCACCCCTACACGGTCGAGGCCAAGGACGAATACGACGTGCTCGACAGCAAGGTACAGCAAGCCGCGCAACTGGCCAAGACCGACCTGCTGACCGACATGGTGGGCGAGTTCCCCGAGCTGCAGGGCACCATGGGCAACTACTACGCCCGCCACGAAGGCCTGCGCGACGGCGTCGCCATCGCCATCGAGGACCACTACAAGCCGCGTTTCGCCGGCGATGCGCTGCCGCGCAACCACACCGGCACCGTGCTGGCGCTGGCCGACAAGCTCGAAACCCTGGTCGGCATGTTCGGCATCGGCAATCTGCCCACCGGCGACAAGGATCCCTTCGCGCTGCGTCGCCACGCCCTGGGCGTGATCCGCATCCTGATCGAGAAGCAGTTGCCGCTCAAGCTGGACGACCTGCTGGCCGCCGCCGCCGGCACTTTCGGCACCCTGCTGCCCGAGGCCGAAACCAGCAACCAGCAACTGCAGGCCTTTATCTACGAGCGCATCAGCGGCTACCTGCGCGATCTGGGCTTTACGGCCCAGGAAGCCGATGCCGTGGTTGCCGTGCGTCCGCCCTGGGGCGAAATCCCGCGTCGCCTCGAGGCCGTGCGTGCCTTCGCCGCGCTGCCCGAGGCGCAGGCGCTGGCCGCTGCCAACAAGCGCATCGGCAACATCCTGAAAAAAGCCGGCGATGCCGGCCAGGTGGTCGATGCCCACGTCAGCGAGATGCTGCTGCAGGAGCAGGCCGAGAAGGACCTGTTCGCCGCCGTCAACCGCATCGTGCCCGAGGCTGATGCCCACTTCGACGCCGGCCGCTACACCGATTCCCTGCAGACGCTGGCGGCGCTGCGCGCTCCGGTGGATGCCTTCTTCGACGACGTGATGGTCAACGCCGAAGATGCGGCGTTGCGCATGAACCGTCAGGGCCTGCTCAAGCTGCTGCACAATGCCATGAACCGCGTCGCGGATCTGGCCCGCCTGGCCGTCTGAGGCCGGTAGCCGCACCAGCAGGAGAAACGCCATGGTCCGTCGCAACAAGAACAACCTCAAGCTTGTCATCATCGACCGTGATGGTACGCTGAATGTCTTCCGCGAGGGCTACATCAAGGAACCGGAGGAGTGGGAGCCGGTGCCCGGCGCGCTGGAGGCGATTGCGCTGCTCAACCGCAGCGGCTGGCATGTGGTGGTGGCCAGCAACCAGCCGGCCGTGGGTCGCGGCGTGATGGACGTGGCCACGCTGCATGCCATCCACGCCGTCATGCACAAGCAGCTGGCGGCCGTGGGCGCGCGCATCGATGCCGTGTTCTTCTGCCCGCACAGCCCGGAAGAAGCCTGCAACTGCCGCAAGCCCGCGCCCGGCCTGTTCCAGGAAATCGGCGAGCGCTACGGGGTGGAGCTGTCCGAAGTGCACGGTGTGGGTGACGCCCTGCGCGATGTGCAGGCGGCCGCTGCCGCCGGCTGCATCCCGCATCTGGTGTGTACCGGCGAGGGCGAGCAATGGCTGGACCGTCCGCTGGACGAGGCCTTCCCGCAGCACACCATCAAGCATCCCGACCTGCTGGCCTTTGCCCATTACCTGATCGGGCAGGAGCCGCAGCCCGAGGATCCCGGGGTCCAGGTGCCTCCGGGACAGGGCACCCTGGCGGCCTGAGCGCCGTCATTGCCTGTCGTGCGGCACGCCGTGTTGTCCTCGCCCCTGCTGCATGCGTCGCCCGACGCACAGACGCCTCCGCTGCTGCAGCATCCCGCGCCCAGCGGCCAGCTGTTGCTGCAGGGCGAGATGGTGCACTACCTGCTGCAACGCGCACGCCGGCGCAGCGTGGGCATGCGCATCACCGACCAGGGGCTGGTCGTCACCGCCCCGGGCGGCCTGCCGCTGGCCCAGGTGGAACTGATCCTGCAACGCAAGGCCGCCTGGATCGTGCGCAAGCTGCGCGAACACCATCCCTCGCACCCCGCACGCCAGCAGAACGTGCTGCACTGGCAGCATGGCATGCTGCTGCCCTATCTGGGCGGCGCTTTGCCCCTGGTCCTGACAGAGCCTGCCGGCGCGCGTCCGCGCCGGAGCCCGGCGGCGCACCTGGCCCTCGGTACCGATCTGGTACTTGCGGTGCCGCTGCCGCCGGGCACCGAGCCCCGGCAAATCAGCCACAGCGTGCAGCGCTGGTTCCGCGAGCAGGCGCTGGAGCATTTCGCGCAGCGCATCGACCATTTCTCGCCCCTGCTGGGCGTGCGCTGCCAGTCGCTGCATCTCAGCAGTGCCCGCACGCGCTGGGGCAGTGCCACGGCACGCGGCGTCATTCGCCTGCACTGGGGCCTGCTGCACTTTGCCCCGGAGCTGATCGATTACGTGGTGGTGCACGAGCTGTGCCACCTGCGAGAAATGAACCACAGTGCGCGCTTCTGGCAACTGGTCGAATCCATCCTGCCCGACTATCGCCTGCTGCGCCAGCAGCTCAAGGCCTGCCGCCTGCCGGTGTGGCTGGCGGCGTAAGGCCCACGAAAAAGCCCTGCATCGGCAGGGCTTGATCGGGGAGGGCGGCGGGAAGGCTCAGCTTTCCGTGCCTTGCGCAATGCGCTGCAGCTTGCCGTCCTTGCGCGTCTTGTACAGCATCACGCGGTACACGCCGTGGTTCTTCACGCCCAGCTTGGTGGCTGCGGCGCGGCTCAGGTCGATGATGCGGCCATGCACGTAGGGACCACGGTCGTTGATGCGCACCATCACCGACTTGCCGGTATCCGGGCTTTTCACCAGCACCATGGTGCCGAAAGGCAGCGTCTTGTGCGCCGCCGTCATGGCATTCATGTTGTAGCGCTCGCCATTGGCCGTCAGGCGGTTGTGGAACTGATCGCCATACCAGGAAGCCTTGCCCTGCTGGAACGAGGCGCCCTCGGCGTCAGCCAGCAGTTCGGTCGGCTTGCCGATGCCTGGGCCGATGTCGGCCACTTCAGGCGCGGCATAGGCGGGGCGCTGGCTGTTGCGACGGCTCTTGCGCTTGCCTTCCTGGGCCACGCGGGCATCCCGGGAGAAGCTGGGCGCGGCGGGCATGGCCACTGCCGGCTGGGCTGTTTCCGAAAACACCTCCGGCTCGGCCTGCGGGGTGGAGGAGAAGGGCTCGCCGGCGGGAGCGGCCGGCCGGGCGGAAATCCGGGGAGTGGAGAGGGCTTCGGCGGGCTGTGCCCAGGCCGTTCCCAGCAGCATGCTGCTCATGCCGAGGCCGGCGGCCAGGCACAAGGTACGCAGCACATCACTCCTGTTCTTGATAAGGAATGTGTTTTTCATGACGGCCGAGAATAACTGCATCTGGACACCATGGCAACAATTTTGTGGTGGATTTGCCGAATGCCCGCATGATAAGCTGATGAATTCATTGAATAATTCAGTTAAATGCAAGCCTTTCATGCAGACCGGTAGCAGAGCGCAGGCGCCTGTTTTCTCCCCTGCGGGCAGCGGCGGCCCTACAATATCCGATGCAAAAACAACATCGTGAGCATGCCTTTTTGTATGGCATCCCACCCACATCTTCGGGAGACAGTTCGTGGCTACAGGGGTAACCTATTCCATCAGTGATCTGGCCAAGGAGTTCGACCTGACCACGCGTGCCATCCGCTTCTATGAGGACATGGGGCTGCTGCAGCCGCAGCGCACCGGCGAAGGGCGCCGTGTGCGGGTCTATACCCCGCGCGACCGGACCCGACTCAAGCTCACGCTGCGTGCCAAGCGCCTGGGCTTCAGCCTGAGCGAGGCCAAGCAGATCATCGACCTGTACGACAGCCCGCGCGACACGCTGCCGCAGATGCGTCTGTATCTCGACACCCTGGCCACGCACCGCCGCCAGCTCGAAATCCAGCTGGGAGAAATCCAGGCCAACCTCGAGGAGGTCAAGGCCCACGAGAAGGAAGCCCGCACGCTGCTCAATCGCATGATGAATGCCGGCAACGAACGTGCCATCAAAAAGTGATATACCGAAGCTGCAGGGCAGTGTGCGGCTGTCAGCAAGTTGTCATTGACGTTTACGTCAACGTCATATAATCTGCCGGATCATTCCTACCAACCATAGAGAACCCACAGGAGACATTTCATGAGCAACATGCCCGGACTCAACTTCCAGCTTGGCGAAGACATCGACGCACTGCGCGACGCCGTCTACACCTTCGCCCAGGCTGAAATCGCCCCGCGCGCGGCCGAAGCCGACCGTACCGACCAGTTCCCGATGGACCTGTGGCAGAAGTTTGGCGAGCTGGGCGTGCTGGGCATGACCGTGCCCGAAGAATACGGCGGCACCAACATGGGCTACCTGGCGCACATGATCGCGCTGGAAGAAATCAGCCGCGCCAGCGCCTCCATCGGCCTGTCCTACGGCGCGCACTCCAACCTGTGCGTGAACCAGATCAAGCGCAACGGCAACGAGGCACAGAAGCAGAAATACCTGCCCAAGCTGTGCAGCGGCGAGCACATCGGTGCGCTGGCCATGTCCGAGCCGGGTGCCGGCTCCGACGTGGTGAGCATGAAGCTCAAGGCCGAGGACAAGGGCGGCTACTACCTGCTCAACGGCAGCAAGATGTGGATCACCAACGGCCCCGACGCCGACACCATGGTGGTCTATGCCAAGACCGAGCCCGAGCTGGGCGCGCGCGGCATCACCGCCTTCGTGGTCGAGAAGGGCATGAAGGGCTTCTCCACCGCCCAGAAGCTGGACAAGCTGGGCATGCGCGGCAGCCACACCGGCGAGATGGTGTTCCAGGACGTGGAAGTCCCGGCCGAGAACATCCTGGGCGAACTCAACGGTGGCGTGAAGGTGCTGATGAGCGGTCTGGACTACGAGCGTGCCGTGCTGGCTGCCGGCCCGGTCGGCATCATGCAGGCCGTGATGGACAACGTGGTGCCCTACATCCACGACCGCAAGCAGTTCGGCCAGTCCATCGGCGAATTCCAGCTGATCCAGGGCAAGGTGGCAGACATGTACACCGTGCTGCAGGCCGGCCGTTCCTTCCTGTACACCATCGGCAAGAACCTGGATTCCCTAGGTGGCGGCCACGCCCGCCAGGTGCGCAAGGACTGCGCCTCCGTCATCCTGTGGACGGCCGAGATGGCTACCAAGATGGCCGGCGACGGCATCCAGATCTTCGGCGGCAACGGCTACATCAACGAATACCCGCTGGGTCGCCTGTGGCGCGATGCCAAGCTGTACGAAATCGGCGCCGGCACCAGCGAAATCCGCCGCATGCTGATCGGCCGCGAGCTGTTCGCCGAAACCATGTAATTTTTCCCCCTTCATGGCGCAGCTGCTGCAAGGCACTGCGGCCATTTTTCTCTGAACCGGACTGCGATGAACGATACCCCCACCTTACCCGCACGCGACAAGCTGGAAAACCTGTTCGAGGCCAACCGTCAGTGGGCAGCCGAAATGGAAAAGAAGCGTCCCGGCTTCTTCACCGGCCTGATGGAACAGCAGAATCCCGAATACATGTGGATCGGCTGTTCCGACAGTCGCGTGCCGGCCAACCAGATCACCGGTCTGGCTCCGGGCGAGGTGTTCGTGCATCGCAACGTGGCCAACGTGGTGGTTCCGACCGATCTGAACTGCCTGTCCACCATCCAGTACGCGGTGGACCAGCTCAAGGTCAAGCACCTGATGGTGGTGGGCCATTATGGCTGCGGCGGCGTCAAGGCGGCGCTGTTCGACCTGCGCGTGGGCCTGGCCGACAACTGGCTGCGCCATGTGCGCGACGTGGCCGACCGCCACTTCAAGCGCATGCAGCGCGTACCCGAGGCGCGCAAGCTCGATGCGCTGTGCGAACTCAATGCCATCGAGCAGGTGGTCAACGTGGCGCAGACCACCGTCATGAAGGATGCCTGGAGCCGTGGCCAGGATGTGACCCTGCACGGCTGGGTCTACGGCATCAGCGACGGCCTGGTGAACGACATGCGCATGACCTGTGGCGGCAATGATGAATTGCTGCCCGTCTACAAGCAGGCACTGGAGAGCTGGGACAGCCGATACTGCGCATAATGGAAGGTTAATACAACCACCATAAATGCACGGAGACACGATGTTCCCCCAACGACTGGACGCACCTGAGGCGTATGAAATTGCCAGGGCGATGCTGGACGGTTTCGACCGTCACTATCGCCTGTTCCGTTCCGAATCGGGGCGTGCCAAGCACCGCTTCGAGACGCAGGACTGGCACGCGCAACAGCGCGCCCAGCGGGACCGCATCGAGTTCTACGACCTGCGGGTGGACGAATGCATCATGCGGCTCGAGCGCGAATTCCGTGCCCACGAGCTGCCCATGAATGTGTGGCAGCAGGTCAAGCTGTTCTACATCGGCTTGCTGGTGAACCATCACCAGCCCGAGCTGGCCGAAACCTTCTTCAACTCGGTCACCACCACCATCCTGCACCACAGCCACTTCAGGAACGACTTCCTGTTCATCCTGCCGGCCATCAGCACCGAGTACATCGAGTGTCAGGAAGACGTGCTGCACCCGTCGTTCCGTGCCTACTATCCCAAGTTCGAGCAGCTGCACGACGCGATCCGCACCATCCTCACCGACTACAACCTGCACGTTCCCTACGAAGACCTGGAGCGTGACATCACCCGCGTGGTCGAGGTGCTCAAGCACCAGATCGGCGACGTCAAGCTGCGTGCCAATTTCCAGATCCAGGTGCTCAGCAGCCTGTTCTACCGCAACAAGGGTGCCTACGTGGTGGGCAAGATCGTCAACAGCTACCGCGAAGTGGCGTTCTCGCTGCCCATCCTGTTCAACCACGAGGGCAAGCTCTACATCGATGCCGTGCTGCACGGCGAGAACGACATGCGCGCGCTGTTCAGCTTCTCGCGCGCCTACTTCATGGTCGACATGGAAGTGCCGAGCGCCTACGTGCAGTTCCTGCGCAGCCTCATGCCCGGCATGCCGCGCGCCGAAATCTACAACGCACTGGGGCTGGCCAAGCAGGGCAAGACGCTGTTCTACCGCGACTTCCTGTTCCACCTGCTGCACAGCACCGACAACTTCCGCATTGCCCCCGGCATCAAGGGCATGGTGATGCTGGTGTTCGACCTGCCGTCCTTCCCCTACGTGTTCAAGATCATCAAGGACTACTATCCGCCGCAGAAGGAAACCACGCGCGAGCTGATCGAGTCCAAGTACCGTCTGGTGAAGCACCACGACCGTGTCGGCCGCATGGCCGACACGCTCGAATTCCGCAACATCGCCTTCCCGCGTGACCGCTTCGACGAGGACCTGATCGAGGAGATCCGCAAGTTCGCCCCGAGCCAGATGGAAATCGCCGATCTCGACGACGATGGCGAGGAAGAGGTGATTTTCAGGCACATCTACATTGAGCGCCGCATGATCCCGCTCAACATGTACCTGCAGGAAGCCTTCGACGCCGGCATGGAAACCAGTCGCTCGCGTCACCAGATGGAGCATGCGGTGGTCGAATACGGCAATGCGATCAAGGATCTGGTGGCTGCGAACATCTTCCCTGGCGACATGCTCTGGAAGAACTTCGGCGTCACCCGTCATGGCAAGGTCGTTTTCTACGACTACGATGAGATTGAGTACATCACCGACTGCAACTTCCGCAAGGTGCCGGCACCGCGCAACGAGGAAGATGAAATGTCCGGAGAAATCTGGTACAGCGTCGGCCCCAAGGACGTGTTTCCGGAAACCTTCGGTCCCTTCCTGCTCGGCAATGATGCCGTGCGCGAGGTTTTCATGAAACACCATGCCGACCTGCTGGATTCGCAGTTCTGGCAGGCGCACAAGGAGCGCATCCAGCGCGGCGAAGTGCTGGACGTGTTCCCGTATGAACAAGACAAGCGCTTCGAGCGCAAGACCCGTTAACCTAACCTCAGGAGAACTTGAAATGGCTGAATCCATTGTCATCGTTGGCGCCAAGCGCACCCCCATGGGCTCGTTCCAGAGCGATTTCGCCAATCTGGCGGCGAGCGATCTGGGCGCCGTGGCCATCAAGGCCGCTGTCGAGCAGGCCGGCATCAAGCCCGAGCAGGTCGACGAAGTGTATTTCGGCAACGTGCTGATGGCTGGCCAGGGCCAGGCTCCCGCACGCCAGGCCGTGATCAAGGCCGGCCTGCCCAAGTCCACCGGCGCTGTCACCGTGCACAAGGTGTGCGGCTCCGCCATGAAGACCGTCATGATGGCGGCCGACACCCTCGCTGCCGGCAACGCCGACATCATGGTGGCCGGCGGCATGGAAAGCATGACCAACGCCCCCTATCTGCTGAAGAAGGCCCGTGGCGGCTACCGCATCGGCCACGACAAGGTGTATGACCACATGATGCTGGACGGCCTGGAAGACGCCTACGAAGCCGGCCGCAGCATGGGGACCTTCGGCGAAGAGTGCGCCGAGAAGTACAACTTCACCCGTGAAGACCAGGACAAGTTCGCCATGGCCAGCGTGCAGCGCGCACAGGACGCCATCGCCGCCGGCGCCTTCAAGGACGAGATCGCTGCCGTGACCGTGGCCGACCGCAAGGGCGAGCGCGTGGTCGACACCGACGAAGGTCCGGGCAAGATCAAGATCGACAAGATCCCCACGCTCAAGCCCGCCTTCAAGAAGGATGGCACCATCACCGCCGCCGCCAGCTCCAGCATCAACGACGGCGCTGCCGCCATCGTGCTGATGACCGAGAGCAAGGCCAAGGAACTGGGCTGCAAGCCGCTGGCCCGCATCGTCAGCTCGGCCACCTTTGCGCAGGAACCGAACTGGTTCACCACCGCTCCCGTGTACTCCAGCCAGAAGGCCCTGGAAAAAGCCGGCTGGAAAGTCGAGGATGTGGACCTGTGGGAAGTGAACGAAGCCTTCGCCGTGGTGCCCATGGCCCTGATGAAGGAACTGAACGTGCCGCACGACAAGGTCAACGTCAACGGCGGCGCCTGCGCCCTGGGTCACCCCATCGGTGCTTCCGGTGCCCGCATCATGGTCACGCTGATCCACGCCCTGAAGGCGCGCGGCCTGAAGAAGGGCCTGGCCACGCTGTGCATCGGCGGCGGCGAAGGCACTTCCGTCTGTCTGGAACTGGTGTAATTCCGGTCAGAACCAGAACGGGCGGGCATGCTGCGGCATGCCCGCCTTGCGTGAGCCCTCCCATGTCCACCATCGTCATCATCGGCGCCTCGCGCGGCATCGGCCTGGAACTGGCGCGCCAGTATGCGGCGGCCGGCGACCGTGTCATTGCCACGGCACGCAGCGATGCCGGCGCCGAACACCTGCACCAGGCGGGTGTGCAGCAGATCCTGCGCGTGGACGTGGCCAAGCCGGCCAGCGTCAGCGGCCTGGCCTGGCAGCTCGATGGCGAGTCGGTGGATGTGGCCATCTACGTGGCTGGCGTCGGCCACCGCGCCGATGCCACCAGCCCGCCCACGCAAAACGATTTCGACCGTGTGATGCACACCAATGTGCTGGGTGCCATGCAGGTGATCCCGCAGGTGGCGCCCCTGGTCGAGGCGGGGCGCAACGGACAGGGCGGCGTGTTCGGGTTCATTTCCAGCGGGCTCGGCAACATCACGCAGGCCGCCGATAGCGATTGGTGGCTGTATCGCGTGAGCAAGGCAGCGCTGAACATGGCGGTGGCTTCGGCGCGCCACAGCTATCCGCGCGCGGCCATGGTCTGCCTGGATCCGGGCTGGGTCCGCACCGACATGGGCGGCCCCTCGGCCCCGTTGTCGGCAGAGGACAGTGCTGCCGCACTGCGGCGGAACTTGACGCAAATCACATTGTCATCATCGGGACATTTTGTCCATCGCGATGGCGTCGCTTACGATACATGGTGATGCAGGCTGCCCTCGGCATCACGACCGTTTGTTTTCAAAAAATCAATAAGGAATCCCCATGCTACTGACACAAGACCAGGAGATGATCCGCGAAGCGGTACGCGCCTTTGCCCAGGAACAGCTGTGGCCGAACGCCGCCAAGTGGGACAAGGAGCACAGCTTCCCCAAGGAAGCGCACAAGGGCCTGGCCGAGCTGGGTGCCTATGGCATTTGCGTGCCGGAAGAATACGGCGGCGCCGGTCTGGACTATGTCACGCTGGCCCTGGTGCTGGAAGAAATCGCGGCCGGTGACGGCGGCACCAGCACGGCCATCTCCGTGACCAACTGCCCCTACAACGCCATCCTGATGAAGTACGGCAACGAGGCGCAGAAGCAGCAATGGCTGGTGCCCGCTGCCCGCGGCGACATCCTCGGCGCCTTCTGCCTGACCGAGCCGCACGTGGGCTCCGATGCTTCCGCCATCCGCACCACCGCGGTGAAGGAAGGCGACGAATACGTCATCAACGGCACCAAGCAGTTCATCACCAGCGGCAAGAACGGTCAGGCGGCCGTGGTGATTGCCGTCACCGACAAGAACGCCGGCAAGAAGGGCCTGAGCGCCTTCATGGTGAGCACCGACAACCCCGGCTGGAAAGTGGCCAGCCTGGAGAACAAGCTGGGCCAGCACAGCAGCGACACGGCGCAGATTCTGTTCGACAACTGCCGCATTCCCGCCGAGAACCTGATCGGCCAGGAAGGCGAGGGCTACAAGATTGCCCTGTCCGCGCTGGAAGGCGGCCGCATCGGCATCGCCTCGCAGAGCGTAGGCATGGCCCGCAGCGCGCTGGACTTTGCCGTGCAGTACGCCAAGGAGCGTGAAGCCTTCGGCGTGCCGATCATCGAGCACCAGGCTGTGGCCTTCCGTCTGGCCGACTGCGCCACGCAGCTCGAGGCCGCACGCCAGCTGATCTGGCATGCAGCCAGCCTGCGCGACGCCGGCAAGCCCTGCCTGCGCGAAGCCGCCATGGCCAAGCTGTTCGCCAGCGAAACGGCCGAAAAGGTCTGCTCCGTGGCGATCCAGACCCTGGGTGGTTACGGCGTGACGGCCGACTTCCCGGTGGAGCGTATCTACCGCGACGTGCGCGTGTGCCAGATCTACGAGGGCACGAGTGATGTGCAGAAGATCATCATTACGCGTTCGCTGTAAGCATTCTGCGTCGTGAGGGATAGCCCTTTCACGTTGTACGTGGAAGGGTTTTTTTTGTGCGTGTAGTTTCGCTGTGCCCTCTTTGCTTCGGGTGGCTTTGCGTGGTGACCGATAGAATGCCTGCAAGGGGGAAAGCTAATGGTGTCGTTTGCCAGAATCGTTCCGAATCAGCATTACTCGCGTAAAGAGTTAGCGAGCCTTTGGGGCTATCGAAGCTATCAGGCCATTGCGCGTGGCGTTGTGACTCCTAAGGGCGATAACAAGATCATTCTGTTTGTCACGCAAGATAAGCAGAGCTCGTCTGAGCAGTACCGCGATTATTTGGTAGGAGCGGTGCTGCATTGGGAGGGGCCAAACGATCACTTCGCTGAAGAGCGTATGCAGTGTGCTCAACGGCAGGGTGATGAGATTCATCTCTTCTATCGTGAAAAGCACCATTCCGATTTTGTTTATATGGGACAGGTTGATGTGGTGGGGTGTACGCTGCTCACAGGTCGTCCGAGCCGATTTGAACTGCAGCTACGTGCTGCTGAATGACCAGGGTCATGATCGATAGGAATTCAGTGAGCACAGATCAAGGAAAGCGACTCCTATGTCCATGTGGGCGTCATGCTGGAAAACTAACTGCGTTGGTAGTCGGCGACTGTTGCCAGCGCTATTTGGCTGACTGGAACACTCCGGCCCCCGATGCCGAATCCCTCATGCGCTCGCGCTACACCGCCTTCGTGCAGCAGCGTGCCGACTACCTGCTGGCCACCTGGCATGCCTCCACCCGTCCCGCCGAGCTGGATTTCGAGCCCGGCCTGAAATGGCTGGGCCTGGAAGTGCGCCAGCATCGCATCATCGATGCCACCCATGCCGAGGTCGAGTTCGTCGCCCGTTCGCGCCTGCAGGGCCGCGCCATCCGCCTGCATGAGCGCAGCCGTTTTGTGCGAGAGGCAGACGATCAGGGCGTGTTGCGCTGGTATTACGTCGATGGAGACATGCTGTGAATCCCCCGCGCATCCGTTTCGCTGCCGTCCTGTTCGACTGCGACGGCGTGCTGGTCGACAGCGAGCCGCTTACCATGGGCGTGCTGCGCGACATGCTGGAAGAACGCGGCTGGCGCATGACATTGCAGGAGTGCATGCAGCTCTTCGTCGGCAAGGCCACGAAGGACGAGGCAGCCCGCATTGAGCGGGAAACCGGCCAGCCTTTCACCACCGAGTGGCTGCACAGTTTCTGGGCGCGGCGCGACGTGGCCCTGCGCGCGCATCTGCAGGCCATTCCCGGCGCCGCCGAACTGGTGCGGCAGGCCCATGCGCTCACGGGTGGCCAGATCGCCTGCGTTTCGGGCGCCGATCGCGACAAGATCGGCCTGCAGCTCTCCCACACCGGCCTGCTGCCCTGGTTTGATGGGCGGATCTTCAGCGGCCACGACATGCCGCGCAGCAAGCCCCATCCCGATGTCTATCTGGCAGCCATGGACCGGCTGCAGGTCGCGCCGGACCAATGCCTGGTGATCGAGGACACCGTCACCGGCGTGCGTGCCGGCGTGGCCGCCGGTGCCACGGTGTGCGGACTGTGCCTTCCGGGTAATCCCGTTGTGTCGCCGGAACAACTGCTGTCTGCCGGCGCACAGCAGGTCGTTGCAAAACTCGATGACGTTGCGCTGCACTGGCGCTGATTTGCTGGCACAATCGCGGTATTGACGTTTACGTCAACGTAATTTAACCGTCAAGAAGACAGGGTATGTTCAACCTGCAGACGGGCCGCCGGGCGAAGCCATGCCCGGCGCCGGCAAGTACCGCACACAAGACGGTGCCCCCGGAGCTCGACAAGTTTCATAGGAGTGCAGCGTGCAGGATGGGGCACGAGCGTCATCGGCGCTGCACTGAACAACTGGTCAAAACCTCAGGAGACAACGATGGACGCCAAAGATATTCCGCAACACCACGTGGTGCAATCCCCCAACGCGCCGCTGCCCAACAGCTATGACAAGGGTGACACCGACAAGCCCCTGCTCGAAGTCACCATCGGCGATCACTTTGATGGCGTGGTTGCCAAATATCCCGATCACGAAGTGCTGGTGAGCCGTCACCAGGGTATCCGCTACACCTACCACCAGCTCCAGCTCAAGGCCACGCAACTGGCCAGCGCCATGCTCAAGAGCGGCCTGCAGAAGGGCGACCGCGTCGGCATCTGGTCGCACAACAACGCCGAATGGTTGCTGGTGCAGGTGGCTACCGCCAAGATCGGCGTGGTGCTGGTCAACATCAACCCGGCCTACCGTGTGGCCGAGGTGGAGTATGCGGTGAACAAGGTGGGCTGCAAGGCCATCATCGTCATGCCCAGCTTCAAGACCAGCAACTATGTCGGCATGCTGCAGGAACTGGCGCCCGAACTGCCCAAGTGCCACCCTGGCATGCTGGCCATTTCCCGCATGCCCTCGCTGCGCCGCATCGTCTGGATCGACGTGGCCGGCCAGGGCGATGAGATCCCCGGCATGCAGCGCTTCTCCGAATGGATTGCCACCGGCGACCAGCTCGATCCGCAGGTCGCGGCCGTGCAGAAGACGCTGAAGAACACCGACCCGATCAACATCCAGTTCACCAGCGGCACCACCGGCTTCCCCAAGGGCGCCACGCTCACGCACCGCAACATCCTGAACAACGGCTGGTTCGTCGGCGAGTGCATCGAGCTGACCGACAAGGACCGCCTGTGCTGCCCGGTGCCGCTGTACCACTGCTTCGGCATGGTGATGAGCAACCTGGCCTGCATGACGCACGGCGCCTGCGTGGTCTACCCCAACGATGCGTTCGACCCGCTGCTGGTGCTGCAGACCGTGCAGGACGAGAAATGCACGGCGCTGCATGGCGTGCCCACCATGTTCATCGCCGAACTGGACCACCCGCAATTCAAGGATTTCGACCTGTCCACGCTGCGCACCGGCATCATGGCCGGTTCTCCCTGCCCGATCGAGGTGATGAAGCGCGTCGTGAGCGAAATGCACATGAGCCAGGTCACCATCGCCTACGGCATGACCGAAACCAGCCCGGTGAGCTGCCAGTCCAGCGTCGATACCCCGCTGGACCGCCGCGTTTCCACCGTCGGTCTGGTGCAGCCCAATCTGGAAGTGAAGATCGTCGATCCCGAGAGCGGCGAGACCGTGGCCTGCGGCACCTCCGGCGAATTGTGCACGCGCGGCTACTCCGTCATGCACGGCTACTGGGGCGATGAAGCCAAGACCAAGGAAGCCGTGGACGAAGAAGGCTGGATGCACACCGGCGACCTGGCCACCATGGACGAGCAGGGCTACGTCAACATCGTCGGCCGCATCAAGGACATGGTGATCCGCGGCGGCGAGAACGTCTACCCGCGCGAGATCGAGGAATTCCTGTACCGCCATCCCAAGGTGCAGGACGTGCAGGTGGTCGGCGTGCCCGACGAGCGCTACGGCGAGGAGCTGTGCGCGTGGATCATCGCCAAGCCCGGCCAGAAGCTGGACGAAGAGCAGATCCGCGAATTCTGCAAGGGCCAGATCGCCCACTACAAGGTGCCCAAGTACCTGCGCTTCGTCGAGGAATTCCCGATGACGGTCACCGGCAAGATCCAGAAGTTCAAGATTCGCGACGCGATGAAGGAAGAGCTGGGCCTGCACGAAGCCAAGACGGCCTGATCGGCCAGGCCGGCGCTGTGTTGCCGGCCGCACAGAATACGAGAAGTCAGCGGGGCGCCAGCGCGCGCCCTGCGCACAAGGAGATTGCACCATGCCCGTTATCCAATCCAAACTCAATGCGCGCTCGGCCGAATTCCAGGCCAACGCTGCAGCCATGCAGGCCGTTGTGGACGACCTGCGCCAGCACGTCGAGCGCGTGGCGCTGGGCGGCCCCGAGGCAGCCCGTGACAAGCACGTGGCCCGCGGCAAGCTGCTGCCGCGCCAGCGCGTCGAGATGCTGCTCGACCCCGGCACGCCCTTCCTGGAACTGTCGCCGCTGGCCGCCATGAACATGTACCCCGACCGTGACGGCAGCGATTCCGCTCCCGGCGCGGGCGTGATCACCGGCATCGGCCGCGTCTCCGGCGTGGACTGCCTGATCGTCTGCAACGACGCCACCGTCAAGGGCGGCACCTACTACCCGATGACGGTGAAGAAGCACCTGCGTGCGCAGGAAATCGCCCAGCAGAACCACCTGCCGTGTATCTATCTGGTGGACAGCGGCGGTGCCAACCTGCCCAACCAGGACGATGTGTTCCCGGACCGCGACCACTTCGGCCGCATCTTCTACAACCAGGCCAACCTGAGCGCCCAGGGCATCGCCCAGATCGCCGTGGTGATGGGGTCATGCACCGCCGGTGGCGCCTACGTGCCGGCCATGAGCGACGAGACCATCATCGTCAAGAACCAGGGCACGATTTTCCTGGGCGGCCCGCCGCTGGTGAAGGCGGCCACCGGTGAGGTGGTGACGGCCGAAGACCTGGGCGGTGGCGATGTGCACACCCGCCTGTCCGGCGTGGCCGACCACCTGGCGCAGAACGACATGCACGCGCTGTCGCTGGCGCGCAGCATCGTGGACAACCTGAACCACCAGAAAGCCGACCTGCCGCAGTACGCCGAGCCCAAGCCGCCGCGCTACGACGCCAAGGAACTCTACGGCATCATCCCGACCGACACGCGCAAACCGTTTGACGTGCGCGAAGTGATTGCCCGTATCGTGGATGACTCCGAACTGGACGAATTCAAGGCCCGCTTCGGCACCACGCTGGTGTGCGGCTTTGCCCGCATCGAGGGCATGAAGGTCGGCATCATTGCCAACAACGGCATTCTGTTCGGCGAGAGCGCACAGAAGGGCGCCCATTTCATCGAGCTGTGCTGCCACCGCAAGATCCCGCTGGTGTTCCTGCAGAACATTACCGGCTTCATGGTCGGCCGCAAGTACGAGAACGAGGGCATTGCCCGCCACGGCGCCAAGATGGTGACGGCGGTGGCCACTGCCAACGTGCCCAAGTTCACCGTGGTGATCGGCGGCTCCTTCGGCGCCGGCAACTACGGCATGTGCGGCCGCGCCTACAGCCCGCGCTTCCTGTGGATGTGGCCGAATGCCCGCATCTCCGTGATGGGCGGCGAGCAGGCGGCTGGTGTGCTGGCTACCGTGCGCCGTGATGGCATCGAGGCCAAGGGCGGCACCTGGTCTGCCGAGGAAGAGGAGGCCTTCAAGGCCCCGATCCGCCAGCAGTACGAAGAGCAGGGCCACCCCTACTACGCTACCGCTCGCCTGTGGGACGACGGCATCATCGATCCGGCCGACACGCGCCGCATGCTGGCCCTGGGCCTGAGCGCAGCGTACAACGCCCCGATCGAAGAGCCGAAGTTCGGTATCTTCCGCATGTAAGACGCAGGACGGGCCGTGCTGCGCAAGCTGTTCCTTCTTGCAACGCTGGCCGCCGTGGCGGCCAGTGCGCAGGCGCGCCTGCAGGAGGAGCGGCTGGAGGTGCCGGTCACCGTTCAGGACCGTTACGGCCAGAGCGAAACGCGGCTGGTCCGCACCTCGCTGTTCCGCGACGATGCGCGCAAGGGCGTGGCACCGGTCGCCGTCATCCTGCACGGCCGTCCGGCCGACAGCGCGGCCAAGGCGGACATGGGCCGGGCCCGCTTCTCGGCAGCGGTCGACTTCTTCGTCAAGCGCGGTTACGTGGTGGCGGTGCCTACGCGCATCGGCTACGGCGTGACCGGCGGGCGCGATGTGGAGGCTTCCGGCAACTGCGAGCGGCGCGAGTTCGGCCCGGGCTTCCAGGCTGCGGCCGACCAGACTCTGGCCGTGCTCGAGGCGGTGCGCAAGCGCCCCGCGATAGCGCAGGACCGCACCGTGCTGGTGGGCCACTCCTATGGCGGCATCGTTGCGCTGGCAGTTGCGGCGCGCAAGCCGGCTGGCCTGCAGGCGGTGGTGAATGTGTCTGGCGGAGCCGGAGGTGATTCCAGGCTGCGCCCTGGCCAACCCTGTTCCACCTTTCCGCTGGCGCAGCAGCTGCGCAGTTTCGGCACCGCCGTGCGGGTGCCGACACTCTGGCTCTATGCCAGCAACGACCGCTATTTCGGTGCCACTGTACCGAAGCAGTGGTTCGACGCCTACAGCCGCATCGGCGGCACCGGCGAGTTTGTGGACGTGGGGCGCGTGGGCGCCGACGGCCATGCCCTGTTTACCCATTTTCCGGGAATCTGGCAGCCCCGCGTGGCCAGCTTCCTGGATCGCCACGGCCTGCGTGCAGCGCGCACCGGCCGCGGCAGCCAGTCATAACGACAAGACGGAGTTTGATTCATGACCGCACTCGTGACCACCATCGAAGGCCATGTGGCCACCCTCACGCTGAGCCGTCCGGACGTGCGCAATGCCTTCAACGATGAAGTCATCGCCGAGCTGACCCAGGCTTTCACCGACATCGGCAACAACGCCGACGTGCGCTGCGTGGTACTGGCGGCCGAAGGCCCGGCCTTTTGCGCCGGCGCCGACCTGAACTGGATGCGCCGCATGGCCGACTACACGCGCGACGAGAACCTCGCCGACGCGGGCAAGCTGGCCGAGATGCTGCGCGTGATCTATACCTGCCCCAAGCCGACCATTGCCCGCGTGCAGGGCGACGTCTATGCCGGCGGCATGGGTCTGGTGGCTGCCTGCGACATGGTGGTCAGCGTGGACACCGCCAACTACTGCCTGAGCGAAGTCAAGCTCGGCCTGATCCCGGCCACCATCAGCCCTTACGTGATCCGTGCCATGGGCCCGCGCGCCTCGCACCGCTACTTCCTCACGGCCGAACGCTTTGATGCCAAGGAAGCGCACCGCATCGGCTTCGTGCACGAACTGGTCACGGCCGAGCAACTCGACGCCAAGGTGGCAGAGATCGCCAAGGCCCTGTGCATGGCCAGTCCGGCGGCCGTCAAGGCCTGCAAGCAGCTGGTGCAGGACGTGGCCGAACAGGAAATCACCCCCGAACTGATCGCAGACACGGTGGCCGGCATTGCCGACATCCGTGCCAGCGAAGAGGGCCGCGAGGGCGTGCAGAGCTTCCTGCAGAAGCGCAAGCCGTCCTGGCTCGAGAAAAAGGACTGAGCGTCCTGCCGCGCTGCCATGCCTGAGATCCTCATGAACTTCATCCGCATTTCCACGGCTGTGACCCTGCTCCCCATAGAGCAGGCGCAGGGCCGTGCTGCGGAGTCCGGGAGGAGGAAGCCATGACGGAAACCCTCATGCAATGGTGGCAGCAGTTGCTGCCCTACCTGCAGCAGGCCGGCGTTGCCATGAGCGGTGCGGGGCATGCAGCGGGAGATGTCGCGGGTCAGGCCCTTGGCCGCATGGACATGGCAGGCATGCTGGCGCTGGCCGGCGCGCTTGGCTGGGCCAGCGGCTTCCGCTTGTACGCGGTGGTGTTCATCACCGGCCTGATCGGCCTGTTGGGCTGGGTGCCACTGCCCGAGAGCATGCACATGCTGCAAAGTCCGGTCGTGCTCGCCGCCAGCGGCTTCATGCTGTTCATGGAGTTCTTTGCCGACAAGATCCCGGGGCTGGACAGTGTCTGGGATCTGGCCAACAGCGTGATCCGCATTCCCGCCGGCGCCGCGCTGGCCGGCAGCGTGTTCGGAGCCGATGGCGGCACCATGACGCTGGTGGCCACCATTCTGGGCGGTACCCTGGCTGCCACCAGCCAGGCCGCCAAGACCACCACGCGCGCTGCCATCAATACTTCGCCCGAGCCTTTCAGCAACGTGGCGGCCAGCCTGTTCGAGGACGGGCTGGTGGTCGGCATCGTCTGGCTTGCGGTCAACCAGCCCGTCATCTTTGGCGTGGTGCTGCTGGTGGCCGTGGTGCTGATGGTGCTCGTAACGATTCTTCTGGTGCGCTTTCTGCGCGCCGCCATTCGCCGTTTGAAAACATGGTTCGGGGCGGAGCCGGCGCCGTCACCCTGACGGCCGCTTGATCCCGACAATAGATACCAAGGAGACTGTGATGTTCAAGAAAATCCTGATTGCCAACCGCGGCGAAATTGCCTGCCGCGTGGCTTCCACGGCGCGCCGCATGGGCGTGCAGACGGTGGCGGTGTATTCCGATGCCGATGCCCGCTCCAAGCACGTGCAGCTGTGCAACGAGGCCGTGCACGTGGGGGGCAGCGCGCCCAAGGACAGCTACCTGCAATGGCAGCGCATCATCGATGCTGCCAAGGCCAAGGGCGCCCAGGCGATCCACCCGGGCTATGGTTTCCTGAGCGAGAACGAGGAATTTGCCCAGGCCTGTGCCGATGCCGGCCTGGTGTTCATCGGCCCGCCCGCCTCCGCCATTCTGGCCATGGGCCTGAAAGCCGAATCCAAGCGCCTGATGGAGCAGGCCGGCGTGCCGCTGGTGCCGGGCTACCACGGTGCCGATCAGGATCCCGAACTGCTGAAGAAGGAAGCCGACCGCATCGGCTACCCCGTGCTGATCAAGGCCAGCGCCGGTGGCGGTGGCAAGGGCATGCGTCTGGTCGAGAAGGCCGAAGATTTCGCCGCTGCGCTCGAATCCTGCAAGCGCGAAGCCATCAACAGCTTCGGTGATGACGCCGTGCTGGTCGAGAAATATGTGCTGCGTCCGCGCCACATCGAGATCCAGGTATTTGGCGATACGCATGGCAACTACGTGTACCTGTTCGAGCGTGACTGTTCCGTGCAGCGCCGCCACCAGAAGGTGCTGGAAGAAGCGCCCGCTCCCGGCATGACGCCCGAGCTGCGCAAGCAGATGGGCGAGGCCGCCGTGGCCGCCGCCCGCGCGGTGAACTACGTGGGCGCCGGCACGGTGGAATTCATCGTCGAGCAGCCGGGTGGCTACGACAAGCCGGAAGAGATGAAGTTCTACTTCATGGAAATGAACACCCGCCTCCAGGTGGAGCACCCGGTGACCGAAGCCATCACCGGCACCGACCTGGTCGAGTGGCAGCTGCGCGTCGCCTCCGGCGAAAAACTGCCCAAGACGCAGGAAGAGCTGCAGATCAAGGGCCACGCCATCGAGGCACGTATCAACGCCGAGAATCCCGAGAACAACTTCCTGCCGGTGACCGGCACGCTGAAGGTGTACCGCACGCCCGAATGGAGCGTGACCTTCGAACGTGCTGACGCGCGCGTGGACTCCGGCGTGCGTGAAGGCGATGCCATCAGCCCGTTCTACGACTCCATGATCGCCAAGCTGATCGTCTGGGGTGCCGACCGCGAGCAGGCGCTGGCCCGCCTGGACGGCGCGCTGGCGCATATGCGTATCGTCGGTCTGACCACCAACGTGCAGTTCCTGCGCCAGATCCTGGCCACCGAGTCCTTCAGCCAGGCCAGGCTCGATACCGCGCTGATTCCGCGCGAAGCCGACGTGCTGTTCGGCCAGGACAGCCTGGGCATGCCCATGAGCGTGGCAGCCGCCATCGGCCACCGCATCTTCAACGAGAACAAGCAGCTGCAGGGCAAGGACCCGTTCAGCCGCCGCGACGGCTGGCGCGCCTATGGCGGTTTCAGCCGCCAGTTCCAGCTGATGTACCGCGACCAGCCGCTGCAGGCAGACCTGCGCTACGAGCACGACGGCAGCTACTACATCGTGATCAGCAAGCCGGACGGCACGCTGCGCCCCGAAATCCTGACCGAAGGCCCGCTGATCGTGGAAGAGCGCGATGACGGCCGCATGGACGTGCGCTACGGCGAAGACCGCCAGGTGCTGCAGGCCTGGCTGGATGGCGAGGAACTGAACGTGTTCAGCCAGCGTGGCTCCAGTCAAATTACCGTGGTCGACTCCCTGTTCCACTCCGGCGAGGGTGGCGAGGGTGGCCGCCTGACGGCGCCGATGCCGGGCAAGGTGGTGTCCTTCGCCGTCAAGGCCGGCGACAAGGTCACCAAGGGCCAGCCGCTGGCGGTGATGGAGGCCATGAAAATGGAGCACACTATCTCCGCACCGGCCGATGGCGAAGTGGTCGAACTGCTGTTTGCCCCGGGCGACCAGGTGCAGGACGGCGATGAACTGCTGACCCTGAAGTCGGCGTAAAGGAGCAGCACGATGAGCATGTCCCTGCCGACCAAGGCCCAGATCATCGAACTCGGTCCGCGCGACGGCCTGCAGAACGAAAAGCAGACCGTGCCGACCGACATCAAGGTGGACCTGATCCATCGCCTGGTGGATGCCGGCGTGACCAAGCTGGAAACCACCAGCTTCGTCAGCCCCAAGTGGGTACCGCAGATGGGCGACAACACCGAGGTGATGAACGCGATCCAGCGCAAGCCGGGCGTGGTCTACTCGGTGCTGGTGCCGAACATGAAGGGCTATGAGGCAGCCGTGCTGACCCGGCCGGATGAAGTGACCGTGTTCGGTGCGGCCAGCGAGGCCTTCAGCCAGAAGAACATCAACTGCTCCATCGCCGAGAGCATCGAGCGTTTCGCTCCGGTGGTCGAGGCCGCGCTGGCGGCGGGCATGAAAGTGCGTGCCGCCATGAGCTGCACCGTGGGCTGCCCCTACGAGGGCGAGATTGCGCCCGAGCGCGTGGAATACCTGGCCGGCCTGCTGAAGAACATCGGCGTGCAGCAGGTGGCCGTGGCCGACACCATCGGCGTCGGCACCCCGCTCAAGGTGCAGCGTGCCATCGAGGCTACGCTCAAGCACTTCAGCGTGGACCAGATCAGCGGCCACTTCCACGACACCTACGGCCAGGCACTGGCCAATACGCTGGCTGCGGTGCAGATGGGCGTGTGGCAGCATGAAACATCTGTGGCCGGCCTGGGCGGCTGCCCCTACGCCAAGGGCGCCACGGGCAACGTGGCGACCGAGGACGTGGTCTACATGCTGCACGGCATGGGTATCGATACCGGCATCGACCTGGACAAGCTGATTGACGCCGGCCAGATGATCAGCGACTTCCTGGGCCGTCCGTCCGGCTCGCGCGTGGCGCGCGCGCTGCTGACCAAGCGCGCGTCGGCCGCTTGCGCCTGAGCGGGTACGGGAGCTTTCCGGGGGCCACGGGGTGGCCCTTTCTTTTGCCTGGATAATGCGTCCATGCCCAGTTCCTCCGTATCCAACCGGGCGGCAGAAAGCCGCAAGCTCGCGGAGCGCATCGCCTGTGCGCTCGCCATGCCGCAAGTCCCGTCCCCCTGCATCAACGTCTGCCAGATCGATCCGGCCAGCGGCCAGTGCCGCGGGTGCTGGCGCACGCTGGATGAAATCGCCCACTGGTCGGTGCTGGACGAGGACGAGAAGAAAGCGATCTGGCAGGCGCTGATGGCGCGCAGCCAGGCCGCCGTGCCACGCTGAGGAGTTCTGCCGCCATGCCTGTCATCCACTTTTATTTCGATTTCGTCTCGCCCTACGCCTATGTGGCCTTCCATGCCTTGCCGCGCACGCTGTTTGGTCTGCCCTACCAGATGGTGTATCGGCCGCTGGTGCTGGGAGCGCTGCTGAAAGCGCATGGCACGCCCGTTCCGGTGAGCCTGCCGCCCAAGCGCGAATGGCTGTTTCGCCATGCCGGCTGGCTGGCGCGCGAACAGGGACTGGAGTTTGCCCTGCCGGCGAGCCATCCGTTTTCGTCCATCCCCTGGTTGCGCATGGCGCTGGCCGCCAGCCCGCAGGGGCAGCCCGGCCGCCATGTGTGCGAAACGCTGTTCGATGCGATCTGGCAGGGCGGCCGTGATGCCGATGATCCGGCCCTGCGCGAAGCAGTGTGGCAGGAGTTGGTGCGAGACCTGCCGGCCGTGCGGGATCCGGCTGACTCGGAAGTGAAGCAGGAATTGTTCGCCATTGGCGAGGCGGCCATTGCGCACGGCGTTTTCGGCGTGCCCACCTGCGTGCTGCTGCCGGAAGAGGAGGGCGGCACTCCGGAGGTGTTCTGGGGCGTGGAGGGCCTGCCCATGCTGCGCGAGGCCGTGCTGGCGCGTGCCACGACCGCGGAAGGCACCGACGCATGAAAGCCTTGCTGCAACGGGTGCGTGAAGCCAGCGTCACGGTCGATGGCGCCGTGACGGGGCAGATCGGCCCCGGCTTGCTGGTGCTGCTGTGCGCCGAACCGCAGGATACCGAGGCCGTGGCCGACCGGCTGCTGGCCAAGATCCTCAAACTGCGGATTTTCAGCGATGCTGCGGGAAAGATGAACCGCAGCGTGCAGGATCTGGATGGCGCTAGCACGGCGGGCGGACTGCTGCTGGTCAGCCAGTTCACGCTGGCTGCGGATTGCAGCGGGGGAAACCGGCCCAGTTTTACCGGCGCAGCGCCTGCGGCGCTGGGGCAGGCGCTGTATGACTACACCGTGGCGCAGGCCCGAAAGCTCCATCCCGAGGTCGCCACCGGGATTTTCGCGGCCGACATGCAGGTGGCCCTGGTCAATGACGGGCCGGTCACGATCTGGCTGGAGATGGCCTGAGGCATCCCCTGCCCGACTGTGCTTAAAGGTTCTGCGCCAGCGCGCCCATCCTGTCCAGGGCAAAGCGCAGGTATTCCGGCACGCAAGGGAGGTGGTCCGCAGGGCTGGCCGTGCAATCGGTGAGTGACACGGCCGTCGCCCCTTGCTGCCGCAGTGCCTGCAGTGCGGAGGTGGAGGCTGCATAGGGCACGGTCTTGTCATCCTTGCCGTGGAACAGGTAGACCGGCGCGGTCGGCGCCCAGCCCAGGTGCACGCTGTTGTATCTGGCCAGGCCGTCCAGGTCCCCCGCCAGATAGCGGTCGATGCCATCGACACGGAACACCACATCCCCCTGATTGTTGTGCAGCAGCACCAGCACCATCAGCTGGCGCAGGCGCTTGCGTGTGGTGTCGCCGAGCTGGCTCAGGTTTTCAGGGGTGACAATCCCTTGCAGCTCCGGGTACTTTGCCACGGTCTGCTCCAGCAGGCCGTCCAGTGCGGCCTTGACATCATACGGCCCAGCGCCCGGAACCGCCGCCTTCAGGCTGCCCAGCATGGACCCGCCGGTCTGCTGGATCAGACGGTGGGCGGCCATGGTGGCGTAGCCGCCTTCGGAATAGCCCATCATGAACAGCTGCCCGTTGTCCCGGACCTGGTTCTGCGATTGCCATGCGCGGCTGGCTTGCAGCATGTCGACCACCGCGCGTGCCGTCGGAGTGGCTTCCATGTAGGGATGCTGTGTGCCGAACGAAGAACCAAAGCCGATGTAATCTGCCGCGACCACGATATAGCCCTGTGCGGCCAGTTGCGCTGGCGGTTCGGACGCTACCACGTTCTGCGACGGCGCCTCGGCGTTGCGGAAGATGGTGGCATGCTGATAACTGAGGACGGGGCTGGATGCGCCGTCCGGTTTGACCGGTACGCTCAGCAGCCCCGAGGCAAGCAGCTTGCGTCCCGCAGCATCCGAGGTAATGTAATTCAGGCGATAGGTCTTGACATCGTAGCGTGCCGCAAGGCCTTTGAACCAGCTGTCCGGCTGTGCTGCAGCCTGCGAAATGCTGGCTGCTGTCAACGTGTTGATGGCTTGTGCGTCACGCAGGTCTCCCAGGTTGCCAGGGGGCTCGCTGCTACCGCTGCCGCCACCTCCGCCGCCGCAGGCAGCCAACATCACGGACAGGCAGGCGGCTGCCAGAAAATGCCTGCGAGGCGCAGCGGAGAGGGGCTGGGGGGCAGCGATCAGCATGGGAACAATTCCTTGGGGATGGTGGTCTTTCGCAGTATGCCGGCAGAAAGAAGAGGGCGCTGTCAGACTAGTCCGATTGTGTCGCATCCGGTAAGAATGGTGTAAGCAATGGTATCTTGCGACAGATCGATGACAAATCCATGGCAATACCGCACTAGGGTAAACCCTATCAGTGTTTTTGCTGAGTAATTGGTATAAACCCTGTGTTTGTCACTCTTTTAACAATTAGATACCCATGGCCATTCAACGCGAATACGGCACCGAACACCCGTTCTGGAAAGCCGGCCCCTTCAAGATCCGATTGCCCTTCATCCACTACCGCTGGGAATTCCCCGAAATGGTGCAGGGCCTGTTCATGTTTGTCGTCAGCCTCGGCATGATTCCGCTGCTGATGAAGTACCTGGCCATGCCGTACGAGGCGGCGCTGGCCTTCTGTGTGGTGGCCGGTGTCGGCTACCTGCTGCCGGCCCTGATGGGCGTGCCGCTGGTGCCGGGCTGGATCACGCCGGCAATTCCGGTCGTGCTGCTCTACCTGCAGAACTTCGAACCCGGCCCGGAGGCCGTGCGCGCCATGTTCGCGCTGCAGCTTGAAGTGTTCATCATCTTCCTGGTGCTGGGCCTGACCGGCCTGGGCAACAAGCTGGTGACGCTGATTCCGAACTCGCTGAAGTCCGGCATCATCATCGGTGCCGGTATCGCCGCCATGATGGGTGAGCTGAAGACCGGCGGCCGCATCGACGCAACCCCGATCTCCCTGTTGATCGGCTCCATCGTGTCGGCCTATATCCTGTTCTCGCTGTCGTTCAAGCACATCGTCGAAACCAACCGTTTCGCCAAGATGATCTCGAACTTCGGCATGATCCCCGGCATGCTGATCGCCATGGGCATCGGCTGGGCGGTGAGCGAGTACCCGCTGCCCGACATCGAGTGGGGCATCACCGAGCCGAACTTCGCGCTGATGATGAACTACCTCGTCTACAACACCGGCATGCCCAGCGCCGACATGTTCCTGCTGGCCATTCCCACCGCCATCATCGCCTACGTGATCGCCTTCGGTGACATCCTGGTCGGCTTTGCCCTGTGCAAGCGCGTGGACCACCTTCGCCAGGACGAGAAGATCGAACTGGACGTGACCCGCGTGCACATCGTGACCGCGCTGCGCAACGGCCTGCATGCCCTGCTGGCTCCGTGGCCGGGTCTGGCCGGCCCGCTGTGGACGGCGGCACACGCCACCGTGGCCGAGCGCTACGCCCTGGGCCGCAAGGCGATGGACTCCATCTATTCCGGTGGCGGTACCTTCTGGATCACCGGCCTGCTGGCCATCTTCATGCTGCCGCTGGTGTCGGTGTTCAAGCCCGTGCTGCCGATTGCCCTGTCGCTGACGCTGGTGCTGACGGCCTACATCTGCATCATGGTGGGCATGGAAGAACTGAAGAACTCCGCCGAGCGCGGCGTGGCCGGTATCGTGGCCGTGACGCTGGCCATGCCCGATGCCAAGGCCACCGTGTACGCCGTGGTGATCGGCCTGACGCTGTACTGGCTGATCGAGCGCCCGAACGCGGCGCAGCGCAGCAAGCGCGACCTGAGCATCATTGCCGACGACACTGCTTCCATCGAGGCCGGTGACGAGCACGGTCAGGCATTGAAGAAGCCCAACAGCTGATACTGACTGACTGACTGCCTCCGGCATTCCTGCAAGGCCCACTTCGGTGGGCCTTGTCTTTTCTGCAATCGCCCTGGAAGGTCGCAGCCAGCTTGTCAGGGGCGTGCCGCTTTCTGCCCCGGATGCGACACCACCAGCCACAGGGCCAGGCCGATCATGCCGCCTCCCGCCAGATGCGCCCAGGACACCTGCTCGCCCAGGAAGAGGACGCCCCAGAGGACGCCGAAAGCGGGTACCAGAAAGGTGACAGTGAGGGAGCGTACCGGGCCGATATTCTCCATCAGGCGGAAGAAGAGGATGTAGGCCCAGGCGGTGCAGAGCAGGCCCAGCGCGGCCAGTGCCAGCCAGAGTGACGGGTTGCCCCAGCTCGGCGGTGGCGCGAGCGTGGCGGAAGCCGCAAAGAACGGCAGCAACAGCAGGGTGGCCCCGAACTGGCTGCCCGTGGCTACCAGTTTTGGGTTGAGGCCACCGCGCTCGTGAATCCAGCGCTGGGTGAGAAAGCCCGAAATCCCGTAGCAGCTGGTTGCGACCAGGCAGGCCAGTGCCCCCAGCAGTTCCGGCCAGCCCATGGCAACCGGCCCCACCGCAGTCAGCAGGGTGACGCCGGCCAGGCCCACGGTCACCCCGATCAGCTTGCGCGCCGTGGCAGCTTCATGGAAGAACAGGGCGCCGATGAGCACGCCCATGAGCGGTGCGGTGGCATTGAAGATGGCCGAATACCCGGCCGGCAGCAGGCGTGCCGCCAGGGTGTACATCAGGAAGGGAACGCCCGAGTTGATGGCGCCCAGCAGCAGCGTCTGGCGCAGCTTGCCCCGGAAATCCCAGCGCGTGCGCAAGGCCAGCAGGATCACGATGAGTCCGAGCGAGGCAAACAGCACCCGGAAGAACGCGGTAGGGATGGCGCCGATGACCGGCGCCACCATGCGCATGAACAGGAAGCTGAATCCCCAGATGGCGCCCAGCAGGAGCAGCCGCGCGTAGTCGGATGGGCGCATCGTCAGGTTTTGAAGGGAGCTGCAGGCGGCACTCCGCCGCCTGCAGGTTCATAGGTTTGAGCGTTGCTCAGCGCTCCACTTGCGACACGTCACGCACCGCACCGGTATCGGCGCTGGTCGTCATCGCGGCGTATGCACGCAGCGCGGCGGACACCGTGCGGTCGCGGTTGACCGGCTTCCAGGCCTGCTTGCCGCGGGCTTCCATGGCGGCGCGGCGCTGGGCCAGCACCTCGTCGCTCACGGCCAGGTGGATGCGGCGGTTCGGGATGTCGATCTCGATGGTGTCGCCTTCTTCCACCAGGCCGATGGTGCCGCCCTCGGCCGCTTCGGGCGAGGCGTGGCCGATGGACAGGCCCGAGGTGCCGCCGGAGAAGCGGCCGTCGGTGAGCAGCGCGCAGGCCTTGCCCAGGTGCTTGGACTTGAGGTAGCTGGTGGGGTAGAGCATTTCCTGCATGCCCGGGCCGCCCTTGGGGCCTTCGTAGCGGATCACCACCACGTCGCCGGCCACCACCTGGTCGCCCAGGATGGCTTCGACCGCGGCGTCCTGGCTTTCGAACACGCGGGCGCGGCCGTTGAACTTCCAGATGCTTTCATCGACGCCGGCAGTCTTGACCACGCAGCCGCGCTCGGCCAGGTTGCCGAACAGCACGGCCAGCCCGCCTTCCAGCGAGTAGGCGTGTTCCTTGTCGCGGATGCAGCCTTCGGCACGGTCCACGTCCAGTTTGGGGTAGACGCGGCTCTGGCTGAAGGCCTGCGTGGTGCGGATGCCGCCCGGTGCCGCAACAAAGCGCTGGTGCGCCGCGCTGCCTTCGGCGGTCTGCATCACGTCCCACTGCTGCAGGGCGTCCTTCAGCGTGGGTGCGTGCACCGTGCTGACGCCGGTCTGCATCAGGCCGGCACGGTCCAGTTCGCCCAGGATGGCCATCACGCCGCCGGCGCGGTGCACATCTTCCATATGGTACTTCTGTGTGGCCGGTGCCACCTTGCACAGGCACGGAACGACGCGGCTCAGGCGGTCGACATCGGCCATCTTGAAGTCCACGCCGGCTTCGCTGGCGGCGGCTAGCAGGTGCAGGATGGTGTTGGTGGAGCCGCCCATGGCGATGTCCAGGCTCATGGCGTTCTCGAATGCGGCCTTGGTGGCGATGCTGCGCGGCAGCACGCTGGCGTCATCCTGCTCGTAGTAGCGGCGCGCCAGTTCCACGGCGACGCGGCCGGCTTCGAGGAACAACTCTTTGCGCTGCGCATGGGTGGCCACCAGCGAGCCATTGCCGGGCAGCGACAGGCCCAGCGCCTCGGTCAGGCAGTTCATGGAGTTGGCGGTGAACATGCCGGAGCAGGAGCCGCAGGTGGGGCAGGCGCTGCGCTCGACCTGGGCCACGGTCTCGTCGGAGACGCTGCTGTCGCCGGCCTCGATCATGGCGTCGATCAGGTCCAGCTTGCGTTCGACCTTGTTGCCGTCGGCAATGGCGATGACCTTGCCGGCTTCCATCGGACCACCGGAGACAAAGATGGTCGGGATGTTCAGGCGCATGGCGGCCATCAGCATGCCGGGGGTGATCTTGTCGCAGTTGCTGATGCAGACCAGCGCGTCGGCGCAATGTGCGTTGACCATGTATTCCACGCTGTCGGCGATCAGGTCGCGGCTGGGCAGGCTGTACAGCATGCCGCTGTGGCCCATGGCAATGCCGTCGTCGATGGCGATGGTGTTGAATTCCTTGGCGATGCCGCCGGCCGCCTCGATTTCGCGTGCCACCAACTGGCCCAGGTCGTGCAGGTGCACGTGGCCGGGAACGAATTGGGTGAAGGAGTTGGCGATGGCGATGATCGGCTTGCCGAAGTCGGCGTCGGTCATGCCGGTGGCGCGCCACAGGGCGCGGGCGCCGGCCATGTTGCGGCCATGCGTGGAAGTCTTGGAACGGTAGGCGGGCACGGGGAATTCCTTGTGAGGTGATGCCGGACATGCAGTGTCCACGGCATCTTGCGATTATGCCAAATCGACCGGGGGAGCCAGTGTGTGGGGGCGTCCCGTGCCCGGGGCATGACCACCCCGGGATTCATGGTGTGCCGGTGCGGCTTTGCTGGCGAATTCCCCTATTGACAATGGTAAAATCCTACTAGTTGTAATGGAGGGGTTGACCATGGGAATGAACGAGCAAAATCTGTATCAACAAAAGCATGTCTCCGCCGAAGTGGCGGCCGCCGTGGTGAAGTCGGGCGACACGGTATTTGTCGGCGAGTTCGCGCAGAACGTCGAGGCATTCGACGCGGCGCTGGCCGCACGCTGCAGCGAACTGCAGGATGTGAACCTGATCACCACCACGCGCCTGAAGCCGCTGGCCTGCGTCGAGGCTGATCCGGCCCGCGAATCCTTCATCTGGAACGACTGGCACTTCTCCGGTCTGGGCCGCAAGTACGCCGAGCGCGGCCTGGCAAGCTACATTCCCTTCTCCTACCACCAGGGCCCGAAGGCAGTGCGCCTGTACGAGAGCCCGGACGTGGCGGTGGCCCAGGTCACTCCCATGGATGCCAACGGTTTCTTCAACTTCTCGACCAGCTGCTCGATGACGCCGGATTATCTGCGCAAGGCGAAGAAGGCGATTCTGGAAGTCAACACCACGGTGCCGCGCTGCCTGGGTGGCCGTGACGAGGGCATCCACATTTCCGAAATCGACATGGTGATCGAGGGCCCCAACACGCCGCTGGTGCAGCTGCCCGAAACCCAGGCCAGCGAGGCCGACATGGGCATCGCCAAGCACGTGATGCAGCTGCTCGAGGACGGTGCCACCATCCAGTTGGGCATTGGCGCGCTGCCCAATATCGTGGGCTCCATGATCGCGCACAGCGACCTGAAGGACCTGGGCGTGCACACCGAGATGCTGGCCGACTCCTATGTCGACATGTACGAGGCCGGCCGCATCACCGGCAAGAACAAGGGTATTGACCAGGGCAAGATGGTGTACACCTTTGCCATGGGTTCGCAGAAGCTGTACGACTTCCTCGACAACAACCCGGCAGCCGCCATCTACCCGGTGGACTACACCAACGATCCCTGCGTGATCGGCCGCAACCCGAAGGTGTTCGCGATCAACAATGCCATCGAGGTGGACCTGTTCACGCAGGTGTCGAGCGAGTCTTCCGGTACGCGCCAGATTTCCGGCACCGGTGGCCAGCTCGACTTCATTCTGGGCGCCTTCAACTCGGAAGGTGGCAAGGGCCTGATCTGCATCGGCTCCACCTACAAGCAGAAGGACGGCACCATGGCTTCGCGCATCGTGCCCACACTGTCGCCCGGCTCCATCGTGACCTGCCCGCGTTCGCTGGTGCACTACGTGGTGACCGAGTTCGGCTACGCCCAGATGAAGGGCAAGTCGACCTGGCAGCGTGCCGAAGCGCTGATCAACATCGCGCATCCGGACTTCCGTGACCAGCTGATCAAGGATGCTGCGGCCATGGGCATCTGGCGCCGTTCCAACAAGCTCGCCTGACGCGGCTTTTTCCCCCGGACAGCCACGCGCGTACGCCTTGTGTACGCGCGTGGTTTTTTGTATGAGCGTTACCCTTTCAGGGCTACTGAATTCGCCCGTCACCAGGATTGCATAGTAGGATAGCAGGCTAGGATAATCCCTGATCTAGCACGTACGAAACACAGGAGCAAGAATGTCTTTCCAGACTCAATACCAAGAAAAACGCATGTCTGCCGCCGATGCCGTGGGCTTGGTGCACAACGGAAACACGGTGGTGGTGCCTACTGGCGTGGGCGAGCCTCCGGCCCTGATGACGGCCCTTTCCGAGCAGCGCCGCAACTTCCGCGACGTGAAGGTGTCGCAGATCCTGCCGGTGCGCAAGTTCGACTATTTCGATCCGGAAACCGCCGAGAACGTGCGTCCCGTGGCCTACTTCCTGAGCGGCCACACGCGCAACGCGGTGGACGGCGGCTGGGGGGACTACATCCCCAACTATTTCTCCGAAATGCCCATGCTGTACGAGAACAACCAGATGCCCGCCGACGTGGTGTTTGCGCTGGTCTCTCCCATGGACAACCACGGCTACTTCTCCGTCAGCCTGGGCACCGACTACACCATGGCTGCCATCAGGAAGGCGCGTGCGGTGGTGTTTGAAGTGAACCCCAACGTGCCGTTCTCCTATGGCAACTGCCATGTGCACATTTCCGACGTGACCGCCATCGTCGAGGACGAGACTCCGGTCAGCACCGTAGGCCTGCCCACCATCGGCCCGGTGCAGGAAGCCATCGGCAAATACGTGGCCGACATGATCCCGGACGGTGCCACGCTGCAGATCGGCTACGGTGCCATTCCGGACGCCGTGGTGATGCAGCTCACGCACAAGAAGGATCTGGGCGTGCACACCGAGATGATCGGTGACGGCATCATGACGCTGGTGGAAGCTGGCGTGGTAACCAACCGCAAAAAGAACTACCTGCCGGGCAAGATGCTGGCCACCTTCGCGCTGGGTTCGGACAAGCTGTACAAGTTCATGGATCGCAACCCGATGATGGAAATGCATCCGGTGGACTTCACCAACGATCCGTATCTGGCCGGCCAGAACGACGACCTGATCTCCATCAACGCCACCATGGCGATCGACTTTGCCGGCCAGTGCGGCTCCGAATCCCAGGGCTGGCGCGCCTACTCCGGCACGGGCGGCCAAGCCGACTTCGTGCGTGCGGCCAACCGTTCCAGGGGCGGCAAGTCCTTCATCGTGACGCCGTCTACTGCCAAGAACGACACCATTTCCCGCATCACTCCCACGCTGGCGAACGGTACCTTCGTGACCACCAGCAAGAACGATGTGAACTACGTGGTGACCGAGTATGGCGTGGCCCAGCTGCGCGGCAAGACCGCACGCGAGCGCGTGAAGGCGCTGATCGCCATCGCGCATCCCAAGTTCCGCGACGAACTGCTGGAAGAAGCGAAGAAGATGAAGCTGGCCTGATCGGGGCCCGCAGGACACCGCCTGCTTGATTCCGGTCACCTGGCGGCGCAGCAAAGATGCAGGCAGATGCGGCACGTTGTGCGCATCTGCCTTTATTTTTGGCTCAACAGCTGCTCAACACGCGGCATTTACCGGCAACGCGCAAATGGCGCTGAAAAACGATTTTTTCGTCAGAAAGGCGGTTTCGGGGCAGGTTGTTTTGATAATGCCGGGCAGGCGTCGCGCATCCGGAATGCCCCGGATGCGCGGCAGATGATTTCGGGGGATTTCCATGTCACTGGCAACTGGATTGATGTTTCTGGGCACGAGCGTGGTGTGCAGCGTGTCCGTGGGGGTCTTGCTGAAGGCCGGGCGCAGCAGGGGGCTGGATGCACGCCAGGCCATCTTCATGAACTATGTGGTGGCGTCCACGCTCTGCGTCGTGCTGCTCAGGCCGGATCTGGGCAAGCTGATGAGTCCGGGCCAGCCGGTGGGGATCTTTCTGGCGCTCGGTGTGCTGCTGCCGACGATTTTCCTGGCGCTGGCCAGGTCGGTGCATGCCGCGGGCATCGTGCGGACCGATGCGGCGCAGCGCCTGTCGCTCATCATTCCGCTGCTGTCGGCCTTTCTCATCTTTGGCGAGCAGCTCACCGAACAGAAAATGCTGGGCGTGGGGCTGGCGTTTGCGGCGCTCCTGTGTCTGCTGTGGAAGCCCTCCAAAGGCGGGGCGGGCAAGGGCGGCACCTGGTTGTGGCCGTTGGTGGTGCTGTTCGGCTATGGCGTGATCGACGTGCTGTTCAAGCAGATGGCCAAGGCGGGCGCGGCCTTCTCGGGTGGACTGCTGGCGGCCTTTGTACTGGCCGGCGTGCTGATGCTGCTGTACCTGGCAGCGAACAAGACGCGCTGGGGCCTGGGGCACCTGCTGACCGGCATTCTGCTGGGCGCACTCAATTTCGCCAACATCTACACCTACATCCGCGCGCACCAGAGCCTGCCGGGCAATCCGGCGCTGGTGTTCTCGGCGATGAACATGGGCGTGATCGTGCTGGGCACGCTGGTGGGGGCCATGGCCTTTCGCGAGCCGCTCAGCAAGCTGAACCTGCTGGGCGTACTGCTGGCGCTGGGCGCCATCGTCGTGATGATGCCGCGCTGAAGCGCCCCGCCAGCGTCAGGCTCAGCCCAGCGCCTTGAGCGCCGTGTCGACCTGGGCCAGCAGTTCCTCGGTGATCAGGCCCCCTGAAAACTTGGCCACGGTCACCAGCGGCATGCCCTTGGCCATAGCCAGTTGCGGGTGCTGGGCAAAGCCGGGCAGGTGTTGCTCGAGCACGGCCTGGGCCTGGGCATTGGCCAGCAGTTCCTTGACGAGCGACTGGACCGAAAGGCCGGGGCCAGTCTGAGCGGCCGGGGCAGCCGCCTTGGCGGTTGCTGCGGGTTGGGCCGTGGCACTTGCGCCGGCTTGCGCCTGTGTTGCCGCGGCCGGCGCAGCGTTCTGCAGCGGGACGATGCTCTTCAGCGGCGCGAATTCCCCGTCCCGCTTGCCTTGCCAGGCGGTAATTGCCTCGGCCATTTCGGCGGGATCGAAGCAGGCGCTCTGCAGCACCGCCATGTGGTGCAGCGCTTCTGCCGTGCCGTGATCGCGGGCGTAGGTGATGGCGGCCTTGCTGCCGGCCACGGCCATGGGGGACTTGGCGGCGATGTTCTGTGCCAGCGTCAGCGCGTGGTGGATCAGTTCGGCGGTGTCGGGCAGCACGGCGTTGACCAGGCCGGCGCTCAGGGCGCGTCCGGCGGGCAGGCGCTCGCTGGTGTAGGCCATCTGGCGCACCACGCCTTCGGGAATGATCTTGGGCAGGCGTTGCAGCACGCCCAGGTCGGCCACCATGCCGATCTGCGTTTCCTGCAGGGCGAAGAAGGCATCCGCGGTACAGACGCGGATGTCGCAGGCGGCGACCAGATCCAGACCGGCGCCGATGCAGCCGCCCTGCACGGCCGCGATGACCGGAAAGCGCACCTGTTCGAGCGCAGTGAAGCAGTCCATGAGCTGCTCCAGCATGTGCTGGAAGCGCTGCCGCTCGCGAGGCGTGTTGACTGCAAAGGCGTGCCCCTCACTGCTGGCAAAGGTCTCCAGTGACATGCCGGCGCAGAAGTGCTTGCCAGTGGAACTGATCACCATCGCGCGCACCTGGCCTTCGGCGTCCAGCGCACGCACCGCATCGCGCAGCGCCGGATAGAACGGCAGGCTCATGGCGTTGAGGCGGTCCGGGCGGTTGAATTGCAGGTGTGCCACCGCGTTCTGGACGCTCAGGGTAAAGAAGTCGTTGGTCTGGGTCGTGGGCATGGTCGGATCGGTAAACGGGGTTGCGGTTTCGAGGGAGGCAGCCAGTTCGGTGCCTTGCTTGATGGCGCGCTTGGCGTCGAGTTCGGCGGCCACGTCGGCGCCGCCGATCAGGTGCACGCGCTGGCCGACGGCGAGGCAGGCTGCCAGCAGTTCGCGCTGCGGTTCCTGGCCGGCGCAGATCACCACGTTGTCTACCTCCAGCAGCTGCGGCTGGCCGTCGACCGTGATGTGCAGGCCGGCATCGTCGATGCGCTCGTAGCTGGCACCGGCCACCATCTTCACGTGGCGGCTCTTGAGCGAGGCGCGGTGGATCCAGCCGGTGGTCTTGCCGAGGCCGTCGCCGACCTTGCTGGTCTTGCGCTGCAGCAGCCAGATCTGGCGGGGAGAGGCGGGGGGATGCGGCTCGGCGATTCCGCCGGCCCGGGCGTAGCTGGTATCCACCCCCCATTCGGCATAGAAGGGCGCGGCGGGTACGCTGGCCGCGTCTGCGGCGTGTGCGCCGCCATGGGCCAGGTATTCGCTCACATCAAAGCCGATGCCACCCGCGCCGATCACCGCCACCCGCTGTCCGACGGGCTTGCCATCGCGCAGCACGTCCAGATAGCTCAGTACCTTGGGATGATCGATGCCGGGAATGTCCGGCTTGCGCGGATGAATGCCGGTGGCCAGTACCACGTCGTCGAAGCCATGCAGCTCGGCGGCGCTCACGCGGGTGTTCAGACGCAGATGCACGCCGGTCTGGGCCACGCGGCGGCCGAAGTAGCGCAGGGTTTCGTGGAACTCCTCCTTGCCCGGCACCTTCTTGGCGATGTTGAACTGGCCGCCGATTTCGGCAGCCGCATCGAACAGGGTGACCTGGTGGCCGCGCTCGGCCGCGGTGGTGGCAAAGGCCAGCCCGGCCGGGCCGGCGCCGACCACGGCAACGCGCCGGAGGGAGGCAGCCGGCTCGACCTTGAGCAGCGTCTCGTGGCAGGCACGCGGGTTGACGAGGCAGGAGGTGACCTTACCGGCGAAGGTGTGATCCAGGCAGGCCTGGTTGCAGCCGATGCAGGTGTTGATGTCGGCGGCGCGGCTGGCACGCGCCTTCTGCACGAATTGCGCATCGGCCAGGAAGGGGCGCGCCATCGACACCATGTTGCACACCCCGTCGGCCAGCAACTGTTCGGCCAGTTCCGGCGTGTTGATGCGGTTGGTGGCCACCAGCGGCACCTTGACATGGCCCATGAGCTTCTGCGTCACCCAGGCAAAGGCCCCGCGCGGCACGCTGGTGGCGATGGTGGGGATGCGGGCCTCGTGCCAGCCAATGCCGGTGTTGATGATGGTGGCGCCCGCGGCCTCGACGGCCTGCGCCAGCTGGATCACTTCTTCCAGCGTGGAGCCGCCTTCCACCAGATCCAGCATGGACAGGCGGTAGATGATGATGAAATTGGGGCCCACGCGCTCGCGCACGCGGCGCACGATCTCCACCGGGAAGCGGATGCGGTTGGCGTAGCTGCCGCCCCATTCGTCGGTGCGCTGGTTGGTGCGCAGGGCGATGAATTCGTTGATGAGGTAGCCCTCGCTGCCCATGATCTCCACGCCGTCGTAACCGGCGTGCTGCGCCAGTGCGGCGCAGCGGACGAAGTCGGCGATGGTCTGCTCCACCTCGTCGCCGGTGAGCGCGTGCGGCGTGAAAGGCGTGATCGGGCTCTTGAGCGCGCTGGGCGCGACCATGTCCGGATGGTAGGCATAGCGGCCGAAATGCAGGATCTGCATGGCAATCTTGCCGCCTTCGGCATGCACGGCCCGGGTGACGATGCGGTGCTGCTCCGCCTCTTCCTCGGTGGTGAGCATGGCGCCGCCCGGCATGGGGCGGGCGCGCTCGTTGGGGGCGATGCCACCGGTGACGATCAGGCCTGCCTCGCCGCGCGCGCGTTCGGCGTAGAACGCGGCCATGCGCTCGAAACCGTTGTCGACTTCTTCCAGCCCGACGTGCATGGAGCCCATCAGCACGCGGTTGCGCAGGGTGGTAAAGCCCAGGTCGAGCGGGGCGAGCAGGTGGGGATAGTGCGGGGCAGGGCTTTGCATGAGGTCTCGGTCCAGTGTCAGATGCGGATGGGTCGATTATGCAACTGGTTGCATAAAGAATGCATCGGGTTATCCCGAGGAGGGCGCGGCGGTACACTGGGCCCCATGTCGCTTCCACACGCATTGCTCACGGCCTTGCTGGAACGGCCCGCATCGGGGTCGGATCTGGCTTCGCGTTTCGACCGTTCCATCGGTCATTTCTGGCACGCATCCCATCAGCAGATCTACCGGGAACTGGCGCGGCTGGAAGAGGCCGGCTGGATCGAATCCCTGCCCGAGGAGCCGACGCGCGGGCGCAAGCGCGCCTACCGCATCCTGCCGGCCGGCCGCGAGGCCCTGCGGGACTGGCTGAGGCTGCCCGAGGAGCCCACGGTGCTGCGCGATGCCCTGCTGGTGCGCCTGCGTGCCGAAGCCATTGTGGGCCCGACCGGGCTGGAAGACGAAATCCGCCGGCATCTGGCCCTGCATCAGGACAAGCTGGCGCAGTACCGGGAGATCGAAGCGCGGGACTTTCCGGGTGGGGCGCCGGCAGAGCGTGGCGCCGCGCTGCAGCATGTGGTGCTGCGAGGCGGGATCCGCTATGAAAGCCAGTGGGTGGATTTGCTCACGGATGCGCTGGAGGTGCTGGCCCGCCCTGTGCCGGAAAGCGCCGGGTAGCAGCCACACGCCGTGAAACGGCCAACAAAAAACCCGCAGGGCTTGCGCTCTGCGGGTTTCGTTTGACAGGGAGGGCAAGGCGCAAGACCTTGCCCGAGCCTGTGCGGCTGATTACATCATGCCGCCCATGCCACCCATGCCGCCCATGTCAGGCATGGCCGGTGCATCTTCCTTCGGCATTTCTGCAACCATGCACTCGGTGGTCAGCATCAGGCTGGCCACGGATGCAGCGTTCTGCAGGGCGGTACGGGTCACCTTGGTGGGATCCAGGATACCCATCTCGATCATGTCGCCGTAGGTGTGGTTGGCAGCGTTGAAGCCGAAATTGCCTTCGCCTTCCAGCACCTTGTTCACCACCACGCTCGGCTCGTCGCCGGCGTTGGCCACGATTTCGCGCAGCGGAGCCTCGATGGCCTTGAACACCAGCTTGACGCCGGAATCCTGGTCGTGGTTGTCAGTCTGGACGGTACCCACGGCAGCGCGGGCGCGCAGCAGAGCCACGCCACCACCGGCCACGATGCCTTCTTCCACGGCAGCGCGGGTAGCGTGCAGGGCGTCTTCCACGCGGGCCTTCTTCTCCTTCATCTCGACTTCGGTGGCAGCGCCAACCTTGATCACGGCCACGCCGCCAGCCAGCTTGGCCACGCGTTCCTGCAGCTTCTCGCGGTCGTAGTCGGAGGTCGCCTCTTCGATCTGGATGCGGATCTGCTTGACGCGTGCCTCGATGTCGGCAGCAGCGCCGGCGCCGTCGATGATGGTGGTGTTTTCCTTGCCCACTTCGATCGTCTTGGCCTGGCCCAGGTCGGCCAGCGTGACTTTCTCCAGGGACAAGCCCACTTCCTCGGCGATCACCTTGCCGCCGGTCAGGATGGCGATGTCTTCCAGCATGGCCTTGCGACGGTCGCCGAAGCCCGGAGCCTTGACGGCCACGACCTTCAGGATGCCGCGGATGGTGTTGACCACCAGGGTAGCCAGCGCTTCGCCATCGACGTCTTCAGCGATGATCAGCAGCGGACGGCCGGCCTTGGCCACGGCTTCCAGCACGGGCAGCAGGTCGCGGATGTTGCTGATCTTCTTGTCGAACAGCAGCACGAAGGGGTTCTCGAGGTTGGCAACCTGCTTCTCGGGGTTGTTGATGAAGTAGGGAGACAGGTAGCCGCGGTCGAACTGCATGCCCTCGACGACGTCCAGCTCGTTCTGCAGGGACTTGCCGTCTTCCACGGTGATCACGCCTTCCTTGCCGACCTTGTCCATGGCGTCAGCGATGATCTGGCCGATGGATTCGTCGGAGTTGGCGGAGATGGAACCGACCTGGGCGATTTCCTTGGAGGTGGTGGTGGGCTTGGAAGCGGCCTTGAGCTGCTCGACCAGAGCGGCGACAGCCTTGTCGATGCCGCGCTTGAGGTCCATCGGGTTCATGCCGGCGGCCACGTACTTCATGCCTTCGCGCACGATGGCCTGGGCCAGCACGGTAGCGGTGGTGGTGCCGTCACCGGCGTTGTCAGAGGTCTTGGAAGCGACTTCCTTGACCATCTGGGCGCCCATGTTCATCAGCTTGTCCTTCAGCTCGATTTCCTTGGCCACGGACACGCCGTCCTTGGTCACGGTGGGGGCGCCGAAGGAGCGCTCGAGCACCACGTTGCGGCCTTTCGGGCCCAGGGTGGTCTTGACTGCGTTGGCCAGGATGTTCACGCCTTCGACCATGCGGGCGCGGGCGTCAGAGCCGAAAACTACGTCTTTAGCTGCCATTTTTCAAAATCTCCAGATATTCAGTGTTGCGTTGTGCGGGGGAAGGGGATTACTGCTCGACCACGGCGAACAGGTCGTCTTCCTTCATCACCAGCAGTTCTTCGCCGTTGACCTTGACGGACTGGCCGCTGTACTTGCCGAACAGCACGCGGTCGCCCACTTTCACGTTCAGGGCCATTTGCTCGCCCTTGTCGTTGCGTTTGCCGGGACCGACAGCCAGCACTTCGCCCTGGTCGGGCTTCTCGGTGGCTGCATCGGGAATCACGATGCCGGAGGCAGTCTTGGTTTCGTTTTCCAGACGCTTGACGATCACGCGATCGTGCAGGGGACGCAGGTTCATGGAATCTCCTTGGAAGATAAAACGGATAAGCGCAAAATAATCGGAGGTGCCAGGCAAGAGCGCTGGCGCCCGTGCGCGTCGGGCTGTTAGCACTCGACCGCGACGAGTGCTAATGATAAGGGTGTTGGCGCGGGTTTCAAGGGGGGCTGTTACAAATTCGTGTTTGCCAGCCCCTGCCGGCCCTACAGGAAAACGGTACGCCCGCCATCGAAGCGCGGGGCAAAGTAGCTGCTGTCGATGCGGTCGGTGCGCACCACGCCGCCGCTGGAGGGGGCATGGATGAACTGGCGGTTGCCGATGTAGATGCCCATGTGCGAGAACGAGGCTCCCGACGTATTGAAGAACACCAGGTCGCCGCGCTGCAGCTGGCCGACGTCGCGCGGCAGGCTGGCGCGTGCCCATTGGGCCGTGCTGCGCGGCAGGGCGCGGCCGGCAAAGCCGCTGAAGACGTACTGCACCAGGCCGCTGCAGTCGAAACCGCCTTCGAGCGTGTTGCCCCCGTAGCTGTAAGGCACGTTCACGGCCAGCATGGCGCGGGCCACGGCCTCTTCGCGCAGGGTGGCGTCAATCTGCACCGGGTTGACCACCGCCAGTTCCGGCGTGCTGGTGCGCAGCGCGCCCGTGCCGCCAGTTCCGGTTCGGCGGCGCTGGCTGGTGCGGGTGCTGCGCGGCGCCGAACCGCAGCCGGCCAGCAGACTGGCGCCCGCAAGCAGCGCCAGGCTGCCACGGAGCATGGCGCGTCGGGGGAAAGCGTTGGCCGCCGCCGTTGACAAAGGTGAAGCAGGTTTGCAGCTAGTCATTGCAACTCCTGATTTTATATATGGTTCGTGTTTTAGCACGAGAGCCGTATTTTGCCAATCCATGGGCCCGCGATCAGGCTTTTCAGCAACTCTTCATGCTGCTTGGCTAAACTGGAAGAGTCAAGAACATAGACAAAAGGATGCATGCAATGAAACGGATAAGCATGGCGTTGTGGGGCAGCCTGGTGCTGCTGACCGGCTTGTGGCTGATGGCAGACACGCTGTTTCCCGAACCGTGGGGGTACTTTCCTTTCCGTACCGTGTTCATGCAGTACAGCGGCGTGATCGCCTTTGGCGCCATGAGCCTGTCCATGGTGCTGGCGATCCGCCCCCGTTGGCTGGAGCGTCCGCTGGACGGACTCGACAAGATGTACCGCTTGCACAAGTGGCTGGGTATCACGGCGCTGGTGACCAGCGTGCTGCACTGGTGGTGGGCGCAGGGCACCAAGTGGATGGTGGGCTGGGGCTGGCTGGAGCGGCCGGTGCGCAGCGGCGGCGGGCAGCAGTACCGTGGCGGCCCGGATCAGATCCTGACGCTGGAGCAATGGCTGCGCTCGCAACGCGGGCTGGCCGAGTCGCTGGGCGAGTGGGCCTTCTATGCCGCGCTGGTGCTGATGGTGCTGGCCCTCGTGAAGCGCTTTCCGTATCACTGGTTTGTACGCACGCACAAGTGGCTGGCCGTTGCGTATCTGGTGCTGGCATGGCATACGTTCGTGCTGCTCAAGTATGACTACTGGTCGCAGCCGGTCGGCTGGGCCATGGCGGTACTGCTGGTGGCTGGCGTGGTCTCTGCGGTGCTGGTGCTGCTGGGCCGCGTGGGTGCGGGGCGCAAGGTGCATGGCACCATCGAATCCCTGCGCTATTTCGAGCCGCTGCGTGTGCTGCGCACCCATGTTCGCCTGCAGCCGGGCTGGAAAGGGCATGCAGCCGGCCAGTTTGCCTTCGTGCAGGGAGCGCATGACGCGGCCCATCCCTATACCATCGCTTCTTCCTGGGATCCTGCGCAGCAGACCATCGTGTTCGTGACCAAGGCACTGGGCGATCACACGGCGCAGCTGCATCAGGTGCTGCACGAGGGGGATGCCGTGACGGTGGAGGGGCCGTATGGCTGCTTCACTTTTGATGACGACAAGCCGCGCCAGATATGGATTGGTGCAGGCATCGGCATCACGCCATTCATTGCCCGCATGCAACAGCTGGCGCGTGACCGCGGGGAGCGGCCGGTGACGATCGACCTGTTCCATACCACGGCGGATTACGATGAGGACGCGATTGCCCTGCTTCAGGCCGATGCGCAGGCTGCCGGCGTGAAACTGCATGTGCTGGTGGATGCGCGCGATGGCTGGCTCAACGCCGAGCGCATCTGTGCCGCCGTGCCGCAATGGCAGCAGGCCAGCTTCTGGTTTTGCGGGCCGGCGGGCTTTGGTCAGGCCCTGCGGGCCGATCTGGGCGCCAGAGGGCTGCAGGATGCCAATTTCCATCAGGAGCTGTTTGCCATGCGCTGAGCCGGGTTGAACGAAGGCGGAGCAAGCTTCCCTACAATGGGCCTATGGCTCCTCCTTCTGGAACTCCTTCTCCTTCGCCCGGTTCCCCTTCCATGCCGCTGACACCGGCATCGGCACAGGCATTGTCCGGTGCCCGGCCGCCGGCATGGCGCGCCTGGATACTGGCTGCCCGCCCGCATACCCTGGGAGTGACGGTGGCCCCGGTGCTGGCAGCCTGTGCGCTGGCCTGGAGCGAGCGGGGGCGCTGGATGGCCGGCGTGGCGCTGCTTACCCTGCTGGCCGCCATGCTGATCCAGATCGGGACCAATCTGCTCAACGACGTGGGAGATTTCGAACGTGGGGCCGATGGCGCGGACCGGCTCGGGCCGCAGCGCGCCACGGCCATGGGCTGGCTGCGTGCGGAGCAGGTACGGCGCGCCGGTTTCGGTGCGCTGGGGGTGGCGTTTCTGTTCGGGGTGCTGCTGGCCACGGTGGGGGGCTGGCCCATCGTCTGGCTCGGGCTGGTGGCGTTGCTGTGCGGCTGGGCGTATACCGCCGGGCCCTGGCCGATCGCCTACAGTGCCTTTGGCGAAGTGTTCGTGTGGGTGTTCTTCGGGCTGGCCGCCGTGCTGGGCACGTATTTCCTCCAGACCGGGACGCTCAGCGGTGCTGCCTGGATGCTGGGCCACATGATGGGGGCGTTTGCCTCGGCCGTGATGCTGGTGAACAACACGCGCGATGCCGCCAGCGACGCGCGCGCCGGCAAGCGCACGCTGGCGGTGCGCCTGGGCTTGCAGGGCAGTCGCCGGCTGTATGTGGGCATGCTGGTGCTGCCTTTTCTGCTGTTGCCGCTGGTGGATGTGCAGGGAGCCTGGCTGGCCTTGCTGGCATTGCCGCTGGCTGCGCTGCTGATGTGGCGTTTCGTCCGGCAGGCGCCGGCACGCGGGCACAATCAGTTGCTGGCGCGCACCGCGCATCTGCAACTGGTGTTTGCCTTGCTGTGGAGTGCCGGGCTGTGGTGGGCGCCATGAAGGGATGGTTGCGGCGCTCGCATCCGGTAACGCCAACGCCGGGTTGCAGGCGCCTCGATCTTACACCGCGCGGCTGCGGGCCAGCGGCGGATTGCGGGCGAAGTAGCCCTGGATGCCGCGCATCAGCGAATCGGCCATGGAGCGCTGGTAGGCAGGGCTGCGCAGCTTGGCTTCCTCGCCGGGGTTGCTGACAAAGGCGGTTTCGACCAGCACGCTCGGAATGTCCGGCGCCTTGAGCACCGCAAAGCCGGCCTGTTCCACGCGTGGCTTGTGCAGGCGGTTGATCTTGCCGATCTCGCCCAGCATGGCGCTGCCCAGCGTCAGGCTGTCGCGGATCTGGGCGGTGGTGCTCATGTCGAGCAGCGCATGCTGCACCAGGGTGTCGCGGCTGCGCACGTTCAGGCCGCCGACCAGGTCGGCCTCGTTTTCCTTGTTGGCCAGCCAGCGTGCGGCGCTGCTGCTGGCACCGCGGCTGCTCAGGGCAAACACGCTGGAGCCATTGGCCTGCGGCGTGATGAAGGCATCGGCATGGATGCTGATGAACAGGTCGGCCTGCACGCGGCGCGCCTTCTGTACGCGCACATGCAGCGGCACGAAATAGTCGCCATCGCGCGTGAGGAAGGCGCGCATCGGATTGCCGTTGACGCTGCTGCCGTTGATGCGGTCGCGCAGCAACTGGGCGATGCGCAGCACCACATCCTTTTCGCGTGTACCGTTCGGGCCGATGGCACCGGGGTCTTCGCCACCATGGCCGGGATCGAGCGCGACGATGATCAGGCGGTCGGTCTTTCGCCCGGTGCGCAGGGCGGGGGGCTGTGCCGGCGCCGGGCGTTCGGCAGGGCGCGGACGCGGCGGGGTGGCCTGGGCCACGCGCGGCGGTTCCTGACGGTGGCCGCGGCCGGCGAGGAAATCGGCAATCACGTCGCGCCCCGACGAAGGCGGGGGGGGGACAGCGGGTGTCGGCGGCGCAGGGGGGGCGGCCTGCGCGACCCTCTCCTCGCGGCTGCGCTCGGTGATCAGCTGTTCCAGCGTGTCGACCGGCTTGCGGTTGGGGTAGAGATCGAATACCAGCCGGTTCTTGTAGGCGGCCACCGGCGCCAGGCTGAACACCTGCGGCGAAATCGGCTGCTTCAGGTCGATCACGATGCGCACGATCTCGGGCGTGTACTGGCCGACGCGGATGCGTGCCACGTTGGGATCGTCGGCAGGCACCTTGCTGACCAGATCGCGCAAGGTCTGGTTCAGTGTCAGGCCGGTGATGTCCACTGCCAGGCGGGGCGGATCCTGGACCGGGTTCTGCGTGTACTTGAGCGGCTGGTCGGATTCGAGCGTGATGCGCGTGTATTCGGGCGCGGGCCAGATGCGCACGGCCACCAGGTTGGCGGCCTGGGCCAGGCGCGACACGCCTGCGAGCACCAGGCCGGTAATCTGGACGAGCTGCCTGCGTTGGATCATGAAACTTCCTGCAAGAGAGCGGCGCCAGCGGCGGTTGGCGCCTCGATGACAACTTCGCGCACATCGTCGCCCAGCGTCTGCAGGCGCAGAACCCAGTCGGCCTGCGGCAGCATGCCGGCGGCCTTGTCGGGCCATTCGACCAGTTTCAACCCGGGCGTGGCAAAGATGTCGCGCAACCCCGCATCTTCCCATTCCCGCGGGTCGCTGAAGCGGTAAAAATCAAAATGCCACACTTGCACACAGGGCGTTACATAGGGTTCGACCACCGCATAGGTCGGGCTCTTGATGCGGCCGGTGACGCCCAGGCCGCGCAGCAGGTGGCGCACCAGCGTGGTCTTGCCGGCGCCGAGGTCGCCGTGCAGCAGGATCACCAGATCGGCGCTGGCCGGGTGCTGCAGCCAATGCTGCGCCAGTCGCGTGGCGAAGGCGGAAGTGGCGGCCTCGTCGGCCCAGCGCAAGGTTTTTACAATCATCCTGTTGGTATGCGAGTGTGCGCGAAAGCCCTTGTGCGCGCAGCTTGCCGCATTTTGCACGACACTGCCACGCCATGAGTCCCGAAGCCCTATTGTCCACCATCCGCAGCCAGGCCGAGGCACTGGGTTTTGCCCGCATCGGGGTGGCCGATGTGGATCTGGCCAGTGCCGAGGCGGGCTTGCGGGCCTGGCTGGAGGCTGGGTTTCATGGCAGCATGGGCTACATGGCCAGCCACGGCCTGCGGCGCGCGCGGCCGGCGGAACTGGTGCCGGGCACGGTGCGCGTGATCACGGCGCGCATGGATTACCTGCCGGCATCTACCGAGACGGACTGGCGCGAGCGTGAGCTGCAGCGCCTGACGCAACCCGGCGAGGCGGTAGTGTCCGTCTATGCCCGGGGGCGCGACTACCACAAGGTGGTGCGGGCGCGGTTGCAGAAGCTGAGCGAGCAGATTGCCGCGCTGGTGGGGCCATTCGGCCATCGCGTGTTCACCGATTCGGCACCGGTGCTGGAGGCGGAGCTGGCCAGCCGCAGCGGACAGGGCTGGCGCGGCAAGCACACGCTGGTGCTGAGCCGGGATGCGGGATCGACCTTCTTCCTGGGCGAGATCTACGTGGATTTTCCGCTGCCGCTGACCGAGCCGGAGCCGGCCCATTGCGGTCAGTGCACGGCCTGTATCGATGCCTGCCCCACCGGCGCGATCGTGGCACCGTACCGGCTGGATGCGCGGCGCTGCATCTCCTACCTGACCATCGAGCATGCCGGCAGCATCCCCGAGGAGATGCGTCCCCTGCTGGGCAACCGCATCTACGGCTGTGACGATTGCCAGCTGGTGTGCCCCTGGAACAAGTTTGCCCGGCGCAATGCCTTGCCGGACTTTGACGAACGACACGGGCTGGGGCAGGCGCAATTGCTGGAGCTGTGGGGCTGGAGCGAGGCGCAGTTCCTTCAGCGCACCGAAGGCAGCCCGATCCGGCGCATCGGCCATGCGCGCTGGCTGCGCAATATTGCCGTGGCATTGGGCAATGCACTGCGGCAGGCACCGGACGCGCAAAAGGCAGTCATCCGGGATGCCTTGGTCCGGCACGCGCAGCACCCTGATGTTGCAGTGCGCGAGCATGTGCAATGGGCATTGCAGCAGGGATGATGGCGTGCGTTGTGCGTTGTGCGTTGTGCGTGTTGTGAGCCACCGCGTGACCGTTTGGCAGGCTGACACCCTGTGCCGTGTCTGAGAAGGCGTTGGCGCATGGCGGCCCCGGCAGTTGCCGGCTGCATAATGCGGCGATGCCCCGCGCCACCCCCGCACCCTCTCCACTGCCCGAGCAAGACGCTGCCGCCGTTGATGCCTTCATCGACGGTTTGTGGCTGGAAGACGGCCTCTCCAGCAACACGCTGGCGGCCTACCGGCGCGACCTGACGCTGTTTGCGCAATGGCTGCAGCAGCAAACGCCGCCTTGCCCGCTGGATGGCGTTTCCGAGTCGGCCATCAACCTGTATCAGGGTCACCTGTTCACCACCGGCAGCAAGGCCACCACGGCCAACCGGCGGCTGACGGTGCTGAAACGCTATTACCGCTGGGCCGTGCGCGAGCATCACATTGCGCAGGACCCAACCCTGCGCCTGCAGGCGGCCAAGCAGCCGCTGCGCGTGCCCAAGAGCCTGAGCGAGGCACAGGTGGAGGCATTGCTGGCGGCGCCGGATGTATCCACCGCGCTGGGCCTGCGTGATCGCACCATGCTGGAGCTGCTGTACGCCAGCGGCCTGCGCGTAAGCGAGCTGGTCGGGCTCAAGCTGTTTCACATCAGCCTGAACGACCGTGTGTTGCGCATTACCGGCAAGGGCAGCAAGGAGCGGCTGGTGCCGTTCGGTGATGTGGCGCACGACTGGCTGGTGCGCTACCTGGCGCAGGCGCGATCGGAGCTGCTTGGCGGCCACCAGACCGACGCCGTGTTCGTGACCGTGCGCGGCGCCCATCCGGGTGAAGCGATGACGCGGGCCATGTTCTGGCATCTGGTGCGCAAGTATGCGTTGCAGGCCGATATCCGCGTGCCCCTGTCGCCGCACACCTTGCGCCACGCCTTTGCCACGCACCTGCTCAACCACGGCGCCGACCTGCGTGCCGTGCAGATGCTGCTGGGCCATGCGGACATCAGCACCACCACCATCTACACCCATGTGGCGCGCGAGCGGCTCAAGCAACTGGTGGCCAGGCACCATCCGCGCGGTTGAGCGGAACAGGCAGTGACCTTTGCACGAGGTTGCACGAAGTGATGGCGCCCTTGCCGGGGTGGAGTGCAAGGGCGCGGCTACGCACCGGCAGCAAGGTGCGACGCGGAACGCGAGCGGGGCTTATGAACCAGAATAGGTACCGGGACGTTTTTCCAGCAGTGCCGCCACAGCTTCCGCATGATCCTGCGTATGGTGCGCCAGCGCCTGCATGGCGGCCGACAGTTCCAGCAGGCTGTCCAGCCGCATGTGCTGGCCTTCGCGCAGCAGGCGCTTGCTCATGCGCACGGCCTGCGGCGGGTTGACGGCGATGCGTTGTGCCAGCTGGCGGGCGCTGTCCAGCAACTGCTCGGGCTCCACCACGCGCGACACCAGGCCCCAGGCCAGCGCCGTTTGTGCATCGATCGGCTCGCCGGTAAAGGCCATCTCGCTGGCGCGCGACAGGCCGACCACGCGCGGCAGCAGCCAGGCACCGCCATCGCCGGGGATGATGCCGATCTTGGCAAAGCTCTCGGCAAACTGGGCACGGGTGGAGGCGATGCGGATGTCGCACATGCAGGTCAGGTCGCAGCCGGCGCCAATGGCCGGGCCGTTCACCGCGGCGATGGCCGGAACCTCCAGCTCCCACATGGCGCGCGGAATGCGCTGGATGCCGTGGCGGTAGCCGTTGCGGATCTGTGCCGGCGTGCCGCCGAACATGCCGGTGCGGTCGCGCATGTGCTTGACGTTGCCCCCCGAGGAGAACGCGCTGCCGGCGCCGGTCAGGATCACCACGCGCACGCTGGCATCGCTGTTGATGCGATGCACGGCCCCTTCGAAGGCGTCGATCATTTCCGGTTCGGAAATCGGGTTGCGCGTATCGGGGCGGTTCATCGTCAGCGTGACGATGGCACCGTCCTGTTCGTAAAGCAGGGCGTCGGTCATGGGGGGTCTCCTGAGGGTGATGATGTGTCTGCCCCCATTGTGCCTGCGTCCGTTACGGATTTGTGCCCATCGCCTTTGTGGTGGCGCCGGGTGGTCTGACGTCCATCAGCGCAATGTGATGCAGGGGCGCGTGCCTCGTGCATCAACGGAAGATGCCTGCCCTGCCTTGCTCGCCTACACCCCCATGCCCAGCAGGTAATCGAGCTCGGCCTGGCTGAATCCGGCCTGCTTGCGCGCCGCCTCGTTGAATGGCGGCTTCAGGCGCGGGGCGGCGTAGCGTTCCACCAGCACGCCGTAGTGCGGCACCGCATCCAGCCGTTCGCGTTCGCACAGCCAGCGGTACCAGTGGTTGCCGATGGCCACATGGCCGATTTCGTCGCGCAGAATGGTGTCGAGCAGGGTGGCGGTGGTCTGGGCGTCTTCTGCATCGATGGCGCGCAGGCGCTTCTGGATCAGTGGCGTGGCATCCAGACCGCGTGCCTCCAGCGTGCGCGGCACCAGCGCCATGCGTGCCACGATGTCGTCCGCCGTCTTCTCGCACATGGCCCACAGCCCGTCGTGCGCCACGAAATCGCCATATTTCCAGCCCATGTGCCGCAGATGCTCGTGCAGCATGGTGAAGTGCTCCGCCTCCTCGCGGGCTACCTGCAGCCAGTCGCGGTAGAACTGCTCCGGCATGCCGGCAAAGCGCCACACCGCATCCAGCGCCAGGTTGATGGCATTGAACTCGATGTGCACCACGGCGTGCAGCAGCGCAGCGCGGCCTTCCGGCGTATGCACGCTGCGCTGGGCCACCTCGCGCGGATGCACCAGTTGCGGCAATGCGGGGCGGCCGGGGATGTCACTCGGCGCGGCGCGCGCAAGCACGTCGGCGCTGACGGAAGGATCGAAGGAAAGCGCCCCCGATGCCGCCTGCGCCCACAGCGCAAGCACCGCCTGCACCTTGGCAGCGGGATCGGTCAGACTCAGGGCAGAACGGGCAGCTTGGCGTACACTCATGCCCAGAATTCTAGGCGCCCCGCGCCGCCCACGATTTGACCGGAGACAGACACCATGGCCATTTACCAGCTCGATGACAAGACCCCGCAGATTGCCGACTCCGCCTGGGTGGCGGACAACGCCGAAGTGATGGGTGATGTGCGCCTGGGCGAGAACGTCAGCATCTGGTTCAACACCACGCTGCGTGGCGACAACGACCCGATCACCATCGGAGACGGCACCAACATCCAGGACGGCAGCGTGCTGCACACCGACGAAGGGGTGCCGCTCACCATCGGCCGCAACGTCACCGTAGGCCACATGGTGATGCTGCACGGCTGCAGCATCGGCGACGAAAGCCTGATCGGCATTGGCGCCATCGTGCTCAACGGCGCGAAAATCGGCCGCAACTGTCTGGTCGGCGCCGGTGCGCTGGTGACCGAGGGCAAGGAGTTTCCCGACGGCAGCATGATCATCGGCAGCCCGGCCAAGGTGGTGCGCCAGCTCACGCCCGAGCAGATGGAGGGCCTGCGCTACAGCGCGCAGCACTACATCGACAACGCACGCCGCTACAAACAAGGCTTGAAGAAGATCGGCTGATCCTCATTTACGGGTTTTGGGCAGCCTGATGGCGGGTTGCCGTGTGCCCGGGCGGCACAGAGATTGATTGGCGGTCCCCATGTCCCAGATCCAGAAATTCCTTTTTGACGGCCTGCCGGTGCGTGGCGTGGCCGTGCGCCTGACCGATGCCTGGCAGGAAGTCGTGCAGCGCCGCGCTGCCAATACCGAAAGCGGCCCCTATCCCGCACCCGTGGTGCAGCTGCTGGGCGAGATGACGGCCGCAGCCGTGCTGATGCAGTCCAACATCAAGTTCAATGGCGCCCTGATCCTGCAGATGCAGGGTGACGGCCCGGTGAAGGTGGCCGTGGCCGAAGTGCAGCCCAGCCTGGCCGTGCGCGCCACGGCTTCCATTGTGGGTGAAGTGACGCCCGGTGCCGGCCTGGTGCAACTGGTGAACCAGCACGGTGCCGGCAAGTGCGCGATTACGCTGGATCCGAAGGACCGCCTGCCGGGACAGCAGGCCTACCAGGGCGTGGTCCCGCTCGCGGACGAGCAGGGCGCGCCGCTGCTGCATGCCGCCGACGTGTTGCAGCACTACATGCGCCAGAGCGAGCAGCTCGACACCACGCTGGTGCTGGCCGCCAATGAAGAGGTGGCGGCAGGCATCCTGATCCAGCGTCTGCCGCTGGAAGGCGAAGCGAACCTGGCCGGCAGCACCGCAGCCCCGACCGATGAGGCGCGCGAGGAGGCGGACGAAAGCTACAACCGCATCGTCACCCTGGCGCAAAGCCTGCAGCCGGACGAGTTGCTCGGCCTGGACATCGACACCATCCTGCATCGCCTGTTCTGGGACGAGAAGCTGCTGCGCTTCATGCCGTCCTCCAGCGATCCGGTGCCGCACTTCGCATGCACCTGCAGCCACGAGCGCGTGGCCGCCATGCTGCGCAATCTGGGCAAGGAAGAGGCCGATGCCATCGTGGCCGAGCAGGGCCAGATCGAGGTGGGCTGCGAATTCTGCGGTCGGCAGTACCAGTTCGACAAGGTGGAAGTGGCGCAGCTGTTCAAGCCGGCGGCGGCGCAGCCGCCGGGCAGTGACGCCTTGCACTGACCGATGTTGGCGAGCGGGCTCACGGCTTGCCGGATATTCTGGGGAGTATCACGCAAGCACTGGCGCGCAGAGCCCCGATCAGAGCAACAAAAAAAGCCTGTGCCGACCACCGACACAGGCTCGCGAGGCACGCGCGCAGCTCAATGCGCGATCTGCACGAACACCTCGTTGGGCTTGACCATGCCCATCTCGTAGCGGGCCTTTTCCTCGACGGTGGCGACCCCTTCCTTGAGATCCTGAATCTCGGACTTCACGCGGGCGATGTCCTGTTCCAGCTGGGCATTGGCTTCGCGCTGGCGCTCCAGCTCGGTCTTCATGACGGCGACCCGGTGCACGCTCCCGCGCCCGGTCCAGATCTGGTACTGCAGCATGACCAGCAACAGCAGCAGTACCACCGTGACGACGCGGGAAACAGGCATGGCGCGCATGGGAAGCCCTCAGTTAAAGCCGGATCAGCGCAGATTGTAGAACGCCTTGCGGCCGGGGTACACAGCCACGTCGCCCAGGTCTTCCTCGATGCGCAGCAGCTGGTTGTACTTGGCCATGCGGTCGGAGCGGCTCAGAGAGCCGGTCTTGATCTGGCCGGCGTTGGTGCCGACGGCGATGTCGGAAATGGTGCTGTCCTCGGTCTCGCCCGAACGGTGGCTGATCACGGCGGTGTAGCCGGCGCGCTTGGCCATCTCGATCGCTTCAAAGGTCTCGGTCAGGGTGCCGATCTGGTTGATCTTGATCAGGATGGAGTTGGCGATGTCCTTCTCGATGCCTTCCTGCAGGATCTTGGTGTTGGTCACGAACAGGTCGTCGCCTACCAGTTGCACCTTCTTGCCCAGCTTCTCGGTCAGCAGCTTCCAGCCGTCCCAGTCGCCTTCGGCCATGCCGTCCTCGATGCTGATGATGGGGTACTTGTCGCACCAGGTGGCCAGCATATTGGCCCACTCTTCAGCGGACAGCTGCACGCCGCCTTCGCCTTCGAGCACGTACTTGCCGTCCTTGTAGAACTCGGAGCTGGCGCAGTCCAGACCCAGCACGATGTCCTGGCCAGCGGTATAGCCGGCGTCGGAGATGGCTTGCAGAATCAGCTGGATGGCTGCTTCGTGGTTGTCCACGTTGGGGGCAAAGCCGCCTTCGTCGCCCACGGCAATGCTCATGCCCTTGTCGTGGATGATCTTCTTCAGCGCGTGGAACACTTCGGCGCCGTAGCGCAGCGCTTCGCGGAAGGAGGGGGCGCCCACCGGAATGATCATGAACTCCTGCAGGTCGAGGTTGTTGTTGGCGTGCGCGCCGCCGTTGATGACGTTCATCATCGGCACCGGCAGGTCCTTGCCGCCCATGCCGCCGAAGTAGCGGTACAGCGGGATGCCGGCTTCTTCGGCCGCGGCGCGGGCCACGGCCATGGACACGGCCAACATGGCGTTGGCGCCCAGGCGGCTCTTGTTGTCGGTGCCGTCCAGTTCGATCAGGGTGCGGTCCAGAAAGGCCTGCTCGCTGGCGTCCAGACCCAGGATGGCTTCGCTGATCTCGGTGTTGATGTGCTCCACGGCCTTGAGCACGCCCTTGCCCAGGTAGCGGCTCTTGTCGCCGTCACGCAGCTCGATCGCCTCGCGGCTGCCGGTGGAGGCGCCGCTCGGCACGGCCGCACGGCCCATCACGCCGCTTTCCAGCAGCACGTCGCATTCGACGGTGGGGTTGCCACGGCTGTCCAGAACTTCGCGGCCGACGATATCAACGATTGCACTCATGGGTTGGTCCTTTTAATGCAGGGTTTTCTAATGGTTAAACAGGGCTTCAGCCGAATTGCTGGATGCGCTCTTCGAGCAGGCCGCGGCTGGCGGCAGTTTTCTTGGTGATGCGGTCGAGTTCGAGCAGCGTCTCGAGCAGCTCGGGCATGTGCTGCAGCGGCACGGCGTTGGGGCCGTCGCTCAGTGCGCAGGCGGGGTTGGGGTGGGTTTCCATGAACAGGCCGGCAATGCCGACCGCCACGGCAGCCCGGGCCAGCACCGGCACCATCTCGCGCATGCCGCCGCTGGAGGTGCCCTGGCCGCCCGGCAGCTGCACGCTGTGCGTGGCGTCATACACCACCGGAGCGCCGGTCTCGCGCATGATGGCCAGCGAACGCATGTCGCTCACCAGGTTGTTGTAGCCGAAGCTGGCGCCGCGCTCGCAGGCCATGAAGTTGTCGGTCGGCAGGCCCATTTCGGCCGCCGCCGCACGCGCCTTGTCGATCACGTTCTTCATGTCGTGCGGCGCGAGGAACTGGCCCTTCTTGATATTGACTGGCTTGCCCGACTGCGCCACGGCGCGGATGAAATCGGTCTGGCGGCACAGGAAGGCCGGCGTCTGCAACACGTCCACCACATCGGCCACGGCCATGATCTCGGTCTCGGTGTGCACATCGGTCAGCACCGGCACGTCCAGCTCCTTCTTCACTTTGGCCAGAATTTCCAGACCGGCCACCATGCCCGGACCACGGAAGCTCTCGCCGCTGGAGCGGTTGGCCTTGTCGTAGCTGCTCTTGAAGATGAAGGGAATGCCCAGCTTGCCGGTCATTTCCTTGAGCTGGCCGGCCACGTCCATCTGCAGCTGCTCGCTCTCGACCACGCAGGGGCCGGCGATGAGGAACAGGGGCTGGTCGAGGCCGATATCGAAATTGCAGAGTTTCATGTCAGGGGGCTGCTCCAAACGTGCGGAAGGTCGGGTGTTGCCGGATCAGGCCGGAGCCGTTGCCTCGGCCTGCTGGTGTTCCAGCGCGGCCTTGATGTAGGCGTTGAACAGCGGGTGGCCGTCCCACGGCGTGGACTTGAATTCCGGGTGGAACTGCACGCCCATGTACCAGGGGTGCACGTCCTGCGGCAGCTCGACGATCTCGGTCAGGTGCTCGCGCTGCGTCAGCGCGGAGATCACCAGGCCAGCCTTGCGCAGCTGGTCCAGATACTGGGTGTTGGCCTCGTAGCGGTGGCGGTGGCGCTCGGTGACCACGTCGCCGTAGATGCTGTGTGCCAGCGTGCCGCCGGCCACGTCGGAGCTCTGCGCGCCCAGGCGCATGGTGCCGCCCAGGTCGCTGCCTTCATGGCGCGTCTGGATGTTGCCTTCGGCGTCCTGCCACTCGTCGATCAGGGCGATCACCGGGTGCTTGCAGTGGGGCTCGAATTCGGTACTGTTGGCATCCGTCAGGCCGGCCATGTGGCGGGCGTATTCGATGGTGGCCACCTGCATGCCCAGGCAGATGCCGAGGTAGGGCACCTTGTTCTCGCGGGCATAGCGGGCGGCGGCGATCTTGCCTTCCACGCCGCGCTTGCCGAAGCCGCCCGGCACCAGAATGGCGTCGAAGGGCTTGAGCTGGTCGGCCACGTTGGCGGGCGTCAGTGTTTCGGAATCCAGGTAGGTGATTGCCACCTTGGTGTGGTTCTTCATGCCGGCATGGCGCAGCGCCTCGTTGAGCGACTTGTAGCTGTCCGACAGATCCACGTATTTGCCAACCATGGCCACCTGCACCGTGTGCTGCGGGTGCTGCAACTCGTACACCAGATCGTCCCAGCGCTTGAGGCTGGCCGGCTGGGTGTGGATGCGCAACTTGTCGCAGATCAGGCCGTCCAGACCCTGCTCATGCAGCATGCGCGGCACCTTGTAGATGGTGTCCACGTCCCACATGCTGATCACGCCCCACTCGGGCACGTTGGTGAACAGGCTGATCTTCTCGCGTTCCTCTTCCGGCACCTTGCGGTCGGCGCGGCACAGCAGGGCGTCGGGCTGGATGCCGATTTCGCGCAGCTTCTGCACCGTGTGCTGGGTCGGCTTGGTCTTGAGCTCGCCGGCGGCCGCAATGTAGGGCAGATAGGTGAGATGGACAAACGCCGCCATGTTGGGGCCCAGGCGCAGGCTCAGCTGGCGCACGGCTTCCAGGAAGGGCAGGGATTCGATGTCGCCCACGGTGCCGCCGATTTCAACGATGGCCACATCCACCGCATCGGCCGTGCCGATGCCGGCACCGCGCTTGATGTATTCCTGAATCTCGTTGGTGACGTGCGGAATCACCTGCACCGTCTTGCCGAGATAGTCGCCGCGGCGTTCCTTCTCAAGCACGCTCTGGTAGATGCGGCCGGTGGTGAAGTTGTTGCTCTGCTTCATGCGCGTTTCAATGAAACGCTCATAGTGGCCCAGGTCGAGGTCGGTTTCGGCGCCGTCGTCGGTGACGAACACCTCGCCGTGCTGGAATGGGCTCATGGTGCCCGGGTCGACGTTGATGTAGGGATCGAGCTTGATAAGGGTGACTTTGAGGCCGCGCGATTCGAGAATGGCAGCCAGGGACGCCGAGGCGATGCCTTTGCCGAGCGAAGACACGACACCGCCGGTGACGAAGACGAATTTGGTGGTCATGGCCAGATGCGGGTGAGTGAACCCGCGTGGTGGGAAATTCCAATTATAAAGGGCAAGGCCGGTCGGGAGGAATGTGCCCCGGCTTGCCCGCACCACGGCCGGGAAAGCGCAGGGCTCTTGACTGGCGGCTTAACGCGCCCGAACAGCCGCATGCAACGGCACAATCTTGGGTCGGGGCTTCTGTTCGGCCTGCCACAGATCATAGGCACCCTGCATGCCGATCCACATATCGGCGCTGGTGCCGAGCAGGGCTTCCAGGCGCAGCGCCATGTCGGCGCTGATGCCGGCGTGCTCGTTGAGGATACGAGACAGATAGGCGCGCGTAACGCCCAGACGAAGCGCAGCCTGAGTCACGCTGACATCCCCCAGCCATTCCTTCAGCACGGCGCCGGGGTGGGCGGGGTTGTGCATGCGGGCCATTGCTGTTTCTCCTGTCAATGGTAGTCCTGATAGTCAACCAGTTCGACGTCCTGGCCCACAAAGCGGAAGGTCAGACGCCAGTTGCCATTGACCGTAATGGCCCAATGGCCGGCCAGCGAGCCTTTCAGAGCATGCAACTTCCAGCCTGGTACGGCCATGTCTTCGGGTTTGCTGGCATGATCCAGCGAGGTCAACTGCAACTGCAGACGCCGGGCATGATCCGGACGGATGCCTGCCTTGCTGCCAGTTTGGTAGAAGGCTTCAAGGCCTTTGTGAAGGAGGCTGCGGATCACGATGGATTGTATACATATCGTATACAGGTGGCAAGTGGATGGACAACAGATTTGAATAGTAAAAAATAAGAGAAAAAGCCGGATATATCCGCTCCGGCTTTTAATTTATCATACTTAAGAATTAATTAATCGAAAGATTTCTCTCACACCTTCAAATCCCCATCCACACCGCCATCGCTGGTCTTGCTGCCGGTGATGGCAGACAGGCTCGTCTTGATGAAGGACATGACCTTGCCCGAATGGGTCTGCCAGTAGTGGCCATCGACGGGCTTGACGCAGATGACGGTGATACGGGGATCGTCCTTGCCATCGAACCAGGCATTGGCGTAATCGGTCCAGTATTTGTCGATCGTGACACGGTCGGTGTGCACCGAGGCCACGCCGGAGAGGGCCAGATATTCGTATTTCTCGTCGTTCTGTATCGTGAGGATCACCCGCGCATCATGCGCGATGTCGCCGTTCTTCTCGCTGGCACCCGAGCTCAGGAACCAGAACGTGCCGTCGTCTTCCACCTTCTGGATCGCCATCGGGCGCACGTCGCCGGGATAGTCCGTCACGTCGGTGACCAGCATGCACATGCGTGCATCCTTGGCGAGCTCGCGGATCTTCCTGCAGGCGGCTTCTCCGCTGAGGTCTTCGCGCGGTTGTTGGTCCATGTCAGCCATGAGTTTGCTCCTGGGGTCTGTTTGGGAATACCCATTGGAGCGCAGCTGGCGTGCCGGGGCCGCAGGCCCGTGCCGGACGCAGACGTAGGACCAGAGCCCTCGTGGCCCGCTAGAGGTGGAACTGGCAGGTGGCGGGGGCAGCAGGGGGCATGCGCCGCCATGCAGGCCCCTCATCCAGAAACAACAAAGCCGGCTCCGGGAGCCGGCTTTGCTGCGCAGGGGCGCTTACATGCTGCCGTAGTTCGGGCCGCCGCCGCCTTCCGGCGTTACCCAGACGATGTTCTGGGTCGGGTCCTTGATGTCGCAGGTCTTGCAGTGCACGCAGTTGGCGGCATTGATCTGCAGGCGCTGGCCACCGCCTTCGGCCTCGACGAACTCGTACACGCCGGCCGGGCAGTAGCGGGCCTCGGGGCCGGCATACTTGGCCAGGTTGACGTTGACGGGCACGCTCGGGTCTTTCAGCGTGAGGTGGGCCGGCTGGTTTTCCTCATGGCTGACGTTGGCAATGAACACGCTGCTCAGGCGGTCGAAGGTGAGCTTGCCGTCCGGTTTCGGATAGTCGATCTTCGGGCACTCGGCCGCCGGCTTGAGCGCGGCGTGGTCGGGGTGCGTGCGGTGCACGGTCCAGGGCATGTTGCCGCCGAACAGCTTTTGCTCGATACCGGTCATGATGGTGGCGACGTCACGGCCCTTGTGGAACCAGTACTTGAAGTTGCGCGACTTGTTCAGTTCGTCGTACAGCCAGCTGTTCTCGAAGGCGGCGGTGTAGGCGCTCAGTTCGTCGTGCTGGCGGCCGGAGGTGATGGCCTCGTAGGCAGCCTCGGCGGCCATGGCGCCGGTCTTGATGGCGGCGTGGCTGCCCTTGATGCGGCTGGCGTTGAGGAAGCCGGCGTCGTCACCCACCAGGGCGGCACCCGGGAACACGAATTTGGGCAGCGACAGCAGGCCGCCGGCCGTGATGGCGCGCGCGCCGTACTCGAGGCGCTTGGCGTTGACGTTGCCGTCCTTGTCGGTGAAGTACCACTTGATGTTGGGGTGCGTCTTGAAGCGCTGGAATTCCTCGAACGGGCTCAGCCAGGGGTTCTGGTAGTCCAGGCCGACCACGAAACCGACGATGACCTTGTTGTCGGCCATGTGGTACATGAAGGAGCCGCCGTAGGTGTCGGCGTCCAGCGGCCAGCCGGCGGTGTGCAGCACCAGACCCGGTTCGTGCTTGGAAGGATCGACTTCCCACAGTTCCTTGATGCCGATGCCGTAGGCCTGCGGATCCTTGCCGGCGTCGAGCTTGAAGCGCTCGATCATCTGCTTGCCCAGGTGGCCGCGGCAGCCTTCGGCGAAGATGGTGTACTTGGCATGCAGTTCCATGCCGAGCTGGAAGTTCTCGGTGGGCTCGCCTTCCTTGTTGATGCCCATGTTGCCGGTGGCCACGCCCTTGACGGAGCCGTCTTCGTTGAACAGCACTTCGGCAGCGGCGAAGCCGGGGAAGATTTCCACTTCCAGCGCTTCGGCCTGCTGGGCCAGCCAGCGGGTGAGGTCGGCCAGGCTGATGATGTAGTTGCCGTGGTTGTCGAAGCACTTGGGCAGCATGAAGTTGGGCATGCGGCTGGCGCCCTTCTCGGTGAGCTGCAGGAAGGTGTCGGCCACCACGGGCTGGTTCAGCGGAGCGCCCTTTTCCTTCCAGTCGGGGATCAGTTCATTGAGGGCGCGCGGGTCGAAGGTGGCGCCGGAGAGGATGTGCGCGCCGGGCTCGGAGCCTTTCTCGAGCACGACCACGGACACGTCGGTGCCTTTTTCTGCAGCCAGCTGCTTCAGGCGGATGGCGGTGGACAGGCCGGCAGGGCCGCCGCCCACGATCACCACGTCGTATTCCATGGATTCGCGCGGGCCGTACTGTTCGAGGATTTGTTGAGGGGTCATGGATAGTCTCCAGATCACTAGGAAAGGGTACTGCTGCGGATGCAGGCCGGGGCAGTGCAAATGCCTGCGCGACACGGCTCTCCTGGGGCACAATGGCGCTTGCGGAAATAAACCGGGCGTGCGCAAACAACCCGACGGGCAGTATGGCTGTATCTGATTGTAGAGAGAATTGCCTGCAAGACCGATGTTGCGCTGCAAAAATGGACAAATCCAGTCGCTGGCCTGCAACCTTTTTGCAGTTTACGTTAACGTAAACTATTGCCGGGCTTTTCCGATTTCCTTTTCTCATCACGAAGTTCCCATGAAACTGCTGCTGCCTGAAGACAAGAAACCGGTGCACGTCACCACCATGCCGATCCGCTGGGGAGACATGGATGCGCTGGGCCATATCAACAACACCGTGTACTTCCGCTATTTCGAGGAGGCGCGCGTGCGCTGGCTGACCGAAGGCGGTCGCAGCATGGTGGAGGGCGGCGAGGGGCCGGTGGTGGTCAACGTGTTCTGCAACTTCTTCAGCCAGGTCGAGTACCCGGGCGATTTGCTGATCCGCCAGTACATCAGCAACGTGGGGCGCAGCTCATGCGACGTATGGATGACCATGGAGCGCACCGACCAGCCCGGCAGGATCGTGGCCGATGGCGGCTGCACCATGGTGTGGGTGAACTACGCGGCGCAGAAATCGGTGCGCCTGCCGCAGTGGGTGCTGGAGCTCCTGAACCAGGCACTGCCGGAGCAGCAACCGGCGTAATCCGGGAGGGCGCTACCAGGCACGGCCCGGCGGGCCTGCCACCGGCTCAGGCGTCGGCCTTCGGCTTGCGCGGCGTGCGGCCCAGCAGGTAGAACTCGGGGTTGGGCATCATGCCGGCGAAGCTGGCGATACGGTTGCTCATGCCGAAGAAGGCCGTGATGCCGGCGATGTCCCAGATGTCGTCGTCGTCCAGGCCGTGCGCATGCAGGGCGTCGAAGTCGGCGTCTTCCACGGTATGCGAGGCGGTGCAGACCTTCATCGCAAAGTCGAGGATGGCGCGCTGGCGCGGCGTGATGTCGGCCTTGCGATAGTTGACGGCGACCTGGTCGGCCACCAGCGGCTTCTTCTCGAAGATGCGCAGCAGCGCGCCGTGCGCCACCACGCAGTACAGGCACTGGTTGGCGGCGCTGGTGACGGTGACGATCATCTCGCGGTCGCCCTTGCTCAGGTTGCTGCTGCGGCCCACGCTGGCAGGGTCCATCAGGGCGTCGTGGTAGGCGAAGAAGGCGCGCCATTCGGCCGGGCGGCGCGCCAGCGCCAGGAACACGTTGGGGACGAAACCGGATTTTTCCTGCACCGCGAGGATGGCGGTGCGAATGTCCTCGGGCAGGTTCTCGAGTGGAGGGTGGGGGTAGCGGTCGGGGGTCATGCGTCTTTGTCTTTCGGAGGAATCCGATCATAGGGCGCAGGGATGGAGGAGCTTGCGGAGGACTTCCCCGACTTGCCGTTTACGTCAATTTGGGGCAGGCAATGCCAAGGGGCGCCTGGTGTCAGGTGGCAGCAGGTGTGACCGGAATTGCCTTGGTCAAGAACGAGCAACCGGAGTGCAGGCATTCACGGCATGCCTGCCAGCAGTTTCTGCACCAGCGCGGCGGTGGTGGCGGTGCAGTACTTGCGCATCAGGCTGGCGCGATGGATCTCCACGGTGCGGTGACTCAGGCCGAGGATGCGGCCGATTTCCTTGGAGGTGAGGCCGTGCAGCAGCTGGCTGGCCACTTCGCGCTCACGCGGGGTGAGGGTGCTGCCTTCCGCGGCAGGGGGCGGGCGGCTGTCGATGTCCTCGAAGCTCCAGATGCCGGCGGCGTGCGGGTGCAGCCGGTCGAGCGCGCGGCCCGATACACGGCACCAGAACATCTGCCCGGCACAGCGGCCGCCGACGCGGCGCATGATGCGCTCGTCGCGGTAGCTGCCGTGCTTCATCAGCGGCTGGGCGATGCGTTCGCCGGTGCGGTGGTACTCGTCCACGCTCGGATAGAGGATGGCGAAGGTCTGGCCGATCAGGGTTTCGCGGTCGGTGTCAAACAGGGTACACACTTGCTGGTTGCAATCGACAATGACACGGTCGCGTGACAGAATCAGCCCGATGGGTGCCAGCTCGAAAGCCCAGCGGTAGTCGGCATTGGCCGGGGGCAGATCAGGGGTGTCCATTACGCAATACTACGTAGTTCAATACGTAGTATCGTAATGCTTTCCAAACCTCAACTCAAATCAGGAGACAAGCGTGAACAAGATTTATCCGAGCGCTGAAGAAGCGCTCAAGGGCGTGGTGAAGGATGGCCAGCTGCTGGCCGTGGGCGGCTTCGGCCTGTGCGGCATCCCCGAAGCGCTGATCGACGCCCTGTGCGCCAGCGGCGTGAAGGATCTGACCGTCATCTCCAACAACGCCGGCGTGGACGGCTTTGGCCTGGGCAAGCTGCTGGAAACGCGCCAGATCAAGAAGATGATCTCCTCCTACGTGGGTGAGAACAAGGAGTTCGAGCGCCAGTACCTGGCCGGCGAACTGGAACTGGAATTTACGCCGCAGGGCACGCTGGCCGAGAAGCTGCGCGCGGGCGGCGCCGGCATCCCGGCCTTCTTCACCAAGACCGGCGTGGGCACGCTGGTGGCCGAAGGCAAGGAACTGCGCGAGTTCAACGGTGAAACCTATGTGATGGAGCATGGCCTGTTCCCCGAGGTGTCGCTGATCAAGGCCGACGTGGCCGACCGCAGCGGCAACCTCCGTTTCAACCTGACGGCGCGCAACTTCAACCCGGCTGCTGCCACCGCCGGCAAGATCTGCATCGTGGAAGTCGAGCGCATCGTGGCCAACGGCGAAATCGCTCCCGATGACGTGCACCTGCCCGGCATCTACGTGCACCGCATCGTGCACAACCCCACGCCCGAAAAGCGCATCGAGAAGCGCACCATCCGCGATCACAAGTAAAGCAATTCAGGAGACATCATCATGGCTTGGACCCAAGACCAAATGGCTGCGCGCGCAGCCCAGGAGCTGCAGGACGGCTTCTATGTGAACCTCGGTATCGGCATTCCCACGCTGGTGGCCAACCACGTGCCGCACGACAAGGAAGTGTGGCTGCAGAGCGAGAACGGCATGCTGGGCATCGGCCCGTTCCCGTCCGAAGACGAGGTGGACGCCGACCTGATCAACGCCGGCAAGCAGACCGTGACGACGCTGAAGGGCTCTTCCATTTTCGGCAGCGACCAGTCTTTCGCCATGATTCGTGGCGGCAAGATCAACCTGTCCATCCTGGGCGCCATGCAGGTGACGGCCAAGGGTGACCTGGCCAACTGGATGATTCCGGGCAAGATGGTCAAGGGCATGGGCGGCGCCATGGACCTGGTGGCCGGAGTGAAGCGTGTGATCGTGCTGATGGAGCACGTGGCGCGCAAGAAGGACGGCACTACCGACCTGAAGATCCTGCCCGAGTGCACGCTGCCGCTGACCGGCGTGGGCGTGGTGGACATGATCATCACCGACCTGGGCGTGTTCGACGTGACGCCGGAAGGTCTGAAGGTGCTGGAACTGGCGCCGGAAGTGACCTTCGAGGAAGTGCAGTCCAAGACGGGTGTGCCGCTGATCCAGTAATCGGCAACTGCCCAAAACAGGAAACCCGCGACTCTTGCGAGCGCGGGTTTCTTGTTGGGCGCTGCGTCGGTGTGTCAGCCCAGCTTCTTCGCGTATTCGCGCGGCTGCGTGAGCATCTCGTGGCGCAGCGCCTCGTTCAGCTCCTCTTCGGACATCAGCTGCTTCTGCAGCACGATGTCGCGCACGTTGCGGCCGTGGGTGAAGGCTTCGGTGGCGATGTCGGTGGCCTGCTTGTAGCCGATGATGGGGTTGAGTGCGGTCACCAGGGCGATGGAGCGCTCGATATTCTCGCGCAGGCGTTCCTCGTTGGCGGTGATGCCGGCCACGCAGCGGTCGGCCAGCGTCATGCAGCCGGTGGTGAGCAGCGTGAGACTGCGCGACAGGGCGTTCATGATGACGGGCTCGAAAGCGTTGAGCTGCAATTGGCCGCCCTCGGCCGCGAAGGTGACGGTGACGTCGTTGCCGAACACTTCGAAGGCGACCTGGTTGACCACTTCGGGGATCACCGGGTTGACCTTGCCGGGCATGATGGAGGAGCCGGCCTGCATGGGCGGCAGGTTGATCTCGCCGAAGCCGGCGCGCGGGCCGCTGGAGAGCAGGCGCAGGTCGTTGCAGATCTTGGAGATCTTGACGGCGATGCGCTTGAGCACGCCGGAGAGCTGCACGAAGTCGCCGCAGTCCTGCGTGGCCTCGATCAGGTTGGGGGCGGTGGACAGGTCCAGGCCGGTGATCTCGCGCAGGTGGTGCAGGGCCTTGGCGGCGTATTCGGGGTGGGCCGTGATGCCGGTGCCGATGGCGGTCGCGCCCAGGTTGATTTCGCGAACCAGCACTTCGACGCGGATCAGGCGCGCCATGTCTTCCTCGAGCATGACGGCGTAGGTGGAGAATTCCTGGCCCAGCGTCATGGGCACGGCATCCTGCAGCTGGGTGCGGCCGATCTTGAGCAGGCCGGAGAATTCTTCCGCTTTTGCGGCGAAGGTGTCGCGCAGGTGCGCCATGGCTGCCAGCAGGCTCTTGATGGCGAAGCAGGTGGCAATGCGGATGGCGGTGGGGTAGACGTCGTTGGTGCTTTGCGCCATGTTGACCTGCTCGTTGGGGTGCAGGTACTGGTATTCGCCGCGCTGGTGGCCCATCAGTTCGAGCGCGCGGTTGCAGACGACCTCGTTGGCGTTCATGTTGGTGGAGGTGCCGGCGCCGCCCTGGATCACGTCGACCACGAACTGGTCATGCAGCGCGCCGCTGCGGATTTCGGCGCAGGCGGCAACGATGGCGTCGCACTGGTTCTTGGGCAGCAGGCCGAGTTCGTTGTTGGCCTTGGCAGCGGCGGCCTTGACGGCAGCCAGCGCCACGATCAGTTCGGGCATGGTGGCTACCGTGACCCCTGAAATCTGGAAGTTTTCCTGCGCGCGCAGGGTGTGGACGCCGTAGTAGGCGGAAGCGGGGACCTCGCGGTCGCCGAGCAGATCATGTTCCAGACGGGTTGCTGTCATCGGAGTGCTTTCATCAATAAATCCTGATTTTGCGAAAGAGGGCAATTCGCACGAAAGAGCATGGTTTTTGGCTGGCAGGGGTGCGAAGGGGAATGGGAAGGCTTTAGGGGGAAGTCCGGATGTCAGGGGGAGCGGCGGGCGTGGGTGTACTCGCTTGATCCGATGGCGGTGATGCGGCGGACCAGAACAGGGCTCCTGTGCGCCAGGCCCACTGCCAGCCGCTGAGGCTGGCGGACATCAGCGCACCGGCCAGCTGGGCATTGGAGACATGGGTGCCCAGCGCGCTGGCGTCCCGCGGGCCGGCCAGCGTGCGGCGCGGCCATTCGGCCAGCAGTTGCGCCAGGCCGCGCTGGATCAGCGGCAGATCGGGCGAGACTTCGCCGCCCAGGTCCGCCAGCACGCCGGCGAGCGAGAGCCAGGTCTTGCGGAACAGCGACAGGCTGGGATCGACCTGGATATGGCCGTCGAGTGCGAGCTGATCGAGCAGGCCGAGCAGCCAGTCGAAACCGGCCAGTTGCGGAACGGGGAAGGGCGACAGCGCAAGATGCGGCAGAGTCGCGTGCGGGAAGCGCAGGTGCGGCGCAACAGGGTGTGCAGCAGGTGAAGGGAAGGCAGCCTGGGCGGTGGCGGGGCGCACCAGACGGTTCAGGGCCTGCTCCACATGCGCTATCAGGGCAGGGTCGTCCGGCGGGATGTTGCCGAGGCGTGCCACGGCGCTGCGTACCTGTGCAGCATCCAGCGTGATGCCGCCGATCATGGCGGCCACCACGGCTTCGCGCGCGGACTTGGGCATGGGGGCGATCAGGGCCCAGTCCAGCACGGCCAGCCGGCCCTGCTCGGTGAGCATCAGGTTGCCGCCATGCAGGTCGCCATGGAACAGGCTCGGGTCTGCCGGAGACCAGAAGGGCTGTGCCAGCAGGGCATCGATGGCGATACGGGCCAGGCGCTGGCGCTCGGGCGGAGGCAGGTCCGCTTCGGCCAGCGGCTGGCCATGGATGCACTCCATGGCCGTGACCCAGGAAGTGCTCCAGGGCAGCACGCGCGGAATATGGATGGCGGGCGTGCGGGAGTAGAAGGCATGCGCGGCCTGCAGGTGGGTTTGCTCGCGCTCGAGCTGGATTTCTTCGCGCAGCAGGCGGGCCACGCTGTCGAGCGTGCCGGCGTAATCGAGGGCAGGCAGTTGCAGCTCTGCGCCGCGCTGTTGCAGGAATTGCGCGATGGCGGGCAGGGTGGAGAGTTCTTCGTCCAGCTGCCGGGCCACGCCGGGGCGCAGCACCTTGAAGACGCCATGCTGCTCGCCGTCTGCATCGTGCCAGCGGAAGGGCAGCACCAGGGCCACGCTGCCTTCGGCCAGCGGAGCGGCATCGATCTGCAGGCCCGGAGCGGGTGTTGCAGAGCCGGCTACCAGGGTGCGGAGATCATGCACCAGCGCGGCCACTACCGAGGCATCGGTGCGCGCCGGTGTGGACTCGAGCTGGCGCAACTGGTCGCGCAGCTCCTGCGGCAGGTGCTTCTGCCGTGCCAGTACCTGCCCCAGCTTGTGCAGCGTGGGGCATTGCAGCAGCAGGGTGGTGATGCGTGCGGGCAGCGGAGCGTCCAGGCCGAGCTGGAACTGGGCCTGCACCAGAGCCTCGATACGGGCAGCGGGCAGGGCGTTGAGGAAGCGGGCCAGGCCTTCGAGCACCAGCGGCTCCCACTGGCTGAGCGAGCGGGGCAGCAGGCTGCCGATGCCGAGAGCGGCAAGCCATTCGGCGTCGAGGGCAAGGGCGTGATCAGCTTCGGAAGGGAGAGGAGTCATGGCGGGCTGGGATGGAATGGGCCGACTCCAGTCTAGCGCCTGTGCGTGACAGGCCGCGCGAAGAGGTGACGGAAACAATGCATGCCTGTTTTTTGCGCAGGCATGGCGATAACTTGCCTGATGCAGTAAAATGGAAAGTTTCACACCAACATAATTTCAGGACAGGACTCCATCATGGGCAACAAGATCGTTACCGAAGCCGACCGCAAAGCCACCAAGCCGCTGCCGGGCGCACCCCGCGTCAAGATTGGCGCTGGCCAGCGCAGCAGCCTGGAGCGCGGCTCCCACACCCGCAGCAAGAAGAACCCCGGCAAGCGTCCGCACCAGGGTTGATGGGCGCGGCTGCCAGCGGCGGCCAAACCCCATGCAAAAGGCGACTGCCTGAGCCCTTCCTGTCGAGGAGGGTTCAGGCAGTCGCCTTTTTTGTGCTGGTTCAGGCGTCGATCTCGAGGTTGTCGATCAGGCGTGCGCGGCCCAGTTGTGACGCGGCAAGTACCACCAGCGCGCGGTCGTCCGCCGTGGCGGGCAGCAGGTCGCCGCGATTGGCGATGACGATGTAGTCGGTTTTCCAGCCACGCGCATCCAGGATGCTGCTGGCGTTGGCGCAGAGGGCAGCATAGTTGCGTTCGCCGCCTTCCACGGCGGAACGGATGCCCTCCAGCGTGCGGCGCAACTGCGGCGCTTCGGCGCGTTCGCGTTCGCTCAGGTAGCCGTTGCGCGAGGAGAGCGCCAGTCCGTCCTCGGCGCGTTCGGTGTCGATGCCGACAATCTCGACCGGCATGTTCAGGTCGCGCACCATGCCTTCGATCACCTTGAGCTGCTGGTAATCCTTCTTGCCGAAGATGGCCACGTCGGGCTGCACCAGGTTGAACAGTTTGGTGACCACCGTGGCCACGCCGCGGAAGTGCCCCGGCCGGAATTCGCCGCACAGGCGGCTCTGCAGCTCGGGGGGCTCGACGAAGTACTGCTGCGGCCCGTGCGGGTACAGGTCTTCCACGCCGGGGTGAAACACCGCATCGACGCCGGCGGCGCGCAGCTTGTCGCAGTCGGCATCGAAGGTGCGCGGGTACTTGCTCAGGTCTTCGTTGGGGCCGAACTGGATCGGGTTGACGAAGATCGAGACGATCACCTGGCCGCCTTGGGTCGTGGCCTGTTTGCGCGCTTCATGGCAGAGCGCAATGTGGCCCGAATGCAGGTTGCCCATGGTGGGCACAAAGGCGACATGGCCAGCCTGCTTGCGCCAGGCGCGCAACTCGGCGACTGTGGTCAGGATCTGCATGAAAGACCTCCGTGGGGATCAGATCAGTAGCAATGCTCGGGTGCAGGGAAGGAGCCGGCCTTGACCTGCTGCACGTAGTGTGTCACGGCGTTCTGGATCGTGCCAGCCTCGGCCATGAAGTTCTTGACGAAGCGGGCCTTCTTGCCGGGGTACACATCCAGCATGTCATGCACCACCAGCACCTGGCCGTCGGTGTCGGGGCCGGCGCCGATGCCGATGGTGGGCACGGCAATGCTGCGCGAGACTTCGCCAGCCAGCGCGGCGGGCACCATCTCCATCAGCAGCATGTGCGCGCCGGCTTCGGTCAGGATGCGGGCATCCTGCAGCAGCAGCGCGGCCTGGATGTCGTCGCGACCCTGCACGCGGTAGCCGCCCAGGGTGTTGACGGACTGGGGCGTGAGGCCGATATGCGCGCACACCGGAATGCCGCGCGCCACCAGGAAGGCAATGGTTTCAGCCATGAAGGCGCCGCCTTCGAGCTTGACCATTTCGGCACCGGCCTGCATCAGCGCGACCGAGCTGGCAAAGGCCTGCTCCTTGCTCTGCTGGTAGCTGCCGAAGGGCAGGTCGGCCAGCACCAGCGCATTGCCGGCGCCGCGCGCCACGCAGCGCGTGTGGTAGACCATGTCGTCCAGGGTGACGGGCAGCGTGCTGCCGGCACCCTGCACCACCATGCCGAGCGAATCGCCCACCAGCAGCATGTCCACGCCGCACTGGCTCATCAGGCTGGCGAAGCTGGCGTCGTAGCAGGTCAGCATGGCAATCTTGTTGCCTTCTGCCTTCATCTTCTGCAGGGTGGTGATGGTGTGTTTCATGAAACCTCTCTCCTTGCCGTTATCGCGGATGGCTGCAACAGAGCGCGGATTGTAGTACCGCGGCGCGCCTTGTGTGCAACCGGAGCAGAGGATATCAGAGAGGACGGCGCAAATGGGGGCTGTGCGACAACATGCCGGCCCAGGTGCGCACCAGGGTTTCGGCGCAGTTGCGCAGGTCGAGCCGCTGCGGTTCGGACAGCCACAGCGCGGTGAGGCCGAACAGGCTGGACATGAGGGCGGCCTGGGCCAGATCCGGATCCAGATCGGCCGGCAGCATGCCGTGGTGCTGGCCGGACTGGATGGCGCTGCGCATGTGCTGGCGCCAGATATCGCGATGGCTGGCCAGAACGCGCAGAATGCCTTCGTTGCCCGGGGTGGCCTCGCACTTGAGATGCAGCACCGCGGCGAACTTGCACAAGGCAGGGTCATCGGCCAGACGCCGGTAATAGGCGATGCAGGAGTCGATCAGGATGTTCCAGGCCTGCGGGTTGATGGCGCCGTCCTCGCAGAAGAGCTTGGCGCGGATTTCGGCGAAGTGCAGCTGGCACAGGGCGTCGAACAGGTCTTCCTTGTTGCGGAAGTGCCAGTAGAGCGCGCCGCGCGTGACGCCGGCGGTCCGCGCGATTTCGTCCAGCGAGGCGCGGGCCACGCCGCGCGCATGGAATACTTCCAAGGCGGCGTCAAGCAGGGCCTGACGGGTCTGCAGGGCTTCCTCGCGGGTTCTTTTCACGGTACAGAAAAATGGGGGAACGGCAACAATTGCCGGGGTTGGCAAAGGGGCATTTTAGCATTGAGGCAGTAGAAACATACAAGTGTGTATGTATAATTTGCCGGCGCTATTGTGCAGAAGAAGACGGGGTCAGATGCTGACCCCTTTTGCGTTGTTTTTCTGCGGCCCTGCCGCGGTTTGCACGCACAATGCACATACCACCGGGATTTTGTTGCGGCCTCCGGGAGCAGGAGGGGCAATACCGTCTGCAAGCCGTTCGGCGGCTTTCGCAGCATCTAATTCGATACCGATACGGATCAAGCATGAAGAAGAACCAACCGACATTCATCAACGGTGCGCGCCTGCGCGTGCCCGCCCTGGTGCTGGGCAGCGCGCTGCTGCTGGTGGCCTGTGGAAAAAATGATCCGGCTGCAGCGGGCCCGCAGGGCGCAGGCGCTCCGCCGCCCACCGTGGGCGTGGTGGTGGTGCAGCCGGGTAGTCAGCCGGTGTTGACCGAGCTGCCGGGCCGCCTGGAAGCGTTCCGTATTGCGCAGGTGCGTGCGCGTGCCACCGGGGTGGTACAGCGTCGCCTGTTTACCGAAGGAGGTTGGGTGAACGCGGGGCAACCGCTGTTCCAGATTGACAGTGCGCCCTACCAGGCGGCGCTGCAGAGTGCACGCGCCAGCCTGGCGCGCGCCCAGGCATCGCTGGGTCAGACCAGTGCCCAGGCGCGCCGCTTTGCCCCGCTGGCAGCGGCCAATGCAATCAGCAAGCAGGAATATGACAATGCGCTGGCTGCCGAGAAGGCTTCGCGTGCCGAAGTGCAGGCGGCCCAGGCAGCGGTGCGTACCGCCAATATCAACCTGGGCTACGCGCGTGTGACGGCGCCGATTTCCGGCCGCATCGGCAAGGCGCTGGTGACCGAGGGGGCGATGGTCAGTGCCACCGAGGGCACCCAGCTGGCCGTGATCCAGCAGACCAATCCGATGGTGGTGAATTTCACCCAGTCCGCCAGCGAGCTGCTCAAGCTGCGCACGGCGGCGGGTGCCACCGGCGTGGGGGCCAATCCCGAGGTGAACGTGCTGCTGGAGGATGGCAGCGTGTACGCACACCGCGCGCGCCTGCTGTTCACCGACGTGACGGTGGACCAGGCGACCGGCCAGGTGAACCTGCGCGCCGAGGTGCCCAACCCCGAGGGCCTGCTGCTGCCGGGCCTGTATGTGCGCGTGCAGATCGAGCAGGCGCGCATGGACAACGTGATGCTGCTGCCGCAGCAGGCGGTGACGCGCGGCAACGCCGGCGATACGGTGCTGGTGGTCAAGCCCGATGGCAGCTTTGGTCCGCGCCCGGTGAAGGTCGGCCCGGCACAGGGCAGCCAGTGGATCATCCTGTCCGGCCTGCAGCCGGGTGAGCAGGTGATTGTCGATGGCGTGATGAAGCTGCGCCCGGGCATGCAGAAGGTGAAGGCGGTGCCGTGGCAGGCACCGGGTGCCGCTGCACCGGCCGGCGCGGCCTCGGCGCCTGCGGGCACGGCCTCCGGCGTTGCCAGTGCTGCGGCTTCCGGCCCGGCTGCCGGGGCCAGTGCGGCTCCCGCGCCTGCTGGTGCCGCCTCCGGTGCCAGCGCTCCGCGTTCCTGATAGCGGGGACGACAGACCATGGCCAAGTTCTTTATCGACCGCCCCATTTTTGCGTGGGTGATTGCGCTTTTCATCATCGTGCTGGGCGCACTGTCCATCACGCAGCTGCCGATTGCGCAGTATCCGGCGGTAGCACCGCCGACCATCGTCATCAACACCGTCTATCCGGGGGCGTCGGCCCAGACCATGGACGACAGCGTGCTGTCCGTGATCGAGCGTGAAATGAACGGGACGCCGGGTCTGGCGTATATGGAGTCGGTCTCGCAGGCCGACGGCACGGGCTCGGTGACGCTCAGTTTCGAGCCCGGCACCAATGCCGACCTGGCGCAGGTGGACGTGCAGAACCGCCTGAGCCGGGCGCAGCCGCGCCTGCCCTCGGTGGTGGTGCAGAACGGCGTGCGCGTGGACAAGGCGCGCTCGAACTTCCTGATGTTCGTGATGCTGTCGTCCAACGATCCGAACGCGCATCTGGACGCCATGACGGACTATGCGGCACGCAACGTGCTGCCCGAAATTCAGCGTCTGCCCGGCATTGGCCAGGCGCAGCTGTTCGGTGCCGAACGCGCCATGCGCATCTGGGTGGATCCGGCCAAGCTGCAGGGCTTCAATCTGGGGACGGCCGACGTGGCCAATGCCATCCGCGAGCAGAACGCCCAGGTGTCTGCCGGCGCATTGGGCGACCTGCCCAATATCGAGGGCGTGAGCATGAGTGCCACGGTGGTGGTACCGGGCCAGCTGGCAACGCCGGAGCAGTTCGGCAACATCATCCTGCGTGCCAGTGGAGATGGTGCAGCGGTGCGCCTGAAGGATGTTGCCCGCATCGAACTGGGGTCGCAGCAGTACGCCACCTCGGCGCGCCTGAACGGCAAGGCTGCCGTGGGTATCGGCGTGCAGCTGGCGCCCTCGGGCAACGCGCTGGCATCGGCCAAGGCGGTCAAGCAGCGCATGGCCGAACTGCAGCGCTTCTTTCCCCAGGGCATGAGCTGGACCGTGCCGTATGACAGCTCGGAGTTCATCGAGATTTCCATTACCAAGGTGGTGCATACCCTGCTCGAAGCCGTGGCGCTGGTGTTTCTGGTGATGCTCCTGTTTCTGCAGAATATCCGCTATACGATCATTCCGACGATCGTGGTGCCGGTGGCGCTGCTGGGCACGTTCGGTGCGCTGCTCGCCATGGGTTTCTCGATCAACGTGCTGACCATGTTCGGCATGGTGCTGGTGATCGGTATCGTAGTGGACGATGCCATCGTGGTGGTGGAGAACGTGGAACGCATCATGAGCCACGAGGGCCTGCCGCCATTGCAGGCCACGCGCAAGGCCATGTCGCAGATTTCCGGCGCCATCGTGGGCGTGACGGTGGTGCTGATCGCGGTGTTCGTGCCGCTGGCCTTCTTTGCCGGCTCCATCGGCAACATCTACCGGCAGTTCTCGGCGGTGATGGCCGTGTCGATTGCATTCTCGGCGTTCCTGGCGCTGTCGCTGACGCCTGCGCTGTGCGCGACGCTGCTGAAGCCGGTGGCGGCCGGACACCATGAGGAGAGAAAGGGCTTTTTCGGCTGGTTCAACAAGCGCTTTGCGCGCACCGCCAAGGGCTACGAGGGCTGGGTAGCCAGGCTGCTGCGCCGCAGCGGGCGGATGATGGTGATTTATGCCGTGCTGATTGCGGTGGTGGCGCTGCTGTTCATGCGCCTGCCGACGGGCTTCCTCCCGCAGGAGGATCAGGGCAACCTGATCGTGAACGTGCAGTTGCCGCCGGGTGCCACGCAGGAGCGTACGCGCAACGTGATGCAGGAAGTGGAAGGCTTCATGCTCAAGCAGCCGGAGGTGAAGACCATGGTGAGCGTGCTGGGCTTCAGCTTTGCCGGTCGCGGGCAGAATGCGGCGCTGGCCTTCGTCACGCTCAAGGACTGGTCCGAGCGCAAGGCAGGCGCGGAAGCGATTGCCGGTCGTGCCATGGGCGCACTCAGCCAGATCCGTGATGCCTTCGTGTTTGCGGTGACGCCGCCAGCGATTCCGGAACTGGGTTCGGCTTCCGGCTTTACCTTCCGTCTGCAGGACCGCGCCGACAACGGCCACGCTGCGCTGATGCAGGCGCGCAATCAGCTGCTTGGTATGGCGATGCAGAGCAAGGTGCTGGCGGGCGTGCGTCCGGACGGGCTGGAAGATGCACAGCAGCTGCAGGTGGACATCGACCGCGAACGCGCGCTGGCGCAGGGCGTGAGCGTGGGCGCCATCAACGCAGCCATCGGCACGGCGCTGGGCTCGCAGTATGTGAACGATTTCCCCAACGCCGGCCGCATGCAGCGGGTGGTGGTGCAGGCAGAGGCGGCCGCGCGCATGCAACCCGAGGATATCCTCAAGCTCACGGTGACCAACAGCCGCGGCCAGGCCGTGCCGCTGTCGGCGGTGGCGACCACGCGCTGGATTACCGGCCCGATGCAGTCCATCCGCTATAACGGCTACCCGGCCATGCGGATTGCCGGCAGCGCCGCTCCGGGCTACAGCACGGGCGAGGCCATGGCCGAAATGGAAATGCTGGCCAGCAAGCTGCCGCCGGGCTTCGGTTTCGAGTGGACGGGCCAGTCCCGCGAGGAAAAGATGGCCGGCGCCCAGGCGGTGCTGCTGTACGGCTTTGCCATTCTGGCGGTGTTCCTGTGCCTGGCTGCGCTATACGAGAGCTGGTCGATTCCGTTCTCGGTGATTCTGGTGGTGCCGCTGGGCGTGCTGGGGGTGCTGCTGGGCGTGAGCGCGCGCGGCATGGTCAATGACGTGTACTTCCAGGTGGGTCTGGTGACCATCATCGGCCTGTCGGCGAAGAACGCCATCCTGATCGTGGAGTTTGCCAAGGACTTGCAGGCCCAGGGCAAGAGCCCGATGGAAGCGGCGCTGGCTGCGGCGCACCTGCGTTTCCGCCCGATCGTGATGACCTCGCTGGCTTTCATTCTGGGCGTGTTGCCGCTGGTGCTGGCCACCGGCGCCAGCTCGGCCAGCCAGCGCGAGATTGGCACCGCAGTGATGTCCGGCATGATCGTGGGCACGCTATTGGCCGTATTCTTCGTGCCGACATTCTTCGTGGTGGTACGCTCCATCTTCAAGGGCAGCAAGCGGCAGCAGGAGCGTTTTGCGGCCCATGCGGCCGAGGCAGGTTTTACGGCTGAATCGGTCGACGGCATCCTGGCGGAAGCCGAGGAGGGCATGTCGGCAGAGGAGCGCGCGGCCATGCACCATGGCGCACGCGAGATTGGTCACACTCCCAAGGAGGGCGCATGATGCCCGCAACAATGCTTCATTCCCGCAGCCTGGCGGCTGCGCTGCTGGTTTCCGTGCTGTCTGGCTGTAGTCTCATGCCTGCCTACGAGCGTCCCGAGGCGCCGGTGCCGGCTGGCTGGACGCAGTCCGGCAGCGGCGATGCGCGTCTGCCCGCAGCGGCCGATATCGGCTGGCAGCAGTACTTTGCCGATGCGCGCCTGCGCGAACTGATCGGACTGGCGCTGCAGAACAACCGCGACCTGCGCGTGGCGGCGCTCAACATCGAGGCGGCGCGGGCGCAGTACGGCGTGGCGCGTGCCGACCAGTTGCCGACCGTGGCGGCTGGCGCCGGCATGACGCGTTCGCGCACAGCGGCCGATGCCAGCCCGACTGGGCGTGAAACCCTGGGCAACATCTACAGCGCCAATCTGGCCTCCACCGGTTTCGAGCTGGACTTCTTCGGCCGCGTGAAAAGCCTGAGCACCGCCGCGCTGAACCAGTATCTGGCCACGCAGGAAGCCCGTGATGCGGCGCAGATCAGCCTGATCGCCGAAGTGGCCAAGGCCTATGTGGCGCAGCGCACGGCGGATGAAGCCATGCGGGTGTCCAAGCTGGCGCTGGACTCGCGCGAGAAGACCTACCGCCTGTCCAAGCTGCGCTTCAACGCCGGCGTGATTTCGGCGATCGACCTGCGCCAGAACGAGACGTTGATCGAGTCGGCCCATGCGGACTATGCGGCGCAGACCCGCTTGCGCGAGCAGGCAGGCAATGCGCTGCAGCTGCTGATCGGCCAGCCGTTGCCGGCCAATCTGCCGCCGGCGCTGCCGCTGGGCAAGCAGGTGGCGGTCAATGCCCTGCCGGTAGGCATGAGCTCGGAAGTGCTGCTGCGTCGCCCGGACATCCGCCAGAGCGAATACCAGTTGCAGGCGGCCAACGCCAACATCGGCGCGGCGCGCGCGGCTTTCTTCCCGCGCATCTCGCTGACGGGCAGCTTCGGCAGCACGAGCCGCGAACTGGACAACCTGTTTACCGGCCCCAATCTGGCATGGAGCTTCATGCCGCAGATCAGCCTGCCGATCTTCGATTTCGGCCGTAACCAGTCCAACCTGGATCTGGCCAATGCGCGCAAGAACATTGCGGTGGCGCAGTACGAGAAGAGTATCCAGGGTGCTTTCCGCGAGGTGGCCGATCAGCTGGCGGCACGCCGCACGCTGGCGGACCAGCTCGCTGCACAGGAGCGCGGGTATCAGGCCGAGCGCGAGCGTCTACGTCTGGTGCAGATGCGCTATGACAACGGCATTTCCAGCTCGCTGGATCTGCTGGATGCGCAGCGCCAGAGCTATGCGCTGGAGCAGTCGCTGCTGCTGACACGCCAGGCGGCGATGAACAACCGCATCGACCTGTACAAGGTGCTGGGTGGGGGGCTGGTGGATGTGACGGCGGTGCCGGCTGCCGCTGCGCGCTGAAGAAGCTCAGCGCGGGTAGCCGCGTTGCGCCAGATATGCCCTGGCGATCACGTAGAGCAGCGCAAACAGGGTGATCCAGAACAGGGTCAGCTTCCAGTTCATGTCTGGTGGCTGGCCCTTTTTGCTCTGTCGGTCTGAGCGGAACTGTTTGGGGTGGTAGATTGGGCCGCGGGGATCGGACGTTTCGTCGCTTTCGAGCCAGGCGAGGTAGCGGCGTCGGGTGCGATCCCTGACGTATGTGCGATCATCCAGAGACATGGTTAAATACTACTATTGTAGTATTTATTGACTCCGGCTATTTTTGCCACGGGCTGAATCGCGCACGATGTGGAGCGGGCGATGGGAATCGAACCCACGTCTTGAGCTTGGGAAGCTCAGGTCCTGCCATTGAACGACGCCCGCAGAGAGGGAAATTGTAGCGGGCTTTGCCGTAAGACTGCGAGAAAAGAAAGACTGCTTGTATGAGTTGGCAGGCAGTTGTGCAGAAGATTGGCGGCGACTCCGGTTGCGGAGACGCCGTTCAGGAGAACCGTCTTACTTCAGCACATCCCCCAGGTTCACGTACTTCATCTCCAGGTATTCATCCATGCCATGGTGCGAGCCTTCGCGGCCCAGGCCGGATTGCTTGACGCCGCCGAACGGCACCTGTTCGCTGCCCAGCAGGCCGATGTTGACGCCCACCATGCCGTATTCCAGCGCCTCGCTCACGCGGATGATGCGGCCGATGTCGCGGCTGTAGAAGTAGCTGGCCAGGCCGAATTCGGTGGCGTTGGCAGCGTCGATCGCTTCCTGCTCGGTCTTGAAGCGGAACACCGGCGCCAGCGGGCCAAAGGTTTCCTCGCGCGCCACGCGCATGTCCTGGCTGGCGTTGGCGATGATGGTGGGCTCGAAGAACTGGCCGTGCAGCGGCTTGCCGCCGGTGACGATGTTGCCGCCCTTGGAGACCGCATCGGCGATGTGCTCCTTGACCTTGTCCAGCGCAGCGGGCTCGATCAGCGGGCCCTGCGTCACACCGGGCTCGAAGCCGTTGCCCACTTTCAGGCCCTTCACGCGCTCGGCCAGCTTGGCGACGAAGGCGTCGTAGATGCCGTCCTGCACGTACAGGCGGTTGGCGCACACGCAGGTCTGGCCGGCGTTGCGGTATTTGCTGGCCATGGCGCCGTCCACGGCACTGTCCACGTCGGCGTCGTCGAAGACGATGAAGGGGGCATTGCCGCCCAGCTCCAGCGCCAGCTTCTTGATGGTGGGTGCGCACTGCGCCATCAGGATGCGGCCGACTTCGGTGGAGCCGGTGAAGCTCAGATGGCGCACTACCGGGCTGTCGCACAGCACCTTGCCGACGGCGGCGGCGTGCTCGGTCGGGATCACGTTGATCACGCCATCCGGGATGCCGGCGCGGTGCGCCAGTTCGGCCAGAGCCAGCGCGCACAGCGGGGTGAATTCGGCGGGTTTGACGACCACGGTGCAGCCGGCCGCGATGGCGGGCGCGACCTTGCGCGTGATCATGGCGACCGGGAAGTTCCAGGGCGTGATGGCGGCGCAGACGCCGATCGGCTGGCGCAGCACGATGGCGCGACGGTCGGGCGCGAAGCTGGGCACGGTTTCGCCGTAGGTGCGCTTGGCTTCTTCGGCATACCACTCAACGAAGCTGGCGCCGTACACCACTTCGCCGGTGGCTTCGGCCAGCGGTTTGCCTTGTTCGGCGGTCATCAGGCGGGCCAGGTCATCCTGGTGCGCGAGGATCAGTTCGAACCACTTGCGCAGCAACTGGCTGCGCTGCTTGTGCGTCATGGCGCGCCAGGCGGGCAGGGCGGCCTCGGCGGCGTCGATGGCCTGCTGGGTCTGGGCCGCGGTGAGGTTGGCAACCTGGGCCAGTTCCAGGCCGGTGGCGGGATCGGTGACGGCAAAGGTGCCTTCGCCCTCCACCCAGGCGCCGTTGATGTAGCCGGCGTTCTTGAGCAGGGTGGGGTCCTTGAGCTGGAGCAGGGGGGAGTTGTTGGTGGTCATGGTTGTCTCGATGCTGGGTTCTTGAAACAGGGGTTATTGTCTTGGGGCAGTATAGAAAATCGGAAAGCCAGTGGGCTGGATGAGGGAAAAGCGGTTCGGAGATCGGCAGTCGCCGGACTGACGGTGGCGAGAGTCCTGCCGTAGCTCGGAAGCTCAGTAGGCTCTGTAGTCATCAGCTGCCGATACCGCGCGCCTCCCATCCCGATATGCGTCGCCGTCATGCCGGCGCTGCTACTTCCGTCGCTTCGGCCTGCAGCCAGTCGCGCAACACCTCCTCCGTGTGCTGCCCCACCAGCGGCGGTGGGCGGCGGTACTGCACCGGCGTGGCGCTCAGACGCACCGGGCTGGCCACGGTCGATACCGTGCCGAGCGGATGCGGCAGGTCGACGCGGATGCCGCGTGCCTGCACCTGCGGATCGGCAAACACCTGGTCCAGCCGGTTGACCGGGCCACAGGGCACATCGGCCTGTTCCAGCGCGCTGACCCATTCGGCGGTGGTGCGCATCACGGTGGTCTGGCGCAGCAGCGGAATCAGTTCGGCGCGGTGCCTGACGCGTTGCGGGTTGGTGGCAAAGCGCTCGTCCTGCGCCCATTCCGGGTGGCCGGCCACCAGGCAGAAGCGGGCGAACTGGCCATCGTTGCCGACGGCGAGAATCATGTCGCTGTCGGCCGTGGGAAAGGTCTGGTAGGGCACGATGCTGGGATGGGCATTGCCCATGCGGCGCGGCACCACGCCACCGACCAGATAGTTGGAGGCCTGATTCGCAAGCGTTGCGACCTGTACGTCGAGCAGGGCGGTGTCGATATGCTGGCCCAGGCCGGAGCGGTTGCGCTCCTGCAGCGCGGCCAGAATGCCGATGGTGGCGTACAGGCCGGTCAGGATGTCAGTGAGCGCCACGCCCACTTTCTGCGGGCCGGCGCCGGCCTCGTCATCGGGCACGCCGGTGATACTCATCAGCCCGCCCATGGCCTGGATCAGGAAGTCGTAGCCGGGGCGCGCAGCGTAGGGGCCGCTTTGGCCAAAGCCGGTGATGGAGCAGTAGATCAGGCGCGGGTTGATGGCATTTAGGCTGGCGTAGTCCAAGCCGTATTGCTGCAGGCCGCCGGTCTTGAAGTTTTCCAGCACGATGTCGGCCTTGGCGGCCAGATCGCGCAGCGTCTGCTGGCCTTCGGGGCTGGCCATGTCCACGGTGATGGAGCGCTTGTTGCGGTTGGTGCAGAGGAAGTAGGCCGATTCGCGCGTGGGCTGGCCGTCGGCGTCCTTCAGCCAGGGCGGGCCCCAGGCGCGGGTGTCGTCGCCGCTGCCGGGACGCTCGACCTTGACCACATCGGCGCCCAGATCGCCCAGGATCTGGCTGGCCCAGGGGCCGGCCAGCACGCGGGACAGGTCGAGCACGCGGATGCCGGTCAGAGGTTGCGGGCGCGGGGGTGTACTTGTCATGGGCAGATGTTCCGGATGAAAAGCCCCGCCGCCACCAGCACGCGGGCCGGCAGGGCGGGGGGAGGAGACAAGAGTTGCTTAGAAGGCGGCAATGCCGGTCTGGGCGCGGCCGAGGATCAGCGCATGGATGTCATGCGTGCCCTCGTAGGTATTCACCACTTCCAGGTTCACCAGATGGCGCGCAATGCCGAATTCGTCGCTGATGCCGTTGCCGCCCAGCATGTCGCGTGCCATGCGCGCAATCTCCAGCGCCTTGCCGCAGTTGTTGCGCTTGAAGATGCTGGTGATTTCCACCGCGGCCGTGCCTTCGTCCTTCATCCGGCCCAGGCGCAGCACGCCCTGCAGGCCCAGCGTGATCTCGGTCTGCATGTCGGCCAGCTTCTTCTGGATCAGCTGGTTGGCCGCCAGCGGTTTGCCGAACTGCTTGCGGTCCATGGTGTACTGGCGCGCCGTGTGCCAGCAGGCTTCGGCCGCGCCCAGCGCGCCCCAGGCGATGCCGTAGCGCGCGCTGTTCAGGCAGGTGAACGGGCCTTTCAGTCCACGCACCTCGGGGAAGGCGTTCTCTTCCGGCACGAATACCTCGTCCATCACGATCTCGCCGGTGATGCTGGCGCGCAGACCGACCTTGCCGTGGATGGCCGGAGCGCTCAGGCCTTTCCAGCCTTTCTCCAGCACAAAGCCGCGGATCGCGCCTTCATCGTCCTTGGCCCAGACCACGAACACATCAGCCACCGGCGAGTTGGTGATCCACATCTTGGAGCCGGTGAGGCTGTAGCCGCCGTCCACCTTCTTGGCGCGGGTGACCATGCTGCCGGGGTCGGAGCCGTGGTTGGGTTCGGTCAGGCCGAAGCAGCCAATCCATTCGCCGGTGGCCAGCTTGGGCAGGTACTTCTGCTTCGTGGCCTCGTTGCCGAACTCGTAGATGGGCACCATCACCAGCGAGGACTGCACGCTGGCCATGGAGCGGTAGCCGGAGTCGACGCGCTCGATTTCCCGGGCGATCAGGCCGTAGCAGACGTAGTTCAGGCCGGGGCCGCCGTATTGCTCGGGGATGGTGGGGCCGAGCAGGCCGAGTTCGCCCATCTCGCGGAAGATGGTCAGGTCGGTCTGCTCGTTGCGGAAGGCGTTGAGCACGCGCGGGGCGAGCTTGTCCTGGCAGTAGGCGGCAGCGGCGTCGCGCACCATGCGCTCGTCGTCGCTCAGTTGCTGGTCGAGCAGCAGCGGGTCATCCCATTGAAAGGCGGTGCGGGTGGTTCTCTGGAGCATTTTCTTGAACTTCCTTCTGGATACAAAAACAGGAGATGTCAGGTGGCGCTGGCTTCAGGCTGCAGGCCCACCAGGGGAGCGGTGTTCTGTTGCGATTGTCCACCGATGTTGAATTTCTGTGCGATCAGGCCCATGGCGATAATCACTGCGGCCAGCACGGAGGTGTAGATCACTTCGGTACGGTAGGTGCCCTCGAACACCATCACCACCAGCGAAGCGGCGATGGCGAAGATCACGGCGTAGGTCAGCCAGGGGAACAGCCACATCCTGAATGCAATGGGTTTGCCCGAAGCTTGCAGTTTCTGGCGCATCTTGAGCTGGGAGATGGCGATGCACAGGTACACGTACATGGCGACAGTGCCGGTGGCAGACATCAGCACGTCGTAAATGTCCATTTTCTCGGTCGCGGTCAGGTAGATGGCAACGAAGGAGAAGATGCTGGAGATCAGCACGCCGACCCAGGGGCTGCCGCTGTTCTTGCCGGTGATCTGCATGATGCGGTGCGCATCGCCACGGCGCGACAGGGAATACAGCATGCGCGAGCAGGTGTACAGGGCGGAGTTGAAGCAGCTGCACACGGAGGTCAGCACCACGAAGTTGACGATGTGGCGCGCTTCGGGAATGCCCAGGCGCGTCAGCGTGACGGTATAGGTTCCGTAGGTGGCGTCCTTGAGCAGCGGGTCGTTGTAGGGCACCAGGCAGACAGCGATGAAGATGGAGCCGACGTAGAACAGGATGATGCGCCACACCACGGATTTGGTGGTCTTGACGATTTCCTTGCTGGGGTTGTCGGATTCGGCGGCGGCCACGGTGACGATTTCCGCGCCGATGAAGGCGAACATCACCCCGAGCATGGCGGTGACCACGGCGCCGAAGCCGTTGGGCATGAAGCCTTCCTTGGTGAGATGGGTGAAGCCGACGGCATCCGGCTGGCCCCAGGGCCACAGGTGCGTCAGCGCGAGCAGGCCGATGATCAGGAACACCACGATGGCCGTGACCTTGACCAGCGCGAACCAGAATTCGAACTCGCCGTAGTTCTTCACCTTCATCAGGTTGACCAGGATGAGCGAGACGGTGACGATCAGCATATAGCCCCAGATCGGAATCATGGGGAACCAGCTGTGCAGGATCTTGCCGGCGACGTAGGCTTCCCAGCCCATCAGCAGCGCCCAGAAGTACCAGTACAGCCAGCCGATGGTGAAGCCGGCCCAGCGCCCGATGGCGCGGTCTGCGTAGGTGGAGAATGAGCCCGTGTCGGGCTGGGCCACGGCCATTTCGCCGAGCATGCGCATGACCAGCACCACGACGATGCCGCCTGCGATATAGGCCAGGATGGCCGCGGGGCCGGCGTTGGCGATCACCTTGCCGGAGCCGATGAACAGCGCAGCGCCGATCACGCCGGCGATCGAAATCATGGTGAGGTGCCGCGAGCGCAATCCGTTTTTCAGCGTGGTGCCGCTCTGGACACCGCAGGCTTGTGTTGTCATGATGTCTCCTCGTTTATTTTCTCGTACCGGGGGAGCCGAGGGGCTCCGGATAAACATCGGGGTGCGCCGGCCCGGCGGCGGGAGGGCAGGACTGCTGCATGCCTTGTTCCCGCGCCAAGGGTGTGTGCCCGGCGCCCCCGACAAAAACGGATCAGGCCTGCTTGGCCGCTTCCACGCTGGCGGCAAGAATCTCCAGGCCCTCGTCCAGCAGCGCATTGCTGGCCGTCAGCGGCACCAGGATGCGCAGCACGTTGCCGTAGGTGCCGCAGGTCAGCAGGATCAGACCGCGGCGTGCGGCTTCGGCAGAGATCGCCTTGGCCAGCTCGGGCGCGGGCTGCTGCATGTCGCCGTTCTTGCACAGCTCCACGGCCACCATGGCGCCCAGGCCGCGGATGTCGGCCAGCTCGGGATGCTTCTCGGCTATGCCTTCGAGCTTGGCCACCATGTGCTGGCCCACGTCACGCGAGCGCTGCAGCAGGTTTTCCTCTTCGAAGGTGTCCATTACCGCCAGCGCGGCCACGCAGCCGATCGGGTTGCCGGCATAGGTGCCGCCCAGACCGCCCGGTGCCGGTGCGTCCATGATCTCGGCGCGGCCGGTGACGGCGGAAATCGGGAAACCACCGGCCATCGACTTGGCCAGGGTGATCATGTCCGGTACCACGCCGCTCTGCTCGATGGCGTACCAGGTGCCGGTGCGGCCGGCGCCGGTCTGTACCTCGTCCACGATCATCACGATGCCGTGCTGGTCGCACACGGCGCGGATGTGCTCGAGCAGCGCGCGCGGCGCCGGGTTGAAGCCGCCTTCGCCCTGCACCGGCTCGATGATGATGGCCGCCACGCGGCTCGGCTCGATGTCATTCTTGAAGATCTGTTCGATGGATTCGATGGAATCCTCGATCGTCACGCCGCGCTTGGGGTTGGGGAAGCGGGCATGGAAGATCTCGCCGGGGAAGGGGCCGAAACCGGCCTTGTAGGGCACGACCTTGCCGGTCAGCGCCATGGTCAGCGAGGTGCGGCCGTGGTAGGCGCCGCTGAAAGCGATCACGCCGCCGCGGCCGGTGTGGCAGCGCGCAATTTTTACGGCGTTTTCCACGGCTTCGGCGCCGGTGGACAGGAACACCGTCTTCTTGGCGAAATTGCCCGGCGCCTTGTCGTTCAGGCGCTCGGCCAGTTCCACATAGCTTTCGTAAGCCAGTACCTGGAAGCAGGTGTGCGTGAAGCGCGTCATCTGCTGCTGCACGGCTTCCATGATCTGCGGGTGGCGATGGCCGGTGTTGAGCACGGCGATGCCGCCGGCAAAGTCGATGTAGCGCTTGCCTTCCACGTCCCAGATCTCGGCGTTGTCGCCACGGTCGATGAAGATCTGGTGCGTGTGGCCCACGCCGCGCGGAATGGCCGCTTCGCGGCGCGCGTACAGGCTGGCGTTGGTGGTCTTGGTGGTGTCGAGCATGGCTTCCTTCTCCGGTGAATAACATTGGCGAACAGTGGGATGCCACTCTATAGACCGGGCCGAAGGGCTAACATATACAGCTTGTGCCTGCGGCGACTGGTACTGTGCAGGGGGTGTGTGCTGTACAAACAAACCCGATCGGTACTAACCCCTAGTTTTGAGGTGTTGGTGGTTCCCGCCCACCGGGACTGTGATTGCCATGTTCGTACTCGACTCTTCCTCTTCCGTGTCTCTCGTCCAGCAGATCGTGGACGGCTTCAGCCGTCTGGTCGAGGAAGGTTCGCTGCGTCCGGGTTCCAAGCTCCCTTCCATCCGGCAGTTTGCGCACGCGCATGGCGTGAGCGTGTACACGGTGGTGGACGCTTACGACCGGCTGGTGGCGCAGGGCTATTTCGTGTCGCGCCCGCACCTGGGATTTTTCGTGCGCCGGCGTCGGCAGGACGAGGGCTTGGTGCCCGCAGCCGGTGGCAGCTACGATTTCGACTCCATGTACTACATGCGGCGCATCTTCGAGCACCGCGGGCTCAGCCGCAAACCCGGCTGCGGCTGGTTGCCGGAAGACTGGCTGTTCGGCGATGGGGTGCGCCGTGCGCTGCGCACACTGGCTTCGGGCGAGATCAGCATCAGCGGCTATGGCGAGCCCAAGGGCTTTGCGCCGCTGCGCCAGCTGGTGCGTGACCTGCTGGCTGAGCATGAAGTGGCGGTGACCACCGAACAGATCCTGCTTACACAAGGTTCCAGCCATGCACTCGACCTGATCGCGCGCCGCCTGGTGCATGCAGGCGATCCGGTGCTGATCGACGACCCGAGCTATGCCAACCTGTGCTTTGGCCTGCGCCTGCTCGGCGGTGAGCTGCTGGGCGTGCCACGTACCGAGGAGGGCTACGATCTGGCGCTGCTCGAACGCCTGCTGGAAGAACGCAGGCCCAAGGTGTTTTTCACCCAGCCGCGCCTGCATTGCCCGACCGGAGCATCCGCCACGCTCGCACATATGTACCGCGTGCTGCAACTGGCGGAAAAATACGATGTCACGCTGGTGGACAACGACATTTACAGTGATCTCGACCCGCGCCCGCATCCTTCGTTTGCCAGCCTGGACCAACTCAACCGCGTGGTCTACATCAGCAGTTTTTCCAAGACCATTTCCCCCAACCTGCGCGTGGGCTATATGGCGTGCAACCCCGAACTGATCGAGGATCTGGCGCAACTCAAGATGATTTCGGGGCTCACCTCGGCCGAATTGTCGGAGCGCATCGTTTACGGCGCGCTGATCGACGGCCGCTGGCGCAAGCATGCCAAGACGCTGCGCGACCGCCTCACCGCAGCCCATGAGAAGGTGGCGGCGCGCTTTCTGGAGCTGGGCTTCGAACTGTTCACCGAGCCCAAGGCCGGCATGTTCCTGTGGGTGCGTCATCCTCGCATTGCCGATGCCAATGAACTGGCCTTGCGCGCCACGGAGCACGATATCCTGCTTGGCCCGGGGCATCTGTTTTCGCCAGGGCTGGAGCCGAGCCCATGGCTGCGCTTCAATGTGGCGTTTTGCGAGGATGAGGCGGTGTTCGATTTCCTGCAGCAGGAGATCGGGCGGGCCGACCCAGAGGGGGACGCAGCGGCGTAGCACGCCCACCAGGACCGGCAGCCAGCGCGTGAGACAAGACAACGTGAACGCTGATCATTTGACCTGTTGTACCGGTGTGAACACGTCGTCGCCGTGGCCCGTTACTCGGGCATTTGCGTAAAGAGCATCGCCGTCACTGCCGGTTCGGACGCAAACCAGGCATGGAAGTAACTCGCCATGATGCTGCCATGGCGGTAGAGCGCATCCACCTGCTCTCCAGTGGAGGGACGCTGGGTGTGCGCGATCGGCACCAGCGGCGTGTTCTCGCGCGAATGGTGGAAGGTGTGGCCGCGCAGTGTGCCCATGCCCCAATCCAGCTGCTGGCTGCCCAGGGCGGCCAGACGCGGCTGCATGGTTACTTTTCCCGGTAGCAAGCCCCACATGGGCTGCGTGCTGCCGTCCTTTTGCGTCAGGGTTTCAAACAGCAGCATCATGCCGCCGCACTCGGCCCAGACCGGCTTGCCCGCCCGGACGTGCGCTGCCACGCTATCGCGGCTGATAGTGGCTTGCGCCAGGGTTTCGGCATGCAGTTCGGGATAGCCGCCGGGAAGCCACAGGGCATCGCATTCCGGAAGCGACTCGTTGGCCAGCGGCGAAAAGGACACCACTGTGGCGCCCATGGCGTGCAAGGTATCGAGATTGGCCGCGTAGATAAAGCACAGCGCGGCATCGCGCGCGATGGCGATGGTTTTGCCTTCCAGTAAACGGGGCAGCGGCTGCAGCGCAGGAGGCGCGAAGTCGACGCGCCAGTCCTGCCAACTGGAAATGGGGTGGGAGCTGGCTGAAAGCTGCGCTGGGGCTTCTTCTGCCGGGTCCGCTTTCAGAGCCGCTGAAACAGTTAGACCAGAAGGAGGCCGATCGAAAGCAGGCGCATCAGAAGAAGTTGCCGTCTTGGTCTCCAACGATGGAGCGTCCGATGTGCCCATCATCGCTTGTTGCGGCGCCCACGCCAGCGCTCCCAGCTCGGTCCGGGCCAGCGCATCCGCCACCGCATCCAGTCGCACCGTGGCGTCTTCCACCTCCTGCGCCACCACCAGCCCCAGATGCCGCTCCGGCAGACTGAACCCCGCATCGCGCGGCAGGTGGCCCCAGAAGTGATCGTCCACCATGCTGTCGCGCAGCATGCCCGCATGGCGCTCGCTGCCCACATGGTTGGCCAGCACGCCAGCCCAGGGCAGCGGCTTGCCGGACGGATGCGGATAGCGACGCAGCCCATACGCTACGGCACCAAAGGTATCCGCCATGGCCGCCGCGCTCAGGATGCACAGCACCGGAATATCCAGCAGCCGCGCAATATCGGCCGCGCTCGGCTTGCCGTCGTGTAGCCCCATCACGCCTTCGATCAGGATCAGGTCCGATTCCTGCGCGGCCCGATGCAGGCGCTCGCGGATGTCCTGCTCGCCGTTGATCCACAGATCGAGCTGGTACACCGGCCGACCGCTGGCCAGTTCATGCCAGTACGGATCCAGAAAATCCGGCCCGCACTTGAACACCTGCACGCGCCTTCCGGCGCGCGCATGCAGGCGCGCCAGCCCGGCGGTGAGTGTGGTCTTGCCCTGGCGCGAAGCGGGGGCGGCGATCAGCAGGGCAACGCAGGCGGTCATGGTGCGTCGTCATCGCCGTGCACGTCGGGCCCTTGGTGGAACACCAGGTCTTCCACCACGCGCCCGTGGACGAGATGTTCGTCGATGATGCGATCCATATTGGCGGAAGTCACGTTGTAGTACCACACGCCATCGGGCTGCACGCAGACGATGGGGCCGCCCTTGCAGGCGGCAAAGCAGCTCACGCGGCTGCGCTTGACGCGCAGGGCTCCGTCTTGCAGGCCGGCGGCCTTGAAGCGCTCGCCCAGACTGTCGTACAGTGCCTGCGACTGTCCATCCTGCGTGCAGCGCGGGCCCACGCACAGCAGCAGGTGGCGGCGGTAGTGGCTGATTTTCGGCTTGGTCACGCCCGTGTTGACGGCATCCGAGGAAGTTGCCGCGCTACTGGCCGCGCCGTCGTGCATGGCCGTGTCGGCTGGCGCGCCGTTCTTTTGCAAAGTGGCGTTTCTGCTCTGGAGGGCCATCTCCACCGCGGCATCACATCCGCGCTCGCAGGTCAGACATTCCTTGCGCAGCTCCGCGACCTTGGCTTCATTCATGCTTCAATTCCTTCTTCAGTGATTTCCGCGCCGTCCAGCACAGGTTCCTCGATGGTCATGCGGATGTAGTCGGCGGGCAGGCGGTATTCTGCCGCCAGCGTGTCGATGCTGCTGCCGGACGCATGCGCCTCGCGCACGGTTTCCTGCCAGCCGGCCAGGCCGGTGCTGAGCGAGCGGCCGGCCTTCTCGCCGTCGCGCGTGCTCTTGCTGCCTTCCACCTCGTACTTGTTGGCGTAGCCGCGCGGTGTCACCATCAGCCCGTGGCGCACAAAGGTGTTGCTGTTGCCGATCAGCACGGTGCTCAGCATGCCGATATCGCAATCCGTCATCTCGGCGAGTGTAGTGTGCACGATATTCTGGCGACGGCGGTAGCCGGACTTGACGATGGCCACGGGCGTAGCGGGATCGCGATGGCGCAGGAACAGGCGCTGCGCCTGCACGATCTGCTGGGTGCGGCGGCCGCTCTTGGGGTTGTACAGCGCCACCACAAAATCGGCAGCGGCGGCGGCATCCAGCCGGCGCGCAATGGTGGGCCAGGGCGTGAGCAGGTCGGACAGCGAAATCGCGCAGAAATCGTGCGTGAGCGGCGCACCGACCAGCGCCGCGCAGGCGTTGATGGCGGAAGCGCCCGGGATGATTTCGACCTCGATGCCATCGGCCACCACGCGGCGGATGCTGCCGTCTTCGGCTTCTTCCTCATGCACCTCGGGCGGCGTCCAGCCGGCCTGGAACAGCACTTCGAAGGTCGGGCCGGCCATGCCGTACACGCCGGCGTCACCGGACGACACCAGCGCCACCTTCTTGCCTTCGCGCGCACGCTCCAGCGCCTCGATGGCACGATCCAGCTCCTCGGTCATGCTCTTGCGGATCACTTCCTTGCCCTCGATCAGGTCGGCCACCAGCTTGATATAGGTGACGTAACCGATGATGGTATCGGCTTCCTGGATGGCTGCGCGAGCGCGCGCCGTCATGCTGCCGGCGTCGCCGGGGCCGATGCCGACCAGCATGATCTTGCCGTTGCGGGAGGGGGAGGTCGTGGTCATGGGAATCCGTTTCTTGAATAAGGGGTTTGCACCTGGGCTTTGTTCGGATTGCGGGGCGCCTTCCGAGGGGCCAGGAGAGGGTTGGTCAGGACGTATCAGGGCGCCAGCTGGCCGGTCGTGCGATGCACATCGGGTAGGGCATGTGTGGGCAAGGCATGCGCTGGCAGTATGGCGACTGACACGGTGGCGTTGCGGCCATCCTGGCCCCGGAGCTTGTGCTTCTCCACCAGCAGTTGCCGGGCGGGCAGGGCTTGCGCATGGCCGAGCAGCAGGCCGCCCACCAGCAGCGCCGCTGCCTCGCTGACGGATGGCGTGCCGGTGTACTTGCGCACGGTTTCGCTCGGATTGGGCACCGCAACGCCCGCCAGTCGCTGCGCCGGAAAAAAGCGCATGCGCCAGTGATGCTGGCGGCTGATTTCCTGCATGCAGGTCTCGTCCGCCTTGAGGTCGATGCTCGCCACGGCGGCCACCTGGTGCCATTGCAGACCTGCTTGCAGCAGCGCCTGCTCGATGGCCTGCTGCAGCGTCGCCGTAGGCGTGCCGCGGTCGCAGCCCAGGCCCAGCGCGCAGAGCTGCGTTGCCTGCCCTTGCATGGGCGTCGAGGCTTGGTTTGCATCTGGCGCCGGCTTTTGCGTCAGTTCTTGCGCTTCAACCACGGTCATCTTCCTGCTGTCCAACCGGAGGGCGATACACCACCAGCCGCTCGTGCCATTGCTGCCAGAATGGCGCATCCAGCTCGGCATGCGTCACCCACAGCACCGAGCGGTGGCGGGCCGGATCGACCTGATCGAAGCGCTCCAGCAGTTCGACGTTGGCGGGCAGCGGGTTGGGGCGCGTCCACCAATGGTGGCTGCCGGCTTCCTGCACAAAGGCAATCGCTTCGCCATTGACCACATCGGCCGACACGCGCGTGATGTTGATCTTGGGCGCTTCCACACGCCAGCCCAAATGGCGGCCAAGGATATCCACCGGAATCGTCTTGCCCACATCCGACGCCGTGGTCAGCACCGGCGTGGCGCCGATCAGGGCGCCCACGCGCTCGCTCCAGGCATTTGCGCCGCCTACATGGCCCGACAGCACGGGGATCACATATTCGCCCGCATCGTCCACCACGATCACCCCCGGATCCTCGTCCTTGCTGCGCAAATGCGGGGCGATCAGGCGCACCACGGCGCCGAGCGAGACGAAGAACACCAGCTGGTCATGCTCGGCGAACAGGCGCGGAATCTCTTCCTTCAGCGCGCCGGTGTAGACATGGACCGGATTGGGCAGCCCGGCGAACACCTCGCCAAACTTGGCGGAGGTGCAGATATGCGCCGGCGGCAGATGCTCCGGCCAGCGGCCGGCCAGCTCCAGCGCCTGCGCCGCGCCGTGTTTGGTGATGGCGACCAGTGCTACACGCACCTGCTCCTCGGGGACCGCCGGGGCCGAAGTGACAACCTTGTGATCCGTGCTCATGCGGCAACTCCCGCCCGGTCCTTTTTCAGACACCCCTTGATCCGCTCCCCCCGCACGCGGTGCGGATGCTTGATGATCATCAGCGAGAGGTAGCTGATCTTGGTATCTCGCAGCGTCAGCAGTTCGCGCCCGCTCAGGTGGCGTTCATCCTCGGCGCCGGAGCGCTCGATGAACCAGGCTTCTTCCAGCAGATTGCGCTGCTCCAGCCAGTCCAGCAGCTCGTTCAGCAGCGGCTTGATCTTCATCAGCACCAGCGTGTCGAACTCCTTCAGATGCCGGTCGATGGCGCTCACGCCATAGGCGGCGGGAATGATGGCCACCGTATCGTCCTGCTCTGCCAGCGCAATGCCCGCATCGGCACAGGCCGAGGTGAACGAGTTGACGCCGGCAATCGTGCGCACGGGAATCGCCGCATCCAGCTGCTGCACCGTGCGCGCCAGATGGCCGAAGGTGGCATAGGTGCTGGCATCGCCCTCGACCAGAAACAGCACGTCGCGGCCGGCTTCCAGCCAGGGCAGGATGGCGTGCGCGGCCTTGAGCCAGGCAGCGGCGAGTTTCTCGCCATCGTGTGTCATCGGGAACAGCAGTTGCGCATGCTCGGCCGGCGGCTGCAGGCCGGCGCGGCTGGCGATGTCGAAGGCATAGCTCGGGGTCTTGCCGCTGCGTGCGGGATAGACCCAGGCCGCATCGGTGCGCTGCAGCTGCTCCCAGGCATCGCGCGTGATCAGGCCGGGCGAGCCGGGGCCGAGCGACACGCCGATCAGGGTGCCCATTACCGGCTTGCCGGCAAGGCCAGCCGCCGCACTCAATGGAGATTCATGGTTCATCAACATTCCTTCTTCGCGGTCACGATCCAGACCGGGTTTTCGGCGGCCATGCGGTGCATGTGCAGAATGGGCTTGCTGCGGGCAGCCTGCAGTTGCAGCACATCCCACTGGATGCCGCTGTCCTCCAGCGCCTGCAGCGTCGCGGTGGCTGTCGCCAGGTTTTCCAGCGTCACGAAGTTCATCACCAGATGACCACCCGGCTTGAGGCGCCGCAGAATCAGCCGGATCAGCTCTTCCAGTTCGCCGCCCGAGCCACCGACAAACACCGCGTCCGGATCCGGCCACCCATCCAGCAGCTCTGGCGCCTTGGCGTTGAACAGGCTGTAGTTGCTCACCCCAAACGCCGCGTGATTGGACTGTGCAATGGCGAAATCGCCCGCGTTCTTCTCGATGGCAAACACGTGCCCGCTGGAGCACAGGCGCGCCGCCTCCAGCCCCACCGAGCCGCTGCCTGCGCCGATGTCCCACACCACGCTGGAGGCGCGCAACTGCAGCCGCGCCAGCGACACGGCGCGCACTTCCTGCTTGGTGATCAAGCCCTTGTCGGGCTGGCGCTGGGTGAAGGCGCTGTCGGCCTGGCTGGTCAGCACCGGTTCTGGCAGCGGCGTCTGGCGCCACAGCAGCACCACGTTGGGATGGGCAAACTCGGCCGTGGCTACCTCATTTACGCTCAGCTCACCCAGCACGCGCTCCTGCGCGCTGGCCAGGCGCTCGGCCACCGCCATCCGGAAATCTTCCGCAAGGCCTTCGCGCTGCAGCATGCGCGCGATGCGGCCCGGCGTGTTCTCGGGGCTGGTCAGCACCGCCAGACGCGCATGGCGGCGCACCAATTGCGCCAGCGCATACATGCCATGCGAGGGCGGAGCGCCGCGCTCCCACTCGCCGGTATCGCGCGTGTGGATCGAGGCCAGCTTCATGTCGGCCCAGGACAATCCCAGCCGCGCACAGGCCAACTGAATGGTGGACACATTGGGCAGAACGTCCACCGCCTGCACGCACAGGCGCGCAGCCAGATAGCTGCCCACGCCAAAGCACAGCGGATCGCCGGTGGCCAGCACCACACAGCGCAGGTCCAGCGCACGCGCCGACCGCACCCACTCGGGCACTTCCGACAGCTTGCCGCCGGCGTCGTGCACTTGGGCGCCGGGCTTGAACAGGGGTGCGAACAGCGTCAGGCTGTCGGCCCAGCTGATGATCACATCCGCATTGCGGATATGCGCCAGCGCGGTCGGCGTGAGGCTCTCGGCGCCATCGTCGAGCACGCCGATCACGCGGCAGGGGTTGGGGTCCTTGGCAAGAGTCTGCATGCCGGGCTTATTCCGTATCGAAGTCAGATGAATGGGTGTGGCCGATGCCGGTGCGGCCGGCGCTTTCGGGTCGCGGGCGCGCGGGCACCGGCGGCGACAGCACGTCGGCCACCTTGTTGCCGGCAAAGTCGCACACCAGCACGCGGATCTGGAAGGCATCGCCATAGCGATCCGGTGCAGTCAGGGTGTCGATGGCGGCCTGAGCCAGCGCATGGTGGAAGGCATCGCCCAGGCCGCGTTCCACCATCAGCTCGGCGCCGAAGCGCGCGGTTTGCGCGTCGGCAATGGCGGTGCAATCCTCGTCGCTGGCGCCGATCTGCCGTGCGATGCGCGCCACCAGATCGGTATCCACCACGTTGCGGTTGGCGTGGGTGATGGTCTCGCCCTGGGCGATCTTGGTGAGCTTGCCCACCATCACGCCCAGCACCACCAGCCGGATGCCCTGCGCCACCACTTCATCGAGCGCATAGCGCAGAAAGTCGCCCATCTGGATGAAGCAGGCCGAGGGCAGTTCCGGGTGGTCCTTGCGCAGTTCGGCAATGGCGAAACTCTCGGTGCGTCCGCCGGTCGTGAGCGCCACCACGTCATGCCCCAGCGTGGACACCACCTGGATGGCCTGCACCACGCTGGCGCGCCAGGCGCTGGTGGAGTAGGGCTTGACGATGCCGGTGGTGCCCAGGATGCTGATGCCGCCCAGAATCCCCAGTCGTGCATTGGTGGTCTTCTTGGCCATGTCCTGCCCGCCGGGCACGCTGATCGTCACCTCCAGCCCGTGGCGCTGCAGCAGGTCGCTGCCCAGCTCGTCCAGTGCCTCGCGCAGGTTGTCGGCAATGTTCTGGCGCGGCACCGGGTTGATGGCCGGGCCGCCCACTTCCAGGCCCAGGCCGGGCATGGTCACCGTGCCCACGCCTTCGCCGTTGCGATAGACGATGCGGCCGACCTGCCCTGGCAGCACGCGCAGGTCCACCGTGAGGTGGGCCTTGTCGGTGCAGTCGGGATCATCGCCGGCGAACTTCTCGATCCAGGCACGGGCATGGCGCTCCACGCCTTCGCCCTCGACCATCCCCTCGCCCACGGCAAAGCTCACGCGGTCGCCATTGGGCAGCAGGCTGGTGATATGGGGCGGAACCAGGCCATGCACCATGCCCACGGCGCAGGCCCGTGCGGCTGCGGCCGAACAGGCCCCGGTGGTAAAGCCGGTGCGCGTGCCTTTCTGGGGTTTGCCTTCCATGCTTGAAAGCTCCGTGGTCAGAAGGCTTCAGGCAGCCACGGCCTGCTTCTGGCGCGCCTCGGCCAGCGCCAGCAGTGCGTGCAGCGCAGCCACCACCAGCGTGGAGCCGCCCTTGCGCCCGCGGATCACGATCCACGGCACTTCCTGCACTTCGGCCATCAGATCCTTGCTTTCGGCGGCAGAGACAAAACCCACCGGCATGCCCACCACCAGCGCCGGGCGCACACCTTCCTCGCGGATCAGGCGCACCAGCTCGATCAGCGCGGTGGGAGCATTCCCGATCCCGACAATGGCGCCATCCAGCAACCCCAGCCGATGCGCCTTGCGCATGGCCTGTACGGCACGCGTGGTGTCTTCCTGCTGCGCCTGCGCGATCACGTCGGCATCGCTGATGAACTGGTGCGTCATCACGCCGAAGTGCGACAGCCGTGGCTTGGACAGCCCGACGCAGATCATTTCCACGTCCGCCACCATGGCGATGCCGCCGCGCGCCTTGGCATCGAGCAGCGCCTGCAGCCCGGCCTCGACCGCATCGGGATGGAAGTCCGTCAGGCCGTTGAATTCGAAATCGGCGTTGGCATGGATCATGCGGCGCACGATGGGCCACTGGCCTTCGGTATAGACGTGCGGGCCGGCTTCGCTGTCGATGATGGCAAAGCTGTCATGCTCGATGACCTGGCCGGCGCGCGTGAGCTGCTCGGTAACAGTGTTGATGGTGCTCATGGCAAACCCGTGAAGTGCGAATCAGTGGTGGGACACATGCGTGCAGTGGCGCACGGCGTCGTTGCCGTCGTCGCCATGGTCGTGTGCATGCGCATGGTGGTGCCCGTCGTGCGAATGGTCATGTCCGTGTTCGCCATGCGCATGATCATGGTGATCATGGCTGTGCGGCACATACCCCGCCACGTCATAGCGCACCGTCGCATGCGGCGCGCCGCGCAGCCACTTGTCCACCCGCTCGTCCAGCAGCGCAAACACCTCCGGCTCGAAGCCGAAATACTGGCTGTGCGCAAAGCGCAGCTGCGGATACTGCTTGCGCAGATGCTCCACCTGGCGGTCGATGCGGTGCATCAGCGTGCCGGTGAACAGGTAGTAGGGCAGGATCACGATCTGCGTCATGCCCAGCAGCATGTGCCGTTGCACCACGCGTTCCAGGCGCGGGTAGGTGATGCCGGTAAAGGCCACATCCACCAGCTCGTGATCGGTTTCCTCCCACAGCCAGCGTGCCATCTTGGCGACCTCGCCATTGGCCTTGCGGTCGCTGGAGCCGCGTCCCAGCAGGATCACGCCGGTGCCTTGCGGATCGGGCATGTCCAGCCGGTGCATGGCATGGCGCAGCTTGCGGCGCAGCACCGTCAGCACCGGCTCGCAGGCGCCCAGATGCGGTGCATAGTCGAACTGCACTTGCGGAAAGCGCTGGCGCGCCTGCTCCAGGGCATAGGGAATGTCGCCTTTCACATGGCCGGCGGCGTTCAGGATCAGCGGCAATACGAGCACTTTGCCATCATGCTGCTGCGCATGGGCGGCGGCACGGTCGAGGCCTTCGTCCAGCAGCACATCGGCAAACTCGATAAAGCACACCTCGATGTGCCACTCGGGCCGGTCCTGGCGCCAGCGGCGTGCGAATTGTTCGATTTCTGCGTTGCCGCCCGGCTCGCGCGAGCCATGGCCAACCAGCAGCAGGGTAGGAGTCGTCATGTCGGGGTTCCGGAGGAAGAGGGGGAAACGTCATCCGCAGGCGCACTGGCGCGGCGGAAACGGTGGGTAAAGCCGGCGTCATACAGGCGCGACTTGGTCAACTCGGGCCACTGGCGGGCACCCAGTGTGGGGCTGGCGATGATCATGCTCTGGCTCACCACGCCGGCCTCGCGGCAGATCGCCTTGATGGTGGACAGCGTGCCGCGCAGGATGCGCTCCTCGCCCGGCCAGCTCGCCTTGTGCACCACCAGCATGGGCGCGTCCTCCGGCCAGCCGGCGGCGCGCAGTTCGCTCTCGACCTTGTGCAGCAGGGTGATGGAGAGGTAGATGCACAGCGTGCAGCGATGCTGGGCCAGTTCGCGCAGGCTTTCGCCTTCGGGCATGGGCGTGCGGCCTTCCACGCGCGTGAGGATCACGGTTTGCGTCACCTCGGGCAGTGTCAGGCTCTCCACCGCCGCAGCGGCCGAGGCCATGGCCGAGGTCACGCCCGGCACCACCGCGATCGGTATGCCGGCCGCATCCAGCGGCTGCGCCATCTCGATCAGCGTGCCGTAGAGCGAAGGATCGCCCGTCTGCAGGCGCACCACCACGGCGTGCTGCTGCGCCTGCGCGATCAGCCAGGCGCAGATCTGCTCCAGCGTCATGTCCTTGCTGTCGGCGATCACACAGCCGGCAGGCGCCCAGCGCGTGGCGGCCTCGCTCACCAGCGAGCCGGCAAACAGGATGGCACCGGCCTGCGCGATCAGGTCGCGCCCTTTGACGGTCAGCAACTCCGGATCGCCGGGGCCGGCGCCGACAAACCAGACCTTGCCTGGCAGGGAAGAGAATTGCATGGGAAAAACCAGAAACAGAAACGGCAAAAGCCCGGCCCGCACACTGCAGGCCGGGCCGGCGGACGGCAGTGATCAGGCAGCAGCCGTCACGCGCTCATCCAGGCACAGCTGGGCCCAGTTGCTGTCCTTGAAGCCGCGCGCAGCGCGCACGATGGCCAGCGTCACCAGCGGCTCGACCAGCACCAGCGCCAGGTAGCTGGCGGCAAAGGTGGCCCAGTTGGCCAGCGGCGTGGGTTCGGTGCCCATGGACAGCCAGAAGCCCACCATCAGCGTCACGCCGGCGTAGAAGGCAAAGTCCAGCTTCACGATGTTGGCCACGGTGAACTTGCCGGCCAGGCGCTTGCCCAGGCCGTAGTGCACGGCAGCCAGCGGCACCATCAGCGACAGGCTGTTCACGGCCAGATGCGCCAGATCCTGCGGATCGAACAGCAGACCCTGCAGCAGCAGGCCAAAGGCAAAGCCGAACAGCGTGGGCACGAAGCCCAGCAGCAGGTAGATCGGCATGGCGCCGACGAAGTGCAGTTCCGATGCGCCAACCGGCATGTGGAACACCTGCATGAAGATGGAGAAGAACAGCGCCGCCAGCGCGGTGCGCAGCAGCAGGGCCGGGCGCTTGACCAGCGCGGGCGCGCAGGCAGCCAGCATGCCGACGGCTGCGACGTTGGCAAAGGCGATCTTGGCGGAGGAGAGAATGCCGGGTTCGATGTGCATGATTGCTTCCTTTTAGTAACACCCTAGAAGACCAGCCGGGGCTGGCATACAGTCTGCCGCGCTGGCAGGTGGGTATTGAAGGAAGCGCGATGCCGGGAAGAAAAAGGGGGAAGTCCGGCTGTGCACTGCCCGCATCGCCCTCCGCAACGCTGACAAACGTGTCACAGCAGGCCGGTCTCCGGGCTTGCCAGTTCCTGCACAGGGCAGGGGGCCTGCAGCACCTTCCCGGCCGGAAGCGACCAGTGGCATCGAGCTGCAAGCTTGACTGACATACCGTTGCGGGGGCAGCGCTGGACTTGGCCTCGGCCTTACCAGCTTCCCGTTTCATCCGGACGGACATGACTCCATCCGGACACCTGCATGTATGCATAATTATAGGCGGCCTCCTGCTGAAAATGGCTGCGCACCTATAATCTCGGGCAGCACATTTCGTTCCCCATACAGCCTTTTGCGGCCGTTCGGCCGTCCCCAGCATGAGCACCCCTTCCCCCATGACCGTTGCGGACATCCGCAAGACCTTTCTCGACTTCTACGCCAGCAAGGGCCACACCATCGTCGAATCCAGCCCGCTGGTGCCGGGCAACGACCCGACGCTGATGTTCACCAACTCGGGCATGGTGCAGTTCAAGGACGTGTTCCTGGGCACCGACAAGCGTCCCTACAACCGCGCCACCAGCGTGCAGGCCTGCCTGCGTGCTGGCGGCAAGCACAACGACCTGGAAAACGTCGGCTACACCGCACGCCACCACACCTTCTTCGAGATGCTGGGCAACTGGTCCTTCGGCGACTACTTCAAGCGCGAAAGCATTGAATGGGGCTGGGAACTTCTCACCCAGATCTACGGCCTGCCGCCCGAGCGCCTCACCGCCACCGTCTACGCCGAAGATGACGAAGCCTACGACATCTGGAAGGACGTGATCGGCCTGCCGCCCGAGCGCATCATCCGCATCGGCGACAACAAGGGCGCGCGCTACAAGAGCGACAACTTCTGGATGATGGCCGACACCGGCCCCTGCGGCCCCTGCTCCGAGATCTTCTACGACCATGGACCCGAAATCCCCGGTGGCCCGCCCGGCTCGCCCGAAGAGGATGGCGACCGCTTCATCGAGATCTGGAACCACGTGTTCATGCAGTTCGAGATGCACGAGGATGGCAGCGTCACGCGCCTGCCCGCGCCCTGCGTGGATACCGGCATGGGCCTGGAGCGTCTGGCCGCCGTGCTGCAGCACGTGCACAGCAACTACGAGATCGACCTGTTCGACACCCTGATCAAGGCCGCCGCGCGCGAAACCGGCTGTACCGACCTGGACAACCCCTCGCTCAAGGTGATCGCCGACCACATCCGCGCCACCGCCTTCCTGGTCAGCGACGGCGTGCTGCCTGGCAGTGAAGGCCGCAGCTACGTGCAGCGCCGCATCATCCGCCGCGCCATCCGCCACGGCTACAAGCTGGGCCAGCAAAAGCCCTTCTTCCACAAGCTGGTGCCCGATCTGGTGGCGCTGATGGGCGATGCCTACCCGCGCCTGAAGGCGCAGCAGGCGCAGGTCATGGCTGCGCTCAAGGGCGAGGAAGAGCGTTTCTTCGAGACCCTGGCCAAGGGCATGGAAATCCTGGACGACGCCTTGATTGCCGGCCGCCGCGAACTGCCCGGCCATGTCGCCTTCAAGCTGCACGACACCTACGGCTTCCCGCTCGACCTGACGCAGGACGTCTGCCGCGAGCGCGGCGTGACGGTGGACGAGGCCGGCTTCGAGGAAGCCATGCAGGAACAGAAAGCCACCGCCCGCGCGGCCGGCAAGTTCAAGATGGACAAGCTGCTCGACTACAGCGGCGAGGGCAATGCCTTCACCGGCTACGAGCAACTGGGCGGCGAGGCCAAGGTCGTGGCCCTGTATGTCAATGGCGAACCCGCGCAGCAACTCGATGCCGGCCAGCAAGGCGTGGTCGTGCTCGACACCACGCCGTTCTACGCCGAAAGCGGCGGTCAGGTCGGCGACCAGGGCGTGCTGGTGGCCAACGGCGTGCAGTTCGACGTGGCCGACACGCTCAAGATCAAGGCCGACGTGTTCGGCCACCACGGTACCCTGTCGCGCGGCACGCTCAAGGTGGGCGATACCGTCACGGCCGAAGTGGATTGCGAACTGCGCGCCGCAACCGTGCGCAACCACAGCGCCACACACCTGATGCACAAGGCGCTGCGCGAGGTGCTGGGCGAGCATGTGCAGCAGAAGGGCTCGCTGGTCAACGCCGAGCGCACCCGTTTCGACTTTGCCCACACCGCGCCGCTCACTCCCGAGCAGATCGCCGCAGTCGAAGCCAAGGTCAACGCCGAGATCCTCTCCAACAGCGACACCCAGGCCCGTCTGATGGGCATGGAAGAAGCCAAGCAGACCGGCGCCATGATGCTGTTCGGCGAGAAGTATGGCGATGTTGTGCGCGTGCTCAGCATCGGTTCCTCCACCGAACTGTGCGGCGGCACCCATGTGGGCCGCACCGGCGATATCGGCCTGTTCAAGATCGTGGCAGAAGGTGGCGTCGCTTCGGGCGTGCGTCGCGTGGAAGCGGTGACCGGCGCCAACGCGCTCAGCTACCTGCAAAGTCTGGAAAGCACCGTCGACAAGGTGGCCGGCGCGCTGCGCTCCGCCCCCGGCGAAGTGCTGGAACGCATCGGCCAGATGCAGGATCAGGTCAAGGCGCTGGAAAAGGAAATCGCCGCGCTCAAGGGCAAGCTGGCATCCAGCCAGGGCGACGAACTGATGAACCAGGCGGTGGACGTGAACGGCATCAAGGTGCTGGCGGCACGCCTGGAAGGCGCCGATGCCAAAACCCTGCGCGAGACCATGGACAAGCTCAAGGACAAGCTCAAGACCGCCGCCATCGTGCTGGCCGCCGTCGATGGCGAGAAGGTGCAGCTGGCTGCCGGCGTCACCAAGGACGCGACGGCCAAGATCAAGGCCGGCGAGCTGGTCAACTTCGTGGCGCAGCAGGTTGGCGGCAAGGGCGGCGGCAAGCCGGACATGGCCATGGCCGGCGGCACCAACCCGGCCGGGCTGGAAGCGGCGCTGGCCGGTGTGCAGGGCTGGGTGGCCGAGCGCGTCTGAGTTTCCGGGCGGTCCTCCCCTGTAAAGGCATGCGCTGGCAACGGCGCATGCCTTTTTGCTTTGCCTTCGCTGGCTGGTGAGAGGGCGGTAACGGCTACAGCCGCTGCCGCGACACTGTCGGACTGTCGCCGATTTCGCCGTCACGGCGCCAGATCGCATCCTTGCGCTCCAGCTCGTTCAGGATGTCTTCCAGCCACGCCTCCAGGCTGATGCCACCGCCCAGTGCCGCGTGCAGTTCGGCAAACACCGGCGCACCTGCCAGCCACTGGTTAAATGCTTCCAGCGCCATGCGCTCCACATCCAGCAGGTGGTATTTGATCAGCGCCTTGGCGCCATAGCGCGCATGCTGCTCCGGCTGCGCGCGGAACAGTGCAATGCGCTTGCGCGCGCTGGCAATCGCGGCCGTCACGGCAGCGCCTTCGCCCTCGCCAAACGCCGCGCCATGCCCCGGCACCACTACCTGCGGCTGCAGGCGCTCGATCTGCGCCAGCGTCGCCTCGAACCCCGCAAAGCCATCCCGGTCAAAGCGCGGCAACTCGTCGAACACAATGCTGAGCTGGCTTTGCCACAGCGCATCGCCAGCCAGCAGCAGGCGCAGCCGCGGCTCGAACAGCATCACGGCATCGCTGTCATGGCCGGCGGTGGCGTGCACTTCCCAGTCGTAGGCGCCCAGCCGCACCACGCTGCCGGGCTGCAGCACGCCCTGCGCGGCAAAGCGCCCGCAGTGCTGGCCGGTGAGCACATAGCTCAGCCGCTGCATGTCCCACTGTTGCACGGAATCCCACGACGAGGCTGCCACCAGCGTGTGCGCCTGGGGATAAGCCTGCTGCAGCAACGCCGTGCCGCCGCAATGGTCGCTGTGCAGATGGGTGTGCGCGATGGTGTGCAGCGGCGGCCCGCCCAGCAGCGCGGTCTGCACCAGATGCAGCGTCAATTCGGCATGCTTGTCATGGCCGGTGTCGATCAGCGCCGGCTGTTCGCCCAGGCACAGCACGTTGTTGGACGACAGCCAGCCGCGCTGGAACAGCTGCAGGTCGGCAGGAAGCAGGGAGGAGGCGGACATCGGGCAGAAACACAGGATGCGGTGCTGATTGACGTGAACGTCATGCGAACCCCCAGCATAACGGCTCCCGCATCCCGATCGGGGGGCAAACAATTAGGGGTAAGCCCTGCCCTCGGCCCTCTGGAGAAAGCCGACACTGTGGGATAGGATAGTCGTTCGAACGACCGTGCTATTCAGCGCGACATTCCAAGCACAACAACGCCAACCATCGACAGGCGAGGAGACACAGGCATGGTGGACAGGATCTGGCTGCAGCATTACCCCGAAGGCGTTCCGCACGACGTCAACCCGGAGCAATACGGCTCGCTCACGGACATGCTGGAAGAGTCCCTGCAGAAATACAAGGACAAGCAGTTCTCCATCTGCATGGATGTGGCGATGACCTATGGCCAGCTCGACCGCGAATCGGCCGCGCTCGGCGCCTGGCTGCAGGCGCAGGGGCTGGAGCCGGGTGCGCGCGTGGCCATCATGCTGCCCAACGTACCGCAGTTCGGCGTGACCATGGCTGCCGTGCTGCGCGCCGGCTACACCTGCGTCAACGTCAACCCGCTCTACACCCCGCGCGAGCTGGAGCACCAGTTGCGCGACTCCGGCGCCAGCGTCATCGTCATCCTGGAAAACTTCGCCCATACGCTGGAGCAGGTGATGGACCGTACCAGTCTCAAGCATGTCGTCGTCACCGCCATGGGCGACCTGCTGGGCGGGCTCAAGGGCAAGCTGGTGACCTTTGCCGTGCGCCACGTCAAGAAGATGGTGCCGGCTTTCAAGCTGGAGATGCCCGGCGGGCCGGCTGTCACGTCTTTCAGCCAGGCGCTGCGCCAGGGCGCCGGCATGCAGCTCAAGCGCGTGCCGCAGACGCTGGATTCCATCGCCTTCCTGCAATACACCGGCGGCACCACCGGTCTGGCCAAGGGCGCCATCCTGTCGCACCGCAATATCGTCGCCGCCATGCTGCAGGCCGACGCCTGGTTCCAGCCGGCGCTCAAGGACATGGGCAGCGACACCACGCGCATCCACACCATTGCCGCGCTGCCGCTGTACCACATCTTCGCGCTCACGGTCTGCCTGCTCGGCATCCGCCAGGGCTGGCACATGACGCTGATCCCCAACCCGCGCGACTTCCCTGCCTTTATCGCCACGCTCAAGAAAAAGCCCTTCCATGTACTGCCGGCGGTGAACACGCTGTTCAACGCCCTGCTGGTGCAGCCCGATTTCAAGACCGTCGATTTCTCGTCCTTGCGCATCTCGCAGGCCGGCGGCATGGCCGCGTCCGAGGGCACGGCCAAACGCTGGCAGGAGGCCACCGGCTGTCCGATGATCGAAGGCTGGGGCATGAGCGAGACCTGCGCCATCGGCACCAACAACCCGGTCACCAACCGGGAGTTCACCGGCACCATCGGCATGCCGCTGCCGGGCATCGACGTGGCCATTCTGGACGATGACGGCAAGGAACTGCCGCTGGGCGAGGCGGGCGAACTGTGCATCCGCGGCCCCAACGTGATGGTGGGCTACTACAACCAGCCCGAGGAAACGCGCCGCGCCACCACCGAGGATGGCTTCCTGCGCACCGGTGACATCGCACGCATGGAGCCCAATGGCCATATCCGCATCGTGGATCGCAAGAAGGACATGATCAACGTGAACGGCTTCAACGTGTTCCCGAACGAGATCGAAAACGTGGTGTCCACCTGCCCGGGCGTGGTGGAGTGCGCGGCCATCGGTGTGCCGGACGAGGAGCAGGGCGAGGCCGTCAAGCTCTACGTGGTGCGCAGCGACCCGAACCTGACCGAGGCTGATGTGCAGCGCTGCTGCAAGGAACGCCTGACCGGCTACAAGCGCCCGCGTCATATCGAGTTCCGCGACGAACTGCCCAAAACCAACGTGGGCAAGGTGCTGCGCCGGCGCCTGCGCGAAACCGAAGGCTGATCAAGAGACTGTCAGCAATTGCGGATGAACTGAACCGTTCTGCGAGGGCACCATTCGGCGCGGAACGGGGTCATCCTGATCGCGCGCAGTCGACTCTGCTGCGTAGCTGCGCGATTGTTCTGCAGTCTGTCTAGATAGCCGCGGCAAACAGCGCCCGCACACGCTCCAGATCGGCAGGTGTGTCGACACCCGGACCGGGAACATCCGGCGTCACGTGCACGGCAATGCGGTGCCCGTGCCAAAGCGCACGCAGCTGTTCCAGCGATTCGCAGGTCTCGATCGGCGCCTGCGGCAATTGCGGAAACTGCTTGAGAAAGGCCACGCGGTAGGCGTAGATGCCGATATGGCGCAAGGGCGCCGGCTGCTGCGGCAGCGCGGCCGCATCGGCCACCGAACTGCCATAGCCATCGCGCCACCACGGAATCGGCGCGCGGCTGAAATACAGCGCCAGTTGGCGCGCATCGCACACCACCTTCACCACGTTCGGATTGGCCAGGTCGGCCGGATCATGGATCGGATGCGCGGCGGTGGACATGCTGGCCTCGGGGCTGCGCGCCAGCAGGTCGGCCACGGCCGCGGGCAGGGCCGGGTCCATCAGCGGCTCGTCACCCTGCACGTTCACCACGATGGCTTCGTCGGTCAGGTCGAGCAGGGTGCAGGCCTGCGCCAGCCGGTCGCTGCCGGAGGCATGGTTCTCGTCGGTCAGCACCGCGGCGATGCCGTGCGCCTCGCAGGCCTGGACAATGCGCGGATGATCGGCCGCCACCACCACGCGGGCACGGCCCTGCTGCACGCGCTGGGCCACGCGCACGATCATGGGCGCGCCGCCGATCTCGGCCAGGGGCTTTTCGGGCAGGCGGGTGCTGGCCAGCCGTGCCGGAATCAGGATGGTGTAGCTGGCGCTCATGCGCTCGGCGCAGCGGTGCCGGGCTGGCGGCCGGCTTCGATCTCGTCGTCGCTCAGGGCGCGCGCCTCGTTCTCCAGCAGCACCGGAATGCCGTCGCGGATCGGATAGGCCAGGCGCGCGCTCAGCGACACCAGTTCCTGGCTTTCGGCGCGGTAGGTGAGGGGGCCCTTGGTCACGGGACAGACCAGCAGTTCCAGCAGTTTGGGATCCATGGCGGCAAACATCCGTTTGAAAACAATGCTGGCATTGTACGGCCGCGGACGACGCCTCATGGCAGCATCCCGGGCCATCGTCCGCAGGCGGCGGCGCCCACTGGCTGCCGGGCCAGGGGCTTCAGGCTTCCGCGACAGACTGGTGCGGTTTGGCTTGGGTGGGCATCTGCCGCAACGCATGCCCCTGGATATCGCGCGCGTGCTGCAGCCACCAGGCCGACAGCGCGGCGAAGAAAGGCAGTTCGGGTGTCAGCACCAGCGGCACGGCCCAGGCCTGTGGCAGGCTGTCCCACAGCTTGACGGCGTCCTTCTCGGTGCACAGCACCGGCAGGCGACGCGGCCCCCATTCACGTGCCAGCGCGCTCAGGGTGTCGTGGCTCACGTGATCGGGCAGGGCGTGGCGCTCCGCCAGCGTCAGGCCGGCGGCCTCGAGCATGGCGAAGAATCGGTGCGGGTGCGCAATGCCGGCCACCGCAATCACCGGCTGCTTCTGCCTGGCCCACTCGGCCAGCGCAAAGCTGCGCCCATCGGCGCGCACGGCCTGGTCGTGCAGGGCGCGGCGCGCCTGGTACACCGCCTGCCCGGACGGCATGGGCACCGGCGTGGCCGGCTGCCCGGTCATCAGCACGATATCCACCTTGCGCGGCCAGGGCTCGCGCAGCGGCCCCGCCGGCAGCAGCCAGCCGTTGCCGATGCCGCGCTCGTCCATCACGCAGATCTCGCCGTCGCGCAGCAAGGCGTGGTGCTGCAGGCCGTCATCACAGACGATCAGCCGCACGTCCGGGTAGAGCTTGACCATTTCGCGCGCAGCGAAATTGCGGTCGGCACACACGATCACCGGCGCACTGGTGCGCAGGTGGATCAGCACCGGTTCGTCGCCGCCGATGCTGGCGTCGGTATCCGGCGTGATCACCACGCAATGCGGCGCCTGCGGGCTGCGCCCATAGCCGCGCGAGATCACGCCGATATGCACGCCGATCGACTGGAAATGCTGCACGATGGCAATCGTGGCCGGCGTCTTGCCCGCGCCGCCTGCCACTACATTACCCACCACCAGCACCGGCACCGGCAGGCGCTCGCGCTGCTGTTCCAGCGCACGGCGGCGCTGCCAGCGCCAGGCGGCCCCATACAGCTGCGACAGCGGCCAGAGTGCGCGCGCGAGCACGCTGCGCTCCTGCCACAGGCGCGGCAGGGTACGATGCAGAAAGGCATTGGCCGTCATGCGGTGCCTCCGGAGGAGGGCTGCAGGGCGACAATCGGCTGGCTCACGGACATGGGTCTCCTGATAAAGGGGCTCGGGCCCGATGCAGTATTTTGACCGCTTTTTGCACGGGTTTCTGCCGGCCCCCAAACGGATGGTTGCAGGCTGTATCCGGCAGCCCCCTGTGGTCCGGCGCAGGCGCCGAAGCCGGCGCTATCATCGCTTCCAGAACCCCGGTTTTCGCGCCATCCGGGTTTGTCCCGGGCCACCGGAAAGTTGTCCACGCAAAATGTGGATAACCTTGTGGAAAAGCCTTGCATGCATGCGCCAAATACACAAATCCCCGTGTGGGTGACAGATTGATTACAAATTGAGCAGATATTTTTTGTATAAAAATCAAAGGGTTATGACGATCTCTCTGCATCTCCGCGGCATCGGGGCCGGGTTTGTGACAAAATCCGGCCGATCTGTCACAAAGCCTTTCGGAGCCATTCATGGCCTTTGAGTCCGCGCCCCAGGGCCGCAACCGCGTGTGGCAGGTGGGCGCGCTCTGCCGCGCCGTGGCCGACATGCTGGACGCCCGTTTCGGGCCGGTCAGCGTGCAAGGCGAACTGTCGGGTTTCAGCCGGGCGTCCAGCGGGCACTGCTATTTCAGCCTCAAGGATGCCAGCGGCCAGTTGCGCTGTGCCATGTTCCGCCGTGCCGCCAGCCTGATGGACTGGTCGCCGCGCGAAGGCGATCAGGTCGAGGTGTATGGCCGGCTGGCGGTGTACGAAGCGCGCGGCGATCTGCAGCTGATCGTCGAAGGCATGCGCCGTGCCGGCCAGGGGGCCTTGTATGAGGACTTCCTGCGCCGCAAGGCTGCGCTGGAGGCGCAAGGGCTGTTCGACCCGGAGCGCAAGCGCACACCCACGCAGCACCCGCGCGGCATCGGCCTTGTCACCTCGCTCGGTGCTGCCGCCTTGCGCGACGTGGTCACGGCGCTGCGCCGCCGCGCACCGCATGTACCGGTGCTCCTGGTGCCGGCACTGGTGCAGGGCGCTGCGGCTCCGGCAGAACTGGTGTCGGCGCTCGAGCGCCTGTATGCCATCGCCAGCCGCCAGCAGCAGGGCGAAGCCACGCCGGACCTGCCGCCCATCGACACCATCCTGCTGGTGCGCGGCGGCGGCTCTCTGGAAGACCTCTGGGCCTTCAACGACACGGAACTCGCCCATGCCATCGTCGCCAGCCCGGTGCCGCTGATCGTGGGCGTCGGCCACGAAACCGATTTCACCATTGCCGACTTCTGCGCCGATGTGCGCGCCCCCACGCCGACCGCGGCCGCCGAGCTTGCCGCGCAGCCCCGGCGCGATGCCTGGCTGCAGGCCGCGCACCGCATGCAGCGCCTGCAGCAACTCGCCGGCCGCCAGCTCGACGGCCACGCCCAGCGGCTGGACCGCCTCGGCTGGGGCCTGGCGCGCACCGGCACGCTGGCCCGCCAGCAGCGCCTGCACCTGCACGACCTGGACCTGCGCCTGCAGCAGCAGCGCCGCCAGGCCCTGCTGGCCAGCCGGTCGCGACTCGACGGCCTCGGCAGCCGGCTGGAGCGTGCCGTCACGCGCCAGACTGTGCAGGGCGGCTACCGCGCCCGTCTGCAGGGGGTACAGATGGAACTGGCCACCGCCGTGCGCGAGCAGCTGCGCGCCGAGCATCTGCTGCAGGCGGATGCACGACAGGTCATGCAGCAGGCCGTACGCGAACGCCTGGTGCAGGCACGCCACCGCCTGCAGGTGGCCGAGCACGCGTTGCGCCTGCTCGATCCGACCCAGGCGCTGGCCCGTGGCTACGCGCTGCTGCAGGACGAAAACGGCCACGTGATCCACCAGCGCGCCCAGTTCCGCCCCGGCCAGCAGGTGCGCGCCACCGTCAGCGACGGCAGCATCACCCTTGTGCCGGTTGCGCGTCAGGGCAGCCTGGACGCCGGCGAACCCGTGTAGTCCTGCTCCTGCAGGGGGGCGATGCCCCTGCCGACAAGCCGGGGACACCAGCCTGTGCGACAATGCGGCGGTCTGCCTGTCTGTTACAAAATGCGGGCAGCAGCCGGCCGCAACACTGCGCGTGCATCGCCCGCATCCGGGCGACGCCGCAAGGCCGTGCGCCCGGCAACCGATCAACCGATTTCACAAGGACATAGCCATGGAACACCAACTGCCCCCCCTGCCGTTTGCGATCGACGCCCTCGAGCCTGACTATTCCAAGGAAACCCTGGAATACCACCACGGCAAGCACCACAAGGCCTACGTGGACAATCTGAACAACCTGCAGAAGGGCACCGAGTTCGAATCCATGGAACTGGAAGAGATCGTCAAGAAGTCCAGCGGCGGCATCTACAACAACGCAGCCCAGATCTGGAACCACACCTTCTTCTGGAACTGCCTCAAGCCCAATGGCGGTGGCCAGCCGTCCGGCGCCCTGGCTGAAGCCATCAACGCCAAGTGGGGCAGCTTCGATGCCTTCAAGGAAGCCTTCACCAAGTCTGCCGTGGGCAACTTCGGTTCCGGCTGGACCTGGCTGGTGAAGAAGGCCGACGGCAGCGTGGACATCGTCAACACCGGCCCCGCCGGCACGCCGCTGACCACCGACGACAAGGCCCTGCTGACCGTGGACGTGTGGGAGCATGCCTACTACATCGACTACCGCAACGCCCGTCCCAAGTTCGTGGAAGCCTTCCTGAACAAGCTGGCCAACTGGGAGTTCGCCGAGAAGAACTTCGCCTGATCGGCGCTGGTGGCGCGCCGTCTGGCGCGCCGCGCATAATGACAAAAGGACTGTGCCCGAAAGGGACAGTCCTTTTGTTTTGTCGATGGAGCGGATTCCGGTCCGGCGGGTGCGATGGCCTTGCCGGCCTGCCGGACGGCTGCCCTGTTCTGCTCAGGAACCGGCTTTCGCAGCCGACGGTGCCGTTTGCAGCCACTTCAGGCGTGTGCCCGCCTTCACGCCATGGCGCTTGAACCAGCCCTGGTTCATCTCGAGCACGTAGCGCACCGGCCGTGCCGAGCAGTGCGGCGTTTCGGTCTGCGGCTGCATGTCGGCCAGGTTCACGATGGTGCCGTCATCGTCGACAAAGGCGGCGGTAAGCGGCAGCAGGGTGTTCTTCATCCAGAAGCACTGCACTCCGGGCTGGTCGAACACGAACAGCATGCCCTCCTGCTGCGGCATGGAGCGGCGGTGCATCAGGCCGGTCTGGCGCTGCTGCGGCGTGCGCGCCAGTTGCACGCTGATCTTCTGACGCCCTGCCTGCAGGGTGGCGCGCTGCAGGTCGAGCTGGGGCTGCGACGCCGCGGTCGCTGCGGGCTGGGCCTGCGCGAATGTGCCGGCGAATGCCAGCAGCAGGACGGTGGAAATCGGACGGAAGGACAGGTTCATGGAACAGGGCGGAAATCGGTTGGCGAAGCGTTGACCGTAAGTGTGCACCGAACCGCAGGGGTTTTCCGTATCCACATGAAAAAGCCCGCAGCGCCGGTGCGTTGCGGGCCTTGGGGACGCGTGTCAGCGCGGCTGATTACTTCTTGGCTGCGGAGGCAGCAGCCTTCACTGCCGGCGCAGCCGGAGTGGCCTTCACTGCGGGAGCAGCCGGGGTGGCAGGGGCGGCCTTCATGGCGGGAGCAGCCTTGACAGCCTTCCTGGGAGCCGGCTTGGCGGCCTTCTTGGCAACCGCCTTGGGGGCCGGCTTGGCAGTGGTCACGGCAGACACGGCGGAAGCCGGGGTCTTGGACACGGCAGCCACGGCAGAGGCGGAAGCCTTCGGAGCGGAAACCGGAGCGGTCTTGGCGGCGGGAGCAGCAGCAAAGGCGCCAGCAGCAGCGGTGGCGGCGATCAGGGCAATGATTTTCTTCATGGGTCAGTCTCGGGGAAAGTTGCACCCCCAAACGCTGAGGGCGGAGGCAAGTTTACGGTTGGCTCCCGCGAAAAGACAGGGGGCGCAAATGACAACTGAAACAGCGTCTGCAACAGAAGCCTGGTTGTCAGTTGTTAGCAAGTTGAGTACCTAGGGCTTGTCCTCGGGGAATCCTTTGTGACATTTGCCGGTAGAATGATCAGCCGACCATGTCGGCGTGGCCTCGCCACCAGTGCGGCCCTGTCTGCATGCCTGTCTGACTTGCCAATAACCACATCGGAGCGACTATGTACCAGCATATCAAGGTGCCCGCCGAGGGCCAGAAAATCACCGTCAACGCCGACATGTCGTTGAACGTGCCCGACCAGGTCATCATCCCCTATATCGAGGGTGACGGCACCGGCTTCGATATCACGCCCGTGATGCTGAAAGTGGTCGATGCAGCCGTGGCCAAGGCCTACGGTGGCAAGCGCAAGATCCACTGGATGGAAGTCTACGCCGGCGAGAAATCCACCAAGGTGTACGGTCCCGACGTGTGGCTGCCGCAAGAGACGCTGGACGCCGTGCGTGACTACGTGGTTTCCATCAAGGGCCCGCTGACCACCCCCGTCGGTGGCGGCATCCGCTCCCTGAACGTGGCCCTGCGTCAGGAACTCGACCTGTACGTCTGCCTGCGCCCGATCCAGTACTTCGCCGGCGTGCCCTCCCCGGTGAAAGAGCCGCAAAAGACCAACATGGTGATCTTCCGCGAGAACAGCGAAGACATCTATGCCGGCATCGAATTCGAAGCCCAGTCCGAAAAGGCCAAGAAGCTGATCAAGATCCTGCAGGAAGACTTCGGTGTCACCAAGATCCGCTTCCCCGAAACCTCCGGCATCGGCGTCAAGCCCGTGTCCAAGGAAGGCACGCAGCGTCTGGTGCGCAAGGCCATCCAGTACGCCATCGACAACAACAAGCCTAGCGTGACCATCGTGCACAAGGGCAACATCATGAAGTTCACCGAAGGCGGCTTCCGTGACTGGGGTTACGAGCTGGCCGAGAAGGAATTCGGCGGCGAGCTAATCGACGGCGGTCCGTGGATGAAGATCAAGAACCCGAAGACGGGTGGCGAGATCATCATCAAGGACAGCATCGCTGACGCCTTCCTGCAGCAGATCCTGCTGCGCCCGGCCGAGTACAGCGTGATCGCCACGCTGAACCTGAACGGCGACTACGTGTCCGACGCCCTGGCTGCCCAGGTCGGCGGTATCGGTATCGCCCCCGGTGCCAACCTGTCCGACAATGTGGCCATGTTCGAAGCCACCCACGGCACCGCTCCCAAGTACGCCGGCAAGGACTACGTGAACCCCGGTTCCGAAATCCTGTCCGCCGAAATGATGCTGCGCCACATGGGCTGGACCGAAGCGGCCGACCTGATCATCAGCAGCATGGAAAAATCCATCGCCAGCAAGAAGGTCACCTACGACTTCGCCCGCCTGATGGAAGGCGCCACGCAGGTGAGCTGCTCCGGTTTCGGTCAGGTGATGATCGACAACATGTAAGCTCGCAAGGGGCGGCTCCGGCTACCCCCAAAAGCTGCAGCCCCGGCACCGCAAGGCGTCGGGGCTTTGTTTTGGATGCGAACGAATCAGAAGTGCAGGACGTCCTGCGGCGTCGGGGCGGAGTCCTGCAGCAGAGGCGCGTCGTCCTGCAGCATGGCGATGCCGTTCAGGGCAGGCTTGGCATCCACCGGCACGATCTGCAGGGCATGCACGCCCTTGGGTCCGTCATGCAGCTCGTACTGCACGCGCACGCCGGGCTTGAGCGTCTTGAAGCCATCCATCTCGATGGCGGAAAAATGCGCGAACACATCGTTGCCGGCGTCATCGGGCTGGATGAAGCCGTACCCTTTGGCATCACTGAACCATTTCACTATCCCCGTAGCCATCCTCTACCTCTCGAACTGTGGACTATTTCACCCCGGCGATGCTATCAGCGGGCTCGTTTCTTGCCCATTGGGGGTATGCCGCCGGAGCTTGCTTCAGGTCAAGAAAACAGCAATCTGGGCGAATTTGGCAGGAATTTGTATCACTTCGCTACAGAAACAGGCCTATCGCCGTACCCGCTGCGCGCTTTTGCGGGCTGCCGTAAAATCCTTGCATCCGGCCCCTGCGGACAGGTTTTCGTGCGCGTGTGCAGGTGCCGGGGTTCTTCAACATCACCCTATGGCCACCATTCCTCCCGAACAGCCGCCGGTGCAACCGCCGGATCACACTCCCTCCCGCGACAGTGACATCGGACTGGCCACGCGCCCGCGCCGCCTCGCCACCAAGCCGCCCGCCATGTACCAGGTGGTGCTGCTCAACGACGATTTCACGCCGATGGAGTTCGTCGTGCTGGTGCTGCAGGAGTTCTTCAACAAGGACCGCGAGGCCGCCACCAGCATCATGCTCAAGGTGCACATGGAAGGGCGCGGCATCTGTGGCGTCTACCCCAAGGACATCGCCCAGACCAAGGTCGAGCATGTGATGGAAGCCGCGCGCGCCGCCGGCCATCCGCTGCAGTGCATTTGCGAGCCGGTTGAATAACGGCCGGGATATCCCCATATGCACCCGCAGGGCAAAGCGGATGCATGTTGGGTAATATGAAGACATTCGCAATGCCGTGTGGCGAAAGGAAGAAGTGATGATCGCACAAGAGCTGGAAGTAACCTTGCACATGGCGTTCGTGGAAGCTCGGCAGCAAAGGCACGAGTTTCTGACGGTCGAGCACCTGCTGCTGGCGCTGCTGGACAACCCCAGTGCGTCCGAGGTGTTGCACGCCTGTGCAGCCAACGGGGATGATTTGCGCACCTCGCTGGGCAATTTCATCAAGGACCACAGCCCGCAGATGCCGGGCAATGACGAGGTGGACACGCAACCCACGCTGGGTTTCCAGCGCGTGATCCAGCGTGCCATCATGCACGTGCAGTCCACCGGCAACGGCAAGAAGGAGGTAACGGGCGCCAACGTGCTCGTGGCCATCTTCGGCGAGAAGGACTCCCACGCCGTCTACTACCTGCACCAGCAGGGCGTGACCCGCCTCGACGTGGTCAACTACATCGCGCATGGCATACGCAAGACCGGCGAATCGGAGGAGCCGTCCAAGCCCGATGACAGCGGCCAGAACGAGGGTGGCGAGGAGCAGGGCGAGCGCAGCGAGAAGGGTTCGCCGCTGGACCAGTTCACCAACAACCTGAACCAGGCTGCCAGGGAAGGCAAGATCGATCCGCTGATCGGCCGCGACTACGAGGTCGAGCGCGTGATCCAGATTCTGTGTCGCCGCCGCAAGAACAACCCGCTGCTGGTGGGCGAGGCCGGCGTGGGCAAGACCGCGATTGCCGAAGGCCTGGCCTGGCGCATCACCCAGGGCACGGTGCCCGAGGTGCTGGCCGATGCCGAAGTGTTCGCGCTCGACATGGGCGCCTTGCTGGCCGGCACCAAGTACCGCGGCGACTTCGAGCAGCGTCTCAAGGCCGTGCTCAAGGCGCTCAAGGACAAGCCGGACTCCATCCTGTTCATCGACGAGATCCACACGCTGATCGGCGCCGGTGCGGCCTCGGGCGGCACCATGGATGCCTCCAACCTGCTCAAGCCGGCCCTGTCCAGCGGGCAGATCAAGTGCGTGGGCGCTACCACCTTCACCGAGTACCGCGGCATCTTCGAAAAGGATGCGGCGCTGTCGCGGCGCTTCCAGAAGGTGGATGTGGTCGAGCCGACGGTGGAGCAGACTGTGGAAATCCTCAAGGGCCTGAAGTCGCGCTTCGAGGAGCACCACAACGTCAAGTATGCACAGGCAGCGCTGCAGGCTGCGGCCGAGCTGAGCGCCAAGTACATCAACGACCGCCAGTTGCCCGACAAGGCCATCGACGTGATCGACGAGGCCGGTGCGGCACAGCGCATCGTGGTGGCGAGCAAGCGCAAGAAGACCATCGGCAAGGGCGAGATCGAGGACATCGTGGCCAAGATCGCGCGCATTCCGCCGGCCAGCGTCAGCAGCGATGACCGCGGCAAGCTGGCCACGCTGGAGCGCGACCTCAAGAGCGTGGTGTTCGGCCAGGACAAGGCGCTCGAGGTGCTGGCGTCCAGCGTCAAGATGGCGCGCTCCGGCCTGGGCAAGCAGGACAAGCCGATCGGCGCCTTCCTGTTCAGCGGCCCCACCGGCGTCGGCAAGACCGAAGCGGCCAAGCAACTCGCCTACATCATGGGCGTGGATCTGGTGCGTTTCGACATGTCGGAGTACATGGAGCGCCATGCCGTGAGCCGCCTCATCGGCGCGCCTCCGGGCTACGTCGGCTTCGACCAGGGCGGCCTGCTGACCGAACAGATCAGCAAGAAGCCGCACTGCGTGCTGCTGCTCGACGAGATCGAGAAGGCACACCCGGACATCTTCAACGTGCTGCTGCAGGTCATGGACCACGGCACGCTGACGGACAACAACGGACGCAAGGCCGATTTCCGCAACGTGGTGATCATCATGACCACCAACGCGGGCGCCGAGACCATCAACAAGGCGACCATCGGCTTCACTACGGCGCGCCAGGCGGGCGACGAGATGGCCGACATCAAGCGCCTGTTCACGCCCGAGTTCCGCAACCGACTCGACGCCATCGTGAGCTTCAAACCGCTGGACGAGCAGGTCATCCTGCGCGTGGTGGACAAGTTCCTGCTGCAGTTGGAGCACCAGCTGATCGAGAAGAAGGTGGAAGTGACCTTCACCGACGTGCTGCGCAAGCATCTGGCGAAGAAGGGCTTCGATCCGCTCATGGGCGCACGCCCCATGCAGCGCCTGATCCAGGACACCATCCGCAAGGCGCTGGCCGACGAACTGCTGTTTGGTCGCCTGACCGAAGGCGGCCGCCTGACGGTAGACTACGACGAGAAGCAGGAAGAGAACAACGGCATCGTGCTGGACATCCAGCCGCTGGCGAAGAAGGAGCCCAAGCCGGGCACTGCCGAGCCGGAGGAGAAGGCGCCGGCGGGCTGATCCTGCTGACAGGTCTTGCTCCGACCCAAGCCAGTCGTTCGCGACTGGCTTTTTTTATTGATGGCGGCACGCAAGGGTGAACCCTGTAAAGGTTTTACATGAAGCTTAAGTATGATCAGGGCTCGCCTTTCCCTGCCAACACCACTGAAAGAGCCCGACTCATGAAAACTTCCGCCCTGATCCTGGCCGCAACCTGTGTGCCCTTGCTCGCTGCCTGCAACACCAGCAAGCCGGCTGCCCCGCAGGCTGCCGCGACGCCCGCCGTCGAGCCCTGGGTGGCGGATGCGCGTGCGGCGGCGTCTTCCATGCCGCCCAGGCTGCTGGCCGTGCTGCAGCCCGCCATCAAGGAACGTGGCCCGGCTGGTGCCATCGACGTCTGCAGCAAGGAAGCACCCAAGCTGGCCAAGGCCGCTTCCGAGCAGACCGGCTGGCAGATCCGCCGCGTCAGCCTGAAGAATCGCAACCCCAAGGCCGTGCCCGATGCCTGGGAGCGCGCCACGCTGGAATCCTTCGACAAGGCCCAGGCCGCCGGCGTGGACCCGGCCAAGCTGGAGCGCGCCGAAGTGGTGACGGAAAACGGCCAGCAGATCCGCCGCTACATGCGCGCGCTGCCGGTGCAGCAGACCTGCCTGCAGTGCCACGGCACGGCCGACAAGCTCGGCCCGGGCGTGGCGCAGAAGCTGGCCCAGCTCTATCCGAATGACAAGGGCACCGGCTTTACCCTCGGCCAGATCCGTGGCGCGATGACGCTGCGCCAGCCGGTGGCGAACTGACATGACACGCATCCGTTTGAATGCCGACGGCACCCGGACCCTGCTGTCCTGGTCTCATTTCGGCGTGGGCGATCCGGACGAGGCCTTGCGCAAGACGGTGGAAGCACTCGAAGAGTCGAACGCCAAGGCTCGGGCCGAATGGGACAGCCTCAGCCCGCAGGAGCAGCAGCGCCGCATCGCGGAGTTTGAAGCCGACCGCTGACGGCGGTGGGGCTTACAGCGTCCCGAAGATCCGGTCGCCGGCATCCCCCAGGCCAGGCACGATATAGCCTTTCTCGTTCAGTCCGCGGTCGATCGCCGCGGTGTAGATCGGCACGTCCGGGTGCGCCTTGTGCAGCGTGGCAATGCCTTCGGGGCAGGTCAGCAGGCAGACGAACTTGATGGAGCGCGGCTTGAGCACCTTGATGCGGTCCAGCGCCATCACGGCCGAGTTGCCGGTGGCCAGCATGGGATCGACCACGATGGCGTCGCGCTCTTCCATGTGTGTCGGCATCTTGAAGTAGTACTCGATCGCCTGCAGCGTCTTGGGGTCGCGGTACAGGCCGACATGGCCGACGCGCGCGCCCGGCACCACGCTGAGCATGCCGTCGAGCAGGCCGTTGCCGGCGCGCAGGATGCTGATCAGCGCCAGCTTCTTGCCGTCGATGACCTTGCCGGTGGTTTTTTCGAGCGGGGTCTCGACCTCGATCTCCTGCATCGGCATGTCGCGCGTGATCTCGTAGGCCATCAGCGCGCTCAGTTCGTTGAGCAGGCGGCGGAACGAACTGGTGCTCGCTTCCCGGTTGCGCATCAGCGAGAGCTTGTGCTGGATCAGCGGGTGCTGGATGTGGTGGACTTCGGGTGTGCTTGTCATCGTTGTTTTCCCAGTTTTAACGGCGGCGGCCCAGGATGCCCCCGAGCACGCCACGGATGATTTCGCGGCCGGCACTGCGCACCGCCGACTTGGCCATGGACTGCACCAGGCCGTCATACTGCCCCCCGCGCGGGCCGGTACGGCCGAACAGGGCTTCCTTCACCATGCCGCCGACGCTGCCGAGCAGGCCTCCGTCCTGCTGTGCCGGTGCGCCGGGCTTGCCTGCGGCGCCTTCCTTGCCGGCATTGGCAGCCGCTGCCGCGCCGCGCTGCTGCAGCATCTCGTAGGCGGATTCGCGGTCGATCGCCTTCTCGTAATTGCCCGCCACCAGCGAATTGGCCAGCAATGCGTGGCGCTGCTCGGGCGTGATCGGGCCGATCTGGCTGCCGGGCGGCACCACATAGACGCGTTGCGTCACGCCGGGGCGGCCTTTCTCGTCGAGGAAGCTGACCAGCGCCTCGCCGGTGGCCAGTTCGGTGATGGCCTGCGCAATGTCGATCTCCGGGTTGGGCCGCATGGTCTCGGCCGTGGCCTTGACGGCCTTCTGGTCGCGCGGGGTGTAGGCGCGCAGCGCGTGCTGCACGCGGTTGCCGAGCTGTGCCAGCACGGTGTCGGGAATGTCGATCGGGTTCTGCGTGACGAAATACACGCCCACGCCCTTGGAGCGCACCAGACGCACCACCAGTTCGATGCGCTCCAGCAGCACCTTGGGCGCATCGTCGAACAGCAGATGCGCCTCGTCGAAGAAGAACACCAGCTTGGGCTTGTCCGGATCGCCGATTTCGGGCAGCTGCTCGAACAGTTCGGACAGCATCCACAGCAGGAAGCTGGCATACAGGCGCGGCGCCTGCAGCAGCTTGTCGGCGGCAAGGATGTTGATCATGCCCTGGCCGGAGACGGTCTGCATCAGGTCCTCGATGTTGAGCATGGGCTCGCCGAAGAACCTGTCGCCGCCCTGGCTTTCGATCTGCAGCAGGCCGCGCTGGATGGCGCCCACGCTGGCGCTGCTGATGTTGCCGTACTGCGTGGTGAACTGGCTGGCGTTCTCGCCCACGTACTGCAGCATGGCGCGCAGGTCCTTCAGGTCGAGCAGCAGCATGCCGTTGTCATCGGCGATGCGGAACACGATGTTGAGCACGCCGGCCTGGGTGTCGTTCAGGTTCAGCATGCGCGCCAGCAGCAGCGGGCCCATGTCGCTCACTGTGGCGCGCACCGGATGGCCCTGCTCGCCGAACACGTCCCACAGCGTGGTGGGGCAGGCCAGGGGCTGCGGCAGCGCGATGCCGCGCTCCTGCAATACGCCGGCCATCTTGCCGCCGATGTTGCCGCTCTGGCTGATGCCGGTCAGGTCGCCCTTGATGTCGGCCATGAACACCGGTACGCCGATCTGCGAGAAGGATTCCGCCAGTTTCTGCAGCGTCACCGTCTTGCCGGTGCCGGTGGCGCCGGTGATCAGGCCGTGGCGGTTGGCAAGCGCCGGCAGCAGGGCGCACTCGGTCTGTGCATTTTTCGCAATCAACATCGGGTCGGCCATGGGGTTGTCCTCGGGGAGCGGCAGCTAAAAAAGTAGAATAGGAGGTTGTCCCTGCAGACAGAGACAGGGACGGGAAAGATTGAAAAGGATTATCCATCATGGCAGGGCATAGCAAGTGGGCCAATATCCAGCACCGCAAGGGCCGTCAGGACGAAAAGCGGGGCAAGATCTGGACGCGGCTGATTCGTGAAATCATCGTCGCGGCACGCAATGGTGGTGGCGATCCCGCTGCCAACCCGCGCCTGCGTCTGGCCATCGACAAGGCCAAGGCCGCCAACATGCCGGCCGACAACATCAAGCGCAACATCGACAAGGCCACCGGCAACCTCGAAGGCGTCACCTACGAGGAAATCCGCTACGAGGGCTACGGCATCGGCGGCGCCGCCATCATCGTCGACACCATGACCGACAACCGCGTGCGCACCGTGGCGGAAGTGCGTCACATCCTGAGCAAGAACGGCGGCAATCTGGGCACCGAAGGCTCGGTGGCATTCCAGTTTCAGCATGTGGGCCAGTTCATCTATGCCCCCGGCACCGACGAGGAGAAGGTGATGGAAGTGGCGCTCGAAGCGGGCGCCGAGGACGTCATCACCGACGAGGAAGGCGCCATCGAGGTGCTGACTGCGCCGGGCGATTTCGAGACGGTGAAGGAGGCGCTGGAGGCGGCCGGCCTGCAGGCCGAGGTGGCAGAGGTTACGATGCGTGCCGAGAACAGCATCGAACTGGCCGGTGACGATGCGCAGAAAATGCAGAAGCTGCTCGACATGCTGGAAGACCAGGATGACGTGCAGAACGTCTATCACAACGCGGAACTGGACCTGGGAGAGTAAAGCATGCAAGTACTGGTGATCGGCAGCGGCGGCCGTGAACATGCCCTGGCCTGGAAACTGGCGCAATCCGAGCGCGTGACCAAGGTGTTCGTGGCGCCCGGCAACGGCGGCACGGCGCGCGAGCCCAAGCTCGAGAACCTGCCCATCAAGGATTTGAACGAACTGTGCGACTGGGCCAAGGCGCAGCAGATCGAGCTGACCGTGGTTGGCCCCGAGGCGCCGCTGGCGGCTGGCGTGGTGGACCTGTTTCGCGCCAACGGCCTGCGCATCTTCGGCCCCACGCAGGCGGCCGCGCAACTCGAAAGCTCCAAGGCCTTCAGCAAGGCCTTCATGCAGCGCCATGGCATTCCCACGGCAGCGTTCGATACCTTCACCGATCCGGCTGCGGCCCATGCCTATGTCGACAAGATCGGCGCGCCCATCGTGGTCAAGGCCGACGGCTTGGCCGCCGGCAAGGGCGTGGTGGTGGCCATGACGCTGCAGGAAGCGCATGAGGCGGTCGACTTCATGCTGGTGGACAACACCCTGGGCGTGCAGCACAACGAAGGCGGCGCGCGCGTGGTTATCGAGGAATTCCTGCAGGGCGAGGAAGCCAGCTTCATGGTGGTGTGCGACGGCAGCGAGGTGGTGGCACTGGCCACCAGCCAGGACCACAAGCGCCTGCTCGACAAGGACGAGGGCCCCAACACCGGTGGCATGGGTGCCTATTCCCCCGCGCCGGTGGTCACGGCCGACGTGCACGCCCGCGCCATGCGCGAGGTGATCCTGCCGACCATCCGCGGCATGGCCAAAGACGGCATCACCTACACGGGCTTTCTGTATGCCGGCCTGATGATCGACGCCGATGGCAAGGTCAAGACGCTGGAGTTCAACTGCCGCATGGGCGATCCGGAAACGCAGCCGATCCTGATGCGCCTGAAGTCCGACCTGTTCGAGCTGTTGATGGCAGCGACCGAACCGGTCGGCGGCCATGGCAAGCGCCTGGCCGATGTGGAGCCCCAGTGGGACCGTCGCGTCACCCTGGGCGTGGTGGTGGCCGCACCGGGTTACCCGATGCAGCCCCGCACCGGCGAGGCCATCAGCCAGCTGCCGCTGGATACGGATGATGTGAAGGTGTTCCATGCCGGCACGCGCCTGGATGACGATGGCAAGCTGCTCAGCAGCGGCGGCCGCGTGCTGTGCGTGACGGCGCTGGCCGACAGCGTGAAGCTGGCGCAGGCCAGGGCCTATGCCGCCATGCAGCAGGTGCAGCTGCCCGAGATGCAGTTCCGCACCGATATCGGTCACCGCGCCGCCGGGCATTCCGGCAGCCAGGCCTGAGCCGGACCTGCGGGAGCGGGCATGCAGGCGCAGGACGTACAGCCAACTTCGCAACAGCGCGGGCTGGTCGATGCGGGCCCGGTGCCGGGACTGGAGGTGGTGCCCATGCCCGCTTCCGGCCCGCTGGTTCCGCCGGGAGGCAGCCGGCTGGCGGCGTGGTGCCTGAAGGTGCTGGGCTGGCGCAATGACTTTCCCGGCCTCCCGGATCCGCGTGGCCTGTTGGTGGTGTATCCACACACCTCGAACTGGGACTTTCCCCTGGGCCTGCTCTACAAGTGGTCCCATGGCCTGCCGTTCCGTTTCTGGATCAAGGACAGCGCCACGCGGCTGCCGGTGATCGGTCGCTGGATCCGCTGGGTCGGCGGCGTGGCCATCAACCGCAAGGCGGCGCATGGCGTGGTCGAGCAGACCATGCAGCAGATGCGCGAGGCGGATTTCTTCTGGCTGGCGGTCGCGCCGGAAGGCACGCGCAGCTACACCAATGGCTGGCGCACCGGTTTCTACCATCTCTGGCGCGCTGCCGACTGTCCGCTCGGGCTGGCCTACATCGACTACGGCCACAAGCAGATCGGCGTGCAGCACTATGTGCGCTGCAGCGGCGACATGGAAGCGGATTTCGCCGCGCTGGCGCGCTATTACGAGAGGCGTACCGGTTACCATCCGGAAAAGGCGGCCCCCGTGCGCCCCTATGAGCGGGGCCGCTCCCGGGACGCTGACGCCGGTCAGGATGCCCGGCAGTAAATTCCGGTTGTCGCGCTGGCACTGAGCGGCGCACACTTTTTCCCCAGCAACATTTTGCAAGTTGCGGCATGCACCAATTCACATGGCCATGATGAACACCTCTTCGCTCGACACCGCCGAAACATCCAGTGTGCTGACCTTTCTGCAGGGCCTGCAGCAGCGCATCACCGATGCCGTGCAGGCCATGGAGCCGCAGGCACGCTTCGTGGTGGACGACTGGCGCAAGGAGCCGGGCGAGCGTCTGCAGGGCCATGGCCGCACCATGATCCTGGAAGGCGGCAGCGTGTTCGAGCGTGCCGGTGTCGGCCTGTCGAACGTGCGCGGGCCGCAACTGCCACCCTCGGCCACGCAACATCGCCCGGAACTGGCCGGCGCGCCCTTCGAGGCCATGGGCGTGTCGCTGGTGTTCCACCCGCGCAATCCCTATGTGCCCACGGTGCACATGAACGTGCGCATGATCGCCGCGCTGCCGGCCAATGCCGCGGCCGTCTGCTGGTTTGGCGGCGGCATGGACCTGACGCCGTATTACGGCTTCGACGAGGACTGCGTGCATTTCCACCGCGTCTGCCAGCAGGCGCTGCAGCCCTTTGGCGACGACAAGTACCCGCGTTTCAAGCAGTGGTGCGACGAGTATTTCTTCCTCAGGCATCGCAACGAGCAACGCGGCATTGGCGGCGTGTTTTTCGATGACTTCGCAGAATTCGACTTTGCACGCAACTTCGCCATGCTGCAGGCGGTGGCCGACGGTTTCCTGCCGGCCTACCTGCCGATCGTGCAGCGCCGCAAGGATATGGCCTGGGGCGAGCGCGAGCGCAATTTCCAGCTCTACCGCCGTGGCCGCTACGTCGAGTTCAATCTGGTGTGGGATCGCGGCACGCACTTCGGGCTGCAGAGCGGCGGCCGCACCGAATCCATCCTGCTCTCCATGCCGCCGCTGGCAAACTGGAGCTACCAGCGCACCGAACCGGAAGGCTCGCACGAGGCGCAACTGACGGCGCATTTCCTGCAGCGCCGCGACTGGCTGGCCGCGTGACGCAACGCATGCGCATCGGCATCTACGGCGGCGCCTTCGATCCGCCGCACAAGGCGCATCTCGGACTGGCCCGGGCTGCCGTGGAACAACTGGCACTTAACCGCCTGTACGTGATCCCCACCGGCCAGCCCTGGATGAAGCAGCGCCGCCTGACGGCTGCCGAACATCGGCTGGCGATGGCGCGGCTGGCTTTCGAGAGCGTGCCCGAAGTGCAGGTGGACGACTGCGAGGTGCAGCGCGAAGGCACGACCTACACCATCGACACCCTGCACGAGCTGCAGCAGCGCCATGCCGCGCTGGGCGAGCAGGAGATCGACTGGTATCTGGTGATGGGCCAGGACCTGCTGCACAGCCTGCCGCAGTGGCAGCGCGCCGACGAATTGCTGCGCAGCGTGACGGTGGCCGTATTGCAACGCCCTGGCGCGGAACAGACCGCGGTGGAGCAGGAACTGGCCCAGGTGCGCGCGCAACTGCCCGATCTGCGCACGGTGCAGCTACACTTGCCGGCCAGCGACGCCAGTTCCACCCGGATTCGTGCCGGCATGCAACAGCGCATGTCAGACGACGGCGCGACTCGTCGCGCCTGGCTGCAAAGCCTTGTGCCGCCTGGCGTGGCACAGTATATTGAACGACATCAACTCTACTTGACTTCCCACACCTGATGGCCACTGAAAAAACTTCTGCCAAGACCCCCTCCAAGAAACCCGCCATCGCCCCCAAGGCACAGGCCGGCGAGTTCCCCGTCGAGATGTCCATCACGGACGATTCTCCGGCTGCGGGCAAGATGATCCAGAAGCTGCAGCGTGCCATCGTGGACGGTCTGGAAGACGTGAAGGCGCAGAACATCCAGGTGTTCAATACCGAGCACCTGTCGCCGCTGTTCGAGCGTGTGGTGATTGCATCCGGTACTTCCAACCGTCAGACCAAGGCCCTGGCCGCCAGCGTGCGTGACGCCGTGCGTGATGCCGGCTTCAACAAGCCGCGCATGGAAGGCGAGGAGAACGGCGAGTGGATCATCGTGGACTGTGGCAGTGCCGTGGTGCACATCATGCAGCCCGCCATCCGCCAGTACTACACGCTGGAAGATATCTGGGGCGAGAAACCGGTGCGCATGCGCATGGGTGCGGCGGCGGCCAAGGCGGCAGCCGAGAAAAAGGTGTCGCGTACCGCGGCGCGTACGGCGGCCAAGAAGGAAGCAGCGGCTGCCGCTGCGACCGAGGCTGGTACGGAGTTGAGCGAAGCGCCGGCCAAGCCGGTGCGCAAGACGGCGGCGATGACTGCGTCGGCAGCCACTGCCAGCGCGACTCCGGCGGCCGAGAAGGCGGCGGCTCCCAAGGCCGCTGCCGCCAAGACGGCTGCCAGCAAGGCAGCAGCACCGAAAGCCACCGCTGCCAAGCCCACGGCAAGCAAGCCCGTGGCTGGCAAGGCTGCTCCCAAGGCGACTGCTTCCCGCTCGACTGCGGCCAATTCCGCCAAGCCGGCAACAGCCAGCGTGACCGATGCGGGCGCAGGGACACCCGCCGCTACGCGCAAGCCTGCCACGCGCAAGACCGCCGCCATGCCGACAGCCGACGCTGCTGTCGAAAAGCCCGCCAAGCCGCGCGCCCGCAAGGCGCCGGTCGTGACCGTGGTGGTCGGCAAGACCGTGACCAAGAAGACCATCAAGGCCAAGAGTTAAACCGGCATGAAGCTGGTGATCGTCGCGGTCGGGCAGAAGATGCCCGATTGGGCACAAACCGCCTTTGACGACTATGCCAAGCGCTTTCCGCCCGAGTTGCGGCTGGATTGCCGCACCGTCAAGACCGAGCCGCGCAGCGGTGGCAAGACGGCCGAGCAACTGATGCAGGCCGAGGCGCAGCGCATCGAGGCGGCCATCGACAGCGCCTGCAACAAGGGCCGGCGCATCGTCGCGCTGGACGAGCGCGGCACTACCGTGACCACCAAGGCGCTGGCCGACAAGCTGCGGGGCTGGCAGCAGCAGGGCGATGATGTGGCACTGCTGATTGGCGGCCCGGACGGCCTGTTGCCGGCGCTGCGCCAGCAGGCGCACGAACGCATCCGCCTGTCCGACCTGACGCTGCCGCATGCCATGGCGCGCGTGCTGCTGGTGGAGCAGCTCTACCGTGCCTGGTCGGTGAATGCCGGGCATCCCTACCACCGGGAGTGAGCGCACCCCAGGTTTCGGGGCATACTGAACGTCTTTGCGCCGTATCCCTGCCATGTCCGCCAAGCCCTTCGTCTACCTCGCCTCCCAGAGTCCCCGTCGCGCCCAGTTGCTGGAGCAGATCGGCGTGGCACACCAGTTGCTGTTGCCTGATGCCGATGAGGATGCAGAGAGCCTGGAGGCGGTGTTGCCGGGCGAGTCGCCGCGTGACTATGTGCAGCGCGTGACGCTGCTGAAGCTGCAGGCTGCGCTGCAGCGCTGGCAGCGTCGCGGTCTGCCGCCTGCGCCGGTGCTGTGTGCCGACACCACGGTGGCGCTGGGCGACACCATTCTGGGCAAGCCGGCCGATGCGCAGGAGGCGACGGCGATGCTGGCGCAACTGTCGGGCCGGCAGCATGAGGTGCTGACGGCGGTGGCAATCGGCGTGCCCGGCGCGGCTCCCGATGCACTGCAGAATGCCACGCTGCACGAGGAACTGAGCATTTCCGAGGTCCGCTTCGATGAGCTCGACGCCGGCCGCATCACCGCCTACGTCGCCACCGGCGAGCCGTTTGGCAAGGCCGGAGCCTATGGCGTGCAGGGCCACGCCGCCACGCTGATCGCGCATATCGATGGCAGCTTTTCCGGCATCATGGGCCTGCCTTTGTTCGAGACAGCCCGCCTGCTGCGCGGCTTCGGGTGGAGAATATAGGCTTGCCTGTCGACGCGCCGCCTGCCAACCCGGCAGAACGCAGGGAGATCCATGCCTACCGGCAGGACGTGCAGGCTGGACGGATGGTTTCATGCAACAAGACATTCTGATCAACTGGTCTCCGCAGGAGACACGCGCTGCCGTGGTGGAGCACGGCGTGGTGCAGGAGCTGCATATCGAGCGCACGCTGCAGCGCGGGCGCGTGGGCAATATCTATCTGGGCAAGGTGGTGCGCGTGCTTCCCGGCATGCAGTCGGCCTTTGTCGATATCGGGCTGGAGCGCGCGGCCTTCCTGCATGTGGCGGACGTGTGGCAGCGCAGCGGTGAATCCGACGGCGTGGAGGGCGTGCGCGCCACTGCCAACCAGGCGGTGGCCGGCCCGAAGCCGATCGAGAAGCTGGTGTTCGAGGGCCAGACGCTGATGGTGCAGGTGATCAAGGATCCGCTCGGCAGCAAGGGCGCGCGCCTGTCCACGCAGATCAGCATTGCAGGGCGCATGATGGTGTATCTGCCGCAGGACGACAGCATTGGCGTGTCGCAGAAAATTCCGCTGCCGCAGCGCGATGCCTTGCGCGAGCGCGTGCAGTTGCTGCAGTCACAGCTGCCGCCGGAGCCGGGGTTGAACCGGCCGGGTGGCTACATCGTGCGCACCAATGCCGAAGATGCCAGCGACGCCGAACTGGAGCAGGACATGCGCTATCTGCGCAAGGCGTGCGCGCGCATCCGTGAACTCTCGCTGCGCCAGCCGGCGCCCTCGCTGCTGCATCAGGACCTGAGCCTGCTGCAGCGCGTGCTGCGCGACATGGTGGACGAAAACACCCAGAGCATCCGCATCGACTCGCAGGAGCAGTACCAGTTGCTGCGTGCCTTTGGCGAAGAGTTCATGCCCGCCGCCGCCGAAAAGTTGCAGCACTACAAGGGCGAGCGGCCGATTTTCGACCTGTTCTCGATCGACGAGGAGATCGCGCGGGCGCTGGGCCGGCGCGTGGACCTGAAATCCGGCGGCTACGTGGTGATCGACCAGACCGAAGCGCTGACGACCATCGATGTGAACACCGGCGGCTTTGTCGGTGCACGCAACTTTGACGAGACCATCTTCAAGACCAACCTGGAGGCAGCGCAGGCAATTGCGCGCCAGATGCGGCTGCGCAACCTGGGCGGCATCATCCTGGTGGACTTTATCGACATGGTGCGGCCGGAACACCAGCAGGGGGTGCTGGCCGAGCTGCGCCGCCAGCTGCAACGCGACCGCATCAAGACCATGGTGGGTGATTTTTCGCAGCTGGGGCTGGTGGAGATGACGCGCAAGCGCACGCGCGAATCGCTGGCCCGCATGCTGAGCGAGGTCTGCCCCACCTGCAAGGGCTCCGGCATGGTGAAAACGCCGCGCAGCGTGGCCTACGACATCCTGCGCGAGGTGCTGCGCGAGGCGCGCCAGTTCCATCCGCAGGAATTCCGCGTGATTGCGTCGCCGCAGGTGATCGAGCTGTTCCTGGACGAGGAAAGCCAGCATCTGGCGGGCCTGAGCGAATTCATCGGCAAGCCGATCTCGCTACAGGCCGAGGCGGGGCTGGCGCAGGATCAGTACGATATCGTGCTGATTTAAGGGCGGCGCGAAGCAGTTTGCTGCTGCGCGCCGCTACCGGTTACTCTCCCGGAACCCTGTCGCACTGCCTTTGGGCAGATTGGCCCTTCACTGAGTGCCCAGTGCCCCGCGGTGTTGCAGCCGCGCATAGACGCCGCCGGCTTGCAGCAGCTCGGCATGGCTGCCCTGTTCGACGATGCGGCCGGCTTCCATCACCACCACGCGGTCGGCATGCTCGATGGTGCTCAGGCGGTGGGCCACGATCAACGTGGTGCGGCCCTGCATCAGGTGCTGCAGGGCTTCCTGCACCAGGCGCTCGGATTCGTTGTCGAGCGCGGAGGTGGCTTCGTCCAGGATCAGGATGGGCGCGTTCTTGTAGATGGCGCGGGCGATGGCCAGGCGCTGGCGCTGGCCCCCCGACAGCTGGGTGGCGTTGTGGCCGACCACCGTGTCCATGCCCTGCGGCAGGCGCGCGATATGGGCGGACAAGTTGGCGGCTTCGAGCGCGGCCTGCACGCGGTCGCGGTCGATCTCCTGGCCCAGCGCCACGTTGGCGGCAATGCTCTGGTTCAGCATCACTACGTCCTGCGTGACCATGGCGATTTGCGAACGCAGGGCCAGCAGTGGCCACTGGTCCAGCGGGATGCCGTCGAGCAGTACGCTGCCGCTGCTGGGCAGCACGAAGCGCGGCAGCAGGTTCACCAGTGTGGTCTTGCCCGAGCCGGAGGGGCCGACGAAGGCGACGACTTCGCCGGGGGCGATGGAGAGGCTGACGCCTTGCAGGGCGGGGGTCTCTTCCTCGTGGGGCAGGACGTTCGCTGCAGGGCCGGCATCGCCGTCCTTCGGCATTGTGTCGCCGCCAGCCTCTCCCTGGCTTGCCGGGGCAGAAGCGTCGGGTGTGCCGTCCTGGATGGGCTTGGCCTCTGCGGGGATGTTGCCGTTTGCAACGGGAATCCCGTCCGGCCCCGCCGACGCCTGCGGCACATAGCGCACCTGCACGGCATCGAAGCGGATATCGCCGCGTGCCTGCGCCGGCACGGCAGCGGCGGGCTGCTCCTGCGGCTCGGGCGGCACGGTTTCGACCATGCTCAGCCCGCGCTCCAGCGCGGCCACGCCGCGCGTGATCGGGTTGGCCACGTCGGCCAGGCGGCGGATCGGCGCCACCAGCATCATCATGGCGGCCACGAAGGCGACGAAACCGCCGACGGTGACAGCGCGCTCGGCATCGCTGGCGGCCTGGGCCTGCCACAGTGCGATGGTGAGCACGGCAGACAGGGCGACTGCGGCGACGGACTGTGTCAGAGGCGTCATTGCCGAGGCCGCCACGGTGGACTTGAGCGCGAGCTGGCGCAGGCGCCGGCTCAGGAAACCGAAGCGCTCCTGCTGCTGTTCCTGCGCTCCATGCAGGCGCACCATGCGGTGGGCCAGCACGTTTTCCTCGACCACATAGGCCAGTTCATCGGTGGCCTGCTGGCCCTGTTTGGTCAGGCCGTAGAGCCGGCGCGAGAGCTTGCGCATCACCCAGGACATGCCGGGCACCAGCACCACGATCACCATGGTGAGCTGCCAGTTCAGGTACAGCAGGTAGCCCACCAGAGCGATCAGCGTGAAGGTGTCGCGCGACAGGCCGAGCAGGGCATGCACCAGCATGGTGGCGCCGTTCTGCACCTCGTAGACCACCGTGTTGGAGAGGCTGCTGGCCGACTGGCGCGAGAACAGGCCCAGTTCGGCATCGAGCAGGCGGGCGAACATGTCCTGGCGCAGCTTGACCATGCCGTCGTTGGCGATGCGGGAGAGCGCATACTGGGCGGCGAAGCCGGCCACGCCGCGCAGCACGAACAGCGTCAGCACGGCGGCAGGCACGGCCCACAACTGCAGCGAGCCTTGCGTGAAACCGCGGTCGAGCAGGGGCTTGAGCAAGGCGGGAATGCCGGCTTCAGTCAGCGAGCCGATCAGCGTGGCCAGCACGGCAAACACCCACCACTTGCGGCTGGTGCCGAAATAGCCGGCGATGCGGCGCAAGCGTGCCCAGAGCGACTGGCTGGGCAGGTCGGCCGCAGCCGCGGGAGAGGGGGCCGCTTCAGGCTGCGGCGCGTCGGCTGGGGCGCCGGCGGGGGAACTGTTCATGGGCACGGTTTTTCAAAGTCTGCAAGCATTGTAGACGGCGGGGCCGCTTCGGGCGCTGCCGGCGCGGGGCGTTCCTGACGCATCGGTAGTCACAAGCGGCAAAACATCGGCGGTTTTTCTTACGGTTTGTAACGGCGTGCGCTGGCGCCCTGGGGCGTTCCCTGTGTAGCATGTGCTGTGCTCGGTACTGTCCGGGCTGTGCGGGAGCCGCTTGGCATGCTGGTCCGGGCCTTCGGGGCCGGCTTTGGGTGCCAGTGCTGTCCGCCTTCGCTCTCCCGTTCCGTCTGCCCGACGAAGCGGGTCCTGCCTGACAGGGCAGCCTGCGTGGCATCCATTCCATCACACATTCCATGCTGATTGACCTGATTCGCCAATCCCTTGTCCCCATGTTCAGCGCTGCCAGCCTGCAGCGCAGGCGCCCCGGCGGCAGCTTCGCCAGGCACGCCACGCTGGTCGGCCTGCTGGTGGCCAGCCTGGCCGCCGCACCGGCCCGGGCCGAGTTCCGCGTGGAAATCACCGGCGCCGGCGTAACGCAGTACCCGATCACTTCCTCGCCCTTCCGCGGCGAGGCCGAGGCGCCGCAGAAGCCGGCCTCCATCATTCAGGCCGATCTGCTGCGTACCGGCCTGTTCCGTGCCATTCCGGTGGATGCCGGCCAGCTCGACGAAAACAGCAAGCCGGTGGTCAGCACCTTCCGTGCGGCAGGCTCCGACTATCTGGTGGCGGGCAGCGTGCAGCGCCAGGGCGATGGCCGCTTTGCGGTGCGCTTCCGCCTGTGGGATGTGGCCAGGAACAGCGACATGGGCGGCCAGAGCTACACCGTGCCGCAGGCCGAGCTGCGTCTGGCATCGCACCGTGCTGCCGACTGGATCTATGAGCGCATCACCGGCGAGAAGGGCGTATTCTCCAGCCGGGTGTCCTATGTGACCAAGGCCGGTGGCCGCTACACGCTGTGGGTGGCCGATGCCGATGGCGAGAATGCGCAGGCCGCGCTGAGCAGCCGCCAGTCCATCATCTCTCCGTCCTGGTCGCCGGACGGCAGCAAGCTGGCCTATGTGTCGTTCGAGAGCGGCAAGCCGGTGGTGTACGTGCATGACGTGCGCAGCGGCCAGCGCCGCGCCGTGGCCAACTTCCGCGGCTCCAACAGCGCGCCGGCCTGGTCGCCGGATGGCCGCACACTGGCCGTGACGCTGACCAAGGATGGCGGCTCTCAGCTCTACCTGATTCCCGCCGCCGGCGGCGAGCCGCGCCTGCTGTCGCGCAGCGTGGGCATCGATACCGAAGCCACCTTCAGCCCGGATGGCGGCAGCGTCTATTTCGTGAGCGACCGTGGCGGTTCGCCGCAGATCTACCGCATTGCCACCAGCGGCGGCGAGGCCAGGCGCATCACCTTCCAGGGCGGCTACAACATCTCCCCCAGCATCAGTGCCGATGGCCGCAGCATGGCCTACATCACGCGCAGCGGCGGCTACAAGGTGGCTGTCATGGATCTGCAAAGCGGCACTGTCAATCTGGTGACCGATACCGCACACGACGAGAAGCCCAGCTTTGCCCCGAACAGCAAGATGATCGTCTATGCCACGCGCACCGCAGGTGGCGAGGCACTGATGACCACTAGCATCGACGGCAAGATCAAGACCCGCCTGGCCGGCCGCAGCGGAGACATCCGCGAGCCGGCCTGGGCACCCATGGGCCGCTGACGCGGACCGCTTTTTACGTTAACCACGCACAAAAGGAGTCATCGACATGCAGCGTGCCCTACTGACCCTCGCCATTGCCGCTTCCCTGGCCGCCTGTTCCTCTGCCGTGAAGGTGGATGAATCGGCCAATGCCGGCTCCGGCACCGATGCGCAATCCACCGTTGCCCCGGTGGGCACCGAATCCGGCCTGGCTGGCAGCGGCGGCCCGCAGGATGCGGCCAAGGTGGTCTACTTCGACTTCGACCAGTACACGGTGCGCGCCGATGCCCGTCCCACCGTCGAGGGCAATGCCCGCTGGCTGAACGCCAACAAGAACGCCAAAGTGATGCTGGAAGGCCATACCGACGAAGTGGGTGGCCGTGAATACAATCTGGCACTGGGCCAGAAGCGTGCCGAAGCCGTGCGCCGTTCGCTGTCCGTGCTGGGCGTTGCCGATTCCCAGATGGAAGCGGTGAGCTTTGGCGAGGAGCGCCCGGCAGTGAGCGGAGGCGGCGAGAACGAGCGTAACCGCCGCGTGGAATTCAAGTACCGCTGATGGGCGGCTTTGCAGGCAGACAGGGATGACCATGAAATCGGATGCTGGAGTGGGGCTGGATGTGAAACGCGGCGGCGCGCCCATGGGCGCGGTGCTGCTGGCGCTGGCGGCTGCGGTGCTGACACCGCTGCCGGCGCAGGCCCAGCTGTTCGGTGACAACGAGGCGCGCCGTGCGATCCTGGACTTGCGCCAGCGTTACCAGACGCTGACGGAGGAGCAGGCGCGCACGCGCAGCAGCATGCTCGAACTGCAGAACCAGATCGATTCCCTGCGCAGCGAACTGGCCAAGTCGCGCGGGCGCGAGGAACAGCTCTCGCGCGACATGGCCGAGATGCAGCAGCGCCAGAAGGATCTGGCGCGTGCGGTGGAGGAGCGCGGCTCTTCCGCGGCGCGTCCGTCCTCGTCTGCCGCCAATGGCGAAGAGGCCGAAGCGGCGGCCGGTGGCAAGGAGAAGGCCGAATTCGATGCCGCCCTGAACCACTTCCGCAAGGGCGACTATGCCAGGGCGCAAACGGCCTTCCGCGCCTTTGTGCGCAACCGTCCGCAAAGCAGCATGAAGACCTCGGCCCTGTTCTGGCTGGGCAACTCGGATTACGCCCAGCGCAACTACCGCAGTGCCATGGCCAACTTCCGTGCCGTGGTGGCGCAGGCGCCGGATCATGAGCGCGCACCGGAAGCGCTGCTGTCGATCGCCAATTGCCAGACCGAGCTGAAGGAAACGGCGGCGGCACGCGCGACGCTGGAGCAGCTGGTGGCCAAATATCCGCGAACCGAGGCGGCGCAGGCTGCGCGGGACCGGCTGGCGCGGCTGAAGTGATCGCTGTTGTCGCGGCTCGCGTACGGCCGCTTGTGATGACGGCGCACGCAGGGCAGGCACCGCTGAAACAATCGCTACTGTAGCGATTGTCTGATGCCCGCCCTGTGCGGGCATTTTGGTATTCTTCACCCATGTCCGAGATGTTTGTGCCCCCGGTTTCCTCTTCTCCCTTGCCTGTCATCGTCGACCGCGCGCGCCGCTTCGGCGGGGTGGGGCGGCTCTATGGCAAGGCCGGAGCAGAGCGCATTGCGCAGGCGCATGTGGTGGTGGTCGGCATTGGCGGCGTCGGTTCCTGGGCGGTGGAGACGCTGGCACGCACCGGCATCGGCCGCCTGACGCTGATCGACATGGACCATGTGGCCGAATCCAACATCAACCGCCAGATTCATGCGGGGGATGCCACTCTGGGACAGGCCAAGATCGTGGCCATGCAGCAGCGCATTGCGGGCTACCATCCCGACTGCCGGGTGGATCTGGTTGATGACTTTGTGACGGCGGACAACTGGGAGCAGCTGGTGCCCGCCGATGCCACGGCCGTGATCGACGCCTGTGACCAGATGGGCGCCAAGACGGCGATGGCGGCCTGGGCCCGGCGCAACAAGGCACTGTTTGTGAGCGTGGGTGCGGCGGGCGGCAAGCAACAGGCGCATCTGGTGGAGCTGGATGACCTGAGCCGGGCCACGCACGATCCGCTGCTGGCGCAGTTGCGCTACCGCCTGCGCAAGCAGCACGGTGCACCGCGCGACGGCAAGAGCATCGGTGTGCAGTGCGTGTTCAGCCGCGAGGCGGTGCAGCTGCCCGTGAGCGACAGCTGCGAGGTGGATGGCATGGTCGATGGCAGCCTGAATTGTGCCGGCTACGGCTCGGCTGTTGCGGTCACCGCCACATTCGGCATGTGCGCAGCCGGCTGGATTCTGAAAAAAATCGCCGAAGTCTTGCCGAAGACGCGATAAGGGTGCTAGAATTCAAATCTTCGTTGGGCAGTGATGCTTGATGAAGAAGGAGTGGGTCGTTAGCTCAGTTGGTAGAGCAGCGGACTTTTAATCCGTTGGTCACAAGTTCGAATCTTGTACGACCTACCACTCATATCAGCCACCAGGTGCACAAGCCTTGTGGTTTTTTCTTTCCGGATGCGGCATTTGCCGCGTTCGGGAGTATGGGTCGTTAGCTCAGTTGGTAGAGCAGCGGACTTTTAATCCGTTGGTCACAAGTTCGAATCTTGTACGACCTACCACCATCCAAGGCGCCAGGAATGCAGATTCCCGGCGCTTTTTTGTTGGTTGCCCAACTCTGGCAAACTGCCAGTAATGTTGTATCCAACCCACTCCGTCGAACAGATGCAGGTGTCTGTGACTGCGCTGTGCGATTTCGCCGCGCGCTCCGGCGATCTGGACCTGCGCTTCACCCCCGGCCCGTCCGCCGTGGAGGGCATGGAAGGCCATCGCATTATTGCAGCCCGGCGCGCACCGGGTTTTGCCAGCGAGGTGGCTGTGCAGGGCGAAGCCGGTTCGCTCAACGTGCGTGGTCGCGCCGATGGTTTTTCGCTGGCCTTGCAGCTGGTGGAGGAGGTCAAGACGCACAAGGGCCCGGTCGACCGCATTCCGCTCAACCAGCAAGCGCTGCACTGGGCGCAGGCCATGGTGTACGGGCATCTGCTGTGCCGGGAGCACGGGCTGGCGCACATGGACGTTCGGCTGCTGTACTACGATCTGCTCGGGCACAAGGAGCATGCCGATACGCGCCGGCTGCAGGCCGCGGAGCTCGAACAGTTCTTTGATGGCCTGTGCGCGCGTTTTCGGCAATGGGGCGAGCAGGAGCAGGTGCACCGGAAAACTTTGCTGGATGCTCTGCAGCAACTGGAGTTCCCGTTAGGGAAGATGCGACCGGGACAGAGGCTGCTGGCTCAACAGGTGTTCATCGGCGCGCGCCGCGGCAGGGTCTTGCTGGCGCAGGCGCCAACCGGCATTGGCAAGTCGCTGGGCACGCTGTTTCCCATGCTGAAGGCGATGGGCGAAGACCGGATCGACAAGTTGCTGTTCCTGAGCGCCAAGACCACCGGCAGAGCCGCCGCGCTGGAGGCGCTGCAGCGCTTGCGCCAGGGCAACGCCCGGCCGCCTTTGCGCGTGGTCGAAATCACCGCCCGCGACAAGGTGTGCGTGCACCCCGGCGCCGCCTGCCATGGCGAGTCCTGCCCCTTGGCCAGGGGCTTCTATGACAGGCTGCCGCAGGCGCGGCTGGATGCCATGCGTCTCGCGGAGACGCAACTGCTGGATCAGGCGCAGATCGCCGCCGTCGCCGCCGAGCACACGATCTGCCCCTATTACCTGAGCCAGGAGCTGGTGCGCTGGGCTGATGTGGTGGTGGGCGACTACAACTACTGGTTCGACACCAGCGCCTTTGTCTACGCCATGGCGGTGGCGGAGGGCTGGCGCGCAGGCCTGCTGGTGGACGAGGCGCACAATCTGGTGGAGCGCGGCCGGGGCATGTACAGCGCATCCCTCAACGGATTCGCCCTGCAGGGCCTCTCGCGGATCGCCCCCAGGCCGCTCAAGCGCCCGCTGACGCGCCTGCGCGCGCAGTGGAACCGCATGATGGAGCAGCTGCAGCCGGGCTATCAGGACGTGGAGCTGGACGAAGAATGGCTGGCCGTGCTGCAGGAGTTCATCGGCCGCACCAGCGACTTCCTGGCCGAGCATCCTGCAGAGTTGCCGGCCGAGCTGCAGCGGTTCTATTTCGATGCGATCCAGTTCACGCGGCTGGCGGAGGAGTTTGGCGACCATTCCTTGTGCGATGTGCTGCGCCCCACCCAACTGCCCGACGTACTGCCGCGCGGCCGGCTGCACGATGGCGTGCTGACCTTGCGCAATGTGGTGCCTGCACCCTTTTTGCGGCCACGGCTGCAGGCGGCAGCGAGTGCGGTGCTGTTCTCGGCCACGCTGCAGCCGCCGCGCTTCTATGCCGACATGCTGGGCTTGCCGGAGGACCATGCCTGGCTAGATGTTCCAGCGCCGTTCAGCGCCGAGCAACTGCAGGTGCACGTTGTGCCGATTTCGACCCGATGGAACGACCGGGAGCGTTCTGTCGAACCGATTGCCGAACTGATCGTGCGCCAGTACCGGGCCCAGCCGGGCAACTATCTGGCCTTCTTCAGCAGCTTTGCCTATCTGGAGAAGGTGATTGACAGAGTCAAGGCTATGGATAGTGAAATTCCCCTATGGGAACAAACCAGATCAATGAGAGAAGATGAAAGATCGAAATTTCTTGCCGGTTTCCAGGAGGGAGGGAGTGGAATCGGCTTTGCCGTGCAGGGCGGTGCGTTTGGCGAAGGGGTGGATTTGCCCGGCAGCCGGCTGATCGGCGCGTTTGTTGCCACGCTCGGGTTGCCGCCTGTCGATCCGGTGCACGAGGCCATGCGCAAACGCATCGAGGCGTTGATGGGGCAGGGGTTTGATTATGTGTACCTGTTTCCCGGTCTGCGGAAGGTGGTGCAGGCGGCGGGCCGGGTGGTGCGCACGGAGAGCGACCGGGGCGTGGTGTATCTGATCGATGACCGGTTTGAACGCCTGTTCCAGCGGGGCTTGCTGCCGCGCTGGTGGCGCAGGGGGTAGCGTGTGCGCAATAGGGGTTTGTCTGTTTGCGGTGGTGGGGAGAGATGGCTGACGCAGCGGCCGTGTCCGCAATCTCAGAATGCCAGTTGCTCGTCCCCGTCATCCGGCCGCGCTAGCGGGCTGGCTTTGGCGAGCGCCATCCACACGTCAAAGCGCATCTTCTCGAATGGGCGCTGCGGCGCCGGGCGCAACACGTCCAGGCCGGATGCAGAGGCAATCATCACTCCGCATTCCAGGGGAATGTCGTCCACGCCGCCAATGGGCGCTCCTTTGGCGTTGCAGCCCAGCACGTAATACACCTGCGGCGCCATGGCCAGATAGGCGGCGCGTTTGGCCGGATTGCGCACGTCGCCCAGCAGGTCGGCCCGGCTGACCTTGATCTCGTGCACCACCGGTTCCAGATAGCCCTCCACCGTGGTGTTGCGCACGCTGAAAACATCGGGCATGGCCATGACCCAGGCGGGTTGCGGCTCCTCCTCGGTGCCCTGGTTGATGGAGGCGCGCAGGGCCAGCCCGCGCCAGACGATGCGGCCCTGGCGCTGCATGTGCAGGGCAACCTGTTCCACCAGGGCCTCGTGCGGAGTGCGCAGCTGGCGGTTGCTTTCGCCATATTGCGCCAGCGTGGCGATGCCTTCCGGCGTCAGGCGCAGCGTGTCGCGGCCCTGAGGGTCCGTCTGCTGCTGCAGCAGGCCGGCGGCCAGCAGGTCGATTTCCAGCTGGTCCTGGCAGGGCCAGCCGGCCGAGCGGTACATCTGGCGCAGGCGGGTGAGGTGGCGGCGGGAGAGCATGGCGGGAAGGGCGGGGCTTCGGGTCGCGGGGGGTGACGTGCCCCGGGCCGGTGGGTTGGCTCGCGGGGCGGGCTGCTTACTGCTCCGGGGCTGTCGGCGGCGCGAAGGCGGCAGGAAAAGCCTGTGTTTCCTCCAGCTCCATGTGCTCCTCGTGCATGCGGGTGAACAGGCGCACGGCGGCAATCAGTTCGGCCGGCTGGAACCACTGGTAATTGTCCCTGGCCGCCAGCAGCGAGGGAGCGATCTGCTTCCAGTTCACGTCCAGCCAGCCGTGGTCGGCGGTCAGGCGTTTGGCCAGATGAATCTGTTCCGCATCGCCGCAAGCCAGCAGGCGGGAAAACACGTGCGCTTCCTCGTCTGCATGGTGCTGCGCCGGCGCTTGGGCGAACCAGGCGTGCAGTGCGCCGGCCTCCTTGCGCACTTGCGGCGTGAGCCCCGTATCTGCAATGTCGGCGGCCAACTGGTTGAGGCGCTCCAGCATGGTACGCAGGGTGTGGTGCGTTTCCAGCAAGCCGGCGTGCGGGAGCGAGGGAGTTGCGAAAGGGGCGTTGGAATCAGAAGCGGCAGACATGGGAGTTCCGGATGGGCAGGCTCCCATTATCTGCCCTTCGCTCACTCACGTTCGATCACAAGGGCAATGCCCTGGCCCACGCCGATGCACAGGCTGACCACGGCGTAGCGTCGAGGCCGTCTGGAGCACGGCGCTTAAGTCACTGGTGCGCGGCGGGCGCATCGTCACTTGCGGCGCCACGACCGGGGACCAGCCTGATGCCGACCTGCGCCGCCTGTTCATCCGTCAGCTGCAGGTGATCGGTTCCACCCTGGGCAATCCGGGCGAGCTGCAGGACTTGCTGGCCTGGTGTGCACAAGGCAAGGTGCGGCCCCTTATCGACCGCGTGCTGCCACTGGAGGCGATCCACGAAGGGCTGGACGTGCTGGAGCGCAACGAACAGTTCGGCAAGCTGGCGATTGCCATTGGCGACTGACGTATAGTGCTGTCAAACGAACCGAGTACATCCCCATGGCACGCCTGAAATTCGACGCCCTTGACCATTACCCCTTCTGCACCGAACTGCAGATCTACACCAGCCACATCAACCACGGCAACCATCTGGACAACGCCCAGTTGCTCACGCTGGTGTCCGAGGCGCGGCTGCGCTTCATCCGCTGGCTCGGCTATGACGAGATGGATGTGCTCGGCCTGGGCACGGTGGTAGGCGACGTGGGCGCGCAATACCTGTCCGAGGGCTTCTACGGCGATGTGCTGCAGATCGAGATGGCGCCGGCCGACCTGAGCCGCTACGGCTTCGATGTGGTGTTCCGTATCCGCGAAAAGACCACGCAACGCGAGGTGGCGCGCGGCAAGGTCGGCGTGGTGCTGGTGGACAAGCAGGCGCGCAAGGCGGCACCCATGCCGGATGCGGTGCGGGAGAAGCTGCTATCGGTGTGAAAGTCTCACCCGCCAGCCGTTGCCTTTGACAGGCGCACCTCTCTCTGATAGGCCCGCCAGAAGGCCATATCCTGCCCTGCCGCGAAATTGAGCCGCATGCGCGTGCTGCTGCAGCGTTCCGGATAGAACAGGTGTCCGGGCGCAATCAGCCAGCCGTGGTCCAGCAGGCGCTGCGCCAGTTGCTCGGTATCGACGCCGGTTTCCACCCAGCCGAACAGCCCCGCAGGAGGCGCGGCGAAGCTGGCGCCATGGCGCAGGGCGAGCCGCACGGTGCGGCTGCGCGCGGCGTCCAGCCGGCTGGTCACGGCTTCGGTGTGGCGGCGCAGCCAGCCCTGCTGCAGGCACAGGCTGAGTGCCCGTTCGGTCGGTGTGACGGTGTTGAGGCCGGCGATCAGCTTGGTGTCCAGCAGTTCGGGGATCCAGTCCTCCGGGGCGGCAATGCATCCCACACGCCAGCCGGGGGCGATGATCTTGGCAAAGCCGGTCACGTAGAAGGTGCGCTTGAGGCCATCGAGCGCGGCATAGCGCGGGCTGTGGGCGGGGGCGAACGCGGCGTAGGTGTCGTCTTCGACGATGAAGAAATCGTACTGCTGCGCCAGTTGCAGCACATGGTGCGCCTGCGTCAGGTTCAGCGAATGGCCGGTGGGGTTGTGCAGCACTGAAACCGTTGTATATGCCTTGGGCCGATGGGTGGCAGCGAGGTGTTCCAGCGCGGCGACATCCACTCCTTGCGGGCCGCGCGGAACGGGCAGCAGGCGCACGCCCATGCGCGTGAGCCGGGCGAATTCGACCGACCAGCCGGGGCTGTCCACCAGCACCGCGTCGCCGGGGCTGAGCAGGGTGCGCGCCACCACATCCAGCGCATGGGTGGCGCCGCTGGTGGTGATGATCTGCGCGGAGGGGGTTGTTATGCCGAGCGATTCCAGATGCAGGGCCAGCATGTCGCGCAGCAGGGGGTCGCCCTGGGCCGTGCCATACAGCGCTCCGCTGGAGCTGTTGTCCTGCGCCACGGCGCGGCGCAGCGCCTTGATCAGCAGCCCTTCATCCAGCCAGCTTGCCGGCAGCACACCGGAGGCGGGCGAAGGGCGGCTGGCGTCCATGGAGTCCTTCACCTGGTTGCGCACCCCGGCGGGAAACATGGTGCGGATCAGGCTGCCGATGTCGTTGGGAAAGGCGAGCGGAGTGCGGTCTGCCGTAGCGGCGCTGGCGGCGGGAGTCAGTGCGTTGCGCTCCCGTACAAAGAAGCCCCGGTTGCGCTCCGAACGGATCAGGCCCTGCGCCAGCAACTGGTCGTAGGCCGCGACCACGGTATGGGGGCTGACGGCATAGCGGCTGGCGCAGTGGCGGATGGACGGCAGGCGCGTGCCCGCCGCCATCAGGCCGGCGTCGATGCGGCTGGCGAAAAGCCGGGCCAGTTGCTCCGACAGCGGGGCAGGGTCCGTGCGCGAAAGGGGAGCAGGCTCGGGTGTCATGTTGTCGCTCGCCAAGGTGTGTCGCTATTGCTTCCAGTACAGAAGGCAGCAGTGTTTCAAGAACTGTATCGTATCTGTACTGGATTTGGGCGATGTAATGCAGAGACGTTTCCTGGATGGCGGATGCCCCGCCACCGGTTTCTGCAAAGGTCTTGCCATGTCTCTCGACGTCCTCACGCTCACGCTGTCCATCGTTCCCTACATCGTGGTGATGTCCATCACGCCGGGGCCCAACAACCTGATGCTGCTCAGTTCCGGTGTGCGGTTTGGCGCGCAGCGCAGCCTGCCGCATATGCTCGGCATCTCGGTTGGCGGTGCGGTGATGATCGTGCTGACCGGCCTCGGTCTGCTGGAGCTGTTTCAGCGCCATCCGCTGTTGCAGCAGGGTGTGCAGTGGGGCGGCATGGCGTATCTGCTCTGGCTGGCCTGGCAGATGACGCGCGCGCCTGCACCGCAGGAGGCCCTGGAGCAGGAAGCGCCTGTGCCGGGCGGGGCTGCACAGCAACCACCCGGCCATGCGCAGGGCGCATCTTCGGCAGAAGCGCTGGCCCGCCCGCTCGGGTTCTTGGGCGCGGCAGCCTTCCAGTGGGTCAATCCCAAGATGTGGATGATGGCGCTCGGCCTGCTCTCGGCCTATCTGCCTCCGGGGCAGGGCGTTGCGGCCGTTGCCCTGGTCGCGCTGGTGTTTGGCGTGACCAATCTGCCCTGCATCTCGGTATGGGCGATTGCCGGCCAGCATTTGCGCCATTGGCTGCAGCAGCCTGCCCGGTTGCAGGCGTTCAACTGGAGCATGGCAGCCGCATTGCTGCTGTCAATGGCCCCGGTGCTGCTGCGCCAGTGAGTGGGCAAGGGGTCAGGCCGCGTGCTTCTTCACCCAGGCGGCATAGGCATCCATCCAGCCCTGCAGGAACTTGCGCGAGCCCTCATTGGCCACGCTGCCGTCTTCCGCAAAGAACTTGTCATCCACCTTGAGGAACACTTCGGGCTGCCCCAGCGTGGGCGCATCCAGATAGGCCAGGATGTTGCGCAGGTGCTGCTGCGCCAGCGCCGTGCCGATGGCGCCGATGGAGGCCCCCAGCACACCCGCCGGCTTGCCGGCCCAGACGTTCTTGCCGTAGGGGCGCGATGCGTGATCCAGCGCGTTCTTCAGCACGCCGGGGACCGAACGGTTGTATTCGGGCGTGACGAACAGCAGCGCTTGTGAGTCGCTGATGGCCTGCTTGAATTGCAGCACCACTTCGGCCTGCTGCTTGTCGTCATCCTGGTTGTAGAGCGGCAGCTGGCTGATGTCGAGGTACTGGAACTGGAAGTCGTGCGGTGCGAGTTTTTCCAGCGCCTGGGCCAGGCGGCGGTTGTAGGAATCGCGGCGCAGGCTGCCGACGATGACGGCTATTTGGGTCATGGCAATCTCCTTTTCCAGCAGAGGATGCGGCAAGCGCGGGCCCCTTGCTGTAGGACCACGGCGCGATCGCGAGCATGCCGGTGCAGTGTGCGCCATTCCTGCGCCACCGTGAGCGCGGCGTGCCCAATAGCCCGCCCGCAAATGCCGTTATTGCCAGTGCGCGATCGGCTGGCAACTTCTACAATCTTCCGGCCCCTATCTGCAAGGTACCGCATGTCTGACCGTTCCTCCACTACCGATCCGCAATCCTCCACCGACGCCGCCAGTGGCCAGGGCGAGGGCGCCTATCTGGCCAGCCTGATCCGCATCCGCGGCGCGCGCCAGAACAACCTGCGCAATCTGGATCTGGATATCCGCACCGGCGAGCTGACGGTGGTGACCGGGCCGAGCGGTTCGGGCAAGTCCAGCCTGGTGTTCGACACGCTATATGCGGAGGGCCAGCGGCGCTATGTGGAAACCTTCAGCGCCTACGCACGCCAGTTTCTGGACCGCATGGACAAGCCCGCCGTGGACAAGGTGGAAGGCGTGCCGCCGGCGATTGCGATCGACCAGACCAACCCGGTGCGCACCTCGCGCTCGACCGTCGGCACCATGACGGAGCTGAACGATCACCTGAAGCTGTTCTTCGCACGCTTTGCGCACCTGCACGACCGGGTGACGGGGCTGCCGGTGCGGCAGGACAATCCGGATTCGATTTATGCGGATTTGCTGCGGCGGAGTGGTGTGGTCGATGGTGCAGGTGTGCAGGCGGCGCAGAGCGTAGACGCCTCCCAGGTGCAGCATGCCGACCCCATTCCCGCTCAGCGCGCCGACGTGGCTGGAGCGCTGGCGGAGCGTGCAGAGCGGGCGGCGGGAGCGGAAGCACCGCGCCTGGTCGTCACATTCCCGGTCGAATTGCCCGCCAGCACCACGGCGGAAGAAGTCGAGCAATGGCTGTCCGCCTCCGGCTTCACGCGCGTTCAAGCCGAGCGCACGGAAGGCGGGCGCAAGGTGCTCGACGTGGTGGCCGACCGCTTCCGCATCGACAAGGTGGAACGTGCGCGCGTGATCGAGGCGCTGGAAGTGGCGCTCAAGCACGGCGCCGGGCATCTTTCGGTGTATGCGCTGGCAGCGTCCGGCGAAGACGCGGCGCCCGAAATCTGGAGCTATTCCAGTAGCCTGCATTGCCCCGAAAGCGGCATCAGCTACAGCGCGCCGATTCCGTCCATGTTCTCCTTCAACTCGGCCGTGGGCGCGTGCGAGGCCTGCCGCGGCTTCGGTCGCGTGATCGGAGTGGATTGGGGTCTGGTGATTCCCGACGAAAAACTCACGCTGCGCCAGGGCGCCATCAAGCCGATCCAGACGCCGGCCTGGAGCGAAAGCCAGGACGATCTGATGCGCCACGCCGAAACGGCCGGCATTCCGCGCGACACGCCCTGGAACAAGCTGACCGAGGCGCAGCAGCGTTGGGTGATCGACGGCGCGCCGGGCTGGAAGGGACAGTGGAACAAGCAGTGGTACGGCATCCAGCGCTTCTTCGATTACCTGGAGAGCAAGGCCTACAAGATGCATATCCGGGTGCTGCTGTCCAAGTACCGCAGCTACACCGAATGCCCGTCCTGCGGCGGCGCGCGCCTCAAGACCGAGAGCCTGCTCTGGCGCGTGGGCAGCAAGGCGGATGCCGATGCGGTACTTTCTCCTTCTGATCGATTCATGCCTAAGGGAGTTGATTGGGATCGGGAAACTCTTGCCTCCTTGCCGGGTCTGTCTCTGCATGACCTGATGTTGCTGCCGCTCGACCGCCTGCGCGATTTCTTCGCCCGCCTGGGGCAGGACGACCGCCAGCCGGCCACCCAGACCGACGCCGCCGACACCCAGGCCCGCAAGCTGCTGTTCGAGGAAATCAACAACCGCCTGCGCTATCTGTGCGATGTGGGCATCGGCTATCTCACACTGGACCGCCAGAGCCGCACCTTGAGCGGCGGCGAGGTGCAGCGCATCAACCTGACCACGGCGCTGGGCACCTCGCTGGTGAACACGCTGTTCGTGCTGGACGAGCCCAGCATCGGCCTGCACCCGCGCGACATGCACCGCATCACCGAGGCCATGCTGCGCCTGCGCGATGCCGGCAACACGCTGGTGGTGGTGGAGCACGACCCGGCCGTGATGTGGGCGGCCGACCGCATGATCGACATGGGCCCCGGCCCCGGCGAGCGCGGCGGTGCCATCGTGTTCGACGGCCCGACCGAAGCGCTCAAGCGCGCCGACACGGTCACCGGCGAGTACCTAGGCGGCCGCCGTCAGGTGATCGACCCGCAGCGCTGGCAGCCGCGCGCGGTGGAAGCCAACACGCCGCGCCTGCTGCTGGAAGGCGTGCGCGCCAACAATCTGAAGAACGTCTCGCTGGAAATCCCGCTGCAGCGCCTGGTGTGCGTGACCGGGGTGAGCGGCTCCGGCAAGTCCACGCTGATTCAGGATGTGCTGGCGCCGGCACTGCTGCGCCAATTCGGCAAGGCCACCGAATCGCCTGGCGCACACGACCGTCTGCTGGGTGCCGACCATCTGGCCGATGTGGTGTTCGTGGACCAGTCGCCCATCGGCAAGACGGCGCGCTCCAACCCGGTGAGCTACGTGGGCGCTTGGGACGCGATCCGTCAGCAGTTTGCCACCGCGCCTCTGTCGCAGGAGCGCGGCTACACGGCCAGCAAGTTCAGCTTCAACAGCGGCGACGGGCGCTGCCCGACCTGCGGCGGCAGCGGCTTCGAGCATGTGGAAATGCAGTTCCTGAGTGACGTCTATTTGCGCTGCCAGGACTGCGACGGCAAGCGCTATCGCCCCGAGGTGCTGGAGGTGAACATCGAGCGCGGCGGCCGCACGCTCAACGTGGCCGATGTGCTGGAGCTGACGGTGAATGAGGCGGTGCTGCTGTTTGCCGCCGACCGCGAGGTACTGCGCGCACTCAAGCCCATCGTTGATGTGGGCCTGGATTACGTGAAGCTGGGCCAGCCCGTGCCCACGCTGAGCGGGGGCGAGGCGCAGCGCCTGAAGCTGGCGGGCTTCCTCGCCGACGCGGCCAAGTCTGCCGCCAAGAGCCGGCAGAGTCTGGCGCGCAAAGGCACGCTATTCCTGTTCGACGAGCCGACCACCGGCCTGCATTTTGACGACATCGCCAAGCTGATGCGCGCCTTCCGTCAGTTGCTGGATGCCGGGCATTCGCTGGTGGTGATCGAGCACAACCTCGACGTGATCCGCGCCAGCGACTGGCTGATCGACCTCGGGCCGGAAGGCGGCGACGGCGGCGGCCGCATCGTGGCCGAGGGTACGCCGGAGCAGGTGCGGCAGAATCCGGCCAGCCATACCGGCGCGGCGTTGCGGGAATACGATGTGGCGATGGGCTGGGGTGAAGCCGCTGGGTCGCTCCAACAAGTGCCAGGTGCCGGTGAAGAGGGCGCTGACGCGGCAAAAGGATCCAGTGCTGCATTGCGTGTGCAGGAACCGCTGGCAGCGTATGGATCTGCAGCAAATGCTGTCGGATCCATGGCCCCAGGCCGCCCGGCCCCCACGCTAGCCACCCCCCAGCGCCGCAGCAACGCCATCGAAGTCGTCCACGCCCACGAACACAACCTCAAGAACCTCTCCGTGCAGATCCCGCGCGGCAAGTTCAACGTCATCACCGGCGTGAGCGGCTCGGGCAAATCCACGCTGGCGTTTGACATCATCTTCAACGAAGGCCAGCGGCGCTATCTGGAAAGCCTGAATGCCTACGCCCGCAGCATGGTGCAGCCGGCCGGCCGCCCCGAGGTGGACGCGGTGTACGGCATTCCGCCCACGGTGGCGATCGAGCAGCGCCTGAGCCGCGGCGGACGCAAGAGCACGGTGGGTACCACCACCGAGGTGTGGCACTTCCTGCGCCTGCTGTACGTGAAGCTGGGCGTGCAGCACTGCGTGCACGACGATGCCCCGGTGCAGCCTCAAACGGCGGACCGCATCGTCGCGCAGATCCTGCGCGAGCACCGCGGCGAGCACATCGGCCTGCTGGCGCCGCTGGTGAGCGGGCGCAAGGGCGTCTATACCGAACTGGCCGACTGGGCGCGCCCGCGCGGCCATACGCATCTGCGCGTGGATGGCGAATTTCTGCCGACCACAGGCTTTCCGCGGCTGGACCGCTTCAAGGAACACGAAATCGCGCTGCCGGTGCTGAGCCTGGACGTGACGCCCGAAAACGAGATGCTGCTGCGCGAAGGCGTGCGCGATGCGCTGCGCCACGGCAAGGGCGTGGTACACGTCATGAGCGATCTCGCCGGCCTGGCCGAAGCCATGGCCGATGGCGGCACCGGCGCCGGCATTGGCCGCGTGCAGGTGTATTCCACGCTGCGCGCCTGCCCGGTATGCAGCACCAGCTACGAGGAACTCGATCCGCGCCTGTTCAGCTACAACAGCAAACATGGCTGGTGTCCGGATTGCGTCGGCACCGGCGTGAAGCTGAGCAAGGAACAGCGCAAGGCGCTGGACGATTCCGTGGCCGACAAGGACAACAAGGGCCGCGAGCAGACCTTTGCCGAGCCGGAAGTGGAAGGCGTGGGCGACCAGCCGTGCCCCACCTGCCACGGCACGCGCCTGAACCCGATCGCGCGCCATGTGCGCCTGCACGGCATCGGCATTGCTGACGTGGCGGCGCTGAGCGTGGCCGATGTGGCGGCCTGGGTGGATGGGCTGGCCTTCAGCGGCCGCGAGGCCGACATCGCGCGCGACATCGTGCCCGAAATCCGCAGCCGCCTGGCCTTTCTGCAGCAGGTGGGCCTGGGCTACCTCACGCTGGACCGCGGCGCGCCCACGCTGAGCGGCGGCGAGGCGCAGCGCATCCGGCTGGCGGCGCAACTGGGCAGCAATCTGCAGGGCGTGTGCTACGTGCTGGACGAACCGACCATCGGCCTGCACCCGCGCGACAACCACATCCTGATCAACGCGCTGCAGGACCTGAGCGACAAGGGCAACACCCTGCTGGTGGTGGAGCACGACGAAGACACCATCCGCCGCGCCGACCACGTGATTGACATTGGGCCGGGCGCGGGCGTGCGCGGCGGCACCGTGGTGGCCGAGGGCACGGTGGCTGACATTGAGGCGGATGCCGATTCGGTGACTGGGCGCTATCTGCGCGCGGCCATGCGCCACCCGATGCGCGGCACGCGCCGGCCGGTGCGGGGCGAAAGCGCGGACGCGGAGCAGCAGCCGGCGCTGGAGTGGCTGAGCGTGACCGGTGCCACCCTGCACAACCTGCAGAATCTGGACGTGCAGGTGCCGCTGCACCGGCTGGTGGCCGTGACGGGCGTGAGCGGCTCGGGCAAATCCACGCTGGCGCGCGATGTGCTGCTGAGCAATGTCGAAGCCATTGTGCTGCAGCGCTCCACCAAGGCGGGGCGCGAGGCCGATGCGCGGGGCGAACGGCCGGCCTGGTCCGGCTGCAGCGGCGTGCAAGGCTACGAAGCGATTGCGCGCGTGCTGGAAGTGGACCAGACCCCGATCGGGAAAACGCCACGCTCCTGCCCGGCTACTTATATCGGCTTTTGGGACACGGTGCGCAAGCTATATGCCGACACGCTGGAGGCGCGTGCGCGCGGCTTTGGCCCGGGGCGCTTCAGCTTCAACACCGGAGAGGGGCGTTGCCCGGCCTGCGAAGGGCAGGGCATGCGCACCATCGAGATGAATTTTCTGCCGGACGTGAAAGTGCCGTGCGAAGTCTGCCACGGCGCGCGCTTCAACCTGCAAACCCTGGCCGTGACCTGGCGCGGCAAGAGCATCGGCGACGTGCTGCAGATGGAGGTGGACGAGGCGGTGCAATTCTTCGCCAGCATGCCGTCCATCGCGCATCCGCTCAAGCTGCTGCAGGATGTGGGGCTGGGCTATCTGACGCTGGGCCAGCCCTCACCCACGCTGAGCGGCGGCGAGGCGCAGCGCATCAAGCTGGTGACCGAACTGACCAAGGTGCGCGACGACGTGACGCGGCGCGGACAGAAAACGCCGCATACGCTGTATGTGCTGGACGAGCCCACGGTGGGGCTGCACATGAGCGATGTGGAAAAGCTGATCCGCGTGCTGCACCGGCTGGTGGATGGCGGGCACAGCGTGGTCGTGATCGAGCACGATCTGGATGTGATTGCGGAGGCGGACTGGATTCTGGATCTGGGGCCGGAAGGGGGGACTGGCGGGGGGAGGCTGGTGGTGGCTGGGACGCCGGAGGAGGTGGTGGCTTGTGGGAGCCATACGGGGGAGGCTCTGAGGCCGGTGCTGGCTCGGGATGCAGGCTAAGCCAGCGGCGCTGTGCAGCTATTTGCGAGCATTAGCCGCCGCTTGCCGAGAGCATGCTTCTAGCGCCTGATGGGCAACTAAAGTGCTATACACTGTCAATAGGGTCATATCTGATGCTAGGTTGTTGATCGGCGTTGGGTTTATAGGGAGATATGACTGCTATACACCAAAATTTTTGAAGTATGCACCGTGGAGGTGCATACTGAACGTTAGGCATAATTGGTTTTTTAGTTGGTGCAGGCACGGAGGCCAGAAACCCATCATGTTGTTCCCGGTTCATTCTTGCCGCATTGGTTTTGCCCGCTTTCAAGCCAGCGGTGCATCCCAACTGCAGTTGCTCCCAGCCGCCGTAGGCAGGTGGGGTCATGTGCCTGGTACGGTGGCAGGTCTGGCTGTGCAGTGTGAGTCTGCGGCTATTCGTGCCCAAGCTTTGGCTTCAATGCCTAACATTGCGGTCAAGGTTGCTCCCTTCGGTCGCTGGACGCGCCGCACGCGGCGCGCCCCTTACCTTTAACGTTAGGCTGCACAAACCCACCATGCTCCCGGCGAATTTCCTCTCCGAATTCTGGGCCTATGCGCACACGAAAGAGTACCGTGAAGGCCTCTTCGTTGAGGCGTCTGGTCTGGTTTTGGATGTACTTCTGCTCATCGTCGGTGTCAAGGTAATTTCCTACTACCTTGCCCGACAGTCAAGAAACACGACTAGCTTTGCATCCTCTTTCTTTATCACACAGTTCTTGCGTGAAGTACTGGCGCTTCAATTGAAGTCTGGCGGAGTTGCAGAGATCAACGCTAGCTTAAGAGCGGCCTTTGAGAGGCGCGAACTCGAATCGCTGTTCTCTCACTCCCTATATGGAAATACCGAGAACTTAATGGATCTACTCCGACTTCGAATGAGGTCTGGGGAGCATATCGCCGGGCATAGAAGCCTCACCGCCGAGCAACGAAAAGACCTATCCAAAGAGGGGCAGGCTTTGCTGGGGCGCTTGGACAGCTTACTGGTTATCCTGGCATCCCTGCGACAGGAAGACCAATGCCTTCGTGCATATGAATTCAGAATGGTTCTGACCGCAGTGTCAGACTACCTTACAGATCTATCAAATTCCGACCAAGCCCCTCCACCACGAACCTACGCACCGATTAGTACAGCTCTTGCCTTTACTGTGGAATCTTGGTTCCAGCCTTGCAAGAAGGCGCTCGACCGTCGATACAACGGGCAAGTCCGCTGGTCCTATGCGCGCCTCTTGCTCTCATTGCCGTGGGTGGTCTCATACAGATTCGTCGCCAGATGGTGGCAGCGACTTCGAGGTCAACCATATACAGATCCCTTCAGCTCAAACTTTCCGCAGCTCTTCTGCAGTTCATTAGCTCAAGCTCTCGGAAACAAGTGGAGCGAAGTTGTAGCCGCCTCTGGCGTCGAGAAGAACGATCTTCAAATATTGACGACTCAACATAGAGCCATGTCGCAAGATGCGTGCATTGCGTTACTGGAGAAACTCCGACCTCACGTTCCTGCACCCTTATGGAACGGCCTCCTTGCAGCGTCTTTGACGACGGATGTCGATAGCAGACCTATCAGCGTTGTAACTGTCGACGCAGTCAAAGCGAATGCCCTCTACTACCTCACAAGCCTATCAACCAAAGACGACAGTAGTAGTCAGATGGTTGAACAAACGTTCCAGAGCCTTTGGAGCCTCCGTCCAACGTCTAGGTAACGCAGTGCAGCCTAACCCATCATTCCAAGGGACGCGCCGCGATAAAACCGCGTCGCGCCCCTGAATTCAGACGTTAGGCCATAAAGACATCAGATGTTTGATCGGATTAAGAGTTTTTTCCGGGAAGTAAGAATTGATCTGGATTTCCCCCGCTATGAACGTCAGCATCGTGACGAGCATGAACGCCATGCTCAAAGGCGTTTCTCGACAGAGCAGCTCAATATTGAAAAAGGAAAATTGCTTAAAACAATTGAGTCCGAGGCGGGTTCTAAATTCAATGCATCAATACATGAAAAAGAAAAAAACAAAAAACAACACGAAGAAGTTGCAAGAGAAACAGAATATCTTCTTTCGTTCTTTTTAAGAGATTACAAGAAAGAGCTTAACGATCTTTATGCAGAGAAGGAAGTTCTTTCTTCAAAGAAGAAGGTGCTCTATGATGATTTATCTGAAATAAAAGACTCCTTGTCTGAGGCGTTCGATGAAAAAAGCAGTGCATACAGCGCGCTCAACGATTACAAGGATAGAATTGACTCGTGGTACGCAAAATCTGACAGAACGCCTTGGCTTTTCGGAAATGCAGCCAAAAAGTTACCAAAACATTCTTTGTTTGGGCAGAGTTTCGGCGACCTTGATTCATATAAGTATCATCGCGATTCTGCTTATGAAGATGTGCAAGCTGCAAAAAGCAAAATTAACAATTTAAAAAAAGAGCAACATGAACTGCATCGCTCAATAGAACAAGTTAAAGAGGAAATCGGAGATCTTTTCTCCCAAATAAATCAAGTTAAAAAAGATCGATCAAAAATGTATGAGCTGAAAAAATCAGGTCATCAGAGAAAGGAGTTACAAAAGAAACTTGATGTGTTACGCAATATTATTAGCTCTTTGGCCGGCGAAATTGAGAATTTTTTGCAAAGCAAAAAAGAGTTTATTACCCAGGAAAAACACCGACTCGGCGTTGTCGAGTTAGAGGCTAAGATAAGAAAAATTGAAGCGGAAAAAGATCAATTCTTGAAAAGCTTTGATTCTGATGAAAACAAACAAAACAGAAAGCGAGCACATAGAGAGATATGGCTAAAGCAGAGGGGCATGGCCTAACAATGGGCTCCAAGGGACACTCCGCTTCGCTTCACGCCCCTGAGCCCGGGCGTTATGCCTCACCGCGCCAATTTCAGTGCTCACATATGGGGTTCAAATGGAACTGATGTTTAAGGTCAAGTACGACGACGGCGAGCGCGAGTTCGATGGGCTCGATATGTACTATGGTGCACATTCATTAGCAGCCATTTCCGAAATACTCCTACTCACGATTCATGCCTCGATCCAGGGCGAGGTTGTTGTTCAAGCCCCCGCAGCGAAGGGCTTCCGCCTCGTGCTGAAAAAGAGCTACGAAGGCTCACTGGAACAGTACATTCAGCTTTTTGTAACAGACCCAGACACCCTAACGCTACTGACCGATCTTGGAAAAAATGGCTTGTACGACCTCATCAAGTTCGTGCTTTCAAGCTGCCTCGGTCTTCCTTTCGTCCTTTCAAACCGCAAGGCAAAAAAGAAACTGCAACAGCTCACCAAGGAAAACGACGACCTTCACGAGCGCCTAGAAAGAGCTTTGCTGAGGGCACATCTCCCGATCAAACATCAGGGGCTATCGGCTTCGCTGTCTCTTGGTCGAACACCAATTATCAGTTTTGATGCGGACACGTTGAACTACCTTGAGACTGAAGTTGTTGAGCCAGATACCGAAGTTGTTTCAGTGGCTGTAAGTCGCTTTAACGCACGAACCGGAACTGGGCGACTGATTACATCCATCAATTCAATCTCACACAGTTTCAGCCCCTTTGGCGAATTGGATGACTATCAGAAGACGATCATGGCTGACAATCTTGGGAAGGTTGCACGCGGTGAGTTCGATCCACTGACCGCAGTAGTAACAAAGGTCAACTCCACAAACGGTAGGTTGAAACGGTACCAACTCCACAGCATCACGGATATTTAGTTAATCCATGAGGCATAACCCTGCGGTCCACCGGACGCTGCGCGATAAAGCCGCGCAGCGCCGGTGACCTCCACGTTATGCATTTCAGAAGGTAATTACGAGTCACTATGCTTGAAATCAAAACAATCTCGCTCTTTCTGGTAACGGCAGTGGCCGAAATTGTTGGTTGCTACCTTCCCTATCTTTGGCTCACACAAGGAAAGAGCGTATGGCTTCTCGTCCCTGCGGGGTTGAGCCTCGCGGCTTTTGCGTGGCTTCTGTCGTTGCATCCCACCGCAGCAGGTCGTGTCTATGCCGCCTATGGTGGTGTTTACATCTTTGTGGCCATTCTTTGGCTTTGGGCAGTTGATGGTGTAAAGCCCACGACTTGGGATCTAGTAGGGTCTTCAGTAGCCCTTGTAGGTATGTCAATCATCATGTTCGCGCCAAAACATGCATAACAACGCCATCAACTCGGACGTGCAAAAGCGCCGCTTCGCTCTGCTTTTGCACGCCGGTTATGGCGAACGTTAGGCGTCAGATACCCATGCGCTACTGCGACGAGTACTGCATCAACGTCCCAGACGACTTCCCGATCGACGAGCTGACCTGCTTCATGGCTGCTGCTCGTCGCATCCTGCTGCAGCCCCAAAAGGGCTCTGAATGGCAAGAATTCGCTGGAGCATCCAACCTCATTGGCTGGCGCTTCCGGGCTGCTGGAGAAGAGTGGGAGAACTACAAGCGATCCTGGAATGAACTCGGCGTTGCGGTGCCCCATGAAGGGATCTATGTTCGAGAGAAGGCCCTATTCAATATGTTCTCTGCTGGTGTCTCCTGCATGGACAGCACCGCCTACGCGCTTGCGGCACTTGCAAGCCATCCTAGCGTCTTGGCGCTGCCTTTCGGAGCGAAGGAGCAACGAGCATGCAGTCTCAACCGTCTCAACGACTGGCTAGCACAGAAAGCGCCTGCCACTGGTTTGGCAGCAGCACTACGGACAATCTGTACTTCGGACGAATGGAAGCTGTGGGGAGACCTCCGCAACCGGATGTCGCACCGATCAAATCTGCCGCGCATCATCAATGCCTCAGTAGGTGCTCCGCTTCCTCCCGCCATGGCGCTACACTTTGCCGCTACCTCAAGTACACCTCCAGTCGAAGGAGAACTACCTCTGTTCGATGCGTTGCACACGTGGTTAGCCAAGGCATTACAGACCCTACTTCTTGAGGGTGCGGCGCTGTGCCCGCCCTGACGCCTAACCCTTCCGTCGAGAGGGACCGCCCACAAGCTGCGCTTGTGGGTTCCCTTCGCGGCTTCGCCGCTACGGCGGTCCCTCACGTCAAGCGTTAGGCATCTTTCAGAGGATTGCGTGAGCTATGTCAGATGAAGAGCTGATAGAGGCAATTGAACGAGCTAATTTGGGGCTTGAGCCACCGCCATTTGGTGAGCTATCCATTTCAATCATTGGATCACCAGCCTCGGTTCAGTCTTCTAAGAACGTCAAGAATAAGTATCTCGGGAAAATCAAGAATGTACTTTCACAATACAAGTTCGTTCTTACGGGCCAACTTACTCTGGATATCACTTGGCTGGTTCCAGCGAAAAGCAGATATGAAACAGACGCTAAAGCTGACATTGACAACTGCCTAAAGCCAATAATTGATGCTTTCACTGGCCCAGAAGGATTGTTCATTGATGATTGCCAACTCAAGGGCCTCTATATCTGTTGGCGACACATCGAGTCCGGAGAGGAAAGTCTGAATTTTGACTTTAAGTTCGATCCAGTCCAATGGGGCAACAAGGAAAATCTCGCTTTTATTCGGATTGACAATGCGATGTGTATCTTCGTCGACACGACCTGGCCCAAAGTCGCCAAAGTCATGTGGATTGAGGCTATGAGAATGGGGCAACAAAACAAAACGGCGCTTGAACATCTCAACGTATCGTATTTGGAGGCAGCGGGTCTCTTGGGAGGCAGCCAGCCTTTCCATAGGAGCCGCACCGGTGGGTTCCCAGTGTTCTCTCCCGAGGCATTTGTTGAGGAAGGCGCCGCAGATGCCTAACAATTCATTCAAGCCGACGCCGCTTCGCGGCGCGGCTTAATTCAGGCGTTATGCCCCACATGAGAATCTGTCGTGGATGACAGCACGTTAGACAAGATTGCTGAGTTCATCTGCGGCAACGGGGAGCAGTACCCGGTCTACCGCTCAAGCTCTTACCTCACCGCATTCTTTGAGCGTGCTGGCGTCCCTCGCTTTGTCCATGACGGTTCAACCCGGCAACGTTGGGTTCTAGATGCACTGCGTGCCTGCTCTCGTGAGGAGCTCGCGGGAGTCATCAAGCGACTCGCCTCGCCCAAGGAGTATCAGGGAGACAAAGCCAAGACCGGTATTGCGCTCAAGCTGCTCAATGAAGCCCTATACATCGAGGGCTTTGCTGTACGGCTAAAAGGCGTAGAGCCATACTTCGAGCGCATCACGGTTTCCTTTGATCCGGAAGCACCAGAGGCGGAGCTTAAGCCACTCCCTCCGCCTGATTTCTTGGCATTGCGGCTGGAACCAGGCATCGGCCAACTCCTCGCCGATAGATGGTCTGAGGCTCAACGATGCGTTGACGCTAAAGCCTTCCTTGCGGCGAACATTGTCATGGGCAGTCTCCTTGAGGGCTTGCTACTTGGCGTCTGCCAGCGTTTCCCACGAGACGCAAACACTTGCGCTGCTGCTCCTCGTGACAAAGAGGGCAAAGTATTGCCGTTTCATCAGTGGTCGCTGTCGAGCATGATTGACGTCGCCCACCACCTTAACTGGCTCGGCCTTGACGTCAAAAAGTTCTCTCATGCACTGCGTGACTTCCGCAACCTGATTCACCCGTATGAGCAGCTTGTCACCCGCGCCTCTCCGGACGCAGACACTTGCAGCATCTCTTGGCTTGTCGTACAGGCGGCAGTCAATGATTTGGCGCGTACACTGCGTGGGGCATAACAATTCATTCAAGCCGACACCGCTTCGCGGCGCGGCTTAACTCAGGTGTTATGCTGCTTACAGTCACGCCTTGGAGGTTTAGTCAATGGGCTTCTATCTGAGAAAGAGCATCAGTGTCGGGCCGTTGCGATTCAATCTGTCCAAGTCAGGAATCGGCGTTTCGGCTGGTGTAACTGGCCTTCGCTTTGGCGTCGGCCCACGAGGTAACTACGTTCACATGGGCCGAGGCGGACTTTACTATCGCGCTACGCTTCCTCCATCGTCGTCTCCCCGTAACTCACCACCTCAGTCACTTCCGCCATCGGCTTCTGAAATACCGCCAGGAACTCATGCGCCATTGGAGGAAATCGAATCCGCCGATGTTTCTCAAATCGTCGATTCGTCATCCCGAGAGCTTCTGGACGAGCTAAACCAAAAGCGCGCAAAGACTCGCCTGTGGCCTTTTGTTGCGGTTATCTCAGTTGCGGTGCTTGGTCTTGGGTTCTCTTCCGGCTGGCCCGTTTGGCTCGTAGGCATACTCGCAGTCGCTGCCGCTGCTGGAACATATGCAGCCCATACGCGAGACGCCCTACAAAAGACCGTTGTGCTCTTCTATGACTTCGATTCCGACATGGAAGCCGCCTATGCCAAACTTCACGCGGCCGCGAGCCAGCTTGCCAATTGCGCGGCGGCTTGGCATATCGAGGCGTCTGGAAAGGTACATGATCGAAAATATCATGCGGGAGCAAGCGATCTTGTCCGCCGAAAGAGCACTTCTATTCGTAGGGCTGAACCACCATACGTCAAGACGAACATCGAAACCGTCGCTGTTGGTGTAGGTCGTCAAACGCTTCACTTTTTCCCTGACCGCGTTCTCGTATATGACCAGAACGGCGTGGGTGCCGTTGGCTATCAAGAACTGCGAGTGGAAGTAGGCGCAACTCGATTCATCGAAAGCGAGTCTGTTCCCCGAGATGCCGAAGTCGTAGATCGAACGTGGAAGTACGTCAACAAGTCTGGTGGTCCCGATAAACGATTCAAGGACAACAAGGAACTGCCCATCTGCCGATACGAGGAAGTCACTCTGTCGAGTCAGTCTGGGCTAAATGAGGTGCTGCAACTATCCCGTTGCGGTGCCGGAAGCGGCTTTGCTGAAGCCATTTCTTCGCTGGGCAAGAGCATGCCTAAGGAAGGTGCCTGTGCCGCACAAGCGGCATAACCCTGCGGTCCACCGGACGCTGCGCGATATAGCCTCGCAGCGCCGGTGACCTCCACGTTAGACGTCATAGACCAAATGGCTTGGCTCTCAAGACTCTTCGAACGCGTGAAAGACGCCGCGCGCATGTCGTGTCATGGGCGTCTCGCGCGATACCTTCTATCGCTACCGTGACGCGCACGAACAAGGCGGCGTGCAAGCGCTGTTGGACAGCAACCGGCGCAAACCCAATCCCAAGAACCGCGTCGAAGAGGCCGTAGAGGCTGCTGTGATTGCCTATGCCCTGGAGCAACCTGCCCACGGCCAACTGCGTGCCAGCAATGAGCTGCGCCAGCGTGGCATCTTCGTCTCTGGCTCAGGGGTGCGATCGATCTGGTTGCGACACAACCTGGCCAGCTTCAAGCAGCGGCTCGCACAACTGGAGGCGCAAGTGGCACAAACAGGGGCCGTGCTGACAGAAGCCCAGGTGGCCGCACTGGAGCGCAAGAAGTGGCAAGGCCGAGACGCATGACTATCAGTTGTACCTGGCGATCAACGACATCGAGCACAGCAAGACCAAGGCCAATCACCCACAGACCAACGGTATCTGCGAGCGCTTCCACAAGACGATCCTGCAGGAGTTTTCTGAACTTCTACAGTTAAAAGCCTGAACTGGCAAGGATTGTTCGCCGCCGCGCAAGCTGTAGCGTTCTTGCTCTTCCTGATAGCTGGGTTCTTCTATGCCGCAGCAACTTAACCCTGCGATTCTCCGCAATTCATGCGGAGAATAAGCGCCTTATTCGCCGCAAATGCAAGGGGCGGGAATCAATCCAACGCCCCCGGATCCGCCCGCAACACCACCCGCGCCAATTCCGCCGCGCTGCCGATCCCCAGCTTCTCCATCACATGCTGCCGATGGATATGCACGGTCTTCTCGCTGATATCCAGTTCCCTGGCCACCAGCTTGTTCGGCAGCCCGCGCGCCACCAGCAGCGCCACTTCCGCCTCACGCGGTGACAGGCGCGCCAGCGCCTCATGCGCCTCGCGCGTGCGGCTGTCGCGCTGCAGCGTGGCCTCATGCTGGCGCAGTGCCGCGCTCACCACATCCAGCAGCCGCTGATCCTTGAACGGCTTTTCCAGAAAATCAAACGCCCCCTGTTTCATCGCCTGCACGGCCAGTTCCACGTCGCCATGGCCGGTGATGAACACCACCGGCGTGGTCCAGCCGCGCTCGCCCAGCGTGCGCTGCAGTTCCAGCCCGCTCATCTGCGGCATGCGGATGTCCAGCAGCAGGCAGCCGATGCGTTCGTCCGGCTCGGGGCAGGCGGCCAGAAACTCCGGCCCAGAGGCATGGCCGGTCACGTCCCAGCCCATGGATTCGAGCAGGAACAGCAGGGAGCGGCGGAAGGCGGCATCGTCGTCGACGACGTGCAGATGCCAGAGGTCAGGCTGGGTCATAGGCAGGGGCCTCAGCAAGTGGGGGAGGGGGAAGGTAGCGCGGCAGCGTCAGCGTGAAGCGCAGGCCGCGGCCGTGGTCGCCCGCGCGCGCATCGAGCCGGCCGCCATGCGCCTCGGCAATGGTGCGGCAGATGGCCAGGCCCAGGCCGAGGCCGTCGGGCTTGGTGGTGTAGAAGGGTTGGAACAGGCTCTGCAGCGCGTCTGGCGGCAGGGGTTCGCCGTCGTCCTGCACGGCCAGTTGCACCTGCCGGGCGTCGGCATCCAGCGCGATCTGCAGCGTCTGGTGTTCCGGCTCGAGCTGGCGCGTGGCGTCCAGGCCGTTTTTCAGCAGGTTGAGCAGCACCTGCTGGATCTGCAGGGCGTCGGCATCCACCAGCACATCGTCCGGCACGCGGTTGTGCACCAGCACGGTGGGCGCATGCACCATCATGCCGCGGAACAGGGCCACGGCATCTTCGGCCAGGCGCACCGGCGAGACTGGGCCGCTTTGCGCGCTGCGTTTGCGCGAGAAGCTGCGGATGCGGGTGACGATGTCGGCCGCGCGGTCGGCCTGGGTGGCGACTTCGCCGGCGGCGGTGCGCACGGCATCGTCCGTCAGGCGTTGCTGGTCGGCGCGGCGTAGCAGGCTGCGCGCATAGTTGCCGATGGCGGCCAGTGGCTGGTTCAGCTCGTGCGCCAGCGTGCTCGAGAGTTCGCCCAGCACCGACAGCCGCGCCATGTGGTCGGCCTGTTCCTTGGCCTGGCGTGCCTTGTCTTCAAGCGCATCGCGCGCATCCAGCGCCTGCTGCAGCGCCGCCGTGCGTGCACGCACCTGGTGCTCCACATGTACGGTATAGACGATCCACAGCACGATCAGCAGCGCCAGCCCGGCCACCCAGGGCCAGTAGCGCTGCGCCAGCACCATCAGGGTGGGCTCGCGCAGGTAGGCGTAGGGCCCGATTTCCAGCGTGCGGAAAAGTTCGTGCACCGACTGGTAATCGGCCGGCACCGACCAGCTCATCTGGTCGGCCGCCACCGTCATGCCCAGCAGCGAGGCGGTGAGTTGCTTGGCCAGTTCCGGCGAGGTGCCGCGCAGGCTGGCCACTGGCCAGTTGGGGTAGAGGCGGGTAGAGCTCGCACACGGAAAGCCCGGCAACTGCACCGGCGCCACCACGCGCAGTTGCTGCTGCCACTGCGGATGCGCTTCCAGCAGGCAGGTGCGGATCACGCCGGCATCGGCTTTGCCGTCCAGCACGGCCTGCACCACCTGCTCCATGGGCAGGCCGGTGCGGATCAGGCGCGCGCTGTCCACTGCCGGGTCCATGCCGATGCGTGCCATCTCACCCCACAGAATCTGGTAGCCGGCAAAGGCTTCCTGGCCGACCACCGCCAGGCGCTGGTTGCGCAGGTCCTGCAACTGCTGCAGGTCGGCGCGATCGCGCAGGGCGATCACGGTCGAGCCGAAGGCCGCTCCGCTGGCGCTGCCTTCCTGCATGCCGTGGTCCAGCGTGAGCAGGCGTGTTACGCCGTGGCGCGATTCCAGCTCCACGTACTGGCCGGGGTTGGTGATCAGGAAGGCGATGGTGCCGGATTCGACCGCCTGGTTCAGGCCGTTGTGGTCCAGGTATTGCAGGCTGAAGCGGTAGCCGGGCAGGGTATCCTGCAGGTGCTGCAACAGCGGGCGCCAGTCCATGGTGGTGCTGTCATCGCGCATGAAGGCGAGCACGCCGATGCGCACTTCGGGAGCAGAAGCGGCGGGCCTGGCGGCAGCAGCGGCCGTACTGGCGGGGGCGGATGGCGCATCGGGCGCAACCTGCGCCGACGAAGCAGCCACGCCCAGCAGGCAGGCCAGCGCAAACGCTCCCGCCCGACACCGCCGCCACAGTCCAGCACCGATTCCCATAGCCCTGATTCTAGGCCGCCACCCTGCCGCGGGGCAGTCGGTACAAGCAGGCAGCGGCATAGGGAAAAGCATCTATTCCGATCAACGATCCGGCCAATGGCGCACGAATAGTAGGGTTATTACAGTCAAAGGCATCGGATGAATCCGCAGGAGCAAGATGCCCATGAAACATTCCCCATCCCCCACCCCCGCAGGCGGCGCAGCCCCCTCGGCCTCGCGCCGCAATTTCCTGCGCGGCATTCCCGTCATCACTGCGGCTGCGGCCACCGTGCCCACCCCCGCCATGGCAGAAACCAGCAAGCACCACTGGGGCATGCTGGTGGATGTGCGCAAGTGCATTGGCTGCCAGGCCTGCACCGTCTCCTGCATCCAGGAGAACGTGGTGCCCGAAGGCAGTTTTCGCACCGTGGTCTCCACCTACAGCGTGAAGGTGAAGGATTCGGTGCAGCCGGCCGGCACCTATGTGCTGCCGCGCCTGTGCAACCACTGCGACGAGCCGCCCTGCGTGCCGGTCTGCCCGGTCAGTGCCACCTACAAGCGCGCCGACGGCATCGTGGTGGTCAACAACGAGCGCTGCGTGGGCTGTGCCTACTGCGTGCAGGCCTGCCCGTATGACGCACGCTTCATCAACCACGAAACCAACAAGGCCGACAAGTGCACCTTCTGCGCCCACCGCGTGGAAGCCGGCCTGCTGCCCGCCTGCGTGGAAACCTGCGTCGGTGGCGCCCGTATTTTCGGTGACCTGAACGATCCCAATGGCGTGCTGCGCCAGCAGCTCGATGCCAACAAGGACAAGCTGAAGGTGCTCAAGCCCGAGCAGGGCACCAAGCCGCAGGTGTACTACATCGGGCTGGACGAGCGCTTCACCGGCAAGGTCGAAGGCCAGGGCACGCTGTGGAAACCGCGCGCCACCCACGGCTGACAAGGAGAACCCCATGAGCACGATTGTCGAAACCATCAACGTCGCACGCGAAGTGGCCTGGCTGCCCTGGGCTGTGCAGTACTTCTTCCTGATCGGCCTGTCCTACGGCGCCTTCCTGCTGTCGCTGCCGGGCGTGGCGCTGCGCAAGCCTGGCTGGGAGGTGATCTCGCGCTTGGCCCTGCTGGCCGCGCTGGTGTGCGGCCTGAGCGCCCCGGTGGCGCTGCTGGCCGACCTGCACCAGCCGGGCCGCTTCTGGCACTTCTATGCCTACTTCTCGCCCAAGTCCTGGATGTCCTGGGGTTCCTTCTTCATTCCGGTCTATCTCACCGGTCTGATCCTGTATGCCTGGCTGGCTTTCCGTCCGCTGCTGCAGCAGCATGCCGATGAAAACGGCCGCTTTGCCACCGTGGCGCGCTGGGTTGCGCTGGGCGGTCACGAAAGCCGCGGCCCGCTGCTGATGGCCGCTGCGCTGGCGCTGATCGGCGCCGTGCTGGTGGCCCTGTACACCGGTGTGGAAGTGATGGTGGTGCGTGCCCGTCCGCTCTGGCATACGCCGCTGCTGCCGCTGCAGTTCGTCATTACCTCGCTCGGCGGCGCGGCCGGCCTGACGCTGCTGTTCAACCGTTTCGGCCCCGGTCGTGACGATGCCGCCATCAACCGCCGCCTCGCCCACACCGTGGCCTGGATGCAGCTGGCCTCGCTGCTGCTGGGCGGCGTCTGGCTGGCGCTGGGCCTGAGCGGCATCTCCCCGATCAACGCCGAGGCGCTGGCCGAAGTGGGTGGCTCCAACAACTGGCAGATGGCCGCCGCCTGGGCCGTGGTCGTTACCGCCATCACCTGGTGGCTGGGCTGGAAGCGTCCCAACAGCAGCCTGCTGCTGGCCCTGCTGGCGCTGCACTCCGCCTGGATGATCCGCTGGGCCATCTTCATCGGTGGCCAGGAAGTGCCCAAGACCGGCGCCGGCTACTACAGCTACCAGCTGCCGCTGGGCCCCGAAGGCCTGCTCGGCATCATCGGCACCGCCGGCCTGTGGGTGTTCCTGTTCATCGTGATCACCTACGTGCTGCCGCTCGACCGCATCGGTCGCTCGACCCCCGTCAAGGCCTGATCCCGGCCCCCGTACAAGATTCCCGCAAGGAGTACCAACATGAAAAAACTGGAACGTCGTGACCTGATCGCAGCCGGTGGACTGGCAGCCTTCGGCGCCGGCTTCTCGCAGACCCTGGGCCGCATGGCAGAGGGCGTGCTGGGCGAGCAGCCCGAGCGCCACTTCGAACACGGCCGTTCGCCCGAGCCCGAGTTCAGCGTCGATCCCGCCACCGGCGCGCTCAAGATGAACCCCAAGCAGCAGGTGAGCTACACCGTCTGCCAGGGCTGCACCACGCTGTGCGGCGTGCGTGTGCGCATCGACAAGGAAAGCGGCCAGGTGATCCGCGTCACCGGCAACCCCTACAACCCGCTCTCCACCGATCCGCACCTGCCGATGAAGGCGCCGTTCAAGGAAAGCCTGATCAGCGTTTCCGCCTTCAAGGACAAGGGCCTGGGCGGCCGCTCCACCGCCTGCGGCCGCGGCAACGCCGCCATGGACCAGATGAACTCCCCGTTCCGCGTGCTGACGCCGCTCAAGCGCGTCGGCCCGCGCAACGGCGGCCGCTGGGAGCCGATCAGCTTCGAGCAGCTGGTGAAGGAAGTGACCGAAGGCGGCGACCTGTTCGGCGAAGGCCATGTGGACGGCCTGGCCAAGCTGCGCGACCTGAAAACCCCGATCGACCCCAATGCACCGGAACTGGGCGCCAAGGTCAACCAGGTCGGCGTGGTGATGGGCGTGAACGAGGGGCGCGACTTCTTCTCGCAGCGCTTCTGGAAACAGTCTTTCGGCACGCTCAACTACGTGGGCCACGGCTCCTACTGCGGCGGTGCCTACCGCTCCGGCTCCGGCGCGCTGTTTGGCGACATGAAGGCCATGCCGCACGGCAAGGTGGACTTTGCCAATGCCGAATTCGCCATGTTCGTCGGTACCGCCCCGGCCAACGCCGGCAACCCGTTCAAGCGCAGTGGCGCGCTGGTGGCCAAGGCGCGCGCGCAGGGCGTGCTCGACTACGTGGTGGTCGATCCGGTGCTGACCAATGCCGACAACCGCGCCGTGCCCACGCGCAGCCACTGGGTGCCGATCCGCCCCAGCACCGACGGCGCCCTGGCCATGGGCATCATGCGCTGGATGTTCGACAACAACAAGGTCAACACCGCCTATCTGGCCTTCCCGAACCAGGAAGCGGCCAAGGTCGGCGGCGAGCCGTCCTTCACCAACGCGACCTGGCTGGTGATTGCCGAAAAAGGCCACCCGCGCTTCGGCCGTTTCGTGCGCGGCACCGACCTGGGCCTGGTGGCGCTGCCGGACGAGGAGCGCTACAAGGAAAAGGATCCCTACTACGTGCTGGGCGCGGATGGCGCACTGGCCGATGCGGGTACCTACATGGGCGCCGCCCAGCTCGAAGCCACGCAGCCGCTGACCATCGGCGAGCAGCAGGTTGCCATCAAGACCGCCTACCAGCTGCTGCGCGAATCGGCGCAGAAAATGACCGTCAAGCAGGCCTCCGACATCACCGGCATTCCGGTCGACGTGATCAATGGCCTGGCCACCGAGCTGACCAGCCACGGCCGCAAGGCCTGCGTGGTGAGCCACGGCGGCATGATGGGCGGCAACGGCTTCTACAACGCCTATGCCCTGATGACGCTCAACGCGCTGATCGGCAGCCTCAACTACAAAGGCGGCTTTGCGCTGAGCGCCGGCGGCTTCCGCGATGCGGCGGAAGGCCCGCGCTACAACCTGGCCACCTTCGAAGGCGAGATCAAGCCCAAGGGCATCCCGCTGGGCCGCAACGTGCCCTACGAGCGCACCAGTGAGTTCAAGAAGCGCAAGGAAGCCGGCGAGAAACCCTATCCCGCCAGGGACCAGTGGTTCCCCAACGCGCCCGGCCTGGCCACCGAGTGGTTCACCGCCGCGCTCAACGGCTACCCCTACAGCCTGAAGGCGCTGGTGCTGTGGGCCGCCAACCCGATCTACGGCATTCCCGGCCTGCGCCCGCTGGTGGAAGACAAGCTGAAGGACCCGAAAAAGCTGCCGCTGATCATCGCCATCGATCCGCTTATCAACGAGAGCAATGCCTTTGCCGACTACATCGTGCCCGACAGCATCATGTACGAAAGCTGGGGCTGGGTGGCGCCCTGGAGCGGCGTGCCGACCAAGACCATGGCTGCGCGCTGGCCGGTTGTCGAGCCCAAGGCAGCCAAGACGCCCGCAGGCATCCCGATCGGGATGGAAAACTTCCTGATTGCTTTGGCGAAAAAAATGAACCTACCCGGCTTTGGCCCCACCGGCCTGACCGGCAAGGACGGCCAGCCGGTGCCGCTGGAGCGCCCGGAAGACTGGTATCTGCGCGGCGGTGCCAACATCGCCTTTGCCGGCAAGGAGCCGGTCATCGACGCCACTGACGAGGACATCCAGCTCTCCGGCGTGGAGCGCATCCTGCCGCTGATCAAGTCCACCGTGAAGGAGGACGAATGGCGCAAGGTGGCTTTCCTCTACACCCGCGGCGGCCGCTACCAGCCGCTCAACCAGTCGCAGGACGAAACCAACCCCGACTGGCAGACCTGGAAGTTCGAAAAGGCGCTCTGGCTCTGGAACGACAACCTCGCCGGCGCCAAGAACAGCCTGACCGGCAAGCCCTACAGCGGCTGCGCCACCTGGACGCCGCCCGCTTTCTGCGATGGCACGCCGATGCGAGACGTGTACAAGCCGCAGGACTGGCCGCTCACGCTGATCAGTTTCAAGTCGCCGCTGCAAAACTCCTACAGCATCGCCACCCGCATCACCGGCGTGCACCCGGACAACCCGGCCATCGTGCACCCGCAGGATGCCGAACGCGCCGGCCTGCGTACTGGTGACGTGGCCAAGCTGCAAACCCCCGGCGGCGAAGCCAAATGCACCGTGATCGTGCACGAAGGCGTGGTGCCCGGCACCGTGGCCATCGAGCACGGCTACGGTCACAAGGAACTGGGTGCCCGTGCCCACACCCTGGGCGGCCAGCGACAGCCCGATCGCCCGGACCTGCGCGCAGGCATCAACATCAACGATATCGGCCTGCAGGACCCCACCCGCGGCGGCAAGCACATCTGGGTGGACTCGGTTTCCGGCACCTCGGTGCGCAATGGCCTGCCGGCCCGCATCCGCCGCGCCTGATCAACGTTTTGTCCCTGCTCTCGGCCCTTCGGGGCCGGAGTGTTTGGCCTCCAGCCCCTAACGGCTGGAGGTTTTTTTGTCTCCGTTCCGCCATGGTGGGCCGTTTCAGCACGGGCCAGGGAATGCGCGTTGCACTTGCTGCCCCGACGAGGCGGCTTGCGTCAAGTCTGCGCCGGGTTTCCCTGCATCGTCGCCGCCAGCTCGTCATCAATGGCGGAGGCCCGCACATGCGCCTCGCGCCCCAGGATCGGCGCAATATAACGCTCGAACACCGGGCGCTTCTCGATGGTGCCGAACTGCAGCCCCCACATCAGGTGCGAAGCCAGATACAGATCAGCCGCCGTGAAATGCTCGCCGCACAGGTAGGAGCCCTTGTCCAGCGTGCGTTCCAGCTCGATCTCCAGCGTGTCCAGCACATCGGCATACGATCCATAGCCGGCAGTGCGCGACTGCTCCGGCGTGCCGGGATGCAGCTTGAGCGCATGCGCCGTCACTGCGGCCTCCAGCGGCCCGGCCGCAAAGAACAGCCAGCGGTAGTAGATGCCGCGCGCCGGACTGGTCACTGCCGGCGCCAGATGCTGCAGCGGAAACTGGTCCGCCAGATAGGCGCAGATGGCGGCGGCTTCCGTCACCACCACGTCGCCATGCCGGATGGCCGGCACCTTGCCCATGGGGTTGATGGTCTTGTATTCGTCCGCCTTCATGCTCGTGCCGTAGTCGAGCAGCACGGTGTCATAGGGGCGGCCGGTTTCCTCCAGCATCCAGCGGGCGATGCGGCCGCGGGAGTAGGGGTGGGTGTAGAGCGTGAGCGGGGTAGTCGGCATCAGGGAACTCCTCGAGTGGACAGCGCACGGCAGCGCCGTTTCTGCGCATGGTAGGCGCGGAACATGACAGGTGCTGTCAGCAGTTGTACTAAGCGGCCGAATTTGCGGCGACAATGCCGCAATGGAGATTTTCAGCATCGTGTTCATGCTGGGTCTGGCAGCCATGGTGCTCAACGCCAACGCCCAGCGCAAGCGGCTGGCCTTTCTGGCCGGACAATTACGCCCCTACCAGATCGAAAAACAGATGGAAAGCCTGATCGACGGCTATCTGCGCGCCCTCGGCGAATCCGATCCGGTGCGGCAGCAGCAGGTCTGGGGCACGCTGGAGGCGACCGAGCAATCGCTGAGCCAGCAGGTGATGCGCCTGGCCGACGACCTGCAGCGCGCCGATCCCGCGCAGACGCGCATGAGCGGCGTACCGCTGCAGGCCCTGCTGGCCGACAAGCTGCCCGATTCCGCCGTGCTCGATCTGCGCGCCCTGATTCAGGTGCATGCCCAGGGCATTGCCGCCCTCGCGCGGCATCCCGATGGGGAAACCCCCGCCGCGCGCAAGCAGCGTGCCTACACCATGAGCGCCGAACTGCTGCTCCTGCAGCACAGTTGCCACTGGTATTGCCGCTCGCTGGCGCTGGCCTCGGCACGCCTGCAGGCCAAGCACGACACGCCCTATCGCCAGGTCGTGCAGTCGGTCTCGAACGGCACCCGCCAGGCCTATGCGCGGCTGACCAATTACCCGCTCTGAGTGCCTGACAAAAACGGCCGCTCATGGGCGGCCGTTGGCGTGGAAGGCGGCAGAGCTTAGCGCGGGCAATAGGTTTCCATCACCTGGGTCATCACCTTGTCTTCGCGAGTGACGGGGATGTCGTGGCCCGTGCCCTTGGACTGATCCAGCAGTTTGCCTCGCAGATGCGGCTGCGCGTAGTAGCGCACCTGGTTCATGGTGTACGTTTTTGACTTGCAGTTCAGCACGAACTCGGAAGACAGGGAGCGGTGGCCGAGCTGCGTGGCGTGGTTCATGTTCCAGATGCCGTCAAAGCGGACCAGGCCCTTGGCCGGGCTGTTTTCCTTCACGCTGTTCGGGTTGATCAGCAGTTCCTCGCGCTTGTTGCCGTGGCGTGTCAGCTTGGTGAGCTGGTATTCCTTGGCCAGCGGGCCGGTGGCGCGGCCCTCGGCGCCCTGCAGTTCGGCAAAGCCTTCGCCGATGAAGAAACTCCGGTTGTCATCCTTTTTCGCCAGACGGATCACGGAGCCGCCTTTTTCCCAAGTGAAACGGCCAGTGCTGCGCTCGGCGTACTTCTTGCCCTTGTGCTCGATCTCCTGCAGCAGCGTATAGGTCCCGTTGTTGTTAAGGATCAGCGTGGTCTTGTAGCCAGTGCCGGAGGCGGACGGGATGGTGCCCACATAGGTGCCGTTCCAGTCCAGCGCGGTGCGGGCGCTGTGCGCGTCCGGCGTGGGTGTGGCACCTTTTGCCGAAGCCGGCAGCGCGACGGTGCCCAGTGCAGCACCGACCACCAGCGCGCCCAACAGACGGGAAGAAGCAGATATCGAGAAAGTCATGGCAGTTAATCGCCCCGAAAGGGAAAATAGAAAGGTCGTTCGATTATGACCTTTGCCACCTGCCAGTCTGTAACGACGATGCAAGCAGCCGCTTCCGTTTGTATCCGAACGGGATGATGGGGCGGCTGCGCTGCGTCTTCGCTCAGTGTGCGCTGCCCAGCGACAGCCCCGCGTGCTCGCGCAGCGGATGGAAGTGGATCTTCGGAAAGCGCTCCTGCGCCAGCCGCACGTCATACGGGCTGGTGCACAGAAAGGCCAGCGTGTCTGCCGCATCGTGCGCCAGACGCAGCGGGTAGGCATTCTCGAACTCGCGCAGTTCGGCTGGCGTATCGGCTGTGATCCAGCGCGCGCCGGTGTACTGGCAGCCTTCCAGCCGCACCTCGCAGTCGTATTCGGTCTTGAGGCGGTGCTGCACCACCTCGAACTGCAGCTGGCCGACCGCACCCAGCAACATGTTGCCGCCCGCATCGGGCTTGAACACCTGAATCGCGCCTTCCTCGCCGAGCTGCATCAGGCCCTGCTGCAGCTGCTTGGTGCGCAGCGGGTTCTTCAGCACCACGGTCATGAACATCTCGGGCGCAAAGAAGGGCAGGCCGGTGAACTGCAGGTTCGGCCCGTCGGTAATGCTGTCGCCCAGTTGCACGCCGCCGTGCGTGGTAAAGCCGATGATGTCGCCGGCGTAGGCCTCTTCCACCGCCTCGCGGCGCTGCGACATGAAGGTCACCACACTGGTCGGGCGCAACTCCTTGCCGGTGCGCTGCACCTTCATCTTCATGCCCGGCGTGTACTTGCCGCTGGCCACACGCACGAAGGCGATGCGGTCGCGGTGGTTGCTGTCCATATTGGCCTGCACCTTGAACACCACGCCGGCAAAGCTCTCGTCATCTGGTTGCACGATACGCTCTTCGCGGTTGCGGTTGACCTCGGCATAGGCCAGGCGCGCGCCGGGCGGCGGCGACATGTCGACCACCGCATCCAGCACTTCCATCACCCCGAAGTTGTTCACGCCGGAGCCGAAGAACACCGGCGTCAGCTTGCCGGCCAGGAAGGCTTCGTGGTCCCATTCTGCGGAGGCGCCCACGGCCAGTTCCATGCTTTCCAGCGCATGGTCGAAAGCGTCGCCAAAGCGCGCGCGCAGCTTGTCGGCATCGCTCAGCGGAATCACCTCGAAATCCTGCGGACGCTTCTCGCTGCCGGCCTGGAACACCGTCATGCTCTGCGTGCGCAGGTTGATGATGCCGCCGAAGGTCTTGCCCTGGCCCACCGGCCAGGTGATCGGGCAGCAGGGCATGCCCAGCTCGCGTTCCACCTCGTCCAGAATGTCGAGCGGATCGCGCACCTCGCGGTCCATCTTGTTGACGAAGGTGATGATGGGCGTGTCGCGCTGGCGGCAGACTTCGATCAGGCGGCGTGTTTGCGCTTCCACACCGTTGGCAGCGTCGATCACCATCAGCGCGCTGTCCACGGCCGTCAGCACGCGGTAGGTGTCTTCCGAGAAGTCCTTGTGGCCAGGCGTGTCGAGCAGGTTGATCACGTGGTCGCGGTAGCTCATCTGCATCACCGACGAGGCCACCGAGATGCCGCGCTGCTTCTCGATCTCCATCCAGTCGGAAGTAGCGTGGCGGCTGGCCTTGCGGCCCTTGACCGCACCGGCGATCTGGATCGCGCCGGAGAAAAGCAGCAGCTTTTCCGTCAGCGTGGTTTTACCGGCGTCGGGGTGGGAGATGATGGCGAAAGTGCGGCGGCGGCGGGTTTCGGGGGTGTAGGACACGGGGCGCGGCTTTGGGACAATGAGAAAAAGCCGCGCAGGGCGGCTGGAGGCGCATGCAGGCCTGAAGCCCGAGTGCGTGCAAAAGCATGATTTTACTGTGCAGCGTGATTGGCGGCCAGTTGCGGCGTTGCCCGGCGGTGCTGGTGCGGGGCTTGCCGGGGGGGCTAAGGGCAGCGGCGCGGCATCAACGCGCACAACGCCACGCCGGGAATGTCCCGCTGCCGGATACGGTGCTCAGGCGCGGGCCCATAGATTTTCCCTAAAACGTCAATAAGTACGTGTGTGCGATACAGGCGCGTGGGCTGCCTACAATGCAAGACACACCGGACACACCCGTTCCGCATGACACCTTGAACACGGAGACCCTATGGCCAGGAAATCTGCTTCCCTTCCCGTCAACATCGGCATCAGCGACGCCAAGCGCAAGAAAATCGCCGAAGGCCTGTCCAAACTGCTGGCCGACAGCTACACGCTCTACCTGATGACGCACAACTTCCACTGGAACGTCACCGGCCCGCAGTTCAACAGCCTGCACGTGATGTTCATGGACCAGTACACCGAGCAATGGAACGCGCTGGACGTGATCGCCGAGCGTATCCGCGCCCTGGGCTTCCCCGCACCGGGCACCTACAAGGAATTCGTCAAGCTCGCTTCGATCCAGGAAGTGGAGGGCGTGCCGAAAGCCACCGACATGATTCGCCACCTGGTACTGGCGCAGGAAGCCACCGCCCGCACTGCGCGCGCGCTGTTTCCGGTCGTGGACGATGCCAACGACCAGCCCACGGCCGACGTGCTGACCCAGCGCATCGACGTGCACGAAAAGACCGCCTGGATGCTGCGCAGCCTGCTGGAGGAGTGAGCGACTGCGCTCCGTATCGGGGCGGCCACAGTGTTCGCGCTGTGCATCCGGCCGGGCGGCGTGCGTGCCAGTTCCTGCGCAGCGCCGCCGTCAACGGGGCGTCGCATAGCCGCTGTATAAAGGGCGGACATGCAAGAGCTCTCCACCGACGCGCCAAGCAAGTCCGGCGCGCGTCCTCCCACCCGTTTCACCTACCTGCTGTTGCTGGCGCTGTACCTGGCCCAGGGCCTGCCGGTAGGCTTTGTCACGCAGGCGCTGCCCGTCATCCTGCGTGAGCAGCAGGCCTCGCTGGTGCTGATCGGCTGGAGCGGGGTGCTGCTCATGCCCTGGGGGCTCAAGTTCCTCTGGGCCCCGTTGCAGGACCGCTATTACTGGCCGCGCATCGGCCTGGGCCGCAGCTGGATCCTGCCGACGCAAGGCGTGGCGCTGCTGTGTGTGGCGGGGCTGGCGCTGCTGGAGCCGTCCCTGCTGCGCGATCCGCAGATGGCCGTGCTGTTCGCCTCGCTGCTGATGCTGCTCGCCTTCGCCGGCGCCACGCAGGACGTGTCCACCGACGGCCTGGCCGTGCGCCTGCTGGCAGCGGGCGAGCGCAGCATGGGCAACGCGATCCAGGTCACGGGCTCGCGCATGGGACTGATCCTGGGGGGCGGCGGCGCGCTGCTGCTGCTCGACATGGCGCCCTGGCGCACCGTGATGCTGGGTATGGCGGGGCTGATCCTCCTGACCACCGTGCCGGTCTGGCTGCTGCGCGAGCCGGCCTGGCGGCGCGCGCGCAAGAACCAGGACGTAGCCGGTGCGGGCACTGTCCGCCACGATGCGGAGCTGAAGCGCGCGCTGTTGCCTGCGGGCGAGATGGTGGAGCAGACCGCGCTACCCGCAGAGCTGCAGCAAGCCGATGAAGTGGCTTGCGCTGCCCCCGTACAGGGCCTGCTCCCGCGCATCCGCCATTTCCTGCGCACCGAATTCGGCTACTTCCTCTCGTCTCCGGAACTGCGCGCCTGGCTCGGCGTGCTGCTGGTCTACAAGCTGTGCGATGCCTTCACCAGCGGCATGGTCAAGCCCATGCTGGTGGACATGGGCTACAGCAAGAGCCAGATCGGCACCATGGTGGTGATGCTGGGTTCCGGTGCGTCACTGCTGGGGGCCGTGGCCGGCCATGCGGTGCTGCGGCGGGTTTCGCGGATGCGGGCGCTGCTGGGTTTCAATGCCCTGCAGGCCCTCACCACGGGCTGCTACGCACTCATCGCGCTATTGTTTTCGGGCAAGGTGTCTGCGGCGGATGGCCTTACCGCCTTCGACATGCTGGTGTACGGCATCAATGCGCTGGAACATTTCACTGCCGGCATGGCGCTGGTGGGCGTCCTCACCACGGTGATGGACTATTGCCGTCACCGCAACGGCGGCAGCGATTTCACTTTGCAGGTCAGCATCATGTCCACGGTGAGCGGCGTGGCGCACTGGCTGTCGGGCTATGCGGCCGAGGCACTGGGCTATCTGGGATACTTCAGCGCGGGGATGGTGCTGGGGTTGCTGCTGCTGGGGCCGCTGGTGCGCTGGGGGCGGTTGCAGCGGCAGACGCATCCGGCCTAGTGGCCGAGCGGTTGGCACGTTGCGGCCGCATCCGGCCTGGCGGCCGACCGGGTGGCACGTTGCACGCGGATCAATGCCAGCAGGGCGTGCAGCTGGGGAGAGCCGTCGTCGGCGCGGTAGATGCAACTCAGGTCGATCTGGGCATGCGGGGCGTCAGACAAGGGGCGGTACACCGTGTTGCGCAGCGCAATGGCCCGGGTGACGGATTCGGGCACCAGCGTCACCCCGAAACCATGCGCCACCAGTGCCATGCCGGTGACCGTGTCACCGATCTCCTGCGCAACCGCGATGTCCAGGCCCCTGTCGCCAAAGATCCGGATCACGCGATCCACGAAATTGGGCCGGCCGGCATTGGGAAAGAGAACGAAAGGCTGGGTGGCCAGTTGTTCCAGGCTCAGGCTGTCCTCGGCGGCCAGGGGATGGCCGGCAGGCAGCACGGCCCAGAGCGGCTCCAGGGTGACCAGCTCCTGCGCCAGATCCGGCAACACCGGCATCATGCGATTGAATCCGGCCGAGATGCGCCGCTGCCGCAGGGCGTCGATCTGTTCCTCGCGGTGCATGGTGTGCAGCACCACGTTCAGTCCCGGCAGCGAAGCACGCAGCTTTTGCAGCAAGGCCGGAATGGCGTCGTAGATGCCGGAACCGAACACCCCGATGTCGAGGCGCCCGAGCCGTCCCTGCCCGACACGCTGCACGCGGTCGATGCCGGCGGACACCATCATGCTGATGTTGGCTGCCTCGGTCCGGAACACTTCCCCGGCCTGCGTCAGCTCCATGCCGCGCGGCGTGCGCACAAACAGCTGGACCTGCAACTCGTCTTCGATTTGCCGGATCTGCCGCGTGAGCGGAGGCTGGGAGATGCCCAGCCTGCGCGCAGCGCGCCCCATGTGGAGCTCATCGGCAACGGCCAGAAAATACTTGATGTGACGCAGGTCCATCCGGCAAGTTTAGAGCGGGAACACCGCCTTGACCCACACCGAGTTACCCTGCGTGTGGTTCCTGGCCGCGATTTCCTTCTCCCACTTCAGCGTGGCGAACCAGGCATTGCGGTGGTCTGATACCTTTTCGGTATCAAGAGGGGTGTTCAGAGTGACAAAAAGGTCCGTGCCAGCGGGATCGGCACGGCATCCTAGGGTTTGTCTGAGGGGGTGGCTGGCAGGCGGCGTTGCGGTTGACCAACAATCCGGTGCGGTGCGGTGCGGTGCGGTGCGGTGCGCTCAGCGCACGCTGCTGTCCTGCAATGCCGGCCCGTCGAGTGCATCCAGATGCCGGGTGTCGCCCCAGCCGATCAGCGTCAGGCCATCGGGCGTCCACAGCAGACGGTTGATGGCGCAGTTGGGCAGGTACCAGGTGCGTGCCGCCTGCAGGCCCAGGCGCGCTGCGGAGCGGTACAGCACATCCAGCACGCCACCGTGGCTGACGATGGCCACATGCTCGCCGTTGTGCTGGCGGCCGATGTCGTTCACGGTCTGCACGATGCGATCGCGCAGTTGCGCCAGCGATTCTCCTCCGCCGGGCGGCGCCCAGTTCGGGTCTCGCTTGCGCCAGCGCAGGGATTCCTCCGGGAAATGCACCTCGAAGTCGATGAAGGTCTTGCCCTCGATGTGTCCGAAATGGCGCTCGCGCAGTTGCGGTGTGGTGATCACCTTGGCATCGTGGCTGGCCGCGATGATGCGACCGGTCTCCTCGGCGCGCTGCAGATCGCTGCTGTAGACGGCATGGATCGGACTGTCGGTGAGGGCCTCGGCCAGGGCCCTGGCCTGCTGCCGTCCGGTGTCATTCAGGGGAATGTCGGTATGCCCCTGGATGCGGCGTTCGGCATTCCAGGCCGTTTCGCCGTGGCGGATGATCAGCAGACGGGTGGCGGCGGCAATCGACATGCCGCAATTATCGCCGCGCCGGATGCATTTTCAGAATCGGAAAGCAGTTTTGCGCACACGGCAGAGGGCGCGTGCAACACTTGCACGGCGCGTGCGTAGAGGGTGCGCAGGCTCAGTCCTTGCGTGCCAGCGGAATGCTGTCGATGGCAATCGACGCCAGCGGCGGCGCAAACTCTTCCTCGTCAAACGCCTTGTCGCCGTCCGCATCGGGGATGCCGGTGGTCTGCAGATCGCGGAAGTTGTGCAGCTTGCGGTCCAGCAGATGGCTGGGCACCACGTTTTGCAGCGCCTGCAGAATCATCTCGGTGCGGCCGGGGTGGGTCTTTTCCCATTCCTTGAGCATGTTGCTCACCTGCTTGCGCTGCAGGTGCTCCTGGCTGCCGCACAGATTGCACGGGATGATGGGAAACTGCATGTGCTCGGCCCAGCGCGCCGTGTCAGCCTCTTTCACATAGGCCAGCGGGCGGATCACCATGAATTCGCCGTTGTCGCTCACCAGCTTGGGCGGCATGCTTTTCAGCTTGGCGCCGAAGAACATGTTGAGGAAGAAGGTGGCCACGATGTCGTCGCGGTGGTGGCCCAGCGCAATCTTGTTGCAGCCCAGACGGCGCGCCACCGTGTACAGAATGCCGCGGCGCAGGCGCGAGCACAGGCTGCACATGGTCTTGCCTTCGGGGATCTTGCTCTTGACGATGCTGTAGGTGTCCTGCGTCTCGATGTGGAAGGGCACGCCCAGGCCTTCCAGGTAGGCGGGCAGAATCTCGGGCGGAAAGCCCGGCTGCTTCTGGTCCAGGTTCACCGCCACGATGTCGAAGTGGATCGGCGCGCGCTTCTGCAGCTTGAGCAGCACGTCCAGCAGCGTGAAGCTGTCCTTGCCGCCGCTCACGCACACCATCACCTTGTCGCCTTCCTCGATCATGTTGAAGTCGACAATCGCCTGGCCGGTGAGGCGGCACAGGCGCTTGTCGAGCTTGTTCATCTCGCGCTGCAGGCGCGCTTCGGCAGAATCCTTGGCGGGGCGGGCATGGGTGTCGGTGGGCTGCTCTTCGGCCAGCTCGGGGGCAAAAATATCGGACATGGCGGGTGTGGGATAGGGGGCGCAAAGAGGGATGCGGCAAGGCGGCCGCTGCGCCAAGCCCGCGATTTTAAACGCTGGGGCGGTTCATGGATAGCAATGGCCTTGCCATTCCTCGGCCTTGCGGGCGAAGGGATAGGCAGCGATGTGCCTGCCTGGTCACGTTCTTCGGGTCCGTGACGCTGCATCCGTGTGGCTCTGCCGGCACGAGGCACGACCGGGCCGGGACGCAGCACCTCGTCAGTGTATTCCCGATGGGGATAGGGCAGCGCCGGCTTCATGGTGTCATACTGTGCGCTACTGACTGCGATACCCCTGCAGTTTCCATTCCAGAACAGGAGCGACCTCCATGAAAGGCAATCCCGAAGTCATCGCCTACCTCAACCAGTTGCTGGCCGGCGAACTGGCCGCACGCGACCAATATTTCATCCATTCCCGCATGTACCACGAGTGGGGCTACAGCCGCCTGCATGCGCGCATCGCACACGAAATGGAAGACGAAACCGGCCATGCCAGCGCGCTCATCGAACGCATCCTCATGCTGGAAGGCACGCCGGCCATGGTGCCAACGGCGCTGAAAATCGGTGCGGATGTGCCTGCCATGCTGCAATGCGATCTGGAAGTGGAACTGGAAGTGCGCGAGGCACTCAAGCAGGGCATTGCGCTGTGCGAGCAGCATCAGGATTACGTCAGCCGCGAAATGCTGGTCGAGCAGCTCAAGGACACGGAAGAAGACCATGCCCACTGGCTGGAGCAGCAGCTCTGGCTGATCCAGCAGATCGGCCTGCAGAACTATCTGCAGAGCCAGACCGGTGAAGGAGCCAGCACATGAAAGGCCATCCCGACGTCCTGCGCCAGCTCAATGCCGTGCTGGGCGATTCGCTCATCGCCATCAACCAGTATTTCCTGCATGCACGCATGCTGAAGAACTGGGGGCTGGACGAGCTGGGCGAACACATCTACCACCAGTCCATCGAGGAAATGAAGCTGTCCGACAAGCTGGTGCAGCGCATCTTCCTGCTGGAAGGTCTGCCCAACCTGCAGGATCTGGGCAAGCTGCTGATCGGTGAAGACGCGCCGGAAATCCTCGCCTGCGACCTGCGGCTGGAGCGGCAGAAGCACACCACGCTGGTGCAGGCCATCGCGCTGTGCGAGCAGCAGCAGGACTATGTCTCGCGTGACCTGCTGGTCGAACTCAAGGACGAGAACGAAGACCACATCGACTGGCTCGAAACCCAGCACGACCTCATCGGCAGCATGGGGCTTCCGAACTACCTGCAGAGCCAGATGGACGATTGAGCCCCCGGACCGAACCCTGCACAAGGCCGCCAGACAGCGGCCTTGTGCTTGCCTGAAGAGCGGCCTGCAGGTGTTGCGTGCACAAGACCCTGCGCGTCATAGGGATTGATAATAAAAACAATTATCAATTAATATGTCGGCATCGTAGTCCACTTTTCAGCAGGGAAGTCCAGAATGATTGTCTGTGTATGCCAGCGCATTTCCGATCGCGAAATCGCACGCCATGCCCATACCGGCATGAGTTTCGACGAGATCCAGCTCGAACTGGGGGTTGCCACGCAATGCGGCAACTGCGAATGCTATGCGCGCGATGTAGTGGCTCAATGCCAAACCAGCGGCCAGATGGCCGCGTTGCGCAAGGAAGAGGCTGCCGGTTCGGTCGTGGCGGCGCAAGCGCTCAGCGCTTGATCCGGAACACTTCCACACCCACGGCGTCACAGTCCGGATAGACGTCCGGCTTCTCGGTGGACACACGCACGGCCTGCACCTTGGGGTGCTCCAGCAGGGTGTTGGCCACGTCATCGCACAGGGTTTCCTGCAGCTCGATATGCCCGGCGTTCACACGCGCGGCAATGGTGCGGCGAATGAAATCGTAGTCCACCACCTCATGGATACGGTCTGCCTTGGGGGTGGACTGGCTCAGCAGCACATACATGTCCACATTCACGCGCACGCGCTGCGGGCCCAGCTTTTCGAAATCGTGCACGCCGATGTTGATGTGCACCTCGTAATTGCGCAGGAACAGGCGGCGGCAGGACAGGGCGAGGGCTTCGTTCCAGTGGGTCGAAGATGTGATGGCGGTCATGTTGTTGTTTTGGGTGGCAGGTGTTGTCGCAATAGCTCGTCCACCACAAACATGATGTCGCGCGGCAGCGGAACCAGATGCTGCCCATTATCCACGCAGACCGTGCTGCCGGTGATGGAAGCGTTACCGGCGAGGAACAGGCAGGTGCGCGCCACATCGCGCGGATCGACCGGGCGGCGCAGCAGGTTGGCGTGACTGGCGGCGGCGAAGTTGGCGTCGGTCTGCGGGCCGCTCACCAGCATCAGGCCCGGCGCCACGCCGCACACGCGCACGCGCGGGGCCAGCGCCTGCGCTTGCAGTTCCACCGCGCGCTCCAGCGCCAGCTTGCTGACGGTGTAGCTGAAATAGTCCGGATTGAGGTTGTAGACCTTCTGGTCCAGGATATGAATCGCCACGCAACTGCCGGGCCCGGCATCGCTGGCGTGTTGCTGTGCCATCAGGCGCGTCAGGTCCATGGGCGCCATCAGGTTCACGCCGAGCTGGCGGCCGGCCTGGGCTTCGTCAAACTCCATGGCGCAATCGGGCTCGAACAGCGAGGCGTTGTTGATCAGGGCCTGCAGGGGGCCGAACGTTGCTGCCTGCTCCATCAAGGTGCGGCGCTGCGCGGCATTGCCCAGGTCGGCCTGCAGCAGGTCGATGCGGTGGCCGGCCGCCTGGAGGCGTTGCTGCAGGGCCTGGGCCGCCTCGAGGCTGCGCTGGTAGTGGCACAGCACATGCCAGCCTGCTTGGGCAAACACTTCGCACAGCTCGGCGCCAAGGCGATGGGCGCCGCCGGTGATCAGGACGGTAGGGGCAGGGGATGTATCAGTCATGGTAGTTCGATGGGCGGCACTTCTGCGGCAACGGGCGACGGGGAAACGGCGGCATTCGGTGGTAGATTGCGCGCATGCAAACCACTCCTGCCTCTCCGTCCACCCCCGCCTCCGACAATGCCGCACTGCAGGCGATCATACGTGCTGAAGTGACCCGGAACGGCGGCTGGCTGCCCTTCGACCGTTTCATGCATCTGGCGCTGTACGCGCCGGGGCTGGGTTACTACGCGCATGGCAGCACCAAGCTCGGGCATCTGCCGGCGGATGGCAGCGATTTTGTCACGGCGCCGGAAATCAGTCCGCTTTACGGGCACACGCTGGCCGTACAGGTGGCCGAGGCGCTGGCGCGCACCGGCACGCAGGAAGTCTGGGAATTTGGTGCCGGCAGCGGCGCGCTGGCCGAGCAGGTGCTCGATGCCTTGCAACAGCAGGGCGTGGCACTGCGCCGCTACACCATCGTCGATGTCTCCGGCAGCCTGCGCGCGCGGCAGCAGGAGCGGCTGGCGCGCTTTGGCAACGTGGTGCAGTGGGCGGCGCAACTGCCCGATGCGATCGAAGGGGTGATTCTGGGCAACGAGGTGCTGGACGCCATGCCGGTGCAGTTGCTGGTGCGCAAGGGCGGCGTATGGCATGAGCGCGGCGTAATGTGGGAAGAAACGGAGCAGGGCTGGGCCTGGGAAGACCGCCCGACCGACCTGCGCCCCCCGCTCGACATTGTGGGCGAACACGACTACCTCACCGAAATCCACCCGCAGGCCGAAGCCTTCATCGGCACCATCGGCCGCCATTTACGGCGCGGCGCGGCCTTCTTCATCGACTACGGCTTTGGCGAAGGCGAGTACTATCACCAGCAGCGTCACATGGGTACCCTGATGTGCCATCAGCTGCACCAGGCCGACGACAACCCCCTGCTGGCCGTGGGCGACAAGGACATCACCGCCCACGTCAACTTCACCGGCATCGCCGTGGCTGCGCAGGACGCGGGGCTGGAAATCCTGGGCTACACCACCCAGGGCTGGTTCCTGCTCAACTGCGGCCTGGCCGAACGCATGGCGCAGAGCAGCCTGGCCGAGCGTGCGCTGGCGCAGAAGCTGGTGATGGAGCACGAGATGGGGGAGTTCTTCAAGGTGCTGGGGGTGTGCAAGGGGGAGCCGTGGGAGGCCATCGGGTTTTCGCGGGGAGACCGGCTGCGGATGCTGTGAGTGTGTTGCGCACTTGGGGGATTTCCGCGTGACAGAGCCTGTCGCCCACAGGGGAGAGATGCAAAAGTAGCCCATTTCGCACAGTGTCACCCCTAATTTTGAGGGGTAAATAATGCACATTCTTGGCGAGGTGCAGGCGAACGGCTGCTTTTCTGTCGGAAATGTTCAGTAAATTCAATTGCTTGGGAATTTCTTGGCCGTTCAATATCGCTTGAAATCCGTGAATTTTTCACCGATTTGTACGAACTTTCAAGGGTATTTGAAATACCTCGCAAAAAACGCTTGCTACATGCAACAATACTTTTCACTTGCCCACGGAGCAAAGTTGGGGCTATGTCTGTTTATTAATAAAAGTATGCGGTGAAACCGCGAGAGCAGTCACGGCAGCGACTTCGTTGGGATGAAACAGTAAACTCCGGACCGGCGCGTATGCGTTTGATGACGGCTTGATGCCGGTTCGGCTAGCCCACAAGAGGGAGCGATCCCGGGAGGAGTCACGCATGAGCCGTATCTACACGTCTTTCCAGAGGGGCACGCAAGTTGCCCTGTTTTCAGCATGCGTTGTGATGGCGTCAGGCTGCGCCACCAGCGGCGGAGACGCCCATCCGCGCGAGTTCACCAGCGGCAAGGTCAACACCAGCGTGGACGCCAACGCAGCCAGCGCCGTCTTCCTGCGCCAGCAGGGGGCAGTGCCCGGCCAGGCCGTCAACATCTTCATCAACGGCGAATACCTCACCTCGCTCACCCCCGGCGGCTTCCAGCAAGGCCCGGCCTGCGTCGGCTCCAACCGCCTCACGGCCAGTTACACCGACGTGAGCACGCGCTACCTGGAGAAGGAACGCCAGGGCCAGAGCTTCGCCACCCCGGCAGGCCAGGTCAGCTACTTCCAGGTAGTGGGCGATGCAGCCGGCAAGCCCGTGCTGCAGCAACTGGACGCCACGGCCGGCCAGGCCCTGGCCGAGCAGCTCAAGCAGCAGGGCCACACGCTGCCGCGCGTGCAACTGAAGTGCGCCGTGCCGCTCAAGACCTACACGCTGCAGGCCTCGGCCCTGTTCCCGTTCGACAAGTCCGACTACGCCAGCATGCTGCCCCAGGGCAAGGAAGAGATCCGCAAGGTGGCGCAGGACATTGCCGCGAGCAAGGCCAATGTGGACCGCATCGAAGTGGTGGGCCACACCGACCCCGAGGGCAGCGACATGTACAACCAGGCCCTTTCGCAGCGCCGTGCCGACACGGTGCGCATGGCCCTGTCGCAGAGCCAGCTGCCAGGCAGCCAGATCGTGGCGCACGGCCGCGGCGAGAAGCAGTTGCTGGTGAGCGACTGCCGTGCACGCTTCCCGCGTGATGCCAAGCAGCGCATGGCCTGCGACCAGCCCAACCGCCGGGTGGAAATCACCCTGTACGGCACGCAACAGGCTGCCCAGCCTGCGGCGAACTGATGGCAGCGGGGCAGTGCGCCCCGCTCCAGCGCAAGACCGAGAGACGGGTCCCATCCGACTGAATCAGAACCTGGCGGTGCGCCACAGCAGCAGGCACCGCCCCCAACTCTCCCGCAGCCCAGAACCGTGAGTAGAGGCTGCAGGGGGAACAAGGAAAGATCATGAGCCTGAAGAACATCACCATCAACATCAACAGTGCCAGCGAAACCGTGCAGAGCCTGCGCATTGCCGGGGGCGAAGGCGGAGCGGGAGCCAGGGGCCAGGGCGTGCGCATCAAGGCGCTGGCCAACGTGAAGTACCACTTCACGGATGAGGCCACGGGCTATGGCCCGGAGAACATGGCGACCAAGCGGGTGGGCAAGAACCTGCACATTGCCTTTGAAGGTGGCGACGTGAACCAGCCGGACCTGGTGATCGAGGACTACTACAAGGACAACGGCGAGATCGGCTACGGCGAAGGCAGTGACAACCTGCTGGTGGGCACGCACGAGAACGGCAATGTGTACCCGTATGTGCCGGAGAGTGCGGTGAGCACGGATGCGGTGAGCATGCTGGCCGATGGGGTGCAGGCCGGGCAGGCGCTGGGCACGAGCGTGGCGCCGGTGCCGCTGTGGTGGCTGCCGCTGCTGCTGATTCCGGCACTGGCGGCTGGGGGTGGCGACGGTGGCACGCCACCCGTGCCGGGCCCAACTGCCGATCCGAAGGTGGCAGAGACGCTGGATGACGAAGGACTCGAGGGTGGTATCCCCGGTGCTCCCGATGGTAGTGACGTGCCAGGCGAGTTGACCACGACCAGTGGCAAGCTGCCCTTTACGGCCCCTGCGGGCCTGAAGTCGATTGTGCTGAACTATGGGGGTACGCATTTGGGGTCTGAAGAGGTGACCTCCTCCTGGGATCCGGATACGCATACGCTGACAATCAGCTCCAAGGATGCTGCCCGTGGCGATCTGATGACAATTCTTGTAGATCAGGGCACAGGCGAGTACACCATCACGTTGCTCAAGCCGCTGATGCACGCGGAAGAGGATGTGTCTACTGAAAACGACATCGTCTTGGAGCTGGGCTACACGGTGACGGATAAGCAGAACCGCAGTGTCGACAGTACGTTGACGGTGACGGTTGATGACGATGTGCCGCAGGCGCATGCAGACACGGCGACGCAGGCGACAGAGGGTGCGCCGATAGAGATTGATGCGCTGGTCAATGACGAGTTTGGTGCTGACGGCGTGGATACGGACAACGCGCCGAATGTGGTGGTGACGGTGCTGACGCAGCCGGCGCAGGGTACGGTGACGTATGACGCGGCCACGGGCAAGTTCACGTACACGCCGAACGCGGGAGCGGGCAGCACGTCGACGACGGACAGCTTCACGTACCAGATTGAGGACGGCGATGGCGACAAGTCGAGCGCGACGGTGACGATCACGCTGCAGGCGGACTCGGTGCCGGTGGTGAAGACGGTGAACCACGCGACGGTGGACGAGGATGGCTTGTCCAATGCGAACGTGGATGCTTCTCCGCTGCTGGACACGGAGACGGACTCGACGGAGAGCGCAACGGATACGAAGACGCTGGTGGTGACGTATGGCAATGACGTGCCGGCGGATTTGCTGGCAGCGATCAAGCTGTCGAATGCGGGTCTGGACACGCAGCTGGATGCGCTGGGTGGAGACGTGACCTGGACGCTGTCCACCGATGGGCGCACGCTCACGGGCAGCGTGGGCACGACGCCGGTGATGACGATTGCGATCACGGGTGCGAGCGTGACGGATGCGGCGACGGGCGAAGTGACGTACACCTATGAGGTGAAGCTGCTGCAGCCGGTGACGCATCCGGGGAACGACAAAGAGGACACGGTGACGCTGAGCGACATCGGGTTCACGGTGACGGACAAGGACGGCGATCCGGTCAGTGGCAAGTTCAATGTGTCGGTGGTGGACGATGTGGCGCAGGCGCATGCAGACACGGCGACGCAGGCGACAGAGGGTGCGCCGATAGAGATTGATGCGCTGGGCAATGACGAGTTTGGTGCTGACGGCGTGGATACGGACAACGCGCCGAATGTGGTGGTGACGGTGCTGACGCAGCCGGCGCAGGGTACGGTGACGTATGACGCGGCCACGGGCAAGTTCACGTACACGCCGAACGCGGGAGCGGGCAGCACGTCGACGACGGACAGCTTCACGTACCAGATTGAGGACGGCGATGGCGACAAGTCGAGCGCGACGGTGACGATCACGCTGCAGGCGGACTCGGTGCCGGTGGTGAAGACGGTGAACCACGCGACGGTGGACGAGGATGGCTTGTCCAATGCGAACATGGATGCTTCTCCGCTGCTGGACACGGAGACGGACTCGACGGAGAGCGCAACGGATACGAAGACGCTGGTGGTGACGTATGGCAATGACGTGCCGGCGGATTTGCTGGCAGCGATCAAGCTGTCGAATGCGGGTCTGGACACGCAGCTGGATGCGCTGGGTGGAGACGTGACCTGGACGCTGTCCACCGATGGGCGCACGCTCACGGGCAGCGTGGGCACGACGCCGGTGATGACGATTGCGATCACGGGTGCGAGCGTGACGGATGCGGCGACGGGCGAAGTGACGTACACCTATGAGGTGAAGCTGCTGCAGCCGGTGACGCATCCGGGGAACGACAACGAGGACACGGTGACGCTGAGCGACATCGGGTTCACGGTGACGGACAAGGACGGCGATCCGGTCAGTGGCAAGTTCAATGTGTCGGTGGTGGACGATGTGGCGCAGGCGCATGCAGACACGGCGACGCAGGCGACAGAGGGTGCGCCGATAGAGATTGATGCGCTGGGCAATGACGAGTTTGGTGCTGACGGCGTGGATACGGACAACGCGCCGAATGTGGTGGTGACGGTGCTGACGCAGCCGGCGCAGGGTACGGTGACGTATGACGCGGCCACGGGCAAGTTCACGTACACGCCGAACGCGGGAGCGGGCAGCACGTCGACGACGGACAGCTTCACGTACCAGATTGAGGACGGCGATGGCGACAAGTCGAGCGCGACGGTGACGATCACGCTGCAGGCGGACTCGGTGCCGGTGGTGAAGACGGTGAACCACGCGACGGTGGACGAGGATGGCTTGTCCAATGCGAACATGGATGCTTCTCCGCTGCTGGACACGGAGACGGACTCGACGGAGAGCGCAACGGATACGAAGACGCTGGTGGTGACGTATGGCAATGACGTGCCGGCGGATTTGCTGGCAGCGATCAAGCTGTCGAATGCGGGTCTGGACACGCAGCTGGATGCGCTGGGTGGAGACGTGACCTGGACGCTGTCCACCGATGGGCGCACGCTCACGGGCAGCGTGGGCACGACGCCGGTGATGACGATTGCGATCACGGGTGCGAGCGTGACGGATGCGGCGACGGGCGAAGTGACGTACACCTATGAGGTGAAGCTGCTGCAGCCGGTGACGCATCCGGGGAACGACAAAGAGGACACGGTGACGCTGAGCGACATCGGGTTCACGGTGACGGACAAGGACGGCGATCCGGTCAGTGGCAAGTTCAATGTGTCGGTGGTGGACGATGTGCCGCAGGCGCATGCAGACACGGCGACGCAGGCGACAGAGGGTGCGCCGATAGAGATTGATGCGCTGGTCAATGACGAGTTTGGTGCTGACGGCGTGGATACGGACAACGCGCCGAATGTGGTGGTGACGGTGCTGACGCAGCCGGCGCAGGGTACGGTGACGTATGACGCGGCCACGGGCAAGTTCACGTACACGCCGAACGCGGGAGCGGGCAGCACGTCGACGACGGACAGCTTCACGTACCAGATTGAGGACGGCGATGGCGACAAGTCGAGCGCGACGGTGACGATCACGCTGCAGGCGGACTCGGTGCCGGTGGTGAAGACGGTGAACCACGCGACGGTGGACGAGGATGGCTTGTCCAATGCGAACGTGGATGCTTCTCCGCTGCTGGACACGGAGACGGACTCGACGGAGAGCGCAACGGATACGAAGACGCTGGTGGTGACGTATGGCAATGACGTGCCGGCGGATTTGCTGGCAGCGATCAAGCTGTCGAATGCGGGTCTGGACACGCAGCTGGATGCGCTGGGTGGAGACGTGACCTGGACGCTGTCCACCGATGGGCGCACGCTCACGGGCAGCGTGGGCACGACGCCGGTGATGACGATTGCGATCACGGGTGCGAGCGTGACGGATGCGGCGACGGGCGAAGTGACGTACACCTATGAGGTGAAGCTGCTGCAGCCGGTGACGCATCCGGGGAACGACAAAGAGGACACGGTGACGCTGAGCGACATCGGGTTCACGGTGACGGACAAGGACGGCGATCCGGTCAGTGGCAAGTTCAATGTGTCGGTGGTGGACGATGTGCCGCAGGCGCATGCAGACACGGCGACGCAGGCGACAGAGGGTGCGCCGATAGAGATTGATGCGCTGGGCAATGACGAGTTTGGTGCTGACGGCGTGGATACGGACAACGCGCCGAAGGTGGTGGTGACGGTGCTGACGCAGCCGGCGCAGGGTACGGTGACGTATGACGCGGCCACGGGCAAGTTCACGTACACGCCGAACGCGGGAGCGGGCAGCACGTCGACGACGGACAGCTTCACGTACCAGATTGAGGACGGCGATGGCGACAAGTCGAGCGCGACGGTGACGATCACGCTGCAGGCGGACTCGGTGCCGGTGGTGAAGACGGTGAACCACGCGACGGTGGACGAGGATGGCTTGTCCAATGCGAACATGGATGCTTCTCCGCTGCTGGACACGGAGACGGACTCGACGGAGAGCGCAACGGATACGAAGACGCTGGTGGTGACGTATGGCAATGACGTGCCGGCGGATTTGCTGGCAGCGATCAAGCTGTCGAATGCGGGTCTGGACACGCAGCTGGATGCGCTGGGTGGAGACGTGACCTGGACGCTGTCCACCGATGGGCGCACGCTCACGGGCAGCGTGGGCACGACGCCGGTGATGACGATTGCGATCACGGGTGCGAGCGTGACGGATGCGGCGACGGGCGAAGTGACGTACACCTATGAGGTGAAGCTGCTGCAGCCGGTGACGCATCCGGGGAACGACAAAGAGGACACGGTGACGCTGAGCGACATCGGGTTCACGGTGACGGACAAGGACGGCGATCCGGTCAGTGGCAAGTTCAATGTGTCGGTGGTGGACGATGTGCCGCAGGCGCATGCAGACACGGCGACGCAGGCGACAGAGGGTGCGCCGATAGAGATTGATGCGCTGGTCAATGACGAGTTTGGTGCTGACGGCGTGGATACGGACAACGCGCCGAATGTGGTGGTGACGGTGCTGACGCAGCCGGCGCAGGGTACGGTGACGTATGACGCGGCCACGGGCAAGTTCACGTACACGCCGAACGCGGGAGCGGGCAGCACGTCGACGACGGACAGCTTCACGTACCAGATTGAGGACGGCGATGGCGACAAGTCGAGCGCGACGGTGACGATCACGCTGCAGGCGGACTCGGTGCCGGTGGTGAAGACGGTGAACCACGCGACGGTGGACGAGGATGGCTTGTCCAATGCGAACATGGATGCTTCTCCGCTGCTGGACACGGAGACGGACTCGACGGAGAGCGCAACGGATACGAAGACGCTGGTGGTGACGTATGGCAATGACGTGCCGGCGGATTTGCTGGCAGCGATCAAGCTGTCGAATGCGGGTCTGGACACGCAGCTGGATGCGCTGGGTGGAGACGTGACCTGGACGCTGTCCACCGATGGGCGCACGCTCACGGGCAGCGTGGGCACGACGCCGGTGATGACGATTGCGATCACGGGTGCGAGCGTGACGGATGCGGCGACGGGCGAAGTGACGTACACCTATGAGGTGAAGCTGCTGCAGCCGGTGACGCATCCGGGGAACGACAAAGAGGACACGGTGACGCTGAGCGACATCGGGTTCACGGTGACGGACAAGGACGGCGATCCGGTCAGTGGCAAGTTCAATGTGTCGGTGGTGGACGATGTGCCGCAGGCGCATGCAGACACGGCGACGCAGGCGACAGAGGGTGCGCCGATAGAGATTGATGCGCTGGTCAATGACGAGTTTGGTGCTGACGGCGTGGATACGGACAACGCGCCGAATGTGGTGGTGACGGTGCTGACGCAGCCGGCGCAGGGTACGGTGACGTATGACGCGGCCACGGGCAAGTTCACGTACACGCCGAACGCGGGAGCGGGCAGCACGTCGACGACGGACAGCTTCACGTACCAGATTGAGGACGGCGATGGCGACAAGTCGAGCGCGACGGTGACGATCACGCTGCAGGCGGACTCGGTGCCGGTGGTGAAGACGGTGAACCACGCGACGGTGGACGAGGATGGCTTGTCCAATGCGAACATGGATGCTTCTCCGCTGCTGGACACGGAGACGGACTCGACGGAGAGCGCAACGGATACGAAGACGCTGGTGGTGACGTATGGCAATGACGTGCCGGCGGATTTGCTGGCAGCGATCAAGCTGTCGAATGCGGGTCTGGACACGCAGCTGGATGCGCTGGGTGGAGACGTGACCTGGACGCTGTCCACCGATGGGCGCACGCTCACGGGCAGCGTGGGCACGACGCCGGTGATGACGATTGCGATCACGGGTGCGAGCGTGACGGATGCGGCGACGGGCGAAGTGACGTACACCTATGAGGTGAAGCTGCTGCAGCCGGTGACGCATCCGGGGAACGACAACGAGGACACGGTGACGCTGAGCGACATCGGGTTCACGGTGACGGACAAGGACGGCGATCCGGTCAGTGGCAAGTTCAATGTGTCGGTGGTGGACGATGTGGCGCAGGCGCATGCAGACACGGCGACGCAGGCGACAGAGGGTGCGCCGATAGAGATTGATGCGCTGGGCAATGACGAGTTTGGTGCTGACGGCGTGGATACGGACAACGCGCCGAAGGTGGTGGTGACGGTGCTGACGCAGCCGGCGCAGGGTACGGTGACGTATGACGCGGCCACGGGCAAGTTCACGTACACGCCGAACGCGGGAGCGGGCAGCACGTCGACGACGGACAGCTTCACGTACCAGATTGAGGACGGCGATGGCGACAAGTCGAGCGCGACGGTGACGATCACGCTGCAGGCGGACTCGGTGCCGGTGGTGAAGACGGTGAACCACGCGACGGTGGACGAGGATGGCTTGTCCAATGCGAACGTGGATGCTTCTCCGCTGCTGGACACGGAGACGGACTCGACGGAGAGCGCAACGGATACGAAGACGCTGGTGGTGACGTATGGCAATGACGTGCCGGCGGATTTGCTGGCAGCGATCAAGCTGTCGAATGCGGGTCTGGACACGCAGCTGGATGCGCTGGGTGGAGACGTGACCTGGACGCTGTCCACCGATGGGCGCACGCTCACGGGCAGCGTGGGCACGACGCCGGTGATGACGATTGCGATCACGGGTGCGAGCGTGACGGATGCGGCGACGGGCGAAGTGACGTACACCTATGAGGTGAAGCTGCTGCAGCCGGTGACGCATCCGGGGAACGACAACGAGGACACGGTGACGCTGAGCGACATCGGGTTCACGGTGACGGACAAGGACGGCGATCCGGTCAGTGGCAAGTTCAATGTGTCGGTGGTGGACGATGTGCCGCAGGCGCATGCAGACACGGCGACGCAGGCGACAGAGGGTGCGCCGATAGAGATTGATGCGCTGGTCAATGACGAGTTTGGTGCTGACGGCGTGGATACGGACAACGCGCCGAATGTGGTGGTGACGGTGCTGACGCAGCCGGCGCAGGGTACGGTGACGTATGACGCGGCCACGGGCAAGTTCACGTACACGCCGAACGCGGGAGCGGGCAGCACGTCGACGACGGACAGCTTCACGTACCAGATTGAGGACGGCGATGGCGACAAGTCGAGCGCGACGGTGACGATCACGCTGCAGGCGGACTCGGTGCCGGTGGTGAAGACGGTGAACCACGCGACGGTGGACGAGGATGGCTTGTCCAATGCGAACGTGGATGCTTCTCCGCTGCTGGACACGGAGACGGACTCGACGGAGAGCGCAACGGATACGAAGACGCTGGTGGTGACGTATGGCAATGACGTGCCGGCGGATTTGCTGGCAGCGATCAAGCTGTCGAATGCGGGTCTGGACACGCAGCTGGATGCGCTGGGTGGAGACGTGACCTGGACGCTGTCCACCGATGGGCGCACGCTCACGGGCAGCGTGGGCACGACGCCGGTGATGACGATTGCGATCACGGGTGCGAGCGTGACGGATGCGGCGACGGGCGAAGTGACGTACACCTATGAGGTGAAGCTGCTGCAGCCGGTGACGCATCCGGGGAACGACAACGAGGACACGGTGACGCTGAGCGACATCGGGTTCACGGTGACGGACAAGGACGGCGATCCGGTCAGTGGCAAGTTCAATGTGTCGGTGGTGGACGATGTGCCCAGCGGCCCCCCCCAAACCGCCACCCCCACGCTCGACGACGACGCCCAGCCCAACGCCAACCAGACCACTGGCGAGGCCTACTACAAGGAAGCAAACGGCACAGGCCTGTTCGCTGCCGGGGCAGATGGCTTGGCAACCATGGATCTGAAGACGGGTGCCCCTGTCATGCACGTCATCCATGTCGATGCACAAGGCGTGGGCAAGCCCTACAAGGTCAGCTGGGAACAGTATCCCCCCGAGAAGGCGGGCGATCCCTACAGCCTGCTTGGCACCATTGAGGTGAACGGGGCGACGGTCACTGTGGCACAGCTGCTGGTGAAGCAGGATGGTAGCTATACCTACGTTCAGAGCATGCCGGTAGTCAACCATGTATCCAGTGCCGATGGCACGGAGGAAACCACTGACTTCGTCTTTGCCATCTCCTTGACCGACGGCGACGGTGATACAGGCAGCGCCGCACTCACCGTGCAGATCAACGATGATGTGCCGCTGGGCAAGAGCGTGGATGCGAGCACGCAGGTTCTGGACGACGATGCGCAGCCGAATGGCAATCCGGGAGCAACCAGTGGAGATGTTCCGAACCTGACGGTGGTTCAAGGCAATGCCGGAAGCCTCTTCAGTGCGGGTGCAGATGGTGTGAAGGCCATCGAGCTGTCTGCGGCGCAGGGGGGCGCGGCGATGCGGGCAATCCACGTGGACACCACGGCAGGCCGCAAGGCAACGCCGTATCTGATCGACTGGGAGCCCAGCGGCAATCTTGCCCAGGACGGCTATGTGCTGCTGACAGGGAGCATCACCGTTGGAACTACAAAGATCACGGTAGCCAAGCTGACGGTGAATGCCGACGGTTCCTACAAGTACGAACAGCTAGCCCCGGTGGTCAGCTCCAAACCGACGGGAGATGGTGTTGAGGAAACCGATGCCTTCAGTTTCACCATCAAGGTGACGGATGGTGACGAGGACTGGGCGACAGGCTCCCTGAAGGTGCATGTCAACGATGACACGCCGGTGGATGCCCAGGTGGCTGACGTCACCATCAGCAACAAGCTCATGGGCTCACACACCTTCACCCTGGATGCCACGGACAAGGCTTTTGCGCTGAACTATGGTGCCGATGGCGGCACGGTGAAGTTCAATGTCACAACTGGCCAGGAAGCGAAGGGTGCAACCGGGGCGACGATGACAGCGGGTGGCGCAACCATCCATTATGTCGTGAGCGCTGATGGCAAGACGCTGCAAGGTGTCACCGGGTACGATGCTGCCACCGGCACTTTTGACAAGACAGTATTTAACGTCACGCTGAATCCCGAAGCATCTGCATACACCGTGGAGATGCTGCAACCAGTGGATGTGACTATCGACGTGAACTACGCCGCAACGGGATATGCCTTCAAGGGTGGTCAGGGAGACTGGAACGGTTACTACAACCTTGCACTGACAGACAGCAAGGATTTGCTGCTGACGGCGGAACCTTCGGGAGATGTTAATACGGCGACCGGGGTAGGCGGTGTTCATAACCCGTATATGAATGGCACCGAGACCATGCGCATCGACTATGTTGTGGATCTTGAGCCAGTAGGCAGTGCCAACAAGGATTTCCTGTTCCAGAAATACTACGTGGCACAAGGTGCCGGTTTCAGCCTGGAGCCCAAGGACGCTGGAAACGCGGGCGATGTGGCCATTGCGTTGCGAGCCTATAACGTGACCGGCGGTGGCCAGAATGCAACAGGAACGCCTACCCAGGAGCCGATTACCGGTATCGTGATTACCAACAACGGAACCACTTCCAAGTTCATCACGCCTACCACTCAGTTGAAAACCTATACAGTTGGCACCGATACGTACCAGGTTATCCTGAAGGCCGATGGTACTGTGGAGGTTAGCGATATTGATTCGCCCACCAGCATCTCCGTCTTCACGGCAGATGGTTATAACAGCCTGCAAGTGCAGAATGTAAACACGAGCAAGGAATTCCAGTTCACCAAGTTCGTTTCCACCGAACTGACTGAGCGGGACTTGAGCTTTGACCTGCCACTGCAACTGGTGGATGGCGATGGCGATACCGCGGCTTCCAGTCTGGGAATCACCCTGTCCGGCAAGTCCGCGCCTCCTGTCTGGGGAACCGAAGCCATGGCTGCCGCCACGGTCTCCGAGGAAGGCTTGCCTGCCGGTATTCCGGATGGTGTGCTGTCTGACAGCGCCAGCGCTGCGGTTGCCGCAGGCAGCGTGAAGTTCACGGATTCCGATTCGGCGCTGGCGGACCTGAGTTTCCAGTTCACGAGCCCTGTGGGAAGCTACACGTCTGGTGGCAAGCAGGTTTACTGGGATCGTAACGTGGAGGGAGTGATCACGGGTTATACGGCAACCGTGGATGCCAATGGCGACCTGGTGAATCGCGAGAATGTCATCAAGGTGAAGATGGGCTCCATTGAGCAGGTTGGTACAGAGTTTCAGGCCGGCTATACCGTTGATCTGTACAAGCCGCTGGACCATGTCAAGACTGGTCAAGGCACCAGCATGCCGATTGACTTCGGCCTGAAGGTGTATGACGGCCGCTCGTATAGTGATGCCAAGGTCCTGACCGTGCATGTGCAGGATGACACGCCGGCGACCGCTGGAATCCGCCATGAAGTAGCCGTGGGGGTGGACAGTCTGGTGGTCAACAACCTGCAGGCCGGCTTCATCGGCTATGTGCTGGACAATGGCAACCAGGTACCTTTTGGCAATCGTTTCGACAATGATGCGGACGACTACATCGACAAGGTCCAGTGGGGCGGCTGGAGCGGTTACTCCAGCTACAGCCTGGTAGACAACCCGGCGTTCGTTGGCACCGGCAGTGCTGCGCCGCTGGGCGAGATTTTCAAGCTGGGCGATTTTACCCACGCGAATAACCCAATCAACGGCACGCCGCTGGACTATGTGACCGTGGAACTCAAGTTCGATGTGATTGTCAATGGCACCACGCACACACTGACCGGTCAGTTCAGGCTGGACCACACGGAAACGCCGAACAACGGCCCGCACCCGGATGACATCATCAAGATCGAGCCGGTCAGCGGTAGCGGCGGCACGGTGCTGCCGGATGGCTCCCTCAAGTTCGTGCTGGACAATGCCGCTGGTCAAGGCCAGTACGCGCTGGTCATCAAGGGCTTCCGCGATGCCGCTGGCAACTACGTGCAGGAAGTGAACAGCAAGGAAAATTCCACCAATACTTTCCAGATCTACGCCGTGGTCGAAGCCGAACATGAAGTGGGCCCGGTCAGCAGCAACATCTTTGCCAATGGTGGCTTGCTGCCGGGTGCCGACAACATGCCGCTGAGCGATGTGCAGTGGGCTGCGCACACCAGTCAGTGGGGTACCTTCACCGGCCAGGCCGACGGTTCCTACACCTTCAAACTCAGCGACTATGGCCAGCTGAACGTGGGTATCGGTGGCAGCCGCACCGAAACCGTCAGCTACAACTACCTGGATGCCGACGGCGACAACGTTACCGGCACGGTGGAGATCGTGCTGGAAGGCTACAAGAACTGGGAAGGTGCGGTGAATCCGGCGAGCACACAGCCGTTGTACCTGCAGGGCACAGGCGGCGCTGACGCGCTGGCTGGCGGAGCTGCCGCAGACTACCTCGTTGGCGGTGCAGGCAATGACACGCTGACGGGCAATGGCGGAGCCGATCGTTTTGTGTTCAACGCGGCCCTGGGCAGCGGCAACGTCGACACCATCACCGACTTCGGCAATGGCGCAGACAAGCTGGTGCTGGCTTCCGATGTGTTTGCTGGCCTGGTCGCTGGCGGTGCGGTGCACCTGGAGTTCGGTGGCGCAAATGCGGCCACCGAAGCCGGCAAGCCGACGGTTCTGTACGACAAGGCAAGCGGTAATCTGTACTTCGATGCGGACGGCCAGGGTGGCAATGCTGCCGTGCAGTTTGCCGTGCTGAGCAACAAACCGCAGGATCTGGCTCCGAGCCAATTCATCGTCATCTGACGCTACGCTCCCCGTGTGCGCGGGGAGCGGTCTTCCGGTTGGCTGGATCTGCCATGCAGCAGGTCCAGGCTTTCTACAAGTTGCACCTTCAAGGCGGCATCCACCCATCATGGGCGGATGCCGCTTTTTCCTTTCTGCCTTCCAGAATTCCTTCGTGGGGCGCATGTATGTCAAGCACCTGCAACGCCTGTCACATAACCGGCCATCATGACGTCTGGCAACGCTTGAACATTTCGCTTACATATCTTCGGGTTTTCCGCCTGTCAGAGAGAAGCGGGATGCATCAACATAAAAACGTTACATTGGAAACCATGTGTACGGCCAACACATGGCTGGCGTGGTCTTCAGTTCCAAATGTGCGAGCACGAATCCGGAGTTTTGTGAATTAGTTAACGTAGAAGAACTATTCCGTTCAACCATGATTTTTTCAGCCTTTGTCCCAATGCAAGAGGAGAGTCAAATGAATAGGTTTGTACTATCAAAGAGCGTGGTTCTGCTCGTTGCAGGAGCTACGGCATTGACTGTCACAGGCTGCGCCACCAGCGGCGGAGACGCCCATCCGCGCGAGTTCACCAGCGGCAAGGTCAACACCAGCGTGGACGCCAACGCAGCCAGCGCCGTCTTCCTGCGCCAGCAGGGGGCAGTGCCCGGCCAGGCCGTCAACATCTTCATCAACGGCGAATACCTCACCTCGCTCACCCCCGGCGGCTTCCAGCAAGGCCCGGCCTGCGTCGGCTCCAACCGCCTCACGGCCAGCTACACCGACGTGAGCACGCGCTACCTGGAGAAGGAACGCCAGGGCCAGAGCTTTGCCACCCCGGCCGGTGAAGTGAGCTACTTCCAGGTAGTGGGCGATGCAGCCGGCAAGCCCGTGCTGCAGCAACTGGACGCCACGGCCGGCCAGGCCCTGGCCGAGCAGCTCAAGCAGCAGGGCCACACGCTGCCGCGCGTGCAACTGAAGTGCGCCGTGCCGCTCAAGACCTACACGCTGCAGGCCTCGGCCCTGTTCCCGTTCGACAAGTCCGATTACGGCAGCATGCTGCCGCAGGGCAAGGAAGAGATCCGCAAGGTGGCGCAGGACATTGCCGCGAGCAAGGCCAATGTGGACCGCATCGAAGTGGTGGGCCACACCGACCCCGAGGGCAGCGACATGTACAACCAGGCCCTTTCGCAACGCCGGGCCGACACGGTGCGCATGGCCCTGTCGCAGAGCCAGCTGCCAGGCAGCCAGATCGTGGCGCATGGCCGCGGCGAGAAGCAGCTGCTGGTGAGCGGCTGCCGTGCACGCTTCCCGCGTGATGCCAAGCAGCGCATGGCCTGCGACCAGCCCAACCGCCGGGTGGAAATCACCCTGTACGGCACGCAACAGGCTGCCCAGCCTGCGGCGAACTGATGGCAGCGGGGCAGTGCGCCCCGCTCCAGCGCAAGACCGAGAGACGGGTCCCATCCGACTGAATCAGAACCTGGCGGTGCGCCACAGCAGCAGGCACCGCCCCCAACTCTCCCGCAGCCCAACGCAATGAGTCGCTGCAGGGGGAACAAGGAAAGATCATGAGCCTGAAGAACATCACCATCAACATCAACAGTGCCAGCGAAACCGTGCAGAGCCTGCGCATTGCCGGGGGCGAAGGCGGAGCGGGAGCCAGGGGCCAGGGCGTGCGCATCAAGGCGCTGGCCAACGTGAAGTACCACTTCACGGATGAGGCCACGGGCTATGGCCCGGAGAACATGGCGACCAAGCGGGTGGGCAAGAACCTGCACATTGCCTTTGAAGGTGGCGACGTGAACCAGCCGGACCTGGTGATCGAGGACTACTACAAGGACAACGGCGAGATCGGCTACGGCGAAGGCAGTGACAACCTGCTGGTGGGCACGCACGAGAACGGCAATGTGTACCCGTATGTGCCGGAGAGTGCGGTGAGCACGGATGCGGTGAGCATGCTGGCCGATGGGGTGCAGGCCGGGCAGGCGCTGGGCACGAGCGTGGCGCCGGTGCCGCTGTGGTGGCTGCCGTTGCTGCTGATTCCGGCGCTGGCGGCTGGGGGGGATGGTGGTACGACTCCGCCTCCGGTTCCGCCGACGATCGACATTCCGGACCTGAACGGAGCTGCTCCCGGACAGAACACCGTGCGCGAAGACAAGACGGTGGAAGGTCACTTCACGATCAAGGCGCCCGAGGGGCTGACCAGCATCGTGGTGGCAGGCACGACGGTGACCAAGGCCCAGCTCGAGGCGCTGGGCACTTCGCCGGTCACTGTGGCGACCAGCCAGGGCGACATCAAGCTGACCGGCTACGACCCGGCAACCGGCAAGATCACCTACCTGTACGACCCGGCCGGCCTGAGCAAGGACCACTCGGCGGGTGATGACAAGGTGCTCGACACGATCACGCTTCAGGTGATCGATGGCAAGGGTGGCAGCGTGAGCGGCGACCTGGTGGTGCAGATCACGGATACGGAGCCTCAGGCACACCCGGACGCGGTCCAGCTTGCCAAGGACGCCGCCAGCATTTCCGGCAACGTTGTGGAAGGCGGCCTGCCGGGCGAGCAGGCGGATGAGAAGAACCCCGACGCGCCGGTGCAGGTGGTGAGCGTGACGGACAAGGACGGCAATGCGGTTGCGGTTCCTGCCGACGGCACGGTTGTGGTGCAGGGCAAGTATGGCGAACTGACGATCGGCAAGGATGGTGCGTACACCTACACGCGCACGCCGGGCTCGGCGGGTGGTCAGGACGACGTGTTTACGTACACGATCAAGGACGGCGATGGTGACGAGAAGTCGACGACGTTGACGATCAAGATTGGCAACTCGACGCCGACGGTGGGCGAAGAGGAGCCCAATCCGGATGATCCGAACGGAACGCCGATCTACGTGATTGCGGATGGACAGGTAAACGAAGCGGGCCTGCCGGCGCGCACGGACGAGCCTGCGGGTTCGGATGCGGACAGCGACAGCGAAACGACCACGAGCCAGTTCATCTTTGCCAGCGCCGACGGCCTTGCGGCGGTGACGCTGGGAGGCAAGGCTGTGGCCGAGGGTACGGACTTTGCGGCAGATCCGCTGGTGGAAGATGACACCGGCAAGCTGTGGGCGTACTACACGTATGACAAGGCCACGGGCCAGGGCGTGGTGCACTACAAGTACACGCTCAAGGACAACACGCTGACGGATCCGTCGTCGGTGGACTTTGCGGTGAAGGTAACGGACCAGGATGGCCAGTCGGCGAGCAACACGCTGAAAGTGGTGATTGTGGACGATGTGCCGACGGCCAAGCCCGACACTGCCACACTGACCGAAGACCAAACCATCACCAATGGTTCCGTGTACACCAACGATGTTTTCGGTGCAGATGGCAAGGACGCTGCAGGCGGCGTTGTAGGGGTGAAAACCGGGTCGGACACCAGCACGCCTGCTACAGGCAACGTTGGTACCAGTTTGAAGGGCACCTATGGCACCCTGAAATTGGATGCCAATGGAACGTATACGTACACCCCAGACGCCGAAGCGCAGAAACTGAATAACGGGGATTCCAGAACCGACGAGTTCGTCTACACCATCAAGGATGGTGATGGCGACTTGTCCACGACCACCTTGGTTATTACGGTGAGAGGTGTCGACGATCCGCCTACAGACTTCGTGCCGTTGAAGTCAGTCACTGTCTCCGAGGAGGGGTTGCCTGGTGGTATCAAGGACAATGTGGGTGTGCCGTCGGATACGACGAATGAAGTGAAAGTCACGGTCACTGACGGCATCAAGTTCAAGGATGTCGACAACGTTGCAGCCGACTTCAAGGTATTCTTCACGGAGCCGACTGGTGTCTACAAGTCCGACAACGTCGAAATCGTTTGGGATATCAGCGTTCCCAATCAGATCACCGGGCGTGCAGGAAGCGCGACTGGTCCGGAGGTCATCGTCATCAAGGTTGGCACCATCACTGCCGACAGCAGTGTTGCCAATGGCTTCAAGGCCGACTATACGGTCGAGCTGAAAAAGGCCATCGATCACTCTGGCGAGGGCGTCGAGGACGTGAGCGATCTTGTGTTTGGCCTGAAGGTCTCTGACGGCCAGCACGAAAGTGCCTTGCAGTCACTTACGGTCACGGTTGAGGATGACAGTCCGTTTGCCACTCCGGTGTACGAAACGGTTGGTGTAGCCAACAAGTTCTATGCGAACGTGATGATCAGTCTGGACGTATCCGGAAGTATGGCTGATATTGTGAAGATCACCAATCCGGATGGCTCAATAGAATCGGTTACAAGGCTTGAGGCTTCAAAGCGGGCGATCAAGTTCATGCTGGATCAATACCAGTCCAACCTTGACAGCACGATAGCCAATGGCGGCGAAGGAGAGGTGAAAGTCAGTCTGTCGACTTTTGCGGGCTCCGCCACGCAACGTTCCGCCGGGTGGATTACGCTTGCTGAGGCCAAGGCTTTTATTGACAGCTATGGTGCGGCAGGATCCACCAATTATGACGCCGCATTGCAGGAACTGATCGACTCCTTCAGCCAGACGCATGACGCGCTTGGGAATGTCTACGGGCAGCCGGTCGCTGTGTCCAAGGATCCTGTCAATATTTCCTATATGCTCACGGACGGTGAGCCGACCGCATCGAATGGTGGCCAAGTCGGCATCAGCCCAGGTAATTTCCCCGGCTTTGTCGCTGGTGGTAATACCGATGTGGGGCAAGCTGATTGGGAAGCATTCCTCCGTGGCGATCTTCCCATTGCTGCTGGCCGGAAGACCATTTCCTATGCCATTGGCATGGGAAGCGGCGTAAGCGCCAATGCGCTTAATCCCATTGCCTACAACGGGGTTACCGGGCAGGATGATAACTCCCTGGTAAAAATCGTCAGCGACATGAATGATCTGGCGTCCGTGCTGGCTGCAACGACACCGGTGCCGCAGGGGGTCGACAGCAGCCTGCTCAAGGGCTATCTGCCGGGAGCCGGGTTTGGTGCAGACGGTGGCTATGTGACCAAAGTGGTGGTCAACGGACAAACCTATATCTGGAATGGCACTACCATGAGTGGCTCCGGCGGGACCTGGTCCAGCCCGAGTACCGGAGTGCTGAAAGTGCTGGGTACTTCTGGCGGTTGGCTGACGCTGACAATGGCGCAAGGCGGAGAATCAGGAGACTTCTCCTTTGAGCCTCCCAAGACAGTGCTGAACCATGATCCGGAGGTCGTGAGCTTCGTCTTTATCGACAAGGATGGAGATACCGCAGCGAGCAACCTGGTGATCGATCTTTCGGCATTGCCCATAGCGGGAGCGACCTATTCAGGTACGCTGCTTGACAATACCAAGACGGGTTTCGGCGTGGTCGACATCATGGATGGTCAGGCCGGGAACGATACCCTCAGTGGCGGTGCAGGCAACGATATCCTGTATGGAGGATTGGGCAACGATACCCTCAATGGGGATGCCGGCAATGACAAGCTCTATGGCGGTCTTGGCAACGATAGCCTGAACGGCGGTAACGGTGATGACTACCTGGTCGGCGGTCAGGGCAATGACACGCTGACCGGAGGAGCCGGTGCCGACAAGTTTGTTTTCGCAGCCCCCTTGCATTCCACGAACAACCTGGATACCGTGGTCGACTTCAGTTCGGCGGAGGGTGACAAGCTGGTTCTCAGTGCCTTGTTCTTTGAGGGGCTGAAGGCAGGTGACCCTGTCAAGCTGGTCGTGAATGGGCCGGCAACTGATGGCAGTCCAACTGTGCTCTACAACAGCAATACGGGCATGTTGTCCTACGATGCAGACGGTAACGGTGCTGGAGGCGCCGTGGACTTTGCCAAGCTGCAGAACCTGGCACCGTTGAACAGTGGCGACTTTGTAGTGATCTGATCCTTGGCCTTCCACGGCTAGCCGGCGGCCTGCAGCCGTCGGGATCAGCGTCTCTCGGCGGCAGGGCCTGCGGTGCACAGGCCCCACCCACCTGCACGGTTGCACCTTCAAGGCGGCATCCACCCATCATGGGCGGATGCCGCTTTTTCCTTTCTGCCTTCCAGAATTCCTTCGCGGGGCGCATGTATGTCAAGCACCTGCAACGCCTGTCACATAACCTGAAGCGCCCCGGGTTTCGCGGAGGCCAGTTGGTTTAAGTCAGGCGGTCGCGGCCTGACCAGCGCGTTGTTGGTGATAGTTTGCCTCGAACTCGGCGGGCGGGATATTGCCCAGTGGCCCCATCAATCGATGGTGATTGAACCAAGACAACCATTCCAGCGTTGCCAGTTCGACGGCCTGCTTCGTCTTCCATGGTCCACGGCGGTGGATCACCTCGGCCTTGTATAGACCGTTGATGGTCTCGGCCAGCGCGTTGTCATAGCTGTCGCCCTTGGAGCCCACTGAGGGCTCGATACCCGCCTCGGCCAGTCGTTCGCTGTAGCGAATTGAAAGGTATTGCGAGCCCCTGTCGGAATGGTAGCGCCGCAGGTTCTGCCCGTCATTCGGCGCTTGGCGCATGGCGCGTACTGCGGCGCACTTGGTAGACCACATGCGCACGCTGCTGTAATATCTCGGTTACGCGGAGGCCACTTGTCCTCGCCGTTGGAAGTGACAGAGCCTTCGCCGCGAAACGCGACATGCAGCTGCGCGACAGCACTGAGCGCAGAAAGGGGAAGATTGTGATGCTGACCTGTTTGAGGCTGGGCGTTGCTGTTGCGGTGATCTTGAGCGCTGCAAGTCTTCCGGGGCGCGCATGGGCATGGGAATGCCTTGACTGCTCTAAGAAGTGCTGCACCACCGTAGACCTTGGCTTGTTGGGCTCGCACACCGTTTGTGAATCCACATGCCAGACGACTTGCGCTGCTGCAAATGTCGGTTGTGGCAAGATTGACCCGACCCCCCCGGGGCTTCCGCCGGGGACCATTTCACCGGTCCCGATCCCCCCGGTTGGCCTCGATCCCGCTGTTGGCCTGGCGATCTTAACTGGGGGCATGGTGAACCCCGTAACGCAGAAGGCCGTCAACGACGCCATCTGGAATTTGAACAAGGCAGTGAAAGATGCTGCTTGGAACCTGGACAAAGCGGGCAAGGACGCCGAAGCCGAGGTAGGTCGCGTCGGCCGCGACGCAGAAGCACTCGGGAACGCGGCTAAGCACTACGGGGAAGCGGTGGTCAAAGGTACGGGCCTGTCATTGAACAAGGCGTTCACGAGGGTTCGCGAAGGCAAAGTCGTCGATGCGCTATGGCACATGGGGACTGACAGGGTGGTGACCGAGAGCGACGCCGCGGCTGCGGCCGCTCAGGAAAGTTCAATCCTGCGTACGGTTGGCCAGGTGTCCGCATCCGTGTACGGCGGGCCGACCGGGTGCGCGGCTTATGCGGCTTGGCTGGCGTACTACCAATCGGGCGGGGACGTCAACCTCGCCTTGCGTGTCGGCATCATCAGCGGCGCGACGGCCTACGCAATGGCCGGCGCAGGCGACATTCCGACGCGAAACGCGACTGGGGAGCTTGTGGCAAGTGCCGTCGCCAAGCGTGCGGCGGTGACGGGTGCGATCGGAGGTTTAGCGATCGCTGCAGCGGGAGGAGACGAGAACGCCGTTCGGGACGGATTCCTGCGCGCTGGCGCCATGGTGCTGATCCAGGAAGGCTATCGCGAGTACACGAAGCACCCGCTGTCTGAAACCGACAGAGAAGGCAAGCCGAGCGGCTTGAAGGCATCCCGCGGTGACGCGTACTGTGTCTCCACAGTGGTGAATTGCCGAACACCTCCGCCAGGTGCTGCCAAGATTGTCGATGGCGAGTTCCAAGGATGGGACCAGTCTAAACTTGATCCGTCTGCGCCGCACGTCGGCAATTCGTCTGATCTGTCATCGACCTTCAAGTGGCCTGCGACGGGCGAGGGTGCTCCAATCATGACCGCCATCTCCAAGATCCCGGGCGCCAACGCCATGGCCGTCTTCCACGACCAGTGGGCGCTCGGCTGGAACATGCCACCAGGGGTTCTTCAGGCGACGATCTATCCTGCGGTGATCCTCACGTACAACGGTACGAGCGCGCCACTCATGGAGATGGTGCGTGAGCAGGCTGTCAAGAAGAACGCTAACAGCTCTGCAGCAGGGCCGACTGCAGCTCAGGCGGCACCTCCGGATGGTGCTGGCAGTGTGATCCTTGTGAACCGCGATGCCATCAAAGCAGATCCGATTCAGCAACAGCGGCTCGAGGTGGCCTATTCCTGCGCAACGTCGACCGACGACCGATCCATCGCTGTAGAGGTCGATGACCAGAAGAAGACGTTCGCCTGTCGCGTGGTGTACCGCGCCAAGGGGCAACGCACCGTGCCATGGCGGGCGGCGAACGACACGCAGTATTGCTACAAGCGTGCGATGAAGTTGGCCAACACGCAGGTCGACGCCGGATACCAGTGTGGAGTGGCCTTCGCGACTCCGCGCAGGTAGCTTCGCGGGTGCCTTCCGGGGCACGCCTGCGCGCCCGATCCGCTAACGCGCCATCAGTTTCCCCGGAACAGCTAGTTGTAGTCGAACCGGCGAACGATCTCCGCTCGCGGCCTGGTCGCTTGCGGTTGCGGCGGGTTGATGAACGCCGCCGACTCCTCGGGAGCGATGACCGACGGCACCAGCAGGATCGCCGTCTTTGCCCTACTCAACCAGTTGCTGCCCGCACGCACGCTGGCACTGCCCGCCGGAATGGAGTCCCACGACGCGGGTAGCCTGCTGACATCCATCACCTCTAGGGCAGCCCAGACGGCACCCGGGGGCTCCGATTTCTTCGCCAGCGTAGAGTGCCGAGCTGATTAACCCGCCCGCAGTGGCGAGTTAGAACCGAAATGAGTGGCCTTCATCGAACCAGAATCGGTGGCCTTCCTCCAACCGGAACGAATGGCCTTCGCCAGAACGGAAAGAGTGGCGGCTTTCAATCGGAATGGCTGGCGGGTTTGGATTGGAATGCGTGGCCGGCCTGGTCCGGAATACGCAGATTGGGCCGCTCGGCTCTGAACTGCCGATTGACGCGATCAAGCGGACATGGCGATTTGGGGTCGGCAATCGTGGTGCGCTGCGCCTTGCCTCTGCGCACACCCTGCAGACCTTGCTGACGCATCAGCCGCTCGACGGTACAGCGTGCCACGGTGACACCCTCCCTGTTGAGTTGCAGCCAGACCTTGTCTGCGCCATAGACCTGCAAGTTGGCATGCCACACACGGTGAATCTGCGGCACCAGGACCGCATCACGCTGGGCACGCAGCGACCGCAAGGCTGGCTGACGCTGGCGTGCTGCATGACGCCAATACGCTGAAGGGGCAATCTGCAAGACACGGCAGATCGACTCGACCCCAAGCTGCGCCCGATGTTGATCGACGAAGGCCTTCAGGACTTGATGCGGCGGTCGAGCTCCGCCTGGGCGAAAAACGCACTGGCCAGCTTCAGGATCTCGTTGGCCTTGCGCAGTTCGCGGTTCTCACGCTCGAGGTCCTTGATGCGCTGAGCCTCGGCGGTCGAGACCCCGTCACGCACACCCGCATCCACCTCATGCTGCTTGACCCAGGCATGCAGCGTCTGCGGCACGCAACCGATCATCCCTGCGATGGACTCAATGGCCGCCCACTGCGACGGATGCTCGCTACGGTGTTCCAAGACCATGCGCACGGCACGCTCACGGACTTCAGGCGAAAACTTCGGGGACTTCTTCATGGCTCCATTCTCCAGTGTCGGAGCCTCCGCGAAACCCGGGGCGCTTCACGTTCACAGAGATTGCGCCTGATCAGAAATATACCTTTGACATCACGGCGACCGATGGAGACGGGGATGTGACGACTGCTCAAGTGTTGAATATTCAGCAGAATTCGACGCCGCCTGCTGTTGGAGCAGCGACGGATGGCGGAGCGGTGACCACTGCGCTGACGGATATGCAGGACGCCAGTCCCTATGTGCTGATCTGACCGGGTACAGCGTACAGGGCTGGGGAGAGGCCATACTCAACGTGTGGTCCCTCCTTCAGCGAATTCGGTTATAGCGAGCCTATTGTTTTGACTCTTTGCCTGTGCAAGGTTGCCCGAATGTAGCTTCCAATGCTCGGGTGGTCATTACTCGGGGCCTTGCTACGCGATAAATGCTGCCACTGCTGCTGCGCAGCAAGTGCAATGGCGCCTTCGTCCAGCTTCTGTAGTTCGTGCAGGGCGTGTACCAAGTAGGGCGCCTGGTGGTAGACAAGGTCTTCCAGTCCCAACCTTCCCCGAAAATCACACTCACAAGCCAGCAAAACCTCCTCAAACCGCTTCGGCTGCCGAAACGCATCACAGCGCTCCAGCAGCAGCACGGTGTCTTCTGCCGACAGCGACAGCGCGCCATGGATCACCCCATGCTCCCGCGCCACCACTTCCGCCAGTTCGCGGCAGTGCGTGGGCACGCGCAGGCGTGCGCTCATGGGGCGCAGCAGGTCCACGCTGCGCTGCTCATGCCCCGGATGGCGCGGCAGGTCTTCAGGCGGCGTGGTGGCCTTGCCCAAGTCGTGGCATAAACAGGCATAGCACACGGTGAGCGGCGCCTGCAGCCGTGCGGCCATGTCCAGCACCAGCATCAGGTGCTCGCCCGTATCCACTTCCGGATGCGATTCGGCGCGCTGCGGCACGCCCCACAGCGCATGCACTTCGGGCAGGATGCGTGCCAGCGCGCCGCAGGCACGCAGCACCTCGAACATGCGCGAAGGGCGGTTTTCCATCAGCCCGCGTGACAGCTCCTGCCACACGCGCTCGGCCACCAGGTGGTCCACCTCGCCGTTGTGCACCATCTGGCTCATCAGTTCCAGCGTTTCCGGTGCCACGGTAAAGTCCGAAAATCGCGCCGCAAAGCGTGCCACGCGCAGGATGCGCACCGGGTCTTCGGCAAAGGCTTCGGTCACGTGGCGCAGCACCTTCTGTTCCACATCGCGCCGGCCGTGGTAGGGGTCGACCAGTGCGCCGTGTTCGTCCAGGGCAATGGCATTGATGGTGAGGTCGCGCCGGGCGAGGTCTTGCTCCAGCGTGACATCCGGCGTGCTGTACACGGCAAAGCCCTTGTAGCCGCGCGCAGTCTTGCGCTCGGTGCGGGCCAGGGCATGTTCCTCGTGCGTTTCCGGATGCAGGAAGACCGGAAAATCCTTGCCCACCGGCAGGTAGCCGTTCTGCACCATCCGTTCGGGGGTGGCGCCGATCACCACCCAGTCGTGGTCCTGCACCGGCAGGCCGAGCAGGCCGTCGCGTACGGCGCCGCCCACCATGTAGACGCTGGCGCCGGGGATGCGGGCATGGATACGTCGGGTCATCGCTGCAGCCGGTAGGGTTCTTCGAAATCCAGAAAATCCTGTTCGGCCAGGGCTTCGTCCATCCATTGCTGCACGGACGGCAGGGCGCGCACGCGCTCCACATAGGCCGCGGCTTTGGGTGAGACAGGCAGCTGGTAGCTGTGCAGCCGCATGCAGACCGGTGCGAAGAAGGCATCGGCGATGCTGAAGGCGCCGAACAGCAGGGGGCCGCCGTGCTGCTGCAGCAGCGCCGTCCACATCTGTTCCAGCCGGGCCACGTCGGCGCGCAGGGCGGCGTTGTCGCGCCAGTGCAGGGCGCCGGTATCGGGCAGGCTGGCCTCGATGTTCATGGGGCAGGCACTGCGCAGGGCGGTGAAACCGCTGTGCATTTCGGCGCAGACGCTGCGGGCCTGGGCGCGTGCGGCGCGGTCCTGCGGCCAGAGCGCGTGTTGCGGGTACTGCTCGGCCAGGTATTCGGCAATGGCCAGCGTGTCCCAGATGGCGAGGCCGTCATCGACCAGCACCGGCACCTTGCCGGTCGGGCTGATGGCTTCAAGCGAGTGCTTGAAGCCGGAGCCGGGCGCAAAGCTGTCGAAGCGGTGCATCACTTCCTCGAAGGCAATGCCGCTCTGGCGCAGCAGCACCCAGGGCCGCATGGACCACGAAGAATAGTTCTTGTTGCCGATATGCAGTTGCAGCATGAGGTGCACCTCGCAGGTAGGAAAGGGAATGCCCTGACTGTAACCCAGGCACGGGCGTGCTGGTTTGAACCGATGCCTTCGGCAGGGTTTTGCGACTATGCTTGAGGCATTCCAGTCTTTGGCCGGGGGCGTTGGCGTAGGCTTTCCCCGGCAGGTGTGCACGCGCGGCAGCCATGCGCGCGTGCCTTGTTTTTTTATGGCGATAAGGGGCGCGCGCATGTCTTCCAGTGATTTGTCTTCCAGCAGCAGCGTGGATGAAGCCTTTGTGCAGGTCGGGCAGCAGGGCGGTGTACGCACGCTGTGGCTGAACCGTCCGCGTCAGTTCAACCCGCTGTCCGAGGGCATGCTGGACGCGCTGGATGCCGCGCTGGCCGATGCGGCTCAGGATGCTTCGGTGCGCTGCATCGTGCTGGCGGCGCACGGCAAGGCCTTCTGCGCCGGCCACGATCTGCGCGAAATGCGCAGCCAGTACCGCAAGGACTATTACCTGGAGCTGTTCAACCGTTGCGGCCGCACCATGCAGTCGCTGCAGCAGCTGCCGGTGCCGGTGATCGCGCGCGTGCAGGGCATTGCGACGGCGGCGGGCTGCCAGCTGGTGGCGAGTTGCGATCTGGCGGTGGCGGTCGACAGTGCGCGCTTTGCGGTTTCGGGCATCAACGTGGGCCTGTATTGCAGCACGCCGGCCGTGGCGCTCACACGCAATGTGTCGCGCAAGCGCGCGTTCGACATGCTGGCCACCGGCCGCTTCATCGATGCCGCTACGGCCGAGGACTGGGGCCTGGTCAACCGCGTGGTGCCTGAGGCCGAGCTGGATGACGCTGTGGCCTTCTACACCGACAGCATCTGCGCCAAGAGCCCGGCCGCCATCCGCCACGGCAAGGCCATGTTCTACCGCCAGCGCCAGATGCCGCTGGCCGATGCCTATCCCTATGCGGCCGATGTGATGGCCTGCAACATGATGGAGGAGGATGCGGCCGAGGGCATCGATGCCTTCATCGAGAAGCGGCCGCCGGTCTGGAAAACCTGATAACCACGAAAAAGGAGGAGAGTCCCATGTCCCAGAGTTCCCTGATGCAGTCCGTCGACGCCCGCAGCGCCAGCGCGCTGGCCAGCGGTGCCCTGCAGCCCGTGCAGTCCGAGCAGATCCGGATCGAGCAGGAGGGCCTGCCGTTTGTGGTGCGCTGGGTGTCGTCGCTGGCTGCCAAGGATGCGAGCAAGCCGGCCGCAATCCCCGGCGGGCCGCGGGATCCGAATTTCAATCCCTTTCTCAACCCCGATCCGGAGCTGACGGTGGGGCCGCTGGGCGATACCCATGTGGCGATCCTGAACAAGTTTCCGTTGAGCGTGCAGCATCTGGTGCTGGCCTGCCGCGAGTTCGAGGAGCAGCTGCTGCCGCTCACGGCGGCCGATTTCACCGCGCTGGCGCGCGTGATGACGGAAGCGGGCGGACTGGGCCTGTACAACGGCGGTACGGCGGCAGGTGCCAGCCAGCGGCACAAGCATGTGCAGTGGATTCCGTCCACCGACGACAATGCCGGGCTGGCTCTGTTCAGTGCCGGTTTGCCGCAGGATCTGCCGCCCCTGGGCATGGCCCGCCACCCGGCGTTGCCGATGCAGCACTGCTTTGTGCGGGTGGACAGCGGCCCCGGCATGGCGGTAGAGCAGGCCGCCGCCAATCTGCAGCAGGCCTGGGAGAAGGGCTGCGCCGAATTGGGCCTGCAGCCCGGCGCCGACGGCCTCATGCCGCCCTACAACATGCTGGCCGGTGATGGCTGGATGCTGCTGATCCCGCGCAGCCAGGAGCAGTACGAGGGCATTTCGTTGAGTGCGATCTGCTTTGGCGGCACGCTGTACACCCGCACGCGCGAGCAGGTGGATCTGGTGCAGCAGGCCGGGCCGCTGCAGGTGCTGGCGGGGGTGGGTTTCGGGCGGTTGTGACCCTGGCGCCGCAGCGCGCGTGCGCCTGCCGCAGGGCCGTGAAAATGCGGGTGTCCACGCCGCAAGGATGCTGCTAGCATGCCTCTATGCACGCTACCGTTGTGCCAGTCTGGCACGGGGCGTTGCGAGGGAGCGGATCATGGCGCTTGCAGACGGAACAACCCTCGGTCTGGCACTGTCGGGAGGCGGCTTTCGGGCCACGCTGTTCGGCCTGGGCAGCCTCTGGCGCCTGAATGATGCCGGCCTGCTGGGGCGGCTGGACCGTGTCACCAGCGTGTCCGGCGGCTCGATCATGGCGGGTATTCTGGCCAGCCGCTGGCACGCGCTGGATTTTCATGATGGCAGGGCGCGCAATTTTCGCGAGGAGGTGGTGCAGACGGTGCAGCAGTTCTGCGCGCTGACCGCCGATGTGGAGGCCGGCCTGCTCGGCTGGATCACCCCTTTTCGCTCGGCGGCTGATTATTTGTGCCGCCACTACCGCGACGAGCTGTTTGGCGACCTGCGCATGCATGATTTGCCGGCGCGGCAAACCAGTCAGGTGCCGCTGTTCGTGTTTTATGCCACCAACCTGCAAACCGGGCGCAGCTTCCGGTTTCGCCAGGACATGCTGGCCGACTACCGCCTGGGAACCAACCGCGTGGCCAATCCCTTGCTGGCCACGGCGGTGACGGCTTCCAGTGCCTTTCCGCCGATCTTTTCTCCAGTCACCCTGGATACCGACCCGGCTGACTGGCAGGATGCGGATTGGGAACTGGACAGTGGCTTGTTGCGCGACTTGCGTCGCGAGATCGTGTTGGCCGACGGCGGCATTTACGACAACATGGGCCTGGAATCGCTCAATGAGGGCATCCAGCTGGTGAGCGACGCCGGCGCGCCGTTCACGATGGAGGCTTCGGTACGGTCCGACTATTTCAGCCAGCTCTCGCGTATCCGGGATATCTTCATCGACCAGGGGCGGGCCTTGCGCAAGCGGCAGCTGGTGGAAGAGTTTGCGCAAGGCCGCCGGCGCGGTGCCTACTGGGGAATTGGCACACAGATTGCGGATTACGGTGCGAGCGGGGTGCTTTCTGGCGACAACGCCATGACACGCGGACTGCAGACCGTGCCCACGCGGCTGGCCAGTACGGATGCGGCTACACAGGGGGTGCTGATCAACTGGGCCTATGCGTTGGCGGATGCAGCGCTGCGCACTCGCGCACGCCTGCCGCTGGCGCCCGCCTCGGGCTGGCCGCTGCCGGAATTTGCACCGCATTGACGCAGGGGAGCCGGCCATGTCGTTGCACGGGAGAGATCGCCTGTTCCTGAAGGCCTGGGGGCTTGGGCTGGCGGATCTGGATTTTGCGCGTTGTCTTGCGGTGGCCGGGATGGGGTCTGCGGCGCCAGCGGGCGATGAGGGGCGGGGCGGTGGTCCGGACCCGTACCGGCTGGAATGGGCCTGGCCGGGCGTTGCAGGCGTCCTGTCGCGCGGGCGCTCTGAAAGTCCCAGCGAGGCCTGGCAAGCAGCGGTACTGAGAGCTTTGCCGGCGCCGGAGCGCTTGCTGGAGCGCTGGCATGCCCTGGTGCGGGAGCATCGGCGGCTTGCTTTCAGGATCGTGCGGCAATCGATCCCCCGAGGGCATAAAGTAGCGTACGCAGCCCTGCCCTGGGCGCAGGTGGCCATCCTGGCACAATGGTTGCTGCTGCCGGACGAGGTGGCAGGGGTACACATCCGCGGCGGGCCGGGCTGGGCCGAGATGCAGGCCCTGCGCTTTCCCTTGACCGTGTCGGCATTGCCCGATGATCCGGCGGCGGCGCATCTGGGGCGCCTGAATGATTTTCAGCCGGCGCATTGGCCTTTCCGTTATGTGCCGGCGGCACCGGATGCCGAGCGGCATGCATTGCTGGTGTTCGGACAGCCGCTGGAGCGGGCGCTGGCAGGCTTGCTGCAATCGCCGCTGCAACTGAAAGCCAGGCTGGTGCTGGTCAACGGTCATGACGCGGGGCGGCCGGGGGCCGCAGCCCTGGTGCAGGCTTTGGTGTCCCGCGTGTCTGCCAGTGGCATCGTGCTGCTCGCGGAGCCCTTGCCGCCAGGCGAGCTGGCTGAGCGTGTGCGGGAGGCATGCCTGCAGATGATGCAGGATCGCCCGCTTGATCTGGTGGTCCGCGCGGTGTTCGGTCACGCTGCGCTGTTGGCCGCCGGAGCAGGCTTGCTGCAGCACTGGCGCATGCGCGCGCAGATGGCAGAGCTGTCCGCCAGGCTGGTGCGACAGCCAAGGGGCGCCAGCGTGAAGATGAGCACGCAGGCCATGCATCAGCTGGGAAGCGCTGATCCCGTTCCGGTGGGGGGAGCGCCTGATGCCTTGCAGACGGAGGCGCATGAACTGGGCAAGGCCATCCGGCGTGCCAGTGTGCGCCATCGTTATGCAGGCGAGGCGCATGAGGCGAGTGCCATGACCGAAGCCGCTCAGGCATTGCGGCAGGAGGCGGCGCAGGCGCAGGCCGAACAGGTGGCAGCTCGCCATCTGCAGCAACAGAGTTGGGTGAAGTCCAGGGACGGCCGGCTGCGACAGATTCGCAATGCCTATGTTCTGGGCGAGCCGGTGCTGCTCAAGGTGCGGATCGGCAGCCAGCAGGCCAGCGGCTGGCAAAGCGGGAGCCATGCTTTCCCGGATCGGGAGTTGCCGCCGAACGAGGACAGCCACCGGCTCACCGTGCTGTTCCACGAGCCCGGTCAGCTTGATGCGCCGCTGCAGCAGGACATTACCCTGCCTCGCACCGGCGAAAGCACGCAGGCCTTGTTCGACTTTGTGCCGCGGCGCGAAGGGGCGTTCCTGGCGCGCATTGCCGTTTTGCACCGCAACCGGGTGCTGCAGACGGCCCAATTGCGGGCACAGGTGGTGCCGTCGCGCCAGGCTGCGGGACGCAGGCGGATCATACTGGAAACCGAAGCCGAGGTGCGCCATGACTGGAGCAGCCTGGACGCACGCAGGCGCTTTGATCTGGCGCTGGTGGCAGGTGCACCGGATGCAGATGGCACGGCCCGCGCGACATCGGTGAGCGGTGGCAAGGCCTGGGCCACGGACCTGACCGGCGTGCAGCAGGTTGCGGGAGAAATCGGGACCCTGCTCTCGGCGGTGGCGCACAACACGCAGGGTCACGGTCAGGGGCTCGATGCCGAGGACAATCCGCAGTTGTTGCTTGATTTGGCATTTTGCGGGCGGGAACTGTATGCGCAACTGGTACTGGATCAACTCGCGCAGAACCGGGAAGGTGCACTGGATGTGCGTTCCGATCAGGTGGGCCACATCCAGTTGGTGCAGACCCGCAGCGATGCCGTGATTCCGCTGGAGTTTGTGTACGACTACGAGCTGGGAACCGGATCCGGGGCCAGTGTCTGCCCGCAGCATCGGGAGGCGCTGGCGCAGGGGCGTTGCAATCCCGGCTGCGAAGGGCAGCGTCATCCGGGCCGGCATGTCTGTCCGATGGGCTTCTGGGGCTTGCGCAAGGTGATCGAGCGCCACGTGCAGGATGCGCCGGCGAAGGCCGATGCAGGGCACCCGCTGGTGGTACTGAGCGAGCCGACGCAGGCGCGTGAGAAGCTGCAGTTGCAGGCAGGTGCCGTGGTGGGCCATAGCGGACGCGTGGCGCATGGCAGCGTGGACGGCTTGCTGCATGAGTTGCGGAAGCATCTGCAAGGCAGTGTGGAGCGGGTGAAGGACTGGGACGAATGGGCGACTGCCGTGCAGGCCCATGCGCCGCAATGGCTGGTGGCCTTTCCGCACAACACCGGCAGCGGCTCCACCCGCGAACTGGAACTGGGCAACAGCACCATCCGCACCCGTGGCATCCGCTTCTACCCGGTGGGCTCGGTAGAGGGGGCTGCTGCGCATGGGCCGTGGCATGTGCGCCGGCCGGGGGGCGATCCGCCGCTGGTACTGCTGCTGGGGTGTGACACGGCAGGCAGTACCGAACCCTTCTCCTCGCACGTGAGCGCCTTCCGCCAGGCCGGGGCGGCGGTGGTGGTGTCGACGATTGCCACGGTGCTGGGAGCACATGCCGTGCAGGTGGGAACACGCATCGTGGCGGACCTGCTGGAGCAAGTGGCTGCAACTGGCGGACAGCCGCATCTGGGCGAGTTGCTGCGACAGGCCAAGTGCCGGGCACTGCTGGCGAGCCAGCCGATGGCGCTGTGCGTGGTCGCCTTTGGCGATGCCGACTGGAGGCTGTGAAGATGGATCCCTATTTCCTGCAGATCGAGATGCTGCCGGCCCTGCACGGTGATTGTCTGTGGATCGAGTACGGCCGTGGTGCGGTGGCGCGGCGCCTGTTGATTGATGGGGGCCCGATCGGTGCCTACGCTGCACTGCAGCGTCGCATGGAACAGTTGCCGGAAGGGGATCGCCTGTTCGAATTGATGGTGCTGACGCATGTGGATACCGATCATGTCGACGGTCTGGTGCGGCTGTTTGCACAACCGCGTCCGGCCTGGCAGTTCGATGTGCGGGATGTGTGGTTCAACGGCTGGAAGCATCTGGAGCAGCAGACCCTGGGGGCGAACCAGGGGGAGTTCTTCAGTGCGCTGATCGAGAACCGGCTTGGCGCAGGACGCTGGAACAAGGCCTTTGGCGGCGATGCCGTAGTGGTGCCGGAGGAGGGACCACTGCCACGCATCACGCTGAAGAACGGCCCCACACTGACGCTGTTGTCGCCGACACGGGCCAAACTCGACCGCATGCGCGAGATGTGGCGCAAGACGCTGACCCGGTTTGCGCCAGGCGATCTGGAGGCGGCCTGGGCTGCATTGGCAACCCAGAAGAAATACCTCACCGACAAGACGCTGCTGGGCTCCACGCCAGAGCTGGACGCGCGCCTGTTGCGACAGGCGCTACCGGATCGCGCAGTGCCCAATGGGGCCAGCATTGCCTTTCTGCTGGAGTACCACGGCATGCGCCTGTTGCTGCTTGGCGATGCCCATCCGGGGCTGATCGTTGCATCGCTCAAGCGCCTGTTGCGCGAGCGCGGGCAGCGGCGCCTGCAGGTGGATGCCGTGAAGATGGCGCACCATGGCAGCAAGTCGAACACCAGCGATGCCCTGTTGGCGCTGATTGAGTCCCCCCGCTTCCTGATCAGCAGCAACGGGGCGATTTTCGGGCACCCTGACGACGAGGCGATCGAGCGCATCATCGTACGGTCGGTCGTGCAGCCGCCGGAGCTGCATTTCAATTACCGCTCCGAGCGTACGGCACCCTGGGATGACGATGCACGCCGTTCGGAGCTGGGCTATCGCACTTGCTACAACCCGCAGCCGGATGCGCCGATGGTGCTGCGCATGGAGCGCACGGATTGACGGCGGATGGCTCGGTATCAGGCATCCGGGCCCAGCAGCGTGGCAAACAGGGGCAGGAAATTGCTGCTATCAGCGCCATCCGGATCGGCCACCGCTGCGGTCTGTGGCAGCACGCTGTCGTCGGCAGGCCCTTCCCAGAGTGGCTGGATGACACCCAGTCCCCCTTGCTCCAGCATGTCCTGCACCAGGGCGAAGGCGCTACGCGGACGCTCCAGGCGGATCCATTCGGCGCTGAGGGGCAAGTTGGCGCCTGCTGGTGGTGTGATCCCGAGCCGGCCTGCCATGAGCAGGCGCCGGAAGGCACGGATGCGGCGGCTGTAGCCCTGATCGAGTGCACGGTCCAGCGTCGCCAGATCGGCGGCGCCGTCAAACGTGAGGCCGCGCCGGCGGAAGTGGCTGCTGCCCGTTAGCGCGTACACATCATCGACAATCACGGTGCTGCCGCGCAAGGCGACCGCGCGACCCGGAAAACCGCTTGGGTGAAACAGCGCAAAGCGTCGGGCGACAGTGGGGTTGGCCGCGAAAGCCATGGCAGCCTCACGGCGGGCAGCCAGCGCCTGGCGTACCCAGCCGCCGTGAGAGGCCTGCATGTCGGTCATGCGCGGAACGCAGACGATGACACACAAGGCAGGATGTTGCGTCATGCTTTCCAGCAGCACATTCACCAGGTCGATGGCATGCGCGCCCGTCTGGCCGGGCTGTGCGGTGCGCGCAAACTGCGCGCTCTCGATGTAGACAAGTTCGCGTGCATCGGCGAGTACCCTGCGCAGTGACCAGAGGGTGTCGCGCCGCCCCTTGCGTGAGACCCAGTATTCGCGCCTTACCTGTGCCAGCTGACGGTCGGCATTGTGCAGGCTGATGGCGGGCGAGGGGCTGATACCCAGGCGGCCGGCCAGATCATCGGTGATGGCCTGCAGGCTGGGAGCGGGGCCGGAAAACATGCTGTCCGGTGCGAGCGAAAGCTCGGGGGTTTCGCATTGCGGGGCAACCGTCTGCAGCAGCGCACCCATGCCGGTCGGGCTGCCGGCCCCGGCGGGCACTGGCGGCAGGTTGAAATTGTCTCCTGCAGCAAACAGCAGCCAGCCATCCAGAACGCCGGGAGATCCCGGCAGCGGCAACAGCGGGCGAGCCCGGCGCAGGGCATGCCAGGCCAGGTCATGGGCCAGCTGGCCATCCACCCGCAGGCCGCTGGCATGCACATCAGGGCCGGGGGGATTGCCGGGGTTCCCCAGGGCGTGTCGGGCCGAGCGGGATTCGTCCATCCATCGCGCTCCGGTGCACACGGCCTGCCAGGCCAGCGCGCCATCCGGCGCGGCGGGGCCGACCGCGCTGGCCACGATGGTTTCGAAACGTGCCTGCATCGGCAGACGCGGGCCGGTGCGCGGTGTGGTTTCGGACGCAAACTTGCGCAGCAACTCGGTCACGCTGCCGGGCGAACCGCCCGGGGGAACCGCTGCCGGCTTGAGGCCGAATAGCGGAACAGGGCAGATGCCACGCATGTTGGGCGGGATCGCAGGCAGCATGTCCAGCCCGCCAAAGGCGGGAGGTGCGGGGGGTGTACCGGGCGCGCTGACCGCCGCGCTCAATCCGCCAAACAGGCGGCGCCGGCCATTGGAGGCAGCCAGCACGATATCCATGACAAGCGTCGGATCAGGAGGCTGGTTGGCGCCTTCTGGCAACCCGAAGGGGTTGGCCAGCAGGACTTCGGTGGGATTGAAACCATCAGCCAGTGCCGCGCCGCCGTCGCCACGCCGGAACGAGGGTTCTGCCGAGAAGGTGACGATTTCCTGGAACTGGCGCGGATAGATGCGAATGCCGGTGCCTGCCGGCGTGGCAGCGGCGGCCACCGTCACCACCACGTCCAGCGATGCGCTGGTGGCCCAGCGTGCCGACAGTCCGGCGGCGGGAGACGGCAGGCTGGCTCCGAACGTGGCGGTGCTGGGTGAGGGAAAGGCGGGCCAGTGTGCGGGTGCGCCGGGAGCAGGCGGCAGTCCGGTGGGGGCGAATTGTGGGGAGCAGGCCATGACCAGACCGTCTCCCGCATTGGTCAGCCGCTCCACCACTTGGCGCGACGCAGCCAGGACGTCGGGGCCGTCGGTGAGGTAATCCAGGGTGACGTGGTTCCGTACTGGTGGCAGCAGGTCGGTGGGCGTATTGCCATCGTCCCCGGGGATGCCGCGAATGCTCTCCAGGCTGCGGTTGCCCAGCAGATGCCAGGCAGCATCCACCACGAACACGCGCAGGAACCTGCGTGCCAGAGTTGGAGCAGCAACTCCGTTGAAAAGGGGCGGCGGATAACTGGTTGGCAGGCCCGGGAGCGGCAGGGGCAGCTGGTCCAGCGTGCCGTTCGGAGCCCAGCCCCAGTGCAGGCGTTGCAGGCTTGCACTGCTGGCCTGCAGCTGCTGGCCGGGGCTCAGGGTGATGTGTCCGGTATCGGCATTGCCGGGGCTGCCTCCCCCCTGCACGATCATGCCGGTGCCGGGAAGGGGGGAGAATAGTGCACCGTGCAGATTGCACAGCATGACATGGTTGCCGGTAGCCAGCGCCGCCAGTGTGGTCAGGCCGTTCTGGTCTCCCGCATTGCCGGTGGCGGCCGGATGGCGCAGGGCCGGCAATGCCGTGAGCAGGTCGGCCAGCATGGCCGCCACGGCCACCGGGCAGATGATCATGCCGCGCGTGTCGTGGAAAGAGGCTAGCGCGGATGCGGGAATGTCTCCGCCCAGGGCATCACCCGCCTCCATGCGCTGGGGCGTCCGGTCGGGCTTGTCGGCGAGTCGCACCACAAAGGCAACCGGGACCGGCTGCAGCAGCACGCCATCGCTGGTGAAACGGGCTGCGGCCAGCCGTTCGAGCCGTTGCGCGGCCTGGGGGTGCAGGCGCACCACGGCAACGGCGTCCGTGATCGGCACTCCGGAAGCATCGATGAATTCGCTGCCGGACTCCAGCCATTCCAGCATGCCGCTGAATGGCGCACAAGGTTCGGGCAAGGCAAGCGCCAGTTCGTCGGCAAGAAAGGTGGCAGGCTGGCTGGAGGCAGACCAGCGCATGGCGAACAGCGGCATGGTCAGGCCCAGCGCGGTCAGGCCATCTTCCTGCAGGCGCTGCTGGGCGAAGGGCGTGGTCAGCGTGGCAATGGTTGCGGGCATGGCATCACCTCGGTACAAAGGGTTAGCGGCTGGCCTGGGCGTGGCGTCCATCCGGTGCGGTGATGCTCACGGTGACGCGATCCAGGCTGCCAGCATAAAACAAGGTGTAGCTGACGAGCCCATGAAGGCCGGCATTGCGCTCCAGCCGCCATGCACGATCAGGCTCCACGGGGTTCTGGGGCGTTCCCGCAAGGGGAACCTCTGCCAGATTCATGGTGATCACCAGCGGTTTGGGCTTGCCGGTCAGCGATTCGATATCGGGGATGCTGGGCGTGCGCAGGATGGCCGGCTCGACGGTGCGTTCGACGGGCCAGGGCTTGCGCAGCAACTCGCCGGGAGTGAGGCGGCCAGGGCGGGGCGAACGCGGATTGGGCACGGGGCGCGGGATCCCCGGAGGTTTCGACTTGGGAGTCAGGGTGATGCTCAGGCGGTAGTGGCCACTGCTGCGGGGCTCGGTCGGTGCATGGCTTTGCCAGCTGATGACCGTTCCCCGGCCGCTGATGCCGAAGGTATTCAGGCCCAGCACGTCGGGATCAGGGTCGATCGGCCCGGCGGGAATGGCCAGCAAACGCTCCGTGGTGCGCCCCAGCGGGTCGACCAGATGGACGGAGATGGCGACGGGCTGCTGGATGTCGGCGCGGCGAAGCAGCAGCCGATACTGTGTGGTGCCCGCATCCGGCAGCGCGATCCGCCACGCGCCCGAATCGGCCGCAGGTGCCGTTGTGGGGAGGCGATCCAGCGGCAGCTCCACGGAGAGCATGGGCGTCTTGCCGGCGCTGGCATGGGCACGCAGCTCGTGCGGTCCCAGTGCCGTGGGCTGCCAGGGGGCGGTGCTGGAGAACTGTACTTCCACCAGGTCTGGCGAGCCTCCCGGCCAGACGGCCGTGAGCGGGGAAAGGTCGGGCGCGGCTGCAGGAGGAATCACGACCGAAACGGCTGCCGAAGGCTCCGAGCGTCCTGCCAGCGTTCCTTCGTCATCCTCTGCGGTTCCCCAGGCGACGGCACGGTACCAGACCCGTTTCCAGGAGCCGCCAGGGTCATCCTGGCCGGTGGCGCGTTGCAGGCTCACGCCATCGGGCGCTGGCAGCGGCTCCATGGTCCAGCCGTTGCCGCTGCCGGAAATGGTGGCCACGGGCGGGCCCATGGCATCCAGCGACCGGACTGCGGCCTCTGCACGGGTACGGAACAGCTCGAAATGCGACACCTGCGCGCCGGGCTGGCTCCGGATGTCGACGTGGGTGGCCCAGTCCGAGGGAGTGCCGGTCGCCATGCGCCGGACCTCCAGCAAGGGAGCCGGCGGAATGCTGACCTGTGGTGCGACGAAACGCTGCACCTGCTCGATCAACGCTTCGCCCGTGGGCCATGCCGATTCGATATTGCCGGCATTGACACCGATGAGGACGTAAAAGTGCATGTCGCGGCTGCCGCGGGGCAATGCAATATCGATGCTTGAGCGGGTGACGATGGGGCTTGCGTTGCGACGGGTGAAGATCTGGCGTACCGCCTTGTGGCGCATCAGCGCCAGGACCCGGGCGAGTCGCTGGGCCAGCCCCTGTCGCATGTCCGGGCCCTGCACCAGCCCGGCAGAGGCGCCGTCTTCCAGCCCGAGTAGCTGGCTCTCGCTGGATTCGTAGATAAAGTAGCCGATCACGCCAGCCACAGTCAGGGGCAGAAGCAGGCGCACATGACATTCACCTGCTGCATCCGGGAGGCTGGCCAGGGCGGGCGTGGGCAAATCGAGGACCGGGGGAATCGGATCGGACGCAAAGGCCAGCGCCGGTCCTGCGGGCGGGGTGGACGGCCAGGCGGAGACGCGCTGAGGTGCGGCGCGTTCGCGCACGCGGCACCACACGGCAATGCCGATATGCCGGTGGGCGCTGTAATCCAGCGCGAAGCCCTCGATACGGATGCGGTAGCGGCGCGTATCCTGCTGCGGGTCGTTGTCCACCGGGCCGGGCGTTACCAGCTTGTCGCCCTGCAGGTCGTAATACGTCATACTGACCGGGCCGGCTGCTGGCAGGGTGTCGGCATCGCCGGCGAAGGCAATGGAGACCGGGCTGGCGATGGCGCCGCCGGCCTGCCATTGCACGCCAGAGGGCACGGAGCTGTCGGGCAGGGGAGTATCACCGAGCAAGGGCGCATCGAACAGGCGGCAGACAATCTCGATCGACTGCGGCCGGCGCACCTTCCAGTCCACGGCCAGGTCAAGCGTCAGTACGCCATCGCAGACGCGACCGGCTTGCCTGGGAATGGCCTGCAACTGCATGTGCAGGACACGGGGCGGATCCAGCGGCGGTTGCGCGCGCTGGAAATCGGTCACGGACCAGGCACTCCATTGCCCCCAGATGTCCTGCAGGGTGATGCCGTAGCGGGCCCAGGCAGGAGCCGTGCTCAGGGGCAGTTCCAGGCCGGGATCGAGTGCATGGAGGCGGTGCGGGGTGGGATCCTGGGCGTGGGGGGCGACCAGGGCCAGCGGGATGACGCCACCGCTGGGGCGGGGTGACATCACGGCCTGAGCACGCTGTGCCGGTCGGGCCGGATCTCCGCGCGCCACGGCATGACTGCAGGGACGCAGCAGGCGCATCTCGGGCAGGCGATCCCACCCGATCTGCACGCCGGTACTCCAGCTGGAGTCCGGTTGCGGCGGGCGGCTCAGGCTCTGCTCCAGCGCCTGCATGTGCGCCGGGGACGGTATGGCGAGAGGCGGACGGAGGTGGATCGCCAACGCCGCCATTTCCAGGGGGGCGGATTGGCCATCCAGCCCCTTTTCCCAGCGGGCCGTGACCATGAAATCCGGACGGAGATTGGCAGCCTCATGCACCGCCTTGGCGTCCCCAAGTTCCAGGCTGGTGTAGGCCGTGCCAAAGCCGCAGGCGAGCGCCAGCAGCGGATCCGTGCTCACTCCCATGAGCAACATGGATAGCGGAGCGTACGTGGCGGTGGAGGCGTCCTGCATGGTGCCCGAAGCGCCCTGGGGCGATTCCACCGCGCGCTCCAGAGTGAAGGCGGCCTGGTCGCGTGGCGGTAGTTGCATGGCTTGATACAGGTCGTGCAGCAGATCCTGCTCCACGTCGGAGACCAGTCCCTTGAAGTCGGGGCGCTTCCAGTCCGGAGCCGGCAGGTTCCCCATCACCAAGGGCCAGCCGAAGGGTGCAGCACCGCGGCGCAGGCGATCGAGCGCGGCCTCCACCGGGGACAGAGGGTGCCCCATCATGCCTTGCCGCCCCGCGTGGGCATGCCACTGTGGCCCGTCGACCGGCAGCCCTACCAGTTCCAGCAACTTCCACTCGTCGCTGTTGGCGTAGTCCTGAGCGCTGATGCCCTGGATGGATTGCACGGAGCAGGGAGTACCGGACTGCGTCACGAACTGGACAGCGACGATGTGGCTGGCTCCAAGCACCACGCTGGTCGAGCCGGCAGGCACTGCCACGAAGGCCGCGATGGACTCCAGCCCTGGCGGGCCGGACAGTGCCAGCGCCAGCGCGGGCTGTCCGGCCAGATCGAAGCTGACCCGGACGTAGGCCTGGGGTCGGGCCTTCAGGCGGATGACCGTTCCCAGCGGGGCGGTCACGGGCGGGAAAAAGTCCAGCGCTTTCATGTCCTTCAGAACGGGCCGGCGTATCCAGACCTGGAAGGGCTCCGTCGGCATGCCCAGCGCGGGCTCGGGATCGTTCTCGTCGCTGGAAGCGGCGCGCAGCATCCAGCGCAACTGGATGGTGCTCCCGTTCCCGATGCCCCGTTCGCGCAGGTCATCCATCCAGTCGGAGTTGTCATCCTTGCGGCGGCGCGCGATGCTGGTCCAATCCAGCACCGCAGCATCCAGCAGGAACTGCCGGGGAGCTACTAGACGCATCATGTTTCCTCCCAAGGGGCTGCATGCAAGCCGACGAAGCCCAATTTGTAACTCTCATCCACCGCGTCGGTGCCGTCCAGGTGGGGATGTCTGAACCGGGTCCGCGTCAGCCCCAACTGCAAGGACTTGCCACGGCTATCCGGCTTGAGCAGTACGATGGCGCGCTGTCCGCCGGGCGCATAGATGACACGGTCGAAGACGTCGTCGGCCACCATTTCATCCGGCTGGGGCCGGTATGCCTCCAGAGCCAGCCAGGCATGGGACTCCAGTTCCCAGCGCGAGGGCCGATCGGGCGTCTGCTCCTGTATGCGAGTCGGCAGCTGACGAGTGCGATGCAGGGGCTCGGGCGCATCCACCAGCACGGCCCGGGGTTGCGGCGGCGTATTCCCTGTCTGCTCCCACAGAGCCACCACACGCGGCTCCTTCGGCGGGAGGCTGGGCTCGATGCCGCAGGCTTGCAGTGCCGTGTCGAAGTCGGCCCCCTCGGCCTGCACGCTGTTCCCGGATGCGCTTGCGGGAAATGTGCCTGCCAGACCCGCAATGCTCCCTGCCCTGACGCAGCGATGCTCCGGCCGATAGCCCAGAAAGGCGGTGGCCAGGGCTTGCGGCGATGCATAGGCACCCGTAGAGAACCCGCGTCGCCATACTTCCACCGGAGTGCCTGAAGTGCCCGTCTGCATGTCAACCATCTCCACCACGATCAGGTAGTCGGTAAACGGATCCAGGGCGAACGGGATGTCCACGCGCGAATGGCGGATCCGCTCTTCGTCCACGGCGATGCAGGGCAGACCACTGCCGGGCTTGCTCGTGCCCAGGCCGGGAATGTGCTTCTGGTCCGGGTCTGTCCTGGCGGCGTCGCCTGGCCCCAGTGCGCCCGGAGGCAGCTTCTTGCCACTGACCAGTTCGGACAGCACCTCTTCGAACGGAGAGACAATGCTCGCGGCCACCGGCCGGACGGTCGCCATGGTGATCGGGAACGGGTGCGGCACGGCGACAGTCGAAGGCGGGTGCCGGAACGATGCCGCCTTGATGCGCACTTGCAGCTTCTTGCCGTAGGCCTCGTACAGGCGCATGACGGACGGGGTGGCAAACACCAGACTGAGCGGATCGCCCGTAAAGCAATGACGCTCATCGGGCGTGGGCAGGCTCACCAGCATCCAGGGATCCAGGCGCAGCGGGGGGTGCCTGTCGGTGCGGAACCAGAAGTGGCTGTGGTGCTCGGTGGCCTGCAGTGCGGCAGCTTGTTCGGGCGTGGGGCGGGCATCCTGGTAGATCACCTTGCCGCTCCAGCGTGCTTCGACGCGATACAGCGTATCGGGGAGCAGCAGGGCCTCGTTGGCAGAGTCGGGGCCCAATACCGCCGCAGCGGCCTCCCGGTTGCGTGTGACGGTGGTCTCGTCGTAATCGTGGCGCTCCATTTCGCCGACGCGCATCATTTCGATGGCGCACAGATAGAACGGACGCAGCAGTCGTGCGGGCTCATCCACCAGATAGCTGCCCCGGCGCAGACCGATTTCCACACGATGGCATGCAGAATCACCCTTGAGGTCGACAATGACACTGACATAGCTCCCCAGCTTTCCTTCAGCGCCGGGCGGCATGAACCGTGCTGCCAGCCAGATCGCGTCGTACCAAGGCGATTGCAGGTCGGTCCACTCGACAGGCCAGCCCCGCACCGTCACCAGGTCCGGGTCCGAGACGTCGCGGTAACCCAGCGTTATGCCATCCTTGTCGAGCAGGCGGATGCGCAGTGCCTTCTGACGCAGCACGAACGAACTGACGAGGAGCAATACGCGCCCGGCCACGATCGGGCCTGTATGCAGGGTCAGGGCGTTACCGAGTTCCCCGGGCTCGAAGCCAGTCAGCTTCCAGGCGCGGACGATAGCCTCTGCATCGTCCGGATCGCCGAATGCGACGGGCGCCTTGTCGTCCGGCATGGCGGCGCCGAGGGCACGGGCCGAGCAGGGCTTTGCGGCTGTTCGCTGCTTTTCGGTCGGAACATAGGCGCCCCACTGCGTTGCGGCCAGGGTGCCGGCCTGGGTGAGCACTTCTGCGCGTGACAGGGACTGTCCCGTCTGCATGCGGCCCAGCACTTCGGTGAGAGTGAGGGGCTGATCCGGCAACAGTTCACGATGAAATACCGGGCGCCATGGTTTTCCGGATGGCTTCTCCTGCGATTCTTTCTTGCGCAGCGGAGGGCAGGCGCTGGCCACGCCCAGTACGCTGGCGGCAATGATGCCTCGCATCTGGTCGTAATGCTCCAGACCGCAGCGCCAGCGCTCCGTGATCTGCAGTTGCAGGTCGGGCGCCCGTGATCGCACGGTGTCTGGTGGATCGGGCCAGGCCTGCCCGACCAGGGTCCAGCCGTGGGGCGACATGCCCAGTGGTGTGTCGCCGAAAGTCCAGAGCGTCGATGTAGCAGGCGCAGCCGGGTGACACACCGTGCCCCAGCGTTCCACGATGGTTTCTTCCTGAAAGCGGCCGCGCGTGAAGGCCTTGGGTGTGGCCACTGGCACCCAAGAAAGCAGGGCCAGCTGCACGTCGGCATTCTCATCCGTGGGCTTTTTGGCGGTCCACCAGGTGCTGGGTGCCGGTCCGGGGCCGATCGGCTGCTCCACCACCACTTCGTGCAGCTGGTAGTGGTACCAGTTGCTCCCGCGACGCGTCCAGCCGTCGCTGCTGCTGCCCGAAGGCGTCGTCGGCGGCTTGTCCCAGATCTTGAGACTGTCAGCCTGGGGCGGGGCACTCATCATCAGGACCGGAATGGCGTCGATGGGCACCACCGGGATGGCATTTTCGTCAATGGGTGGCTGGGCGTCTGCCGTGCGCACACCGGTGCCTATGCCGGTATCCACTCCTCGGTCGACGCCGGTTCCGACGACCAGGGCGGGCGAGCGGGACACGAGCTTGAGGTCGCGCACCAGTTCTGGCGCCACGGGTGCAGGAATATTGCTGTTTCCCAGCCTGAAGTGCACGCACCCCTTCACGCTGAAGAACACGAACTTGACCTTGCCGCAGATTTCTCCATCGATGCGCGTGAACTGCCGCAGCAGGCCGTTCACCAGTTCCTCCCCTGAATCGATGGTCAGCCGGGCCCAGGCGCTGATGCTGACGATGAACAGGCGCAATTCACCGCGGACCTCCATCGTGCCGCTCAGCCGGAAGGGTTCGAAGCCGACCACCGCCTCGAAGCCGCCCGCGATGCGCGCATACAGCCGGGCCGGAACGCTGCCCCAGGTAAAGGATGCATACAGCCCGGTGCCGATGGAAAATCCCTGGACTGCAGGCAGGCTGCCATGGGCCGGAATGCCGTTGCCCGACAGCATCAGGTAGCCGGAACCTTCGACCACGCCGAACAGGCTGGCCTGTACCGGGTCATCGTAGCGTCCCAGATACAGATGCCAGTCCTTGCTGTCACCCAGATTGAAGAAGGCTTCTACCGGGAGACGCAGCTGGATCAGGGGATCTATGGTGTAGTCCGCCACCAGCCCGATGGTCAGCGTTCCCTTGGCCGCATCGACGTCGATTACTGCCAGCAGATTGCCTTCGGCATTCTTGTCGCCCAGCGCAGGCATGGCCTGCAGCATGCGCGCCTTCATCAGCAACAGGATGCGCGGACCCGGCAACTCGAGCAGCAGCACCCCCTTGAGGTTGAGGAGCACGCTGGTGCCCACGGTGCCCAGAATGGCGCCCACGCCAAAGGCCCAGCGGTCGATGGCCGGTTTCCAGGCGCTCAGGTTGGTGGGGTTGCCATCCGCGCGGTCCTTGAGCCAGGCCAGCGCCGGCACGGCCGAATTCTCCAGCCCGCTTTCGTTGCGGCCGTAGTGCATCGCGAACAGGCCGAGAAAACCGTAGATCCCCAGGCCGGAATTGGCCAGGGGAATGCAGACCGGAAGCTCCACCTCCAGCGTCACGATCACGCCAGTGGCGGGGCCACCTTGCTGTTCCGGAATCTGCGCGATCTTCAGGCCGGCACACACACGGGTACTGATGGGAACCAGCGTCAGGTCGATCTGGCCGCCGATTTCCTGACCCAGCTCCATGTACCCCTTGCCGGCCAGGGCGCCGGGGATATCCACGCTGGCTCCAAAGGCGGTCAACTCCACGCCAAAATCGGGACTGGCGCCGTTCGTGTTAGCCGTCATGCGGATACGGGCGCGGTCGATGGAGACCACGCCAAGATCCACGCCGAATCCCAGATCGAACTCGAAGGACAGGGGGTTGGTCCGTGCAATGCGTGCACCCAGAATGCGCACGATCTGGCCCAGCGGGTCCGGAACGCGAATCGCACCGGGGCTCGACAGGTCGATGGTGTATCCCTTGGACGAATCGAAAACCGGCCGGAACTGGAAATCGCGTTCGCCCGGCTGGCTGCCGAAGCGCATCCCGATGGCCTTGTAGCGCACCACCATGGGCTGCTCGCGCGGGATCGTCAGCAGGGTGAACCCTGCCAGGGAAACATCGGCGGACAGGGCGGTTTCCACATCCAGCAGCAGGGCAACGCCGGTGCCGGACCCCTCGGTGTGCTTGATCACCAGTTCCCCGCCATACCAGATGATGCGCTCGACGGTGAACCAGCCCGCTTCGGCCAGCGCGGTGGCAACACCAATGGCGCCCAGCGACAGCGCTGCAGGAATCAGGTTGCCGGCGCACGGGTTCGCGGGCGCAGTGGCATCCAGCAGGGGCCAGAACAGCACCGTCATGCCCAGCAAGTTGCGGCCGACATCGGAAGATTGCAGTGGCTGGCCAGGAAGCTGTCCCAGCATAAACAGGCCGTTGCGGTCAGCAGGGTCGGCTCCCAGAAAGGCCTGTGCCGACCAGTTGCCAGTCGCGTTGTCGATCTGAAAGAGGATGCGCGCCTTGAGAATGCCGTCTGCCGGGTTGCCGCCCAGGCCGACCAGGGCTGCGTCGCCACCGTGGCCCTGAGCCTGCAGGTAGTTTTCCGTCGGAGTCTGGATGTCGAATTCGCCGCAAATTTCGACGGCGACGAATTCGTCGCGCACGATGCGTACCTTGGTGCACAAGGCGCGGAACCAGTCAGGAGTGGCAGGCTGCTTCGGCGTCGGGTCAGGCGGATCGACGAATACCGGCTGCGGCTGGTTCTGTCCACGGGTGACGCGGCCCTGGATCAGCGTCTCGGGTTGCGGGGGCAGCGTGGTGCGGGCCACGGCCCGCCAGTTCTGCCGTCGTGATTCCAGGGAGACATCGCCGTGCTCCCCCTTGCCGGTGATGGTGTAGCTGAAGGACTGGCCCGGCGCAGCAGCACGAATCAGTTCGGCAAAAGCCTCTGCACGCCGGCGCGAGAGCAGCAGGTTGTAGCTGCCGTCGTTCGGGTCGGCCTCGGTGCTGGCATAGCCTTCAATGGTGACACTGGCGGATTGGGGCAGGCTCTGCAGAATCGGGCCATAGGCCTGGCCGATACTGCTGCCACCCGGAAAGCGGGCATCGTCCCGTGTGGATGCGGCGGGGCGCGTGGCACTGTTGCCGGAGTCGACGCAATACGTGTGCCCTGTCGGCGGCAACGACCCGGCCAGCCCGTCCGAGGTGGCCGCGCCAACACCTGATTCGGCACCATGCGGATGCTGGCTCGGTTTGGGGCGGTCAAAGCGAAAGAAGCATTCGAGTTCCGTCATGCCGCCGGCCGCGCCAGGCACCGTGGCCTTGACCTGCGCGCTCGTCCCTGGAGCCACGGGCACCTGCACGCTGGTCGAGGGGCCGCTGTCCGTGCCGTTGACTGTCCATTGTGTTTGCGCATGCGGCGGACTGAGCGCGACCACTGCGTAGTCTGCATTCTGGGCAATGATGGCCAGTTCGTGCGTGCTCACGGCCGTGCCGCCCATGGTTACGGCGTCGGTATGGATTTCCATGCCCGGCTGGGCCAGCGCCCCACCGGGTGTCGGTTGCGCCAGCTCGACACGACGCGTCAGCATCAGGGTCAGCGTGGCACTGGAGCTTGCGGTGCTGGCCTGAAGCGTGAGCGTTGCACTGTTGCGGGAAGCCAGATCGAGGTCGAAGACATTGGGGTCGCCGGCTGCCGTGAGTGCCGCTCCATCCAGTGTTGCCTGGTAGACATACGGCGGTCTGGCGCCGGCCGCATCGATGCAGACGCGTGTCTTCTGTGGCAGGGCGGCACTCGCACTCCCATCCGCATGGGAGTTGAAGCCGATGACGCGGTTGCCGGCCGCAAAGAAGCGAGCCGACACTGACATCGTCCCGCCCTGGTTGATGATCGACTGATCAAAATCGCCCGTAATGCCGGGGGAGTCTCCCAGTCCGATCAGCAGGTTGCGTGCGCCGGCGGATACCGCCAGATCGCGCATGCCGTGCGGGGCCACGAACAGGCGGATCTCCGGCAGATACAGCCCCTTCCAGTTTTCATCGTAGCCGAACTGCTCCAGCACCTCCGGCGGCGTGGACTGGTCGGACAGGTCCAGCACTGCGCGCCGGAAGCCGAAACCTACCACGCGCGAGTCTCCGATGAAGGCGTAGGGCGGCTCCATCCGGACCATCTCGGCCAGCCCCAGGTCACCGGCATCGTCCAGTCCGGAACTGCCCACGCTCAGCAAATCCAGCGTCAGCAAGCCGGCCGCATCCTGCTGCAGACGCAATTTCAGGCGTGGCAGCCAGAAGGCCACGTCCGGGTGCGCCTCGTCGGGTTCGAGCAGGCCATCGTCCGGCCGCAGGCGCGCGCCGCGCAGCAGGGGCGGGCGCAACGCCAGCGAAGTCAGGACCATGTCGAGCGTGAACTCGGTGCTGACATAATCGCTGGGCACATCGAGAGGAGGCGGGTCAAGGGCAGCCAGAACACTGACGAGTGGTTCGGACGATACCGCAGCCGCCGCAACGACGGAGGAGGCCATCCGGGGCGCATGCAGCTCGAAATCGATCCCTGCGTCACGCAGGTCCAGCCAGGGGTCGCGCCGGGAAGGGTCATCATGGGGGTGCGCCCCCCCGGTCTTGGCGCGGAAGCCGATGCGGCCGCGCGCCGGATCGATGTAGGGTTGCCCGGAGAGGTCGAACTGCGCACGTCCCCGCAACGCGATACCTTCCGCAGCCATGGCACTTTCATGCCAGTCGACCATGATGGCTCCCAGGGCCGCATGCCAAGGCCCCAGGCCTTGTCCGGACAGCATGTAAGGCAACACCAGATCCAGCAGAGACAGGTTCGTCATCGTCCTACTCCTGAAGCATTTGCGTTCAAGGCGTGTCCAGTACTGCCCGGGACACGATGGACGCCCGCCGCCGAGGCAACAGGGGCTATCCATGGGGAATTTTGCGTGAACTATTTCACATTCGTGCTCCGGGCGCAAGCACTTTTCGTCTGCATGGAAACCCTTGCATGGTGCTTCCTCTGTAATCCAGGCTTGAAATAGTCCGAAAGTGACAGGAATTTTCCCATTTTCCTGACCGAAAGGCTTTTATGAATTGGTCTAATTGGTTATAAAATCAGTTTTTTGACTAACCTGGTGCAACAGCGGGCGTTCACCAGTTTCTCGCTCTTCGGTTAGTCGTTCACCTTGCCTGGGAAGTCCGGGCGCGTTTGCGGCGCACCGTGGGCGCCGAATGCTGCAGGAAATCATGCGGTCCCTGCAGGATGGCCTTCACCCCCGGATGACTGATGCGCCGATCCAGCGTGATGACATAGACCTCTTCCACCAACCCGGGCAGTTCCCCGCCGCGCACCAGACCGAATTGCCGCTCGAGTTCGGGCGTCAGTGTCGAGGGGTAGAGCATGGCCGCATGGCCTTCCTTGGCCAGCTCCATTCCCAGTGCCGGGTCATCGCATTCGGCCACCACAACCGGCTGCAGCTTGTGATGGTCCAGCCAGGCATGCAGGCGCGCCGAGAGCAGCGCGTCTTCGCCCGGCAGGGCCATGGGCAGTCCGTCCAGTCCTTGCGGCAGGCAACGTCCCTGCAGCAGTTCAGGACGGCCCACCAGCGACACCGGCAGCTGTCCCAGCAGGTGGCTGCGCGCCTTGACGCTGACCGAAGCCGGCATCGGTGCGTCCGCAATCACCAGGTCGATGCGGTGCAAGGCCAGATCCGCCAGCAGCAGCTCGTGCCGCCATTCGCGGCACACCAGCCGCACGCTGTTCGGGTGCAGCTTGAGTGCCGGCGCGAGCAGGTGCATCACCAGCGGCTTGGGCACGGCATCGGCTACGCCCACGCGCAGCTCCAGCGGCCGGCCGCTGTCGGCGCGGCTCTTGAGGCTGGCTTCCATCTCGCGGCCGAGCGCGAAGATGTCGCGTGCATAGTCCAATGCCAGCCGGCCGAACTCGGTCAGTGTCAGCTGGCGTCCCTGCCGCACGAACAGGGCGTTGCCGAGCGCCTCCTCCAGTTGCTGGATCTGGCTGCTCAGCGTTTGTGGCGTGAGGTGCAGCTGCTCGGCGGCCCGCGTGATGCCGCCGGCTTCAGCCACATGCAGAAAGTACTTGAGGTGCTTGTAGTTCATCACGGGGTGTCGTAATCATCAGATTTATTCGAATGATATCTTAGATATTTTCAGATTTACACGAAATAATTCGGGCACTAGAATCGGCGCTCCCTGCAGCATCCGGTGTTTACCACCGTGATCCATGCGGCATTGGTGCTTATTTCGCGGCATTTGCGGTGATGTGGCCAGTGGCGCAGCATCCGGCTGTGCCCGGTGTGTTCCTGATTACCGAAAAGACGACTCCATGAATCCGACCAGCTTCCAGTTGGCCGCCGCCGCAATCTTCGCGCTGGCCGTGCTGCACACCTTCTCCACCAAATGGTTCGAGCGCCTGGCGCACCGCCATCCGCGCCATGCAGGCATCTACCACCTGCTGGGCGAAGTGGAGGCCGTGTTCGGCTTCTGGGCCATGATCCTCACCATCGTGATGATCATCATGCTCGGCGCCCCCGCCGCCATGGAATACCTGGAAACGCGCAACTACACCGAGCCGATGTTCGTCTTCGTGGTGATGGTGATTGCCGCCACGCGGCCCATCCTGCAGACCGCCGGCAAGGTGGTGCAGCTGCTGGCGCGCCTGCTGCCCTTGCCGCGCACGGTGGCTACCTATCTGGTGGTGCTGACGGTGGTGCCGATTCTCGGTTCCTTCATCACCGAGCCGGCTGCCATGACGCTGGCAGCCATGATGCTGTCGCGCGAGCTGTTTGCGCGCGTCAACGTCTCGCCGCTGCTGAAATACGCCACGCTGGCCGTGCTGTTTGTCAACGTCTCCATCGGCGGCACGCTCACTTCCTATGCGGCGCCGCCGGTGCTGATGGTGGCCCAGGCCTGGGGGTGGGACAGCGCCTTCATGCTGAAGACTTTCGGCTGGAAGGCCGCGCTGGCGGTAACCATCAACGCGGTGCTGGTGACCATGGTGTTCGGCCGCCAGCTGCTCAAGCTGGACCGCGAAGGCTCCGCCCAGGGCGACGAAGGCCAGCAACCCGTGCCACTGGCCCTGGTGCTGACGCACCTGGCCTTCCTGGTCATGGTGGTGGTGCTGGCGCACCATCCCGTGCTGTTCATCGGCCTGTTCCTGTTCTTCATGGGCGTGGTCACGGCCTATGGCCGCCACCAGGACCGGCTGATTCTGCGCGAGGGCCTGCTGGTGGGCTTTTTCCTGGCCGGTCTGGTGGTGCTGGGTGGCCAGCAGCAGTGGTGGCTCAAGCCGGTACTCACCAGCCTGTCCAGCGATGCGGTATTCTGGGGGGCCATGGGCCTGACGGCATTCACCGATAATGCAGCACTGACCTATCTCGGTTCGCTGGTGGATGGCCTCAGTCCCGAATTCAAGGTGGCGCTGGTGGCCGGCGCCGTGACGGGCGGCGGCATGACCGTGATCGCCAACGCCCCCAACCCTGCGGGCGTGGCCATTCTGCGCCGCTATTTCGATCATGGCGCGGTCAACCCGGGTATTCTCGCCCTGGCCGCTGCCATACCGACCTTTGTTGCAGCCATGGCATTCCAGTTGCCCTGAACCGCTGCAACTGCCTGCCGGGCCCCGTGCCCGGCGCACTGGAAAAGGAGCACAACATGAACAAGAAACCCTTGCGCGTCGGCATGCTGGGATTCGGCCGCACCGGCCGCGCCGTGGCGACCGTCCTCTTCAATGCCCCCCAGACCCATCTGGAGTGGGTGGTGCGCCGTTCGATGAGCAGCAGGCACCAGTCCGTGGCCGAAGTGCTGGGCGTGGAGTCGCCGCATCCGGCCCCGTTCCACACCATCGACGAAATGGATGCCGGCGCCTTGCTCGACCGCTTCCCGGTCGATGCCATCGTCGACTTCTCGGGCGAGGATGGCGTGCTCTACTACGGCGAAGCAGCGGCCAGCCGCGGCATCACCATCATCTCTGCGATTTCGGACTATCCCGAGGAACGCCTGGAGCTGCTGCGTCAGCTGGCAGAGCGTACCGTCGTCATGCACAGCCCCAACATCACGGTGGGCATCAACTTCCTGCTGATGGCGGCCAAGGTGCTGCGCCGCATCCTGCCGGATATCGACGTGGAGGTGTTCGAGGAGCACTTCCGCAGCAAGCCCGAGGTGTCGGGCACGGCCAAGGTGATTGCCGGCGAACTGGGCATCGAGCATGACCGCATCCGCGCCGTGCGGGCGGGCGGCATCATCGGCGTGCACGAGGTGCTGTTCGGCTTTCCGTACCAGACGGTGCGGCTCAAGCACGAATCGATCGCGCGCGAGGCCTTTGGGAATGGCATTCTGTTTGCGCTCGACAATCTGCGTGACAAGTCGGCCGGCTTCTACACCATGGAAGACCTGATGCGCCCGTACTTCCAGCTGGATTGCGCGCTGCCCAAGGATGCGGCGGGGGCGCCTCCCGCAGACGCGGGGTAAGCGGCGGGGCGGGGCCTGGCGTGCGCAGAGTCTGTCGGCCGGGCCTGCATGGTTAAAAAATTGTAATCTGGATCGCATTTATTGCAATTGAGTTGTGATAATGTGCGACTTTGTCACCTGACCCAGATCATCATGTCTTTTCTGTCCCTCTCCCATTGCTCCCGCCTGCTTGCCGGAGCAGGTTTGTCCCTGCTGGCTGGCGCCGCCATGGCGGCGCATCCCCTCATCACCGACGATACCGGCACCCAGGGCAAGGGCCACAGCCAGTTCGAACTGAGCAGCGACCATGACCGCACCCGCACCGACGCGGGCATCGAGCGCGTACAGTCCTCCAGCGCCGGCTTTGCCTACGGCGTGCATGACGATGTCGACCTCGGCATCAGCCTGCCGCACACCTCCTACCGGGTACCTGGCGAGGCGCGCCAGCAGGGCGTGGGCGATGTGACGCTGCAGGCCAAGTGGCGCTTCCATTTGGGCGAGCGCTGGTCGCTGGCACTCAAGCCGGTGCTGACCTTGCCGAGCGGCAACCATGACAAGGGCCTGGGCAATGGCCGCGCCACGACTGCGCTGCACCTGCTGGCGCAGTACGAGGCCGAGCCGCTGACCTGGCTGGTGAATGTGGGCGGCACCCACAACGACAACCGCGATGGCCAGCGCAAGGGCCTGTGGAGTGCTTCCACGGCGCTGCTGTACGCGCCGCATGCAGACTGGACGCTGGCCCTGGACGTCGGCGCGAATCGCAATGCCGACCGTGAAGGGCCGCGTACGCAGTCCTACGCCTTGCTGGGCGGCATCTACCACCTGAACAAGGATGTGGACCTCGATCTGGGCTACCGCCGCAGCCTGCAATCCGGCCCGGTGACGCATACCGTGGGCGCCGGCTTGACGGTGCGCTGGTAAGCGTCTGCCCGCAGGAGGCGGCGCTGGTTCCCTGTCCGCAATGGCCGCCGGGGCCGGCAGGGCCATCGTGGAGGAACCCGCCAGCGGGTGAGCAGGAGGGTACACTGGTCCTGATCTTCGATGAAAGGAGGGGGCGTGACGCTTGCCTGGATCCTGCTTCAGTTGCTGGCCTGTGCCGTGGTGATTGCCTGGGCCGGCTACTCGCTCAGCCGCAGCGCCGACCGGCTGGCCGAGATCTACGGCTGGGGGCGCGGCTGGGTCGGCCTGGCCATGCTGGCCACCATCACCTCGCTGCCCGAGCTCGCCTCGGGCATCAGTTCCGTCACCGTGGTGCAGGCGCCCAACCTGGCCGTGGGCAATGCGCTGGGGGCCTGCGTATTCAACCTGCTGTTCCTGGTGGTGGTGGACATGGTGCAGCGCCGCGAACCGCTCTACCGCCACGCCAGCGACACCCACGTGCTGTCGGCCGCCTTCGGCGTGGTGATGCTGGGTTTTGTCGCGCTGGGGCTGCTGGTGGGCGAACTGCTGGCGGATGTGCTCTACATCGGCGTGTTCAGTCCGCTGCTGCTGGGCCTGTACCTGCTGGCCTTGCGCAGTGTGCACCAGCATGAGCGACGCTTGCTCGAAGGCTTGGACGGCATCGCGCTGCCGCCGGAAACTCCGCGTGCCGAGCGCATGCAGACCTGGCGCAATTTCGTCTTCTCGGCCACGACCGTGCTGCTGGCGGGCAGTGCGCTGCCCTGGGTGGTGGATGCGCTCTCCGCGCATGTCGGCCTGTCGCGCAGCTTTGCCGGAACGGTGCTGATGGCGCTGGTCACCACCTTGCCCGAAATTTCCGTCACCCTGGCGGCGCTGCGCATGGGGGCGCTCGACATGGCGCTTGGCAACCTGCTGGGCAGCAATCTGTTCAACGTGCTGATCCTGTCGATCGACGATGCTTTCTACGTGCCGGGGCCGCTCCTGGCCGCGGCCTCGCCGGCGCACATGGGCACCATTCTGGCGGCGATGCTGATGTCGGGCATGGTCATCATCGGCCTGGTGATGCGGCCGCGGGGCAAGGTGCTGCGGCTGGTAAGCTGGATCAGTGTCGGCATTGCGGCCGTGTATGCGCTGAACGCGATCTGGATTTTTCTGGACGCTTCCGGCTGATACGCTGCGGGGCTCAGGGCTCAGGGCTCAGGGCTCAGGGCTCAGGGCTCAGGGCTCAGGGCTCAGGGCTCAGGGCTCAGGGCTCAGGGACTCAGGGCTCAGGGCTCAGGGCTCAGGGCTCAGGGCTCGGGGCTCGGGGCTCAGGGCTGATGCCGGGTGGCAGGCGCTGCCGGGCTGGCGGACTTATGCCAGAGGCCGGACGAACTCCGCCACCAGGCGCACCACCTCATCTTCGCGCTCGCGGTGCGGCAGGTGGCGCGTCTCGGCCATGATCTCCACCCGCGCCGGCCCGCCCGAGAGCGCGCCGATCTGCTCGGGATGCGCGCTCGAACCGTACTCGTCCTCGCTGCCATGAATGGCCAGGACAGGGCAGCGCACCTCGGGCAGCACCGGGCGCAGGCTCCAGTGCTCGAACTCCGGATGCAGCCAGGAATCGATCCACGCATCCAGCACCCAGCGGGCCTTGTCGCCGTGGTACTTCTTCAGCCGCTCGAGTTGCGCCGGATCCTGGAACAGGACGCGCGCCTCTTCCAGCCCGCGCACCGTGCGTTCTTCGCGAAAGGCCTGCGCCGCCATGGTGACCAGACCGGCACACTGTTGCGGATAGCGCGCCGCACAGTTCACCGCAATGCCTCCCCCCACGCTGTGGCCGAGCAGGATGAACTGCTGCAAGCCCAGTGCCCGGATCAGCACGGCAAAGTCATCCTCCGCCTCCCGCGCGATGAAGTCGAGCGGCAGCGTGGCGGGATAGGCGTCGGAGCGGCCGAAGCCGAGCCGGTCATAGGCAACTACCTGCCGCCCGGTGCCCGTGCTGAGCGCCTGCGGAAAGCTGCGCCACAGCTCCACGCTGCCGAGCGAGTCGTGAAACAGGATGATTGGCGCCTGCGCGCTGTCGCTGCTCGCGGGCGTCCAGTTGCGGACGAACAGCCGGCCTTGTGTGCCGGTGATGAACTGGTCTTGCACAGCAGCTGACACCGGAAATTACTCCACCGTCACGCTCTTCGCCAGATTCCGCGGCTTGTCCACATCCGTCCCCTTGGCGCAGGCCGTGTGGTAGGCCAGCAGCTGCAGCGGCACCACGTGCAGGATGGGGCTCAGGCTGCCGTAGTGCTCCGGCATGCGGATCACATGGATGCCTTCCTCGCTCTGGATGTTGCTGTCCGCATCGGCCAGCACATACAGTACCCCGCCGCGCGCACGCACTTCCTGCATGTTGCTCTTGAGCTTGTCGATCAGCTCGTCGTTGGGCGCCACCACCACCACCGGCATGGCTTCGGTCACCAGCGCCAGCGGACCGTGCTTGAGCTCGCCGGCCGGATACGCCTCGGCGTGGATGTAGCTGATTTCCTTGAGCTTGAGCGCGCCTTCCAGCGCGATCGGATAGTGCATGCCGCGGCCCAGGAACAGGGCGTTGTCCTTCTTGGCGAAGGCTTCCGACCACTGGATCACCTGCGGCTCCAGCGCCAGCACGGCCTGAATGGCCAGCGGCAGATGGCGCATGCGCTGCAGGTACTCGTCCTGCTTGTCCTCGGGGATGGTGCCCTTGACCTGGCCGATTGCCAGTGTCAGCAGAAACAGGCCGGCCAGCTGGGTGGTAAAGGCCTTGGTCGAAGCCACGCCGATTTCCACGCCGGCACGCGTGATATAGGCCAGCTCGCATTCGCGTACCATGGCACTGGTGGAGACGTTGCAGACCGTCAGGGTGTGCGTCATGCCGAGCGACTTGGCGTGGCGCAACGCGGCCAGCGTGTCGGCGGTTTCGCCGCTCTGGCTGATGGTGACAATCAGCGTTTTCGGATTCGGCACGCTGGTGCGGTAGCGGTACTCGCTGGCGATTTCCACATCGGTCGGGATGCCGGCGATGGCTTCGAGCCAGTACTTGGCCGTGCAGCCGCTGTAGTAGCTGGTGCCGCAGGACAGGATCAGGATGCGGTCGATCTCCTTGAAGATGCGATAGGCACCGTCGCCGAACAGCTCGGGAACGATGCCCGCCACGCCTTCCAGCGTATCGGCCAGCGCACGCGGCTGCTCGAAGATTTCCTTCTGCATGTAGTGGCGGTAGGGGCCGAGTTCGGCGGCGCCGCTGTGGGCGTGCACGGTCTTGACCGGGCGGTCCTGCGCCGTCAGGCGCTGGCCGGCATTCTCGATCCAGTACTTGCCCGGCTGCAGGTCGACCACGTCGCCTTCTTCCAGATAGATGATCTGGTCGGTCACGCCGGCCAGGGCCATGGCATCACTGGCCAGATAGTGCGCGCCATCGGAGCCGATGCCCAGGATGAGCGGCGAGCCGGCGCGGCCGCCGACGATGCGGTGGGGCTCGTCACGCGCGATCACCGCCACGGCATAGGCGCCATGCAAACGCGCCAGCGCCTGCTTGACGGCATCGAACAGGTCGCCGTTGTAGAGCGAATCGATCAGGTGCGCGATGACTTCGGTATCGGTCTGGCTGGCAAAGGCATAGCCCTTGGCCTGCAGCTCGGCGCGCAGCGCGTCGTGGTTCTCGATGATGCCGTTGTGCACCAGCGCGATGCGGCCCGGCTTGTTGGCCGTGTTGGCGGCATCCACATGGGGGCCGTAGCTGAAGTGCGGATGCGCATTGTGCACGGCGGGCGCGCCATGTGTGGCCCAGCGCGTGTGGGCAATGCCGGTATAGCCATCGAGCTTGTCGTGCTGCACCTGCTCCAGCAGCTCGGCTACGCGCGAGGTGCTGCGGGCGCGCTTGAGGCCGTCGTTCCATACGGCCACGCCGCAGGAGTCATAGCCGCGGTATTCCAGACGCTGCAGGCCCTGCACCAGCACCGGCACCACGTTGCTGCTTCCCACTCCACCGACGATTCCGCACATGTTCTTGCTCCAGACAATAGATATGCCGAATCATAGGAAATCGTGTGAGAAATTTAGTGTTGAAATATCAAGTACAAAGAAATAAAATTTCTCCATAACTTGCCAATCAATAAAAATTTCACTTTTTTAATTTTCATGAAATGAATGAATACGATGTTGGCGGAGTCGAGCTGGATGCTGCCGACTGGCGCCTGCTCGAGCAGTTGCAGCAGGATGCCAGCCTGACCAATCAGGCGCTGGCCGAGCGCTGCCATATCTCGCCCCCCACCTGCCTGCGTCGCGTGCGCCGGCTGCAGGCGCTGGGGTTCATCGAGCGCACCGTCAGCATCCTTGGTGGAGACGCCCTGCGCGCGCTGACCGGCGCCGGCCTCACCGCGATTGTCGAAGTCACGCTCGACGTGCAGGCCGAGGAGGAGCAGCAGCAGTTCGAACAGCTTGCGGTGGCCGAGCCCGCCATCCAGCAGTGCTACCGCACCTCGCCCGGGCCGGATTTCATCCTGATTGCCACTGTGGCCGACATGCCGGCCTTCATGGCGCTGAGCCAGCGCCTGTTCACGCGCAATGCCAATGTGCGCAACGTGCGTTCGTTCTTCAGCGTGAAGCGAGCCAAGTTCAGCACGCGGATTCCCTTCCCGGAGCGCATCGCGCGCAGTTGATTTGTCCGCAGCGCATCCCTATATGCCCATAATGGCAGCGAGCACGTCCGCCAGGCGGCGGGCGGCTGGCAGTCCACCCACAGGAGCCGTCATTCATGGAGTTCAAGGACTACTACAAGGTGCTGGGCGTCGATAAGGGCGCCACGGCCGATGACATCAAGAAGGCCTTTCGCAAGCTGGCCCGCAAGTACCACCCGGACGTGAGCAAGGAGCCGGATGCCGCCGCGCGCATGGCCGAGGTGAACGAGGCCAACACCGTGCTCTCCGACCCCGAAAAGCGGGCCGCCTACGACAAGCTCGGCGCCAACTGGCAGGCCGGCATGGGCCCGGACGGCAATTACCAACCGCCCCCGAACTGGGATGCCGGTTTCGAATTCACCGATGGTGGCGGCGGCTTTCAGGGTTTCTCCGGCGATGGCAACTACAGCGACTTCTTCGAACAGCTGTTCGGCCAGGCCGCGCGCGCACAACGCGCCCAGCGCGGAGGACGTGCCCACGGCGGCAGCCACAGCATGCGCGGCGAAGACCATCACGCCAAGATCGAACTGGAGCTGCGCGATGCCTATATGGGCGTCGAGCGCACCATCATGCTGCAAAGTGCGCGCCTGGACGAGCAGGGCCACGTCATTCCCGAGCAGCGCAGCCTGCAGGTGAAAATTCCCAAGGGCGTTCGCGAAGGCCAGATGATCCGTCTGGCCGGGCAGGGCAGTCCGGGTTTCGGCGGCGGGCCGGCGGGCGATCTGATGCTGCAGGTCGTATTCCGCGAGGATGCGCGTTGGCGCGTGCAGGGCAAGGACGTCTATCAGCGCGTGCGTGTATCCCCCTGGGAAGCTGCCATTGGCGGCGCCATCGAGGTGACCACGCCAGCCGGTGGGACGGTCGAGGTGACCGTCCCGGCCGGATCGGGCAGTGGCCGCAAGTTGCGCCTGAAGGGCCGCGGCATCCCCTCTGCCGAGCCGGGCGATCTGTATCTGGAGCTGGAGCCCGCCATTCCGGGCGCCGTCACGGCCGAGCAGCGTGCGGCCTGGGAGAACCTGGCCAAGGCCTACCCCGGCTTCAACCCCCGTCTGGCCTGAGCGGCCGTTCGCGACTGACTGAAAGGACGAACCATGGCAATGATGCACACCACCGTGAGCGTTCCCGCCGACCTGACCGAGCTGCTGAGCGACCACTCGATGACGCTGGAAGAGCTGGCCCGCGCCTGCCGCATGGCCCCGGACTGGGTCAGCGCACGCGTGCAGGAGGGCGTGCTCTCCATCACGCAGATCAGCGGCGATCCGCACGTGGCGGCGGACGACCTGGGCACCTGGCGCTTTTCCTGCACCACCGCCATCCGGGCGCGCCGCCTGGCCGATCTGGAACAGATGTTCGATGCCGACCCGCAACTGGCGGCCATGACGGTGGATCTGATGGAGGAAGTGGCCGACTTGCGCCGCCGCCTGGCGATGCTTTGAGGACAGCGGGGGGCGGCGCTTACTTCTTGATTTTCACCGGCCGCTGGTAGTTTTCCTTCTGCACCAGCCGGCCGCGCACCACGCTCAGGGCATTCGGCGGCGTGTCGCGGCCAATCGTGCTGCCGGCGCCCACGGTGCCACCGGCGCCAATCGTCACCGGTGCCACCAGCACGCTGTTGCTGCCGATGTGCACATCGGCCTCGATCACCGTGCGGTGCTTATTGGCGCCATCGTAGTTGGCCGTGATGGAGCCGGCCCCGTAGTTCACGCGCTCGCCCACCGTGGCATCGCCCAGATAGGCCAGATGGTTGGCCTTGGCACCCTTGGCCAGGGTGGAGTTCTTCACCTCGACGAAGTTGCCGATATGCACTTCCTCGCCCAGATCGGCACCCGGGCGCAAACGGGCAAACGGCCCGATCAGCGCGCCGGCACCGACGCGCACGCCCAGCTTCTCGCCGTCGATATGCGTGAAAGGATGAATCACAGCGCCATCGCCGATTTCGCAGTTGGCCAGCACGCAGTTGGCGCCGATGCGCACATTGCTGCCCAGCTTCACGCTGCCTTCGAACACGCAGTTCACGTCGATTTCCACATCCTGACCGCAGGAAAGCGTGCCGCGCAGATCGAAGCGCGCGGGATCGCGCAAACGCACACCGTCTCCCATCAGGCGCTCGGCCTGGCGCTTCTGGTACTCGCGCTCGAGCTCGGCCAGTTGCAGCGGGCTGTTCACGCCGGCTACCTGCACCGCGTCGCTGATCACATGCGCCAGCACCGGCACGCCATCGGCCACGGCCAGCTTGACCACGTCCGTCAGGTAGTACTCGTTTTGCGCGTTATTGTTGTCGATACGCCCCAGCCACTGCTTGAGCAGGCGCGCCGGCGCGGCCATGATGCCGCTGTAGATTTCCTTGACCGCCAGTTCGTCCGGCGTGCCGTCTTTCTGTTCGACGATACGCTCCACGTTGTCATAGGCATCTCGCACGATGCGGCCGTAGCCGAAGGGGTTCTCCATGCGCAGCGTCAGCAGCGCCAGCTTGTCGCCGCCGCACTGCTGCACCAGCGCCTGCACGGTGTCGGCCTGGGTCAGCGGCACGTCGCCGGACAGGATCACCACAATGCCGTCGTCGTCCAGCATCGGCACCGCCTGCTGCACGGCATGGCCGGTGCCGAGCTGCGGCATCTGGCGCACGAATTCGCGCCTGGGTTGCGTCTCTGCGGCCACAGCGAGCGCCGCTTCCACCTGTTCTGCACCGTGGCCGGTGATCACCACCACCTTGCGCGCCTGCAGCTGCGCTGCCGTATCCAGCACATGCTGCACCAGTCCCTGGTGGGCCAGCTTCTGCAGCACTTTGGGCGTGGCGCTCTTCATGCGGGTGCCTTTGCCGGCAGCCATGATGACGATGTCGAGAGGGTGGTTCATGGTGAAAAGAATGCGAAGGGAGATTAGCCAGCCCGCTCAGCGCGTTTTGCGCACGCGCAGGATCTCGTCCAGGATCAGGCAGATCGCCCCAATCGTGATGGCGGTATCCGCGACGTTGAAGGCCGGAAAGTGCCCCTGATGGAACAGCGGGCTCAGGAAATTCCAGTGGAAGTCCAGAAAGTCCACCACATAGCCATGCCACACGCGGTCGATCACGTTGCCGATGGCGCCGCCCAGCAGGCTGGCCATGGCAAAGCTGAACAGCTTCTGGTGCGGGTGCGTGCGGAGCATCCAGATGATGAAGGTCGCCGCCGCAATGCCGATGCCCATGAAAAACCAGCGCTGCCAGCCGCCCGCCTGCGCCAGGAAGGAGAAGGCCGCGCCATAGTTGTGCACGCGCACCACGTTGAAGAAGTTGGTGACGAAGGTGGCATCGCCCAGCTGGTAGTTCTGGACGATCAGCACCTTGGTGAACTGGTCGAAGATCAGCCACAGCGCGGCCACGGCCAGCCACAGGCCGAGGCTGCTGTCGCTGCTGCGCGTGGTTTTGCGGGCGGTGCCGGTGCGGCTGCGGGTGGTCGTCGCCATTTATGCAAACTCCCGCGCTTCGCCGGCGCCGTGCAGGTTGCTGTCGCAGCGGCCGCAGATGGTGGGATGCTCGGGGTTTACGCCCACATCGTCGCGGTAGTGCCAGCAGCGTTCGCATTTCTGCGCGGAAGAGGGCGTCACGCTGATCGCCAGCGCATCGCCGGCTTGCAGCGTCACCTGCGAGGTGATGAAGATGAACTTCAGGTCGTCGCCCAGGCTTTGCAGGGCGGCCAGATCGTCAGACGGCGCCGCGATGGTGAGGTTGGCCTGCAGCGAGGAGCCGACCTGGCCCTGTTCGCGCACAGCCTCGATTTCCTTGTTGGCAGCGGCACGGATGTCCAGCAGGCGCTCCCATTTCACGGCCAGCAGATCATCGGTGGCGGGCAGGGTGCTGTAGGTTTCGATGAAGATCGAGTCGCTGCTGCCGATGATTTCCCACGCCTCTTCGGCGGTAAAGCTCAGGAACGGCGCCATCCAGCGCAGCATGGCGTGCGTGATGTGGTACAGCGCGGTCTGGGCGCTGCGGCGGGCGCGGCTGTCGGCCTGCGTCGTGTACAGGCGGTCCTTCAGCACGTCCAGGTAGAAGCCGCCCAGGAATTCGCTGCAGAAATGCTGCAGCTTGGCCACCACCGGGTGGAACTCGTACACCTCGTAGTGCGCCAGGATGTCGGTCTGCAGCGCCGCGGCACGGCCCAGCGCAAAGCGGTCCACCTCGAACAGCTCGGCATCGGCCACGGCATCGCGTGCGATGTCGAAATCGCTGATGTTGGCCAGCAGGAAGCGCAGCGTGTTGCGGATGCGGCGGTAGGCATCAACCACGCGCGCCAGGATCTTGTCGTCGATCGCCAGGTCGCCCGAGTAGTCGGTGCTGGCCACCCACAGGCGGATGATCTCGGCGCCGAGCTTGTCGCTCACGCTCTGCGGCGCCACCACGTTGCCAACCGACTTGCTCATCTTGCGGCCCTGGCCGTCCACGGTGAAGCCGTGCGTCAGCAGGCCCTTGTAGGGCGCGCGGCCGTCGGTGGCGCAGGCGGTGAGCAGCGAGCTGTGGAACCAGCCGCGGTGCTGGTCATGGCCTTCCAGGTACAGGTCTGCCGGAAACTGCAGCACATCGGCATGGCTGCCGCGCAGCACGTGCAGGTGCGTGGTGCCGGAATCGAACCACACGTCCAGCGTGTCGTTCACCTTGGTGTAGTGCTGGGCCTCTTCCGCGCCCAGGATCTCCTCGGCCGTGACCTTGCTCCAGGCCTCGATGCCACCGCGCTCCACCAGGCTGGCGGCCTGGTCCATGATTTCCATGGTGCGCGGGTGCAGCTCGCCGCTGTCCTTGTGGATGAAGAAGGGCAGAGGCACGCCCCAGTTGCGCTGGCGCGAGATGCACCAGTCCGGGCGGTTGGTGATCATGTCGCGCAGGCGCGCCTTGCCGTTCTCGGGATAGAAACTGGTCTGCTCAATGGCCTCCAGCGCCACTTCGCGCAGGCTGCGCGGCGCCTTGTCGCTGGTGAACACGCCTTCGCCCTCGTCCATGCGCACGAACCACTGGGCGGCCGCGCGGTAGATCACCGGCGTCTTGTGGCGCCAGCAGTGCGGGTAGCTGTGCGTGATATCGTGCGTGGACAGGACACGGCCGGCATTCTTCAGCGCCTCGATGATCACCGGCACCGCCTTCCAGATATGCAGGCCGCCGAACAGCGGGAAGCCGTCTTCATACTGGCCGTTGCCCTGCACCGGGTTGAGGATGTCCTCGTACTTCATGCCGTGTGTGACGCAGCTGTGGAAGTCGTCCAGGCCATAGGCGGGCGAGGAGTGCACGATACCGGTGCCGTCCTCGTCGGTAGCGTAGTCGGCCAGGTACACGGGCGAGAAGCGCGCGTAGCCGGGGTCCACGTCGTACAGCGGGTGCTTGAAATGGATCAGGCCCAGGGTCTCGCCCTTGGTGGTGCCCACCACCTCGCCCTGCAGGCCGAAGCGCTCCAGGCAGCTCTCGACCAGCGAGGCCGCCAGCAGCAGATAGCCGCGCTCGGTCCTGACCAGCGCGTAGTTCAGGTGCGGGTTGATGTTCAGGGCCTGGTTGGCGGGAATGGTCCAGGCGGTGGTGGTCCAGATCACGGCAAAGGCGGGCGTATCCAGGCCAGGCAGGCCGAAAGCGGCAGCCAGCTTGTCCGGATCCGCACATTCGAAGGCGATGTCCAGCGTGGTGCTCTTCTTGTCCTGGTATTCGATCTCGAACTCGGCCAGCGAGGAGCCGCAGTCGAAGCACCAGTACACCGGTTTGAGGCCGCGGTAGATGAAGCCGCGTTCCATGATCTTCTTCAGCGCGCGGATCTCGTTCGCCTCGTTGCCGAAGTTCATGGTCTTGTACGGATTGTCCCAGGCACCCAGCACGCCCAGGCGCTTGAAGTCGGCCATCTGGCCGGCGATCTGCTCGGCGGCGTAGGCGCGGCTCTTGGCCTGTACCTCGTCGCGCGGCAGATTGCGGCCGTGCAGCTTCTCGATCTGGTTCTCGATCGGCAAGCCGTGGCAGTCCCAGCCCGGCACGTAAACGGCATCCAGGCCCTTGAGCTGGCGCGCCTTCACGATCATGTCCTTCAGGATCTTGTTGACCGCGTGGCCGATGTGGATCTGGCCGTTGGCATAGGGCGGGCCATCGTGCAGCACGAACTTCTCCTGGCCGGCGCGGGCGGCACGCAGCTTGTCGTGCAGCTTGCCGTCTTCCCACTTCTTCACCCAGTCGGGCTCGCGCTTGGGCAGGTTGCCGCGCATGGGGAAGGGCGTATCGGGCAGGTTGAGGGTCTTGCTGTAGTCGGTGGTGTTCTGGTCGGACATGGCGGCGGAATCTTGGAAAGAGGGGACAGGGGCCGCATCATGCGGCGGGCAGGACGAGGCAGGCGGGGCATGCGGGCGTCGGACGCTGCCGGGGCCATGGGCCGCCGCAGGCCGGGCGCGCATGGCAGGCCTGCCATGCGAAGGCCGTCAAATTCGGTCGCGCGTGGTCTGGCGTCGGGTTTCGCTGTGGCGGGCGGCAAACCATGCGCGCGCGTCGGCACAGTCTTGCGCAATGCCCTGTTGCAGGGCGGCCAGACCGTCGTACTTGCGTTCGTCGTGCAGTTTGTGCAGCAGTTCCACGCGGATGATTTTACCGTAGCCGCCTTCGCGCCCCAGTTCCTGCGGCCATTCGAGGCAGAACGTCTCCAGCAGCACGCGTCCGCCGTTCACGTCATTGGGGTCGAGCGAGGGGCGGATGCCCATGTTGGCCACACCCGGCAGTGGCTGTCCGTCCTGCGTCAGGCCGTGCACCTGCACCACGAAAATGCCGCTGGCGGCGGGTTTCCAGTGCGAAAAGCGCAGGTTGAGCGTGGGAAAGTCCAGGCTGCGGCCCAGCTTGCGGCCATGCACCACATGGCCGCTGACGCTGTAGGGGCGGCCCAGCAGGCGCGTGACCTCGTTCATGTCGCCCGCTGCAAGCGCCTCGCGCACCTCGGTGCTGCTGACGCGGATGCCCGGCTCCGATGGCGCGGCCTCGCCCGGCGGCGTCAGGCGCGAGATCTCGTAGCTGTTCATGCGCGAGACCTCGAAGCCCTGCATGCGGCCGGCGGCGTCCAGCATGGCGTAGTCGCCGATGCGGCCCGCGCCAAAACGGAAATCATCGCCCACCAGCACATACTGCGCCCCCAGGCCTTCCACCAGCACCTGGCGGATGAACTCCTCGGCGGGCAGCGAGGCCAGCTGTTCGTTGAACGGGATGATCACCGTCTGGTCGATGCCGTTGTTCGCCAGTTCGGACAGCTTGTCGCGCAGGGTGGCGATGCGCGCCGGGGCCAGTTCCGGCTTCCTGAACTTCTCGGCAAAGAAGTCGCGCGGATGCGGCTCGAAGGTGAGGGCGCAACTGGGCAGGCCGCGATGGCGCGCCTCGTTGCGCAGCAGGGCCAGCATCGCCTGGTGGCCGCGGTGCACGCCATCGAAATTGCCGATGGTCAGGGCGCAGCGCGGGGCGAGCTGGGAATGGCGAAAGCCGCGGAAAATCTTCATGGGCGGGTATTATCGCCGCACGGCTGCCCCTGGGGCAAAAGAATGCGCACGAGCCCGGCGCGTTAGCGCGAGGGTTGCGCCGCCGTCAGCAGGCGCTGATAGTCATCCGCCGTGCGCTGGCAGGTGTCGCCAGTGCCATCGCGCCGCGCCAGCAACAGCAGGGAGCGGTCCCAGCCTGCAGTGTATTGTGCGCGCAACTGGCGCACGTCGTAGCCCTGGCGCAGGGCCGTGCTGGCTGACTCGGCAAACAGCGGTTCCTGGCCGGGCGCGCAACTGGCCAGCATGGCGCGCAGGCGCAGCAGGTGGCGCGCGGTGTTCTCGGCCGTCTGCTCCTTGATGGAAACCGGCTGCGGCACGGCCTGCTCGGCCAGCGCCAGCCACTGCTCCGCCTGGGCGCTGTCGTGCTGGCGTGCGGCCAGCATGGCCAGGGTTTCGGCCACCTGCAGGCGCTGCAGGGGGGCGAGCGAAGCAGCGGAAGGGGCTTTCAGCGCGGCGGCCAGTTGCTGCTGCAGGCGCGGCACCAGCGGGGCGAGCTTGCCCGGCCACTGGTCCAGCCGTACCAGCGTGCCCAGCATCTGCTGCTGGGCCTGCAGGCGCAACAGGTCGATGCTGCCATCGGCCTTCAACGGTGAAGCTTCCAGCCAGGGCTGCAGGCGAAACTGCAGGCGCTCGGCGCGCTGCAGCATCTGGGCGCTATCGGCCAGTTCGGCGCCATCGCGGTGCTGGTGATAGGCGACGGCCAGCGCCGTGCGCGGCACATCCACCAGATAGGACATGCCCGGCAGCACCACCGCCCAATAGGCCAGGTTCAGCGCCAGACCGCTGGGCTCGCGCCCCTGTTCCATGGCCTGCACGCTCTGGCGCGCGCCATACCAGGGGCCGGCAATCAGCGCCGCCAGAGCCAGCAGCGCGACAAGCAATTTACGGTTCATGGGCCTGCATTCTAGTCCTGCCATGTGGCTGGGAACGGCCGGTTCATGGTGTATCGCCTACACGCTTGCGCCGCCGATGGCGGATAATTCCGGGCATGACTTCGCAGAAAAACATCGTGATCCTGATCTCCGGCGGCGGCTCCAACATGGCGGCCATCGTGCGTGCTGCGCAGCGCGAACACTGGCTGCGCCGCTTCGGCGGCCGCATCGCTGCCGTGATCAGCAACAAGGCCGATGCCGGCGGCCTCAAGTTTGCCCAGGAGCAGGGCATTGCCACCGGGGTGCTTGATCACAAGGCCTTCCCCGATCGCGCCAGCTTCGATGCTGCGCTGGCGGAGCTGATCGACCGCTACGAGCCTTCACTGGTGGTGCTGGCCGGCTTCATGCGTATCCTCACGCCGGAGTTCGTGGCGCGCTATGCAGGCCGCATGCTCAACATTCACCCCTCGCTGCTGCCGGCCTTTCCGGGGCTGCACACGCACCAGCGGGCGCTGGATGCAGGCTGCCAGTTTGCCGGCGCCACCGTGCACATCGTGACGGCCGATCTGGACCACGGCCCGATTCTGGCGCAGGCCGTGGTGCCCGTGCTGCCGGACGACACTGCCGATACGCTCGCTGCGCGCGTGCTGACGCAGGAACATCTGATCTATCCGCAGGCCGTTGCCCGCTGCCTTGCGCGTCAGGCCAGCCTGCAGCAGGAGGCCGCATGACGACCCAGCCCGGCGACGCCATTCCCGTGACGGTGCCCGCGCCGCACGACCTGATCACATCCTGGCCCGAACAGCCGCAGCAGTTGTTCCTGCTGTTCCATGGCGCGGGGCAGAAGCCGTCCGACATGCTCGAGATGGCGCAGCGCCTGGCGCGGCAGTTCCCGCAGGGCATCGTGGCCTGCGTGGCCGCACCCCATGCCTACGACGAGGGCGATGGCTTCCAGTGGTACTCGCACCGCGGCGAGCGCGACGAGAACCGCACCGAGCGGCTGCTGCCGGCACGTCTGGAGTTTTCCGCCACGGTGCGTGCCTGGCAGCGCCACACCGGGCTCGGCCATGAACGCACGGCCCTGCTGTGCTTTGCCCAGTCTGCAACGGTGGCGCTGGAAACCGTGGCGCTCGAGCATGACCTCGCCGCGCGCCTGTTTGCCGTGGCCGGCCGCTTCGATCGCCTGCCCGAGCAGATGCACCAGCACACCTGCATCCACTGGATGCACGGCAAGAACGACGATGTCATGCCCTACCAGGCCGCGGTGGAGGCGGGCTATCGGTTGCGGGATCTGGATGCGGACTTCTCCGTCGACGTGTTTCCCGAAACCGGCCATTGCGTGACCGAGGAGATGGAGCAGCGCATCTTCCATCTGCTGGCCAACCACGTGCCGCTGCGCCTGTGGCGTCAGGCAATGGCCGAAGCGGGGCAACCGGAGACGCCGCCGCCTTCGCCACTGCACTAGAACTCCCCAGCGCGGGAGCCGGATGCAGGAAGCAGGGTCTCCGCAGCCATTCAGTAGGGGGCTTGACCTGCATCAGCACCGTCACCCGCCGGTGCGGTAACAGCTTGTAGGGCTATTGACTTTTGGCGACCAGCCGTCACCATAGAAATCTCTGCAACCCTTGGCCGCAAGGCCTGAATAGACACCTGCATGCTTGACTCCTTTTTTGGCGTCCTCACCCGCATCCTGATGTGGGGCGCCGCAGCCGTTTTCACCACCAGCATCCTGATCGCCGGCACCTTCGCCGTGGCCGTCGGCGGCGTCTGGATGCTGCTGACCGGCCGCAATCCGCTGCTGCTCTATCGCAGCTACTCCGACATGGCCAACCGTTTCCGTGGCGGCAATTTCGGCTGGTCGTCCATGCCGCAGGGCGGTGGTTTCGGATCGGCGTCTGCCGATGCCAACGCCGAAGAAGCACCTGCACCGCGCAAGGCGCCGGCCAGGCGCCGCTTTGGCCGCTCCTCCGATGTGCAGGATGCGGTCGTCAAGGAAATCCGTTCCTGAGGTTGAAGGCGAGGCGGAACTGGTTCCGCATGCGCCAACGGAATCCGCAGGCCACAACGGAAAAGGGCGGCAAGCCAGTGCTTGTCGCCCTCGTCGTTTCTGCAGCCCGTATCCGAGATACAGGCCGTAGCGCTATCAGCTTTCCACGAAAGCGCGCTCGATCACATAGTCGCCCGGGGTAGTGGTATTGCCCTCCGCAAAGCCGCGCTTCTCGCAGATTTCCTTCAGGTCGCGCAGCACGGTCGGGCTGCCGCAGATCATCACGCGGTCGGTTTCGGGATTCAGCTCCGGCAGGCCGAGTTCGCGCGCCATCTGGCCGCTTTCGATCAGGGTGGTGATGCGGCCCTGGCGCTCAAAGGGTTCGCGTGTGACGGTGGGGTAGTAGATCAGTTGCTCGCGCACGATCTCGCCCAGGAATTCGTGCTCGGGCAGTTCCTTGGTCAGATAGTCGCGATAGCACAGCTCGGCTACGTGGCGCACGCCATGCACCAGGATGACTTTCTCGAAACGCTCATAGGTTTCCGGGTCGCGGATGATGGACAGCCAGGGCGCCAGGCCGGTGCCGGTGCCCAGCAGGTACAGGTTTTTGGCCGGGGTCAGATAGTCGATCAGCAGGGTGCCCGTGGGCTTCTTGCCGACGATGACGGTATCGCCCACCTTCAGGTGCTGTAGCTGGCTGGTCAGCGGGCCGTCCGGCACCTTGATGCTCAGGAATTCCAGGTGCTCCTCGTAGTTGGGGCTGGCAATGCTGTAGGCGCGCAGCAGCGGCTTGCCGTTTTCCTGGCGCAGGCCGATCATCGTGAAATGCCCGTTGGAGAAGCGCAGGGCGGTGTCACGCGTGGTGGTGAAGCTGAACAGGCGGTCGGTCCAGTGGTGGACGGAAAGAACTTTTTCTTCGAGAAAGGCGCTCATGGTGCTCGGTCAGGAAGGCGGCGCTGGAAAGGGCGCTGCACAAGGAAAAAACAGGACGACAGGGGCCGTGCAGGTGGCGGCTATCGGGGTAAACCCACATTGTGCGCCTGACGTGACAGGCTTGGCAAAGATTTGTGTCTTATTTACTCATAACCCTGATCCGGATCAGAGAAGCCTTTCACGTCATGTGGCGAAAGTGGATAAGGTGCTTACAGGCCGGCTTCGCGGCGCAGCGCCGGGAACAGGATCACGTCGCGGATGCTCGGGCTGTCGGTCAGCAGCATCATGAAGCGGTCGATGCCCACGCCGCAGCCGCCGGTGGGCGGCATGCCGTATTCCAGCGCGCGGATGAAGTCGTGGTCGAAGAACATGGCCTCGTCATCGCCGGCATCCTTGGCATCCACCTGGGCCTGCAGGCGCGCGGCCTGGTCCTCGGCGTCGTTCAGCTCGGAGAAGCCGTTGGCCATCTCGCGGCCGGTGATGTAGAGCTCGAAGCGCTCGGTCACTTCCGGGCGGGCATCGTTGGCGCGCGCCAGCGGGCTGATCTCGGTCGGATGCTCCATGATGAAGGTGGGCTGCCACAGCTTCTCTTCCACCGCTTCCTCGAAGTACATCACCTGCAGGCTGGGCAGGCTGCGGCTGCTCAGGCGATGTTCTTCCTCGCTCATGCCCAGACGCTTGAGCGCGCTGATCAGCCAGGCCGGATCGTCCACGTGTGCGCCGGCCTCGGTGTGGGCGTGGATGGCTTCGCGGATGGTCATGCGCTGGAAGGGCTGGGACAGGTCGATGGCACGGCCCTGGTAGCTGATCTGCAGCGTGCCCAGCGCCTTCATGGCCACGTGGCGCAGCAGGGATTCGGTGAAGTCCATCAGGTCCTGGTAGTGCCAGAACGCCGCGTAGAACTCCATCATGGTGAACTCGGGGTTGTGGCGGACGCTGATGCCCTCGTTGCGGAAGCTGCGGTTGATTTCGAACACGCGCTCGAAGCCGCCCACGATCAGGCGCTTGAGGTACAGCTCGGGCGCGATGCGCAGGAACATTTCCTGGTCCAGCGCGTTGTGATGCGTGACGAAGGGCTTCGCGTTGGCGCCACCGGGAATCGGGTGCAGCATGGGTGTCTCGACTTCCAGGAAGCCGTGGTGCACCATGAACTCGCGCATGCTGCTGATGGCTTTGCTGCGTGCGGTGAAGCGCTGCCGGGCGGACTCGTCGGTGATCAGGTCGACATAGCGCTGGCGGTACTTGATTTCCTGGTCGGCCACGCCGTGGAACTTGTCGGGCAGCGGGCGCAGGCTCTTGGTCAGCAGGCGGATTTTGGTCGCGTGCAGCGACAGTTCGCCGGTGCGCGTCTTGAACAGATAACCCTCGGCCGCAACGATGTCGCCCAGGTCCCAGTGCTTGAAGGCGCCGTACACGTCTTCGCCCACGTCGTCGCGCGTGATGTAGATCTGGAAGCGGCCGGTGGAATCCTGCAGCGTGGCAAAGCTGGCCTTGCCCATGACGCGCTTGAGCATCATGCGGCCGGCGATGCTGGCGGGGATTTTGTCGCCGGCGGCGTTGGCTTCGTCCAGCTGTTCCTTGGTTTTTTCTTCGTGGGCAGCGAGCAGGTCGGCAGCGCGGTTGGCCGGCTTGAAGTCGTTCGGGAACGCCACGCCCTTGCCTTCGGCCTGGGCGGCGCGCAGCGCCTTGAGCTTCTCGCGGCGTTCGGCGATCAGCTGGTTGTCATCAACGGCGGGGGCTGCGGGAGCCTGGGCGGGGTTCTGTTGTTCGGACATGGACGGTGTGATGGCGAGGCAAGGCCTGCCTCTGGGCTGGCAAAAACCCTTATTTTAGGCTGTGCGGGGTGCTTGCGGCCAGTGGCGGGGGTACAGGATGTTGTGGCGGACCGACTGCGCGAGGCGAATCGAAGGGTTTGGTGCCAACCGGGATTGGCCGCCGAGGGCGATTGTGCCCCGCGGGAGTCGCGGTACCATGCACACAAGGGCGAACCGATAGTGTTCGCCAGAACACGAAAGACTGGAGACCACTGATGACGCAGACCCCGGCCCTTTTCAACTCCGCATCGATCCGGCGCAGCGCCCCGGCTCTTGCTGCCTCCGTGCTGGCCCTGTTGCTGGCGGCCTGCGGATCGCCGCCTGCAGGCCGGATGTCCGACGTGGCCCGGGCAGAGGCGGTTGCGCCGCTCGCGGGCAAGGCCGCGGTGCGTACGGCGATGCCCATGGCTGTGGGAGGACAGGTCCTGTATGCGCCATCGCCAGCCGGTATCGAAGACCTGCGGCCTGCCAATACCGAGAAGTACGGCGAAATCAACACCAACCCGGTGCATGAGGTGGCGAAGGAGCCGGTTTCCACCTTCAGCATCGACGTGGACACCGGCAGCTACGCCAACGTGCGCCGCTTTCTCAATGACGGCCGGCTACCACCGGTGGATGCCGTGCGGGTGGAAGAGCTCATCAACTACTTTCCCTATGACTATCCCCGTCCGGCTGCCGGCAGCCCGCATCCCTTCGGCGTGACGACGGAAGTGGCACAGTCGCCCTGGAAGGCCGATGCGCAACTGCTGCGCATTGCCATCCAGGCCGCAGACAAGACGCTGGGCAGCCTGCCGCCGGCCAACCTGGTGTTTCTGGTGGATGTGTCCGGCTCCATGCAGGCGGCCGACAAGCTGCCGCTGGTGAAGAGAACGTTGCGCCTGCTGACCGAGCAATTGCGCCCGCAGGACCGCGTGACCATCGTCACCTATGCCAGCGGCGAAAAACTGGTGCTGCCGCCCACGCCGGGCAGCAACAAGGAGGCCATCCTGGCCGTGGTGAACGCCCTGCAGGCTGGCGGCTCCACGGCGGGCGAGGCGGCGATCCAGATGGCCTACCGCGAGGCGCAGAAAGCCTGGCAGCGCAACGGCATCAACCGCATCCTGCTGGCGACGGACGGGGATTTCAACGTCGGCATCACCGACTTCAACACGCTCAAGGGCATGGTGGCGGAAAAGCGCAAGTCCGGCATCTCGCTCACCACGTTGGGCTTCGGCACCGGCAACTACAACGAGCGCCTGATGGAACAACTGGCCGACGCGGGTGACGGCAACTACAGCTATATCGACAGCGAACTGGAGGCGAAGAAGGTGCTGCGCCAGCAGCTCACCTCCACGCTGGCCACCGTCGCGCAGGACGTGAAGGTGCAGGTCGAGTTCAATCCCGCCACGGTGAGCCAGTACCGCCTGGTGGGATATGAGAACCGTCTGCTGCGCAAGGAAGACTTCAACAATGACCAGGTGGATGCCGGCGATATCGGCGCCGGGCATGGCGTGACGGCGCTGTACGAGATCATCCCGGCGGGCAAACCGGGCTGGCTGAGCGACAGCCGCTATCAGCCGAAAGCGGCTCCAGCCGGGCATGGCAATGAACTGGCCTTTGTGCAGCTGCGCTACAAGCCGGTGGGCAAGAGCACCAGTGTGCTGATGAGCACACCGGTGCCGGTGGGTGCCCGTGCCCTGGCGCAGGCCAGCACCGACATGCGCTTTGCCACGGCGGTGGCGAGCTATGGCCAGTTGCTGCGCGGGGGGCAATATACCGGCCAGTTCGGCTGGAACGACACCGTCGCGCTGGCGCAGGGCGCGCTGGGGGCCGATCCCTTCGGCTTGCGCAAGGAGCTCGTCGAACTGGCGGGCGTGGCGCGCAGCCTGAGCAGCAAGCCGGGCGCGCGGCCGCCGTTGCAGATCAGCCGCTAGTGTGACACCTTGCCGGGCAATGGCTTCGGACGTTCTTGCGCCTGCAGGCCCGGGATGGTCGCTGTGGCGAGCCTGGCGGGCAAGGCAATGACGCCATGATCGAGTCTGCCCCCTTGTGCGTCTAAACCGTAATTTTTATTTTGCTTCGTATGCCTTACCCCATTTCCCACTCCAGTGTTGTGATTCGTGATGCAGGAGTCGAGGACGCCGCCGGCATCCGCGACATCTACAACGACGCTGTGGTGCATACCACGGCCATCTGGAACGAAATTGAGGTGGATGAAGCCAATCGGGTGGGCTGGCTGCAGGCGCGCCAGCAGATGGGCTATCCGGTGCTGGTGGCGGTGGACGAAGGCGGGAATGTACTGGGCTATGCCAGCTTTGGTGACTGGCGGGCTTTCGATGGCTATAGGCACACCGTGGAACACTCGGTCTACGTGCATCCGCAGGCGCGCGGCCAGGGCGTAGCGCGCCAGTTGATGCAGGTGCTGATCGAACGCGCCCGCGCGTTGGACAAGCATGTGATGGTGGCGGCCATCGAGGCCGGCAACCAGCCGTCCATTGCGCTGCACCGGCAGCTGGGTTTTGTGCAGACCGGCCTGATGCCCGAGGTGGGCATCAAGTTCGGGCGCTGGCTGGATCTGGCGTGGATGCAGTTGACGCTGTAACAGTGTTCGAGTATGTATTGACAACGGATATACGTTTGATAGGATGTATATCCGTTGTATAGCCACCAGGAGAAAGCCATGCGGGATGCTGCAATCAATCTGCGTGCATTGCCTGAACAGCGTGACCTGATCGATCAGGCGGCCATGCTGCTCGGCAAGAATCGCTCGGACTTCATGCTCGAAGTGGCTTGTGAGCGCGCGCAAGCCGTTCTGCTGGATCAGGTGCACTTCGCGCTGGATGCCAGCCGTTTCCAGCGCTTTACCGAATTGCTGGATGCCGAGCCTGCCAGCAATGCCGGCCTCGTCCGGCTGATGCAGGTCAAAGCGCCATGGGTCGAGCCGGAGGCGTGAGCGTGGAATTGCTGGCCCCGCGGCCGCTTTCGGTCCAGCATCAACTCGCCGCATTCGACAGTGGGGAGGCAGTACTGGACGACTGGCTCAAACGCCGGGCCCTGGCCAATCATGTTGCGGGTGCAAGCCGTGTTTTTGTCGTTGCGGATGCGCAAGGCCGGGTATACGGCTATTACGCGCTTGCGGCCGGCGCGGTGTCGCACAAGGAGGCCATTGGCGCGGTGCGTCGCAATATGCCGGATCCTGTTCCGGTGATGGTGCTGGGCCGTCTGGCGGTCGATGTGCAAGCGCGAGGCAGGGGGCTGGGGGCTGCGCTATTGCAGGATGCTGTTCGGCGCTCCCTGAATGTGGCCGAGAATGCGGGCGTTCGCGCCTTGCTGGTGCATGCCTTGCACGACAAGGCACGCGCCTTTTACGAGCATTATGGATTCCAGCCGTCACCGGTGCATGCACTGACCTTGATGCTTCGCCTGAGCATTGCCGGGCTTGGCACGATGACACGCTGACTACAGGATAAAACCGCCGTCGTCGAACGGCGGCGCTGACTCAAGCCGCCTCGACCGCGTCCGCCGGCATGCGCTGCAGCATGGCCAGGGATTTGGCAATGGTGCTGCGCAGTTCGCGGCGGTCGGTGATCATGTCGACGGCGCCTTTCTGCAGCAGGAACTCGGCGCGCTGGAAGCCCTCGGGCAGTTTCACGCGCACGGTGTTCTCGATCACGCGCGGGCCGGCAAAGCCGATCAGGGCCTTGGGTTCGGCAATCACGATATCGCCCACGAAGGCAAAACCGGCCGACACGCCGCCCATGGTCGGGTCGGTCAGCACGCTGATATAGGGCAGGCCTTTCTTCGCCAGGCGGGTGAGGGCGGCGTTGGTCTTGGCCATCTGCATCAGCGACAGCAGGCCTTCCTGCATGCGCGCGCCGCCGGTGGCGGTGAAGCAGATGAAGGGCACCTTCTGCTCGATAGCGTGCTCGACGCCCCGCACAAAGCGCTCGCCCACCACCGAGCCCATGCTGCCGCCCATGAAGTCGAATTCGAAGCAGGCCACGACAACGTTGATGCTCTGCACGCTGCCGCCCATGACGATCAGCGCATCGGTTTCATTGGTGGCTTCCAGCGCCTCCTTCAGGCGCTCGGGGTACTTGCGGCTGTCCTTGAACTTGAGCGCGTCTACCGGCAGCACTTCCTGTCCCAGTTCGTAGCGGCCCTCGGCATCGAGGAAGGCATTGAGGCGCTCGCGCGCACCCATGCGGTGATGGTGGCCGCACTGGGGGCAGACGTTCTGGTTCTGTTCGAGATCGTTCTTGTAGAGGACCGTGTCGCAGCTTGGGCACTTGATCCACAGGCCCTCGGGCATGTTCGAACGGCGTTCGCTGCCGTGGTTTGCGGCCTTGGTTGCCTTGGCAGGCAGCAGTTTTTCCAACCAGCTCATAGTGTGATGTTGTATTTCAGTTGGCGTAATTATGCGTCCAATGCGCTACGGATACCTTGCAGAAAGCTGGCAGCCGCCCGGTTGATGCCTTCTCCCTGCTCGTTGGCGATGAGCTGGATGATGCGGCTGCCGATCACGACCGCGTCGGCATGCTCGGCAATGGCGCGCGCGCTTTCGGCATCGCGGATGCCGAAACCGACTCCGACCGGGATCTTCACGTGCTCGCGGATGCGCGGGATGGCTTCTGCCACGGCGGCCGTATCCAGCGCGCCGGACCCGGTCACGCCCTTGAGCGAGACGTAATAGACATAGCCGCTGGCCAATTGCGCCACCTGTTCCATGCGCTGCGGCGTGGAAGTGGGGGCCAGCAGGAAGATCAGGTCCATGCCATGCTCACGCAGCTGCGCGGCAAACTCGGTGCATTCCTCGGGCGGATAGTCCACCACCAGCAGGCCGTCCACGCCGGCTGCGGCAGCATCGCGCGCGAAGCTGCCGGTGCCATGGTGCAGTTCGTAACACTCGATCGGGTTGGCGTAGCCCATCAGCACCACGGGCGTCTTGTCGTCCTTCTGGCGGAAACTGCGCACGGCCTCCAGCACGTCGGGCAGGCCGCTGCCCTGGGCAATCGCCTGTTCGGCCGCCTGCTGGATCACCGGGCCGTCGGCCATGGGATCGGAAAAGGGAATGCCCAGTTCGATGATGTCCACGCCGGCTCCGACCATGGCGTGCATGAGCTCGGGCGTGCAGCCCTTGTGGGGATAGCCCGTCATCATGTAGGGAATGAGGGCGGTGCGGCCCTGGGCTTTCAGGGCAGCCATGGTGGATGCGATGCGGCTCATTGCTGGACTCCTTCACCGGATTGGCCGGCGCCACCCTTGACGACATGGCCGCGCATGGACGGGCGATCGTAGAAATCGACGCCGGACAGGTCGGCCACGGTGCCGATATCCTTGTCGCCACGGCCGGACAGGCAGACCAGGATGGATTGATCGGGCGACATGGTCTTGGCCAACTTCATGGCATGGGCCACGGCATGGCTGGATTCCAGCGCGGGGATGATGCCCTCGGTGCGGCACAGGTAGTGGAAGGCCTCGAGCGCTTCCTTGTCGGTGATGCCGACATACTCGGCACGGCCGGTGTCGCGCAGCCAGGCGTGCTCGGGGCCGACGCCGGGATAGTCCAGGCCGGCGCTGATGCTGTGCGTTTCGGTGATCTGGCCGTTCGCATCCTGCAGGATGTAGGTGCGGTTGCCGTGCAGCACGCCCGGGGCGCCCATTTGCAGGCTGGCAGCGTGCTTGTCGGTATCCAGACCTTCGCCAGCGGCTTCCACGCCGATCAGGCGCGTATTTTCGTGCTTGATGTAGGGGTAGAAGATGCCCATGGCATTGCTGCCGCCGCCCACGCAGGCGATGACGGCATCGGGCTGGCGGCCGGCATTCTGCTCGGGCATCTGCGTCAGGCATTCCTCGCCGATGATGCTCTGGAAATCGCGCACCATCATGGGGTAGGGGTGCGGGCCGGCCACGGTGCCGATGATATAGAAGGTGTTGTCGACGTTGGTGACCCAGTCGCGCATGGCTTCGTTCAGCGCATCCTTGAGCGTGCGGCTGCCGGATTCGACCGGCACCACCTTGGCGCCCAGCAGGTGCATGCGGTAGACATTGGGCGACTGACGCTTCACGTCTTCCGCGCCCATGTACACCACGCATTCGAGGCCGTAGCGTGCGCAGATGGTGGCGGTGGCCACGCCGTGCTGGCCGGCGCCGGTCTCGGCAATCACGCGCGGCTTGCCCATGCGCTTGGCCAGCAGCGCCTGGCCGATGGTGTTGTTGATCTTGTGCGCGCCGGTGTGGTTCAGGTCTTCGCGCTTGAGGTAGATCTGCGCGCCGCCCATTTCGCGGCTCATGCGCGCGGCGTGATAGATGGGGGAGGGACGGCCGACGAAATGCGCCAGTTCGTGCTTGAACTCGGCAATGAAGTCGGGGTCGTGCTGATAGCGGGCGTAAGCCTGCTTGAGTTCGTCGATGGCGTGCGTCAGCGTTTCGGAGATGAACGCACCGCCGTATTTGCCAAAGTGCCCGTTGGCATCGGGTTGGGAATATGCAGACATGGGAATTCTCGATCAGGGCGTGCTGTCGGCCGCGCGCACGGCGGCGATGAAGGCACGGATCTTGCCGGCGTCCTTGATGCCCTTGGCCGACTCTACGCCGGAACTGACATCCACCGACAGCGATTTACAGCGCTTGCGCAACAGGCGCACGCCATCGCCCGCATTTGCAGGCGTCAACCCACCACTCAAAACGAGGCGAGCGTCGACGTTTGTTGGAAGCTGTGACCAATTGAATGCCTTGCCGCCACCGCCATAACCGTCGACATGGGCGTCGAGCAGGATGGCCTGGGCGTTTGAATACAGATGGCTGAATTCTAGCAAGTCGAAGCGCGGGGCGTCATCCCCCAGCGGAATACGGGCGGCACGCAGGTAGGGGCGGCGGCCGTTTCCTGTTACAGCGTCGCAGCGCTCGGGCGTTTCGTCACCGTGGAATTGCCAGAGCGCCTGGGGCACGGCCTCGGCAGCTTCCGCCAGCAGCGCGTCGTCCGCATTGACGAACAGCAGCACGGGCGTGACGAAGGGCGGCAGGCGGCGCGCCAGCTCGGCGGCGCGCTGCGGCGTGACGGCACGCGGGCTGGGGGCGTAGAGCACGAAGCCGGCGGCGTCGATGCCGGCTTCCACGGCGTCGTCGATGTCCTGTTCGCGGGTGAAACCGCAGATTTTGATGCGGGTGCGGGGATGTTGCATGGCGCTATTGTCAAGGACGGCGGGCCGGATCATGCGCCGACCCTGAAAAAGCATCTGGGCGCTGGCGAAGCCCGTGAACGGTGGCAAATGCCTGGGCGCTCAGCCTGGCAGCCAGTCAAAACTGGCCGTGCGCTCCGGCAATCCCCAGTGCGCTTCATAGACAGGCCCGGCAAAGTACAGTCCGCCCGGTGCAAAGGTGGGCGCGGCGGCATCGCGGCTGCGCGCGGCCAGTACCTCGTCGATCCATTGCGGCGGCTTGTGCCCGTGGCCCACCGCGATCAGGCAACCCATGATGTTGCGGATCATGTGGTGCAGAAAGGCGTTGGCCTGGAATTCGAAGCGCCAGTAGGCGCCGCGACGGCTGATGGCAATGCGCTGCACCGTCTTGACCGGGCTGAGCGCCTGGCAGGCGGCGGCGCGGAAGCTGGAAAAATCATGCTCTCCGAGCATGCGCCCGGCTGCATCCTGCATGGCGGTCTGGTCGAGCGGGCGAAACACCCAGCCGACGCGGTTGGCCTCCAGGCTGGGGCGCACGGGCGATTCCATCAGCACATAGACGTAGCGGCGCGCGATGGCTGCCGCGCGCGCATGGAAGCTGTCCGGCACCTCGGCCGCCCATTGCACGGCGATGTCGGGCGGCAGATAGGTGTTGGTGCCGCGTACCCAGGAATTGGTATCGCGCCGGATGTCGGTGTCGAAGTGCACCACCTGCATCAGGCCGTGCACGCCGGCATCCGTGCGGCCGGCGCACAGGGTGTTGACGGACGGGCCGTCAGTGAAACGTTGCAGAGCCAGTTCGAGTTTGTCCTGCACGGTCTGGCCATCGGGCTGGCTTTGCCAGCCGTTGTAGGCGGTGCCGAGATAACTGACGCCAAGGGCGATGCGCATGCGGGGCTTGTCTGCGTTCACTGTTTTTCCGCGGCGTCGATTGCGTCGAGTAGCTGTCGGGCTTGCGCTTCCAGTTCCTCGTCGGCCTTGTCCGCGACTTCTTCTGCCAGCGTACGGGCACCGTCGAAATCGGAGATGGCCAGGAATTCGCGGGCGAGTTCCAGACGGGCCAGCAGTGCTTCGGGGCTCGTCGTGGTGTCTGACTCGTCTTCCAGTTCGAGGTCGATGCTGCTGAAGTCGAAGGTGCGGGGCTGGATGGCGGGAGCGTTTGTGCTTGCCTCTTCCAGTGCGCTCAGGTCGAGCGTGAGGCCGTCGATTTCGGCCGTAGAGGCTTCGGGTTGGGTGGCTGCGCTTGCTGGCGCAGCGGTGAGCGCGTCCGCAGTGCCGGGTGTCTCTGTGGCAGCAGGAGCTTGGGCCGTGGAGGACGATTCAGCGGTCTGGTGATCCACGTTCCAGACGCGGGAAAGGGCTTCGGCAGCAGCGCGGGGCTGGGCCGCGGCAGCCTCGGCAGCAAGGCGCTCTTCTTCCCGCATGCGGCGGATGCGCAGCATCAGCCAGGCCACGCTGGCAAGCAGCACGGCAGCACCGGCAGCCAGCCACGTTAGCGGGTTGATGCCGCTGTCGGTAGCCGGAACAGGAGCTGCGGCGCCAGGTGCGCTGGCGGATTCTGCGGGGGCGCTGACGGCAGCCGCAGCGGCAGTGGCGCTGGCTACATCGGATGCGGACAGTGCAGGAGCAGAAGCCCCGTCAGTCGCGTTGGCTGCTGTAATGGGCTCGGCGACCGCCGGGGGTGCCGCGTCGGCTGCCTGGGAAGCGGCCGAAGCAGTGTTGGCGGTCGCAGCCGTCACTGCCTGAGGCGATGCGACGGCATCTGCCGAAGCCTGCGGGTCACTGGCGGCACCTGCCATCAGTGCAGGTGCGGTGGCAGATGCGTCAGGACTGGCTGCAGAGCTTGCCCCAGAGGACGCGGCTGAGGCTGCTGCCATCTGTACCAGCCGATAGCCGTGCTTTTCGAAATCCGCATTCTGCTGCTGGATCTGGCGACGTGCATCGGCAGCAGGGGTGGCCAGAACCTCGGCTGCGGCGGGCATGGTCAGTGCTGCCCCCTTCTTCAGCAGGTTGATATTTCCGGCCATGAAGGCATCGGGGTTGGCCTGCAGGATGGCCAGCAGCATCTGGTCGATGGAAGCGCCTGCCGGACGATGCGCGGAAGCAATGCGGCTGACCATGGCACCGGGCTTGGTTTGCACCACGATTGCAGCCGGGTCCGATACAGGAGCAGTCGCCTGTTGCGCCGTTGCGGGGAGTGCAATGCAGACAAGGAGGGCCGCGGCAGCGAGCGCATGTGCAGGACGATCAAGCGGGAAAGCAGGGCGGCAGATATTCATGGCGATAGTCTAACTGCCTGGGGTGGCTCACAATGGCCGGAAAAGGGGGGTTACATGCGGTCCGTTCCTGGCCGCGCAACAAAAAGGCGCAGCGCCCGAAGACGTTGCGCCCATGACGCGGTACTGCCGCCAGGCAGCGGCAATGGTGCTTACGCCTCCAGCAGGATGCGCAGCATGCGGCGCAGCGGCTCGGCAGCGCCCCACAGCAGCTGGTCGCCGATGGTGAACGCGCCGACGTATTCGGGGCCCATGGCCAGCTTGCGGATACGGCCGACCGGGATGGTCATGGTGCCGGTCACGGCGACGGGTGTCAGGTCCTGCACGGTGGCTTCACGCGTGTTGGGCACCACTTTCACCCAGTCGTTGTCGGCGGCGATCATGGCTTCGATGTCGGCCACGGGCACATCCTTCTTCAGCTTGAAGGTCAGCGCCTGGCTGTGGCAGCGCATGGCGCCCACGCGCACGCAGTAGCCGTCCACCGGGATCTCGCTGGAGCCGAAGTCGGCGCCCAGGCCCAGGATCTTGTTGGTTTCAGCCATGCCTTTCCATTCCTCGCGCGACTGGCCGTTGCCCAGATCCTTGTCGATCCACGGAATCAGGCTGCCACCCAGCGGCACGCCGAAGTTGGCGGTTTCGGCAGCGGTCAGGGCGCGCTGCTTGGCCACGACCATGCGGTCGATCTCGAGGATGGCGCTCTTGGGATCATCCAGCAGGGCCTTGACTTCGGCGTTCAGCGTGCCGTACTGCGTCAGCAGTTCGCGCATGTGCTGGGCACCGCCGCCGGAAGCGGCCTGGTAGGTCTGGGTGCTCATCCACTCGACCAGACCGGCCTTGTACAGTGCGCCCACGCCCATCAGCATGCAGCTCACGGTGCAGTTGCCGCCCACCCAGTTCTTGCCGCCGTTGGCCATGGCGTTCTTGATCACCGGCATGTTGACGGGATCCAGCACGATGACGGCGTCCTTCTCCATGCGCAGGGCGGAGGCAGCGTCGATCCAGTGGCCGTTCCAGCCGGCGGCGCGCAGCTTGGGGAACACCTCGTTGGTGTAGTCGCCACCCTGGCAGGTCAGGATGATGTCGCACTTCTTCAGTGCTTCGATGTCGTGCGCGTCCTTCAGGGTTTTCTCGTTCTTGGCCATGGCCGGGGCAGCGCCGCCGGCGTTGGAGGTGGAGAAGAACACCGGCTCGATCAGGGCAAAGTCATTCTCTGCCTGCATGCGGTCCATCAGCACGGAGCCGACCATGCCGCGCCAGCCCACCAGACCTACTACGTTTCCAACTTTCATCGTGCACACCTTTCGCGATTTTCAAAAATGAACCAGACATCCGGACACACCATCGCCACCGTGTCCGTGCCAAAGCAGGGCCACCGAACGGCAACGCAGGTTTTCAGGGGAGGTTTGCAGCCGGCTCGTCCGGCCGGATTTGGCGCACGACGAACCCGAGCAGTCAGCCCTTGATGGTTGTCGTTTTGGTGATGGGAGCAGGCAATGCCGCAGCCCGGACGCCGGAAGGCGCGCACTGGGGGCAGAAGGCAACATTGCTAGACATGCAAACGATTATAGGGAGCAACCCCGATGCACGGTTGTGCTAATTGGAAAGGCCTGCCGAAAAAGCCGAATTTGCGGGCGCAATGCGTGGCGTAGACGCAAAAAACGCCACCCGGAGGTGGCGTTGCGGAGGTGCAGCGCAGGCGTCGGGCAATCAGTCCGTTGCGATGGCGCGGTAGGCTGCCGAAACGTGACCAACTGCGCGATCGGGAAGGATATGGGCGGACTGCGGGCGTGATGCGTTGGCGACGGAGTGCAGCCTGTGCAGACCGGGTATGCTCTCGGCATGGAGCGCCTGGACTCGCGCTTCCGGAACGACCATTCCCTAGGAGAAAACCGCCATGAAATCCCGTGCCGCCGTCGCATTCGCCCCCGGAAAACCGCTGGAAATCGTCGAGATCGACGTGGCCCCGCCGCAGAAGGGCGAGGTGCTGGTCCGCATCACCCATACCGGCGTCTGCCACACCGATGCCTTCACGCTGAGCGGGGACGATCCCGAGGGCGTATTCCCCGCCGTGCTGGGCCATGAGGGCGCCGGCGTGGTGGTGGAAGTGGGCGAGGGCGTTACCAGCGTGAAGCCGGGCGACCATGTGATTCCGCTCTACACCGCCGAGTGTGGCGAGTGCCTGTTCTGCAAGAGCGGCAAGACCAACCTGTGCGTGGCCGTGCGCGCCACCCAGGGCAAGGGCCTGATGCCGGACGGCACCACGCGCTTCAGCTATAACGGCGAGCCGATCTACCACTACATGGGCTGCTCCACCTTCAGCGAGTACACCGTGGTGGCGGAGGTATCGCTGGCCAAGGTCAATCCGGATGCCAACCCGGAGCAGATCTGCCTGCTGGGCTGCGGCGTGACGACCGGGCTGGGTGCGGTGAAGAACACTGCCAAGGTGCAGGAAGGCGATACCGTGGCCGTTTTCGGCCTGGGTGGCATCGGTCTGGCAGTGATCCAGGGCGCCAAGCTGGCCAAGGCGGGGCGCATCATCGCCATCGACACCAATCCCGGCAAGTTCGATCTGGCGCGCACCTTCGGTGCGACCGATTGCGTCAACCCCAAGGACCACGACAAGCCGATCCAGCAGGTGATTGTCGAGATGACCGGCTGGGGGGTGGACCACAGCTTCGAGTGCATCGGCAACGTGAACGTGATGCGTGCTGCGCTGGAATGTGCGCACCGCGGCTGGGGGCAGTCCGTCATCATCGGCGTGGCCGGGGCTGGGCAGGAAATTTCCACCCGCCCGTTCCAGCTGGTGACCGGCCGCAAGTGGCTGGGCACGGCCTTCGGCGGCGTGAAGGGCCGCAGCGAGCTGCCGGGCATGGTGGAAGATGCCATGGCCGGCAGGATCCAGCTGGAGCCTTTCGTCACCCACACCATGCCGCTGACCGACATCAACGAGGCCTTCGACCTGATGCATGAGGGCAAGTCGATCCGCAGCGTGGTGCATTATTGAGCGGGCGGTTTCGGGCGCGCCACGCCCGAAATGACAAAGAGGATGGTGTCTTTGCGACCATCCTCTTGCTCTGTGCTGCACGGTCTTTCCCGTCGCGGGAGTGTATCGTCCCGGAGGGCCAGGGCGCCGTGCTGCGCCCGGCTGAGGCTCAGTGGCCCAGGTCGATCTTCTTCCAGCCCTTATGGTCGAAATAGTCGCCGTAGGTGTTCAGGGCCTTGGCCACGTTCACCACGCCATCGGCGCGCTTGGCATCGCCCTGCTTGCCTTGGGCTGTTTCGGCGCCATTCATCATCTGGCCGATCAGGCCGTGGAGTTCTGCGTCGGCCTTGGGATCGAGTTTGCAGTTCTTGACGATATAGGCGACATCCTCATTCACCTGCTTGTTGAAGGCGGCGTAGTCGCTCGAGGTGGCCTTGCCTGCGTGGATGCGGTGCAGCGTCTTGTTGGTGGATGCCTGGATGGATTCCATGCCCTTGCGCAGCGGCGCGTCGATGGCCCACTTCTTGCCGTTGTTCAGCTGGATGGTGTGGGTTTCGCTGGCGGCGCCGTGGTTGTGGGCGTTGTCGGCCGCAAAGGCCGCCAGCGGCGTGGACAGGACGAGGGCGAGGATGAGGGGCATGGTACGGCGTTGCATGAGGATTCTCCTTGAATGGTTCGGATTGAAAAGGGCCGAATCAGTCGGCTTGCATGTACTAACGAGTGGGGAACGGGGAAAGTTCCACGGGTTGCACATTTTTTTTGAAAAAAGCGCCCTTCGTTGCAGGCGCTGGTGTGCCGGACTGTCCTCGGCTCTCCGAGGCGGAGTCGGGATTGAGGGTGGGGTGCTCGTTCTGTCCACCGATCCAGGGGGTGTCACTTGCCTCTTGCAACGCCAACGATGGCATCGGGCTGCACATACGGAGCTTGCCAGCTGCGGCTGTCGCTGGAGGCGACGCGGTTGTCGCCCAGCACGAAGTAGTGCCCAGGAGGCACTTGCCAATGGCCGGCCCGTCCCCCGGGGTGTGCGACATAGGATTCAATGACCTGCTCGCCATTGCGTTGCAGGCCCTGAGTATCCATCACCAGTGTGTCACCGGGTAGCCCGATCAGGCGTTTGATGATGCGTTCGCGCAGCTCCGCCGAGTGCAGCACCACGATGTCTCCATGGCGGAGTTGGGCGGTATCGCGCAGAGGGCGCGCAAAAAGAAGCTGCCCTGCACGCAGCGTGGGCAGCATCGATCGGGAATGCACGCGGATCACCAGGCCGAGGTAGCGCCGGAAGCCCAGCGCCGCGAGGGCCGCGGTCGCCAGGGCTGCCAGCCAGAGCCAGAGGCTGCTCATGGCTCAGTGGGCGTGAGGCTGATGATGGCCGTGGTCGTGCCCATGGCCGCAACCACCGCCGTGTCCGTGTCCATGATCGTGGCCTTCGGCGTACTTGAAGAACGACACATAGTCTTCCACGTGCGCACGGGCGGCGGCGACATCGTTGACATCGAAACCCAGGCTGGCACGGGCGCGCTCGAAGCGTGCCTGCAGTTCGGCATGCTGCTCGGCTGGCGTCAGTTTCAGCAGCGGCTGCAGATTGCCATCGAGCATGGCGGCATCGGCGGCCACCACCTTTGGGTCGAGCGCGGTGCCGGAAGGCTTGATGCCGTCATAACCGGCGCCTTCTCCGGCGCGATGGATGCGCACCAGGTTTTCCAGGAAGTGGCGGTCGGCCAGCTCGGCTGCTTCGCCGCCCAACGCACGCACGCGGATGGCACGCTCGAATATGGGCCGCAGTTCGGCTTCACCGTCGGCGAAGATCCATTTGAGGGCGTAGTTGATGTTGCCGGTCTGCAGTGCCTTGTAACCATCGACCACTGCGGGTCCGTCTTCGGTGTCGCAGTGCGCGCTGGCCCGACGCGGGGTGAGGGCGATCAGGGCAAACAGGGCGATGGCCGACAGGATAAGGGAAGTGGTAAGCATGATGTTCTCCTTGCTGAATGAAAATCACCGTGATATCCGGCTTGTTCATTCAAACGAATGGGAGCGCAAAAAGTTCCCTGGCCGTGGCCATCCCCGTCATTTGCCGTGCAACTGCTCTTCCTGCGTCGGTTCGGCGGAGTAGCGGCTGAGCAGCAGGGCCAGCAGTCTGGCGCGCTGCGTGTCGTTGAGCAATTCGCGCTCGGCCATCAACTGGGTAATGACGCGTTGCTGCTGCGCGTTCTGCAACTCGGCGATGCGCGCCTGTTCGCGGGCGATGGCGGAAAGGTCCGGCGTGGCCGAGAAAATCGCCTTTACCAGTGCCTCGCGATGCTGGCGGATCTGCTCCCAGTTGCCATTGAGGTCCTGCAGGAAGGGGCGCTCCAGCGCCTGCCATTGCTGGCGTTGCGCGGCATCCAGTTCCAGCATGTCGGTCAGGTGCTGCGCAGCGGCCTGCGGGCGCCATTGCTGCCAGGCCACGGCGCCCAGCACGCCGAGGTTCAGTGCCAGGGAAGCGGCCAGCAGCCAGTGGAGGGGTTTGCGCTCGGTTTTCATGGCAGGGTCCTCGTCATGCGGCAGAGTTCGGGGGCAGCGCATAATCCGCCCGGTGGCACCGGATCGAAGACGCGTACGCCGCCCATGTCGGCGGCATTGCCCACGGTTGCCGCGGGCAGCAGGCCGCCACCCAGCCAGAGGCCGGCCGCAAGGGCAATGCCCGCCGCCACGCCGCCCGGTGCACCCCCTAGCCAGCCGAACCAGCCGGACAGCAGGCCGGGGCGAGAGTGCCCTGGGCGGCTGGAAGGCGCCCTGGTATTGGGATGGGCATGCAGGCGGTCCTGCAGGTTGGCGGCCAGGTCGAAGCCCAGGGGCGGCGTTGGCAGCGCATGCAGGGCGTGCTGCAGGCCCGTAAAGACCTGCAACTGGCGCTGGCATAGCGGGCAGTGCAGCAGGTGCTGGGCGACCTGCTCGTGTTCTGCGGCGGGCAGGGCATTGTCCAGATAGGCGGACAGGTCATCGGTGGGAGGGCAGTTCATGGCAGGCTCTCGTTCAATGGGACATGATTTCGGCCAGGGCAAGGCGTGCACGGGCAATGCGGGACTTGATGGTGCCCAGGGGCACTTCCAGGACCTGGGCGATCTCGTCGTAGGACAGTTGTTCGATCTCGCGCAGCAGCAGGACTTCGCGCTGGTCCGTAGGCAGGCGCGACAGCGCGGCGTCGAGCATGCGCAGTTGCTGCACGTCGTGCAGCGAGGCCTCGGGCGTGGGGGCCGTGTCGACCAGCCGGGCTTCCTGTTCCGGCTCCAGCGTGACGAAATCGACCCGCTGGCTGCGCCGGAGCATGTCGTAGGCCAGATTGCGCGCAATGCGCAGCAGCCAGGTGCTGAACAGGGCGTCGGGGCGCCATTTGGGGAGCGCTTCGTAGGCGTGCATGAAGGTCTCCTGGGTCAGATCCTGTGCGTCCTCGCGTGTACGGGTCAGGCGCAGCAGAAAGCGGAATACGCGATCCTGGAAACGCCGCACCAGTTCGGCAAACGCCGACGCATCGCCACGCTGGGCGCGTGCAATGCAGTCATCGTCGGAAAGCTGGCTGGTGGTGATTCGCATGATCGTGGCAACGGATTCAACGAATGGCGCGCGGAAAAGTTCCACGCGCGCACAAGAATCATGACCGACCCGGCATGCACCAGGCGCGAGATATCCAAGGATGTCGCGAGTGTACAGGGCACCACGCGGCTGCCGCGGCAGTGTATGCTTGGCCGGAGCCCGGGTAGCACGGGCCGGCGTTTTTCGGGAGGATGGCGCATGCAGCGCATTGAACAGCACACAAGTTTCGACGGCCGCCAGGAAGTCTGGCAGCACACCAGCACCAGCACCGGTACCAGCATGAACGTGGGGGTGTATCTGCCACCCAAGGCATTGGCTGGCGAGAAATGCCCGGTGCTTTACTGGCTTTCCGGCCTGACCTGCACCGAGCAGAACTTCATCACCAAGGCCGGGGCGCAGCAGTATGCGGCACAGCACAACCTGATCCTGGTAGCGCCCGATACCAGCCCGCGTGGCGACGGCGTGGCCAATGACGATGCCTACGATCTGGGGCAGGGCGCGGGCTTCTATCTGAACGCCACGCAGCAGCCCTGGGCCGCGCACTACCGCATGGAAGACTATGTGGTGGACGAACTACCGGCGCTGATCGAGGCGCACTTTCCTGCGAACGACCTACGCGGCATTTCCGGGCATTCGATGGGCGGGCATGGTGCGCTGACGCTGGCACTGCGCCATCCTGGGTGCTACCGCAGCGTCTCGGCATTCTCACCCATCGTGGCGCCTAGCCAGGTGCCCTGGGGGCAGAAGGCCTTTGCGGCCTACCTGGGGCCGGACGAGGCGCTGTGGCAGCAGCATGATGCCGTTGCGTTGATCGCCAATGCGCAGGAACGCCTGACCTTGCTGGTCGATCAGGGCGATGCGGATGACTTCCTGGCCGGGCAGCTCAAGCCCGAATTGCTGTGGAAAGCCTGCGCTGCCGTGCAGCATCCGCTGAAGCTGCGCATGCAGCAGGGCTATGACCACAGCTACTACTTCATCGCCAGCTTCATCGGGGATCACATCGCGCACCATGCAGCGGCCATGAGCGACTGAGTGGGCAGCGGGCACTCCGGGTATCGCTGGGCGCAGACGGCGCTCTGCTGGGCATTGAGGGGGAGCGAATTCAGCGGGTTTGCGGTGCTTCCCGTGCACCCGGCGCCAGCAGCAGCCCCAGCGCTGTCAGCCCGGCAAAGCCGGCACCGACCCAGAAGGTCGTGGCCGGGCCATGTGCTTCCCATAGCCAGCCGGCAATCAAGCTGGCCGCCAGCAGCGCCACGCCGCTCACCAGGTTGAACATGCCAAAGGCGGTGCCCAGCAAGGCCTGCGGCGCCCGGTCGGCCACCAGCTTGGACAGCAGCCCCTGCGTGACGGCCATGTGCAGTCCCCACAGCCCGGCTCCGACATACACCCTCCACACGTTGGGCGCCGTGGCCAGCACCACATCGGCCGCCACCAGCAATGCCAGACCGAGCAGCAACAGCGTGCGCGGCTGCATGCGGTCGGATGCAGCGCCGGCGGGATAGGCCCCGGCGGCATAGACGATGTTCATCACCACCATCACCACCGGCACCAGCGCCATTGCCACTCCCATGCTCTGCGCGCGCAGCACCAGAAAGGCCTCGCTGAATCGCGCCAGCGTGAACACGGCGCCGATCAGCACGATCAGCCAGTATTGCAGCGGCAGCTCCCTGATGCTGGACCAGCGCAGGCGCTTGCCATTGGCCTTGGCGTCGTCCGCCGGCTTTTCCGGATCGCGCACCCACACCACCAGCAGCACCACGCAGACCACGGCCGGAATCACCGAGAACCACATGGCCAGCCGCAGGTTGTCTGCCAGCCAGAGCATCAGCAGCACGGCCAGCAGCGGGCCGGCCAGCGCGCCGACCGAATCGAGCGACTGGCGCAGGCCATAGGCAGCACCGCGCAGTGCGGGCGGGGCAATGTCGGCCACCAGGGCATCGCGCGGCGCGCCGCGGATGCCCTTGCCGATGCGGTCGATGAAGCGCGCCGCCATCACCCAGCCCATGCTGTGCGCCAGCGGAAAGATCGGTTTGGTCAGCGCCGCCATGCCATAGCCCAGCACCATCAGCCATTTGCGCTTGCCCAGATAGTCGCTCAGTGCACCGGAAAAGACCTTGGTGATGGAGGCAGTGGCTTCGGCAATACCCTCCACCAGGCCCACCGCCACCATGGAGGCCCCCAGCGTGCCCACCATGAACAGCGGCAGCAGGCTGTGGATCAACTCGGACGAAATGTCCATGAACAGCGAGGCAAAGCCCATGGCCCAGATGCCGGCGGGCAGGGCGCGGGCAGAAACGCGCGGAGAGGAGGACGGGCTGGACGAATCGGCCATGGTGTGCGAGGGCTGGATCAGTCGGCAAGGCAGGTCAGGCGAGGCATGCCTTTTCTGCAGTTTCCAATATAGGAGAAAAATGGGGGCTGTGTGCTGCCGCGCAACGTCTGACGGCGAATTGTTTTGCGAGCGTGATCCATGTCAGTACATCCTCCGCAATACCCATTGGGGAATCAGGGAAGCTCGGTTACAGTTGCTGTGTTACACGCCGCCGCGTTGCCGTGGCCGCGCGGCGTTTCTGTGCGCTCTTAACCGACAGGCTTACGATATGGACCAGCATTACCTCACGCCCCTGTTTGCTCCTTCCTCTATCGCGGTGTTTGCCGGCAACCCCGAGTTGCGCGAATCCGATCCCGCCTACCGGGATGCGAAGAACCTCTATGAGGCCCTGACGGCGCAGCGCTACGCCGGCAAGTTCAACTTTCTGGATGTGGATACCACCGAAGGCCGCCTGGCCGACCTGATCAACACCGGCGCTGATCTGGCCCTGGTAGCGCTGCCTCCGCACAAGGTGATGGCGGCGCTGGAAGTGGCCGGGCGCATCCGCTGCAAGGCGGCGCTGATCATTTCCACCGGCATCACGGCCGAGCAGGCGTCCGAATTGCGCGCCGTGGCCCGTCGCAACAACATGTTCCTGATGGGCCCGAATAGCCGCGGCTTCCAGCGCCCGCACCTGGGGCTCAACTCCAGCATCGTCGGCCCGATTGCTGAGAAGGGGCCGCTGGCGCTGGTGTCGCAATCGGGGGCGCTCACATCGGCCCTGCTGGACTGGGCGCGGCCCAACAAGGTGGGCTTCTCCACCGTCATTTCGCTCGGCCCGCACACCGCGGTAGACATGGCGCAGACGCTGGACTTCCTCGCCGCCGATCCGCAGACGCACAGCATCGTGGTGTACCTGGAAGGCATCAAGAACGCCCGCAACTTCATGAGCGCGCTGCGCGCAGCGGCCATTGCCAAGCCGGTGGTGGTGCTCAAGGCCGGGCGCAAGCAGGCCGGCAACGTGGCGGCGCGCACGCACTCGGCGGCCATCGTTGGCAGCGACGAGGTGTTCGACGCCGCGCTGCGCCGTGGCGGTGCGGTGCGCATCCGTTCGTTCACCGAGCTGTTCTCGGCCGTGCAGTGTCTGGCATCGCGCTACCGTCCGGTGGGCAAGCGCCTGGCCATCATCACCAACGGCGGTGGCCCCGGCGTGCTGGCGGCTGATCGCGCCAACGACATTGGCCTGGAACTGGGCCACCTGTCCGACACCACCATCAACGCACTCAAGCCCAAGCTGCTGCCGCAGGCCTCGCTGGTGGACCTGATGGACCTGACCGAAGACGCATCGGCGGAGCACTTCCTGGAAGCCTTGCGCGCTGCTGCGTCCGATCCTGGCATTGACGGCGTGCTGACCATCCACACGCCCAAGATCGGCGCCGATATGGAAGGCGTGGCCACGGCCATCGCGCAGGAGCGTCCGAAATTTTCCAAGCCGCTGATCAGCTGCGTGATGGGCGATGCCTCGGTGCACGAGGCGCGCGGCATCCTGAACAACGCCGGCATCCCGACCTTCCGCAGCCCGGAAGCGGCGGTCGGTGCGTTCGGCAACATTGCGTCCTACTACCACAACCAGAAGCTGTTGCAGCAGACGCCGCCACCGCTCACCCACCTGGCCAAGCCAGATGTGGAAGGCGCGCGCATGCTGCTGGAAGGCGTGCTGGCCGAGCGCCGCCAGATTTTGACGGAGATGGAATCCAAGGCGCTGCTGTCGGCCTTCCATATTCCGGTGACGCAGACGATCCTGGCGCGCAGTGCAACCGAGGCCATGATGCTGGCTTCGCAGCTGGGCTTTCCGGTGGCGCTCAAGATCGACTCGCCCGACATTGCGCACAAGAGCGATGTGAACGGCGTGGCTCTCAACATCATGAATGCCGTGGGCGTGCGTGACGTGTTCGAGGAGATGATGGAAAACGTGGCGCGCAAGATGCCCAAGGCACGCATCAACGGCGTGTCGGTGCAGCGCATGGCGCGCCACAACCGCGGGCGCGAACTCTACATCGGCGTGGTGACGGACGAGCCCTTCGGCCCCGTGATCGCCTTTGGCGCGGGCGGCACCATGGTCGAGCTGTATGACGACCGCGCCATGGAACTGCCGCCGCTGAACCAGTTCCTGGCACGCCACATGATCGAGCGCTCGCGCGTCTCGGCCACGCTCGATGCCTGGCGCGGCGCCACGCCGGTGAACCGCGAATCACTGGAACAGGTACTGCTGCGCGTGTCGGAAATGGTGTGCGAACTGCCTCAGTTGCGAGAGATGGACATCAACCCCATCATCGTCGACGAAGACGGCGCGGTGGCGGTGGATGCGCGCATCGTGGTGGGCAACACGCTGGCCACGGCACGGCCCTATCAGCACCTGTCCATCCTGCCGTATCCGGCGCAATTCGAGCAGCAATGGCCGCTGCCGGGTGGCGGGCACTACATCGTGCGCCCGATCCATCCGGACGACGCCGAGATGCTTCAGGAACTGGTGCGTGGCCTCAAACCCGAGAGCCGCTACAACCGCTTTGTATCTGCGCTGACGGAACTGTCTCCGAACATGCTCTCCAAGTTCACGCTGATCGACTACGACCGCGAAATGGCATTGGTGGCGATCCTGACCGAGAAACACGTGGAAGAGGACGGCAGCGTGACCGAGACGCAGCGCATCGTCGGCTCGGCCCGCTACGTGACCAACCCGGACAGCAGCACCTGCGAATTCTCGTTGCTGGTGGCAGACGACATGTCCGGCAAGGGCATGGGCTCACGCCTGATGCGCTCGATCATGGATGTGGCGCGGGAGAAGGGGCTGAGTGAGATCATTGGCCTGGTGCTGACCAACAACTCCAACATGCTGAAGCTGATGCGGGCGCTGGGGTTCACCATTAAGGCTTATCCGGACGATCCGGATTTCAGGTTGGTGACGCATCAGCTGTGAGGAGTGTGTGGGGACGTAGCTCAGCTGGGAGAGCGCCGCGTTCGCAATGCGGAGGTCGGGAGTTCGATCCTCCTCGTCTCCACCATCCCTCAAGTCGTCAGGCAGATTGTCACCAGCGCCGATCCATCTTCTTCCGCGACCAGCGCATGCGGCTCGCCTCCGGCCAGATGCACCCAGTCTCCCGCACGCATCGTCTGAGTCCCCTGCGAGGTTTGCACTTGCATCCGGCCTTCCAGACACTGCACCGTAATCTCCCCCGGCACGCTGTGCTCGCGCAGTGTTTCGCCCTGGCGCAGCACGATGCGCACGACCTCCAGCTGCCGGGCCTTGATCAGCGCATGGGTGCGCGTATCGGCAAGGGCAGGACCCAAAGGGGCAAGTGAAACGACCTGGTTCGAAATGGCGTGGGGCTTGGCCATGGCAGCTACCTTTCCTTGAGCACTGATCGGCCCATGATACGCAGGCCTTCGTGATGCCCTGTCGCCAAGAGCTTGCTGCCCGCAGGGATAATGCATCCAGTCCCACTCCACAGGCCGCGTGCCCCCATGGTCCTCAATCTCGTCTGGCTCGGCTTTTTCCTCTCGGCCTTCGTCATCGCCCTGTTCCAGCTCGCGCAAGGTGATCTGGAAGTGTTCTCCCGCCTGCAGACCGCCCTGTTCGACGCCGCCAAGACCGGCTTCGAAATCTCCCTCGGCCTGACCGGCATGATGGCGCTCTGGTTGGGCATCCTGCGCGTGGGCGAAAAAGCCGGCCTCATCAACGCCTTCGCCCGCGCCGTCAACCCGCTGTTCCGCCACCTGTTCCCCGGCGTGCCGCAGGGCCACCCTGCGCAGGGCGCCATGACCATGAACATGTCCGCCAACATGCTGGGCCTGGACAACGCCGCCACCCCGCTCGGCCTCAAGGCCATGCAGGAGCTGCAATCCCTCAACGACAAGCCCGACACCGCCACCAACGCCCAGATCCTGTTCCTGGTGCTCAACACCGCCGGCCTCACGCTGATTCCCACCTCGGTCATCGCCATCCGCCAGACCATCGCGCTCAAGCAGGGGCTGACGGGCTTCAACGCGGCCGACATCTTTCTGCCCACGCTGGTCGCCACCTCCATTTCGCTGCTGTCAGCGCTGCTGATCGTGGCGCTGGTGCAGCGCCTGCCGCTATGGCGCCCGGCCGTCTGGGCACCGCTGGCCGTATTCGGTGCGGCAATAGGCGGCCTGACCTGGTGGCTGGCGCAGCTCCCGCCCGAGCAGTCAGCCCGCCTGATCGGTGCCATCGGCAGCGGCGTGATCCTGGGGCTGGCGGTGCTGTTCCTGCTGGCCGGCGCGCTGAGACGCGTCAACGTCTACGAAACTTTCGTCGACGGCGCCAAGGAAGGCTTCGGCGTCGCAGTGCAGATCATCCCCTACCTGGTGGCCATGCTGTGCGCCATCGCCGTGTTCCGCGCCTCCGGCGGCATGGACTGGATCATGCAGGGCATTGCCGCCATCGTCACCGCTTTCGGCCTGCCGACCGACTTCCTGCCCGCCTTGCCGGTAGGGTTGATGAAAATCCTCTCCGGCTCCGGCGCGCGCGGCCTGATGGTGGATGTCATGGACACCTACGGCGTGGCCTCCTTCCCCGCGCAGGTCGCAGCCATCATCCAGGGCTCGACCGAAACCACTTTCTACGTGCTGGCGGTGTACTTCGGCAGTGTGGGAGTGAAAAAAACACGTCACGCGCTCGCCTGCGCCCTGTTTGCGGATGTTGTCGGTATCATCGCTGCGGTACTCGTAGGGTATGCATTCTTTAGATAAAGGGTAAACCCTAGTGGGATAGAATTGGTTACAGTTATCCCGCTGCACGCTGGCGAGTGCCGAGCCGTGTCCCGATTTCCGCCTGATCCAGTCACATGAATCCGTCCTTTCCCCACGCTGCCGAGTTGCTTGCGGCCACCCTGTTTGCGCTGGCGCTGATCCATACCTTTTCCACCAAGTATTTCCACGGCCTGGCGCAGCGCTATCCGGGGCACTCGGGCGTCTGGCACCTGCTGGGCGAGGTCGAGGTGGTGTTCGGCTTCTGGGCCATGCTGCTGATGGTGCTGCTGTTCGGCCTGTACGGGCAGGATCAGGCTCTGGGCTACCTGGAATCGCGCAATTTCACCGAGCCCATGTTCGTGTTCGTCATCATGGTGGTGGCGGCCACGCGGCCCATTCTGAACTTCGCCAGCCGCATTGTGCTGCGCATGGCGCGCCTGCTGCCGCTGCCGGACGGCATGGCGCTGTACTTCATGCTGCTGTCCTTCGTGCCGCTGCTGGGCTCGTTCATCACCGAGCCGGCCGCCATGACGCTGGCCGCGCTCATGCTGCGTGATGCGGTCTTCACCAAGCCGGTCAGCAACCGCCTCAAGTACGGCACCCTGGGCGTGCTCTTCGTCAACATCTCCATCGGCGGCGTGCTCACGCCGTTTGCCGCGCCGCCGGTGCTGATGGTGGCTGCCAAGTGGGGCTGGGATCTGCCCTTCATGCTGACCCAGTTCGGCTGGAAAGCGGCCGTGGTCGTCTGTTTCAACGCGGGCGCCGCCATGTGGCTGCTGCGTCGCGAACTCAAGCGCCTGCCGGTCGAGCAGCCCGATGCTGCCTCCCGCGTGCCGGTCACCGTGGTGGTGATTCACCTGCTGTTCCTGGCCACCGTGGTGCTGTTTGCCCACCATCCGGTCGTGTTCATGGGCATGTTCCTGTTCTTTCTGGGCTTCACGGCGGCCTATCCCCGCAACCAGAGCCCGCTGATCCTGCGCGAGGCGCTGCTGGTGGCCTTCTTCCTGGCTGGCCTGGTGGTGCTGGGGGGCATGCAGCAATGGTGGCTGCAGCCGCTGCTGATGGGTCTGAACGCCGACACCGTGTACTTTGCCGCCACGGCACTTACCGCCATCACCGACAACGCCGCGCTCACCTATCTGGCCTCCTTGGTGGACGGCCTGACGCTCGACTTCAAGACTGCGCTGGTGGCTGGTGCCGTGACCGGTGGCGGCCTGACGCTGATCGCCAACGCCCCCAACCCGGCCGGCGCCACCATCCTCAAGGACCACTTCCCCGAAGGAGCCATCCACTTCTTCTGGCTGCTGGTCGCCGCGCTGCCACCCACGCTGGTGGCGATGATGGCGTTCCGCCTGCTGTGAACATTCCGGAGGCCTGGCAGCCAGGCTGGCCGGCATTGGGCCGCCAAGGATGACGAGTCGTCGTCGCTCTCACACCTTCACGTTGACGATGGTGGCCTGCATCAGCGCAATCACTTTGACTGCACCATCCTTGTAGGCAAGCACTTCGCCTGTGCACACTGTCAGCATGCGGCCGGCATTCACCACCTTGCCGATGGCCACAAAGCGCTCGCCAATGGCCGGGCGCAGCAGGTTCAGCTTGAATTCCGCCGTCACCACCTCGTGCCCCGGAGGGGCCTTGGTCAGCGCAGCATAGCCGCAAGCGCTATCGACGATGCTGGTGATGGCTCCGGCGTGAATGAATCCCTGCTGCTGGGAGAGATGGAGCGAAAAAGGCAGGGCAATCTGCACCTCGCCCTCTTGAGCCGAGAGCAACTCGGCCCCGAGAGTGGCCATCAGGCCCTGCTTTTCAAAGCTGGCCGCAATGCGGTCATGGATATCGCTCACGATCTGCCTCCCTGGCTCTCATGTGTCTACCGGATTTTCTGCGCCAGAGACTTGAGCAGCCGAAGGTACTCCTGATTGGTATCGGTCAAGGCGTTCCAGATGGTGTCCTGATCCAGGACAGAGTAGGAACCCTTGGCGACCATGGCCTGAATCTGCTGGCGCTGATTGTCATCCAGATCTTCTGATTCGGACAACTCCATCCAGTGTGCCTGATAAAGCGCACCCAATTTCCGGTACCGGCTATCCACATTGCTCAGGAACTTCCCTAGCTTGCGCAACTGCCGCAAATCATCTTCCAGTGCGGTGCACAGCGTCTGCATTTCCTGCAGTCGGGCGAAATCATCAGGGGGCAGGGGCATAGTGAGCTCCGGTTGGCGGCCTCGCAGGCGGTGGACCATAGGCCGGGAAATGGCATCGCCGATGTGCGACGCGATCAGCAAGAGGGCATGATAGCGCGCAAAAAAAGCGCGCTACCCGAAGGTGCGCGCTTTTGCTGCAGGGTGGGGAGTGCTTACAGCGCAGCCACCACCGCATCCCCCATTTCCACGGTCGTCACCTTGGTCGTGCCTTCGCTCCAGATGTCCGCGGTGCGCAGGCCCTGTTCCAGCACCTTCTGCACGGCCGCCTCGATGCGGTCGGCAGCGTCCGCCTGGTTCAGCGAGAAGCGCAGCATCATGGCGGCGCTCAGGATGGTCGCCAGCGGGTTGGCAATGCCCTTGCCGGCAATGTCGGGCGCGCTGCCGTGGCTGGGCTCGTACAGGCCCTGGTTCTTGTCATTCAGGCTGGCGGAAGGCAGCATGCCGATGGAGCCGGTCAGCATCGCTGCCTCGTCGCTCAGGATGTCGCCGAACATGTTGCCGGTCACCACCACGTCGAACTTCTTCGGCGCCTTCACGAGTTGCATGGCGGCGTTGTCCACCAGCATGTGGTCCAGCGCAACGTCAGGGTACTGCGCGGCCACTTCGACCATCACGTCCTTCCACAGCTGCGAGGTTTCCAGCACATTGTTCTTGTCCACGCTGGTCAGGCGCTTGCCGCGCTTCTGGGCCGCCTGGAACGCGGTGTGCGCAATGCGCTCGATTTCAGGGCGGCTGTAGCGCATGGTGTCGAAGGCTTCCTCGGTGCCGGGGAAGTGGCCGTCTTCGGCCGTGCGGCGGCCGCGCGGCGTGCCGAAGTAGATGTCGCCGGTCAGCTCGCGGATCAGCAGGATGTCCAGGCCGGCAATCAGCTCGGGCTTGAGGCTGGAGGCGTTCACCAGCTCCTTGTAGCAAATGGCCGGGCGGAAGTTGGCATACAGGCCCAGTGCCTTTCGCAGGCCCAGGATGGCCTGCTCGGGGCGCAGGTGGCGCTCCAGCACGTCGTATTTCCAGTCGCCCACGGCGCCGAACAGGATGGCGTCGGACGACTTGGCCAGCTCCAGCGTGGCCTCCGGCAGCGGATGGCCGTGCTTTTCGTAGGCGGTGCCGCCCACGTCGGCCCAGTGCATTTCCAGCGGCAGGTTCAGGGCGTTGAGCACCTTGACGGCTTCTGCAACGATTTCGTGGCCGATACCGTCACCGGGAAGAATGGCGATTTTCATGATGGATACTCAGGGAAAAAGAAAAAAGGACTCTGGTAGAACAGGCATCCATCAGCGGTGTTGACGCATGCCTGAGTGGGGTGAGAACCGGGGTGATCTGCGGCACGGCAATGCGAAGCGGCTCCTGGCCGCACGCGCTCTTGCCGAGCCTGCGATCGCCTTCAGACGGCCGGCTGATGGGCCAGCCAGGGCTTGCCAGCCAGGCGCTCGGCCTCGAAAGCCTTGATCTTGTCCACATGGCGCAGCGTCAGGCCGATATCGTCCAGGCCGTTGAGCAGGCAGTACTTGCGGAAGGCCTGCACATCGAAGGCGATTTCCTCGCCCTGCGGCAGCACCACCACCTGGCGTTCCAGGTCGATGGTCAGCTGGTAGCCGGGGAAAGCCGCCACCTCATCGAACAGGCGCGACACCGTGGCCTCGGGCAGCACGATGGGCAGCAGCCCGTTCTTGAAGCAGTTGTTGAAGAAGATGTCGGCAAAGCTCGGCGCGATGATGGCGCGGAAGCCGTACTGTTCGAGCGCCCACGGCGCATGCTCACGGCTGGAGCCGCAGCCGAAGTTCTTGCGTGCCAGCAGAATGCTCGCGCCCTTGTAGCGCGGCTGGTTCAGCACGAAATCGGGGTTGGGCTTGCGTTCGGACTCGGGCTTGCCGGGCTCGCCCTTGTCCAGATAGCGCCATTCGTCAAACAGGTTGGGGCCGAAGCCCGTGCGACGGATGGACTTGAGAAACTGCTTGGGAATGATGGCGTCGGTGTCGACGTTCTCGCGGTCGAGCGGGGCAACGAGGCCCTGATGGAGGGTGAACTTTTGCATGATGGATCAATGAGTGGGGCAGGGCAGGTGCGCCCTGCAATGGCCAGGGAGGCAGGCAGACCCCCGGCCTGCCCGCCGCCGCAAGGCGCGATTACTTGGAAACTTCCTGGATTTTCTCGCCCGCCTTCTCGATGCCGGCGCCGGCAGCCTGACCGGCCTCCTTGGCATCCTGCTTCACACCGGCCCAGGTATTGCAGCCGGAAACGGACAGGGCCATGACGATAGCGCTGGCGAGGATTGCGATGGTCTTCATTCAGGATCCTTTCTTGAAAACAGCCTCAACGGGCTTCATGCAAAAGCACGGACATCCACGAAATGCCCGTGTACCGCGGCCGCCGCGGCCATGGCCGGGCTGACGAGGTGCGTACGGCCACCATTGCCCTGGCGGCCTTCGAAGTTGCGGTTGCTGGTCGAGGCGCAGCGCTCGCCCGGTTCCAGGCGGTCGGCGTTCATGGCCAGACACATGCTGCAGCCCGGCTCGCGCCATTCAAAGCCCGCTGCCTTGAAGATCTCGTGCAGGCCTTCGCGTTCGGCCTGTTCCTTCACCAGACCGGAGCCCGGCACCACCATGGCCAGCTTCACATTCTTGGCCACTTTCCGGCCCAGCTTCTTCACCACTGCAGCGGCTTCGCGCATGTCCTCGATGCGGCTGTTGGTGCAGCTGCCGATGAACACCTTGTCCACCGTGATGTCGGTCAGGGCCTTGCCCGGCTCCAGACCCATGTATTCCAGCGCGCGCTCGATGGCGCCGCGCTTGCTGGCGTCCTTTTCCTTGTCCGGATCCGGCACGTTGCCGCTCACGCCAAGTACCATCTCGGGGCTGGTGCCCCAGGTCACCTGCGGCTGGATCTCGGCGGCATTCAGCTCGACTACGGCGTCGAAATGCGCGCCCTCGTCAGAATGCAGCGTGCGCCAGTGTGCCACCGCCTGATCCCACTCGGGGCCGCCGACGAACTTGCCGGTAGCCGCGTCCGTGCCCGGCGCAAAGGGACGGCCCTTCACGTACTCGATGGTCTTGTCATCCACCGCCACGATGCCGGCGCGTGCACCGGCTTCGATCGCCATGTTGCACACCGTCATGCGGCCTTCCATGCTCAGGCTGCGGATGGCGCTGCCGCCGAACTCGATGGTGTAGCCGGTGCCGCCGGCGGTGCCGATCTTGCCGATGATGGCCAGCACCACGTCCTTCGCGGTCACGCCCGGAGCCAGCGTGCCTTCCACCTTCACCAGCATGTTCTTCGCCTTCTTGGCCAGCAGCGTCTGCGTAGCCATCACGTGCTCCACCTCGCTGGTGCCGATGCCGTGCGCCAGCGCGCCGAAGGCGCCGTGCGTGCTGGTATGGCTGTCACCGCAGACCACGGTCATGCCGGGCAGGGTGGCGCCATTCTCGGGACCCATCACGTGCACGATGCCCTGACGCTTGCTCAGGAAGGGGAAGTAGGCCGCCGCGCCGAATTCCTTGATGTTGGCGTCCAGCGTGGTCACCTGTTCCTTGCTGGTCGGATCGGTGATTCCGTCATAGCCCAGCTCCCAGCCGGTGGTCGGCGTGTTGTGGTCGGCCGTGGCCACCACCGAGCTCACGCGCCACAGCTTGCGGCCGGCCTCGCGCAGGCCTTCAAATGCCTGCGGGCTGGTCACTTCGTGCACCAGGTGGCGGTCGATATACAGGATGGCGGTACCGTCGTCTTCGGTGTGCACCACGTGTTCATCCCAGAGTTTGTCGTACAGGGTACGGGCCATGATTGTCCTTGTGATTGCTTGAGAAAGGGTTAAATGGAAGACGGCGGCACAGGCCCAGGCAGGTCATCCGGCAGTTGACGCGGTGCGCGTTCCGGCGGGTGATCCACCGGCTGACGCGACTCACGCCCCAGCAGGTGGTCTACCAACTGGCGCGCCGCATGCGGCAAGGCAGAAAAATCACGTGCCACCAGATCCAGGCGGCGCTCCGACCAGGCATCGCGCAAACCGATACTCACCAGCTTGCCGGCACCGTGCAGCAATTCGAAGGCGCGGCGCGGCATAACGCCCACGCCCAGACCATTGTCGATCATGCGGCACATTGCGTCCAGACCGGACACCGAAATGCGCAGGCGGATCGGCTTGCCCGCCAGCAGGGCGGCATGGCGCATGGCCTGATGCACTGAGCTGTTGGCATGCAGGCCCACATGGTCATAGTCGAGCGACTGGGCAAAGTCGATCTCGGCATGCTGCGCCAGCGGGTGCGATTCAGGCACGATCAGCACCAGCTGGTCCTGCCGGTAGGGCAGGGTCTGCACGCCAGCGCTGCCGTGCACCAGATTGCCGATGCCCAGATCGGCAGTGCCATCCTGCACCGCACGCACGATGTCCGGGCTCAGATGCTCTTCCAGGTCGATCTTGATGTGTTCATGTGCACGCGCAAAGCTGCCCAGATCCTCGGGCAGGAACTGCACGATGGCCGAAATGCTCGCATGCACGCGCACATGGCCGCGTACGCCTTCGGCATATTCGCCCAGCTCGTCCTGCATTTTGTCGATACGACGCAGTACGGCGCGCGCATGGTGCAGCAGGTTCTCGCCGGCTGGCGTGAGGGAGACGCCCCTTGCGTGGCGTTCCAGCAGGGGGGTATGGAACAGCGCCTCCAGATCGCTCAGTCGCTTGCTGACGGCCGAGGCGGCAATATAGGCCTTGTCCGCCGCGCGCCCGATGCTGCCGGACTCGCACACGGCAACAAAGAGCTGCAGCGAAGTCAGGTCAAGACGGCGGGAAACGGAGTGGTCAGCGGCCATGGAATGCGATAAACATCGTGGTTGACGATGAAGAATGGCTATTTTGCGCCAAATATTGGTGCTATTACATCGTGAATAGAGATGGCTGGCCTTCTATATGAAGAAACTTTCCCGTTCCGCCAAAGATCGGCGCGCAGCAGGTGCACACTGGGCGGCCAAGAAAAAACCCGCCGGGCTTGCGCACAGGCGGGTTGGACAGGCCGGCTGCCAGACAGCCGGCTGGTCGGGCCGATCAGGCCTTGTAGCCGGCCGGCACGTCGCGGCGGACGGAGCCGGTGTACAGCTGGCGCGGACGGCCGATCTTGTACTCGGGGTCGCCGATCATCTCGTCCAGCTGGGCAATCCAGCCCACGGTGCGGGCCAGGGCGAAGATACCGGTGAACAGGTTCACCGGCACGCCGATGGCGCGCTGCACGATGCCGGAGTAGAAGTCCACGTTCGGGTACAGCTTGCGCTGGACGAAGTAGTCGTCTTCCAGGGCGATCTTTTCCAGCGCCTTGGCCAGAGCGAACAGGGGATCGTTTTCCAGACCCAGTTCGGCCAGCACCTGGTCGCAGGTTTCCTGCATCAGCTTGGCGCGCGGGTCGTAGTTCTTGTACACGCGGTGACCGAAGCCCATCAGCTTGACGCCGGAGTTCTTGTCCTTGACTTTCTCCATGAACTCGCCGACCTTGGCCACGCCGCCCATCTTCTGGATGTCTTCCAGCATGTTCAGGCAGGCTTCGTTGGCGCCGCCGTGAGCGGGGCCCCACAGGCAGGCCACACCGGCTGCGATGGCAGCGAACGGGTTGGTGCCGGAGGAACCGCACAGACGCACGGTGGAGGTGGAGGCGTTCTGCTCGTGGTCGGCGTGCAGGATGAAGATGCGGTCCAGTGCCTTCTCGATCACCGGGTTGACCTTGTACTCCTCGCAGGGCGTACCGAACATCATGCGCAGGAAGTTGCCGGCATAGCTCAGGTTGTTCTGCGGGTACATGTAGGGCTCGCCCTTGCCGTACTTGTAGGCCATGGCAACCAGCGTCGGCATCTTGGCGATCAGCTGGATGGCGGCACGGGCACGGTGCTCGGGGTTATGGACGTCGGTGCTCTCATGGTAGAACGCGGACATGGCGCCCACCAGACCGGTCAGCACGGCCATGGGGTGGGCATCGCGGCGGAAGCCACGCAGGAAGAACTGCATCTGCTCGTTCACCATGGTGTGGCTCAGCACACGGTGGTGGAAGTCCTCGGACTGTGCAGCATTGGGCAGCTCGCCCTTCAGCAGCAGGTAGCAGGTGTCCAGGTAGTCGCAGTTCTCGGCGAGCTGCTCGATCGGGTAGCCGCGGTACAGCAGTTCGCCCTTGTCACCGTCGATGTAGGTGATGGCGGACTGGCAGGAGGCCGTGGAGAGGAAACCGGGGTCGTACGTGAACATGCCGGTCTGTGCATACAGCTTGCGGATGTCGATCACGTCGGGACCGATGTTGCCCTGGTACACCGGCAGCTCGACGTCCGGGCTGCCGTTGCTGAAGGAGAGGGTCGCTTTGTTGTCAGACAGTTTCATCAAGGAACTCCTGCGTTCTTTGGGTCTATGAATAAAAAGCAGCCGGGGCTGCTCAAAGGGGGGCCGGATTGCGCATCCGTTCCAGCAAGGCAACGATTTCCGGAGTGTCGAGCGGCGCCGCAGGTTGCTTGCGGCGCAGCAACAGATCCAGCAGATCGTTGTCGGACAGGTCCATTAGGGCATACATCGCTTGCGCCTCACTGACAGTCATGGTGCTGCCATGGTTGTCCAGGAAACGGGTGATGAACAGGTCGTTTTCCAGCAAGCCGCGGCGGCAGCGCCACCGCATCTTGCTGAACTCCTCTGCCGTCAGGCGATCGTCTGCCGTCATGTGCATGCTTCTTCCGGATCAGATCGTGCGACGCGCGATCATTTCCTTGATCTTGCTGATCGCCTTGGTCGGGTTCAGGCCTTTCGGGCAGACGTCGACGCAGTTCATGATGGTGTGGCAGCGGAACAGACGGTACGGGTCTTCCAGGTTGTCCAGACGCTCGGCCGTGGCCTGGTCGCGGCTGTCAGCCAGGAAGCGGTAGGCCTGCAGCAGGCCGGCCGGGCCCACGAACTTGTCGGGGTTCCACCAGAAGCTGGGGCAGCTCGTGGAGCAGCTGGCGCACAGAATGCACTCGTACAGGCCGTTGAGCTCTTCGCGCTCTTCGGGGCTCTGCAGGCGCTCTTTCTCGGGAGCCGGCGTGTTGTTGATCAGGTACGGCTTGATAGAGTCGTACTGCTTGAAGAACATGGTCATGTCGACGATCAGGTCGCGCACCACCGGCAGGCCCGGCAGCGGTTTCAGGACGATCGGGTCCTTCAGCGTGCGCAGGTTGGTCAGGCAGGCCAGACCGTTCTTGCCGTTGATATTCATGGCGTCGGAACCGCACACGCCTTCGCGGCAGGAGCGGCGGAATGCCAGCGTCGGGTCGACTTTCTTCAGCTTGACCAGGGCGTCCAGCAGCATGCGCTCATGGCCGTCGAGCTCGATCTCGATGGTCTGCATGTAGGGCTTGGCGTCCTTGTCCGGATCGTAGCGGTAGATTTTGAAGGTACGTTTTTGCATGGAAAACTCCGGATCAGAAGGTACGGACCTTCGGTGGCACGGATTCAACCGTCAGGGGTTTCAGGTTCACGGGCTTGTAGCTCAGGCTGTTGCTTTCGCTGTGCCACAGGGTGTGCTTGAGCCAGTTGACGTCGTCACGGCCCAGCGGAGCGGTGGGGTGGTCGGCCGGATGCTCGTAGTCGTACACGGTGTGGGCGCCACGGCATTCCTTGCGGGCAGCGGCAGACACCATGGTGGCCTGGGCCACTTCCATCAGGTTGGCGACTTCCAGTGCTTCGACGCGGGCGGTGTTGAACACCTTGGACTTGTCTTCCAGGATGATGTTGCCCACGCGATCGCGGATGGCGGCAATCTTCTGCACGCCTTCGTCCATGCTGGCCTGGGTGCGGAACACGCCGGCGTGTTGCTGCATGGTGGCACGGATGTCGTTGGCGATGTCCTGCGAGTATTCGCCGGAGGTGTTGCTTTCCAGCTTGGCCAGGCGCGACAGGGTGAAGTCGGCAGCATTCGCCGGCAGCGGCTTGTGCTCCTTGTTCTTGTCGTTGAACTGCACGATGTGGTTGCCGGCCGCGCGGCCGAACACCAGCAGGTCGAGCAGGGAGTTGGTGCCCAGGCGGTTCGCGCCGTGCACCGACACGCAGGCGCACTCACCCACGGCGTAGAGGCCGTTGACGATGCGGTTCTCGCCGTTGATGTACTCGACCACCTGGCCGTTGATGGTGGTGGGGATGCCACCCATCTGGTAGTGGATGGTGGGCACCACCGGGATCGGCTCCTTGGTGATGTCGACGTTGGCGAAGTTGTGGCCGATTTCTTCCACGGACGGCAGGCGCTTGCGGATGGTTTCGGCACCCAGGTGGTCCAGCTTCATCAGGATGTAGTCCTTGTTGGGACCGCAGCCGCGACCTTCCTTGATTTCCTGGTCCATCGAGCGGGACACGAAGTCACGCGGAGCCAGATCCTTCAGCGTGGGCGCATAGCGCTCCATGAAACGCTCGCCTTCGCTGTTCAGCAGAATGGCGCCTTCGCCGCGGCAGCCTTCGGTCAGCAGCACGCCGGCACCGGCCACGCCGGTGGGGTGGAACTGCCAGAATTCCATGTCCTGCAGCGGGATGCCGGCGCGAGCCGCCATGCCCAGACCGTCACCGGTGTTGATGAAGGCGTTGGTGGAAGCGGCGAAGATACGGCCGGCACCACCGGTAGCCAGCAGCGTGGTCTTGGCTTCGAGCATGTAGACCTCGCCGGTCTCCATTTCGAGGGCGGTCACGCCCACCACGTCGCCGTCGGCATCGCGGACCAGGTCGAGGGCCATCCACTCGACGAAGAAATTGGTGCGGGAAGCAACGTTCTGCTGGTACAGCGTGTGCAGCATGGCATGGCCGGTACGGTCAGCCGCTGCGCAGGCGCGCTGTACGGGCTTTTCGCCGTGGTTGGCGGTGTGGCCGCCGAACGGGCGCTGGTAGATCGTGCCATCGGGGTTGCGGTCGAACGGCATGCCGAAGTGCTCGAGCTCGTACACGACCTTCGGGGCCTCGCGGCACATGAATTCGATCGCGTCCTGGTCACCCAGCCAGTCGGAACCCTTGATGGTGTCGTAGAAGTGCCATTCCCAGTTGTCTTCGCTCATGTTGCCGAGGGAAGCGGACACGCCACCCTGGGCGGCCACGGTGTGGGAACGGGTCGGGAAAACCTTGGTCAGCACGGCCACGTTCAGGCCAGCGCGGGCCAGCTGCAGCGAGGCGCGCATGCCGGAGCCGCCGGCACCGACGATGACGACGTCAAACTTGCGGCGGGGCAGGGATTGGGGAATCGAAGTCATTTTTTACACTCTCCACAGAACTTGGATCGCCCAGCCGGCGCAACCCAGCAGCCATACGATCGTAAACACATGCAGTGCCAGGCGGATGCCGGTCGGCTTGACGTAGTCCATCCAGATGTCGCGCACGCCGATCCAGGCATGCCAGGCCAGGGCCAGGATGGTGATCAGGGTCAGGAATTTCATCCACTGGGGGGCGAAGATGCCGGCCCAGGTGTCGTAGCTGATGGGGCCCGACGTGAACAGCACGGAGAGCAGCAGCACCAGCGTGAACAGCACGATCAGGGCAGCGGTGACACGCTGCGCGATCCAGTCACGCCCGCCGTAGTGGGCACCGGTAGTGAGGCGTTTGTAGCCGTAGTTGACAGACATGGGAGTTTCCTTTTGCTTGAAATCAGTACAGGCCGAACAGCTTGGCGCCCAGCACCACGGTCAGTGCGATGCTCAGGACCAGCACGATCATGGCGGACGTGCGACCACCTTGCTTGCTGATCAGCTCGTGGTTCACATCCATGATCAGGAAGCGGACGCCCATGATCAGGTGGTGCAGGAAGGCCCAGATCAGGGCCAGCGCGATCAGCTTGTAGAACCAGCCGGGCATGCCCAGGCCGCCGTTGAACAGGGCGGTGAACTTCTCGTACGACACCTGCGAGGAGATCGAGTTGTCGAACAGCCAGACGACGAAGGGCAGGAGCAGGAACATCAGCGCGCCGCTGACGCGGTGCAGGATGGACATTTTGCCGGCCAGCGGCAGGCGGTAGCCCACGGTGATGTCCGCAAGACCGATGTTGCGGAACTCGGGCCGCTGGGAGGGTTTGGAGGTAGTTGTCATGGGAGGCCTTTTGAGAGTCAACAATCCAGAATGGCGCAAGTGTGACGCCACGCAAAAAGCGTTACAAGAGCAATCGCCGATTTTAGGACATGGGGCGGGCTTGCGCGCGCCGTTTTGGCGCAATTATGAAAAAACGCGGGGTTTCGCCGGGTTGTGCGTAAGTTTGCATTCAGTTAGTGACGTATGGTGCATACGCTGTCCGGGGATCAGCTTAGCGTGTTCTTGTAATAGTGTGTGTCGGTGCGGTATAGGCCCTTGCGCACCTCTACCGGGGCATCATTGTAGGTGTAGCTGACGCGGTCCACCTGCAGCACCGGGGTGACGGTGCTGATGGCGAGCAGTTCGGCCTGGCCTTCGTCGGGCAGCACGGCGCGCACCTGCTCCTCGGCGCGGATGGTGCGCACACCGAACTCCTTCTCGAACAGCGCATAGGTGGGGCCCTGGTGGCTGGTCAGCATGTCTGCCGAGAGGCCCTTGAACAGCTGGGCCGGCAGCCAGATGTCTTCGAGGATGGTGGGCGCGCCGCCGAGCGTGAGCAGGCGGCGGATCTGCACCACGGTATCGCCGGGCTGCAGGCCCAGGGTGCGGGCCAGTTCGGCATGGGCGCGCGTGCGCCTGCACTCGATGATGGTGCGCTGGGCCGGGCCTTCGGCCGATACCGTGCCGCTGTCGGGATGCAGGCGCAGAAAGCGGTATTCGACGTGGCGCTCGTTGTGGCTGGCGACGAAGGTGCCCTTGCCCTGGCGGCGCACCACCAGGTTTTCGGCCGCCAGTTCGTCGATGGCCTTGCGCACCGTGCCCTGGCTGACGCCGTAGCGCTTGGCCAGTTCCATTTCACTGGGGATGGCCTCGAGCGGCTTCCATTCGCCGGCTTCGAGGCTGTGCAGGATGGCCTGCTTGATCTGCTGGTAGAGCGGGCTGAAGGAGGGTGCGGGCTGCGCCAGCGGCGCGGCGACCGCAGCGCCGGTGTCCGCCACGGCGGCGTCGGAAGGCACTGGGGAAAGGTCTGGCATGGCGGCTCTGCGAGGGTGAAACAAGGTGGGTTTGCCCGCGGGTGTGGCGGCAAGCACGAATGATAAATCATATCTTATATAAGATATAAGACAAATTGACCGAATGTCACAATCGGCGTTACACTATGCGCACTTTGCGGCGGGGCTGTCTCGCATGGCCGGTTGCAGAGGCAACTTTCCCGATTTCCGGCGGTGACCGGCAGGCGGCCGGTGCAGCTGTTTCGACTTTTCTAACTGGAGACCATTCCATGAGCAAGACCCCCGTTCGCGTGGCCGTTACCGGCGCTGCTGGCCAGATTGGCTATGCCCTGTTGTTCCGCATTGCTTCCGGCGAAATGCTGGGCAAGGACCAGCCGGTCATCCTGCAGCTGCTGGAAATCCCCGACGAAAAGGCCCAGAACGCGCTCAAGGGCGTGATGATGGAGCTGCAGGATTGCGCTTTCCCGCTGCTGGCCGGCATGGAAGCACACTCCGACCCGATGACCGCCTTCAAGGATGCCCAGTACGTGCTGCTGGTGGGCGCCCGTCCGCGCGGCCCCGGCATGGAGCGTGCCGACCTGCTGGCTGCCAACGCCCAGATCTTCACTGCGCAGGGCAAGGCCCTGGACGCCGTGGCTGACCGCAACGTCAAGGTGCTGGTGGTGGGCAACCCGGCCAACACCAACGCCTACATCGCCATGAAGAGTGCGCCCAGCCTGCCGGCCAAGAACTTCACCGCCATGCTGCGCCTGGACCACAACCGTGCTGCCAGCCAGATCGCCGAGAAGACCGGCAAGCCGGTGTCCAGCATCGAGAAGCTGGCCGTGTGGGGCAACCACTCTCCCACCATGTACGCCGACTACCGCTTCGCCACCATCGACGGCCAGTCCGTGAAGGACATGATCAACGATGAAGACTGGAACCGCAACACCTTCCTGCCCACCGTGGGCAAGCGCGGCGCCGCCATCATCGAGGCACGCGGCCTGAGCTCCGCGGCTTCCGCTGCCAACGCCGCCATCGACCACATGCGCGACTGGGCCCTGGGCACCAACGGCAAGTGGGTCACCATGGGCATCCCGTCCCAAGGCTGGTACGGCATCCCCGAAGGCGTGATGTTCGGCTTCCCGGTCACCTGCGAGAACGGTGAGTACAAGGTCGTCGAAGGCCTGCCGATCGACGAGTTCAGCCAGCAGTGCATCAACAAGACGCTGGACGAGCTCAAGGGCGAGGAAGACGGCGTCAAGCACCTGCTGTAATCCGGCGATGTGCGGCCTGCCGGTTTGCCGGCAGGCATTGCCAAGGTTGTCCTGGCCCGCGGGTCAGGACTTCCAGCCAAGTATTGCGTCCCCGTGCACAGTGCTTGGCTGGAAGTGTGTCCACCCCCTGGTGTTTCGCCAGCGGACGGATGCCATTGCAGGAGAGCAGGGCAGCCCTTTCGGGGTGGTGCCCGCAGCCTGTACGTGATGTGTGCAACCCCAACCCGATTGCTGCAAGCCCGCCATGACTGACACCACGACGGCCCATCCCCGCGAAGTTCTGCTGGATGCCCAGGGCGCCACCGGATTGCTGCCGGTGTGCGACCACTATTGCGGCGTCGAGGTACGCATGCGCAAGAGCCTGCAGCTGCAGGCCGAAATGAGCGAGGAATTCGGCGCGTGCATGTTCGACGTGACGCTGGATTGCGAGGACGGCGCACCCGTTGGTGGCGAGGCTGAGCACGCAGATCTGGTACTGGCCGTGGCCCGCGATGCCGCCCCCGAGGCCCGTGTGGCGGTGCGTGTGCACCCGGTCGACCATCCCGCCTTTGCCGCCGATGTGGAAAAGCTGGTGGGCCAGGCGGCCGACCGCTGGTGCCACGTGATGATTCCCAAGGTGGACTCGGTCGCAGACGTGGAGATGGCCGTGCGCCATGTGGATGCGGCGGGTGGCAGCGCGCTGCCGCTGCAGGTGCTGGTGGAATCCCCGCTAGCCGTGCACAACGCCTTCGAAATAGCTGCCCATCCGCGCGTGCAGTCGATCAGCTTCGGCCTGATGGATTTCGTTTCTGCCCACGGTGGCGCCATCCCCGGCGAGGCCATGGGCCTGCAGGGCCAGTTCACCCATCCGCTGGTGGTGCAGGCCAAGCTGCAGATTGCCTCGGCCTGTCATGCCTATGGCAAGACGCCATCCCACTGCGTGGTGACAGAGTTCAGCGATACCGAGGCGATCGGCCATGCGGCCCATCGTGCGGCCGCCGAACTGGGCTACACCCGCATGTGGAGCATCCATCCGAGCCAGATTCGTCCGATCCTGGCCGCATTTGCGCCGACCGAGGCGGAAATCGATACCGCGGTGGCCATTACCGAGGCTGCGATGGCAGCCCAGTGGGCGCCCGTCAGCCACAAGGGCAAGCTGCATGATCGTGCCAGCTACCGCTACTACTGGCAGGTGTTGGAGCGTGCACACGCGACTGGCAAATTGTTACCACAAGGCATGCTGAAATACTTTGCGTGACAGGGACTGATTTGATAATCGGTTGTCCCGTTTCAATGACTGAAAGGTATCCATGAAAAAGACCCTGATCGCACTGACTGCCACAATGATTGCTGCTTCCGGCGCGATGGCTGCCACCACGCCTGCCAAGGCTCCGGCCAAGAAAGCTGCGGCAGCCAAGACTGCCAGCAAGCCGGCCGCCCGGAAGGCCGTGAAGAAGCCGGTTGCCAGGAAGGCGGATCCGGCGAAGAAAGCGCCGAGCAAGCTGCGCGAACGTCTGGCTGTGAACCCGATCACGGGTGCCAGCGCGCCCGTGGCGAGCATTCCCGGTCCGGGCACGCCTTTCCCGGCTCCGCCTGCCGGCACTGTGTTCACCGGCACCATGCGCTGCGAACTGGGCAGCGCAGTGACGATCACCCAGGATCCCGCCCGCCCGACCATGTATCAGGTCAGCAACGGCAAAGGTCTGACCTATACCATGCACCAGGTTCCCACCACCACCGGCGTGGTGCGCCTGGAAGATCGTGCCAATGGCGCGACCTGGCTGCAGCTCGGCAACAAATCCATGCTGATGGACCAGAAACGTGGCGAACGCGTGGCCGATGGCTGCCAGAACCCGCAACAAGCAGCGCGCGACCGCGAGCTGCAACAACGACCCGTCGACCTGCTGCGCTGATAGCGGGCAGGTTGAGGCCGGCTGCGTCTTCCGCAAGAAGGCGCGGCCCTTCATACCAACCTCAGGAGAACCACCATGTTGAAAGCCTACCGTGACCATGTGGCCGAGCGTGCCGCACTCGGCATCCCGCCGCTGGCCCTGGACGCCAAGCAGACGTCCGAACTGATCGAGCTGATCAAGAACCCGCCGGCGGGCGAGGAAGCTTTCCTGGTGGATCTGCTGACCCACCGCGTGCCCCCGGGCGTGGACGACGCCGCCAAGGTCAAGGCCAGCTTCCTGGCCGCCGTGGCCCACGGTGACATCCAGGTCGGCCTGGTCAGCAAGGCCAAGGCGACCGAACTGCTGGGCACCATGGTTGGTGGCTACAACGTGCATCCGCTGATCGAGCTGCTGGATGATGCCGAGGTTGCGGATATCGCGGCTGCAGGCCTGAAGAAGACCCTGCTGATGTTCGATTACTTCAACGACGTGGCAGCCAAGGCCAAGGCCGGCAATGCCAAGGCCAAGGAAGTGCTGCAGAGCTGGGCCGATGCCGAGTGGTTCACCAGCCGTCCCGAAGTGGCACAGAAGATCACCGTGACCGTGTTCAAGGTGCCGGGCGAAACCAACACCGACGACCTGTCTCCCGCTCCCGACGCCTGGAGCCGCCCCGACATCCCGCTGCACTATCTGGCGATGCTGAAGAACACCCGTCCCGACGCGGCCTTCAAGCCCGAGGAAGATGGCAAGCGCGGTCCGATCCAGTTCATCGAAGACCTGAAGAAGAAGGGCCATATCGTGGCCTACGTGGGTGACGTGGTTGGTACCGGCTCCAGCCGCAAGTCCGCCACCAACAGCGTGATCTGGGCTACCGGCCAGGACATCCCCTTCGTGCCGAACAAGCGCTTTGGCGGCGTGACGCTGGGCGGCAAGATCGCTCCGATCTTCTTCAACACCCAGGAAGACTCTGGCTCCCTGCCGATCGAGGTCGACGTGACCAAGATGGAAATGGGCGATGTGCTCGACATCTACCCCTACGAGGGCAAGATTGAGAAGGGTGGCGAGAAGATTGCCGACTTCGCCCTGAAGAGCGACGTGCTGCTGGACGAAGTGCGCGCCGGTGGCCGTATCAACCTGATCATCGGTCGCAGCCTGACCGCCAAGGCGCGTGAGGCGCTGGGTCTGCCGGCTTCCACCGCCTTCCGTCTGCCCAAGGCTCCGGTTGATACCGGCAAGGGCTTCACGCTGGCACAGAAGATGGTGGGTCGCGCTTGCGGTCTGCCGGAAGGCCAGGGCATCCGTCCGGGTACCTACTGCGAACCGCGCATGACCACCGTCGGCAGCCAGGACACCACCGGCCCGATGACGCGCGACGAACTGAAGGATCTGGCCTGCCTGGGCTTCAGCGCCGACATGGTGATGCAGTCCTTCTGCCACACTGCCGCCTATCCGAAGCCTGTCGATGCCAAGATGCACCGCGAACTGCCGCAGTTCATCAGCAGCCGTGGCGGCGTGGCCCTGCGTCCGGGCGACGGCGTGATCCACAGCTGGCTGAACCGTCTGCTGCTGCCCGACACCGTCGGTACCGGCGGCGACAGCCACACCCGCTTCCCGATCGGCATCAGCTTCCCGGCCGGCTCCGGCCTGGTGGCCTTCGGTGCGGCCACCGGCGTGATGCCGCTGGACATGCCCGAATCCGTGCTGGTGCGCTTCAAGGGCGAAATGCAGCCCGGCGTGACCCTGCGTGACCTGGTGCATGCCATTCCGCTGTACGCCATCAAGGCCGGCCTGCTGACCGTTGAAAAAGCCGGCAAGAAGAACATCTTCTCCGGCCGCGTGCTGGAAATCGAAGGTCTGCCGGATCTGAAGGTGGAGCAGGCGTTCGAGCTGTCCGACGCTTCCGCCGAGCGTTCCGCTGCCGGCTGCACGATCAAGCTGAACAAGGAACCGGTCATCGAGTACCTGAACTCCAACATCGTGCTGATGAAGAACATGATCGCCGATGGCTACCAGGACGCGAAGACGCTGCAGCGCCGTATCGAGAAGGTCGAGCAGTGGCTGGCCAACCCGCAGCTGCTGGAAGCCGATGCCGACGCCGAGTACGCCGCCGTTATCGAGATCGATCTGGCCGATATCAAGGAGCCCATCGTCTGCTGCCCGAACGACCCGGATGACGCCAAGTTCATGTCCGAAGTGTCCGGCACCCCGATCGATGAAGCCTTCATCGGTTCCTGCATGACCAACATCGGCCACTTCCGCGCCGCAGCCAAGCTGCTGGGCGGCAAGCGCGACATTCCGGTCAAGCTGTGGGTCGCTCCGCCGACCAAGATGGACCAGAACGAGCTGATGAAGGAAGGCCACTACGCCGCCTTCGGTACCGCTGGTGCGCGTACCGAGATGCCGGGCTGCTCGCTGTGCATGGGCAACCAGGCGCAGGTGCGTGAAGGCGCGACCGTGATGTCCACGTCCACCCGCAACTTCCCGAACCGTCTGGGCAAGAACACCAATGTGTATCTGGGCAGCGCCGAGCTGGCAGCCATCTGCTCCAAGCTGGGCCGCATCCCGACCGTGGAAGAGTACCAGGCCGAAATGGGCATCATCGATGCCGACAAGGCCAGCGTGTACCGCTACATGAACTTCGACCAGATCGAGGAGTATGCCGAAGTGGCGAAGGGCGTTTCTGCCTGAGCTGTCTGACAGTGCGCGCCCTGCGGGGTGCGCATGAACGATAAAACGACCCGCAAGGGTCGTTTTTTCATTACTGAAACCGGGTGAGGATCTACGGGGAGGCAGGGTGCCGTACCAACAGCCCGTTTTTCTTGCAGCCCTGCAGGCAATATGGGACTAGAGCGGGGGTTCGTCGCGCTTGTCCTTCATCACCAGGGACACGCCAACCGCAGCCAGAACGGCCCATGCCACAAAGGCGCCCATGCCGAAACGTGCTGCCAGGGCATTCATGAAGAACAGCATCAGCAGGGCGACGGCGAGTACGCCGTTGCCCACCCAGAACGCCACCTTGGAGGGCTCGGGTGTCTGCTTCATGCGTTGCCCACCATCCGTGCCAACAGCGCGCCCTGGTAGCGCACATCCAACTGTAGCCACACCTTGAGCGGGCTGCCATTGGCGACCTGGATATCCAGCCCGTCGGCATTCTGCATGGCCTGCAGGGTCATGATTTCGTTGCCGCCGGGATGGATCACCTCGATGCGGTCTCCTACGGCAAAGCGGTTCTTCACTTCCACCTGCAGCCAGCCGTCGCGCGCCTCGCTTTTGCTGACTTCGCCGACGAACTGGCTGCGCTGGGTCTGAGAGCTGCCGGTTTCGTAATTCTGGTAGTCTTGCGCAGGGCGGCGCTCCAGGAAGCCGGCAGTGTAGCCGCGGTTGCTGAGACCTTCCAGCTCGGTGATGAGGGAGGGGTTGAAGGGGCGGCCGGCCACGGCATCGTCGATGGCGCGGCGGTAGATCTGGGCCGTGCGGCTGACGTAATACAGGCTCTTGGTGCGACCCTCGATCTTGAGGGAGTCGACGCCGATCTGCGTCAGGCGCTCCACATATTCGACAGCGCGCAAGTCCTTGCTGTTCATGATGTATGTGCCGTGCTCGTCCTCCATGATGGGCATCAGTTCGCCCGGGCGGCCGACTTCCTCGATCAGGTAGACCTTGTCGGCCAGCGGGTGGCGCTGGCCGTCGCCGGTGGCGGAAAGGGCATGGGTGGCTCCGTCTGCTGTTTCCGACCCGCACCTGCCCGCGCTGGCTCCCGCGGCAGAGCCCGCCCGGCTGCTGGCGGAAAAGGCTTTTTCTGCTCGCTCCTGTTCCGCTTCAAAGCTGAAATCCTTGTCCATCTTCGTGCCGATGGCATCGCCCGTATTGCTGTCCACTTCTGCATCGTGCGTGGCGTAGTTCCAGCGGCAGGCGTTGGTGCAGGTGCCCTGGTTGGGATCGCGCCGGTTGAAGTAGCCGCTGAGCAGGCAGCGGCCGCTGTAGGCGATGCACAGCGCGCCGTGCACGAATACTTCCAGTTCCATGTCCGGGCATTCCTGGCGGATGCGCTCGATTTCGTCCAGGCTGAGTTCGCGCGAGAGGATGATGCGGCTGACGCCCACTTTCTGCCAGAACTTCACCGCGGCGTAGTTGACGGTATTGGCCTGCACCGACAGGTGGATGGGCATTTCGGGCCATTTCTCGCGCACCATCATGATCAAGCCGGGATCGGCCATGATCAGGGCGTCCGGGCGCATGGCGATCACCGGCTCGATGTCGCGCATGTAGGTGCGCACCTTGTCGTTGTGCGGAAGCAGGTTGCTGGTAACAAACAGCTTCTTGCCGCGGGCATGCGCTTCGGCAATGCCCTGTTGCAGTTGTTCCAGTTTGAATTCGTTGTTGCGCGCGCGCAGGCTGTAGCGCGGCTGGCCGGCATAGACGGCATCGGCGCCGTAGTCGTAGGCAGCGCGCATCTTGTCGAGGCTGCCGGCAGGGAGTAGCAGCTCGGGGGCTTTGAGGGTGGCGGTCATGGCAGGGGACGACTTGCAGGGCCGTCGTGATAGCGTGAAACCCGCTATTTTCCGGCTTTTGGCCTGACAAGGACAGGGGTCAGGCAAGAATCCGGCATTGCGTCAGGTCAACAAGCGCGCTCGGCATGGACGCGCGGTGGCGCGAAACCGGCCATTTGCAGGGACAATCGCAGCATGGATACACCGATTCTGATTGCCGGAGGCGGCATCGGCGGCTTGGCTGCTGCCCTGGCGCTGGCGCGCAATGGCGCCCGCGTGACTGTGGTGGAGCAGGCGGATGCCTGGGGAGAGGTGGGTGCGGGCATCCAGCTCGGCCCCAATGTGGTGCGCGTGCTCAAGAGCTGGGGGCTGGGTGACGGGCTGCAGCGCATTGCGTCCTTTCCGCAACTGCTGCGTGTGCGTGATGCCGCCAATGGCCGCACGCTGGGTACCCTGCATCTGGATGCGCGCTTTGCGCTGCGCTATGGCGCGCCCTATGCCACGGTGCACCGGGCCGATCTGCACGAACTGCTGCTGCAGAATGTCCAGCAGCAGTTTGCCGTGCAGCCCTTGCTGCAGCGCCAGGTGCAGGGCTGGAAGAAGCTGGAGGACGGCAGACTGGCCGTCGACCTCGCTGCCGGTCCCATGGCTGGGCCGAAAACCACCGAGACTGTGGAAGCCAATGTGCTAATCGGCGCGGACGGCTTGTGGAGCCAGGTGCGCCGCCAGATGCTGCCGGGCGAGGCCGCGCCGCGCTACAGCGGCATTCTGGCCTATCGTGCGCTGGTGCGTCAGGACAGCCTGCCGCCGGCCTTGCGCAGCCGGCAGGTGACAGCCTGGCTGGGAGACCGCATGCACATGGTGCAGTATCCCGTGCGCGGCGGCAGTCACATGAACGTGGTGGCGCTGGTGCAGGGGCCGCGACCGGATGACCTGCAGAGCTGGGACCATGCGGCCAATGCCGGACATCTGCGGGCCGCAATGGCAGGCACGGCGGCGCCGGTGCTGGGCATGGCCAAGGCGATCGAGCACTGGCGCCTGTGGCCGCTGTGCGATCGCCCGCCGGTGCGCTCGGCCAGCGAGATGGTGCAGGGCAGGGTGGCCCTGCTCGGGGATGCGGCGCATCCGATGCGTCCCTTCATGGCGCAGGGCGCCGGCATGGCGCTGGAGGATGCGGCCGTGCTGGCCCAGTGCATGCAGGCCGACGGCATTGGTGAAAAGGCGCTGTACCGCTATGCCGAGCGCCGCTGGCAGCGCTGCGCGCGCGTGCAGCAGCGCAGCATCCGCAATGGCAACATCTTCCACAGCACCGGCGTGATGCGCTGGGGTCGTGATCTGGGCATGCGGATGCTGGGGGAACGCCTGCTGGATGTGCCCTGGCTGTACGGGCAATCGGTGGTGTAGGGAGCCGCTCGGGCGCTTGTCCTACCCGTGCGGGAATGTCGCCCTGTATGATGGACTATCCCTTGTTCCGACATTGCACCGAAGGAGATGCGCATGATCAAGTCCATGGCCCTGATGACCACCGCTGCCGCTACCGTGTTTCTGGCCGGCTGCGCCGGTACCGGCAATAACGCTCCCAGCGCCAGCGACATGCCTCCCGCGGTGAACGCCGGCGGCATCATGGTCGGTACGGCCAACCGCATGACGCTCTACACCTTCGATAACGACGGCGTGAACCAGTCCAACTGCAATGACCAGTGCGCCGTGAACTGGCCGCCCCTGCTGGCCAGCAGCAGCGATGTGGGCCGTGGCGACTTCAGCGTGCTGACGCGCGCCGACGGTCGCAAGCAGTGGGCGCTGGTGGGCAAGCCGCTGTACTTCTGGAGCAAGGATGTGCGCCCGGGAGATACTACGGGTGACAACGTCAACGGCACCTGGCACGTGTTCCGGATCGCGCCCAAGCGTTAAGCGGCCCGCCCCTTCATAGACAGCTCGCGTTGGCGGGCCTGAGCGCGGGATCACATGTCCAGCACTGGCAAACCATTGCGCAAGCGTGCACGGTTGCAGCCATCGCTGCCGGCTTCCAGTTCGCGACAGGGATTGGGGCGCCATTCGTAGATGCCGCAGGACACCTGCCGGCCGACCTGGCCACAGAGAGCAGCGCAGCGGGGCGGCTGATGGTCGGTGCCGCGCAGGCGGCTCAGGCTGGCGGTCAGCGGCAATGCCAGCCCGTCGGGCACGATGCCGCCATCGGACTGCAGTTCGTGCCTGGAAAAATCCACGCGAAAAGCGGCGCAACAGGCGCCGCAGGTCTGGCAGGGTCCGGCCATGGTCGTGAAAGATGGCGAGGGGCTTACTGGCGATCCAGCAGCAGGTACTCCATCAGCGCCTTCTGCACGTGCATGCGGTTTTCGGCCTCGTCCCACACCACGGATTGCGGGCCGTCGATCACTTCGCCGGTGACTTCTTCGCCGCGGTGCGCCGGCAGGCAGTGCATGAACAGCGCATCGGGTTTGGCCAGCGCCATCATTTCGCTATCGACGCACCAGTTGGCAAAGGCGGCGCGGCGTGCTTCGTTCTCGGCTTCGTAGCCCATGCTGGTCCACACATCGGTGGTGACCAGATCGGCGCCGGCACAGGCCTCGTGCGGGTCCTTGAAGAACTTGACGTGGTCGCCCAGTTCCACGCCGGGAATGTCGCTGTTGATCTCGTAGCCGCTTGGCGCGCTTACGTGTACGGTAAAGCCCAGCAGCTTGGCGGCCTGCAGCCAGGTATTGGCCATGTTGTTGCCGTCACCCACCCAGGCCACCACCTTGCCCTGGATCGAGCCGCGATGCTCGATGAAGGTGAAGATGTCGGCCAGGATCTGGCAGGGGTGGTATTCATTGGTCAGGCCGTTGATGACCGGCACGCGCGAGAACTCGGCAAAGCGTTCCAGCTTGGTCTGCTCGAAGGTGCGGATCATCACCAGATCGACCATGCGGCTGATGACGCGCGCCGAATCCTCGATCGGTTCGGCACGGCCGAGCTGGCTGTCGCCGGTGGTGAGGTGCACCACGCTGCCGCCGAGCTGGTACATGCCGGCCTCGAAGCTGACGCGCGTGCGCGTGCTGGCCTTCTCGAAGATCATGGCCAGGGTGCGGTCGGTCAGGGTCTGGTGCTTTTCGTAGGACTTGAACTTGCGCTTGATGTAGCCGGCGCGGTCGATCAGGTAGGTGTACTCGGCGGCGCTGAAGTCGGTGAATTGCAGGTAGTGTTTCATGGGAGCGGTCCCGGGACGTTCAAACGGGAGGGCGGCGGCTGGCCGCCCCGTATCAGGCTGCCAGGAATTCCTTGACCAGCGGCGCCAGGATGGCGACGATCTCGTCGGCTTCGGCGCGCGTGAGCGTGAGCGGCGGCACCAGGCGGATCACGCGGTCGGCAGTGACGCTGAACAGCAGGCCGCGCTGGGCCGCCTGTTCCAGCAGGGCGCCGCAGGGTTTGCTCAGCTCCACGCCCAGCATCAGGCCGTGTCCGCGCACTTCCTTCACGCCGTCGACACCGGCGAAGGCCTGTTCCAGCGCCTGCTTGAGGTGCTGGCCGACCTGTGCGGCGTTTTCGAGCAGGTTTTCCTCTTCCATGATGCGGATGGTTTCGATACCCGCGCGCATGGCCAGCGGGTTGCCGCCGAAGGTGGTGCCGTGGTTGCCGGGTTGCAGCACGTTGGCAGCGCGCGGGCCGGCTACCAGCGCGCCGATCGGCACGCCGGAACCCAGACCCTTGGCCAGGCTCATCACATCGGGCTGGATGCCGGCCCACTGGTGGGCAAACCACTTGCCGGTACGGCCGAAGCCGCACTGGATTTCGTCGAGCATCAGCAGCCAGTCGCGCTCGTCGCACAGGGCGCGCAGTTGCTGCAGGAAGTCGGCATGGTATTCGTGGATGCCGCCTTCGCCCTGGATCGGTTCGAGCAGCACGGCGGTGATATTGGCGTTGCCGTCGGTGGCGCGGCGCAGGGCCTCGATGTCATTGCGCGGCACGCGGATGAAGCCGGGCACCAGCGGTTCGAAACCGGCATGGATCTTCGGGTTGCCGGTGGCGCTCAGGGTGGCGATGGAACGGCCGTGGAAGGCGTTCTCGAACACCACGACTTCGGCCTTGTCAATGCCCTTGTCATGGCCGAACTTGCGCGCGATCTTGAGCGCGGCTTCGTTGGCTTCGAGGCCGGAATTGCAGAAAAACACGTTCTGCATGCCGGTGAGCTCCACCAGCTTGGCCGCCAGCACTTCCTGGCCGGGCACGTGGTAGTAGTTGGAGCAGTGGATCATCCGGCCTACCTGCTCCTGCAGCGCGGCCACCAGCTTGGGGTGGGCGTGGCCGAGCGTGTTGACGGCAATGCCGCCCAGACCGTCCAGATACTCCTTGCCGTTCACGTCCCACACGCGGCAGCCTCGGCCATGCGACATGGCGATCGGCAGGCGGCCGTAAGTGTTCATGACATGGGGGGATGCGGCGGCAATCGGTGCAGACATGCTGGGCTCCAGGAAACAGAAAGCCCTCCGCACCTGCGTGCAGAAGGCAGGAAGCAGGCCGGCTAATCATGCCGGCCAAAAAAACATTGTAGAGCAGACCGGGCGCCACTGGCGCGCCATTGCCGCAACAACGACGCGCGCCAACCGTTCGCGCAGGGGGTGATCGGCCCTTGCCGCTTGGGGTTATCGCCACTCAGGAAAAATGGCACATGGGGTAGAATCGCTCTTTTTACAATTTCGTGACAGCCTGGCGATCCTGGGCTGCGCGGTTCTTGTCGGCTTTCACTTCCATGGCATCCACCAATTCGCAAGAAGTGTTCATCATCGGGCAGACCTCGGAAGGGCGGCGTTTCCGCCCGAGCGACTGGGCCGAACGCCTGGCCGGCGTGATGAGCCAGTTCCGTCCCGAGGGCGATCCGCCGCGTCTTGGCGGGCACCTGCGCTATTCGCCCTGGTGCACGCCCAACAACGTGGCCGGCGTCAAGTGCGTGATCGTGAACCGCGACATGCAGGATGCCGAACCCCAGGCCTGGGATTTCGTGATGAATTTCGCCCGCGACAACGATCTCCAGATTGTCGATGCCTGCCTGATGCCCGACGCCAAGCCGCTTTCCTGAGCGGTTTTTTTACGCCCGGATGCCAAGGCCGCCAGCAGGCGGCTTTTTTGCGCGTGGCCGTGCGCCCATGAAAAAACCGCCCGAAGGCGGTTTGATCTTGCTTGCTGACAGCGCACCCAGACAAACGGCGGAGCGGGGATGCCGCTCCGGGCTTGCAGCTGCCGATCAGGCGGCTGCTGCGGCCAGGGCCTTGACCTTGGCAGACAGGCGGCTCTTGTCGCGAGCGGCCTTGTTCTTGTGGAAGATGCCCTTGTCGGCAACGACGTCCACCACGGATTGCATCTTGGCGAACAGGTCCTTGGCCTTGTCGGTATCACCGGCCAGGATGGCCTTCTCGACGTTCTTCACGGCCGTGCGGTACTTGGAGCGCAGGGAGGTGTTCGCAGCGTTGATCTTGACGTTTTGACGCGCGCGCTTGCGGCCGGAGGCCAGGCGCGGGTTCTTTTTCTTGGGTTTTCCAGAAGCCATTTTCAGTATTCCTTGTGTTGAAGGATGTTGTCAGCAAAACGCGAAATTATAGCGGTGTGTGACACAGCTGTCACGAACCCGAGTTTTTTATTGCGCTGCAACAGGCTCCGGGCTGCCCAATGCGTGTGCAGGGCGCTACACTTCAGGTTCCTGTGCCAGCCTTGGCGGAGTCAGTTCCTGCCATGGCACCACCGCGCCCGTGGGGCGCTTTTTTGTGGCGACGTTCCTGCCGTTGCTGCGACGCACCTGACCGTTCCATCGTGAGCCTGTTCAAGTCTGCCTCCACCGTTTCGCTGCTGACGCTGGCCTCCCGCATCACCGGCCTGATCCGCGAACTGCTGATCGCCTCGGCCTTCGGCGCCAGCGCCTTCACCGATGCCTTCAACGTGGCATTCCGCATTCCCAACCTGTTCCGCCGCCTGTTTGCCGAAGGGGCGTTCAGCCAGGCCTTCGTGCCGGTGCTGGCCGCCGCGCGCGAGCAGGAGGGCGATGCCGCCACGCACCGCATGATCGACCGGGTGGCCACGGTGCTGTTCTGGGTGCTGGTGGTGTTCTGCGCGCTGGGCGTGCTGTTCGCGCCGCTGCTGGTATGGCTGATGGCCAGCGGCCTGAAGAAGAACCCCGAGGGCTTCGAGGCCGCGGTGGTGATGACGCGCTGGATCTTCCCCTATATCGGCTTCATGTCGCTGGTGGCGCTGGCGGCCGGTGTGCTCAATAGCTGGAAGCGTTATGCCGTGCCGGCCGCCACACCGGTGCTGCTGAACATCGCGATGATTGCCGCGGCCTGGCTGGGCGGGCCCTGGTTCGGGCGCATGGGCATCCATCCGGTGTATGCACTATGCCTGGGCGTGATGGTGGGTGGCGTGCTGCAGCTGGGCACGCAGCTGTGGGCGCTGCACCGGCTGGGCATGTTCCCGCGCATCGGCATGAGTGTGTCGGCCATGCGCGAGGCGCTGGCAGACCCGCACACGCGCCGCATCGGCAAGCTGATGCTGCCGGCCATCCTCGGCGTGAGCGTGGCGCAGATCTCGCTGCTGATCAACACGCAGATTGCCTCGCATCTGGCGGCGGGCAGCGTGAGCTGGCTGAGCTACGCGGACCGGCTGATGGAGTTTCCCACGGCCATGCTGGGCGTGGCGCTGGGCGTGGTGCTGATGCCGCAGCTGGCACGTGCCAAGGCTTCGGGCGATGCGCAGGCGTATTCGTCCATGCTGGACTGGGGCTTGCGTCTGGTCGTGCTGCTGGCCGTGCCCTGCGCCGTGGCGCTGCTGGCGTTTTCCAAGCCGCTGGTGAGCGTGCTGTATCACTACGGCGCCTTCCGTAGTACCGACGTGGAGCAGACCACGCTGGCGCTGATGGGCTATGGCGCCGGCCTGGTGGGGCTGGTGGCGATCAAGGTGCTGGCGCCGGCCTACTATGCGCGCCAGGATATCAAGACGCCGGTGAAGATTGCCATTGGCGTGCTGATCGCCACGCAACTGATGAACCTTGTGTTCGTGCCCAGACTGGCGGTGGGTGGCCTGTCGCTGTCGATTGCGCTGGCGGCCATGCTCAACGCCGGCATGCTGCTGGCGGGGCTGTTGCGCCGCGGCAGCTACCGTCCGGAGCCGGGCTGGGCCAAGTTTTCTTTGCAGGTGCTGGCGGCGACGCTGCTGATGTTCGCCTTCCTGCTGTGGGCGGATGGGCTGCCCTGGGTGGAGGTGCAGAGCAAGCTGTGGCGCATCGGGCAGTTCGTGGCGGTCGTCGTCGGTGCGGCCGTGTTGTACTTTGGTGCGCTGGCGCTCGGGGGGTTCAGGCTGCGGCAGTTGCTGCGGCGTTGAATGATGCTCCTTGGCCGCCAGTGTGCGCTGTTTCATAGGCACAGGCGGGGCTGTCCCTCCACCGTTGCGCTGATCGGCATGTGGCGCCCGGGAGCATCATCGTCCCGGGAAGGGCATCATGCTTGCAGGTTAGACAACGTACCCATGCAAAACGGGCTGCAAGGTGCTTGCAGCCCGTGATGTGCAGAGAGGTTCTGCATCAAAATCGCTGAGCGGCCGACACGCGATGCCGGCCAGCTTGCCCCGTCAGGGCATCTTGAAGAACTGCGTGCTGTAAAGCTCGACCGGCAGCTTGCGGATCACCGAACGGCCGTTGGCGTCCTTCTCGGGGATGCGGTCAATCCAGGTCTGGAATACGTCGGCATCGAGCACGCCGATGTCGAGACGGCGCTCCTTGGGGATGTTGGCCAGGGTGGTGTAGCCGTCACCGCCGGTGGCATTGAAGCTCAGCACGAAGAGCTTGTAGGTCTTGCCCATGTCCAGCGGACCCCAGGTTTTGGTCGCCTGGTCGAGCACCTGCAGGTTGCTGGCGCGGTTGCCCTTGGCGGCAGACGGGTCAACGTCGAAACGCAGGCCGGCGGAGTAGGGGTAGGGGCCGGTGGAGCCGCCGGCCTTGAAGGTGGCATCCAGGCCATCCTCGATCATCGCCTTGGCCTCGGCTCCGGTGATCTGCAGGCGCCACAGCATGTTGCCGAAGGGCAGCACTTCGATCACGTTGGCAGCGGTCACGTCGCCCTTGAGCGGGATGCGCACGCCACCGCCGCTTTGCAGTGTCATGTCGGCACCGCCATAGTCCTGGTTGGCCACGTCCAGATAAGCCTGGGCCACCAACTGCTGGATGTCGCCGCCATGCAGGCTGACGTAGCCGATGGCGTTGCACTCGGCGCCCGAGCGGGAGTAGTCGGCGCTTCCTTCACCCCCCGGCACGCGGCGCGAGCAGATTTCCTGCGGGGCGGTAGCGACGATCTGCGCCTTGAAGGCATCCACCTTGGTCTTGAACGGCTGCAGCACCTGCAGCGCCTTGGCGTCGGGTTCGATCTGGCGCAGGAAGCCGGCAGCAGCCAGATCCTTGTTGAAGCTGGCGATGTCGTCGGCAGTGATCGAGCGCCAGGTCTTGTTGCCCTTGGCGTCGAGCACGGCCTTGCCGGCCTCGTCCACGATCATGGCGCGCTTGTAGCTGGGCGACACCGTCACATGCGGGGTGCCGGAACAGGCCGTCACGTCGCCATTGGCGTCGAAGCTGACCTTGAGTTCACCGACCACCTTGCTGTATTCGTTGGCCTGCACCAGGCAGGCCTGCTTGCCGTCCTTGTTCTGCAGCAGGGCGGGATACTCGGCTGCGGGCGTGCCCACCTTGTAGGTTTTCATGCTGGCAGGGCCGACCAGGGTGTGCGAATCTCCGCCCACCACCACGTCAACGCCGCTGAGCTGGGCGATCAGCGCCTTGTCGGCCTCGTAGCCGATGTGCGAGAGCAGCACGATCTTGTTCACGCCCTTCTGCCTGAGTTCGTCGATGGCGCGCTGGGCGGCAACGGCTTCCTTCTCGAAGGTGGTGTCGGGGTCGGGGCTGGAGGATTCCTTGGTCTTGCCGGACACGGTCAGGCCGACGACGCCCACCTTGTGGCCACCCCGGTTGAGGATGGTGGAGGGCAGCACGTAGTTCCTGGTGTTGGGCTGTGCCAGGGCGGAGTTGGCACCGAACCTGACGTTGGCGGAGAGCACCGGCGTCTTGCACTGGCCGGCATGCAGGTAGTCGATGAAGCTCTTCAGGCCGCTGTCGCCCTTGTCGAATTCATGGTTGCCCAGGGTGAAAGCGTCGAAGCAGACGGTGTTCATCAGGGCAGCGTCGGCTTCGCCGGGGTTGCCTGCGCGGTTGAAGAACAGGGTGCCGGTGAGGGCATCGCCGGCATGCAGGGCGATGGTGTTGGGGTTGGCCGCGCGAATGGCGTTGATGGTGGCCGTGACGCGCGGGAAACCGCCGGCGTCGACTTCCACATCGGTGCGCACGCCGTTGGGCTGCAGCAGCGACAGCGTGCGCGTGCTGCTGTCGAGGTTGGAGTGGCTGTCGTTGATGTGGGCGATGGTCAGGTCCATCGGCTGGGGTCGGGCCGCGGGGCCGGGGCCGCCGTCACCACCACAGCCGGCCAGTGCCAGTGCGCAGAACGCGGCACCGCCGAGCAGGCGGAAGGGCGAAGAGGAAGCGTGCATGGGAATCTCCTGGGGGGTTAGCCGATCACCGGCGTGGTGCTGCCGGCGGCGAGGGTGATGCGGGTGGTGCCAAGCAGCGGCTTGGCCGGTGTCTGGCCGTTCTCGAGCGGGCGCACCTTGTGGAAGCGCACTTCCATCTGCCTGGCCGTGATGGTGGCGCTGGCGTAGCCCTGGGCGTGGTGGTCGCCGAACAGCATGTCGGGGTTGTTTGGGGGCATGCCCTGCGGGAAAGCGGGATGCGCACCAGCGGGGATGCCGCGCCACATGAAGGCTTCGAAGGTGGTCTGGTCGGCTACCAGCGCGCCCAGCGCCGGCATGGCTTTGGCCGCGCTTTGCAGGTAGCTGAAGAAGGAGTGGCTGCTCACGCCGGCCGCCACGAAGTCGACCATGGCGGGATTGCCCGCCGGCGGGTTGACCGGGGCTTCGGGCTGGCGCGGGTCGAAGCCGATCTGGTCACGCACGATGCCGCACTGGAAGGCGTGCAGGTCGCCGGTGACGGCCACGACGTTGCGGATGTTGTTCTGCGTGAGGAACTGCATGAGTTCGACACGGTGTGCCGAATAGCCGTCCCAGCAGTCGGCGTTGATGGCGAACAGCTGCTTCAGGGCCGGGTCGGTGACCATGGGGTTCTGGCGCAGGTCGGCCCACATGCGGGAGAGCGACAGCTCGTTGCCCCAGACCTTCCAGGTGGACTGGCTCTGGCGCATGGTGTCCTTCCACCACTGGGTTTGCGTTTTGCCGAGAATGGAGGGCGCGGCGGCACGCGGCTGCTGGGTGACCAGATCGATGGACTGGGCCGTCAGCAGGGTGGGCAGCGGGGTGAAGTAGCGCGCGCCGACCGAGGTGTCCATCTTCACGGCATCTTCCGGTGCGGCGCCCTGGGAGGTGGCTACCAGGGCTTCGGGGATGGCATGGTCATCCCGATACAGGCGCTGGTCGGTCATGACGAGGTGCATCAGCGGGCCGAACTGGAAGTCGCGGTAGATGCGGATGTTGTCGTAGCGCTGGTTTTTCAGGTCGAACGAGACATCGCCCATGTCCACCGGCATGTATTCGAACCAGGCCTGGTTGGCGGCGCGGCGGCGGTCGGTCTGTTGCAGGTTGGCGTTGTTGTAGGTCTGGTGGTCCTGCCAGCAGTCGTCGCTGAACTCGTGGTCGTCCCATACCGCGATGAAGGGAAACTTGCGGTGCACTTCCTGCAGGCGCTTGTCGCTGCGGTAGGTGCGGTAGAGGGTGCGGTAGTCGTCCAGGGTGAGGGCGGCCACGGAGCCGTCGGCCAGGGGCATGCCGTTGGGCAGCTTGATGGGGGTGTGGGCCGGCTCGACCTGGCCGGCCTGGAAGGCGGCGCCCACAGTTTCGTAGATGTAGTCTCCGACGTGGACGGTGAAGTCCAGATCCTCTTCGGCAGCGAGCAGTTCGAGCGCGCCCCAGTGGTTGACGCTCCAGTCCTGGCAGTTGAACCAGGCAAAGCGCAGCTGCTCGCGCGTGGAATTGGCGGCGGGGGGCGTTTTGGTGAGGCCGCTGGCGCTGATGTCGCGACCGGCGACGAAACGGTAGTGGTAGCGTGTATCGGGCTGCAGGCCGGTGATCTTGGCACGCACGGTGTGATCGTAGACCTGGGTGGCCACCAGGTTTTCGTTGACCAGCAGCGTGGCGAAATCCGCAGAAGTGGAGACTTGCAGGCGCAGCGGAATGTCGCCGTTGTTGCCCGGGTTGCTGCGTTCCACGCGCGTCCAGAGCACCACGCTGTCGGCGCGCGGATCGCCACTGGCGACGCCGAGGCCGAACACGTGCGTGCCCAGCGGCGGGCCGCTGTCGCCGGAGCCGGGCCCCTGGCCGGCGTTGCCGTTGCCATTGCCGCCACCGCAGGCGGTGATCAGCGGACCGGCCGCGATGACACTGAAAAACGCTGCGCCACGGCGCAGCAGCTGTCTTCTTTGCATGGAGAACTCCCTGACGGCGCACGAAGGCCGCATGACACCGGGTGACAAAAGGTGTCTGGGAGTTTAGGAAGGCAACATGACAGAAATGTTGCCATGGCGTGTTGCATGCAAAATGGGCGCCGGAGCGCCCTTTTTATCACGCGTTGGCGTTGGCCGGCTTCAGGCCACTGTCACGGGCGCAGCGCCATCGGCAGCGGCAATCTGGCCGATGACGTAGACAGTTTCGCCCTCGATGCGCAGGTTGTCGGCCACACAGTCTGCATCGGCGGCATCGACCACCACGACCATGCCGATGCCGTTGTTGAAGGTGCGGTTCATCTCGATATCGTCAATGCCGGCGGTTTGCTGCAGCCAGGCGAACAGTTCGCTCTGCGGCCAGCTGCCCTTGGTGAGGCGGGCCGTGGTGCCTTCGGGCAGCACGCGCGGAATGTTTTCGAGCAAGCCGCCGCCGGTGATATGGGCCAGTGCCTTGACCGGGTACTTGGCCAGGGTGGAGAGCACCGGCTTCACGTACAGGCGGGTGGGGCGCATGATGGCTTCGCGGAAGGGCATGCCGTCCAGCGTGTCGGGCAGGCTGCCGGCCGCGCGGTCGATGCACTTGCGCACCAGCGAGAAGCCGTTGCTGTGCACGCCGTGGCTGGCCAGGCCGAGCACCACATCGCCGGGCTTGACGTTCTGGCCGGTGAGGATCTTGCTTTTTTCAACCACGCCGACGGCGAAGCCGGCCAGGTCGTATTCGCCATCGGGGTACATGCCGGGCATTTCGGCGGTTTCGCCACCGATCAGGGCGCAGCCGCTTTGCGCGCAGCCTTCGGCAATGCCGCCGACCACGGCAGCCGCGGTATCCACATCCAGCTTGCCGCAGGCGAAGTAGTCGAGGAAGAACAGCGGCTCGGCGCCCTGCACCAGCACGTCGTTCACGCTCATGGCGACCAGATCGATGCCGACGGTGTCGTGCATGTTCCACTCGAAGGCCAGCTTGAGCTTGGTGCCCACGCCGTCGGTGCCGCTGACCAGCACCGGTTCCTGGTAGCGCTTGGGCACTTCGAACAGGGCGCCGAAGCCGCCGATGCTGGCCATCACGCCTTCGCGCATCGTCTTCCTGGCGAGGGGCTTGATGCGTTCGACCAGCGCGTCGCCGGCATCGATGTCCACGCCGGCGTCTTTGTAGGAAATGGGAGTTTGCATGTGCGGAAAGATTACAAATGGTGAGCGCGTGCGCGCGCGGGCAAGCGTAGCGTAGACTTGCAGACGGCGCGGTGCTGGCACTGCGCGCGGTATCTGCCGTCAGGCAATACTCCCTATTGTAATAACCTTGCTCTGCGCCCATGGAATTTACGGCATACCAGAAACGAACAGCGGCCTGGACCGGCATTGCCCTGCTGGTGGGGGTCTTCGTGTGGCTGCTGGCGCCGGTGCTCACGCCCTTCCTGGTGGCGGCGGTGCTGGCCTATGCGCTCAATCCGCTGGTGAACCGGCTGGATGCCTGGTTCCGCGGCAAGACGCCGCGCTGGCTGGCCGTCACGCTGGTGATGATCATCTTCATGCTGGTGGTGACGGGTGTGGTGATGCTGATCGTGCCGGTGGTGGTGAAGGAAATGCCGATGCTGCAGAGCCAGATTCCGGTGCTGCTGGATCGCGGCAGCCACTGGCTGCAGGGTGTTTTCGACCGCTTCGGCGTGCCGCTTCAGGTGAACGTGGGCACGATCAAGGATCTGCTGCGCGACTATTTCAGCGCCAAGCCGGAGGGCGGCGCTCCGTCGGGCATCGACTCGGTGCTGTCCTCGCTGAAGATCGGCGGCAGCGTGGCCTTTGCCGTGCTGGGCAACCTGATGCTGATACCGATGGTGCTGTTTTACCTGCTGGTGGACTGGGAGCGCATCATTGCCAACCTGTTCCGCCTGGTGCCGCGCCGCATGCGCGATGCCGTGCACAACTTCGCCACCGAGGCAGACGAGGTGCTGGGGCAATACCTGCGCGGGCAGCTGACGGTGATGCTGATTCTGGCGGTGTATTACAGCATCGCCTTGTCGCTGTTCGGTTTCGATCTGGCGTTGCCGATCGGCATCTTTACCGGCCTGGCGATTTTCGTGCCCTATCTGGGTTACGGCGTGGGGCTGATCCTGGCGACGCTGTTCGGCATCCTGCAACTGGGGGTGGTGAAGGCGCTCGTGATGGTGGGCGTGGTGTATGGTCTGGCCCAGGTGGTGGAGAGCTTCTATCTCACGCCGCGCCTGGTGGGCGAACGCATGGGCCTGCATCCGGTGGTGGTGATCTTTGCCTTGCTGGCCTTCGGGCAGCTGTTCGGCTTTGTCGGCGTGCTGCTGGCGCTGCCGATCAGCGCGGTGCTGCTGGTGGCGGGGCGCCGGTTGCGGGCGCAGTATCTGCAAAGCGACCTGTACAACGGCTGAATACGGGCGGGTTTGCGGGGTGGCAGCAGGCGTTTCACGCACAGCTGCTGTCCCTGTTGTTGCGCTGCACATAAAATAGCGCGTTGTGCCTGCCTTCATGAAACAGATTCCGCTCGATATCGGCCTGACTCCGCGCCCGCGCCTGCATACGCTGGTGGAGGGGGAGAACGGGCGCCTGCTCGCCCATGTGCGCGAGGCGCTGCAGCAGCGCCAGCCGCAGACCGTGCCCACCTATGTATGGGGGCCGGCGGGCAGCGGCAAGACGCATCTGCTGCAGGCGGTGTTGCAGGAGCTGCACGAGCAGGGGCTGTCGGCCGGCTGGCTGGATGCCTCCACGCCATGCGGCGGCTATGCGCGCGAGTTCGATCCGCGCTGGAGCGCCGTGCTGCTGGACGAGGTAGAGCTGTATTCGCCCGAGCAGCAGCACACGGCCTTCAACTGGTTCATCAATGCCATGACGCCGCAGCAGGGCGAGCCGCGCTGGGTGCTGGCTGCGGGCAGCCTGCCGGTGGCCGACCTGCCGCTGCGCGAGGACCTGCGCACGCGCCTGGGCTGGGGTCAGGTGCATGCGCTGCAGCCGCTCGGCGACGAGGGCGTGCGCAAGGCGCTGCAGCAGGGCGCGGCCGAACGCGGCCTGGAACTCGGTGACGAGGTGGTCAACTACATGCTCAGCCGCTTTTCGCGCGACCTGGGCAGCCTCAATGAATTGCTGGGCATGCTCGATGGCTATGCCCTGGAACAGCGGCGCGCGCTGACCGTGCCGCTGCTCAAACAGATGCTGAACGAAACATGAATATTGCGCTTTTTGACCTGGACCACACGCTGCTTCCGATCGATTCGGACTTCACCTGGGCCCTGTTTACCAATGCCATCGGCTGGACCGATGCCGATGAATCGCTCAAACAGAACGACATCTTCTACCAGCAGTATGTGGATGGCGTGCTGGACATGAACGAGTACGTGCGCTTCGTGACGCGCGCCATCCGCGAACATACGCCGGAAGAGGCGCATGCGGCGCACGACCGCTACCTGCGCGAGTACATCGAGCCGCAGGTGCGTCCCGAGGCGCTGGAACTGCTGCGCGGCCATCAGGAGGCGGGCGACACGCTGGTGATGATCACCGCCACCAACCGCTTCATTGCCGGGCCGATCGGCGAGCGTCTGGGGTTTGCCGACGAGAACATCATCGCGACCGAACTGGAACGTGGCGCCGATGGCTGGATCACCGGCAATATCGACGGCGTGGCCAACCTGCGCGAGGGCAAGGTGCACAATCTGCAGCAGTGGCTGGCCGTGCGCGGGCTGGATTGGGAGAAAGTGCACATCACTTTCTATTCCGACTCCTACAATGACGTACCGCTGATGGAAAAATCGGCGGTGCCGGTGGCCACCAATCCGGACGAACGCCTGCGCGCGCTGGCGCAAGAGCGCGGCTGGCGCATTCTCGACCTGTTTCCGACGGAATGACATGATCAAGCGCTTCATCAACAAACTGCTGGGCAAGCCTGCGGCAAGCGTACGTCCGTCTTTCGGCAAGCGCGTCGAGGTACCGGCCTCGGTCCACAAGATCAATCCCAAGCTGGTGGACGAGCGCGCCGTCAACGTGGTGCTCACGCTGAAGAAGGCGGGTTTCGAGGCCTACATCGTTGGCGGTGCGGTGCGTGACCTGATTCTGGGGCTCAAGCCCAAGGATTTCGACGTGGCGACCACGGCCACGCCCGAGCAGGTGAAAAGCCTGTTCCGCCGTGCCTTCATCATCGGGCGCCGTTTCCGCATCGTGCACGTGGTGTACGGGCGCGGACGCGAGCATGAGGTGATCGAGGTCTCGACCTTCCGCGCCTATCTGGATGCGTCGGCCGCCGAGCAGGTGAACGGCAACGAGAAGACCAGCCGCCGTGCGCTCGAAGGCGTGCAGCATGCGGTGGATGCCAGCGGCCGCGTGCTGCGCGACAACGTCTGGGGGCCGCAGGAAGAGGATGCGGCGCGGCGCGACTTCACGCTCAACGCCATGTACTACGACCCCGAGCGCGAGATCGTGGTCGACTACCACAAGGGCATGCAGGATGCGCAGAAGCGCACCATCCGCATGATTGGCGATGCCGCGGCACGCTACCGCGAGGATCCGGTGCGCATCATCCGCGCCGTGCGCTTTGCGGCCAAGCTGAACAAGCTGGATTTCCAGCTCGACAAGGCCACGGCCAGCCCGCTGCAGGAGTGCCTGCCACTGTTGGCCGACGTGCCGCAGAGCCGCCTGTTCGACGAGATGCTCAAGCTGCTGCAGACCGGCCACGCGGTGGCGACGATCGAGCAGCTGCGCGCGCTCGGCCTGCACAAGGGCATCTACCCGCTGCTGTCGCTGGCGGTTGAGCGCGCGGATGATCCCTTTGTGCGCAGTTCGCTGCAGGATACCGACCGCCGCGTGGGCGAGGGCAAGCCGGTGGCGCCGAGTTTCCTGCTGGCCTCGCTGCTGTGGCAGGACGTGCGCGAGGCCTGGGCGCGCAAGACGGCCAAGGGCAAGCCGCCCTTCGTGGGGCTGCAGGAGGCGATCGACGAGGTGTTCGATGCACGCATTGGCGATGTGTCCGGCCGCGGCAAGCTAGCGGCGGACATGCGCGAGATCTGGATGATGCAGCCGCGCTTCGAGAAGCGTACCGGCAACAGCCCGTTCAGCCTGATTGCGCAACTGCGCTTCCGTGCCGGTTTCGACTTTCTGCGCCTGCGTGCGGCGAATGGCGAGATCGACGAGGCGCTGGCCGAGTGGTGGCAGGCCTTCAGTACGGCGCCGGATTACGAGCGTGACGATCTGATCGCGCAGGCCAGGGAGCAGCAGCGCGAGGCGCAGAAGGCGCAGCAGCGCAAGGGGGCGCCCTCCAAGCCGACCGGGCGGGTGCATCGTGTGCCTTCGGCGGCTTCGCAACAGCAGTTGGAGGCCGAGGAGGCGGGGCTGGAAGAGGCCGCTGACGTTGACGGTGAAGCGGCGCCGGCCAAGAAGCGCCGCCGCCGGCGCAAGCCCAAGAGCGCGGCAGCCGGGGACGGTGTGATGGGTGCTGCGGATGCTGCTACCGGAGATGCTCCGGCTGGCGCCAAGGGGACGGCTGCGGATGCTCACGTTGAAGTCGGAGCTGCTGGTGACGGTGAAGTACCAGCCAAGCGTCGTCGCCCGCGTCGCCGCAAGCCCGCCGCGGGCGAGGCCGCTTCGGGGAACGGTGCGGCTGAAGAATGAATGCGGCCGTCGCCGCTCCCGTGCGTGCGTATATCGCCCTGGGAGCCAATCTCGGCGATGCGCCAGCCACGGTGCATGAGGCCATGAACAGCCTCGACGGCGTGCCGGAAACGCATGTGCTTGCGCGTTCGTCACTCTATCGGACGGCGCCGATTGACTCCAGCGGGCCGGACTATGTCAATGCTGTTGTGGCCGTGGACACGCACCTGAGCGCGGTGGAGTTGCTGCGCGCCATGCAGCAGATCGAGTTGCAGGCAGGGCGCGAACGCCCCTACCGCAATGCACCGCGCACGCTGGATCTGGATTTGCTGATGTACGGCGATCTGCAACAGGACGACGCGCAACTGATACTGCCCCATCCACGCATGATGCAGCGCGCGTTTGTGCTGGTGCCGCTGCATGAAATCGCGCCGGGGCTGGTCAGCGATGCACAGCTGGCTGCTGTGGCCGAACAGGGGATTGAGCGGATTCCGGACGGGGCGTGAACGACAGGGGGCGCGCAGCGATGTTGCCCGCGGGGAGCATGGGCCAGCCCGCCTGCCCGTCAAGCGACATTCGCTGCTTCATCCATTCCCGTCGTCCCCGCGCTGCCGCAGATGCTGTACTGCCAGCGTGGCAGCGGCCCCGGCGATGGCGCCACCCACCCAGGGCAAGGTGGCAGAGGGCTTGTCATCCCTGCAGTCGCGCGCAAGCGCTTCCCATTCTTCCTCGCTCAGCTCTTCGCGCCCCTGGCGCAAGGTCTTGCGTCGCTCCGAGAGCTTGCGTGCTTCGGTAGGCTGTTCGGAGGGCAGTTTGCCTTCGACGATATCCTCGCTGGCAGGGGCAATCGGTGTGTTCTGGACATTCACCGTGTCGTCGCGCGCTTCGACTGCTTCCAGGCGCGCCTCGCGCTCGCGCTGCTTCTGCTTGTGCGCCTCCACGTAGGCAGGCGAGCCGGGGAGTTCGCCCTTGGGCGTGATGTGCAGCACCCAGGCAAACTCCGCGCCCATCAGCAGGATCTGCGAGGAGTAGAACACCCACACCATCAGTGCCACCAGTGAGCCGGCTGCGCCATACACGGAGGTAGTGGAGGTGGAGCCGATATAGATGCCGATCAGGCTCTTGCCCACGGTGAACAGCAGCGAGGAAAGGATGGCGCCCGGCAGCACCTGGCGCCAGCCGAGTCGCTGGGAGGGCAGGCCCATCAGCAGGATGGTGAAGAAGAAGGTGAGGATGGCGAAGGAGAGCAGCGGGTTGAGGATTTTCGCCAGCACCAGCATGCCGGAGGTATGCGATGTGACCCATTCGTCCAGCGCGGCCAGGTAGGCCGAGACCACCAGCGACATGATCATCAAGAAGCCGATGGCGAACAGAATGCCGAAGGTAAGCAGGCGGGTGCGGATCAGGCGCCAGACGGTGAGGAGGAAACGCTCGTTTTTCGGGATCGCGGGTTTGGCCTGCCAGATGTTGTCCAGGGCCTCGCGCAATTCCACCAGTACCCCGGTGGCGCCCACGATCAGGATGGCGGCGGCCAGCAGCGAGGCAAAACCGCCTTCGCCGGGCTTGTTGGCGGCCTGCAGCAGCGAGTCGATCAGCTGGCCCGCGCGGGCACCGGCCAGTTGGGTGACTTCCTGCACCAGCTGCTGGTGCGCCACGCCCTCGCCGTAGAACAGGCCCACCAGGCCGACAAGGATGACCAGCAGGGGGGCCAGGCTGAACACCGTGTAGTAGGAGAGCGAGGCACCGTAGCGGGGACAGTCGTCGTTGATCCACTCGTTGGCGCTGGTCCAGACCAGGTACCAGACATAGAGGAAGGGGTGGGTCAGACGCTTGGCGAGGGAGCGTGGCCTGGCGTCGGGTGCATCAGTGTCGAGATTGGCGTCTGTAACCACAGAGAGTTCCCGCTGGAGCGCATCAGCGTTGTCCGTGGATGGGCCGGAAGGCTCTGTGGCCGATGGTCGGCGCGCTTTTGTGTCGTCGACTGGAAGGGGAGGCGATGTCGTGTCCATAGTGAACCCATGCGAAATACGGGATGGATATCACTCTAGGATGCCGGGCGTACTGCCCGTGTCAGAGGGCTCCCCGACTTGCTGCCCGCGGGTGGTGGATCACTCGCGCATCGGCACCTGCTGCTGGGGCTGTCAATCCCAGCGGATCGGCGTCGATTCAAGGACCAGGTCGCTGCGGGCGCTGGCTACGCAGGGCAGGATCCAGCCTGCGCGTTTCTCGTCCGGGCTGAGGCCGGGCCAGTCGATGCGCCAGTGGATGTCTCCCTGCACCAGCCGGCACAGGCAGGTGCGACAGCTGCCGTTGCGGCAGGAACTCGGCAGGGCAACCCCGGCCTGTTCGGCGGCCAGCAGCAGCGGCGTGTCGGCATCGGCAGGAAATTGCTCGCCGGAAGGCAACAGGATAACGCGGTGGGACATGACGGACAAAGGTGGTAGATTGGGAACACGGGGCGGCGGTATGCGGCCGTCCGCGCCGTTGTCTGCCGGGTCCGGATATTGTCGATGAAGCCTGTTGCCACTCCGCCATCCCAGAACGCCGAGGTGATTTTCCGTGCCCGCCAGCTGGGCAAGGTGTATCCCATGGGCGATGTGGAGGTGCATGCGTTGCGCGGCGTGGACCTGGAACTGTACCGCGGCGAGTTCGTGGTGATGCTGGGGCCCTCGGGCAGTGGCAAGTCGACCCTGCTCAACATTCTCGGCGGGCTGGATGTGCCGAGCAGCGGCGAGGTCTGGTACCACGGCGAGGATCTGACGCACGCCGGCGATGCGCGGCTGACGCAGTTCCGGCGCGAGCATGTGGGCTTCGTGTTCCAGTTCTACAACCTGATTCCCAGCCTGACGGCGCGCGAGAACGTGGCCATCGTGACCGAGATTGCGCCGGACCCGATGCGGCCGGAAGAGGCGCTGGCGCTGGTGGGGCTGGGCGAGCGGCTGGACCATTTTCCGGCGCAGCTGTCGGGCGGCGAGCAGCAGCGCGTGGCGATTGCGCGCGCCATTGCCAAGCGGCCGGTGGTGATGCTCTGCGACGAGCCGACCGGCGCGCTTGATTCGGCCACCGGCGTGCGCGTGCTGGAGGCGCTGGAGCAGGTGAATGCCGACATGGGCACCACCACCGTGGTGATCACGCACAACGCCGACATTGCGCGCATGGCGCATCGCGTGCTCACCATGGCCGATGGGCGCATCGTGGGCGAGCAGGTGAATGCGCAGCGCTTGCCGGCGCGGGAGCTGCACTGGTGATCGGGCTGTCCGCCATCCACCGCAAGGCCTTGCGCGACTTGTGGCACATGCGCGGGCAGGCGATGGCGATTGCGCTGGTGATTGCCTCGGGCATTGCCATGCTGGTGATGTCGCGCGCCACGCTGGATTCGCTGCAGGACACGCGCACGCGGCTGTACCAGGATTACCGTTTTTCCGACGTGTGGGCGCAGGTGCGGCGGGCGCCGGAGAGCGTGGCGGCACGCGTGGCCGAGCTGCCGGGCGTGAACGAGGTGGAAACGCGCGTGATTGCGGGCGGCAAGCTGGCCTTGCCGGGTTTCGACAAGCCGATCGAGGCGCTGTTGCTGTCGCTGCCGGACCAGGGCGAGCCGCAGCAGAACCGGCTCTATCTGCGTGCCGGACGCATGTTGGCGCCGTTTGCCCAGGGCGAGGTGCTGGTGAGCGATGCGTTTGCCGAGGCGCACAAGCTCAAGCCGGGCGACACGCTGCGGGCCACCGTTTACGGGCGCTCGCAGCAGTTCACCGTGGTGGGCATTGCGGTGTCGCCGGAGTACCTGTACCAGATCAAGCCGGGCGCGCTGTTTCCGGATTACGAACGCTACGCCATTCTCTGGACGCACCGGCGTGCGCTGGGGGCGGCGATGAACATGGAGGGCGCCTTCAACCAGATCACGGTGAAGCTGGCGCCGGGCACCAGCGAGGCGGAGACGCTGTCGGCCATGGACCGGATCCTGGCGCGCTACGGCAGCCGGGGGGCCATTGGGCGCATGGACCAGCTCTCGTACCGCTATCTGCATGAGGAGTTTCGCGGGCTGGCCACCATGGCCTGGATGTTCCCGCTGATCTTCCTTGGCGTGGCGGCGTTTCTGCTGAACGTGGTGTTCAAGCGGCTGATCGGCACGCAGCGCGATCAGGTGGCGATTCTCAAGGCCTTCGGCTACAGCACGCTGGATGTGGCGCTGCATTACGGGCTGATCGTGACGCTGATCGGGGTGCTGGGTTCGGTGCTCGGGGTGGCTTTGGGTGTGTGGCTGGGCAGTGCGCTGGCGGGGCTGTACCAGCTCAATTTCCGTTTTCCGTTCCTGGATTTCACGCTCAGCCCACAGGTGGCCTTGGCGGGCGCAGGCGTGAGCCTGCTGGCGGCCTTGAGCGGCACCGGCTGGGCCGTGTTTGCCGCGGCGCGCGAGCCGGTGGCGCAGGCCATGCGGCCGCCGGCGCCCGAGCGCTTCCGGCGCACGCTGGTGGAGCGCGCGGGCCTGACGCGCTGGCTCTCGCAGCCTACGCGCATGATCCTGCGGCAACTCGAGCGGCGGCCGCTGAAGGCGCTAATGAGCATCGTCGGGCTGGCGCTGGCGGGGGCCATCGTGATGATGGCGCGCTTCCAGACCGGCTCGATCGACTACATGGTGGATGTGCAGTACCGGCTGGCGCAGCAGCATGATATCAGCACCAGCTTCATCGAGATGGCGCCCCGCAAGGTGGTGGACGAGTTGCGCGCCTTGCCGGGCGTGCGTCAGGTGGATGGCGTGCGCAATGTGGCGGTGCGGCTGCGCAACGAGAACCGCATGGTGCTGACCAGCATCCAGGGGCTGCCGGCAGAGGGCTCGCTCAGCCGGCCGGTGGATACGCGGCTGCGGCGCATCGAACTGCCGCCGGACGGGCTGGTGCTGAATGACTACGTGGCGCGCAAGCTGGGCGTGCAGCCGGGCGACTATCTGCAGGTGGAGGAAATGGAAGGTCGCCAGACGCAGTTGCGGCTGCCGGTGGCGCGGCTGATGCAGGAGTATGTGGGCACCATGGCCTATATGGACCTGGATGCGCTCAACCGCGCCATGCGCGATGGCGATGTGGTTAGCGGGGCGTTGCTGACCGTGGATGACGATGCCGAGGATGCCGTTTTCCGCGAGCTGGACCGGCGGCCCGGCGTGGTGGGCGCCGAGTCGCGACTGGCGGCGATCCGTGCGCTGTATCGCACCATTGCCGAAACCAGCGGGCTGTTTACCTGGGTGGCAGTGCTGATGGGGCTGGTGATCAACTTTGGCGTGGTGTACAACTCGGCGCGCATCGCGCTGGCCGAACGCGGGCGCGAACTGGCCAGCCTGCGCGTGCTGGGCTTCACGCAGGGCGAGGTCAGCTACATCCTGCTGGGCGAACTGGCGGTGCTGGTGATCGTGTCGATTCCGCTGAGTTTTGTGGCGGGCTATGGGTTGATCCTGTTCATGGTGCATGGAATGGAGTCGGATCTGTACCGGGTGCCGGTGCATCTGGAGCCATCCGCGTATGCATTTACCGCGCTGGTGACGGTGCTGTCGGCGATTGTTTCCGCGCTGGCGGTGTACCGGCGCATCCGGCAGCTGGATCTGATCGGCGTGCTGAAGACGCGTGAATAAGCGCCGCGCGCGTTAACATCGAGTGAACTGACATGCAGAAACCTTCCCGCAAGACGCTCGTTTTCCTGTTGCTGGGTGCAATAGCCGTGCTGTTGCTGCTCTGGCTGGTGCTGCGCGAGCCGCAGCAGCTGGCGACGCTGGCACGGGTGACGCGCGGGCCGATCGAGGTCAGCTTCGTGGAGGAGGGCAAGACGCGGCTGCAGCAGCGCTATGTGGTGACGGCGCCGGTGGCGGGCGTGGTGCGGCGCATCGTGCTGCAGCCGGGTGACCCGGTGCAGGCGGGGCAGAGCGTGGCCGAGATCGATCCGGCCGCCAGCGGCCTGCTGGACGCACGCTCGCGCAGCCAGGCGCAGGCCGAACTGCGCGGGGCGGAGGCGGCTCTGGCGGCGGCGCGACAGCGTATTACGGCTGCACAGGCGGCGCAGGCGCTGGCGCAGCGCAATCTGCAGCGGGGGCGTGAAGTGGCGCCTACGGGCGGCATCGCCCAGGCTGATCTTGACCTGATGCGCAGCCGCGCCGTGACGACCGCTGCCGATGTGGCGTCGGCGCGGGCGGATGAACGCGTGGCGAGCGAGCGTCTGTCTGCTGCGCGTGCGGTGCTGGCGGAGGAGGGGCGTGCGTCCAGCAGCAAGACGCGTGCGGTGGCGGCGCCGGTGGATGGCGTGGTGCTGCGGCGCCTGGTGGAGAGTGCGGCGCCGGTGCCGGTGGGGCAGCCATTGATGGAGCTGGGCGATCCGGCGGCGCTGGAAATCGAATCCGAAGTGCTGTCCACCGATGCCGTGCGGCTGGCGCCGGGGATGGCGGCGCGCATACTGCGCTGGGGTGGCGAGGGCGTTCTGCAGGCGGTCATCCGGCGCGTGGAGCCGGGCGGCTTTACCAAGGTGTCGGCGCTGGGCGTGGAAGAGCAGCGCACGCGCGTGGTGCTGGATTTTGCCTCGCCGCACGAACAGTGGCAGCGGCTGGGCGATGGCTACCGGGTGGAAGTGCAGTTCCTGGTGCAGCGGCAGGAGAACCTGCTGCAGGTGCCGGGCAGTGCCTTGTTCCGCGCCGGTGAAGGCTGGGCCGTGTATCGCATCGAACAAGGCAAGGCGCGGCGCACGCCGGTGAAGCTGGGCTTGCGCTCGGCCACGGCGGCGCAGGTGCTGGAAGGGCTGAAGGAAGGCGATCAGGTGATCGTGCAGCCGGATGACCGGATTGTGGAAGGGACGCGGATTAGGGAGGGAGGAGCCGCTGGCAAATAAGGCCGACCCTGGCTACGTTTTTTCAGCGCTGCCAGGTCGCGCGGTCCAAGCCTTTCAACCGGGCAGGCGGCCAGAGGCGCAGCCATCAGCCGCGCGGCTTACTTTTTCTCGTCGTCGCGATCCGGTGTTACCAGATCAATGCCTGCGCCCACCGCCTTGACGCCGGTGGAGACGACAGCGCCCGTCACGGAAATCGCCGCGCCTGCTGCAGCGCCTACGACAGTGGTGACGCCGCAGCCGGCCAGCGGCAGGGTCAGCAGGCTGGCAGCGGCCAGACGAAGGAGGGCGGTGCGGTGCAACATGCGGGCCATTGTAGAGGCCCGGAGGGCGCCCGGCTCGGGCTGTTACGGCAGCCGGTTCCGGAGAACACATCGGCAGCACAAATAGCCCGAGCCAGGTCTCAATGCACGCCGGTAAGTGAAGCCGCAATCCTCAACGCATGCCGGTGAGTGAGGCCGCAATCGCCCGCTTGAAGGGCGTGATGCGCTGTCCGATCTGGACTGCCGCGTCGCGCACCAACCTGGCAGCCGGATGTTCGGTGGTGTAGAGCCGGGCCAGTCCCTTGGTGATCAGGTACAGCGGTCGCGTGGCCAGCTGGTGCTCGCGCTGGTAGCGCTGCAGCACGGCGGGGCTGGCAAAGTCCTGCCCGGCCGCGTGGACCTGCAGGATGGCCTTGCTCAGGCTTTCGACGCCGAGCAGGCCGAAGTTGAAGCCGTGTGCGGTAATAGGATGCATGCCCACGGCGGCATCGCCCACGCAGGCAAAGCGCCGGGACACGATGCTGCGCGGATAGACGCCGACCAGCGGATAGACATGGCGCGTGCTGGCCAGCGTCATGCTGCCCAGACGCTGGGCGAAGCGGCGGGCGATTTCGGCGTTGAAGGCCGGCGCAGCCATGTTGGCAACCGGATCGATGGCGTGGCTGGGCAGGGTCAGCACGATGGAGGAGCGGTGCATGCCGGTGGCCGGATCGTCGTTCATGGGCAGCAGCGCCAGCGTCTGGCCATAGTCGAACCATTGCCAGGCCACGTGATGGTGCGGCTTCTGGTGCAGCATGCAGCACACCAGCATGCTGCGGCCGAAATCGTACATGTCGGCCGCCAGCCCCATGGCGCGGCGCGTGGTGGAGAGGCGGCTGTCGGCCGCCACCAGCAGGCGCGCCTTGAGCACGCGGCCATCTTCCAGCGTCACATGCGCGGCCTGTTCGTCGCTCCAGATGCGGCCGGTTTTCTGTCCGGTGAGGAGGGTGATGTCCTGATGGATGGCGATGCTGTCCTGCACGCAATCCCAGGCGCCCTGGCGGATCAGGTGGTTGGACACCAGCCAGCCCAGTTCGCTGCGCGGCGACAACTCATGGCCGATGACCATGCCGAGCGGATTGGGCCCGTTCAGCACCTTGGCGTCGCGCAGTTGCGAGAAGGCCGTGGGTTCGATCTGCTCGATGCGCTGCCACAGGCCGAGCTGGCGCAGGGTGTTGGCGGAGCGGTGCGTCAGGGCAATTTCACGGCCGTCAAAGGCGGGTTCGGCGATGGCCTGCTGCGCCTGCTGCTCCAGTATGCCGATGCGCAGGCCCTTGCCGGAAAGTGCGCGCGCCAGAATCAGTCCGGCCGGGCCGGCTCCCACAATCAGAATGTCGTAATGCATGGCGAGGCAGTGTAGCCAGCCCCGGTGCTGCGCAGCTTGATGCGGGTCAATGGTCGGTGGCGGATGGGACTCTGGCCGCGCCGGTCACGGCAGAGGGAGCGTCTGTGGCGGCGCCTGTGCCAGGTGTTGAAGCGATGGCAGGGCGCACTTGCCTGCCCCGGAAAATCAGCACCACGCCGAGCAGGATCACGCCCGAGGCCAGCCATTCCCCGCGCGTCACCACCTCGCCGCCCAGCCACACGCCCAGCAGCAGTGCGATTACCGGATTGACGAAGGCATAGCTGGTCGCCAGTGCGGGCGAGGCGTGGGCCAGCAGGTAGAGGTAGGCGCTGAAGGCAATCAGCGAGCCGAACACGACGAGGTAGATCCAGGCGATGGCCGCCGCCGGGGTGGGCGGCCAGAGCGGCGCCGGCTCGCCGGCCAGGACCGAGAGCAGCATCAGCACGAGGCCGCCGCACAGCATTTCGCTGGCGAAACCGGCAGGCCCCGAAGCCAGCGGCGTGCGCGTGGTCGAGAGTACCGAGCCGAGCGACCAGAGCAGGGTGGCGCCGACGATGAACAGGATGCCGAGCGGCTCGCCGCTGAAGCTGGCGCCGCGCATCAGCAGCAGCACGCCGGCCAGGCCGACCAGCATCCCTGCCACTTCCAGCCGGTTCGGACGCTGCCCGAACAGCAGGCCGAGCGCGCTCACCATCATGGGCACCACGGCGATGAAGGTGGCAATCAGGCCGGAGCCGACATAGACCTCGGCATTGGCCGTCAGCCCCATGCCGCCGCCGAGCATCATGGCGCCGATTACCAGGGCATGCAGCCACTGGCGCGGTGCAGGCAGCGCAGCACGCCCCTCCCGCCACAGCATCCAGCCCATCAGCAGGCTGCCGGCGACCAGAAAGCGCGTGCCCATCCCCCAGAACGGCGGGAAGCTCTCCAGCGCGAAGCGGATGGCAAGATAGGTGGAGCCCCAGATCAGGTAGCAGGCCAGCAGGGAGGCCAGCAGCAGGCGCGGCAGCGGAGAGGATTTCGGCATAGCGCGCTATGGTAGCGCGCCTGTGGGGCATCCCGGTGGAGTTCCGCTATGGTCCATGCAGAACGGGCAGGGCGCGGATCGGTTCCCCGAATCGCAGGCTCAGCCGCGCGCCTGCACCGCCAGGTCCAGGGCCCGCAGCCGCAAGGCCGGATCGAATACATCGCACACCAGCATCATCTCGTCGGCCTGGGTGGCGTCGAGCAGTTGCTGCATGCCATTGCGTACGGTATCCGGGCTGCCAATGACGGCGCAGGACAGGAATTGCTGCAAGCCCGCCATTTCCTGCGGCGAGAGCGAATCCAGATAGCTTTCGCGCGGCGGTGGCAACAGGCCGCGCTTGCCGGTGAGAATGCCGATCACTCGCTGGAACAGGCTGCTGGCCAAGTAGTGGGCTTCTTCATCCGTGGGCGCTGCCACCAGGGGCACGCCGATGATGGCATAGGGTTTGTCCAGCTGTGCGGAGGGCTTGAAGTTGCGGCGGTAGAGATCCAGCGCCTGCAGCAGCATCTGCGGGGCAAAGTGCGAGGCAAAGGCGTAGGGCAGGCCCCGCTCGGCGGCCAGCTGGGCGCTGAACAGGCTGGAGCCCAGCAGCCAGATCGGTACCTGCGTATTGGCGCCGGGGTTGGCGATGACCTTCTGGCCGGGTTGCGGCGCGCCGAGATAATGCTGCAACTCGGCCACTTCGCGCGGGAAATCGTCGGCGGTTTCGGTGCGGTCGCGGCGCAGCGCACGCATGGTGACGGGATCGGTGCCCGGCGCGCGACCCAAGCCCAGGTCGATGCGGCCCGGATAGAGCTCGGCCAGCGTGCCAAAGGCTTCCGCCACCACCAGCGGTGCGTGGTTGGGCAGCATCACGCCGCCCGAGCCGATGCGCATGCGCTGCGTGCCGCCGGCGATATGCCCCACCAGCACGGCAGTGGCCGAGCTGGCGATGCCGGGCATGTTGTGATGCTCCGCCAGCCAATAGCGCGTGAAGCCCAACTGCTCGGCGTGTTGCGCGGTGCGCAGGGCAATCGCCAGCGCATCGGCCACGCTGCCGCCTTCACGCACGGCGACCAGATCAAGCATGGAGAAGGGGGTAGTGGCCAAGGTTTTCATGATTTCATTGTGCGCGCCGGCAAGAGTGCTTGCAATGGGACATGGGCGCAAACGGGCGGGAATCAAGTTTTTCCCCTATAAAGTAAACCCATCGTCAGGCACGGCCTGACAACGGCGGCGCTGCCGCGCACGAGGAGAACACCATGACAGATTCCAACCCCCTGGCCGCAACCGTGCAGCAATCGCGCGGGGTGGAGCGCCTCGTGACGGGCATGGCCACGTCCGACGGCGCGGGCGTGCGCCTCACCCGCGTGCTCACGCAGGAACTGCAGCAACGCCTGGACCCGTTCCTGATGCTGGACGCCTTCGGCAGCGACCATCCGGACGACTACATCGCCGGCTTCCCCGACCACCCGCACCGCGGCTTCGAAACCATTACCTACATGCTGGCCGGGCGCATGCTGCACCGCGACAGCGCGGGCAACGAGGGCCTGCTGGAAAGTGGCGGCGTGCAGTGGATGACAGCCGGGCGCGGGGTGATCCATTCCGAGATTCCGCAGCAGGAAGAAGGGCGCATGGCGGGTTTCCAGCTTTGGCTGAACCTGCCAGCGTCCGACAAGATGAGCGCACCGTGGTACCGCGACTTCAAGGCCGAAGAGCTGCCGCGCTTGCGTACGGCAGAAGGGGCGGAGGTGACGGTGATTGCCGGCGAAAGCCACGGCGTGACAGGGGCAGTGACACGCGCCGCAACACAGCCGCTGTACCTCGACATCCACCTGCCCGCACGCGCCGGATTTGCCCAGGCCTTGCCGACAGGGCATAACGCCTTTGTCCATGTCTACGAGGGCAGCGTGCAGATCGGCGACACCATGGTGCCTGCGCAGCGCATGGCGATTCTGGACAATGCCGCTGGTGCCGATGGCGTGCGCCTGCAAGCGGCGGAAAATGCCCGCCTGCTGCTGATTGCCGGCCGGCCGCTGGGCGAGCCCATCGTGCAGTACGGTCCGTTCGTGATGAACTCGCAGGAGCAGGTCTACCAGGCGCTGCGGGATTTCCGGGATGGCAAGCTGGCCTGAGTCGCAGGGGCGTGCCTGTGGGTTCGCGAGGCAAACACGATGACCCTGAAGCCGTCCGCCATGGTCAGCGCCCCAGCTTGCGTCCCACGATCCGCCGCAGGAAGCGCAGCTTCTGCCCCAGCGGGAAGCTGCGGAAGTTGGTCCTGGTCGTGCCCTGCGTGAAGGTGGTGGGCCGGCTGTAGTCGATCGCCACATCCACGATCACCGGCCGCCCCTGCGCTGCCAGCTTGCGCGCTTCGGCGATGGCGCTGTCGATGCAGTGGTTGTCCGGCATGGGCACATAGGCGGCGCCCGTGGCCTGCGCCACGCCCTGCAGGCCGATGCGGTGCGGCAGCAGGGTGCAGGTCTGGCGCTGGTAGGGCAGTTGCTGCGCCTGCGCGATCTGTGCCAGCGCGCCATCGTTGAATACGCAGAAAACCACCCCCAGGCCATTGGCCGTGGCGGTCATGATCTCCATGCAGCTCATGGCAAAGCCGCCATCGCCGACGATGGCGACCACCTCGCGCTCCGGATGCGCCAGCCGCGCCCCGATGGCGGCCGGAACGGCATAACCCATGGCATTGAAATCGCTCGGCGTCAGCAGTGCACTGCCTTGCGGCCAGGCGTACAGCTCGGCCGCCAGAAAGGTGTGGTTGCCATCGTCCAGCACGGTGATGCTGTCGGCCGGCATCTGCTTGCGCAGGCTGGCAAAGAAGGCTGCGGGATTGACGCGCGCGGGGTCTCCCTGCTTGAGCCAGCCGTCCAGATAGGCAGCCTTGTCGCCGGCAATCTGGTGCTGCAGCCGGGTATTGGGGCTGCGCTCCGGCTTGCGGCCGCGCAGTTCCTGCAGCAGCGCGCGCAGCACCGGCTGCGCATCGCCCACCAGCGCTACCTGGGCCGGATAGTTGGCACCGGGCACTTCCGGGTCGATATCGACATGCACCAGCGCCTGGGGCACGCGCGCGCCAAAGCTGCCGGTCGGGATTTCGGCAAAGCGCGCGCCCACCGCCAGCAGGGCATCGCACTGGCGGAAGGCATGCTGCGCCGCCGGTACGGCCGAGCGGCTGAAGCCAAACCCCGCATGCAGCGGATGGTTGCCCGGAAAAACCGCCAGTCCCTGCAGTGTGGTGCTGACCGGCATCTGCAGCAGCTCGGCCAGCTCCATCAGTTCGACCTGTGCGCCACGCGCGCCCCAGCCCACGAACAAACCTGCCTGGCGTGCCTGCAGCAGCACATCGGCCGCCTGGCGGACCAGCGCGGCATCGGGCAGTGCAGGGGGCTCCGGCGACTGCCATGCGGGCAGCTTGCCGGCATCGCCGGTAAAGATCTGCAGGTTGACCGGCAATTCCACCAGTACCGGCCCCGGCACGTCCGAAGTGGCAATCCGGTATGCCTCGAACAGCGTGGGCACCACCTGCTCATGCGTCATCACACGGAACGCGGCCTTGGTAAAGCCCCGCGCCATCTCCAGCTGGTCGATGCCGTGCAACTGGTAGCGCCGGCCGCTGTCGGTGCGCGTGCCGCCGGTCAGCACCAGCATGGGCACGCCGGCCAGATAGGCCTCGCCGATGCCGCTGGCCGCGTGCGTCAGCCCGGCCGCCGGCACGATGGCCAGCGTGCCGATGGCGCGCGCTGCCCCTTCGGCGCCGATGCCACCCCAGTTCAGGCGGCTGAAGGCATCGGCCATGAAGGCGCCACCGCCCTCGTGTGTCACCAGCAGTGGCGTGATCTGGCGGCTGTGCGCCAGCGCGTCGTACAGCTCGGTGTTGTGCACCCCGGGTATGCCGAAGGTATGGGTAATGCCGAGCTGCTCCAGGGCATGCACGGCCAGTTGTGCGGCGGTCTTCTTCATGGCTGGGCCTGCGTTTGCGTGGGGGATGGGGCCATACTACCCGCCTGCGCCGGAAAGGGCACGCGCAAGACGTTGCGCACTGTAAATGCAGCCCCCGAGAAAAGTGCCTTCCAGCGCGCGCAGCCCGTTCATGCCGCCACCGCCGAAACCGGCAGCCTCGCCAATCGCGTACAGGCCGGGAATGGTGCTGCCATCCGGCCGCAGTGCCTCGCAGGCCAGATTGGTGTGCATGCCGCCCAGGCTCTTGCGGCTGATGATGTTTTCGCGGATGGCGATCAGCGGCAGCGCCTTTCCGTCCAGAATCGGCTGGGCCTTGCAGATGCGCAGCCGGTCGCCTTTCCAGCGTCGCAGTTCGGCGATGCGCTGGCGTTGCGGATCGGTGCTGGCCTCGCCCTTGGCGACTTCGGCGTCGTAACGCGCAACCCCGTCGCACAGCGTTTCTGCCTGGACAGCATCGCCGCCCTGCAGGGCGTTCATGCGTTCGGCCAGTTCCTCCAGCGATTGCGCCACCACCACGTCCGTGCTGTGCGCCAGCACCTCGTCCACCAGCCGCCGGTTGCCCAGCAGCAGTTCGCGCAGCAAGCCCAGCTTGCTGTGCTCGCGGATGGACGGATTGAACTCGGCCCCGGAAATCGCCAGCTCCTTCAGCGCGATGCGGCGGTTGAGCAGTTGCCAGGACCAGGGGCGCTCCTGCGCGCAGATCTGCGTCACCAGATCGCGCGTGTCATAGCCGCTGACCAGCGGTGGCCAGATGCGCTCGCCGCGCCAGTTCAGCCACAGCGCCGAGCGCGGCGGCACCAGCGACAGCCCATGGTCCGGCTTGCGCGGCCGCCAGTGGCGGATGCCGGCCGCGTAGTTCCACTGCCGGTCCAGATGCGTCAGCTCGGCGCCGGCCTGCTGCGCTGCGCGATGCAGCCGGCCATCGGCAAAAGGATGCGCGCCGTTGAGCAGCCCCTGCGGTGGCCGGCTCCAGTCCGCATGCCAATGATGCCGCACCAGATCCAGATTGCCATTGATGCCGCCGGCAGCCACCACCACGACCGGTGCTTCGGCCTCGAACGGCACTCCGGTATCCTCGCGCAGGCCGCTGCATCCGTGGACGCCTCCCGCGCTCGTCAGCAGACTCTCCACCCGATGCCCGCACAGCAGCGTCAGCCGCTCGCGCTGCGGGTGCTGCAGCAGGCGTTGCACCAGCGTCTGCATCAGGCCATGCCCGGTGCCCCACACCACATGCCAGCGCGGCACCGTGTTGCCGCCGCCCTCGGGCGTCATGCCGCGCTCCACCCACAGCGGCAGCGGCAGGAATGACAGCCCCTGCGCCCGCAGCCAGTGGTACACATCCTGCAGACAGTCGTGCACATAATGCTCGGCCCAACGGCGGGGCCAGTGGTCGATACTTTCGTCGCGGCCGAACGCGCCGAAGCGCAGCCAGTCCTGCAGGGCGCGGTCCGGTGAATCCTGGATGCGCTGGCGCCGCTGTTCGGGCGTATCCACCAGCAGGATGCCGCCAAAGCTCTCCTTCGCCAGTCCACCCAGATTCTGTTCGCTGTCGCGGTCCAGCAGCAGCACGCGCCGGCCCTGATCCAGCAGGCGCAGGGCGCACACAATCCCCGCCAGTCCGGCTCCGATGATCAGGATATCGCCCGCATGTCGCTCCACACCGTCTCCCGAAAAAGAACGGTCGTATCATAGAAAACCGGTCAGCCCGGGGCTACTGAGGTTTTCCAGTAGGGCAGGGCATGGGCTGCGCTACCATCGCGGCATGAACCGTCCCGGCGCTCCGACCCTGTCCGAATCCGTCAGCTACCCGCAATGGCAGCGCGCCCAGGGCAGCCGCTGGTGGAATCCATGGCTGGCCCTGCTGGTATTCGGCCTGTTCTACGGTGGCACGCTGTACGGCCTGCGCTTGTTGATCGATTGGTCCGGCTGGGCGCCCGGCATGGATGCGATGCCGCAAATGCTGCTTCTGCTCAACCTGTCGCTGATCGGGCTGATTCCCGCCAGCCTGCTGGCGGTGCGGCTGGGTTTTCTGCACCCTGCGGGCTCCCTGCTCTCGCTATGGCAGCGCATGCGCTGGGGCTGGCTGTTGCGCGCCTGGGCCGTGGGCTGGCTGGCCATGGGGCCGCTGTTGCTGCTGGATCTGTTCCTGGTCGCGCCCCATCCCATCAACCTGCGCAGCGAATGGTTCTGGCCGCTGCTGATGATGGTGCTGCTCACGCCGCTGCAATGTGCGGGCGAGGAGATGGCATTCCGTGGCCTGGCGGCCCAGATCGTGGGCAGCTGGTGGCGCCGTCGCGGGGTGGCGGTCGCCATGTCCCTGCTGATTCCCTCGCTGCTGTTTGCCATGGTGCACGGTCCGCAGGACGGACCCCTGTTCCTGGCCCGCTTCGGCCTGGGCCTGCTGTTCGGATGGCTCAGCTGGCGCACGGGCGGGCTGGAAGCAGCGATTGCGCTGCATACCCTGAACAACCAGACCGCCTTCCTCGACGCCATCCTGACCAACCGTCTGCGGGAGGCGCTGTTCATGACGCAGGTCGAGTGGGTCACGGCCATCGTGCAACTGCTGCTCGTCGGACTGGCTGCCTGGCTGATCCTGCGGGCCTATCACCAGCGCGAGGCCGCACGCTGGACGCCGCCGCGCTGGCCGGATCACCTCCGTCCGGCAGCGCGGCCCGCACCCTGATCGGTGCATCGGCTACAATCGCAACATTGTTGCAGTAATGCGCCCCATGCCTTGCTGCCTTTTTCTCCCCGTTTTTCCATGAAATCCCTCCTGCTCGATGGCATGCTGTGGCGCCTGCTCTGGGTAGCCGTGCTGCTTGCCCTGATCTGGCTCATCTACTTTGCGGTGGTCTGACCATGCCGCTCGTGCTCGACAACATCACCGTCAGCTACCGCAGCGTGCCCGCCGTGCACCATGTCTACGCACGCTTCGACGAAGGCAGCTCCTGGGCCATCTTCGGCCCCAACGGCGCCGGCAAAAGCACGCTGCTCAAGGCCATGATGCGCCTGCTGCCCATAGACACCGGCACCGTGCACTGGCAGGGCCTGCAGCGGCACGACCTGGCCTACCTGCCGCAACTGGCCGAAATCGACCGCACCCTGCCCATGAGCGTGTTCGAACTCACCGCGCTCGGCCTGTGGCACGAAATGGGCAGTTTCGGCGGCCTGCGTCCGCAGCAGCGCGCCCGTGTGCACGAGGCGCTGGAGCGCGTCGGCATGTCCGCCCAGGCGCAGCGCCCGATCGCGGCCCTCTCCAGCGGCCAGTTCCAGCGCGTGCTGTTCGCCCGCATGCTGGTGCAGCAGGCGCGCTTCCTGCTGCTGGACGAACCCTTCAATGCCATGGATGCCCACACCACGCAAGCCCTGCTGCAGGTGCTGCGCGATTGCGTCGCTGCCGGCAAGGGCGTGATTGCCGTGGTGCACGACCGCGAACAGGCACGCAGCCAGTTCGACAACACCCTGCTGCTGGCGCGCGAAGTGGTCGCCAGCGGCCCCTCGCGCCAGGTCCTCACCCCCGGGAACCTGCACCAGGCCGACGGCTTCCGCCAGGAAGAGCGCGCCGACGAATGGTGCGATGTGCAGCCCGAACAACTCGCTCCCACGCAGCATGCCCATCACCACCATGATTGACGCCAGCCTGCTGCACGATCTGCTGATCGGCCCTTTCCTCGAATTCGACTTCATGCGCCGTGCCTTGGCCGGCGTGCTGTTCCTCTCGCTCAGCGCCGCGCCCATCGGCGTGCTGCTGATGCTGCGCCGCATGAGCCTGATGGGCGACGCCATCAGCCACGCGGTGTTGCCCGGCGTGGCGGCCGGCTACATGCTGGCCGGCTTCAACATCACCGCCATGGGTCTGGGCGGACTGGTTGCCGGGCTGGTGGTGGCGCTGGGCGTCGGCCTGGCCAGCCGCTACTCCAGCCTCAAGGAAGACGCCAACTTCGCTGCCTTCTACCTCACCTGCCTGGCCATTGGCGTGCTCATGGTCAGCCGGCAGGGCAGCCAGGTCGATCTGCTGCACCTGCTGTTCGGTTCGGTGCTGGCGGTGGACGTGCCCACGCTCACGCTGGTGGCCGGCGTGGCCAGCATCACGCTGGTGGTACTGGCGCTTATCTACCGGCCGCTGCTGGTGCAGATCGTCGATCCCGTTTTCCTGCAGGCCGTGGGCGCGCGCGGCACGCTCTGGCATGTGCTGTTCCTGATGCTGGTCGTGCTCAACCTGGTGGCCGGCTTCCAGGCGCTCGGCACCTTGATGGCCGTGGGCCTGATGATGCTGCCAGCCATCACCGCACGGCTCTGGCGCGACCGCATGGGCAGCATCATGCTGCTGGCCGTGGCCATCGCGCTGGCATGCGGCTACGGCGGCCTGCTGCTGTCCTTCCATGTCGACCTGCCGTCCGGCCCCGCCATCATCCTGCTGTGCGGCGGTGTCTACCTGTTCTCCCTCCTGTTCGCCAGCCAGGGCGGCATGATTCCGCGCTGGCTCTCCCACCGCCGCCATCAGCGCGCCGGTTTTACCTCACCCCGAAAGGATGCCCCATGACCCGTTACCTCAAGACGCTGCTAGCCACCTGCACCCTCGCTGCCGGACAGGCGTTTGCCGCCGCACCGCTGCCCGTGGTGGCCAGTTTCAGCATCCTGGGCGACGTGGCCCGCGCCATCGGTGGCGAGCGCGTGAAGGTGGAAACGCTGGTCGGCCCCAACCAGGATGCGCACGTCTACCAGGCCAAGCCGGCCGACATCCAGAAAATCCGCGCCGCCAAGGTGGTGCTGGTCAACGGTCTGGGCTTTGAAGGCGCCAGCATCCAGCGCGCCGTGCGCGACAGCAAGGTCTACAACCTGGCCGTGAGCAAGGGCATCCCCACCATCAAGGTCGAGGATGATCACGACCATGACCACAAGGGGCATGACCACGGCCACGACCATGGCGACGTCGATCCCCACGTCTGGACCGATCCTGCCGCCATGCAGCGCTACGCCCAGAACGTGGCCGGCGCCCTGATCATTGCTGACCCCGAAGGCCGCCTCTACTACGGCCAGCGCCTGCTCGACTACCAGCAGACCCTGCGCGAACTCGACAACTGGGCCGCCCAGCAATTCAATACCATTCCCAAGGCACAGCGCAAGGTGCTGACCGGCCACGACGCTTTCGCCTACCTTGGCAAGCGCTACGAGGTGCAGTTCCTGTCGCCACAGGGAACCAGCACCGAAAGCGAAGCCTCGGCCCGCACGGTGGCCAAGCTGATCCAGCAGGTGAAGAAGGAACAGGTCAAGGCCGTGTTCGTCGAGAACATCAAGGATCCGCGTCTGGTGCAGCAGCTGGCGAAAGAGGCGGGCGTAACGGTACAGACCGAGCCGCTTTACGCCGACGCCCTGAGCCCCGCCGGCGGTCCGGCCACCAGCTACGTGAACATGATGCGCCACAACGTGACGCAGATGGTCAAGGCGATGAAATAAGCCGGAGAACCGACAGCGCGCGACGGCTTATTCCAGGAACAGCCCCGGATCCACCGAAGCCTGGTTGAGCAGCACCGACCAGTGCAGATGCGGCCCCGTCACGCGCCCAGTGGCTCCCACGGCACCGACCGTCTGGCCGCGCTTCACGGTCTGCCCCGGCTTCACGTCGATGCGGCTCAGGTGGCACAGCATGCTCAGCAGCCCCTGTCCATGGTCGATCCAGACCGTGTTGCCGTTGAAGAAATAATCCCCGGTATCGATCACCGTGCCATCCGCCGGCGCCACCACCGCCTGCCCGGTCGGCGCCGGAATATCCGCCCCGCTGTGCGGCGCACGCGGCTGGCCGTTGAACACGCGGCGCTTGCCAAAGGAGTTGCTCAGCGTACCCGCGGTCGGCTGCAGCAATCGCAGCGAAAACGCAGCATCCCGGCTGAACACCCGCTTCACCCTGGCCTGGTGCGCCGCCTCGCGCTGGTAGCGCGCCGTGTCCTCGGGCGACAGGTCCACCACCTTGGGCGATACCTTCAGATGCTGCTCGGCGTAGGCCTTGGGGGCAATCGCGTAGTCGATGGTGCGCGTGCCCTTGCCATCGCGCAGGGTCAGGCGGGCACTGCCGGCTTCGGCCGACAGCGGAATGCCCACCACGGCCACCATGCCGCGCGTATCGGTGCTGAGCAGTACCGGGGTGCCTTCGGCCGTGCTCACCCTGGCTTCGCCCTCGATATGGCCCAGCGGCACAATCGCCACGCCGCCGGGCACGGCTTCCTGCCGGGGCAGAGCAGGCAGCGGCGGCATAGCCATGGCAGCGCGCGCACCGGCCAGTGCGCCGGTAGCCAGCAGGGCCTGCAGCAGCACACGACGGGGCAGCAGGGAGAGGGTGTCCGCGTCTTCGGCCACGGGGGCGATGGTGCGCGGATACAAGCTGGAAGCGAAGGTCATGGCTACTCCTCAATACCTTGCCGTCATGCTAGGGCCAAAATCGCCCGATGCGTCGCCGCGCCGGTAAAAAAGCGTGATTGATATCCGCATTGCCGGAAGGGATGCCGGCGCACCGGCAGGCAGCACATGCAGGGCGACGCACAATCGACCCATGTCCCCTGCAAGGAATTCTGCCATGTACCACCTGCAACGCGCCTACGATTTCGATGCCGAATCCGGAAAACACGCCGTTCTGCTCGATCGCCTGTGGCCGCGTGGCCTGCGCAAACAGCGGCTCGAGGGCGTCATATGGGAAAAGGATGCCACGCCCTCCAACGAACTGCGCGGCTGGTTCCATGAGGATCCGCAGGAGCGCTTCGACAGCTTTGGCACGCGCTTCACGCAGGAGCTGGCAGACAGCGACGCCGCCCAGGAGGCTCTCAAGCGCATCCGTGCCCTGCATCGCAAGTTCGGCTCATTGACCCTGCTGACGGCCGCCAGGGATCCGGATCACAGCCACCTCAGCGTACTGGCCAAGGTGCTGAAACAGCGGGGCAAGGCAGCGTCCTGAAACCGTGCGGGCAAAGAGGTTCAGTTCCGGTCCTGCTGCCAGCCCTGCACCAGCGCCCCCAGCGCAATGCCGGCCACCGCCCACAACAGCGTCCAGTTGCCGGCGCCAAGGCCCGCAATCGCCGGGCCCGGGCACACCCCTGTCAGCCCCCAGCCGATCCCGAAAATCGCCGACCCCGTCAGCGTCTCGCGATCCCAGGCACTCGGATGCTTGCCGAACTCGCCGCCCAGCAGTGGATGGCGCAGCACCAGCGGCAGCAGCTTGTACGCCAGCAGCGTCACCACCACGCCGCCGCCCATCACCAGCGCCAGACCGAAGTCGCGCAATTGCAGAAAGCTCAGCACCACTTCCGGCCGGATCATGGTGGACAGTGCCAGGCCAAAGCCGAACAGCGCACCGGCTGCCACGGTTGCAATAGTCTTGCCCATGCTCATGCCAGCCACCTCGTCACCAGATTCGCCGTCAGAAAGGCCGTGCCCATGAAGGTCAGCACCGCCAGCAGGGAGGGGCGCTGCAGCGAGCCAAGCCCGCAAATGCCGTGGCCGGACGTGCAGCCATTGGCACGACGCGCGCCATAGCCGGTGAGGAAACCACCTGCCAGCAGCAGCCACCAGGGCATCTGCGTGGTTTCGCGCGAGCCATCGCCCAGCCACAGCCACCACACCAGCGCGCCCAGGATCAGCCCGGCGGCGTATTCCAGCCGCCAGCGGCGCGTGTCGGTGAACTTGGCCTGCTGAAAGAAAGGGCGCTGCACCACATAGCTCCAGCTGCTGCTGAACACCGAACTCATGCCGCCAATGCGGCCCGTGAGCATAAACAGCAGCGCCACCGCGCCGCCAATGCACAGGCCACCCAGCAGATAGTGCTGCCAGCCCAGGGGAAACAGGGAAAAAGTCGTCATTCCGGCATTATCCGGCGGCTGGCCAGGGTATCCGGGCCGGCATGCAGCGGTAAGCGGCTGTAACGGCGCCGGCTGCCCGAAAAACAGGCAAGGTGTGGCATGGCCGCGTCGATGTCCGGGTTTTCCTGCGGGGAAAAAGTCACAGTCCCACGTGCGCTTTTCGTCAGGATTCTGTCAATCAAATGTCGCTTTCCGGTTACGGAACGAACATTTGAAAACGCGGATAGGACTGGTCCTACAAGGTCAGGTCGACGGCCTTTTTAAGGTTCGCCCTGTCGTCGCGTTTGCGCCGGCTGTGTTCAACAACCCCAAGGATCCCGTTTTGAAAAACAAACTCCTCACCGCTCTGCTGACTTCCGTTTCCCTGATGGCCGGTTCCGTCGCCATGGCCCAGCCGGCTGACCACGCTCCGGCCACCCCGTCTCCCGCTGCCGAAGCCGCTCCGTCTCCGGCCACGCCGTCGCCGGCCTCCATGGGCGACAAGGCTGCCGACTCCATGGCCGCTACCCCGTCGGCCAATGCGGCCGAAGCGCGCACCGAGCCGGGTGCCCTGTCCGCAACGCCGGCCACGACTTCGAAGTCCATGGAAGCCGAGCGCGTAGGCACCACCGAGCCCGGTCCTGACGAGATTGCCAGCGAGCAGAGCCGCACTGCCAAGAAGCCGGTGAAGAAGTCCAGCGTCAAGAAAACGGTGAAGAAGGCCAAAACCGGCAAATCCACCAAGACCAGCAAAGCCGTGAAGGATGTGGACAGCACCGCTGCGGCCGTGCAGCCGGCCGTACCGACCAACCTGGCGCAGTAAGCGCTACCGGCCGGGCACCGCCATGCCGTCACATGGCGGTGCCGGCCATCCTGCGGGGAGCACGCTCATCCCCGCGTGAAGACGAAGGCACCCACCAGCACCAGTGCCACGCCGGTCAGACGCATCGGCGAAATCTCCCGCACGGGCAAGCCGATCCAGCCGAAGTGATCCAGCAGCAGCGCCATTGCCAGCTGGCCTGCCACCAGCATCACCACCACCGTGGCCACCCCGATGCGCGGCGCCGCCACGATGCCGGACAGCACGAAGAACGCCCCCATCATCCCGCCAATCCACATCCACCAGCTGGTGCGCATCAGCATGGCGCCATCCGGCAGGCTGCCGCGCAGCACCCCGAAATACAGCAGCGCCAGCGTGATCGTGCCCACGGCAAACGACACCAGGCTGGACAGCACCGGACTCCCGAACAACACGTGGCGCAGCTGGCTGTTGATGGCTGTCTGCACCGGGATCAGGATACCCGCCAGCAGGGTCATGGCAATCATCAGCATCCGCATGGTCTCTCCTCCTGACATCTGTGCCGCCATTCTGCCCGGCCGGGCAGGGCGGTCCGGGCCGGCTGGCGCTTGTCCGCATGCCAATGGGGCCTGTTTGCGGGGTTTTTGGGCTCCGTGCTAGCATCCGCTGCTTGCCCTGCAGTACCGCCCGACCATGTTCATCCCGCCCCGCAATCCGACCATTTTCCACATCCTGTTCTCGCTGCGGGGCTCCATTGCATCCAAGATCTGGCGGAGGGTGGCCTATACCATGCTGCTGTCGGTGCTGGTCAACTGGACGCATGGCGAGGTGTATGACCACAAGGTCACGCTCACGCCCACGGCCTTCACCATCATGGGCCTGACGCTGGCCATTTTCCTGGGCTTTCGCAACACGGCCAGCTACGACCGTTTCTGGGAGGGGCGCAAGCTCTGGGGTGAAATGCTGATCACCTGCCGCAACCTGGCGCGCCAGTTCATCACGCTGCCCTGTTCTCCGCGGGCCGAGGCCACGCGTCACCGTGTCTATCTGGCAATCGCCTTTGCCTACGCCCTCAAGAACCAGCTGCGCGGCAAGGATCCGGCGGCCGAGCTGGCGCCGCTGCTGCCGCCCGATCTGCTGCAGAAGGTGCTGGCCGCGCCCAACCGTCCCACTGCCATCCTGATGGAACTCGGGCATGCCAGCCGCGAGCTCGGCGAGGAGGGGCTGGACCCGCAACTGGTGGCACGGGTTGACCACGAAATCGGCGCGCTCTCGCACGTGCTGGGCGGCTGCGAGCGCATCCAGTCCACGCCGATTCCCTACACCTACGTGCTGCTGCTGCACCGTACGGTGCATATCTACTGCTTTCTGCTGCCGTTCGCGCTGATCGACACCATCGGCTACCTCACGCCGGTGATCGTGGGCGTGGTGTCGTACACCTTCTTCGGGCTGGACGCGCTGGGCGACGAGATCGCCGATCCGTTTGACGAAGAGCCGAACGACCTGCCGCTGGACGCCATCAGCCGCACCATTGACATCAACTTGCGGGCGCAGCTGGGCGAGACGGAACTGCCCGAGCCAGTGCAGGCGAAGGAGGGCGTGCTGCTCTGACCCGGGTGCGAGGGCTTATTTGCCCCAGGAGTCCTTCAGCCCTGAAACGCGGTTGAGCACCACCTTGCCGTTGCCGTGATCCACCCGGTCGGTGGCAAAGTAGCCCAGACGCTCGAACTGGAAGTGGCTTTCCGGCCCCGCCTGCGCCACGCTCGGCTCGACCCAGCCCTGCACCGTCTTCAGGCTGTCCGGATTCAGCACCGTCAGGAAATCGCGCCCGCCGGCATCCGGCTGCGCCTCGGTAAACAGGCGGTCATACAGGCGCACCTCGGCCTGCACGCCGTCCTCGGCACCGACCCAGCCGATCACGCCCTTCACCTTCACTCTGTCGGCACCGGGCGTGCCGCTCTTGGTGTCCGTAATCAGCGAGACGAACACTTCCGTCACCTTGCCGTCGGCATCCTTCTCGTAACCGGTGCATTCCACTACATGGCCGTATTTCAGGCGCACCTTGTTGCCGTCCTTGTGCTGGCCGGGCGGGTTGCTGGTGGGGCTGGCATGCGGCGGGAACAGGCGGAAATAGCCCTTGCTCGGCACTTCCATGAAGTCCTCGCGCTCGATCCACACGTGCTTGCCCATGCGCATGGTGCGCTGGCCCATGTCGGGGTGGTGCGGGTGCACCGGGGCCTTGCATTCGTCCAGCGTGCCGGCGCCCATCACCTCGTCCCAGTTGGTAATGGTGACCTTGAGCGGATCCAGCACCGCCATGGCGCGCGGCGCCACCGGATCCAGTGCATCGCGCAGAGCGCCTTCCAGCGTGCCGTAGTCGATCCAGCTGTCGGCCTTGGTCACGCCGATACGCTCGCAGAACAGGCGGATGGCGGCCGGCGTGTAGCCGCGACGGCGCAGGCCGGCCAGCGTGGGCATGCGCGGGTCGTCCCAGCCGCTCACGTGGTTCTCGTCCACCAGCTGCTTGAGCTTGCGCTTGCTGGTGACCACATAGGTCAGGTTCAGGCGCGCAAATTCGTGCTGGTGCGGCGGGGGTGTGTTGACGATGCCGCCAGCCGTGAGTTTCTCCATCAGCCAGTCGTAGAACGGCCGTTGGTCTTCGAATTCCAGCGTGCAGATGCTGTGCGTGATGTTTTCCAGCGCATCCTCGATCGGGTGCGCAAAGGTGTACATCGGGTAGATGCACCAGGCATCGCCCGTGTTGTGGTGGTGCGCACGGCGGATGCGGTAGATGGCCGGATCGCGCATGTTGATGTTGGGATGCGCCATGTCGATCTTGGCGCGCAGCACGGCGGCGCCGTCGGCCAGCTTGCCCTCGCGCATTTCGGTGAAACGCGCCAGGTTCTCGGCCACGCTGCGCGTGCGGAACGGGCTGTCGGTGCCGGGCGTGCCGAAATCGCCGCGGTTCTTGCGCATGTCTTCCGGGCTTTGCTCGTCCACATAGGCCAGGCCCTGTTCGATCAGGTACACGGCCGCCGCGTACATGTCCTCGAAGTAGTTGCTGGCGAAGTACAGGTGGTTTTCCTGCTTGCCGTCGTAGTTGCTGCTGTAGTCGAAGCCCAGCCAGTGCACCGCCTCGATGATGGCGTCCACGTATTCCTGGCTTTCCTTCTCCGGGTTGGTGTCGTCAAAACGCAGGTGGCAGACGCCGTCGTAGTCCTGCGCCAGGCCGAAGTTCAGGCAGATGCTCTTGGCATGGCCGACGTGCAGGTAGCCGTTGGGTTCGGGCGGAAAACGCGTGCGGATGCGGGCGGGGTCGATCGCGCCGGCCTGCTGATGCGCGGCATTGCCGGGCGTGCCATTCCACTTGCGGCCGGCGTAGCTGCCTTTTTCCAGGTCGGATTCAATGATCTGGCGCAGGAAGTTGCTGGGCTTGACGGAGTCTTCTGCTGCGCTGGCAGGGATGTTGTTGGGTGTGGTAGTCATGGGGGAGATTTTAGGCGCTCGCAGCCCCTTGCGCAGGGGATGGCGGCGCAATCCCCACCCCCGAGGCAGCCGGCGTGCATCGGCCCACAACGGGCAGCAACGAACCTCGTGCTCAGGCCTGCCCCAGTTCCTTCAGCTTGATGAAGGCCAGCGCCGCCATCACCGCATCGTTCAGCGCATCGTGTGCGTCGCGCGTGGGCAGGGCAAGATCCTTCATCAGCGTATCGAAGCGCAGGTCGATGTCGGCGTTGTCCTGCTGCCGGTAGGGCGGCAGTTGCCTGAACTTGTAGTCGTAGTAGAGGGCAGACACCTCGATCTGCTTCTGCGGCAGCCTGATGCCCAGCAGCGGCTTCATGGCGCGGTTGATCATGGCCACGTCGAACTCGAGGTAGTAGCCCACCAGCGGCCGGCTGCCGATGAAGTGGATCAGCTGGCGCATGGCTTCTTCCACCGGCAGGCCATCGGCCACGTCCATCTCGCGCAGGCGGTGCACGCGGATGCTCTCGGCCGACACATTGCCCTGTGGCTGCACCAGCAGTTCCAGCCGCTCGCTGCTCATGATGCGATTGCCCTTGATGCGCACCGCGCCGATCGAGATGATGTCGTCGCTGCGCACATTCAGGCCGGTCGTTTCGCAGTCGAGGGCCACATACTCGTCCGGCGGAGGCTCGTCGAACACGAAGTTGAATTCGGGCCGGCTGAGGTGGCCCTTCTGCCAGCGCTGGCGGGCGCTCTCCATCCAGGTGCGCGGGGTGAAGCTCGAAAGTCCCATGAAACGGCCCCGCGCTTACATCACGTCCAGGCGGAAACGCTGGTGCAGCGTGGCCTTGAAGCGCTTGACGATACCCAGGCTGTCCTTGAGCAGGTCGCGTTCCAGACTGCTGATCTGGCCTACGTCCACATGACCGCTCACCGGCTTGCCGGCCTCCAGCTCCTGCAGACCCACCTTCAGGCGCATGCCCATGAAGATGTGCAGGCTGTTGATCAGGTTGTCGCCCCAGCTCTGCTTGAGCTTGCCCATCTGCACCAGCGCCCGGATGCGCTCCACCGTGCTGGTGGCCTTGATGCGGTTGGCCAGCGCCAGGCTGCGGATGCCGTGCACGATCGGGAAGATGCCCAGCTTCTTCATGTGCAGCAGCTCGCCACTGTCGCCCAGGGCAAACATGCGGCCGATCCAGCTGCTGCCGCTGCCGAAGGCGTCGATGGCGCTGGCAAAGCGGCTCAGCGTGGCCTCGTTGTCGGTGGAGAGTTCCCACAGGCGGTCGCGCACGCGGTCCAGCAGGCGCTCGTCGCCGGTCACGGCATGCGCGTCCAGGAAAATCGCCAGGTTCATCAGGTTTTCGGGGCTGCTCTGGATCAGCCAGGTACGCGTGCGCTCGCTCCATTCGCTCACGGTGCCGCGCCAGTCCGGGTTGTTCAGCATGATCTTGCCGGCGCACTCGGGGTAGCCGAAACGCTCCAGCTCGGCCGAGAAGCGGTCGCAGATTTCCTGCAGGTTGGCGGGCGGGGTGTAGTCGTCGCGCAGGATCAGGCCGTTGTCCTGGTCGGTCTTGAGCAACTGCTCGCCACGGCCCTCGCTGCCCATCACGATCAGGCAGCTGTTCTTCACCAGTTCTGGCGGGGCGATCATCTCCCAGGTGCGCTCGAACAGGCGCGCATTCACTTCCTGCACCAGATCGCCGATCAGGCCCACATTGGTGCCGCTGCGATACAGCTGCTGCACCATGCGCGTGGTCTGGCTGGCGGCGCCTTCGAGCGCCTCCAGGTTGTCGGCCTGGTCGATGCGGGTGAGGATCAGGTGCGAGTGGTTGGACAGGAAGCTGAACACGTCCAGCGACTCGACCACGCCATGCACGGTGTCGCCCTCGGCCACCACGATGCGGTGGATGCGGTGGCGCAGCATCTTGGCCAGCGCGTCGCCCATCAGCGCATTGGGCGGCAGGGTGATCAGGTTGTAGGTGGCCAGGTCGCCCACGGGCAGATCATCGAGCGGGCGGCCGTCGATGATGGCCTTGGGCAGCGCCGTGCTGGAGAAGATGCCTAGTCGCGGCAGCGTGCCGCTGGCATCGCGCACCAGCACGTGCGAGATGCGCTCCTTGTCGAACATGCGGGCGATGGCGGCAATGTCGGTATCGGCATCCACGTAGTGCGGCGCATGCAGCAACGCTTCTTCCAGGCGCGACAGCGTGAGCGACTGCATTTCCTGCTGGTCCTGACGTTGCGACAGGGCGGTGAGCTTGTCGCCCAGCTTGGAGAACAGCAGGGCGCTGAAGGTGGCGTTGCTGGCGATCAGCGACAGCACGGTTTCTTCGGCCAGCTCGTAGGCCACCACTTCTTCCTGCGCCTGGAAGCGGTGGCTGGCCTTGCCGGCGACCAGGCCACGGCCGTCGAAGGTGTCGTCCGGCCCGTACACGTGCAGCATGTCCTCGCCTTCGAGCTGCACCACCCGGCCCTTGATGATCACGTAGAGGAAGCGCGGCTTGTCGCCCACGTCCAGGATCACCTCGCCACGGCGGAAATAGGCAATGTCGACGTTGTCGCGCACTTCGGCCTGCTCGGCCTTGGTCAGGCTGTCGAAAGGAGAGGCCGAGAAATTGAAGGCGTTGGGCATGGTGTCGGGATGGACGGATGGAGTAGGCCGGCCATGCGCAGGGCGGCAGGAGGGCGGATGCTCCCGATTCTCGGGATCCGGCCGCGCAGACGCCCGGCTGGAGCACCGGAATCCTGCCAGTCTAATGGGCAGACTGTTACGCCAGCCTTACAGGTTCTTGCGCAAGTGTCGGGCATCACGACCGTTCGGACGGTCTCCGGCTTGTTGCCTTACGTTTACGTAAACGTCGTGGTGCGGAGGCGGTTTCTGAGTGGAAAGGGATACAAAACCGCTTTTGTCACATGCCTGACATTCGTTTGAGGGATACAACAATCTGCAATCGAAACTAGGGTTTGCACCATGATGGCGAACCCTAAATCGGCGCCTTCCCTGACAGTTTGTAAGTTAACAGCATGTTTCGGGTGCCACGATTGCCCATCGTTCACATCTAGGAGGAGACAACCATGAGTGACCCCATCGTGGAAAAGATCAGCAACAACCCGAAATACCAGGAACTCAAGGCCAAACGCAACCGCTTTGGCTGGACCCTGGCGATCATCATGCTGATCGTCTATTACGGCTACATCGCGCTGATCGCCTTTGACAAGGAATTTCTGGCGCAGCCCATCGGCAGTGGCGTGACCACGCTGGGCATTCCGCTCGGCATGGGCGTGATCATCTTCACCATCATCATCACCGTCATTTACGTGCGTCGTGCCAACACCGAATACGACGCAGTGACCCAAGAAATCCTGAAGGATGCCAGCAAATGAAAAAAACCGTTTTTGCACTGGGTACCCTGCTGGCTGCCGGCGCCGCACTGGCGGCAGGCGGTGACGTAGGCGAAACCGCCAAGCAGTCCACCAACTGGACTGCCATCATCATGTTCGGCGTCTTCGTGCTGGCCACGCTGTGGATCACGAAGTGGGCCGCCTCCAAGACCAAGTCGGCTGCCGACTTCTATACCGCCGGTGGCGGCATCACGGGCTTCCAGAACGGCCTGGCCATCGCTGGCGACTACATGTCCGCCGCTTCCTTCCTGGGCATTTCCGCGGCCGTGATGGCCAGCGGCTATGACGGCCTGATCTACTCCATCGGCTTCCTGGTGGGCTGGCCCGTCATCACCTTCCTGATGGCCGAGCGCCTGCGCAACCTGGGCAAGTTCACCTTTGCCGACGTGGCCGGCTATCGCTTCAAGCAGGGCCCGATCCGTGCGTTTGCCGCCTGCGGCACGCTGGTGGTGGTGGCCTTCTACCTGATCGCCCAGATGGTGGGTGCCGGCCAGCTGATTAAGCTGCTGTTCGGCCTGGACTACATCTTCGCCGTGATCATCGTGGGCGTTCTGATGATGGTGTACGTGCTGTTCGGCGGCATGACGGCCACCACCTGGGTGCAGATCATCAAGGCCTGCCTGCTGCTGTCCGGCGTGACCTTCATGGCCTTCATGGTGCTGTACAAGTATGGCTTCAGCCCCGAAGCCCTGTTCCGCCACGCCGTGGAAGTGAAAACCCAGATCGCTACTGCCGGCGGTGCTACTCCTGAAGCGGCAGCCAAGACCGGTCTGGCCATCATGGGTCCGGGCGGCTTCATCAAGGATCCGATTTCCGCCATCAGCTTCGGCATGGCCCTGATGTTCGGTACCGCCGGTCTGCCCCACGTGCTGATGCGCTTCTTCACCGTGCCGAACGCCAAGGAAGCACGCAAGTCCGTGGCCTGGGCCACGACCTGGATCGGCTACTTCTACGTGCTGATCTTCATCATCGGCTTCGGCGCCATCACCCTGGTGCTGACCGACCCGCAACTGGCTGACACCACCAAGGGCGTCATCAAGGGCGGTGCCGGTACGGCCAACATGGCTGCCGTGCTGGTGGCTGAAGTGGTGGGCGGCGACGTGTTCTTCGGCTTCATCTCTGCCGTGGCATTCGCAACCATCCTGGCCGTGGTGGCTGGCCTGACGCTGTCTGGCGCCTCCGCCGTGTCGCACGACCTGTACGCCACCGTGTTCAAGAACGGCAATGCCGACAGCGCTTCCGAGCTGAAGGTGTCCCGTATCACCACGCTGGCACTGGGTGTGATCGCCGTGCTGCTGGGCATCATGTTCGAGAAGCAGAACATCGCCTTCATGGTATCGCTGGCCTTCGCCATCGCCGCATCCGCCAACTTCCCGGTGCTGTTCCTGTCCATCATGTGGAAGGACATGACCACCAAGGGGGCCGTGATCGGCGGCTTCATGGGCCTGATCTCCTCCGTGGCGCTGACCATCGTGTCGCCCTCCGTGTGGGAAGCTGTGCTGGGCAACCCCAAGGGTTCCGCGCTGTTCCCCTACACCTCGCCGGCCCTGTTCTCCATGATCATCGGCTTCGTCGGTATCTGGCTGTTCTCCGTGATGGACCGCAGCAAGCAGGCTGCCGCCGAGCGTGCTGCCTTCCCGGCCCAGCAGGTGCGTTCCGAGACCGGTCTGGGTGCTGCCAAGGCGTCCGACCACTAAGCCAACCAGGCAACCTGTGCCAGTGCCGCAAGGCACTGGATTTTGAAACCGGGCTTCGTGCCCGGTTTTTTTATGCGCGTGGATTCTTGCGCGGGTGTTTGATCCATCCAGGGCTACCGGAGGCATCAGCCGGACCGTCTGCCGCCATTGCATGCGAAACAGGGTGCGGTGCTGCGTGGCAGCAAAGCCCTGCGATAATCGCCGTTTGCACTGGCGCGGCCGTTGTCCGTACGCCAGCCTGACGTTCTTTGACCACCGGGAGTAGTGTGGATACCTTATTGCTGATCAAGGCTGCCATCATGGGCATCGTGGAAGGCCTGACCGAATTCCTGCCCATTTCGTCCACCGGCCACCTGATTCTTGCCAGCTCGCTGCTCAACTTCTCGGCGCCGCCCTTCACCCCCGAAAAGGCCAAGGCCTTCGACATCGCCATCCAGACCGGCGCCATTTTCGCCGTGATCCTGGTCTACTGGCAGAAGATCCGCGACACCGTGGTACAGCTGCCCAGTTCGGGGCAGGCGCGCCGCTTTGCGCTGAACGTGATCATCGGTTTTCTGCCGGCGGTGGTACTGGGCCTGCTGTTCGGCAAGGCGATCAAGGCCAACCTGTTCACGCCGCAGGTGGTGGCAACCACCTTCATCCTGGGCGCCTTCGTCATCCTCTGGGCCGAGAAGCGCCAGAACACCGCGCGCATCCACAGCGTGGACGACATGACGGCCTGGGACGCGCTCAAGGTCGGCCTGGTGCAGTGCTTTGCCATGATTCCCGGCACCAGCCGCAGCGGCGCCACCATCATCGGCGGCATGCTGCTGGGGCTGGACCGCAAGGCGGCCACCGATTTTTCCTTCTTCCTGGCGATCCCGACGCTGATCGGCGCCGGCGTCTACAGCCTGTACAAGGCGCGCGACGTGCTGACCATGGCCGAGCTGCCGGTCTTTCTGGTGGGGCTGGTGTTTGCCTTCATCAGCGCCTGGCTGTGCGTGCGCTGGCTGCTCAAGTTCATTTCCAGCAACAGCTTTGTGCCATTTGCCTGGTACCGCATCGTGTTCGGCGTGATCGTGCTGCTCACCTGGTGGACGGGCGCCGTGGTGTGGGCGGAGTGATGCGATACGGCGGCTGGCGACTCGGCGCAAGCGGCCGATAGCCTCACGCTCCTCCGGCGCGAGCGGCAATCCGCCTGGATCGAGAGACACCCCGCAGTGACATTTGCTCACTGCGGGGTGAACTTTTTCCTGGCCGCGCAAGTCCAATATCCTGTACAACAGAAACACATTCCCGATTGCAAGCAGGAGGCGCCATGAAACAGACCCTGTCCCATTCCGCTCCGCGCAGCGGCTTGCGCACGCTGGTTTCCGCGCTGGCACTCGCCGGCGTGACGGCACTGGCCGGCTGTGCAAGCACCTTCAGCACCAAGGTCAGCAATTTCAACCAATGGCCGGCCAATGCCGCAGGCGCCAGCTTTGCCGTGCAGCCTGCCACCGGAGAGGGCGTGGCGCTGGGCGAACTGGAACGCAAGACCTACGAGGGCTACCTGGCGAAGCACCTGCAGGCACAGGGCATGGTGCCGGCAGCGGTGCCGGCCCAGGCGCGCATGCAGGCCGACATGGCCGTCAACGTGAAGCGCGAGTTGCGCCAGTTCAGCGTGCCGGTGTATCGCCACATTCCATGGGGCGGCTTCGGCACCTGGCCCTACTATCCGGGGGCAGCCTGGGGTGGGCCGTGGAATCCGGGTGACTACTACGAGGATGGCGTATTCGGCATGGGCGGCATGGCGCCGGTGTATCTGGGCGAGCAGCTGGTGACGCGTCCCGTGCACTTCTACCAGCTCAGGGTGCGTATCGCCGACCACGCCCAGGCATTGAAGGGCCAGACCGCGCCCAAGGTATTCGAGTCGACCGCGGAATATGTGGGCAACCCGGTAGAGCTGCCTTCCGTCATGCCGTACTTGATGGAATCGGTGTTCGACCGCTTCCCGGGCACCAATGGACAGGTTCGCACGGTCGAGTTCGACAGTGATACCGGCGCCAAGGTAGTGCCCAAACGCTGAGTTGCGGGAGGGATTTCAGGCCGCGCTCCTGCAAGTGGCTGGCCGGAGCGTGCGCCAGCCAGCCTGCAGGTCCGGCTTCATTTCCTGTCCGTGCGGGACGGCTGGATGTCTTCCAGCGCCTTGCCGATCAGCTCTACCGTTTGCTCGGGCTGCTCCAGCGGGAACAGGTGGCTGCCGCCTTCCAGCGTGTAGATGCGCCCCTGGGTGACGCGCTTGCTCGCGCCCAGGCCGACCTGTTTCAGTTCGCGCGAGGCGCTGCCGCCGATCAGCGCGGCCGGAACCTGCAGCGGATGCTGGCGCAGCCAGGGTCCGATATTGTCCGGCAGCGTGTTGTAGATGGCGGTTTCCACTTCGCGGTCGAAAGCCAGGCGGCGGCGTTCCGGCAACTCTTCGCTCGGCGCCTCTTCGGTGCCGTGGCGGATATAGTCGGCCAGTGCCTGCGGGTGCCAGGCGGCAAATACCGGTTTGGTGGCGAAGTGCTGGTGCGCGGCATCGGCGCTGGGCCATTCCTGGCGGCGGCGCTGGCTGGTGGCGCCGGGCGAGAAGCGCTGCAGCAATGGCGTCTGCTTGCCCAGCTTGACCAGACCGGCACGCCAGCCGCCCAGCACGGGCGAATCCAGCATCACCACGCCCTTGGCCAGTTCGGGTGACTGCGCGGCCGCCATCAGACTCAGGATGCCGCCCATGGAGTGGCCGAGCAGATAGCGCGGCTTGTCTTCGGGCTGGGGCAGGGTGTCGCAGAAGTCGATCAACTGCTCCACCATGTGGTGCCAGTTGTTGCTGACAGGGTAGCGTGGGTCGTGGCCGTACTTGTCCAGCGCATGGACTTCATGGCCCTGTTGCTCGAGCTGGTCGAGCAGCACGCGGTAGGTGCCGGCAGGAAAGCTGTTGCCGTGCGAAAAAACGATCTGTGCGGGGGGCGTGCGTGGTGTTTCCATCAGATGACCCGATCCTCGGGGGACTGGATTTTGGCAAGAGGGGGATAGGCGCCGTCCTGCATGACGAGCGGGGTGTCGGTGCTTTCGCCGTTCCAGACCGGGTCCGGCAGGCTGTCGAAGACTTCGCGCAGCTTCACGCCCCATTGCTCGTGCATGGTGCGGAAGTAAGGGTTGGTGTGGTCGATGCACACGATCTTGTCGCCACGCAGCGAATTGGCGTCGTACACGACCAGATCCAGCGGCAGGCCTACCGAGAGGTTGGACTTGAGCGTGGAATCCATGGATACCAGCGCGCACTTGGCGGCCTCATCCAGCGGAATGTCCGGATGGATCACGCGGTCGAGCACGGGCTTGCCGTACTTGGATTCGCCGATCTGGAAGAAGGGCGTTTCGTCCGTGGCCTCGATGAAGTTGCCGGCCGAATACACGAGGAACAGGCGCATGCCTTCGCCCTTGATCTGGCCGCCAAAGATCAGCGAAACATTGAAATCGACATTGGCGGCGCGCAGGGCGGCGCCATCGCGCTTGTGGATGTGGCGCACGGCGCAGCCGAGCACGCGCGCGGCATCGAACATGCTGGTGGCATTCCAGATCGTCAGGCCGCTGCTGCTGCCGTCGTGCGGCGCTTCGTCGCGCAGCACCTGGGTCTGCAGGATTTCGCGCACCGACTGGGCAATGCTGAGGTTGCCGGCCGAGAGCAGTACCATGAAGCGGTCGTCGGTCTTTTCATAGACCATCATCTTGCGGAAGGTGCTGATCTGGTCGACGCCGGCATTGGTGCGCGAGTCGGACAGGAACACCAGTCCGGCCTTGAGCTTGATGGCAACGCAGTAGGTCATGGGCAATCTGCCTGCAGTGGGAAAGAATCGTATTGTCGTGCGATTTTGCATTTCCTGCCGGGAATGTGTGGGGCGACATCCACGCAGGGGGTGCGCAAAAATGGGCATCATCGTAGAATAGCGCGATTGCGAGGCACCGCATCGACGGTGTCTTTTGTTGCCGCTCTTACCCACAATTCACATGTCTTCCAACCTGCATCCCATGCTCAACGTGGCCATCAAGGCTGCCCGCGCCGCTGGCGCCATCATCAACCGTGCCTCGCTCGACGTCGAGTCGGTGCGCGTTTCGCAGAAGCAGGCGAACGACTTTGTGACCGAAGTGGACCAGGCCTCCGAGGCCGCCATCATCGAAACCCTGCTGGGCGCCTATCCCCAGCACGGCATTTACGCCGAAGAATCCGGCCAGCGCCACGGCAACAGGAACAGCGATTTCATCTGGTACATCGATCCGCTCGATGGCACCACCAACTTCATCCATGGCTTCCCAGTGTATTGCGTGAGCATCGCCCTGGCGGTGCGCGGCAAGATCGAGCAGGCGGTGATCTACGATCCCAACCGCAATGACCTGTTCACCGCCACGCGTGGCCGCGGCGCCTACATGAACGAGCGACGCATCCGCGTGGGCAAGCGCATCCGCCTGGCAGATTGCCTGATCACCACGGGCTTTCCGTTCCGTCCGGGACAGGACTATGGCCAGTTCATGCAGATGTTCACCGACATGATGAAGAAGACCACCGCCATCCGCCGTCCGGGCGCTGCCGCGCTGGATCTGGCCTATGTGGCCGCCGGCATGAGCGATGGCTTCTTCGAGACAGGCCTGAGCCCGTGGGATGTGGCCGCGGGCAGCCTGCTGGTGCAGGAAGCCGGTGGCCTGGTGGGCAACTTCACCGGCGAGGCGGACGACCTGCTGTTTGCCGAGGAATGCATTGCCGGCAACCCGAAGATCTACGGCCTGATGGTGAACATGCTGAGCAAGTACAGCCGTTATACCGAAGAAGCCAAGGCCGCCCGCCGTGCGGCGCGCGAGGCCGAAGAGGCGGCGCAGCAGCAGGTGGCCGCCGAGGATGGCAGCGAAGAATAAATCCGGTACAACCAGTTGAAACAACAACACCCCGGCAGGTTTGATCCTGTTCGGGGTGTTTTGTTTTCTGGAGAGCGTATGTCAAAAGGCGGCCGCTGCTGGTAACAGCCGCTGCTCACTCGGCGTCGGCTTGTGCTCCGGGTGCAGCCTGCTGGAAGGCGGGCAGTTCCGCACACGCCGCGTCGATGCGCAGCAGGGTCGGGTAGGCGTCCAGCGGGCAATTGAAACGCCGCGCATTGAACAGCTGTGGTACCAGGCAGCAGTCGGCGAGCGTGGGCGTGTCGCCATGGCAGAAGCGGTCGGTGTCGGGGTGGCCGGCCAGCATGGCTTCCAGGCCCTGCAGGCCGGTGGCGATCCAGTGGTGGTACCAGGCGTCCTTCTGCTCCTGCGTGGCACCCAGCTGGCCGCCCAGGTACTGCAATACGCGCAGGTTGTTGATCGGGTGAATGTCGCAGGCAATGCCCTGTGCGATGGCGCGCACGCGGGCGCGGCCGACAGCATCCGCGGGCAGCAGGGCAGGGCCGGGCTGGGTTTCGTCCAGATACTCGATGATGGCGAGCGACTGCGTGAGCACGGTGCCTTCGTCGAGTTCGAAGGCGGGTACCAGGCCTTGCGGGTTCTTGTCGCGGTAGGCCGGGCTGTGCTGCTCGCCGCCGTTGCGTGCCAGATGCACCCGAATGGCCTCGTGGGCCACGCCTTTCAGCGCGAGCGCGATGCGCACGCGGTAGGCTGCCGAGCTGCGGAAGTAGGTGTAAAGCTTGGGCATGGTGAGGAGCTGCGGGGTAAAGCGGTGCGTCCGCAAACACCGGAGTGCGCACGGACGATGATGGCGAATGGGTCGGTCAGCGGGCGGTTGCCGTATCGACCGTGTTCTCTATGGTTCCGAAGATGTTCTGCCCCTGGGCATCGAACATCTCGATGCGCACCACGTCGCCGTGGTCCATGAAGGGCGTAGCCGGCTTGCCCTGCTCGATGGTCTCGTAGGTGCGCACTTCGGCCAGGCAGCAGTAGCCTACGCCGCCGTTGTCCACGGTCGAGCCCCACAGGCTGTCCTGCTTGTTCGACACGGTGCCGGAGCCGATGATGCTGCCCGCGCACAGGGTGCGCGTCTTGGCCACATGGGCTACCAGCTGGCCGAAATCGAAGGTCATGTCCTGGCCAGCGTTGGGCTGGCCGAACAGCTTGCCGTTCAGGTGCACCAGTAGCGGCAGGTGCACCTTGGCATCCTTCCAGGCATCGCCCAGTTCGTCCGGCGTGACGGCCACCGGGCTGAACGCGCTGGCCGGCTTGCTCTGGAAAAAGCCGAAGCCCTTGGCCAGTTCGTTCGGGATCAGGTTGCGCAGCGACACATCGTTGACCAGCATGATCAGGCGGATGGCGCTGGCGGCTTCCTGCGGCGTGGCGCCCTGGGCCACGTCACCGGTCACGACCGTGACTTCGGCCTCGAAATCGATGCCCCATTCGGGCTTGGCGATGACCTTGTCGCGCGGGCCGACGAAGCCGTCGGAGCCGCCCTGGTACATCAGCGGATCGCTGTAGAAGGACTGCGGCACCTCGGCATTGCGTGCCTTGCGCACCAGCTCCACATGGTTGATGTAGGCCGAGCCGTCAGCCCACTGGTAGGCGCGCGGCAGCGGGGAGTGGCAGGCGGCCTCGTCGAAGGGTTCGCCCTCGATGGTGCCGCTGTTCAGCGCTTCGTAGGTCTGGCGCAGCTGGGGCTCGATGCTGGCCCAGTCGTCCAGCGCGGCTTGCAAGGTACGCGCGATGGCAGGGACGGAGCGGTAGCGCGTCAGGTCGCGGCTGACGACGACGAGCGTGCCGTCACGGCCGCCTTGCTTGAGGGTGGCGAGTTTCATGCTTGGGTCCTTTTGTCGTAGGCATAGCTGCCATCATGCATCCAGCGGGCGTGGTGCGGAGCGCGCTTGGTTTCGGCCCACTCGTTCAGCATCTCCCACTTCACGGCGTCGAGCTTTGCGTTCATCTCGGGCGTGGCGGTGTTGGCGGCCAGTTCCAGACGGTGACCGTTGGGATCGAAGAAGTAGATCGACTGGAACAGCGTGTGGTCGGTCGGGCCCACCACCTCGATGCCGGCGGCCTCCAGCTCTGCCTTGGTCTGCAGCATGGTCTCGACGGAGTCGACTTCCAGCGCCAGATGCTGCGTCCAGGTGGGGGTGTTTTCGTCGCGACCCATGGGGGCGCAGGTAGGCAGCTCGAAAAAGGCCAGGATGTTGCCGTTGCCGGCATCCAGGAACACGTGCATGTACGGGTCGGCCGCCTTGGTGGACGGGACCTCGTCTTCGGCGATGGCGAGCACGAAGTCCATCTTCAGGTGCTTGACGTACCATTCGACGGTCTCTTTGGCATCCTTGCAGCGGTAGGCCACATGGTGGATTTTGCGGATCAGGCTCATGGCGTTCTCCTTAGAGCTGCGCAGCAGCGGGGGTGGGGGATGGGGTGATGTTGCGCGCGATCGCCATGGCTTCGCGCAGGGTGCCGATGTCGCCGATATGGTTGGCCAGCAGCAGGATCAGGCGGGCGTTGACCATGGCGCTCTGCTCGTCGCTCAGGTCGCGGTGCATGTCGATCAGGGCTTCGTAGAAGTCGTCGCCGGGCGAGAACAGCTGGAAATAGCGCTTGCCTTGCTCGGAGAAGTTGGGTTGCGTGTTCAGGGGCATGGATGTCTCCTTCGGATCAGGCGTTGCCGGTGGCACGGGCTAGGGCGACGCGGACCTTGTCGGCGTCGAACTGGCGCCAGCGGGCGGCGACGTGCTGGTCGGGGCGCAGCAGGTAGCTGGTGCCGGGCTGCAGGTCGTAGCGTTCGCGGATGCGCTGCTTGCTGTCGATCAGGGTGGCGAGGCCGGCGGCGGCGCTGCCGCGCTGGGCGATGATCAGGGGTTCAACCGGTATGCTGCCCTGCTCCAGCGCAGAGAGTGCCTGTGCGGTGGCGGCATCGAGGGCAGAAGCGTCTTCGATGTAGTGCAGCAGCTGGAAACGGTTGCCGCAGTGCTGCAGCAGCCAGGGGCGCTGGCCGCCCGAGGATGGGGCGTTGCCGGCCCCCTCGGAATGGCTCGCGCCGTTGGTGCGGCCAGATGACGTTTGCAGAGTGGCGCATGCAACAGGTGCATCATCCATCGGCGCGCCGGGCACCATATTGCCTGCAAAGCTGTCACTGTCCGGGGTATTCAGGCCGGAGGTGGTCAGATAGCTCGGCACCGACAGGCGGCCTGAGTTGACCAGCGCACGCGCAAACGGATAGTCACCGGCCAGCTCCAGCACCGCATTGCGGAAAGTGGTGCTGGTCTTGCTCTTGGGCGTGATGAAATCGGTGGAGCGGGTCGAATTGAGGATGTTCTCGTCCGCCGCGTAGCCGCGCTCGTCGCTGTAGCTGTCGAGCAGGCTGGCCGGGGCTTTGCCTTCCAGCACCAGCTTGAGTTTCCACACCAGGTTGTCGGTGTCCTGGATGCCCGAGTTGGCACCGCGGGCGCCGAAGGGCGACACCTGGTGCGCCGAATCACCGGCAAACAGCACGCGGCCGTGGTTGAAGCGGCCCATGCGGCGGCACTGGAAGGTATAGACGCTCACCCATTCCAGCTCGAACTCGCGTTCATCGCCCAGCATGGCGCGGATACGCGGAATCACGTTTTCCGGCTTTTTTTCCTCTTCGGGATCAGCCTGCCAGCCGAGCTGGAAGTCGATGCGCCAGACGTTGTCAGCCTGACGGTGCAGCAACACCGACTGGTTGCGGTGAAAAGGCGGATCGAACCAGAACCAGCGCTCGGCGGGGTATTCGGCCTTCATCACCACGTCGGCGATCAGGAAGCGGTCCATGAAGATTTTGCCGTCGATGTCCAGCCCCAGCATGGTGCGGATCGGGCTGCGGGCACCGTCACAGGCGATCAGCCAGTCGGCGGTGAGGGAGTAGGGGCCGTCCGGCGTTTCGACGCGGATCGTGGCCTTGTCCTCGTCCTGCAGCACGCTGATCACGTTGTTCCTGAAGCGGATCTCGAGGTTGGGCAGTTCGCGGGCGCGCTTGAGCAGATACTCTTCCAGGTAGTACTGCTGCAGGTTGATCATGCCGGGACGGTTGTGGTCGTCCTGCGGACGCAGGTTGAAGTTGAACACCTCGTCCTCGCGGAAGAAGGTGCGGCCCACATTCCACGAAACGCCCTTGTCCACGAAATCCTCGCCGCAGCCCATGCGGTCGAGCACTTCGAGCGCGCGCTTGGCATAGCACACGCCGCGCGAACCGATCGAGACAGTGTCGTCATTGTCGAGCACAACCACCGCATGGCCTTGCGAAGCCAGGTCGATGGCAGCGGACAGGCCCACCGGGCCGGCGCCCACGACGACGACCGGGTAGTGGCCGGGGCGCTTGTCGGCGATCTCCGGCGGCTGGACGTAGGGGAACTTCTGGTACTGGTAGGTACTGAGCATGATGTTGTCTCCGGACGGGCTAGTCGGTCGATGCCGTGAGCAGTCTGTTGCTGCGTGCCCTGTTGGGGAAAGGGGGTGGTGCGCCGCTATGGCGCTCCTGAATATCCCTCTCAAGTTCCGGCAAGGCGCCCGAGAGGTGTTGAGCTGTTCATGCGCGGCCAGACCGTGACGGCTGACCGTTTGGCGCTTCAGTCGCTGCTCACTCCTGCTGCAGCGCGTGCCACATCTGCTGGTCGCGCTCGGCGGTCCAGATGCGCGGATCGCGGATGCCGCTGGCTTCGTCATGGGCGCGCGTCACGTCGAACGGCAGGCAGTGCTCGTAGATGAACACCTGGCCGAACTTCGGATCCATCGCCTTGCGCGTGTGCGCCATGGTGGCCTTCAGATCCATGCCCTGGGCCACGGCTTCCTGCGCGCTCTGGTACAGCGTGCTGACGAAATCGCGCGTATAGGCCAGGCCTTTCTGCACCGCAGCAGGATCCATCAGCGCCGGGCCGCGACCGGGCACCAGCTTGTCGAAGTTCATCGCAGCCAGGTTGTCCAGCGTCTGCGGCCAGTCGGCCAGATAGGCATCGCCGGTATAGCAGGCGGCATCGGCCTCGACCAGGTCGCCCGAGAAGCAGATATTCTGCGACGGCAGGTAGACAATGGTGTCGCCCTTGGTATGGCCACGGCCCACCTGCTTGATCTTCACTTCCAGCTTGCCCATCCACAGCGTCATTTCGCCGTTGAACACCAGCGTCGGCCAGGTCAGGCCGGGCACGCTTTCCACAGCCTGGAACAGGCGCGGGAAGCGGCCGATTTCCGAATCCATGTCCTGCTGGCCGCGCTCCACGATCAGGTCCCAGGTGTCCTGGCTGGCGATGATCTGCTCCAGACCTTCGCTCTTGTAGCCGCTGGCGCCCAGCACGCGCACGGCGTGGTAGTGGGTCAGCACCACGTACTTGATCGGCAGATCGGTGATCTCGCGGATCTTTTTGATCACGCCCTGGGCCGCTACCGGCGTGGCGGTGGCATCGATGATCATCACGCCGTCATCGCCGATGATGACGCCGGTATTCGGATCGCCCTCCGCCGTGTAGGCATAGGCGTTGTCGCTCAGCTTGTCCCAGCTGATCTGCTTTTCTTCCAGGTCGGCCTGGGATGCAAACTTCTTCTCGCTCATGGTTGTCTCCGTGGGGGTGGATGGCGGGGCCTTGGGTGTGATTAAAGGCCAAAGGGATTTATCATGCAAGCAGTATTTATCCATGTATTTATCGGATTAACTGATGAATGTCACCCTGCGGCAATTGCGCGCCTTCGTGGCCGTGGCGCGCACCGGCAGCTTCACGCTTGCGGCTGAAAGCCTGTTCATCACCCAGTCGGCGCTGAGCGGGCTGATCAAGGAGCTGGAGCAGGCGCTCGGGCTGCGCCTGTTCGACCGCAGCACGCGGCGGCTGCAGCTGTCCGACGCCGGCAGCGACCTGGTGACGCATATCGAGAAGATTCTGCTCGATCTCGATGGCGTGATCGACGAGGTGGGCAAGCTCAAGGCGCTGCAGCGCGGGCTGGTGCGGGTCGCGGTGCCGCAGTTGATGGCCTGCACGCTGATGCCGGGGCTGATGGCATCCTTCCGCCACGATCATCCGCAGGTGCAATTGCGGCTGGTGGATACGCTGGTGGAGCAGGTGATCAACCGCGTGTTTGCCGGGGAGGTGGATTTCGGCCTGGGCCCGGAGCGGGCACCCAATTCGGATATCGAGGCAACCCAGTTGTTCGAGCTGCCCTTCATGGCGGCCTTGCCCGCGGATCACCGGCTCGCTTGCCAGCGCGAGTTGCGCTGGGCCGATCTGGCCGGCGATCCGCTGATCACGCTGCAGGGGCAGTTCACCGAGCGTCTGGCCACCGATCTGGGCGCGGCACGCCGCAGCGTGACGCTGGAGCCGGCGAACGAGGTGGCTTTCATGTCCACGGCGCTCAGCATGGTGGCGGCGGGACTGGGGTTGACCATCTGCATTCCCTATGCGGCAGAGATGGTGCAGCAATACGGCCTCGTGTTGCGCCCGGTCGTCGATCCGGTGGTGCTGCGCGGTTTCTACATCTTCCGGCGGCGCGGGCGCACGCTGTCTCCGGCGGCGCAGCGTTTTCATGACTACATCTGCGAGGAGCTGGAGCAGCACCGGCCGTTCGCGCGGGCTTTGCGCGAGGCGCAGAGGGTGGGGTCGAGGCGCTGAGGCCTTGCCCGGGTGCGAAGTGCCCCCGCATGAAGGCCGGAAACTGCACCCTGCCTGCGGCAAGGCAGCATCCTACAATGCAGGACTCAGACCTTCAGGCCAAGCAAGCGAGCGCGTCAAACTGACCTCGCCCTGCAAGAGGCCTTCATTGCCAGTTTCCGCATGAGTGCCACCTCCACCCCACGCTCCGACCTGCCAGGCCACACGCCCATGATGGCGCAATACCTTCAGATGAAGGAAGCGCACCCGACCACGCTGCTGTTCTACCGCATGGGCGACTTCTACGAGCTGTTCTACGAAGACGCCACCAAGGCCGCGCGCCTGCTGGGCATCACGCTGACCACGCGCGGCCAGTCGGCCGGCCAGCCGGTCACCATGGCGGGCGTACCGGTGCATGCGGTGGACAGCTACCTGGCCAAGCTGATCCAGATGGGCGAGTCGGTCGCCATCGGCGAACAGGTGGGTGAAGTGGGGGCGTCCAAGGGTCCGGTGGAGCGCAAGGTGGTGCGCGTGGTCACGCCGGGAACGCTGACCGATATCGAACTGCTGGGCGACAAGACCGAAGCCATGCTGCTGGCCCTGCATCTGCCGCAACGCACGGGCAGGGGTGCTTCGGGCAACGCCGGTCTGGCCTGGATGAGTCTGACGCAGGGCCGCATGGTGCTGGTCGAATGCGCGCCTGAGCAAATCGAGGCCTGGATCAGCCGCATCCAGCCCGCCGAGGTGCTCTACAGCGCCGACATCGGCACCACGCAGCGCGCCCAACTGCAGCAATGGCAGCAGCACGGCGCCATGCAGCGCTTCATCATCACCGAACGCCCCGGCTTCACCTTTGACAGCAGCCTCGGCCTTCGCAAGCTGACCGAGCAGCTGCGCAGCCCCAACCTCAACGCCTGGCAGGCCGATGACGTGCCGCAGGCGCACGCCGCCGCCGCCGCGCTGCTGGCCTACGCCGAGCACACCCAGGGCCGCGCCGTCACACACCTGCACAGCCTGCAGGTGCAGCGCGACGATTCGCTGATCAATCTGCCGCTCACCACCCAGCGCAATCTGGAGCTGACGCAGACGCTGCGCGGCGAAACCAGCCCGACGCTGTTCAGCCTGCTCGACACCTGTGAAAGCGGCATGGGCAGCCGCGCGCTCAAACACTGGCTGCTGCACCCCGAGCGCGCCCGCACTGCGGCGCAGCAGCGCCTGCAGGCCATCGGCCTGCTGCGCGAACGCGGCCTGAAGGATTTGCGCGCCGCGCTGCATGGCATCAGCGACGTGGAGCGTATCAGCGCACGCCTGGCGCTGCGCCAGAGCAAGCCGCGCGAACTGGCCGGCCTGCTGCGCACATTGGGCCAGGCCGAAGGCCTGCGCAACCGCTTGCAGCAGGTGTTGGGCGAGGAGTGCGATGGTCTGCTGCCTGTCATCGCCAGCCAGCTGCAGCCGCCCGCCGAGGTGCTGCGCCTGCTGCAAACCACGCTGCAACCCGACCCCGCCGTCAACATCCGCGATGGCGGCGTCATCGCCGACGGCTTCGATGCCGATCTCGACGAGCTGCGCGGCATCCAGACCCATAGCGCCGAATTCCTGCTGGCGCTGGAGGCGCGCGAGCGCGAGCGTTCCGGCATCGCCAACCTGCGCGTGCAGTACAACCGGGTGCATGGCTTCTACATCGAGGTCACCACCGGCCAGCTCGACAAGGTGCCGTCCGATTACCAGCGCCGCCAGACGCTCAAGAACGCCGAACGCTTCATCACGCCCGAACTCAAGGCCTTCGAGGACAAGGCACTGTCGGCCCAGGACCGTGCCCTGGCGCGCGAGAAATGGCTGTACGAGCAGCTGATCGAATCGCTGCAGCCGCATGTCGGTCAGTTGCAGACGCTGGCAACCGCCCTGGCCACCCTCGATGCCCTGTGCGCCCTCGCCGAGCGCAGCCTGGCCCTCGATTGGTGCGCGCCCACTTTCGCCATCGAGCCCTGCATCGAGATCAGTGCCGGTCGCCACCCCGTGGTGCAATCGCGCCTGATGGAAACCACCGGCGCCAGCTTCATCGCCAACGACACGCTGCTCAACCCCAGGCAGCGCATGCAGATCATCACGGGCCCCAACATGGGCGGCAAATCCACCTACATGCGCCAGGTGGCGCTGATCGTGCTGCTCGCCAGCATGGGCAGCTACGTGCCCGCCAGCAGTTGCCGCGTCGGCCCGATCGATGCCATCCTCACCCGCATCGGCGCGGCGGATGACCTGGCCAACGCCCAATCCACTTTCATGCTGGAGATGACCGAAGCCGCGCAGATCCTGCACGGCGCCACGCCGCACAGCCTGGTGCTGATGGACGAAATCGGCCGCGGCACCAGCACCTTCGACGGTCTGGCGCTGGCGGGCGGCATTGCGGCACACCTGCACGACAAGACGCAGGCGCTAACGCTGTTCGCCACGCACTATTTCGAGCTCACCGAGTTTCCCAAGCAGCAGCACGCCGCCGTCAACGTGCACGTGAGTGCGGCCGAAGCAGGACATGACATCGTCTTCCTGCATGCCATCGAGCCGGGTCCGGCCAGCCGCAGCTACGGCATCCAGGTGGCGCGCCTGGCCGGCATGCCGGCGGCCGTGATCCACCACGCACGCCATGCGCTGCAGGCGCTGGAAAGCCAGCAGCTGGAAAGCCGCGCCCAGATCGATCTGTTCGCAGCTCCGCCGCTGCCTGCAGCCGAGCCGGAGCCGGTGCCCAGCGCCATCGAGCACGAACTGGCCCGGCTCGACCCGGACGCCATGACGCCACGCGAAGCGCTGGATGCGCTCTATGCGCTCAAGGGACTGCTGCCGTAACCAAGTCCGGTTCAGCGTTCCTGCGGGGCCTCCAGCCGCTCCGGCGGCAGTGGCCGTACCGCGCGCTGGTAGGTTTTGACCAGCGCCACCAGCGCCAGGATCGGGATGAAGAAAATGGCCATCGCCACCCAGGCAATGCCCATGTAGGCGGTCAGGGGGGATTCGTACATCACCATCTTGCAAGGGCCGATCAGCCCCATGCCGCCGCACCGGTTGCCGATCAGGTAGGCCACGCACAGCCAGACAAAGGTGGCGATCAGGGTGGCGCGCCACCACGGAGAGGGGTTGGGTTCGGGGCCTTCGGGCCTGTGGCGGGAGGTCTCGGACATGACAATTCCTTCAGTGGCGATGCGGGCAGTCTAGAATATCTCCCTTCCCCCTGCCCATGACGGGCATCAACCTTGCTGACCCAACGGCCATTGGCGCCGACCTGATTCTTTCCATGCACGTCCGCTTCATCCTGCTGCAGACCAGCCACGCCGGCAATGTCGGTGCCGTCGCGCGCGCCATGAAGGTGATGGGCTTTGACGACCTGGTGCTGGTGCAGCCGCGCTGGCATGACGTGCTGCAGCGCGAGGAGGCGATCGAGCGCGCCAGCGGTGCCGATGACGTGCTGCGCAAGGCGCGCAGCGTGCAGAGCTGGGAAGAGGCCGTCCAGGGCATCGACTACCTGTGCGCCACTGCCATGACGCCGCGTGATTTCGGACCGCCCACCGTCGAGCCGCGCACGCATTTCGCGCAGTTGGTCAGCCGGGGCCGAAGCTCTGCTCCCCACAGCGCCAGCATGGTGGACAAGCCGCCGGACGCAGATGCCGGCGCTGCCGCTGCGGCCCAGGCCGGGCCGGCACCAGCCACGAGCCGGATACTGCCCGTACGCAGCCTGGGGCTGGTGTTCGGCAGCGAACGCTACGGCATGCGCAACGAGGAGGTCTATCGCTGCCACGCCTGCCTGAGCATTCCCACCAATCCGGACTATGGCTCGCTCAACCTGGCTGCAGCTGCGCAGGTGCTGGCCTACGAGCTGCGCATGGCCCTGGGCGGTTTTGCCAGCCCGCTGCCGGCCGTGTCCAGCCCGGAGCAGCGCGCCGATGCCGCCGACGTCGAAGGCATGCTGGCCCACTGGGAGCAGGCGCTGGTGCAGATCGGCTACCTCGATCCGCAAGCGCCCAGGAAGCTCATGCCGCGCCTGCAGCAGCTGTTCCACCGCGCCGAGCTGCGCCAGGAAGAAATCCACATCCTGCGCGGCATTGCGCGTGCCATGCAGAAAACCGCCGCCATTCCAAAACCCTGAGCCCGGTGGGTGCACCGGCTGCAAGTACACTAGTTTCATGTTTTCCCGTATCCGGTCCGACATCCAGTGCATTCTCGAACGCGATCCCGCTGCGCGCAGCAAATGGGACGTGGTGTTTTCCTATCCGGGCTTCCATGCCCTGATCCTGCATCGCTTGGCCCACAGCTGCTGGAGCAGCGGCTGGACCTGGCTGGCGCGCTGGATCTCGCACTGGGGGCGCTGGCTCACGGGCATCGAGATCCACCCCGGCGCCAGGATCGGCGACCGCGTCTTCATCGACCACGGCATGGGCGTGGTGATCGGAGAAATGGCCGAAGTCGGTGATGGCTGCACCATCTACCAGGGCGTGACGCTGGGCGGCACCTCGCTGGCCAAGGGCGTCAAGCGCCACCCCACTCTGGAAGAGGGCGTGATCGTCGGCGCCCATGCCTGTATCCTGGGCGGCTTCACGGTCGGCACTGGCGCCAAGGTGGGTTCCGGTGCGGTGGTCACCAAGCCGGTTCCGGCCGGTGCCACAGCCGTCGGCAACCCGGCCCGCATCATCCAGGCCGATGATGATGCCAAGCGCGAGGCAGCCGCTTCGCAAATGGGCTTCTCGGCCTATGGCGTCACGCAGAGCGACGACCCCTACAGCCTGGCCATGCGTGGCCTGATCGACAGCGCGGCCAGCCAGGAACACCAGATCGCGCTGCTGTGGCAGACGGTCGAAAAACTGGCCACGCAGCTCAAGGAAAGCGATTGCCTGCCGGACGAGGCGGCCATCGAGGATCAGCCTTCCGACGTACAGCGCCTCAACGATCTGCTCGGCAAGTAAGACCGCTTCCCTCCCATACGAAAAAGCCAGCGTGAGCACGCTGGCTTTTCTGTATGGAGGCGCGACGGCGATCAGGACGCCGGCATCCGCTCCAGCAGCACATGGTAGGGCAGGCTGCCGACATTGGCCGGTACCAGGATGCGGTAGGTCTGCTGCTCCGGCTGGGCCAGTTCCGGGTTGCGGGCCGTCACCCGCAGGTAGTAGGTGCCGGGGCCCATGGCAGGCAACGCCAGTTCGCCAGCGCCGTCGGAATGGCCAGCACCCATCGGGCGGGACAGGCCGGCATCGGCAAATACCGCCGCATCGACCGTATTGGGGGCCTTCGGCGCCTGTTTCGCCTGCCGGAAATTCACCGCAGTCCAGCGCAGCGTCAGTCCGGACGGCTGCAGGAACAGCGAGGGATGCAGCAGCAGCGATTCGGGCGCACGCACCACGACCCGCGTATCGGCATCCTGCCCTTCCAGACCGAAGGCATCCACTCCACGCACGCGTACATGCCAGGTACCCGGAGACAGCCCATTGAGATTGACCGCCGTGCCTGCCAGCTTGTCGCTCAGGTGCACGCTCTCGAACTGCGCATCGCTGGAGGCAATCACGCGATAGGCGCTTGCCCCCGGCACTGCCGGGAAGGTCCAGATTGCATTGGGCTGCATCAGGGTTTCAACCGTGGTGCCAAGCTGGGCGGGTGGCAGCAGCGGCACGGCAGTGATGTCTGCACGGTTCGGATCCACCGCAGCGCCCTGGCCCTGTTGCAGCAGGATGGCCGAGCGCTTCCAGGTGTTTTCATTGTTCACCACGCCCTGCAGCACCTCGGCACGGTCCTGGCGGGCCGTGGAATCGGCTGCGGCCACACGGAAGCGCGTGCCGCGCACGCCGATCAGCGAGGTGGTGGTTTCCACCTCCAGCGGCTTGGCACGCGGCGCCACCTTGTTCACCGCCGCCTCCAGCGCACCCTGTACCAGACGCATCTTGGCTGCGAACCAGTCCATCATGCGGCCACTGCCGTGCTGGTCCGGGGCGATGTAATAGCGGTTCAGCGTGATGTCGGCAATGGTGCGCGGCATCAGCTTCACCTGCGAACCATCGGCCAGCACCAGCACGGCCGAGCTGTATTCGCCGGTGCTGATGCGCGCACTTTCCTCCAGGCGCACGCCGGCATGCACCGGCTGCCCGTTCACTTTCACATCGCCCACGGTGTGGGTGAGATGGGCCTGCGTGGTGCGGAAACGCAACTGCGTGAGCGGCGCCGTCAGGGCCGGCGAGGCAGCAGGAGCCGCCGTGTCCGGAGCGGCCATGCCCGGCGCACCGGCCAGCAGCGCGCCACCGGCCAGGCACAGCACGGCGAGCTGCCGGGCAGCGAAAGTAGGGGTGGACTGGGCGAATACAGGCATGTTCAGACGGGGTTCATGGGTCGCGGAGGGCTAACCATTGTAGAAAAAACAGGAGGGCAACACTAGCGGATTGACGCACGGGGCGGTGGTACCACTGTGGTTCTTCCAACAAGCCGTAACGCCAACGGGCTTCAATCGGGTTCGGAGTCATCCGGCTCTGCCGCCGGAGCGACCGCAGAGTTGGCATGCAGCAATTCGACCTTCACCAGCTGGAAAAGTTCACGATAGGCACGGCCATGGCGCTGTGCCGCACCGGCTTGCTCCTTGGGTGCCGCCTGCGCATCCTTGCGCGCCTGACGGATGAGGGCGCGCAGTTGCTGGATATCGGTAGCCGGGTACTGCTGCAGCCACTCCGTCAGTGCCGCATCGCCGCCGTCCTCGGCCAGCAGGCGCTCGCGCCAGTGCTCGGCCTGATGCAATGCCGCCAGTTCGCTGGCGCTGCCATCGCGCTGCACCTGCAGGGCCGCGCGGATCGCCTCGATGACCTCGTCATCCAGCTTGCGCATCAGCTTGCCGATGAATTGCATCTGGCGGCGCCTGCCTTCGAAGTTGCTGATGCGTCTGGCATCGGCCAGCGCCTCCAGCAGCTTGTCCGGCAGCTCCAGCGGAGCCATCAGGTCGGAGCGCAGCGTGAGCAGCTCCTCGCCCAGTTCCTGCAGGGCTTCGCTCTCGCGCTTCAGGTCGCTCTTGCTGATGTCGGTGTCGCCCTTGGCCTGGCGCTTGAGCTCCAGATCGAGCTCGCTGCCTTCGTGCACAAAATGGCCTTTGACGTAGTAACCGCGTTTGGGTTTGCGTGACATGGGTGTCCGTAAAATTCTTGGGGAAGGAAATAGGCAAGTATCATACTTGTCCTATGAAAAAGACAGCCCCCCGATCCGCTGCCCCCGAGCAGGCCTCTGCGGCCGATCAGCCGCTCACCGGCTTCGCCTACAGCCGCGCCTTCTTCGAGGAACTGGTCGATAGCGCCATTGCCCATGCGAAAAAACTGGGCGCAACCGACGCCGGCGCCGAAGCCTCCGAAGGCTGCGGCCTGTCCGTGTCGGTGCGGCAGGGCGAGCTGGAAAACGTCGAGCGCAACCGCGACAAATCGCTGGGTGTGACGGTCTATATCGGCCACCAGCGCGGCAATGCCAGCACGTCCGACTTTTCCCGCAAGGCGATCGAGCAGACGGTGCAGGCTGCCTACGACGTGGCCCGCTACACCGCCCAGGACCCGGCTGCCGGCCTGCCGGACGACCGTGATGTGGAAACCACACCGCGCGAGCTGGAGCTGTTCCATCCCTGGGCCATCGACAGCGACCGCGCGGCCCGCCTGGCGCTGCGCTGCGAGGCTGCCGCGCTCGATTGCGATGCGCGCATCACCAACAGCGAGGGCGCCAGCGTCTCGGCGCAGCAGAGCCACTTCTTCAGTGCCCACACGCACGGCTTCCGCGGCGGCTACGCCAGTTCGCGCCATTCGATTTCCGTGGCTCCCATCGCCGGCCACGGCGACGAGATGCAGCGCGACTACTGGTACAGCTCCATGCGCAATCCGGCCGATCTGGCCGACCCGAAGAAAATCGGCCGCTACGCCGCCGAACGCGCGCTGAGCCGCCTGCACGCACGCAAGATCCCGACCACCGAATGCCCGGTGCTGTTCGAGGCACCGCTGGCCGCCGGCCTGATGGGCAGCTTCGTGCACGCCGTCAGCGGTGGTTCGCTCTACCGCAAGAGCAGTTTCCTGCTCGACAGCCTGGGCAAGCAGGTATTCCCCAAACATATCCGGATGCGCGAAGATCCCTTCATCATCGGCGGCAAGGGCAGCAGCCCGTTCGATGACGAAGGCGTGCGCGAACAGGCGCGCGACGTCGTGGAAGACGGCAAGGTGCAGGGCTACTTCCTCAGCGCCTACACCGCCCGCAAGCTCGGCATGCGCACCACCGGCAACGCCGGTGGCAGCCACAACCTGACATTCACCAGCACGCTCACCCAGGCACAGGACGACCTCGATGCGATGCTGCGCAAGCTCGGCACCGGCCTGTTCGTGATCGAACTGATGGGGCAGGGCGTCAACCTCGTCACCGGCGACTACTCGCGCGGCGCCAGCGGCTTCTGGGTGGAAAACGGCCAGATCCAGTTCCCGGTGCAGGAAATCACCATCGCCGGCAACCTCAGGGACATGTTCATGGGCATCGAGGCCATCGGCTCCGATATTTACACCATGGGCGCCAAGACCACGGGCTCGGTGCTGATCAACCGCATGAAAGTGGCAGGAAGCTGACATGGCAAACGCTCAGGACGCGCTGGTACTGGCCGAGGGCCACGCCCCCGACTGGGCCTTCCATCTGGCCGACGGGCGGTGGACGCATTCCCCGCTGCTCTGGGCCTGGCTGGCTGCAGGGCTGCTGGCCGTGGCGTTGGTGTGGCTGCTGACGGCGGGCTGGCGGCCGGTGTGGCGTTCGCTGCTGCGCTCCGGTCTGATCGCGGCGCTGTTCTCGCCGGCCATCGTCGCCTGCGAGAGCATCTCCATCATGCCTTTTCCCATCCTGCTCAAGCTGGCCCTGCAGAACCGCGAGGCGCTCAGCTGTGGCGCGCCGCTGGTGGCACTGCCACCCAATGCCATGACCTTCGGCGGCCTGTGGCTGGTGCTGTTCCTGGCGTTCTGGGTCTGGCAGTGGTTCCGGCAGCCGCCGGCAGCAGGGCGCTAGGAGCAGGGCGCTAGGAGCAGGGCGTCAGGGCGTTTGCCCTGTGCACTTTGCGTAGCCATCAGCATCCAGCGCTTGCCGGCTGGCACCATCTTCACCAGCTCATTGTCGCCAGCGCAGCAGCCGCAGCCCGTTGAACACCACGATCAGGCTGGCCCCCATATCGGCAAACACCGCCATCCACATGCTGGCATGGCCCATCAGCGCCAGCACGAACACCACGAACTTGATGCCCAGGGCCAGCGCAATGTTCTGCCACAGCACTTCATGCGTGTAGCGTGACAGGCGGATCGCCTCAGGCACGCGGCGCAGGTCGTCGTTCATCACCACCACGTCGGCGGCTTCCATGGCGATATCGGTACCGGCACCGCCCATGGCAATCCCCATGTCGGCACTGGCCAGCGCCGGTGCATCGTTGATGCCATCGCCCACCATGGCGGTCGGGCCGTGACTGCGCTGCAGGCTGCGGATGGCCTCCAGCTTGTGCTCCGGCAGCAGATTGCCACGCGCCTGCGCCAGGCCGGCCTGATGCGCAATGGCATCGGCCGTCACCTGGTGGTCGCCACTCAGCATCACGGTATGCAGGCCGAGCCCTTGCAGCTCGCCCACGGCCTGTGCGGCCTGCGCCCGCAATTGGTCGGCCACCGCAAACAGCGCCAGCACCTGATGCCTGTTGGCCAGCAGCGTCACGGTGCGGCCCTCGGCCAGCTGGTGCGTCACGGCCTGCTGCACCACGGCATCCATGCCGCCATGCTGCTGCTCGATCCAGCCGGACTGTCCCAGCAGCAGCGCCTCTCCCTCTGGCTGCTGCGCCTGCACCCCATGGCCGGGCACGGTATGGATCTGCTGAAGCACGCCGGGATAACGATGCGCCCCCCGTGCCAGCAAGCCGCTTGCGATCGCACGCGACACCGGATGGTCGGATTCGCCCGCAAGCGCCAGGGCGAGTGCGCGCACTTCGCTTTCACGCTCGGGCGCCACAAACCACTCGCTATGGATCAGCTGCGGACGGCCATGCGTCAGCGTGCCGGTCTTGTCCAGCGCCACGGCCTTCAGCAGCCGAGCCTGCTCCAGATGGATGCCCCCCTTGAACAGCAAACCGCGGCGGGCACCCGCCGTCAGCGCACTCACGATGGTCACCGGCGTCGCGATCACCAGTGCGCAGGGGCAGCCGATCACCAGCAGCACCAGGGCCTTGTAAATGGCATCCAGCCAGCTCCAGCCCATCAGCAGCGGGCCGCCCAGCGCCACCGCCACGGCCAGCGCAAAGATCAGCGGCGTATAGACCGCCGCGAAGCGATCGACGAAGCCTTGCGTAGGTGCCCGCGTGTGCTGCGCTTCTTCCACGGCATGGATGATGCGCGCCAGCGTCGTATTGCCGGCCGTCGAAGTACTGCGCATCTGCAGCACGCCGGTGCCGTTGATGGTGCCGGCAAACACGGTATCCCCGGTGCCCTTGTCCACCGGAATGCTCTCGCCCGTCACCGAAGACTGGTCGATGGCACTGTTCCCCGCAGTGATCACGCCATCGAGCGCAATGCGCTCGCCAGCCTTCACGCGCAGCACTGCACCCGGCTGGATCTGCGCTACCGGCAGCGTCAGCCATTGGCCATCCGCCTGCAGCACATCGGCCTGTTCAGGAGCCAGTTCCAGCAATTGCCCGATGGCATTGCGCGCACGCGCGGCCGAGCGTGCCTCCAGCAGCTCGGCGATGGCATACAGCGCCATCACCATCGCCGCCTCGGGCCACTGCCCGATCAGGAAGGCCCCGGTCACGGCCACCGTCATCAGCGCATTGATGCTGAGCCGGCCATGGCGCAGTGCTGCCAGCCCTTTCTGGTAGGTGGAAAAACCCGACAGGGCAATGGCCGCCACTGCCAGGCCCATGCCGGCATAGCGCGCCATCGGCATGTCTTCTCCCCACAGATGCAGCAGCTCGGCGGCGATGGCCAGCGCCAGCGCAAGGCCGAGTTTCCACACGCTGTCACCTGCATTCCCATGGACATGGTCGTGCTCGTCATGATCGCTGTCGCAACTCTGGCAGGAGGCCTCTGCCGTCACGGAGCCCGCTGCGGGCGTCGCGGCAAGCGGCACCGGATTGAAGCCGGCCTTGCGGATGGCGGCCAGCGCCTGTTCAAGCACCGGGGCATCGGCATCGATCAGCAGCTGGCGCTGACCGAGGCGGAATTGCAGGCTGCGGATGCCGTCCAGCCTGGCCAGCGCACGGCGGATTTCGCCTTCCTCGGTGGCGCAGTCCATATTGGCGATGCGCACCCAGGTGCCGGAGCTGCCAGCAGGCAGGGGCGCGGATTCTTCACGGGGGGCAGCACAACTGGAGCCGCAGCACGTCGTGGCAGCGGGAGCTGCCGATTCCGGCGTGCAGCATCCCGTGGTCGCGCCAGCCGCGGGCGCCGGTCCACAGCACGAAGCAGGCGACTCATCATGTCCGGACGCAGCACAGCACGCGTCCCGGGAGGAGGGGTTGGATTGCATGGCGCCATTATCCGGCGCCCCCGGGCGCAATTCCAGAGCAGGCATGCGGTAACCCCAGAGCCACTGGTGCTTCGCGTGCCCGCGGCGGGCGTCAGCCCGCCAGCACCGCCTTCACCGCTGCAGACACCTGACCCATGTCCGCCTTGCCGGCCAGCTGTGCCTTGGCTGCGCCCATGATCTTGCCCATGTCCGGCGCGCCCGGCTTGCGGCCCTGCTCGGCTTCGAACGCCGCGGCAATCGCCTGCACGGCAGCGGCAATCTCGGCCTCGCCCATGCGCTCCGGCAGGTACACCTGCAACACGGCCATTTCGGCCTTTTCCTTGTCGGCCAGATCCTGGCGGCCGGCCTGCTCGAAAGCGGTGATGCTGTCCTTGCGCTGCTTGATCAGCTTGTCCACCACGCCCACCACGGCAGCGTCGTCCAGCTCGATGCGCTCGTCCACCTCGCGCTGCTTGATGGCGGCTTGCAGCAGGCGGATGGTGCCCAGGCGCTCCATGTCCTTGGCGCGCATGGCGGTCTTCATGTCTTCGGTAATCTGTGCTTTGAGGGACATGGGAAATTTCCTTCGTGTATCGGGTGAAAGGGGAAACAAAAAACCCGCGTCGGCGTCCCGAGGCGGGTTTTGATCAGTGCCGAAGCTGCAGGATTAGTACAGTTTCTTGGGCAGCTGCATGGAGCGCACGCGCTTGTAGTGGCGCTTGACGGCAGCAGCTTTCTTGCGCTTGCGCTCGGCGGTGGGCTTCTCGTAGAACTCGCGGGCACGCAGGTCGGTCAGCAGGCCCAGTTTTTCGATGGTGCGCTTGAAGCGACGCAGGGCAACTTCAAAAGGCTCGTTTTCTTTTACGCGGATAGTGGTCATTAGCTAATGGTTTCCGAAAGATGCAGGAGTTTGCCGCAGGAAGATCGGGCCTGCGGGACAGCCCACAAAAAATGTCCCCGTCTACAGTTGATCAGGCCGACGGGGTTTGCCAGCAAGGCGATTATTTTAGCGAAAGAACCTACTGCCTGCAAGTGATTTTGCAGGTGCCAAGCGTGGCGTTGTCTCAAGGCGACGGCAACGGCAGGCAGGCCTTGTTCACAGCGCGCCTGCCCGGTACCGTCCTGCGTGCTCCCCGTATATCGGGCGCACGCAGGAGCGCATGCATATCCCCGGACCGGATTACGGCGTGATGGCGATCTTCAGCACGCCATCGCGCTGGTTTGCAAACAGGTCATAGGCCGCTACGATGTCATCGAGCTTGTACTGGTGCGTCACCAGCACCCCCAGGTCCACGCGTTCCGAGGCCACCACGTTCATCAGCCGGCGCATGCGTTCCTTGCCGCCCGGGCACAGCGCGGTGTTGATGCGGTGGTCACCCAGGCCGGCGCCAAAGGCATCCAGCGGAATCTTCAGGTCGGTCGAATACACGCCGAGGCTCGACAGCGTGCCGCCCGGCCGCAGGCAGCGGAAAGCCGATTCGAAGGTGGCCTGCGTGCCCAGCGCCTCGATGGCACCATCCACGCCCTTGCCGCCGGTCAGCTTCATCACTTCGCTCACCACATCCACGTTCTTGAAGTTCAGCGTGACGTCGGCGCCCATCTTCTTCGATACGGCCAGACGCTCGTCGTTGCCATCCACAGCGATGATGGTGGTGGCCCCCAGCAGCTTCGCGCCCGCCGTGGCGCACAGGCCGATCGGCCCCTGGGCAAACACGATCACGGTATCGCCGATGCGGATATTGGCATTCTCGGCGCCCTTGAAACCGGTGGACATGATGTCCGGGCACATCAGCACCTGTTCGTCGGTCAGGCCGTCCGGAATCGGCGCCAGGTTGCCTTCGGCATCCGGCACCAGCACGTACTCGGCCTGGGTGCCGTCGATCAGGTTGCCGAAGCGCCAGCCGGCCGTCAGCTTGTAGCCATGGCAGCCGCAACGCCCGCTCGGAATCAGATAACTGCCATCCTGCGACGGCGCACCATCCTGTGCGGCGTAGGAGTTGAAGTTCGGGCAGATGGCTCCGGCAATCACGCGCTGGCCTTCCTGGTAACCCTTGACGGCGCTGCCCAGTTTCTCGATCACGCCCACCGGCTCATGGCCCACCGTCAGGCCTTTCTCCACCGGGTACTCGCCCTTGAGGATGTGCACGTCCGTGCCGCAGATGGTGGTGGTGGTGATGCGGATCAGCGCATCGTTGGGTCCGACGTCGGGAATCGGCTTGTCGGCAAGCTCGATACGTCCGGGCTCGACAAAGACAGCGGCTCTCATCATGGCAGGCATGGCAACTCTCCTCACTCAGGGATGAAGACGAAGAACGGCTGCCATGGTCATCCCCCCACGGCGGCCGAGCGTACGCGGATGACTTGCTTGAACCATTCTAGGAGCGTGATGCGAGCGTTTGATGTCCTGCGGAGGAAACAGGGTGTTTCTTTGCCTCAGGACAAACCCCAGGCTTACGTGGAACTTTCAATTCGCTGTCGATCGTTTCAATCTGGCTGCAGCGCTCCCTCTGGGGCTTGAATAATGTATTACGGATGCCGGTTTTCACCATCGTTTCATGGTCATTGGTGCTATTCTTCGAAATTCCGGGAAAAGCTGGCGACCCCGTTTCTGGGAGGGGTCCTGCGCCAGCTTTGTGCGCCCGCCCGCATATCCAGCGCCAGCCTCGTCGAAGTCCTGCGAAGGAAGGCCCTGCCGCCGTTTTTCTTTTCGTTACTGGAGTCCTCTGATGTCCACATCCGCCACCGGGCTGAATCTCAACGTCCCCGACTATGTCAAGCACCCGCGCCTCGTCGCCTGGGTGTCCGAAATGGCCGCACTGTGCAAGCCCGCGCAAGTGGTCTGGTGCGACGGCAGTCAGGAAGAATACGACCGCCTGTGCCAGCAGCTGGTGGATGCCGGCACCTTCAAGAAGCTGAACCCGGCCAAGCGCCCCGGCAGCTACCTGGCCTGGACCGACCCGTCCGACGTGGCCCGCGTGGAAGACCGCACCTACATCTGCAGCGCGAACAAGGAGGACGCCGGCCCGACCAACAACTGGATGGACCCGGCCGAGATGCGCGCCACGCTCAACCCGCTGTTCGACGGCTGCATGCAGGGCCGCACCATGTACGTGGTGCCCTTCAGCATGGGCCCGCTGGGCAGCCACATCGCGCACATCGGTGTCGAGCTGACGGACAGCGCCTACGTGGTGGTCAACCAGAAGCTGATGACGCGCATGGGCAAGGCCGTGTTCGACGTGCTGGGCACCGATGGCGAATTCGTGCCCTGCATGCACACCGTGGGCGCGCCGCTGGCCGAGGGCGAGACGGACCAGACCAGCTGGCCATGCAACCCCACCGTCAAGTACATCGTGCACTACCCCGAAACGCGCGAAATCTGGTCCTACGGCTCCGGCTACGGCGGCAATGCGCTGCTGGGCAAGAAGTGCCTGGCGCTCCGCATCGCTTCCACCATGGGCCGTGACCAGGGCTGGCTGGCCGAGCACATGCTGATCCTGGGCGTGACCAACCCCGAGGGCAAGAAATACCACGTCGCCGCAGCCTTCCCGAGCGCCTGTGGCAAGACCAACTTCTCCATGCTGGTGCCGCCGGCCGGCTTCGAAGGCTGGAAAGTCACCACCATCGGTGACGATATCGCCTGGATCAAGCCGCATGACGACGGCAACCTGTACGCCATCAACCCCGAAGCCGGCTATTTCGGCGTGGCTCCGGGTACCAACCTGCACACCAACCCCAACTGCATGAAGAGCCTGTACAAGGACGTCATCTTCACCAACGTCGCGCTGACCGACGATGGCGACGTGTGGTGGGAAGGCATGGAAAAGGATGTCGGCGGCGAGCTGCCGGCCCATCTGGTCGACTGGCAGGGCAAGGACTGGACGCCGGAAGACGGCAAGGCCGGCCGCAAGGCTGCCCACCCCAACGCCCGCTTCACCATTGCGGCCACCAACAACCCGGCGCTGGACGCCCAGTGGGACGACGCCAACGGCGTGGCCATCGACGCCATGGTGTTCGGCGGCCGCCGCTCCACCACCGTGCCGCTGGTGACCGAGGCGCGCAGCTGGTCCGAAGGCGTCTACATGGCTGCCACCATGGGCTCCGAAACCACGGCTGCCGCCTTTGGCGCCCAGGGCGTGGTGCGCCGCGATCCCTTCGCCATGCTGCCGTTCTGCGGCTACAACATGAGCGACTATTTCCAGCACTGGCTCGACATGGAAAAGAAGCTGGAAGAGAAGGGTCACACGCTGCCCCCGATCTTCTGCGTCAACTGGTTCCGCAAGGATGCCGACGGCAAGTTCGTCTGGCCGGGCTACGGCGAAAACATGCGTGTGCTGAAGTGGATGATCGACCGCATCGAAGGCAAGGCCGAGGGCGAGGAAACCATGTTCGGTATCGCTCCGGCCTACGGCGAACTGAACTGGACCGGCCTGGATTTCAGCCCAGAGCAGTTCAAGACCGTGACCAGCATCGACAAGGCGGCCTGGGAAGAAGAGTTCAAGTCCCACGAAGAGCACTTCGAAAAGCTCAAGCACAATCTGCCGAAGGAGCTGGTCGAGACCAAGGCTCTGCTGGAAAAGCGTCTGGCCGAGGTGTGATCGCGCAATGAGGGTGGATTTGCGGCTGTTGTCCTGAGCAGCCGGACTTCCCTCTGAAGTCGCGGTAACTGACTTCGGATTGCCTCATAAAAAAATGGACTGGCACTTGCGGGCGCCAGTCCTTTTGCATTTTGGCCAGATGCGTTCCTCTTCAACCGGCCAGCGCCTCCGCGCATGCATGGGCACTGGCCCAGGCCCACTGGAAGTTGTAGCCACCCAGCCAGCCCGTCACATCCACGGCTTCGCCGATGACGTACAGGCCGGGCTGGCGCGTTTCCATGGTCTGCGATGACACATCGCGCGTATCGATGCCGCCCAGCGTCACTTCCGCCTTGGCATAGCCTTCGCTGCCGCTGGGCGTGATTTCCCACTGCTGCAGGCTCTGGCACAGTTGCTGCAGCGCCTTGTCCGCCGTCGCGGCCAATGGGCGCTGGCAGCCCGGATGGCCTGCCAGCCAGTGGTCCAGCAGACGGGATGGCAGGTAGTTGCCCACCTCATTGGCCACCAGCTTGCGTGATCCGCGTGCCTTGGCCGCGCGCAACTGTTCCAGCAGCGGGGCACGTTGCGGGGCATCGGGCAGGGGGCTGTCTGCATCGGGGATCAGGTTGATCTGCAGCGGCTGGCCGTCAAGCCAGTAGCTGGAAATCTGCAGGATGGCCGGACCGCTCAGGCCGCGATGGGTGAACAGCAGATCCTCGCTGAAGCGCACCCGCTGCTTGCGCTTGCCCTGCGCGACTTCCACACTGATTTCCCCCGGCAGCGACACCCCGGCCAGCGCGGCAAAAGGCTGCCACTGCCTGGCATCAAAAGTGAGTGGCACCAGTCCGGGCCGCGGCGCCACGGTGCGCAGGCCGAATTGCTCCGCCAGCCGCCACGCCAGGTCAGTCGCGCCAATCTTCGGGATCGACAAGCCGCCGCAAGCCAGCACCATCCTGGCGGCACGTACCTCGCCCCGTGCAGTCTGCAGCACATAATCGCCGGCTTCGCCATCATGGGCTACGGATTCCACAGCGCAGGGCTGCCAGCGCGTCACGCCACCTGCATCGCACTCCCGCACCAGCATGTCGATGATGTCGCCTGCCGAGCGGTCGCAGAACAGCTGCCCCTTGTGCTTCTCGTGAAAGGCAATGCCATGTTTCTGCACCAGCGCGATGAAATCCTGCGCGGTGTAGCGCGACAGGGCGCTGCGGCAGAAATGCGGGTTCTGGCTCAGGTAGTTGGCGGGGCCGGCCTGCACATTGGTGAAGTTGCAGCGTCCGCCCCCGCTGATGCGGATTTTCTCGGCCAGTCTGGCGGCGTGGTCCAGCAGCAGCAGCTTCACGCCGCGCTGGCCAGCCTGCGCGGCGCAGAACAGCCCGGCAGCGCCGGCGCCGATGACCACGGCATCGAAACGGGCCGCGCTCATGATTCGACCTTTGCCACCAGATCCAGCACCGCCTGCACCTGCCGCGCAATCGGCTCGGGAACCGGCAAGGCGCCCGCGAGCACATCGGCGCTATAGCGCGCCGTCGCGGCAGCATCCGTCCCCTCCGGTATCCCGGGCAATTCCGTCAGGCTGCCCGTCTGCGCTTCAACCAGCCGCACCGGCTCGCCACGTACATAACCATCCATCTGGCGCACCCTGCGCGCATCTGCCACCACCTCGCCCTCGGTGCCACGCAGCAGCAGGGCGTTGCCCTGCATCAGTCCGATCACCTCCGCCATCGACACCGCATACTCCGGATGCGTGTAGGCCCCGATCACCAGGCTGCGCTGCTGCAGCGGCGTGCCGTGCAGCGGATTCATCAGCTTGACCAGGCTGTGCGCCGAATTGCGCAGCCCGATGCGACGGCGCGCATCCAGCACGCGGGCCAGTCCAGGGCTGAGCGCAGCCGTGTCCAGCCAGAGCGGATCGCTGTCCTGCACCGGCAGCAGCGGCCGCAAGGCCTGCAGCACTTCGGGCACGGTCACGCGCCCGTCCTCGGTCGGATGGCCGTGCATCAGCACGCGCAGCCCTTCCCGTGCCAGCAGCCAGGCCAGCATCGGCGTGAGCAGTGGCAGCTTGCGCGCCCCGTTGTAGCTGGGAATGACCACCGCGAAGCGGCTGTCGTCCGCCAGTTCCGGCAGGTGCAGATCGCAATGGGTGGCATCCAGAAATCCCGCCATCTCTTCCCGCGTCTCGCCCTTGATCCGCATCGCCAGCAGAAACGCCCCCATGGCCATCTCGTCAGGCTGGCCTTGCAACAGCAACTGCCAGGCGTCACTCGCCTCTTCGCGTGTCAGCGGTCGCGCGCCTTCCTTGCCGCGTCCGACGCCTTTCAGATAGGGAATCAGGGTTTCATGCATGGTGGTATTGTCAGGGAAGAAATGCCGCTCTCGCGCTCAACCCAACTCGCGGCACAATGGCGGTCTGATGCAAAACTCTTCCAACCCACCCACCCTGGTTCTCGGCATCGAGTCCTCCTGCGATGAAACCGGTGTCGCTCTGGTCGAAACCGGGGGCCCCGGCACGGCACCGCGCCTCCTGTCCCATGCGCTGCACAGCCAGATCGACATGCACCGCGCCTATGGCGGCGTGGTACCGGAGCTGGCCAGCCGCGACCATATCCGCCGTGTCATTCCGCTGGCGCGCCAGGTGCTGGAGCAGGGCGGGCGCACGCTGCAGCAGCTCGACGTCATCGCCTACACCCAGGGGCCCGGGTTGGCCGGGGCACTGCTGGTGGGGGCAGGCGTCGCCTGCAGCCTGGCTGCCGCGCTGGACAAGCCGGTGCTGCCCGTCCATCACCTGGAAGGCCATCTGCTCTCTCCCTTCCTCAGCGCCGACCCGCCCGAGTTTCCCTTTGTCGCGCTGCTGGTTTCCGGTGGCCATACCCAGCTGATGCAGGTCGATGGCGTCGGCTGTTACACTCTGCTGGGCGAAACCATCGACGACGCGGCGGGCGAGGCTTTCGACAAGTCGGCCAAGCTGATGGGGCTGGGCTACCCTGGTGGCCCGGCCCTGTCGCGCCTGGCCACCTTCGGCGATCCGAAGGCATACAAGCTACCCCGCCCGCTGCTGCACAGCGGTGATCTGGATTTTTCGTTCGCGGGCCTCAAGACCGCGGTGCTGACCCAGGTCAAAAAGCTGGAAGGGCAGCCCTGCGACCAGGTGCTGGCTGACCTCGCTGCAAGCACCCAGGCTGCCATCGTCGAAGTGCTGGTCAGAAAATCGCTCAAGGCGCTGGATACGACAGGCCTGAAGCGGCTCGTGGTGGCTGGCGGGGTAGGGGCCAATGCCTCCCTGCGGGAAGAACTCAACGCCGCCTGTGCCAGACGCGGGGTGCGCGTACATTACCCGGAACTGCACCTGTGCACCGATAACGGTGCCATGATTGCCTTGGCCGGCGCCATGCGGCTGCAGGCCGGGATGGCGCAAGCGCGCAAGGAGTACGCCTTCGACGTCCGTCCGCGCTGGGATCTGCAGCAACTCGACGCCTGACCCGGCCTTCGGGCAGGGGCGAATCTGGCTGCCTAGCTGGCAAACCCCAGGCAGGCACCCGCATTGGGCCGGCCGCGGCATTCCCGTTTCAGACGACGCTCCCGCTTGGCCGTGCTTTCCTCATTGCCGCGCAGCACGAGCACACGCGTGCGCGACATGGCTCGCGCTGCGGAGGCGGCGCTGCTTGCCGCGGGAGTGGCGGCAAGCGCTGACGGAGGATCGGCAGCCGGGGCCGGGAAAGCCGGGGCGGGGATCGACAGGGCGAAAACGGCGAGGGCAGCAAAACAGGAGAGGGGGTTGTGGTAGGCGCTGGGCATGGCAATATTGAGTATTTTAGTATTATTCTATCTGCGGTTTCCGCCCGTGATCGCACCCACTAGCCAGCCCGACAAGTCCCCGCTATAATCACCCGGTTCTGTTCCATACTGGCATGCCAGTTCGGCGGAGCGCACGCTGCGGGTAGTCCGGCCTGCAGCGCAAGTCAAATACCTTCAAGGAAATACCAAAATGGTCGATAAAGTTGCCGTTATCAAGGATAACGCCCGCGCCGCCAATGACACTGGCAGCCCCGAAGTACAAGTTGCGCTGCTGACCGCACGCATCAACGAACTCACCCCGCACTTCAAGACGCACGCCAAGGACCACCACGGCCGTCGCGGCCTGCTGCGCATGGTGAGCCGCCGCCGCAAGCTGCTGGACTACCTGAAGTCCAAGGACGCTGACCGCTACCTGGCCCTGATCGCCAAGCTGGGTCTGCGCAAGTAAGCAGGCATCGCATGCAGAACGCCTGAGAGAATCCTTCCCTCAGGCGTTTTTGTTTTTCAACCCGGAGATATTGCGCGCGAAGCTGTGTCATTCCATCAACATCCTGCGCCGGGCAGGGTCCTGCTGGAATGGCATCGTGTGCTGCAAGAAGCTCCATCCCGGAGATAACCATGTCCATTTTCAACAAAGTCACCAAGACCTTCCAGTGGGGCCAGCACACCGTCACCCTCGAAACCGGTGAAATCGCCCGCCAGGCCGCCGGCGCCGTGCTCGTCAACATCGACGACACCGTCGTGCTCGCCACCGTGGCTGCTTCCAAGAGCGCCAAGCCCGGCCAGGACTTCTTCCCCCTGACCGTCGACTACATCGAGAAAACCTACGCCGCCGGCAAGATCCCCGGCAGCTTCTTCAAGCGCGAAGCCAAGCCCTCCGAACTCGAAACCCTCACCAGCCGCCTGATCGACCGTCCGATCCGCCCGCTGTTCCCCGAAGGTTTCTACAACGAAGTGCATGTGGTCGTGCACACCGTGTCCCTGAATCCTGAAGTCGATGCCGACATCGCCGCCATGCTCGGCGTGAGCGCGGCCCTGGCCATTTCCGGCATCCCGTTCAATGGCCCGATCGGTGCTGCCCGTGTCGGCTACATCAACGGCGAATACGTGCTCAACCCGGGCCAGACCCAGCGCAAGGACAGCCAGATGGACCTGGTCGTCGCCGGCACCGAAGCTGCCGTGCTGATGGTCGAATCCGAAGCACAGCAGCTGTCGGAGGAAATCATGCTGGGCGGCGTGGTGTTCGGCCACGAGCAGGGCCAGATCGCGATCAACGCCATCCATGAGCTGGTGCGCGACGCGGGCAAGCCGGTGTGGGACTGGCAGCCCGAAGCCAAGGACGAGGAATTCATCGCCAAGGTCAACGGCCTGGCTGAAGACAAGCTGCGCGCTGCCTACCAGATCCGCAGCAAGCAGGCGCGCACCCAGGCCTGCCGCGAAGCCTATGCTGCCGTCAAGGCCGAACTGACCGAGCAGGGCGTCGAGTTCGATCCGGTCAAGGTCGACAACCTGCTGTTCGATGCCGAAGCCCGCATCGTGCGCAGCCAGATCCTGTCCGGCGAGCCGCGCATCGACGGCCGTGACACCCGCACCGTGCGCCCGATCGAGATCCGCAACGGCGTGCTGCCCCGCACCCACGGTTCCGCACTCTTCACGCGTGGCGAAACACAGGCGCTGGTGGTGTCCACGCTGGGTACCGAGCGCGATGCCCAGCGCATCGACGCGCTGGCCGGCGAATACGAAGACCGCTTCCTGCTGCACTACAACATGCCTCCCTTCGCCACCGGTGAAGTGGGCCGCATGGGCTCCACCAAGCGCCGCGAAGTGGGCCACGGCCGTCTGGCCAAGCGTGCCCTGGCCGCCGTGCTGCCGAGCAAGGACGAATTCCCCTACACCATCCGCGTGGTGTCCGAGATCACCGAATCCAACGGTTCCTCCTCCATGGCTTCCGTCTGCGGCGGCTGCCTGTCCATGATGGACGCTGGCGTGCCGCTGAAGGCGCACGTGGCCGGTATCGCCATGGGCCTGATCAAGGAAGACAACCGTTTCGCCGTGCTGACCGACATCCTGGGCGATGAAGATCACCTGGGCGACATGGACTTCAAAGTGGCCGGTACTGCCGACGGCATCACCGCCCTGCAGATGGACATCAAGATCCAGGGCATCACCAAGGAAATCATGCAGGTCGCCCTGGCCCAGGCCAAGGAAGCGCGCATGCACATCCTGGGCAAGATGCAGGATGCCATGGGCGAGGCCAAGGCCGAGGTGTCGGCCTATGCTCCGCGCCTGTTCACCATGAAGATCAACCCCGAGAAGATCCGCGACGTGATCGGCAAGGGCGGCGCCACCATCCGTGCGCTGACGGAAGAAACCGGCACCCAGATAGACATCGCCGAAGACGGCACCATCACCATCGCCAGCAACGACAACGCCAAGGCCGAGGAAGCCAAGCGCCGCATCGAAGAGATCACGGCCGAAGTGGAAGTGGGCAAGATCTACGAAGGTCCGGTCGTCAAGATGCTGGATTTTGGCGCGCTGATCAACGTGCTGCCGGGCAAGGATGGCCTGCTGCACATCAGCCAGATCGCGCACGAGCGCGTCGAGAAGGTGTCCGATTACCTGAGCGAAGGCCAGATCGTCAAGGTCAAGGCCCTGGAAACCGACGACAAGGGCCGCATCAAGCTGTCCATAAAGGCGCTGCTGGACCGTCCTGAGCGCGGTGACCGCCCGGAGCGCGCCGAACGCGGCGACCGTGGCGAGCGCAACGGCAACGGCCGTTCCTCTGCCGAGCAGCAGCAACAACAGCAGCAGTAAGCGGGGCAGGGCAGTCATGCAAGCCATTGCCATCGAGGCCTACGGCGCGCCGGAAATGCTCAAGCCCGTCACCTGCGCCGATCCGGTCGCGGGTGCGGGCGAGGTGCTGATCCGCGTGGCGGCGTCGGGCGTCAACCGTCCCGACGTGCTGCAGCGCAAGGGCCACTACCCGGTGCCGCCGGGCGCTTCCGAACTGCCCGGCCTGGAGGTTGCCGGCGAGATCGTCGCCGGCGATGCCGACGCCATGGCGCAGGCTGGCCTGAAACTGGGCGACAAGGTGTGTGCGCTGGTCGCCGGCGGCGGCTACGCCGAGCTGTGCGTGGCCCCCGCAGCCCAGTGCCTGCCGGTTCCGGCCGGACTTGACATGGTGCAGGCCGCCAGCCTGCCCGAAACCTTCTTCACCGTCTGGAGCAATGTCTTCGACCGCGCCAGACTGCAGCCGGGAGAAACCCTGCTGGTGCAAGGCGGCAGCAGCGGCATCGGCGTCACCGCCATCCAGATGGCCAAGGCGCTGGGCGCCGCGGTCATTGTTACCGCCGGCAGCGACGACAAGTGCGAGGCCTGCGTCAAGCTCGGCGCCGACCACGCCATCAACTACAAGACCCACGATTTCGTCGAGGAGGCCAAGCGCCTGACCGATGGCAAAGGTGTGGATGTGGTGCTGGACATGGTTGCCGGCGACTATATCGCCCGTGAAGTGGAGTGCCTCGCAGACGATGGCCGCATCGTCATCATCGCCATCCAGGGTGGCGTCAAGTCGGGCTTCAATGCGGGGCAGGTGCTGCGCCGCCGTCTGACCATCACCGGCTCGACGCTGCGTCCGCGCCCGGTGGCCTTCAAGGCCGCCATCGCCCGCGCGCTGCGCGAGAAGGTCTGGCCACTGGTGGAAAACGGCGCCATCGCGCCGGTTATCTACCGCACCTTTCCGGCCGCCCAGGCCGCCGAGGCGCACGCCTTGATGGAAAGCAACCAACACATTGGCAAAATCGTATTGACCTGGTAACGGAGGCACACAATGAAAAAACTGATCGCTGGCAACTGGAAAATGAACGCCAGTCTGGCAGGCAACGAAACGCTGATCAACGAGCTGCGCGCCGGCATCGGCGCTCCGGCGTGCGATGTGGCCATCTGCGTGCCCAGCCCGTACTTCCAGCAAGTCCAGGGCCTGCTGGCGGGTCAGGACGCCATTGTCATGGGGTCGCAGAACGTTTCCTCGCACGAATCCGGCGCCTATACCGGTGACGTGTCTGCCGCCATGCTGAAGGAGTTCGGCATCCGCTACGCCATCGTCGGCCACAGCGAGCGCCGCCTGCACCAGGCCGAGAGCGACACCCATGTCGCCATCAAGGCCGAGCGTGCCCTCGAGGCCGGTATCACTCCCATCGTCTGCGTCGGTGAAACCCTGCGCGAGCGCGAGGAGGGCATGACCGAATTCATCGTCAAGCGCCAGCTTGCGGCCGTGATCCACCTGGTGGGGCATTGCATCAGCGAGATCGTGGTAGCTTACGAGCCGGTCTGGGCCATCGGTACCGGCAAGACGGCCACTCCCGAGCAGGCGCAGGAAGTGCACGCGGTACTGCGTACACAGCTGCGTGCGGCAACCGAGCATGCAGACAAGATCCGCCTGTTGTACGGCGGCAGCATGAACGCCAGCAACGCGGCTGCGCTGTTGGCGCAACCCGACATCGATGGCGGCCTGATTGGCGGCGCTTCCCTGAAGGCGGCCGATTTCCTGGCCATCATTGCGGCAGCGCAATAAAATAACGGGCTTTGCGGCAGTACGCTGCCGCTTCCCACATTCCTCTGGCAAGAACACAATGACTTTTCTTCTCAACCTCCTGCTGGTCGTGCAGGTGCTGTCGGCACTGGCGATGATCGGCCTGATCCTGGTTCAGCATGGCAAGGGTGCGGACATGGGTGCCGCATTCGGCAGTGGGGCCTCCGGCAGCCTGTTCGGCGCCTCCGGCAGTGCCAACTTCCTGTCGCGCACCACCGCCGTGCTGGCCACGATTTTCTTCGTTGCCACGCTGGTTCTCGCGTACTTCGGCAACCTGCGCAACACCGGCGGCTCCGGTAGCGTGCTCAGCGGCATGGTCGCTCCCGCCGCCGTGACCGCACCGGCCTCAGCCCCTGCGTCTGATGCAGCCCCTGCAACCGGTCCTTCCGCACTGATTCCCGGACAGCAGCCGGCCGCCGCCGTGGCGCCCGCAAGCGTTGCTGTTCCCGCTTCCCAGCCTGCCCCGGTAGCCCCCGCCGCAGCCGCTTCCCGCTAAGCGAAAAGCCGGGCGTGCAATGCGTCCGGCGGGCACAAAAAACCTGTGTTGTAAGCGTCGACTAAGTTGTTTATGGTTACAATGCAGGGCTGATCCGGAGTGCTAAGAAATAGTCTCAGCCGGCTCCGGGCGAGACACGATTGCCGTCGTGGTGGAATTGGTAGACACGCTATCTTGAGGGGGTAGTGGCGAAAGCTGTGCGAGTTCGAGTCTCGCCGACGGCACCAGAAACATCTTTGGCTCTGCGCCAAAATTTACAAACGTAACAAAGATGGATCTTGCACTTTATCTCCCCGTTCTCCTGTTCATCCTGGTCGGCCTGGTTGCCGGTGCAGTGACCCTGGGTCTTGGTTCGGCACTCGGCCCGAACCGTCCTGATCCCGCCAAGAACTCCCCCTACGAATGCGGCTTCGAGGCCTTTGAAGACGCGCGCATGAAGTTCGATGTGCGCTACTACCTCGTTGCCATCCTGTTCATTCTTTTCGACCTGGAAGTCGCCTTCCTGTTCCCCTGGGCGGCCGCCTACAAGCAGCTGGGTCCCGTGGCTTTCTGGTCCGTCATGATTTTCCTGGGCATCCTCGTCGTGGGTTTCATCTACGAATGGAAAAAAGGCGCCCTGGATTGGGAATAAGCACAAGTTCCTGATACCGGGAGCGTGCATGCCGCGCTCCTGCGGGAATTGATTGGAGAGTTGCATGTCGCTTGAAGGTGTATTCAAAGAAGGCTTCATCACCACCAGCTACGACGCGGTGGCGAACTGGGCCAAAACCGGTTCCGTCTGGCCCATGACCTTCGGTCTGGCCTGCTGCGCCGTCGAGATGATGCACGCCGCTGCCGCGCGCTACGACTTGGCGCGTTTCGGTGCCGAGGTATTCCGCGCCAGTCCCCGCCAGTCCGACCTGATGATCGTGGCTGGCACGCTGTGCAACAAGATGGCGCCGGCCCTGCGCAAGGTCTATGACCAGATGGCCGAGCCGCGCTGGGTGATTTCCATGGGTTCCTGCGCCAACGGCGGTGGCTATTACCACTACAGCTACTCGGTGGTGCGTGGCTGCGATCGCGTGGTGCCGGTCGACGTCTACGTCCCGGGCTGCCCGCCCACGGCCGAGGCGCTGATTTACGGCATCATGCAGCTGCAGCAGAAGATCCGCCGTACCAACACCATTGCCCGCGCCTGATCCGGAGACCCCATGACTGCCTACGCTGTTGATATTCAGGAGCTGGCCAACACCGTGTCTGCGGTGCTGGGTGACAAGCTCAAGCATTCTGTGATTGACCGTGGCGAGCTGACCGTCGAGGTTGGCGCCGCCGACTACGTCGACGCCTGCCGTCTGCTGCGCGATTCCGCCGGCTGCAAGTTCGAGATCATGATCGATCTGTGCGGTGTCGACTATTCCGACTACAAGCAGCAGGTCTGGGAGCGCGAGCGCTTCTGCGTCGTGGTGCACCTACTGTCCGTGTCGCTGAACCAGCGCCTGCGCCTGAAGGTGTTCGCTCCCGATGACGACTTCCCCGTGGTTGCCTCCATCAATGACATCTGGAACTCCGCCAACTGGTTCGAGCGCGAAGCCTTCGACCTGTTCGGCATCGTGTTCGAGGGTCACCCCGACCTGCGCCGTATCCTGACCGACTACGGCTTCATCGGCCATCCCTTCCGCAAGGACTTCCCGCTCTCCGGTCATGTCGAGATGCGCTACGACCCCGAGCAGAAGCGTGTGGTGTACGAACCCGTCTCCATCGAGCCGCGCGAAATCACGCCGCGCATCATCCGTGAAGACAACTATGGAGGCTTGCACTGATCGCTCAGGCGACAGGGGTTTGATCTATGGCTGAAATCAAGAACTACACGCTCAACTTTGGTCCGCAGCACCCGGCAGCGCACGGCGTGCTGCGCCTCGTGCTGGAGCTCGATGGCGAGGTGGTGCAGCGCGCCGACCCGCACATCGGCCTGCTGCACCGTGCCACCGAAAAGCTGGCCGAGCACAAGACCTACCTGCAGGCGCTGCCCTACATGGACCGCCTGGACTACATGTCCATGATGTGCAACGAGCACGCCTACTGCCTGGCCGTCGAGCGGCTGCTGGGCATCGAGGTGCCGATCCGTGCGCAATACATCCGCGTGATGTTCTCGGAAATCACGCGTCTGCTCAACCACCTGCTGTGGCTGGGTTCGCACGGCAACGACTGCGGCAGCTCCACCATCCTGATCTACACCTTCCGTGAGCGGGAAGACCTGCTGGACATGTACGAGGCCGTCTCCGGCGCCCGCATGCACGCAGCCTACTTCCGTCCGGGTGGCGTCTACCGCGACCTGCCCGACACCATGGCCCAGCATGCCCCGAGCAAGCTGCGCAACAGCAAGGCCATGGAAAAGCTCAATGCCGCCCGCCAGGGTTCGCTGCTCGACTTCATCGACGATTTCACCCAGCGCTTCCCCAAGTGCATGGACGAGTACGAGACCCTGCTCACCAACAACCGTATCTGGAAGCAGCGTACCGTGAGCATCGGTGTGCTGTCTCCCGAGCGCGCCCTGAACCTGGGTATGAGCGGCCCCATGCTGCGCGGTTCTGGCATTGCCTGGGACCTGCGCAAGACGCAGCCCTATGACGCCTACGACAAGGTCGACTTCGACGTGCCCGTCGGTGTCACCGGCGACAGCTACGACCGCTACCTGTGCCGCATGCAGGAAATGCGCCAGTCCAACCGCATCATCAAGCAGTGCGTGGACTGGCTGCGTGCCAACCCGGGCCCGGTCATCACCGACAACAACAAGGTGGCGCCGCCCTCGCGTGAAGGCATGAAGACCAACATGGAGGACCTGATCCACCACTTCAAGCTGTTCACCGAAGGCTTCCACGTGCCCGAGGGCGAGGTCTATGCCGCTGTCGAGCACCCGAAAGGCGAGTTCGGCATCTACATGGTGAGCGACGGAGCCAACAAGCCCTACCGCATGAAGATCCGTCCGCCGGGATACGTGCACCTGGCTGCGCTGGATGAGCTGTCCAAGGGCCACATGCTGGCCGACGCCGTGGCCATCATTGGCACGCTGGACATTGTGTTTGGAGAGATTGACCGATGATTTCTGAAGCAACCAAAGCCCGTTTCGCCAAGGAAGTGGCGAAATACCCGGCCGAGCACAAGCAGTCGGCGGTCATGGCTTGCCTGTCCATCGTCCAGCAGGAGCAGGGCTGGGTATCGCCCGAAAGCGAGAAGGAGATTGCCGACTATCTGGAGATGCCTCCGATGGCCGTGCACGAAGTCACCACCTTCTACAACATGTACAACCAGCAGCCGGTGGGCAAGTTCAAGCTCGCCGTCTGCACCAACCTGCCGTGCCAGCTGCGTGACGGCGGCAAGGCGCTGCAGTTCCTCGAGGAGAAGCTGGGCATCCACGCCGGCGAAACCACCGCCGACGGCATGTTCACGCTGCAGCAGTGCGAATGCCTGGGCGCCTGCGCCGATGCGCCGGTGATGCTGGTCAACGACCGCACCATGTGCAGCTACATGTCTGTCGAACGCATGACGGCACTGGTCGAAGGCCTGAAGTCCGCGGAGGGCAAATGATGTCGGTAGCGAACGTTCTCGCGCAATTTGCGTCTTCCGGCAATGAAACCTGCTTTCATGGCCGTCACATCGATCCGCAGATCTACAAGGATCTGAACGGCAGCAACTGGAGCCTCAAGGATTACGAGGCGCGCGGCGGTTACAAGGCGCTGCGCAAGATTCTGGGCAAGGATGGCGGCGAAGCCATGACCCAGGACCAGGTGATCTCCACCGTCAAGGAATCCGCGCTGCGCGGTCGTGGCGGTGCCGGTTTCCCGTCCGGCCTGAAGTGGAGCTTCATGCCGCGCCAGTTCCCTGGCCAGAAATTCCTGGTCTGCAACTCCGACGAGGGTGAGCCCGGTACCTGCAAGGACCGCGACATCCTGATGTTCAACCCGCACATCGTGATCGAGGGCATGGCCATCGCGGCCTATGCCATGGGCATCAGCGTGGGCTACAACTACATCCACGGCGAAATCTTCGAGGTGTACGAACGCTTCGAGGCGGCGCTGGAAGAGGCACGTGCCGCCGGCTATCTGGGCGACAGGATCATGGGCAGCGACTTCAGCTTCCAGCTGCATGCCCATCATGGTTTCGGCGCCTACATCTGCGGCGAGGAAACCGCGCTGCTCGAATCGCTGGAAGGCAAGAAGGGCCAGCCGCGCTTCAAGCCGCCGTTCCCGGCCAGTTTCGGCCTATACGGCAAGCCCACCACCATCAACAACACCGAGACCTTCGCAGCCGTTCCGTGGATCATCATGAACGGGGGCCAGGCGTATCTCGAGTGTGGCAAGCCGAACAATGGCGGCACCAAGATCTTCTCGGTCTCCGGTGACGTGAACCTGCCCGGCAACTACGAAATTCCCATGGGCACGCCGTTCTCCAAGCTGCTCGAGCTGGCGGGCGGTGTCCGCACCGGCCGCAAGCTCAAGGCGGTGATCCCGGGTGGTTCCTCCTCCCCGGTGCTGCCGGCCGACATCATCATGGAATGCACGATGGACTACGACTCCATCGCCAAGGCCGGCTCCATGCTGGGCTCCGGCGCCGTGATCGTGATGGATGACAGCCGCTGCATGGTCAAGTCGCTGCAGCGCCTGAGCTACTTCTACATGCACGAATCCTGCGGCCAGTGCACGCCCTGCCGCGAAGGAACGGGCTGGCTGTGGCGCATGGTCGACCGCATCGAGAAAGGGCAGGGCCGTCCGCAGGACATGGACGTGCTCGACTCCGTCGCCGCCAACATCCAGGGCCGCACCATCTGTGCCCTGGGCGATGCCGCCGCCATGCCTGTGCGCGCCATGCTCAAGCATTTCCGTGACGAATTTGCATACCACGTAGAGCACAAGACCTGCATGGTGCCTGCATACATTTGACAAGTGGATCACCATGGTTGAAATCGAACTGGACGGTAAAAAGGTCGAGGTTGCCGAAGGCAGCATGCTGATGCATGCAGCCGAGCAGGCCGGAACCTATATTCCGCATTTTTGCTACCACAAGAAGCTGAGCATCGCGGCCAACTGCCGCATGTGCCTGGTGGACGTCGAGAAGATGCCCAAGCCGGTTCCGGCTTGCGCTACGCCGGTGGCCCAGGGCATGGTGGTTCACACCAAGAGCGACAAGGCCATCAAGGCCCAGCAGTCCGTGATGGAATTCCTGCTGATCAACCACCCGCTGGATTGCCCGATCTGCGACCAGGGCGGTGAGTGCCAGTTGCAGGATCTGGCGGTCGGTTACGGCTCCAGCGGCTCCCGCTACGAGGAAGAGAAGCGCGTGGTCGTGCCCAAGGATGTCGGTCCGCTGATCTCCATGGAGGAGATGACGCGCTGCATCCAGTGCACGCGCTGCGTGCGCTTCGGTCAGGAAATCGCCGGCCAGATGGAGCTCGGCATGTCCAACCGCGGCGAGCACTCCGAGATCGAGACCTTCGTTGGTGCCACGGTCGATTCCGAACTGTCCGGCAACATGATCGACATCTGCCCGGTGGGCGCGCTCACCAGCAAGCCGTTCCGCTACAGCGCCCGCACCTGGGAAATGGGCCGCCGCAAGTCGGTCGCTCCGCATGACTCCACCGGTGCCAACCTGATCGTGCAGGTCAAGAACCACCGCGTGATGCGCGTGGTGCCGCTCGAGAATGAAGCCGTCAACGAATGCTGGATTGCCGACCGCGACCGTTTCAGCTACGAAGCGCTCAACGGCACCGACCGCCTGACCGCTCCCATGATCAAGCAGGGTGGCAGCTGGAAGGAAGTCGACTGGCAGACCGCCCTCGAATATGTGGCCAACGGCCTCAAGCAGATCCGGGACGAGCACGGCGCTTCCAGCATCGGCGCCCTGGTCAGCCCGCACAGCACGCTGGAAGAACTGGCGCTGGCCGGTGAACTGGTGCGCGGCCTCGGCAGCGACAACATCGACTACCGCCTGCGCAACGCCGAGTTTGCCACCGGCAGCGAGATTCGCTGGCTGGGCATGCCCATCGCAGCGCTGAGCAAGCTGCAGCGTGTACTCGTCGTTGGCAGCAATCTGCGCAAGGATCATCCGCTGTTCGCGCAGCGCATCCGCCAGGCCAGCCGCCACGGCGCCCAGGTGTCCGCGCTGGTCGAGCAGCGCCAGGACTGGGCGATGAAGATGCACACGGTACTCGAAGCCGACGCTACCGAGTGGACGCAGTCCCTGGCAGACATCGCTGCCGCCGTGGCCGAGCAGAAGGGCGTCACTGCGCCTGCACAAGGCCAGGCCACGGAGGCCGCCAAGGCCATCGCGGCCTCCCTGCTGGGTGGCGAGCGCAAGGCCGTGCTGCTGGGCAATGCCGCAGCACACCACGAGCAGGCCAGCAGCCTGCTGGCCTTGGCGCAGTGGATTGCAACCGAAACCGGCGCCAGCTGGGGTTACCTGACCGAAGCGGCCAACACCGTGGGCGCCCAGCTGGCTGGTGCACGTCCCAGGTCCGGTGGCCTGAATGCCGGCGCCATGACCGAGGGCGGCGCGCTCAAGGCGGCCCTGCTGTTCAACGTCGAGCCCGAGTTCGACTGTGCCGCCGGCAGTGCTGCCGTCGCCAGCCTGAACCAGGCGCAGATGGTGGTCACCTTCAGCCCGTTCAAGACCAATCTGGCCTTCAGCGACGTGCTGCTGCCGATCAGCCCCTTCACCGAGACGTCCGGCACCTTCATCAACGCCGAAGGCCGCGCCCAGAGCTTCCATGCCGTGGTGCGCCCGCTGGGTGACACCCGTCCGGGCTGGAAGGTGCTGCGCGTGCTGGGCAGCCTGCTGCAGCTCTCCGGCTTTGCTGCCGAGACCTCGCAGGAAGTCATGGCCACGCTGCCGCTGAACCGCAGTGGCGACAGCGCCACCGTCGACGCGGCGCGCCTGAACAACCGCACGGATGCTGCCATCGTGGTGGGCAAGGCCCGTACCAAGCCGGTGACGGCGAGCATCTATCAACTTGACAGCCTGGTGCGCCGTGCACCGTCGCTGCAGGCCACGGCCGATGCCCGTGCTGCCAATCCTAGCCAGGAGGTGAGCGCATGATTGACGCACTGAACGCTGCCGGCCAGGGCCTGATCGAGGCTGCCTGGTGGGCGAATATCGCATGGCCGGTGATCTGGGCGCTGCTCAAGATCGTCGTGCTGGTCCTGCCGTTGCTGATTGCCGTTGCCTACCTGACCTACTGGGAACGCCGCCTGCTGGGCTTCATGCAGGTGCGTCACGGTCCCAACCGCGTCGGCCCGCTCGGCCTGCTGCAGCCCATGGCCGACGGCCTCAAGCTGCTGACCAAGGAAGTGATCCGTCCGGATCGTGCCAACCCTGCGGTCTACTATCTCGGCCCGATCATGGCCTTCATGCCGGCGCTGGCTGCCTGGGTGGTGATTCCCTTCGGCCCCGAAGTGGCTCTGGCCAACATCAACGCCGGCCTGCTGCTGGTGATGACCATCACTTCCGTGGAAGTCTACGGCGTGATCATGGCCGGCTGGGCGTCCAACTCCAAGTACCCGTTCCTGGGTGCGCTGCGTGCTTCCGCACAGATGGTGTCGTACGAAATCGCCATGGGCTTCTGCCTGGTGGTGGTGCTGATGATCACCGGCAGCATGAACATGAGCGACATCGTGACCGAGCAGGCCAAGGGCATGTTCGCCGACAAGGGCATGAACCTGCTGTCCTGGAACTGGCTGCCGCTGCTGCCGATCTTCATGGTCTACCTGATCTCGGGTGTCGCAGAAACCAACCGTCACCCCTTCGACGTGGTGGAAGGCGAGGCCGAGATCGTGGCCGGCCACATGGTCGAGTACTCCGGCATGGGCTTTGCCATCTTCTTCCTGGCCGAATACGCGAACATGATCCTGTTCTCGGTGCTGGCCGTGGTCATGTTCCTCGGCGGCTGGCTGCCTCCGTTCGAATTCCTCAGCTTCATCCCCGGCTGGATCTGGCTGGGCCTGAAGACCTTCGTGGTCGTGAGCATGTTCATCTGGATTCGTGCCACGTTCCCGCGCTATCGCTATGACCAGATCATGCGTCTGGGCTGGAAGATCTTCATTCCCGTGACACTGATCTGGCTGATCGTGATCGCTGTGTGGATGCAAACCTCCTGGAACATCTGGAAGTGAGCAAGGGTAGAGAAATGTCAACTGTAACCACCAAGCCGGAATCCGGGTTCTCCCTCAAGGATTTCCTGAACAGCTTCATGCTGACGGAGCTGTTCAGGGGCATGGCACTGACCGGACGCTACGCCTTCAAGGGCAAGTTCACTGTGCAGTACCCCGAAGAGAAGACGCCGCTGAGTCCGCGTTTCCGCGGCCTGCATGCGCTGCGCCGTTACGAGAACGGCGAAGAGCGCTGCATCGCCTGCAAGCTGTGCGAGGCCGTGTGCCCCGCCATGGCCATCACCATCGAGTCCGAGCAGCGCGAAGACGGCAGCCGCCGCACCACGCGCTACGACATCGACTTCACCAAGTGCATTTACTGCGGTTTCTGCGAAGAGAGCTGCCCGGTGGATTCCATCGTCGAGACGCAGATCTTCGAATACCACGGAGAGAAGCGGGGCGACCTGTATTTCACCAAGGACATGCTGCTGGCGGTGGGTGACAAGTACGAAGCGCAGATCGCGGCCACCAAGGCAGCCGATGCGCCTTACCGCTGATCCCGGCCAGGCCTAGAACACAACAGGACTCTCCCATGGACGTCAAAACAGGTCTCTTCTACGTATTTTCAGCGGTGCTGGTCTTTGCAGCATTCCGCGTGGTCACCGTGCGCAACCCGGTCTATGCCGTGCTGTACCTGGTGCTGTCGTTCTTCCAGGCATCCGCCATCTGGATGCTGCTGAAGGCCGAATTCCTTTCCATTACCCTGGTGCTGGTGTATGTCGGCGCCGTCATGGTGCTGTTCCTGTTCGTCGTGATGATGCTGGACATCGATGTCGAGACGCTCAAGCGCGGCTTCTGGAAGAACTTCCCGATGGCCGCGGTGATTGCCGTGTTCATCATCGTGCAGATGGCTGCCGTGCTGATGAGCAACTTCACCGAAACCGAGGCGCTGCCGATGCGTGGCATGGACGGTGCTGTGCTGGCGCCCAACGCATCCAACACGACCGAGCTGGGCAAGCTGCTATACACGCACTACCTGTACCCGCTGGAGATCGCTGCGGTGCTGCTGCTGGTGGCCATGATCAGCGCGATTGCCCTGACCATGCGGAAGCGCAAGGACAGCAAGTTCCAGTCGCCGGCCGAACAGGTCCGCGTGCGTCCGCAGGACCGCATGCGCATCGTCAAGATGGACATCACCAAGCCGGCACCGGTGGCTGCCGATCCGGCCGCCGATGCAGAGGAGAAGAAGGCATGACACTCACCATTGGCCATTACCTGACCCTGGGAGGCATCCTGTTCGCCCTGTCGGTCATCGGCATCTTCCTGAACCGCAAGAACCTGATCGTGCTGCTGATGGCCGTCGAGCTGATGCTGCTGGCCGTCAACATGAACTTCGTGGCGTTCTCCCACTTCTGGGGTGACCTGTCCGGACAGATCTTCGTGTTCTTCATCCTGACCGTTGCGGCTGCAGAGTCGGCCATCGGGCTCGCGATTCTCGTGCTGCTGTTCCGCACACGCGACAGTCTCGATGTGGAAGAACTCAACACCTTGAAGGGGTAACAGAAAAATGAGTCAGACCCTTTCCGCTACTACCTTGCTGGCGATCCCGCTGGCACCGCTGGCGGCCTCGGCACTGGTTGGTATCTTCGGTACCAAGATGGGCGGCAACCTGCTGGGGCGCTCGGCCTCGGCACTGCTGACCATTGGCGGCGTGCTGCTGTCCTTCATCCTGTCCGCCATGGTGTTCATGCAGGTGCTGGATGGCGCGACCTTCAACGAGACGGTGTACCACTGGATGACCATCGGTACGCTGAAGATGGAAGTTGGCTTCATGGTCGACAGCCTGACGGCGATGATGATGTGCGTGGTGACCTTCGTGTCGCTGATGGTGCACATCTACACCATGGGCTACATGGAAGAAGACGAGGGCTACAACCGCTTCTTCTCCTATATTTCCCTGTTCACCTTCTCCATGCTCATGCTGGTCATGAGCAACAACTTCCTGCAGCTGTTCTTCGGCTGGGAAGCGGTGGGTCTGGTGTCCTACCTGCTGATCGGCTTCTGGTTCAACCGCCCGACCGCCATCTTCGCCAACATGAAGGCCTTCCTGGTCAACCGTGTGGGTGACTTCGGTTTCATCCTGGGCATCGGCCTGATCCTGGCCTACACCGGAACCTTCAACTACACCGAGTTCTTCGGCAAGGTCGATACGCTGGCTTCCCAGACCTATCCGGGCCTGGGCTGGAACGTGGCCACCATGGCTGCCATCTGCCTGTTCATCGGTGCCATGGGCAAGTCTGCCCAGTTCCCGCTGCACGTGTGGCTGCCCGACTCCATGGAAGGCCCGACCCCGATCTCCGCGCTGATCCACGCCGCCACCATGGTGACGGCCGGCATCTTCATGGTCGCCCGCATGTCTCCGCTGTTCGAGCTGAGCGACACCGCCCTGAACATGATCCTGATCATCGGCGCCATCACCGCCTTCTTCATGGGTATCCTGGGCGTGATCCAGAACGACATCAAGCGTGTGGTGGCCTACTCCACGCTGTCGCAGCTGGGTTACATGACCATGGCGCTGGGCGCTTCCGCCTACTCGGTGGGCGTGTTCCACCTGATGACGCATGCCTTCTTCAAGGCACTGCTGTTCCTTGCCGCAGGTTCCGTAATCATCGGCATGCACCACAACCAGGACATCCGCTGGATGGGCAACGTGCGCAAGTACATGCCGATCACCTGGATCACCTTCCTGATCGGTACCCTGGCGCTGATCGGCACGCCGTTCTTCTCGGGCTTCTACTCGAAGGAGAGCATCATCGAGGCGCTGCACTTCAGCAACCAGCCGGCTTCCCACATCGCCTACCTGGCGGCCATGGCCAGCGTGTTCGTGACCTCGCTGTACAGCTTCCGCGTCTACTTCCTGGTCTTCCATGGCAAGGAGCGCTATGACCAGAACCCCGACGCGCACCATGACGATCACCACGACGACCATGGTCACCATGGCGATGGCAAGCCGCACGAATCCAAGTGGGTGGTAACGCTGCCACTGATTCTGCTGGCCATCCCGTCCGTGATCATCGGTTTCCTGACGGTCGATTCCATGCTGTTCGGCGATTTCTTCAAGAACGTCATCTTCGTGGATCCGCGCCATCCGGCCATGGCCACCTATGCCCATGAGTGGACGAACACCTTCCACGGTGCTGTCGGCTTCGCCACGCACGCCGTGATGACCCTTCCGTTCTGGCTGACGGTTGCCGGTTTTGCCGTCGCTTACTTCCTGTACATGATGAACAACAACGTGGCTGCCAGCATCCGCAAGGCGCTGTCTCCGCTGGTCGTCATCCTCGAGAACAAGTATTTCCTCGACTGGATCAACGAGAACATCATTGCACGTGGCGCCCGCCTGCTGGGTGTGGGCCTGTGGAAGGGCGCTGACCAGGGCCTGATCGATGGCGCACTGGTGAACGGCTCCTGGAAAGTCGTGGGCGGCATCGCTGCCATCGCCCGTCGACTGCAATCCGGTTACCTCTACCACTATGCCCTGATGATGATTCTGGGTGTCGTAGCCCTGATGACCTGGTTCGTCTGGTACGGCAAATAAGGAGAAATATAAAAATGGGATTGCTGAGCCTGGCCATCTGGCTGCCAATCGTAATCGGAGCAGTACTGCTTGCCTTCGGGGAGGACCGTCACGCGCGCATGGTGCGCTGGCTGGCCCTGCTGGGCTCGCTGGCCAGCTTCCTGGTTACCATTCCGCTGTACACCGGCTTCAAGCTGCAGACTGCCGCGCTGCAGTTCGTCGAGAAGAACGAGTGGATTCCGCGCTTCAACATCAACTACCATCTTGGCGTTGATGGCATCTCCCTGTGGTTCGTGCTGCTGACGGCCTTCATCACCGTGATCGTCGTGATCGCCGGCTGGGAAGTGATCACCAAGCGCGTCAACCAGTACATGGGTGCCTTCCTGATCCTGAGCGGCCTGATGATCGGTGTCTTCTCCGCCCAGGATGCGATGCTGTTCTACGTGTTCTTCGAAGCCACGCTGATCCCGATGTACCTGATCATCGGTATCTGGGGTGGTCCGCGCAAGATTTACGCCGCTTTCAAGTTCTTCCTGTATACGCTGCTCGGCTCGCTGCTGATGCTGATCGCGCTGGTGTACCTGTTCAACACCTCGGGTGGCAGTTTCGACCTGCAGACCTGGTACAAGCTGCCGCTGGACATCGACGCACAGAGCCTGCTGTTCTTCGCCTTCTTCGCAGCCTTCGCCGTGAAGGTGCCGATGTGGCCGGTACATACCTGGCTGCCCGACGTGCACGTGGAAGCGCCCACCGGTGGTTCCGCCGTACTGGCCGCCATCATGCTGAAGCTGGGTGCCTACGGTTTCCTGCGCTTCTCGCTGCCCATTCTTCCGGACGCCTCCCAGAAATGGGCCTGGCTGATGATTGCCCTGTCCCTGATCGCCGTGATCTACGTCGGTCTGGTGGCCATCGTGCAGAAGGACATGAAGAAGCTGGTGGCTTACTCCTCCGTGGCGCACATGGGTTTCGTGACCCTGGGCTTCTTCATCTTCAGCGACATCGGCGTGGCCGGTGGCATTGTGCAGATGATCGCCCACGGCTTCGTGTCGGCCGCCATGTTCCTGTGCATCGGCGTGCTGTACGACCGCGTGCATTCGCGTGAAATCGCCGACTACGGCGGCGTGATCAACACCATGCCCAAGTTTGCTGCCTTTGCACTGCTGTTCACCATGGCCAACTGCGGTCTGCCCGCTACGGCCGGTTTCGTCGGCGAGTGGATGGTGATCATCGCTGCCGTCAAGGCCAACTTCTGGATCGGCCTGGGCGCTGCCGTGGCCCTGATCCTGGGAGCCGCCTACAGCCTGTGGATGTACAAGCGTGTCTATCTGGGCCCGGTCACGAACGACAATGTGCGTGCCCTGAACGACATCAATTCCCGTGAGTTCCTCATCATGGCCGTTCTTGCGATTGCCGTGATCTGGATGGGTGTGTATCCCAAACCCATGACCGATGTGATGGACGCCTCCGTTGTCCAGCTGCTGCAGCATGTGGCCACAAGTAAACTGCACTGAGAGAGTCTGCAATGATTGACAAACTGAGTTGGATCGCGGTGTATCCGGAGATCGTCCTGCTGGTAATGACCTGCGTGATCATCCTGGCAGACATCAGCGTTAAGAGTGCAGGGCGTACCCTGACCTATTACCTGACCCTGGCGACACTGGCTGGTGTGGCCGGCATGCAGGCCATGTACGCCATGAATGGCTACACCATGTACGGTTTCAGCAACCTGCTGGTGAGCGACAGCATGGGCAACTGGCTCAAGTGCTTTGCCGCCATGGCGATGTTCGTGACCATGGTCTACGCGCGTCCCTATTCGCAGGACCGTGACATGCTGCGCCGCGGCGGTGAGTTGTTCATCCTGTCGCTGCTGAGCCTGCTGGGCATCTTCGTGATGATCTCCGGCAACAACTTCCTGATCATCTATCTGGGTCTGGAACTGCTGACGCTGTCCAGCTATGCGCTGGTGGCCCTGCGCCGCGACAACGCCAATGCGGTGGAAGCAGCGATGAAATACTTCATCCTGGGTGCCATGGCTTCCGGCTTCCTGCTGTACGGCATGTCCATGCTGTACGGCGCGACCGGCACGCTGATGATCAACGAGGTGCAACAGGTGGTGGCTTCCGGCGTGGCCAAGCAGCAGATCCTGGTTCTGGGCGTGGTGTTCGTGGTTGCCGGTCTGGCGTTCAAGCTGGGTGCCGTGCCGTTCCACATGTGGATGCCTGACGTCTACGAAGGCGCGCCCACTTCGGTGGCCCTGATCGTGGCAGGTGCGCCCAAGCTGGCTGCCTTTGCCATCATGATCCGTCTGCTGGTCGAGGGCCTGCTGCCCATGGCCTTCCACTGGCAGCAAATGCTGGTGGTGCTGGCCATTGCTTCCCTGCTGGTCGGTAACCTGGCCGCCATCATGCAGAAAAACCTCAAGCGCATGCTGGCGTTCTCCACCATCGCGCAGGTCGGTTTCGTGCTGCTGGCATTTGTTGCCGGTTACGTGAACAACAGCTTCAACACCGTGGTGGATGCCTACTCGGCTGCCATGTTCTACATCGTCACCTACGTGCTGACGACGCTGGTCAACTTCGGTGTGATCATGCTGCTGGCTCGCGAAGGCTTCGAGTGCGACAACATCAGCGATCTGGCCGGACTGAACCAGCGCAGCCCGCTGTACGCCGGCGTGATGGCCATCAGCCTGTTGTCGCTGGCCGGCATTCCGCCCATGGTCGGCTTCTATGCCAAGCTGACCGTGCTCCAGGTGCTGGTGGCTTCCGGCCAGGCCTTCCATATCGGGCTGGCGGTGTTTGCCGTGATCATGTCCCTGATCGGTGCGTTCTACTACCTGCGCGTGATCAAGGTCATGTACTTCGACGCTCCCAACCCGCAGCTGCCCACCAAGATCCAGGCGAACTTCGAAGTGCGTTCGGTACTGTCGGTGAATGGTGCCCTGGTGCTCGTGCTGGGCCTGCTGCCTGCCGGCCTGATGAACCTGTGCGCCCATGCGATCTATCGCATGCTGAGCGCCTGACGGGCGGGGATCGCGGATACGATGTCCTTGAACCTGACTGTCTGGCTGGTGATCCTGGTGGCGTTCGTCGCCGCCAACCTGCCCTTCATCAACCAGCGCCTGTTCGCCGTGCTGCCACGGCGACAGGCCAGGGGTCGCAAGGGTTTCGGATTGCAGTTGCTGGAGTGGCTGGTGCTGTATTTCGTGGCGGGCGGCTTCTTCCTGCTGCTGGAGCGCAACGCCGGCCAGATCTATCCGCAGGGCTGGGAGTTCTACGCAACGACCCTGGCTCTGTTCGCCACGTTTGCCTTCCCCGGCTTTGTCTATAGCCACCTGATGCGGCACAACGACTGAACGGCATGACAGGCAAGCAAGCTTCCTATCCCTCCCTGGTCGACCAGGTGCGGGAGAATCACCAGCCTCTGGCCGAAGTCACCCAGGAACAGCAGTGCGTACTGCAGGGCAGGTTCCTGCGCGTGGTGCGCGATACGGTGCTGCAGCCCAACGGCAAGCTGGCCACGCGCGAGTACGTACAGCACCCGGGAGCGGTGGTGGTGGTTCCCATGCTGGACGATGGCCGCTACCTGCTGGAACGGCAGTATCGGCATCCCATGGCCCGCATGATGATCGAATTTCCTGCGGGCAAGCTCGATGACGGCGAGTCCGGCCTCGATTGTGCCCGTCGCGAATTGCGCGAGGAAACCGGCTGCGAGGCGCGCGAATGGGCCTATGCGGGCGTGATGCACAACTGCATTGGCTATTCCGACGAACATATCGAGATCTGGTTTGCGCGCGGGCTGAGCCAGCACGAGCAGGCGCTGGAAGAGGGCGAACTGCTGCACTTGTCCGCGGCCACACTTCCCGAACTGCTGGAGCTGACCCGCAGCGGCGCGCTCACGGACGCCAAGACGCTCACCTGCCTGCTGTGGCTCCAACTGGTCGACAGTGGCCTCTGGGCGCTGGATTGGCAGGAGCTGGCAGCGTGAAGGTGTTGAACCTGCGCTGCGGGGTGGGCCATGATTTCGAAGGCTGGTTTTCCTCGGAGGAGGATTTCCAGTCGCAGCAGCGCCAGCAGTTGATCGAATGCCCGGTCTGCGGCAATACGCGCATCGAGAAGATGCTGTCTGCACCGCATCTCAACCTGGGCCACGGCAGTGCCGGCAGTGCGGAGCCGGAGCGGGCTGCCCCTGCGGCAGCCGGCGACGGCAATGAACAGCAGCGCCTGCAGGTGATGCAGGCCATGTACGAGCGCATGGTGCAGCACGTGATGGAGCACACCACAGACGTGGGGGAGCAGTTCGCGGACCAGGCACGCAAGATGCACCACGGCGAAGTGGCCGAAGCGCCCATCCGCGGGCGCACCTCGCCCGACGAGGCGCAGCAGCTGCGGGACGAGGGCATCGATGTGGTGTCGCTGCCGGTGCCGAACATTTCCAAGCGCAGGCTGCAGTAAGGCTACGTCGGAGTGGCGGGCAGCCGGGGCTTGATGGCCTGTCCAGCGAGCTTCAGCACCTGTTCCAGCGCATCGGGCGCATCACAGGCCACCCGCTGGCGCCAGGGCATGCTGCGCAGCCAGGTGAGCTGGCGCTTGGCGAGCTGGCGCGTGGCAGCAATGGCTTTCTCGCGCCACAATGAAAGCGGTTCGCCTTTCTCCAGTCCTTCCCACGCCTGCCGGTAGCCGACGCAGCGCATCGAGGGGAGTGCGAGGTCCAGATCTCCCCGCGAGCGCAAGGCCTGCATCTCCTGCAGAAAGCCCTGCTCCAGCATCAGATCGAAGCGCTGGGCGATGCGCTCATGCAGCCAGCTGCGCTGTTCCGGCTCCAGGCTGATCAGGGCCAGAGGGCGCAGTCCGGTCACGCCGGTGTCGCTGCCCTGGGCGTGCCAGTGCGACAGGGGCTTGCCGGTGGCGTGCCAGACCTCCAGCGCGCGTCCGATGCGCTGGCTGTCGTTGGGGGCAAGGCGCGCCGCCGTTGCCGGGTCTACCGTGGCGAGGCGGGCGTGCATGGCCGGCCAGCCATGGCGCAGCGCTTCCTGCTCGAGCTGGCTGCGCAGCGCTGGTTCGGCTTCAGGCAGGTCGCTCAGGCCTTCGAACAGCGCCTTGAAGTACAGCATGGTGCCGCCGGCCAGCAGGGGCAGATGGCCACGCTGCCGGATTTCGGCAATCAGGCGCTGGGCGTCGCGGGCGAACTGGGCGGCGCTGTAGCTGTCGCGTGGGTCGATGATGTCGATCAGGTGGTGCGGCACTGCCGCCAGCTCTTCGGCAGATGGCTTGGCGGTGCCGATGTCCATGCCGCGATAGACCAGGGCCGAGTCCACGCTGACGATTTCGACAGGGAGGTTCCAGTGCGTGCGGGCATGGCGGGCAATGGCGAGCGCCGAGGCAGTCTTGCCACTGGCCGTAGGGCCGGCCAGGGCCAGGTAGTGCGGGGCGAGGGCAGCCATGGTTCAGCGCCCGCGCAGGAACAGGTTGTCCAGGTCACGCATGCCGAGCTGGCGCCAGGTGGGGCGGCCATGGTTGCATTGGTCGGCACGCTCTGTGGCTTCCATCTGGCGCAACAGGGCATTCATTTCTTCCAGCGTGAGGCGGCGGTTGGCGCGCACCGCCCCATGACAGGCCATGGTGGCCAGGATGTCATTGCGCGCGCGCTGCAGTACCGTGCTGGCATCGTGCTGGATCAGTTCGGCCAGTACCTGGCGTGACAGTTCCACGGCGTCGCCTTGCGCCAGCTGACTGGGCACGGCGCGTACTGCGAGCGTCTTGCCGGAGAGGGGGCTCAGTTCCAGACCGAGCTGCAGCAGGGCGTCGGCGTATTGATCGGCCGCGGCCATTTCCTGCGGTGTGGCGGCGAATGTGGCCGGGATCAGCAGTGGCTGGCTGTGCAGAGCAGCGTGCTCGAGTTGCTGCTTGAGCTGTTCGTAGACGATGCGTTCGTGGGCTGCGTGCATATCCACGATGACCATGCCATGGGTGTTTTCGGCAAGGATGTAGACACCATGCAATTGTGCGATGGCGCGACCCAGCGGCCATTGGCTGTCGGGCGATGATGCGGGGTTTGCAGCGGCTGGAGTGGCATCCTCGACAGCCATGGTTGCGGCTGTGGCCGGATTGGCTGGCCAGGAATATTCTGCCAACGTGCTGCTGTCGGCGCCGGGAGGGAGGGCGTGCTGTGCTGCGTCCTGCCCCTTCTGCGGCGTGAAGCCCCAGGGGTTGCCTTCGCGTGCCTGCCAAGCGGGCGGGCGGTTCCAGTATGGATTGCCCTGGGGCGCATGCAATGGCATGAATTGCTGCTGCCATTGTCGATCGGCAGCAAGGGCTCCCGCAGCGGCCCCTTGCACATCGCTACCGCTGGCAAGGCTTTGTGCGCCTTCGGCCAGTGCGGCGCGCGATGGGGCCAGGGCATTTTCGATGGCGTGGCGCACCGCCTGGTGTACCTCGCGGCTGTCGCGGAAGCGCACCTCGATCTTGGTCGGGTGCACGTTCACGTCCACGCGCAGCGGGTCGATCTCGATCATCAGCACGTAGACGGGCTGGCGCTGGCCGTGCAGCACGTCCTCGTAGGCGCTGCGGGCCGCGTGGGTGATGACCTTGTCACGCACATAGCGGCCGTTGACATAGGCGTACTGCTGGTCGGCACGGCTGCGGGCGTAGTCGGGCAGGCCGCAGCGGCCGCGCACCCGCACGGTGCCGCCAGCGGTCTGCACGCTGTAGTCGACAGACAGGCTCTGGGCGAGAAAGTCGTCGCCCAGGATGTCGGCCAGGCGCTGTTCGGGGTCTTGCGTGGTGCGCCACTGCTCGATCAGCTTGCCGTCGTGCCAGAGCGTGAAGCCGACGTGCGGCCGGGCCAGCGCATGGCGGCGTACGGCGTCGAGGCAGTGCGCCAGCTCGGTGGCGTCGCTCTTGAGGAACTTGCGCCGGGCCGGGGTGCTGAAGAACAGTTCTTTCACCTCCACGGAGGTGCCGGCCGCACGCGCGCCGGGACGCAGTTCGCCGCTGCGCGCATCCAGGAAATGGCCATGGGCAGCATCGGCCGTGGCGGAGAGCAGCGTCAGTTCGGATACCGCGCCGATGGCAGCCAGGGCCTCGCCGCGAAAGCCCATGGTGGCCACCGATTCGAGGTCGTGCAGGCTGCGGATCTTGCTGGTGGCGTGGCGCTGGATGGCCAGCGGGAGCTGTTCGGGCGGGATGCCGCAGCCGTTGTCCTCGATGGCGATCAGGCGCACGCCGCCGGCCTGCAGGCGGATGGTGATCTGGGTGGCGCCGGAGTCGAGCGCGTTGTCGAGCAGTTCGCGCACCACGGCGGCCGGGCGCTCGATGACTTCGCCGGCGGCGATCTGGCTGATGAGCTCGTCCGGCAGCGGTTCTATGGTGCGGGCAGGGGGAAGATGGTTCACCGCAATGATTGTAGCGAGACGACTGGATACACGGCGCACCGGCAGAACCGCGGCGCCAGCAGCGATAATCCTGCCTTGGTTCATGCGCCGCCAGGCGCCAGGTGGAATGATGGAAATTATCAGTTTTTTGCTCGACTTCATCCTGCATATCGACAAGCACATTCTGGCGTTTGTCGAGGCCTACGGTCCGTGGGTGTATGCGCTGCTGTTCCTGATCGTGTTCGTGGAGACCGGTCTGGTGGTGATGCCTTTCCTGCCGGGGGATTCGCTGCTGTTCATTGTGGGAACGCTGTGTGCCACGGGGCACATGGATCTGGCATTGGCCATGGGGGTGCTGTTTGTTGCAGCGGTGCTGGGTGACCAGACCAACTACAGCATCGGACGCTTCATCGGGCCCAAGGTATTCCAGTGGGAGGATTCGCGTTTCTTCAACAAGAAGGCTTTCGACAAGGCGCATGCCTTCTACGAGCGCTATGGCGGCATCACCATCATGCTGGCGCGCTTCATGCCGTTCATCCGTACCTTTGTGCCTTTCGTGGCCGGGGTGGCGGAGATGAGCAGGGGCAAGTTCACCTTCTACAACGTGTTCGGTGCGGCCGTCTGGATTCTGAGCGTGACACTGGCGGGGTATCTTTTCGGCAACATTCCCTGGGTGAAGGCGAATCTGGAATTCATCATCTGGGGGCTGATCCTGGTGCCGGGGGCGCTGGCGCTGTTCGGCGCCTGGAAGCACGGGCGCAGCAGCGAGGCGTAAGCCTTGTCACAGTGTCTTGTAACAACTCTGCATGGGTGTATACACCTGAGCAGGCCGGCTTGGTGCATGATGCGGTTGTGCCAGCCCAGTGGGGGCAGGCGAGCAAGTCGGGCTTCGGAAAAGGAAGCCGCCAAGGAGATTCATATGCAAACCAAATCGCAACGCCTGATCGCCGGTGTGACCCTGGCTGCCGCAGCACTGGGTCTGTCTGCCTGTACCGGTTACGGTCCTTCCTACGGTACGCAGCCGGTGGGCAGCACGGGTGCTGCCGCCTACAGCCAGTACGGCACGGTGACGAACGTGCAATACATGCCCGCCGGCAGTACGCTCGGCAATTACGCCGGTGCCGCGATTGGCGCGGTGGTGGGTGGTGTGGGCGCCAGCCAGTATGCGCTGCGCAATGACAAGGACCGTCGCTACAGCACCGCCATTGGTGCGGTGGCCGGCGCGCTGATCGGCGAGGCCATCCAGCAGAACACCTCTGGCGTGGCTCGCTCCAGCCAGCCGTTCTACCGGATGACGGTGCGTCTGGACAGCGGCGAGACCCGCAGCTTCGACTACGCACAGTCGCCCGAGGTGGCCATCGGCACCCGCGTGCGCGTGGAGGGCAATCAGGTCTATCGTTGATGGACCTTGCTTCCCCCAGCCAAAGCAGGCCCTTCGGGGCCTGTTTGCATCTGGGGCAGCGTGTTGCCTATGACGGAACGCGGCGCAAGCCTACACGGAGCGGCCCGCCTTGTGCAATCATGGATAGTACGTTGCCGGCCCTTGCTTGGCCGCGACGCAATGACCGGCGAAGAACGCAAAAAGGAGGCTCTTGATGAATACGCACCGCAAACTGATTTCGATGGCGGCAATCGCTTCGGCGGCCGTTCTGGCAGGCTGCGCGACCGATCCCTACGGAAACCCCGTGACCACGGTTCCGGGCAACGTGCTCGGGTTGCCGGGAGTGGTTACGCCCAGCGCGGCGCTCTATGGCACGGTGACGGGTATCCAGTACCTGCCGGCCAATACCACCGGTGGCGGAATGGGGACGATTCCCGGCAGCGTGCTGGGAGCTGGCCTGCCGACTGGCTCGGGCGACCTTGCCAGTATTGCAACCGCCGTTGCCGTGGCGGTGATGGCGAACCAGGCCATGGGGACGACCAATCCGAATACCACCACTTCGGTGTACCGCGTGACGGTGCGTCTGGACAATGGTGAAACACGGGCGTTCGACTATGCCAGCCTGCCCAACCTGCGCGTGAACGACCGCGTGCGCGTGGAAGGCAACCAGCTGTACCGTTGAGCCGGCTGGGCGAATATGCCCCCGGTGCAAGGACAAAGGCCTCTGCGGAGGCCTTTGTCGTGCATGGGTGCCGGACCGCGAGCACCCTTGCCCGGGGCGCTCAGACCGCACCCAGCGGCCAGACCACGCCATTGTCATTCAGGATGGCGTCCAGCGGGATGTCGTGTTCGTCCGGCATGAGATCCTCGACAAAACCGTGCGTAAAACCCAGGCCCACGGTGAAGGGATGCGGTTCGAGCGAGGCCAGGGTGCGGTCGTAGAAGCCGCCGCCATAGCCCAGGCGGTAGCCGCCGGGACCGTAGCCGACGCAGGGCACGAACAGCAGGGTGGGCGTGACCAGCTCGGTATCCTTGGGCTTGGGAATGCCGTAGGCATCTTCCTCCATCGGGCAGCCGGGATACCAGGCATGGAAGGTGAGCGTCTTGTTTTCCTTGTTGATCACCGGCAGGGCGATGCGGCGCAGCTGGGGTTCCTCCAGCAGTTCGCCGTCTTCCTTCCAGCGGTGCAGGGCGGGCAGGGGATCGAATTCGCCCTTGATCGGCCAATAGGCGCCGATCACGGTATCCTGCCGGTCAACCAGCCAGAAGCGCATCACGCGCTGCAGCTGTTCGGACAGCAGCAGACGGTCGGGAAGATCGAGCCGTTCCCTGATCAGCCGTTGACGCAGACTCTGTTTACCATTTTTTTTATCCATAATCGCCCTTATGCAATTCTCTTCGCACATCCGATTCGGCCTGAGAGCCATTGTGACATGCCTGATGACACTCGGCACAGTGGCTTCGCAGGCGCAGCCCGCCGTGGGCGGCGACGATACGCTGCTCAACATGGCGCAGGCCTGGCGCAAGAAGGACACCGCGACGCTGTCCATGCTGCTGCCGCAGGCATCCGGCCATCCGCTGGAGCCCTGGGCGGCCTACTGGGAACTGAATGCGCGGCTGGAAAGCGCCAGTGCCGGCGAGGTGGATGCCTTCCTGCAGCGCTATGCCGGCACTTACCAGGAAGACCGCCTGCGCAACGACTGGCTGCTGCAGCTTGGCAAGAACCGTGACTTTGAAGGGTTTGCGCGCTATTACCCGGCGTTCCGCATGCGGGATGACCGCGAAGTGCGCTGCTATGCGCTGTATGCGGATGCCGTGCTCGGCGGACGCAGTGGCGGTGAGATGGCGCAGGAATTCCGAGACAGCTGGTATGGCCAGCGCGACAGCGATGACGGCTGCACCCTGGCGGCAGGCGGTCTGCGGCAGAAGGGCGTGATTCGCGACGCGGATATCTGGCGCAAGGCGCGCCTGGCCGCCGAAACCAACCGCATGGGGACTGCACGCACGGCGGTGGGGGTGATCGACGGCGCGGCGGCCATGAGCGTGCCGGGGATTTTCTCCAGTCCCGCCAGCTATCTTGCCACTCAGGCCGATGCCGGCAGCCGCAGCGGGCGCGAGCTGGCGGTACTCGCCCTGTTGCGCATGGCATCGAGCAACCCGATGTCGGCCGCGCAGGCCATGCAGAGCGGCTGGGCCGCGCGGCTGGAGGCGCATGACCGCAACTGGGTATGGGGCGAGATCGGCAAACAGGCGGCGCTCAACCTGGACAGTTCGGCCATGAACTATTTCAGCCAGGTGCGCCAGCTGCGTGACCTGGACGACGTGAAGCTGGGCTGGATGGCCCGCGCTGCGCTGCGCATGGGTTACTGGCCGCAGGTGCGTCATGCCATCGAAGCCATGTCGCTCGAGGCGCAGCGTGAGCCCATCTGGGTGTACTGGCGGGCGCGTGCACTGCAGGGCGGGCTGCATCTGGGACATGGGCCGGATCGCGAAGCGGCCGCGCTGTATCGCAGCATTGCGGGGCACCAGGGCTTCTATGAACAACTGGCGCTGGAGGCACTGGGCGAACGCATCGGCACGCCGGCAACGCCAGCCGGCCTGTCCGGCTCGGAGCGGGCAGCGGCGCGTGCCAACCCCGGCCTGCAGCGCGCCATCTACGCCATGAGCATCGGCCTGCGCAGCGAAGGCACGCGCGAGTGGAACTACACCACCAATCTGCACCAGCGCGGCGGCATGAACGACCGCGAGTTGCTGGCTGCGGCGGCGCTCGCCTGCGAGCGCGAATGGTGGGATCGTTGCATCAACACCAGCGAGCGCACCAAGAGCGTGTTCGACCTGCAGCAGCGCTTCCCGACGCCGTACCGCAACGTGGTGGTGCCGCGCAGCCAGTCCACCGGGGTCGATCCGGCCTATGTGTATGGCCTGATCCGGCAGGAAAGCCGCTTTGCCAGTGCCGCACGCTCCGGCGTGGGGGCTTCCGGCCTGATGCAGGTGATGCCGGCCACGGCGCGCTATACCGCGCGCAAGCTGGGCATTCCCTACGAGCCCTCCATGCTGACGCACCTGGACACCAACGTGCGCCTGGGCACCGGTTACCTGAAGCTGGTGCAGGATGATTTCGAGGGCTCGCTGCCGATGGCGGCGGCGGCCTACAACGCCGGTCCGGGTCGTCCGCGTGCCTGGCGCAACGGCCCGATGCTCGAAGGCGCGATCTGGGCCGAGAACATTCCGTTCGGCGAAACACGCGATTACGTGAAGAAGGTGCTTTCCAACACGGTGAACTACGCCATCCTGCTGACGGGCCAGCCGCAGTCGCTGCGCAGCCGTCTGGGGCAGGTGGGGCCGCTGGCACCGGGACTGCCGGATCTCTCGCGCGATCTGCCTTCCACCGCCGTGCGCCAGATCATGCCCAGCGGCGAGGTGCGCGTGCTGAGCGACCCGACGGATGCGCCCTGAACGGGCGGCGCCCGGAAAGACTGATTCATGACCGATTCCCATACCCTGCCGGACCCGTGGAGCGGCCCGGGCCGCAGCTGGAGCACCTTCCTCAAGGACGCCTGGCGGCTTGCGCGGCCGTATTTTCATTCGGAAGAGCGCTGGCGCGCGCGGCTGATGCTATTCGTGATCGTGGCGCTCAACCTGGGCGGCGTGTACATGGCGGTGCTGTTCAACCAGTGGTACAACGTGTTCTACAACGCGCTGCAGGACAAGAACGTCGAGGTGTTCTGGTCGCAGATGTTCCGCTTCAGCTGGCTGGCGGTGATCGCCATCATCCTGGCGGTGTACAAGTTCTACATCACGCAGCTGCTGGACCTGCGCTGGCGTGCCTGGATGACGCGCACCTACCTGAACAAGTGGCTGGGCCACCACCGCTTCTACCATCTTGAACTGGCGCGCCAGAGCGGCGGCACGGCGGTGTCGGACAACCCGGACCAGCGCATCCAGGAAGACATTGCCCGCTTCACCGGCAGCACGCTGGGCATCAGCATGGGCCTGCTCAATGCTGTGGTGACGCTGGTGTCGTTCATCGGCATCCTGTGGACGCTGTCGGGCAGCTTCAGCTTCACGCTGGGGGGCAGCAGCTATACGCTGCCGGGCTATATGGTATGGGCGGCGATTGCCTATTGCGCGGTGGGCAGCGTGATTGCGCACTACATCGGCCGCGCCTTGATCCGCCTGAACTTCTGGCAGGAGTGGCGCGAGGCGGATTTCCGCTACAGCCTGGTGCGCGTGCGCGAATACAGCGAGGCGATTGCGTTGGACCGTGGCGAGCCGGCTTCGCGCGAACAGCTGGACTACCGCTTCGGCCATGTGCTGGGCAACTACCTGAACCTGATCCGCACGCAGAAACGCCTGGTGTGGTTCACCTCCTTCTTCCAGCAGGCCGCCATCATCTTTCCGTTCCTGGTGGCGGCGCCGCGCTATTTTGCCGGCGCCATCAAGCTGGGTGACCTGATCCAGATCTCGTCGGCCTTCGGCAAGGTACAGGATTCACTGAGCTGGTTCATCGACAGCTATCCGGCGCTGGCCAGCTGGCGCGCGACGACCGAGCGTCTGACCTCGTTCGACCGGGGCGTGACAGAGAGCTGGAAGATGCTGCCCGAGGTGGAGCAGGACGGGCTGGAAGGCTGGGAGCACCGGATTGTCGGTGACCGCCTGGAACTGGCTCATGCCAAGGCGCAACTGCCCAGCGGCAACGTGCAGGTGGAGGCCGATGCGCTGCAGATGCAGCCGGGCGAAACCGTGCTGGTGCAGGGGCCCTCGGGCAGTGGCAAATCGACGCTGCTGCGCGTGATTGCGGGCATCTGGCCGCTGGCGCATGGCCGGGTGACCTTGCCCGAGAGCAGCATGTTCCTGCCGCAGCGCCCCTATCTGCCGCATGGCAGCCTGCGTGCGGCGCTGGCCTATCCGGCAGCGGAAAATGCCTATGACGACGCCGAGTTGCGCCGCGTGCTGGAGATCGTGCGCATGCCGCAGCTGGTGGAGCAGCTGGATTACCGGGAAAACTGGGGCCACAAGCTGTCCGGCGGCGAACAGCAGCGCGTGGCGATTGCGCGGGCGCTGTTGCGCCAGCCGCGCTGGATTTTTGCCGACGAGGCCACCAGTGCGCTGGATGCGCCGACGGAAGAGCGCCTGTACCGGGAGCTGATCGCCATGGTGCGCGCCAACGGCGGCGGGCTGCTGTCGGTGGCGCATCGCCAGAGTGTGGCAGCCTTCCATGACCGCCTGTGGGTGTTGCAGCCCAACCCGGATGAGGCGGTGCACCAGGGTGCAGCGGCCTACCGGGTCGAGCTGGCAGCATGAGAGAACACGCATCGCCGGCGTGCTGCGGGCCGAGAGGCTCGTAGTGAGCGCCCGGTGCGAAGGTGCGGTGGACGCAGCAGGTGTCGGACAACCGGCTCAGGCCGCTGCCGAGTAACGCGCGTAGCCGCGTGCACGCAGTTCACACGCAGGGCAGCTGCCGCAGCCATAGCCCCAGGCGTGGCGATGCTCCCGGTCTCCCAGGTAGCAGGTATGGCTGTGTTCGACGATCAGGTCGACCAGCGCCTTGCCGCCATCCGCCACCCCGGAGGCATCGCCCAGTTCGTGCGCCAGCTGCCAGGTCTGCGCCTTGTCGATCCACATCAGCGGGGTGTCGATTAGCAGGCGTTTGTCCATGCCGAGGGACAGGGCGATCTGCATCGCCTTCATGGTGTCGTCGCGACAATCGGGATAACCCGAAAAGTCCGTTTCGCAGACGCCTGTCACCAGTACGTCCATGCCGCGGCGATAGGCCAGTGCCGCGGCCAGCGTCAGGAACAGCAGGTTGCGGCCGGGCACGAAGGTGTTGGGCAGGCCGCTGGCTTCCATGGCAAAGGCGGTGTCGCGCGTGAGCGAGGTTTCGCTGATCTGGCCGAGCACGTTCACGTCCAGCAGATGGTCCTCGCCCAGGCGCTCGCCCCAGGCCGGAAACTGCTGACGCAGCGCCTGCAGCACGTTCAGCCGCGCATCCAGTTCGACACGATGGCGCTGGCCATAGTCAAAAGCGATGGTTTCGACCCGCTCGTAGCGTGATAGCGCGTGGGCCAGGCAGGTGGTGGAGTCCTGCCCGCCGGAGAACAGCACGAGGGCGTGGCGGGGCAGTAGCGGCGGAAACAGGCTCATTCTGAAAACGCGAGAACGGGTTCGTGGCTGATGCCGTAGGTGACCAGACCCGAGGGCACATGTTCGGCGGCATTGCTGACGTGGCCGGTCTGGTCATCGAAGAAGAAATCGGGTTCGAATTCGCGCAGGAACGGCCCCTTGGGCAGGCCGCCGAGGAACATGGCTTCGTCCACGGCGATGTTCCAGCTCATCAGCGTGCGGATGGCGCGCTCGTGCGCCGGGGCGCTGCGGGCAGTGACCAGAGCGGTGCGGATGCGCAGGGGAGCCGCCCCCTGCTGGCTGGCCTGCTGCAACTGGTGCAGGGCGGCCAGGAAGGGCTGGAACGGGCCGGGGGGCAGCGGCAGGGCGGCGTTTTCGACTTCGTGGGCCTGGAAGGCCTGCAGGCCGCCATGCTGGTAGACGCGCTCGGCCTCATCGTCGAACAGCACGGCGTCGCCGTCGAAGGCGATGCGTACTTCATCGGGATGCTCGTTGCTGGCCTGCATGGAGCCGGTGGCGACCCGCGCGGCGGGAAACTTCAGCGCCAGTGCCTGACGCACATCGGCCTCGTTGGCAGACAGGAACAGATGTGCGCCGAGCGGGCGCAGGTAGCGGAAGGGGTCGCTACCCTGGGTGAATACGCCGCGCTCGATCAGGTTCAGCCCATGCGCGGCGGCGGAGCGGAATACGCGCATGCCGCTGACCGGATCGTTGCGCGACAGCACCACCACTTCCACCCGGCGCTGGCCGTCGCTGTTGAAGGCCAGCAGCTTCTTGACCAGCGAAAACGCCACGCCGGGGGCGGCCGGCTGATCCAGCTTGTGCAGTTGCGCCTGCATGTAGCCATGGGTGTCACCGCTTTCGAACAGGCGGTTCTCTTCCTCGAAGTCGAACAGCGCGCGGGAAGAGATGGCAACGACGAGTTGGCCTTCGAGGGTAGCAGGCATGGCGGAACGGGTCAGGAATGGGTGCTGCGGCACGGAAGTTGTTAGCCTGGGATGATAGCGCGATTGCGTCTGTCGGAGGCGAGCAGCACGGCATGCCGCGTGCGGCTGGCGCGGCGGTGCGATCCAGTCTGACAGCAAGCCCTGCCGCATCCTTGTATGCTCGGGTCATGGCCGGCCGGAAAGCGGGTTGGCGCGAGGAGATCCACCATGAACACACCATTACACTCTGCGTCGCAATGGCAGTCTTTGCCAGACACGGGGGCTGATGCACCAGACGAGGTGCAGGACAGCCGGGTGCGTTTCTGGCTATGGCTGGTTCTCGGGGCATGCGTTCTGGCTCTGGTTGCCATCATCGGGGGGTATGCATTCGGCAATGACATGCTGCGTGGCAGCCATTTGCGTGAACAGTTCTCGATGGGGCAGTCCGAAGATGCCTCTCAACCGATGCAGTTGGGCACGTACGAGCAGGGGAGCACCCTGCTGGGCCGGCAGCCGGGACAGGCGCGCTATTATTCCGGGCCGTCGGAACTGGCGATGGCGGCTGCCCGCGGCGAAGTGGTGATTGACGAGGATGGCGTGATCCATGAGGTGGAACTGGAGCGCCAGGCCGCGATGGATCTGGCCCTGGAGGATGCAGCGCTGGCTCTCGAAATGGTTCCCGACACCTTGCCGCCGATGGCATCTGCCCGGGAAGGCCTGCGCCCTTCCGACGTAACGGCTGTTCCTGCGGCGCTGCCAGGTGACGATGCGGTTGCCATGATCGCGCATCCGATCGACGACACTCCGAGGCGCCCGGTTCGCATCGAAGCTGCGGGCGAGGATATTTTCTTCGGCCAGTGAGCGCCAGGCGGCTTCATTGACATACGGCAACAAAGCTTGCCGACTGTCGATAGCCAGCCAGGCATATTCCTGTTACAAAGCAGGGTGTTCCGTTTTTGCCATGCGCGCCATGGGTGCGTATCGTGTTGCCATGCCTCGTCCGTCTTCTTCTCCTTCTTCGCGCCGCACCGCCACGACCACCATTGCCGGCGTAGAAGTGCCTGTCGACAAGCGCCTGCTACTGGCCATCGTGGCCGCACTGGTGCTGTTTGCCGTGGTGGGCGGGGTCTATCTGGGCCTTGGGGCGGGGCAGGGCAGCCCGGTCAAGCAGGATGCCGCATCTGACGCGGCCAGTGCCGGGGCGCTGGATTTGGGAGCATCCTCCCAGATGGAACTGATGACCGGCAAATCCGCACTGGGGGGCTCGTCTGCCGTGGCTCCGACCGAGCCGGGTGCCATCGTGGCGCCGGGTGGTGTTGAACTGCAGCGTCAGGATCCGGTCGAGACCGCCGCGCCTGTTGCCGACCCCATGGCCTCCGATGCGTCTGCCGCCGAGGGTGAAGCGCCAGTCGACGGTGGCGCTACCCCTGCCGATGAAAACCCTGCTTCTGCCCCGCTGGCGGAACCTGCCGCCGAGCCTGCTTCGCACTAGACGGATGCCGAGCCCAGCGAAAGCGGGGCGGCCAGCCACTGCCCGTGCGTGCAGGAGGCTTGTGGCCACTGGCGTGGCGAGGTGATATCGCTGGCGGACAGGCCCTGACCCAGCAGTTCAAGCGCCTTGATCACGCCCGCATGGGTTACCCAGACGATCCATTCCCCTGGTTCTGCGGGAGCCTGTTCCTGCCGGGCCTGCTGTACGCGGGCAATCATCTGCGCCAGCGATTCGCCGCGGCGGCCGACCTCGTAGCCGGCGAAGTCCGCCATCCAGTCGTCCCACTCCTTGCGCGAGACATTGTCCCAGGGCTGGCCTTCCCAATCGCCGAAGTCCATCTCCATCAGGCGCTCATCGGTCTGCAGCTGGCAGTGCAGGCCTTCCTGCAGCAGCTGGCGCTCTACCGTGCGTGCCAGTTGCAGGCAGCGCTGCAGGGGCGAGGCCAGCAACCGGATGCGGGTGCCGCCCTGGGCAGCGTGGCGCGACTGCACGAAGCGGCTGAAATTGAGCGCGGCGTGGTGCGTGCCCTCGATATCCGCGGAGACGTCGAGCTGCCCGTAGCAGACACCCTCCTGCACCAGCGGTGCGGCATGGCGCAGCAGCCACCAATGGGGCGTGATCGGCGTGTGCGGCATCATGGCTGCCCCATGGCGCTGAGAGTGGCGCTGAGTGCGGCGCCGTAGAACACCAGTTCGCACACCTGCTGGGTGGCACCCAGGCAATCCCCGGTCACGCCGCCCAGACGGCGCCGGAACCACCAGCCCATCAGCAGCATGGCCAAGGCTGCTGCAACCGTGGCCGTTGCGATGATGGCCAGCAGCCCTGGACCCTGGTCCAGCAGAGACAGGCCGGCCAGCGGGGTGCACCACAGCGCGGCAGTCCAGATCGGCAGCTGCTGCATGCCGCCGGTAGCCTGCAGGGTTTTGGACTGGCCCTCCAGCCCCACGTGCGGCAGCATCTTCACCAGCAGCAGCGGCAGAAAGCGCGACAGCACATGCGCGGCCACCAGCACCCACAGCACGACCGTGGTCTGGAGAATGCCCAGGGCGGCCAGCAGCAGCACCTTCAGCAGCAGGGCCACGATCAGTGTGACGACCGCATAGCTGCCCACCCGGGAGTCCTTCATGATCGCCAGCGCGCGTTCGGGGCTGGTATGGCCACCCAGGGCGTCAGCCACATCGCCCAGGCCATCCTCGTGAAAGGCACCGGTGACCCAGATAGTGGCGATGGTGCTGATGAGGGCTGCCAGTGCCAGCAGCAGGGTGGAAGAGGCCATCAGCATGACCGGAGTGCCCCACAGCCAGAGCGTGCCGGCGTAAGCCACCGCTGCCACACTGCCGACCAGCCAGCCCACCGCCGGCATGTGGCCCATGGCGTTGCGCATCAGCAAAGGGCTGAAACCCACCCATTGCATCACCGGACCGGGCAAGGGCAGGCGCGTGAAGAACTGGATGGCCAGCAGCAGGTGGCGGATGGAATTTTCCATGCCAGAACTGTAAACCATCTGCATGGCAGCTTTCGTGACGCCCGGCAGCAGGGGGGATCACGTCTTCATGACGGGGGTCAGAAAAAAATGGGGGCATGAATATTTGGGTCCTAAGTTTTCATGCTTCCACGTGTATATAATCCGCCGGTAATTTTCGTCAGCAAATGTGACTGAACCCTCAAGGATACCCATGCGCCATCTTGTTACACCCCTGATGCTGTCCGCTGCCGCCCTGGCGACCGCATGTTCCAGCCCCGTGGTTGGCTATCGCACGTTCGAGGCAGACCCGGCGGCCGCCCGGGCCGCAGCCCGTGAAACCGCTGCCTTCGAGCGTGCCGAACGCGCCGAACGCCGTCAGGAGCGCCGTGAGCGCCTGATGGACGAAGCCGATGCCGTGCGCCGTGCAACCGGTGGCTATGGTGCCGATGTGCTGATCGTCCGCTGATCCGTTTTACTGCCTGTTCAACCCCTTATCTCTTAACGACCATGAAAACCCGTTTTCCCCTGTTCCTGATTTCGACCGTATTCGTGCTCACCGGCTGCGCTGCTGGCGGTGGCGTGGGTGAGTACGGCATGGGCGATGAGTCCGCTGCCATCAAGTCGGCGCGCAATCGCGAATCTGCCCGTGTGAGCCGTGCCGAACTGGACCAGCATCGCCGCCAGCGTACCAACGCCTCGGAAGAAATCGACCTGGCCAACAAGCGTCGCCGCGCCAAGAGCGAGGAAATCAACGACACGCTGGGTACTGTCAACAACGCAACCAACGTGCTGCACAATCTGCGTTGGTTGGGCCGCAGCTGGTAAGCCCGGGATCCGGTCTGGCCATGCAAAAAGCGCACGTCCGTGAAGGAGGTGCGCTTTTTCTGTTTCGTGGGCAGTAGCGAAGCGGCTACAGTGCCGGGCTCAGGCCCGCACGCCCGGGGCGGCTTACAGGAACATCCGGTAGACCGGGTTGTCTGTTTCTTCCACGTAGGGATAGCCCAGCTGCTCCAGAAATTCGTGGAAGCGTGCATCGTCAGAGGCAGGGGCCTGGATGCCGACCAGCACCTCGCTGTAGTCGGCGCCCTGGTTACGGTAATGGAACAGCGAGATGTTCCAGGCCGGGTTGAGCATGCTCAGGAAACGCATCAGCGCACCCGGGCGCTCGGGAAATTCGAATCGCAGCAGGCGCTCGTCAGTGGCCACGCTGCTGCTGCCGCCTACCATGTAGCGCACGTGGGCCTTGGCCAGCTCGTTGTGGGTGAGGTCGATGGCGTCGAAGCCCTGTTCCACCAGTTTGGCGGCAATTTCCCTGCTCTCGCCCTTGCCGTGCATGCTGATGCCGACGAACACGTGGGCACGCTCGCTGCTGTTCATGCGGTAGTTGAATTCGGTCACGCTGCGCGGGCCGCCGCCCAGGTTGTCGATCAGCGCGCACAGACGACGGAAGCTGCCGCGCTCCTCGGGGATGGTGATGGCGAACAGGCCTTCGTGCTCCTCGCCCACCTCGGCGCGCTCGGCGACGAAGCGCAGGCGGTCGAAGTTCATGTTGGCGCCGCAGAGGATGGCGGCGAAGGTCTTGCCCTCGCACTGGTGCTTGGCCACATACTGCTTGATGGCGGCCACGCCCATGGCGCCGGCGGGTTCCACGATGCTGCGCGTGTCCACGAAAATATCCTTGATGGAGGCGCAGACGGCGTCGGTGTCGACCTCCACATAGTCGTCCACCAGCTTGCGGGTAATGCGGAAAGTCTCCTCGCCCACCAGCTTGACGGCGGTGCCGTCGGAGAACAGGCCCACGTCATTGAGCGTGACGCGCTCGCCCTTCTGCACCGACTGGATCATGGCATTGGAATCATCCATCTGCACGCCGATCACCTTGATGCCCGGGCGCACAGCCTTGATGTAGTTGGCCACGCCGGAGATCAACCCGCCGCCGCCGATGGCGACGAATACGGCATCCAGATGCTTGTGCGGCAGCGACTGCAGCTGCTGCAGGATTTCCATCGCAACCGTGCCCTGGCCGGCGATCACGTCCGGATCATCGAAGGGATGGATGAAGGTCAGGCCTTCCTCCTCCTGCAGCTTGACGGCGTGGTTGTAGGCATCGGTATAGCTCTCGCCGGCCAGCACCACTTCGCCGCCGAGGGCCTTGACGGCATCCACCTTGAGCTGCGGCGTGGTGATGGGCATCACGATCACGGTGCGTGTGTTCAGGGTGCGTCCACCCAGCGCCACGCCTTGCGCGTGGTTGCCAGCGGAGGCGCAGATCACGCCCTTGTGCAGTTGCCCGGGCGAGAGCTGCGCCATCTTGTTGTAGGCGCCGCGCAGCTTGAAGCTGAACACGGGCTGCTTGTCTTCGCGCTTGAGCAGCACGGTGTTGTTGAGGCGGCGGCTCAGGTTGCGCGCAAGATCGAGCGGGGTTTCCTTCGCCACGTCATAGACGCGGGCGTTGAGGATTTTCTTCAGATAGTCGTCCGGGGTGAGGGCGGCCGTGTTGTTCTTGCTTTCGGGCTGGGAGGACATGGTGGAATGCTTTGTCGTAACGGTTGCCGGTGACGAAGCCGGCAGGGGAAAAACGGCGCAGGCCGGGGAGCGCTGCGCCGTCGGGCAAGGATCAGCCCAGGCGGGCGAGTTGTTCCTTCACCTTGGCCAGCGTGGCACCGAACTCGGCCACGCGCTTCTGTTCCTGTTCGATCACCGCAGGCGGGGCCTTGGCGACGAAGTTCTGGTTGTTCAGCTTGCCGTTGGCCTTGGCGATCTCGCCTTCGAGGCGGGCGGCTTCCTTGGAGAGGCGGGCGCGTTCGGCGTCCTTGTCGATCTCCATGAACAGGGCCAGGCGGGCCTCGCCGACCACGGCCACCGGAGCGGCCTGGGCCGCGGCCTGCCAATCGGCTTCGTTGTCGAACACCTTCACTTCGCTCAGTTTGGCCAGCGCCTGCAGCGCGGGTGCCACTTCCTGCAGGAAGGCGGCATCGCCCAGCGCATACAGCGGCAGGCGTTGTGCCGGCGATACGCCCATTTCGCCGCGCAGGTTGCGGCAGGCATCGACCATCTGCTTGAGCTTGGCCACATGCGCCTCGGCCTGCTCGTCGAACTTCTCGGGGTTGCACACCGGATACTCGGCAATGCTGATCGAGTCGCCCGCGCGGCCGGCGATGGGGGCCACCTTCTGCCACAGTTCTTCGGTGATAAAGGGGATGATCGGGTGGGCAAGACGCAGGATCGTTTCCAGCACGCGGATCAGCGTGTAGCGCGTGCCGGTTTGGCGCGGCGCATCGCCGGTCTGGATCTGCACCTTGGCGATTTCCAGATACCAGTCGCAGAACTCGTTCCAGACGAAGTCGTAGAGCGTGTTGGCGACGTTGTCGAGGCGGTACTCGGCAAAGCCCTTGGCCACTTCCGCCTCCACACGCTGCAACTGGCTGACGATCCAGCGATCCGGCTGGGAGAAGGTCTTGTGGCTCTTGTCGCAGACCTTCGGCGCATTCGGATCCGCCACGATGCCGCAATCATGGCCTTCGCAGTTCATCAGCACGAAGCGGGTGGCGTTCCAGAGCTTGTTGCAGAAGTTGCGGTAGCCCTCGCAGCGCTTGCTGTCGAAGTTGATGCTGCGGCCCAGGCTGGCGAGCGCGGCGAAGGTGAAGCGCAGTGCGTCTGCGCCATAGGCGGGGATGCCGTTGGGGAATTCCTTCTCGGTGTCCTTGCGCACCTTGGGTGCGGTTTCGGGTTTGCGCAGGCCGGTGGTGCGCTTGTCCAGCAGCGGGGCGAGTTCGATGCCATCGATCAGGTCGACCGGATCCAGTACGTTGCCTTCGGACTTGCTCATCTTCTTGCCCTGGGCATCGCGCACCAGGCCGTGGATGTAGACGTGGCGGAAGGGGACTTTGCCGGTGAAATGGGTGGTCATCATGATCATCCGGGCGACCCAGAAGAAGATGATGTCGTAACCGGTGACCAGCACGGTGCTGGGCAAATACAGGTCGTAGTCGTTCGTTGTGGCTTCGGTGCCGCTTTGGCTGAGGCCGGAATCGGTCCGGCTCATGCTCGCTGCGCTCGCCAAATCGCCGGATCCGATTCCGGCCTCAGCCAAAGCTGCTGCGGTCGAAGCCACACTCTCTTCGTTATTCGGGGCGGGCGGCACATCGCCTCGGCTGCTACCGGCGCCGGGAGCGGCGATTTCGTGAGCGAAGCGAGCATGAGCCGTCCCGGCAGCGCCGAGAGCCGAAGCGCCCCCCGCAGCCGATTCAGGCCACCCCATGGTGCTGAATGGCACCAGAGCAGAGGAGTACCAGGTATCCAGCACATCCTCGTCGCGTGTCAGCTTGGGCCCTTGCGTCAGCTTGAGCTGCAGGCTGTCCGTAATCGAGGTGTGGCAACGCACACGCGCGTGGGCCATGCCCTCCTGGATGCGGGCTTTCCACTGGGCCTTGGCTTCGTCCTCGTTGCGGGCGACGTAGACGTTGCCTTCGTCGTCATACCAGGCCGGAATCTGGTGGCCCCACCAGAGCTGGCGGCTGATGCACCAGTCCTGGATGTTGTTCATCCACTGGTTGTAGGTGTTGACCCAGTTCTCGGGTACGAAGCGCACCTGGCCGCTTTCGACGGCGTCGATGGCCTTCTGGGCGATGCTCTTGCCGGTGGGGTCGCCTTCGCCCACCTTGTTCATGGCGACGAACCACTGGTCGGTCAGCATCGGCTCGACGATCTGGCCGGTGCGTGCGCAGCGCGGCACCATCAGCTTGTGTTTCTTGGTTTCGACCAGCGCGCCGAGAGCCTCCAGATCCTTGACGATGGCCTTGCGCGCGGCAAAGCGGTCCATGCCACGGAAGATTTCGGGGGCGTTGTCGTTGATCGTGGCGTCGAGGTTGAGCACGCAGATCATCGGCAGCTTGTGGCGCTGGCCGACCAGGTAGTCGTTGGGGTCGTGCGCGGGCGTGACCTTGACCACGCCGGTGCCGAATGCGCGGTCCACGTAGTCATCGGCAATCACCGGAATCTCGCGGCCGACCAGCGGCAGGATCACGGTCTTGCCGATCAGGGCCTGGTAGCGCTCGTCTTCGGGGTGCACCATGACGGCGACGTCGCCCAGCATGGTTTCGGGGCGGGTGGTGGCCACGGTCAGGTGGCTCGGCGCACCGGCGGCCTGCAGGCTGCCGTCTTCGTCTTTCAGCGGGTAGGCGATGTGCCAGAGGAAGCCGTCTTCCTCTTCGCTTTCCACTTCGAGATCACTCACGGCGCTCTTGAGCACCGGGTCCCAGTTGACCAGACGCTTGCCGCGGTAGATGAGGCCTTGCTCATACAGGCGAACGAAGGTTTCGGTGACGACCTTGCTCAGCTTGTCGTCCATGGTGAAATATTCGCGGCTCCAGTCCACGCTGTCGCCCATGCGGCGCATCTGCGTGGTGATGGTGTTGCCGCTCTGTTCCTTCCATTCCCAGACCTTGGCGACGAAGTTCTTGCGTGCCTCGGCCGGGGTGGGGCCCATGTCGTGGCGGCTGATGCCCTGGCCCTGCAACTGGCGCTCCACCACGATCTGGGTGGCGATGCCGGCGTGGTCGGTGCCGGGGATCCAGGCCGTGTTGTAGCCCATCATGCGGTGGTAGCGCGTCAGGCTGTCCATGATGGTCTGGTTGAAGGCGTGGCCCATGTGCAGCGTGCCGGTGACGTTGGGCGGCGGCAGCTGGATGGCGAAGTCATGGCCGGCGGCGTGTGCTGCCGCGCTGGGCGTGCCGGTGCCGCGGAAACCGGCCTGGCCGTAGCCGCGTTTTTCCCATTCCGGGCCCCACTGGGCCTCGAGTGCGGCGGGTTCAAACGATTTGGTCAGGCTGTTCAGGCCAGGTTGCTGCAGGGCGTCGGTCATGATGGTGTGGGGTCGAATGGGCATCCATGGCTGCACGGCAGGGGGCCGCGGCCGGAAGCAGTTTGTCATGCAGGGGCGCCACGCCGCGCTGGCGCGGGCCAAACTTTCATTTTACGGCCTGTGGCAGCCTCATGCACGCGGATGGTGCAGTGCAGCGAGCTGCCTGGTGGCAGGTGTCGGTCTCCGGGTACAACGGGGCGTGCTTGCAGGGAGGCGTCATGCCTGTTCGGGCAGGGCGTGACGGGACTTGGCTGGCACTGCAAGCCTGCGGCCTTGTCCGGAGGCGTTCAGCCTTACAGGACGTCCAGCGGAATTTTCAGATAGCGCGTGCCGTTGTGCTCGGGTTCCGGCAGGGCGCCGGCGCGAATATTGACCTGCACCGCCGGGAGGATGAGTTGCGGCATGTCCAGCGTGGCGTCGCGGGCCGTGCGCATGGTGACGAACTCCTGTTCGCTGATGCCGTCGCGCACATGCTTGTTGCTGCGTCGCTGTTCGGCCACGGTGTGCTCGCAATAGGCCGCCGGGTTGTCGGCCACGCCATCGGCATAGTTGTGGCAGAGGAACAGACGGGTGTCGTCCGGCAGGGCCAGCAGGCGGTGCACCGAGTGGTACAGCTGCGAGGCGGAACCGCCGGGAAAGTCGCAGCGCGCCGTGCCCCCATCGGGCGCGAACAGGGTGTCGCCCACGAAGACCAGATCGGCTTCTCCTGCCGGCGCATGCACATGCCAGGCCGTGTCGGCGGGCGTGTGGCCGGGGACATGCATGGCCTCGATGCGCACGCCGCCCAGCTCGATTTGTTCGCCTTCGCCCAGCAGCACGTCGAACTGGCTGCCATCCGTGGGCAGCCCGGGCAAATGGTAGATGCCGGCAAAGGTGCGCTGCACGGTGGTGATGTGCTTGCCGATGACGGTCTTGCCGCCCAGCTGCTGTTGGATGAAGGGCGCGGCGGAGAGGTGGTCGGCGTGGGCATGGGTCTCGATGATCCAATGCAGTTGCAGGCGGTGACGCTGCACATGCGAGATCAGCTTGCGCGCGCTGTCGGTGCTGGTGCGGCCGGCCTTGGGGTCGTAATCGAGCACCGGGTCGATGATGGCGCACGGGGCGCCGTCGCCCAGGTCGAGCACGTAGCTCAGGGTGCTCGAGAAGCTGTCGAAGAAGGGGGTGATGCGGAGCGTCATGGCAAATCCTCGCGTCGGATGGGTCAGGCCAGGGGCAGCCAGTGCGGGGCAAAGGTCTTGAGCAGCAGCAACAGCATGGCCAGCAGCACCAGCAGGGCGAAGCCCCGGTGCAGCCAGTGCTGCGGCACCTTGTGGGCAAACAGCCGGCTGGCGAACATGCCCAGCGCCGTGGCGCCGACAAACCACCAGCCCGAGGGCTCGATGCGGGTGCCGTGCAGCACCATCTGCAGCACGGTGGAGCCGGATACCAGCGCAATCACGGCCAGGGAAGTGAGCACGATGCTCTGGTAGCTGAGGTTGGTGAAGCGCTGCAGCATGGGCACGATGAAGAAGCCGCCGCCCACGCCCAGCATGCCGGTCATCAGGCCGGTGACGGCGCCGATGCCGCCCAGGGTGAGGAAGCAGCGGGGCGTCCAGCTGAACTTGCCGGTGGCGGGGTTGAGCATGCAGGGGGTGACGCGCTCGACCAGGATGGCGCTGCGGGAGCGCGTGCCCTGCCGCCAGCCGCGCACGGCCACGAACAGCAGGATGCCGCTGAACAGCACGGCCAGCAGTTCGGGCGACACCTGATGGGCCAGCCACTGGCCGATGGGAGAGGTGATGGCGCCCAGCAGCACCATGAACAGCGCCGCCTTGTAGCGCACCAGCCCGCGCCGCAGGCCGTCTGCCGCGCCCAGCATGGCACCGGCCGTGGCGGCCAGCAAGGCAACCGGCTTGGCGGCCACCATGCTCATGCCGATGCCCAGCACCAGCGCCGGGATGGCCAGGATGCCGCCGCCGGCACCGGTCAGGCCCATGACGGTGCCGATGGAAAGGCCGAGCAGCAGGCTGTTCCAGATCATGGCCGGGAGAGAGTGAAGGGCATGGACATGGCAGACATCATACAAACACGTGAAATGTCCCCGAGGCGGAAATGTAAACCACAGAATTACATTTTTGCCTATGGAAAGACTTGAGTCTGGTGTTGATTCTTGCTAATATTACATTTTGCATTCGCGTGCCCATTAGATTTCACGATAAAAAGCACGCATGCAAGGGCAGTGTCCGGCCTTTCCCGGATGCCGCCATCTTCGCTGCAGTTTCGCTCATGGGGCTGCGGGTTTCTCCCGGATCGGGAGCGCCCAATTGACATTTTCCCGTCACAGTTTTCGGCCACAGTTGCCACTTGAAGTGCCACGTTTTGCGTGCGCACGCCGGCTGGCGCATGCCGACCGCGACGTTATCAGAAAGATTTTGAGACATGAACCATTCCATTAACCAGGCTCGCGCGCCGATTGCGCTGGGCCGCTACCACATCCAGGCATGCCCGCTGCGCATGCCCAGCGGCGGTTATGCGCCGCGCGTGTCCATCGCCAGCGGCAGCGGCTGCTCGCGTACCGACCGCATCGTGACTTTTGCCGGCGAGTTTGCCTGCGCGCTGGAGGCGGCCAGCTACGCCGAGCAACAGGGCCGTGACTGGGTGCAAGGCAGCACGCGCCTGCAGTAAGCAGAACCCTTGGTGATAATGGCAGGCATTCACAACGCCTGCCATTTTTGTTTCTGCCATGCTGTTTGTTCTCTCTCCCGCCAAGTCCCTGGATTACTACACCCCGCCTGCAGTGGCCACGCACAGCGCGCCGCTGTTTCCGGAACAGTCCGCCGAGCTGATTGCCGTGTTGCGCGAGCAGTCGCCGCAGCAGATCGCCACCCTGATGGGCCTGAGCGACAAGCTCGCTGCCCTGAACGTGGGTCGTTACCAGGCCTGGAGCACCAAGGCCGATACGGACAATGCCAAGCAGGCGGTGCTGGCCTTCAATGGCGATGTGTACGATGGGCTGGATGCCAACTCGCTGGGCAAGGCGCAGCTGGACTGGCTGCAGCAGCACCTGTGCATCCTCAGTGGCCTGTATGGCGTGCTGCGCCCGCTGGACCTGATGCAGCCCTATCGCCTGGAAATGGGCACGAAGCTGGCCAATCCCGGTGGCAAGGATCTGTACCACTTCTGGGGCAGCCGCATTGCCGAGTACCTGAATGCGCGTTTCGAGGAAGAGGGCGCGGCCGAACCGGTGCTGGTGAACCTGGCCTCGCAGGAATACTTCAAGGCGGTGGACCGCAAGGCGCTGAAGGCCCGCGTGGTCGAGTGCGTGTTCGAGGATGACAAGAACGGCGTCTACAAGATCATCAGCTTCCATGCCAAGCGGGCGCGTGGCCTGATGATGCGCTATGCGGTCGAGCACAAGATCAAGTCGGTCAAGGGGCTGCAGGGTTTCGCCACGGATGGCTATGCATTTGCGGCCGAGGCTTCCGGTCCGGATCGTCTGGTGTTTCGCCGCCGGCAGGAGTGAGGCGGCATCGGCGCGCAAAGGTGTGACGTGGGCGCCACGGCCAGGCCGCAGCGGGGCTGTGCTGCGTCACAATGAAAAGATGCATGCCGCCGCGCCATGGCGGCTTTTTTCCGGTTGAAAATCCATGCCCACTCCTGAGCAATCTCCCCTCGGCAAGGCCGTCAGCTACGCCGACCAGTACGATCCCACGCTGCTGTTTCCCCTGCCGCGCCAGCCCAAGCGCGATGAAATCGGCATTACCGGCCGCCTGCCCTTCATGGGCGCCGACCTGTGGACCGGCTATGAACTCAGTTGGCTCAATCTGCGCGGCAAACCGCAGGTGGCGCTGCTGCAGGTGAACATTCCCTGCGAGACGCCCAACATCATCGAGAGCAAGTCCTTCAAGCTCTATCTGAACAGTTTCAACAACACGCGCATCGGCTCGATCGAGGAAGTGCGCGAGCGCATTTTTGCCGACCTGAACGAGGCGGCCTGGCGCGGGGCCGCTACCATGGATGCCAGCATCGGCGTGCGCCTGGTGCCGGCCGAACTGTTCGACCAGCAGCCGATCCACGAGCTGGACGGCCTCAGCCTGGATCGCCTGGACTGCGAGTGCACGCACTACCATCCCGCGCCCGAGCTGCTGACCACCATCCCTGAAGAGGGCATCGTGAGCGAGACGCTGACCAGCAACCTGCTCAAGAGCAACTGCCTGATTACCGGGCAGCCGGACTGGGGCAGTGTGCAAATCAGCTACAGCGGCCCGCAAATCAGCCACGAAGGGTTGCTGCGCTATCTGGTGAGTTTCCGCAACCACAACGAGTTTCACGAGCAGTGCGTGGAGCGCATCTTCACCGACATCTGGAGCCGCTGCGCGCCCGTCAAACTCTCGGTTTATGCGCGATACACCCGTCGCGGCGGGCTGGATATCAATCCCTTCCGCACCAGCCACCCGCAGGCGCTGCCACCGGCCGTGCGCAACGCGCGGCAGTAATTCGGGTGGTTGCTGCCGGCCGGTTATTGGTAATTACATCGAAAGGCGTGGCCTTTGACTGTTAATATCTGTTGCAATAGATTAGGCAGCATGGGATGCCTTCGTCCCGTGCCGTGAAACGGGGGGCGCGACGATCGTTTGCCGAATGGCCCGCAGAAGGCCAGATAGACACAGGTTCCGTTTGATATTGGAGGAGTATCGTGCAAATTGGAGTCCCACTGGAAACAGTGCCCGGCGAGGCCCGCGTGGCCGCAACGCCGGAAACTGTGAAAAAGCTGGTCGGACAGGGACATACCCTGAAAGTCCAGGCAGGCGCCGGCATTCGTGCCGGTATTACCGATGCGGCCTATGAAACGGCCGGTGCCAACATCGTCGATGCGGCCACTGCCCTGGGCAGCGAGCTGGTGCTGAAGGTGCGTGCGCCTTCCGAAGCCGAACTGGCCCAGATCAAGCCGTCTGCCACCCTGGTCGGCATGCTTGATCCGTTTGATCGCGCCAATCTGGAGCGCATGGCGGCTGCGGGTATCACCGCGTTTGCCCTCGAAGCCGCTCCGCGTACCACGCGTGCGCAGAGCATGGACGTGCTGTCCAGCCAGGCCAACATCGCCGGCTACAAGGCCGTGATGCTGGCGGCCGACAAGTACCCGCGCTTCTTTCCGATGCTGATGACCGCTGCCGGTACCGTCAAGGCCGCGCGCGTGGTGATCCTGGGCGTCGGCGTGGCCGGTTTGCAGGCGATTGCCACGGCCAAGCGCCTGGGTGCCGTGATCGAGGCCTCCGACGTGCGCCCGAGCGTGAAGGAGCAGGTCGAGTCGCTGGGCGCCAAGTTCATCGATGTGCCTTACGAGACTGACGAAGAGCGTGAAGCGGCCGAAGGCGTGGGGGGCTATGCCCGCCCCATGCCGCAGAGCTGGCTGGATCGCCAGAAGGCCGAAGTGGCCAAGCGCGTGGCCGCTGCCGACGTGGTGATCAGCACCGCGCTGATTCCGGGCCGCGCTGCGCCCACGCTGGTGACCGAGGATATGGTCAAGGCCATGAAGCCCGGTTCCGTGATCGTGGACATGGCCGCCGGCAAGGGCCCGAACGGCACGGATGGCAACTGCCCGCTGACGCAGGCCGGCCAGACCGTGCGCGTGCACGACGTGACCATCGTGGGCGAGACCAACATCGCCGGCCTGGTGCCGGCCGATGCCAGTTCGCTCTATGCGCGCAACGTGATCGACTTCCTCAAGCTGGTGCTGCCGGCAGAAGGGGGCCTGAAGGTCGACATGGAAGACGACATCGTGGCGGCCTGCCTGATGACGCAGAACGGCGAAGTGAAGAGGAAGTAATCATGGACATCGTCTCTCCCACCATCATCAACCTCATCATCTTCGTGCTGGCCATCTATGTGGGCTACCACGTGGTGTGGAACGTCACGCCCGCGCTGCATACGCCGCTGATGGCCGTGACCAACGCGGTGTCCGCGATCGTGATCGTCGGTGCCATGCTGGCCGCCGGCCTGACCGAGGGCGCCCTGGCCAAGACCATGGGTGTGGCTGCCGTGGCGTTGGCCGCGGTCAACGTGTTCGGCGGCTTCCTGGTGACGCGCCGCATGCTGGAAATGTTCAAGAAGAAGGAGCGCAAGACGCCCGCCGCGAAGGGAGCTGAAAAATGAGCATGAACGTAGTTACTCTGCTCTATCTGGTTGCAAGCATCTGCTTCATCCAGGCGCTCAAGGGCCTGTCGCATCCGACCACCTCCATCCGCGGCAATATGTTTGGCATGGTCGGCATGACCATCGCCGTGCTGACCACGGCGGCGCTGATCGTCAAGCTGGCGGGTTCGCCCATCGGCTTGACCTGGGTGCTGCTGGGCCTGCTGGTCGGCGGTTCCATCGGTGCCATCATGGCCAAGCGCGTCGAAATGACGAAGATGCCAGAGCTGGTGGCCTTCATGCACAGCATGATCGGTCTGGCTGCGGTGTTCATCGCCATTGCTGCCGTGGCCGAGCCGCATGCGCTGGGCATTGCCGCGCTGGGTGATCCGATTCCGGTCGGCAACCGCGTGGAACTGGCGCTGGGCTCCTTCATCGGTGCCATCACCTTCACTGGTTCCGTGATTGCCTTCGGCAAGCTGTCCGGCAAGTACAAGTTCCGCCTGTTCCAGGGCGCGCCGGTGACCTTCCCCGGCCAGCACTGGATCAACCTGGGCCTGGGCATTGCCGCGCTGTTCTTCATTGTGAGCTTTGCCATGACGCAGAGCTGGACCGCCTTCATCCTGGTGACGCTGATCGGCTTCCTGCTGGGCGTGCTGCTGATCATCCCGATCGGCGGTGCCGACATGCCGGTGGTGGTGTCCATGCTGAACAGCTACTCGGGCTGGGCGGCTGCAGGCATTGGTTTCAGCCTGAACAACAGCATGCTGATCATTGCCGGTTCGCTGGTGGGTTCGTCCGGTGCCATCCTGAGCTACATCATGTGCAAGGCGATGAACCGTTCGTTCTTCAACGTGATTCTGGGTGGCTTTGGCGGGGACGCCGGTGCGGCTGCCAGTGGCGACCAGCAGCAGCGTACCGTCAAGAGCGGCAGTGCGGACGATGCAGCCTACATGCTGAGCAACGCCGACAGCGTGATCATCGTGCCGGGTTACGGTCTGGCCGTGGCGCGTGCGCAGCACGCCGTGAACGAACTGGCGCAGAAGCTGACCGAGCATGGCGTGAGCGTGAAGTACGCGATCCACCCGGTGGCCGGCCGCATGCCTGGCCACATGAACGTGCTGCTGGCCGAGGCCGAAGTACCCTATGACCAGGTGTTCGAGATGGAGGACATCAACGGCGAGTTCGCACAAGCCGACGTGGCCATCATCCTGGGCGCCAACGACGTGGTGAACCCGGCTGCGCTGCAGAAGGGCAGCCCGATCTACGGCATGCCGATCCTGGAAGCCTACAAGGCCAAGACGGTGATCGTGAACAAGCGTTCCATGGCCGCCGGTTACGCCGGCCTGGACAACGAGCTGTTCTACATGGACAAGACCATGATGGTGTTTGGCGATGCCAAGAAAGTGGTCGAGGACATGGTGAAGGCGATCGAGTAACTGGCGATTGCCTGACGGGCCGGTCTTGTGCCGGCCTTCGCCATAAGCCCCCTGCGTGCTTGCACGAGGGGGCTTTTTGCTGGAAGGTGACAATTACGGAGTGGGGTCAGGAGCCCGCTCGATGGCTTCACAGGGTTTTACTTCCTGGCATCCTGTTCCAAGGGAAGCGCGGAGCATACGGTCTCGCGTTGCGCTGGCGGTTCGCCAAGGAGGTAGCGGGTGACCGTCAGATCCACGCAGTTCCTGTCGCGGTAGGGGAACAAGCCACGCTCGAGCTCTCCGGGCACGTAGACGCGGAAGGCGCGTGGCAACCGGGCAAAGAAGGCATTCGCTCCTTCCACCGGGGTGGCTACGTCGTATTGGGATTGCACCAGCATCAGATCCAGTGACTGCAGGGGAGTCGGGTCGGGTTGTTTCAGGTCTGGACGTACCCAGGTAGCGCAGGTGTTGTTGTACAGCCCGAAAAAGAAGTGCGGTGCGCGTTCGGCCGCATCCTGGAGCTGCTTCTCCCAGGCGGTCAAGTCGGTGGATGCCGGTGCATCATTGCAGCGAATCGCCGCGTAGGTGGAGGCGTTGAAGTCCATGTCGAGCCCTTCCCGTCTGGGGTGGGGCAATGTCTCGAAATAGCTTGCCAGAAGTCTTTGGGCGATGACTTGCCTGCCTGCCTTGCGTTCGGCGTCCCTGCGGATGAAGGGCAGGCGTTGCGCTGCCTTTTCTGCTGTAGCCCGGTCCAGCGGTTTCGGCATTGTCGTGAACAGTTGATCCAGTTCGCGTGCGATGGCGATGACCTCGAGAAACTGGTCGGCTCCGTCACGCTTGTAGGCTGTCAGCAACAGGGGGACGGCGATCGTATGCTGCATCCGCGGGCTCAGATTGGCCATGTGCGTGCGCACTGCAGCTTCGGAGGTTCCCAACTGGAAGTGCCGGGCGTGGCGCACTGCATAGGGAATGAGGATTTCGTCCAGCGCCCGTTGGCGTGCCGGAATCTGAGGGGCGATGATGTCAAGCGGTCTTGAAAAGTCGATGTAGCTATCAAGCACCATGCGGCCGACACGCTCGGGGAACAGGCTGGCATACCAGGCGCCCAGCCAGGTGCCGTAGGAATAGCCGAGATAGTTGAGTTTTTCCTCTCCCAGCAGATCGCGGATCAAATCCATGTCGCGTGCTGTCGCGTCGGTGTTGATGAAAGGAGTGACGGGGTTCTTGAGGTAGGCCTCTGCTTCCTTGCGGCTGTTGTAGCGCTCCTGGGCGGCGGAACAGTGGATTCAGGAATTGTGAACAATGTCACGAAAGTTGCAAGCAGATACGGGTGGACAGCCTTCATTTGCCGGGTTTAACCACTGACTGCAGGGAGTAGCTGCCCTGATCGTGATTGTCGAAGTGCGTTTTGCCAGGGGTGCTGTGACTTTCATATGTCATTTTTTGAATATGCAAACCAGGAAAAAGTATTTTTCAATTATTAGAAGCCTCCCTACCATGCGAAGCATTGCCAAATTCTTGAAGGACCCTTCGCATGAGCCGCCTGCCCATCCACACTGTTGATTCCGCCCATCCCGAAGCCCAGCCGCGCCTGCAGACGGCGCTGAAGAACAATGGCTTCCTGCCCAACCTGATCGGTGTGCTGGCCAATGCCCCCACCGCGCTGGAGATGTACCAGGAGGTCGGCGCCATCAACGGCCGCACCAGCCTGAGCGCCGGCGAGCGTGAAGTGGTGCAGATCACCGCGGCAGTGACGAATGGCTGCGGCTTCTGCGTGGCGGGCCATACCGCACTGACGCGCAAGAAGAAGCTGCTGCCCGACGAGGTGGTGGAGGCGCTGCGTGGCACCAATGCCATCAACGATCCCAAGCTGCAGCAGCTGGCGCAGTTCACGCTGGCCGTGATGGAGCACAAGGGCAATGTGCCGGACGAGGATCTGGCTGCCTTCCATGGCGCCGGCTACAGCGAGCAGCAGGCGCTGGAAGTGGTGCTGGGCGTGGCGCTGGCCACGCTGTGCAATTACTCGAACAATCTGGCGCGCACGCCGATCAACCCCGAGTTGCAGCCTTACGCCTGATGCTGCACCGGGTGCCTGGTGGCGGCACGCCCGAGGCGCGGCCGGCATACCGGTACCAGGCAGTTGCGACGCTATCGCGCCTGCCCGTTTCCCCCCGAATGATCTGATTGCAGGCACCCGCCGGTGTGGGTGCCGGGGTGGCCTTTGCCTTGTTGGCCGCCTGCTGATGAAGGAGACATCATGTCCGACGCCGCTCAACTCCTGCTGGGACAAGTCCGTTCGCATGTGCGGACCGGCCTGCGTCCGCTGGTGGAACAGATTGACCGCCAGGGCCTGTACCCCGAAGCCTGGCTGCGCGAGCTCGGTGCGCTGGGTGGTTTTGCCGCGCTGGCGCAGCCGGAGCAGGGGGGTTCCGGCCTGGGGCTGGCGACGCAGATCGAGCTGATGGCGGCCGTGGGTGCCGAATGTGGTGCGACTGCCTTTACGCTGTGGTGCCAGGGCACGTTTGCCTGGTATCTGCGCCAGAGCGGCAATCCGGTGGCGCGCGAGCGCTATCTGCCGCAGGTGCTGCGTGGCGAGCTGCTGGCGGGCACGGGCATGTCCAACACCGTGAAGCACCTGAGCGGCATCGAGAAGCATCTGCTGCAGGCGGAGCCGGAAGCGGGCGGCTATGTGGTGAGTGGTAGCCTGCCCTGGGTGTCCAACATCGGGGAAGAGCACATTTTTGCGGCCACGGCACAACTGGGTGAGGGCGGCTACGTGATGTTCGTGGTGCGTGGCAATGCGCCGGGCGTGACGCTCAAGCCCTGCCCCGAGTTCTGCGCGCTGGAAGGCACGCGCACGCTGAATGTGCGCTTCGACCAGGTGCACATTCCCTTTGCCGACGTGCTGGCACAACCGAACGAGTTCAACGCCTTTCTGGGGCGGGTGAAGCCGGGCTTCATCCTGCTGCAGATCGGCATGGCGCTGGGCGTGATCGAGGGCAGCCTGAAGCTGATCCGCGAGAGCAACCTGACGCAGTGCGTGACGAACGCCTGGCTGGATGACCAGCACGACGACCTGCAGGAAGAGCTGGATGCGCTGCGCGTGCAGACGCGGCAGCTGGCGCAGCAGGCGGAGGCGGGCACGGTGGAGATCCTGCCCGTGCTGCAGGCGCGCCTGCACGCGAGCGAGCTGTCGCTGCGTGCGGCCCAGTCGGCCGCGCTGCATGCCGGTGCGCGCGGTTACCTGATGCGCCATGCAGCGCAGCGCCGCAGCCGCGAGGCGCTGTTCGTGGCGATTGTGACGCCCGCGCTGAAGCAGCTGCGCCATGACATTGCGGTGCTGACGGCAGCCAATCCTGCGGCATTGGTTCCGCATGCAGCGGCGGCCGGAAACGGGGTTGCGGGCAGGCAGCGGGCGGACGCCGAGCAGGATCCGGCCAGGCAAGCTCCATGCGTCGCAACCGAAACCCCGGCCGTTTGAAGGAGTTTTTGATGAGCCAATGGATGTGCATTCCCTGCGGAATGATCTACGACGAAGCCGCAGGCATGCCCGAGCACGGCATCGCGCCGGGCACCCGTTTTGCGGATATTCCGCACGACTGGACCTGTCCGGATTGCGGCGTCGGCAAAGACGATTTCGTCGAGATTCCGGACGGAGACGGGGAGCGCTGACGCATGACGACACACGCTGCCACGGTGCTGGAAGCACGCGACATTGCCCTGGGCTATGCGCAGGGCGATGGTTCGCACAAATGGGTGCTGCAGGATTTTTCGCTGGCGCTGCAGCCGGGCGAGCTGGTGTCGCTGCTCGGGCCGAGCGGGGTGGGCAAGTCGTCGCTGCTGCGGGTGCTGGCGGGTTTGCAACTGGCACAGCGCGGGGAAGTGGCCTTGTTCGGCAAGCCACTGCAGCAACCGCATCCGCGGGCGGCCTTCGTGTTCCAGCAGGCCTCGCTGTTCCCGTGGCTGAACGTGCGCGAGAACGTGGCCTTCGGGCTCGATTTCAGGCACCAGCCGGAACTGGGCAAGGCGGAACTGCAGCGCCGAGTGGATGCTGCGCTCGATGAGGTGGGGCTGGGCCATGCGGCTGCAGCCTACCCGAGCGAATTGTCCGGCGGCATGTCGCAGCGCGTGGCCTTGGCCCGTGCGCTGGCGCGTCAGCCCAAGGTGCTGCTGCTGGACGAGCCTTTCAGTGCGCTGGACGAGGTGACGCGGGCCGAGATGCAGGAACTGCTGCGCACCATCGCCACGCAGCACCAGGCTGCGGCGGTGCTGGTGACGCACGATATCGACGAGGCGCTGACGGTGTCCGATCGCGTGCTGCTGATCGGCAACAGCCCGGGACGGCTGATTGGCCAGTGGCAGTTACAGGCACCGTTCCCGCGCCAGGATGTGGGCTTGCAGATGAATGCGTTGCGTGTGGAGATTCTGCAGTCGCTGCGTGATTCGCGTCTGCAACGCCAGCAGATCGAGACCGTCGAGTACGTGATCTGAGGAGCATGCCTTGAACCGCCGCGAATGGATGAAACTGGCTGCGCTGTTTACAAGTGCCGGCAGCCTGCCACTGCTGCAGGCCTGTGGCCAACGCCATGCGATGCAGCCGGACGCTCCGCTGCGCATCGGCTATCTGCCGATTACCGATGCCACGCCCCTGCTGGTGGCGCACAGTCGCAAGCTGTTCGAGGCCGAAGGCGTGGTGGTGGACCAGCCGGTGCTGTTCCGCAGCTGGGCGCAGCTGGTGGAGGCCTTCATCAGCGGGCAGGTGAATCTGGTGCACGTGCTGTCGCCGATGACGGTGTGGGCGCGCTATGGCAGCCAGTCACCGCTGAAGGTGCTGATGTGGAACCATATGGCCGGCTCGGCGCTGACGGTGCAGCCGGGCATCGGCAGCGTGGCAGACCTGGGTGGCAAGACCGTGGCGATTCCGTTCTGGTATTCGGTGCACAACGTGGTGCTGCAGTATCTGCTGCGCAGCAACGGGCTGGAGGTGACCGAGAACGATACGCCGGGGCCGCGCCAGGTGCGCCTGATCGTGATGGCGCCGTCCGACATGGTGGCGGCGCTGGCGGCGAAGAATATTGCCGGCTTTATCGTGGCCGAGCCTTTCAATGCGGTGGCCGAGAACAAGGGGGTGGGCAAGGTGCTGCGCTTTACCGGCGATGTATGGCGCGACCATGCATGCTGCGTGACGGTGGCCCATGCGCATGATGTGGAGCGCCGTCCGGACTGGGTGCAGAAGGTGACGCAGGCGCTGGTGAAGGCGCAGCTGTGGACGCTGGACCATCGCGCGGAGGCGGCTACGCTGCTGTCGAATGCGGGGGCGGGCAAGTACACGCCGCACCAGCCGGCGGTGCTGGGCAAGGTGCTGGCGCCGCCGCAGGCGGACTGGCAGCGTTATGTGGAGA